>JBCDCK010000004.1:0-405384 GCA_039181895.1 Pseudomonadota bacterium
CCTGATCCATCCCTGTGCCATTGGGCACCATTTGCAGTCCCGAACTCGCATTTGATTTTGCCGGGACATGCCTTCCCCGAGGCTGCGTCAGGCAAGCGGGCCGTCCTTCTGTCCCCCGACATTGAGGACGGCCCTTTTATATGGGATTCGAGAATTCTGGCCGGATCACTGGCACCGCCGAGTTCCATATGGTGATTGTTCCTGGCTGTGGACGCAGATGGCAATCCCCTCTGACAGCAGGCTATGCAAAGATCCGGACTGGAAAAGCCCAATGAAGCTTCAAGCGGGATTGTAAACCAACAGCGGCTGCCCTAAGTCCACAGCATGAATACGACGAACGACATAAGACGCTCTTTTCTCGAATATTTTGGAGATAACGGACATGAAATTGTACCGTCATCTCCGCTAATTCCGCACAATGATCCGACGCTGATGTTCGTCAATGCCGGGATGGTTCCGTTCAAGAACATCTTCACAGGAGCGGAGAGCAGCGCCTATGCCACGGCCACATCCAGCCAGAAATGCGTTCGCGCCGGTGGCAAGCATAATGACCTCGACAATGTCGGCTATACCGCCCGGCATCATACGTTTTTCGAAATGCTGGGGAATTTCTCTTTCGGAGATTACTTCAAGGAACAGGCGATATTTCACGCCTGGAAATTGATTACCGGCGAATGGGGCATTGATCCTGAAAGACTGACAGCAACTGTCTACCATACCGATGACGAAGCCTTTGATCTGTGGCGCAAGATTTCCGGACTGCCGGAAGACCGGATCATCCGGATCGCGACCCATGACAATTTCTGGTCGATGGGAGATACCGGCCCGTGCGGTCCCTGCAGCGAGATATTCTATGATCACGGTGATCATATAGCTGGAGGCCCTCCGGGCAGTCCCGACGAGGACGGCGATCGCTTTGTCGAGATCTGGAACCTCGTGTTCATGCAATATGATCAGCAGGCAGGCGGAGACCGGGTCGATTTGCCGAGCCCGTCGATAGACACCGGCATGGGGCTCGAACGTATTGCAGCGGTAATGCAGGGTACTCATGACAATTATGAGATTGATTTGTTCAAAACTCTGATTGCTGAGTCCGGATCGCTGACCGGCACTGCGACGACAGGTGACAATCAGGCTAGCCACCGGGTGATTGCGGATCATCTGCGCGCCTCGTCTTTCCTCGTTGCCGACGGTGTGTTGCCGGCCAATGAAGGCCGCGGTTATGTCCTGCGCCGAATCATGCGCCGGGCGATGCGTCATGCGCATCTGCTCGGGGCGAAAGACCCACTGATGCACCGCATGGTCGGTTCCCTCACCGGAGAGATGGGCAATGCTTTTCCCGAACTGATTCGGGCAAAGCCGCTGATCGAAGAAACATTGTTGCGCGAGGAAACCAGTTTCCGGCGAACCCTGGCCAACGGTCTCAAGCTGCTTGATGCCGAAATAGCGGACATGAGCGAGGGAGACACGCTGTCGGGCGAAACCGCCTTCAAACTTTATGACACGTACGGCTTCCCTTATGACCTGACCGAAGATGCTCTGCGTGCCCGTTCCCTTGGCGTCGACCGCACCGGTTTTGACGCGGCGATGGAACAGCAGAAAGCCGCTGCTCGCGCGGCCTGGAAAGGGTCTGGAGACCAGGCGTCGGAAACCGTCTGGTTTGATATCGCGGAACAGCATGGGGGTACGGAGTTCACTGGATATACTGCCGAGGAAGGCGAGGGAGTGGTAGTCGCACTGGTGAAGGACGGAAATGAAATCTCCGAGGCCAGGACTGGAGATGACATCATCATCCTGACCAATCAGACACCCTTTTACGGCGAAAGTGGTGGCCAGATGGGAGACGCGGGAATTGTGTCGGGCGCCGGCGGATTCCATGCAGTGGTTTCGGACACGTCTAAACCGCTTGGTCGTCTTCATGCCCATCACGCGAAAATCGATAAGGGCGGGATTGCGGTGGGCGATACCATCCATCTTGACGTAGATGGCGCGCGTCGGACACAATTGCGGGCCAATCACAGCGCCACCCATTTGTTGCACAAAGCCCTGCGCGATCATCTTGGCGACCATGTGACCCAGAAGGGCAGTCTGGTGGCGCCGGATCGTCTGCGGTTTGACTTTTCTCATCTCTCCGCGCTGACCCAGGCCGAGATCCAGGCAGTCGAAGCAGATGTCAATGTCCAAATCCGCGGCAACAGTCCGGTGGTCACCCGGCTGATGAGTCCCGATGATGCGGTAGCAGCGGGGGCTTTGGCCCTTTTTGGCGAAAAATACGGTGACGAAGTTCGCGTCCTGTCGATGGGTCTGGAGGCAGGATCGGATTATTCGGTCGAATTGTGTGGTGGAACGCATGTTCAGGCACTGGGCGATATCGGTCTGATGGCAATTGTTGCGGAAACTGCGGTGTCGAGTGGTGTGCGCCGGATCGAAGCGCTAACAGGTGAGGCGGCCCGGCTCTGGCTTGTCGAGCGAGATAGCAAGCTGAAGTCAATCGCTGCGGTTTTGAAGTCATCGCCGGAAGAAGCGGCAGAGCGCGTCGCAGCCCTCGTGGAAGAACGCAAGAAGCTCGATCGCGAACTGACCCAGGCGAAAAAGGCCCTCGCTCTTGCCGGAGACGGTGGGGGAACCGGTCAGGCGGAAGTTGAAACCCTCGGCAACGTCGCTTTCAGTGGACAGGTGATAATCGGTCTCAACCCCAAGGAATTGCGCGGGCTGATTGATGAAGCAAAGAAACAGCTGAACAGCGGGATTGCCGTGCTGGTCGCGGTCAATGATGGTCGCGCGGCTGTTGCGGTCGGCGTGACGGATGACTTGACCGACAGCTACAATGCCGTTGAACTTGTCCAGGCAGGTGTCGCAGCGGTTGACGGCAAAGGTGGGGGCGGACGCCCGGACATGGCTCAGGGCGGCGGACCGGACGGCAGCAAGGCTGACCAGGCCATTGCGGAAATCAGGTCGAAGATTGCGGCTTGAGATCTTCTTCGGTTGACGACTTTTTCAGTGCGCCCGCCGTTTCCATCGATTTCAATATCGGTGCCTCGTCCAGATCACCATCCGCCTTGATCTGCTGACGGAGCAAATCCCGTTTTTCGTGGATGGATGCTATGACCGGACCCATGGCGACGCCATTTTCCACGAGCACGGCTTCGGAAAGTTGCAGAGATCCTTCCAGGGCCTCGGGCACAGCATCGGTGGCGCCTGCCTGATATAGCTCCGCGGCATGCTCGGTATCGCGGGCACGGGCGATAATCGGCAGGTCGGGCACCCAGGCTCGAACACGTTTGACGATCTGGACCGACAGCACCGGCTCGTCCATGGTCAGGACGAGCGCCTTGGCATGACCTAGGCGCAGCCTGTCGAGCATTTCATTGCGGGACACGTTGCCGAAAATGATCCGATATCCGTTTCGTCGTGCTTCGGCGACGACATCGATATTGGACTCGACCAGCAGGAACTCCTGATCATGCGTTTTCAGCATGTCCGCGACCAGCTTTCCGACGCGGCCGAACCCGATAATGATGGTTTTTTGGGACTCCAGCGGAGTTTCGTCATCCAAGCTGATATTATCACCCCGCATTTCGATTCGCCGCGCCATATCATGGCCAAATCTGGCCAAAAGAGGTGTGATGGTTAGGCCGATTGCCGTAACAATTTGCCAGAATGCTGCGGTTTGCGGTTGAATCAGTTGCGCCTGCGCTGCGGCCGCGAGAACGATCAATGTGGTTTCGGACGGGCTGGCCATTAGAACGCCAGCCTCGGTTGCTGTGCCCACACGGGCCCCGGCAAAGCGCAGAAGACCGCCAGTGACAACGGCTTTCACAATGACCACACCAACGACTGCCGTGATCAACGTGGCCCAGTTTTCCAGGATGACCCGGATATCGATCTGCATGCCAACAGTGATCAGGAAGACTCCAAGGGCAAGTCCCTTGAAAGGCTGGGTGATGACTTCAACTTCACCGTGATATTCGGTTTCAGCGATAAGCAAGCCGGCGAGCAATGCGCCGACAATTGGAGAAAGGCCGGTGGCCGCTGTGGCGAGGCTCGCCAATATGATCACCAGCAAGCTGACAGCAAGGAACAGATCGGGGCTTTTGGTCCGCGCAGCCTGTGCGAATATCCTGGGCAACAAAACGCGGCCGAGCACAAGCATACCGCCAATTACTAACCCGCTGATCAGCAGCGTGCGGCCCAGTTCATCCCAGCCGGAATTGGCCGCCATGGCGGGGGATATTGCGCCCAGCAGGAAAATGATCGGAACAATGGCGACATCTTCGAACAGCAACATGGCGAGCGCCGCCTTGCCGACCGGGCTCTTGGTGCCAGACATGGGCAGGACCAGTGCGGTTGAGGACAGCGCCAGCGCAAGACCCAGGCCAACGGCGCCTTCCCAGCTTTGCTGCGGATAGCCATAGAGATAGAGCGCGCCGCCAATCAGCGCACCGGAAATGGTCAGTTCGGCAGCGCCCACGCCAAAGACCAGTCGCCGAAGCGACCAGAGGCGCTTGAAAGACAGCTCCAGACCGATCGAGAACAGCAGCAATATGATCCCGAACTCTGCGAAGGGTTCTATCGCCTCTCGATCATTGATTGTGACAAAGCGTAGCCAGTCATACTGGCTCTGGAGCGAGCCCAGACCCGAGGGGCCGAGCAGGATACCAACCAGAATGAACCCGATTATCGGGGTGATCCGGAAACGGGCGAAGGCGGGAATAACGATACCCGCTGCGCCCAGTATCACGATGGCATCAATGAAGGCCGGACTTTCAAACGGAGTTGCCATGTTCCTTTCCTATACGGGAAAGAAAGCGATTGTCAGTACTCTTGATGACTTTCCGGGGAAAGCGGACCCTATTTCCAGTTGTCCATCTCTTTTTCGAGATTGACCCGAATGGCCTCGAAAAACTGTTCGGTTGTCATCCACGACTGGTCCGGACCGATCAATATCGCAAGATCCTTGGTCATGTCGCCGCTTTCCACGGTCTGGATGCAGACCCGCTCAAGCGTCTCGGCGAAGCGTGTGACTTCCGGTGTTTCGTCAAATTTCCCCCGATAAATCAGACCGCGTGTCCAGGCGAAGATCGACGCGATCGGATTGGTCGACGTCGCTTTGCCCTGTTGGTGCTGGCGATAATGGCGAGTAACTGTGCCATGCGCAGCTTCCGCTTCCACTGTCTTGCCATCGGGCGTCATCAGAACTGACGTCATGAGGCCAAGCGAACCAAAGCCCTGTGCCACGGTGTCGGACTGGACATCGCCATCATAATTCTTGCAGGCCCAGACGAACTTGCCCGACCATTTCATGGCTGCCGCCACCATATCGTCAATCAGCCGGTGTTCGTAGCTGATGCCGGCCTTGTCGAAATCCGCTTTGAATTCTGCTTCAAACACTTCCTCGAAAAGGTCTTTGAACCGCCCATCATATTTTTTCATGATGGTATTCTTTGTCGAAAGGTAAACCGGCCAGGCCCTTTGGAGGCCATAGTTCATGCTCGCACGGGCAAAGTCACGAATGGAATCATCCAGATTGTACATGGCCATCGCGACACCGGACGACGGGAAGCGGAACACTTCCTCGTCCTGCACGCTGCCGTCGTCTCCTTCGAAAATCAGGCGCAGCTTGCCAGGCCCGGGGATGAGCATGTCAGTTGCGCGATACTGGTCGCCAAAGGCGTGACGTCCAATCACGATGGGATCCGTCCAGCCTGGTACCAAGCGCGGCACATTGTCGATGACAATCGGCTCGCGGAATACGACGCCGCCCAGAATGTTGCGAATGGTGCCGTTGGGCGATTTCCACATCCGTTTCAGATCAAATTCTTCCACCCGCGCTTCGTCAGGAGTGATGGTCGCACATTTCACGCCAACGCCATGCTTCTTGATCGCATTGGCCGCGTCGACCGTGATCTTGTCATTCGTTTCGTCACGCTTTTCGACGGACAGATCGTAATAGTGCAGGTCAATGTCGAGATAGGGTTCAATCAGTTTCTCGCGAATCCACTGCCAGATGATGCGCGTCATTTCATCGCCATCGAGTTCAACAACGGGATTTTTGACCTTGATTTTGGACATATTTGAAAGCTCTTTCCTGGATTGAGACAGGCGGGAGGAATGGTGTTGGGGCACCTCTTAGCAAAGATCGCAATTTGTTCAACCTTCAGTTCCGGGCAGAGCGGCAAATTTGTCCCGCAAGATCAGGAGTGTTGTCAGAGCAGGTCACTCCCCCTAAGTAATGTTCATGGCGATAGAGAAATATTCGAACAAGGGACTGGGCGAAGCAAAATGGTCTTTCCCGCCAGTCCATCCTGAAGGTCGCAAATTTGCTGTTATCTCGGGACTGGTAACGGCAGCTTTTGCATTCTTGGCTTGGGAAACCCTGGCTTGGCCAATGGCCGGTGTGACCATTTGGGTGCTGGCCTTTTTCCGTGATCCGAAACGGGTAACTCCGCTGGATGACAAATATATCGTGGCTCCGGCAGATGGTCTCGTCAATTTGATCATGCCTGTCGTCCCGCCGGCTGAACTGCAGGGCGAGGGCGGTCTGGGCGACGAAGAGCTGATCCGCGTTTCGATTTTCATGAGTGTTTTCGACGTGCATATCAATCGGACCCCGATCGAAGGTACGTTAAAAAGGCAAGCCTATATTTCGGGCAAGTTCCTGAATGCCGATCTCGACAAGGCCAGTGACGAAAACGAGCGCCAGCATTTCATGGTGGAACGCAATGATGGCCTGAAAGTGGGCTTTACCCAAATTGCCGGTCTGGTCGCCCGACGGATCATGGCCTTTGTGAAAGAAGGGGATTTCGTGGCTGCCGGGCAGCGGATCGGGCTGATCCGCTTCGGTAGTCGGGTGGATGTCTATCTGCCAAAGGGTACTACCCCCAATGTGGTTTTGGGCCAACGGACCATCGCAGGCGAAACAGTTATCGCAGAAGTCGGGACGATGAAAGAGATCGAGGGCGTGGGGCAATAATGTCCGTTTCGCCAACTCGGATCGGGTGTATCGGCAAATGAGCGGACCCGGCACCGGCAACAGACCCGAGCGTGGTATTTCTCTTCGGCAATTCATTCCGAATGCGGTCACGGCGCTCGCCTTGAGCGTGGGGCTGAGCGGTGTGCGTTTTGCCTATCTTGAGAACTGGGTGCTCGCTGCGGGCGCTATTGTACTGGCCGGCATACTGGACGGACTGGACGGTCGCATCGCCCGGCTGCTCAATGCGCAAAGCCGCTTTGGTGCAGAGCTCGATTCCCTGGCAGATGTAATTGCATTTGGCGTGGCGCCGGCGCTGGTCATGTTTTTCTGGTCCACCCAGCATATGCCGCAATTTGGCTGGGTGCTGACTTTGACGATGGCGGTGGGTTGCGCCTTGCGCCTCGCACGGTTCAATGCCCATATCGATGATGAAGACCAGCCCCACAAGTCAGCAGGTTTCCTGACCGGTATCCCGGCGCCGGTCGGTGCCGGGCTGGTCATGTTGCCGCTCTATTTATGGATGGTGACGGGACAGGACCTCTTTCGGCACTATGCGCTGGTGGCACCCTGGATCGTGATTATCGCCTTTCTGATGATTTCCAACACGGCCACCTACAGCTGGTCATCACTCCGCTTGCGGAAGAATATCCGACTGGAGGCGCTGGCCCTGTTCGCACTGCTCGGAGTGGCGTTGCTCAACAATCCCTGGATCACGCTATGCGCGATCAGTATTGGCTATATCGTACTGATCCCGTTCAGCATCAGAAGCTATGCCAAGGTCAAGCGACAGCGGCGAGCGGAGCAGGTTGCAGAGAGTGATTCTGCACCCTGACTGGAGATCCTGAGAAACGGGTTGAGCGCACCCGGACGGTGCGAACGGAATTGTCTCTCGAGAGATCCGCGGGAAGATCCAGTTCTTTACGAATCACCGATGCGATCTTGCCGCGATAGGCCACAAACATATATCCGATAACCGACAATGCGCCGAAAAAGGAGAGGGCGAATATGGTCGTGATGGCAAATGTCAGCATGGAAAATTCCTGTATGTTCTACCTATGAACGCATAATGTTCTAAATATGTTCTCATTGTCAACCGTTATTGTCAACTCACACCAGAAAATTCGCAGGAATCGCGAAAAGGTTACAATATTTGCCGCTTTGGGCTTGCATTCCTTGCCGTGCCGCTTTAACGGCACGCTCATTCCACATGGAAAGCACACATACCGGTGCCAACGCCGCCCTTTCAGGTCGACCGCGGTTCTCAGCTTTCCAGAGGCATAACCGGAAGGAGAAAGATTATGGCGGCCCCTGTCGTCACCCTACAGCAATTGATTGAAGCCGGATCCCATTTCGGCCACCAGACCCACCGCTGGAATCCCAAGATGAAACCATACATCTTCGGAGCCCGTAACGGTGTCCACATTCTCGACCTGTCCCAGAGCGTGCCACTTTTCGCGCGCGCACTTGACTTTATTGCCAATTCGGTTGCGGCCGGCGGCAAGGTCCTGTTCGTCGGAACCAAGCGCCAGGCGCAGGAGCCGATCGCAGAAGCCGCCCGCATGAGCGGCCAGCATTTCGTCAACCACCGCTGGCTCGGCGGCATGCTGACCAACTGGAAAACCATTTCCAACTCGATCCGCCGGATGAAGACCCTCGAGGAACAGCTGAGCGGCGACACCGCCGGCTTCACCAAGAAAGAAGTCCTGCAGATGACCCGTGAACGGGACAAGCTGGAACTGTCGCTCGGCGGCATCCGGGACATGGGCGGCATTCCTGATGTCATGTTCGTCATCGACGCGAACAAGGAAGAGCTCGCGATCAAGGAAGCCAATGTGCTCGGCATTCCGGTTGTGGCCATTCTCGATTCCAATGTTGATCCCACAAACATCGCGTTTCCGGTACCGGGCAATGATGATGCTGCACGGGCCATCCGGCTTTATTGTGAGTCGGTAGCCGCTGCTGCCACCAAGGGCGGTCAGGAAGCGGCCGTCGCTTCTGGCGAAGATCTCGGCGCAGCCGTTGCGCCGCCGGTTGAGCAGATTGTTTCCAGCGAAGCCAATGCCAGTGCAATGGCCAGCGGCGAAGAAGCTGCGGTTGCGGAAATAGCCGAGAAGGCTGCCGACAAGCCAGCTGAAGAAGCTCCGGCAGAAGCACCTAAGGCTGAAGAAACCCCGGCTAAGGAAGAAGCCCCGGCTAAGGAAGAAGCCAAAGCCGAAGCAGAACCTGCCAAGGAAGACGCTCCCGCTAAGGAAGCAGCCAAGGCTGCAGAAAAGCCAGCGAAAAAAGCGCCGGCGAAAAAAACGCCTGCCAAAAAAGCGGCTGCCAAGAAAGCTCCGGCCAAAAAACCCGCAGCGAAAAAGGCGCCCGCCAAGAAGGCCCCTGCGAAGAAAGCGGCTGCCAAGAAGGACGATGCCAAAGCCGCCGACGAAAAGGCCTGAGCTTGAAGCGTCTTTCTGCAGTCATATATTGACGGCATAGAAGATCAAAATGGGGCGGCGAGTGCGTCGCCCCAATTGTACATTCCCCACACGATATATTTGAGGAACAAAAAATGGCTATTACAGCAGCTGCAGTGAAGGAACTGCGCGAGCGCACCGGCGCTGGCATGATGGATTGCAAGAAGGCACTGAACGAAACCAACGGCGACGTAGAAGCCGCGGTTGATCTGCTCCGGACCAAGGGTCTGGCCGCTGCCCAGAAAAAATCCAGCCGTACCGCGGCAGAAGGCCTTGTTGGCGTCGCTGTCGACGGCACCAAGGGTGTTGCTGTCGAAGTGAACAGCGAAACCGATTTTGTTGCAAAGAACGACCAGTTCCAGGAATTCGTCACCACCGTAACCGGCGTTGCCCTGAATCTCGGCAGTGATGATGTCGAAGCATTGTCGGCTGCAGGCCATCCCGCAGGTGGCACGGTGCAGGATGCGCTGACCAACAATATCGCCACCATTGGCGAGAATCAGACCATCCGCCGGATGAAGACTGTCGCAGTCAGCAGTGGCCTGGTCGTACCCTATGTTCATAACGCCGTGACCCCGACCATGGGCAAGATCGGCGTGCTGGTGGCGCTGGAAAGCACCGCCAGTGCCGACGTGCTGGAACCCTTAGGCAAGCAAATTGCGATGCATATTGCGGCGGCATTCCCGCAGGCGCTGAATGCTGAAGGTCTGGACCAGGATATGATGGAACGGGAACGCGCCATCGCAAAGGAAAAAGCGGCCGAATCCGGCAAGCCTGACAATATTGTTGAGAAAATGGTTGATGGTGCGATGGCAAAATTTGCCAAGGAAAACGCACTTCTCAGCCAGATTTTCGTGATGGATAACAAAACGCCAATCGCGCAGGTCGTTGAGCAGGCCGGAAAGGACGCCGGTACCGAAATCAAGCTGACGGAATATGTACGCTTCCAGCTGGGCGAAGGCATCGAGAAGAAAGAAGAAGATTTCGCGGCGGAAGTCGCTGCCACTCTCGGCGGCTAGTCCACCAAATTTGCGGCCAGTCAGCGGATTGGTGCATTAACACTTGGCGCAATGGCGCGGACTATCTATGGTCTGCGCCATTGTCATATCTGGCGTAAAAATTGGGTCTGACATGATCATGTCAGCGGGATGGAAAATACATGAACAGACCGGCGTTCAAGCGCATTTTGCTGAAGCTTTCAGGCGAAGCTCTGATGGGGCCCGGCGAATTCGGCATCGATACGAATACGGTCACCCGGGTGGCCGAAGAAGTGAAGTCTGCGAAAGAAGCCGGGTTCGAACTTTGTCTTGTCATTGGTGGTGGCAATATCTTCCGGGGCGTAGCCGGTGCGGCAGGTGGAATGGACCGGGCGCAGGCCGATTATATGGGCATGCTGGCAACGGTGATGAATGCGTTGGCCATGCAAAATGCACTGGAACAGTTTGGGGTACACACCCGTGTCCAGTCGGCGATTGAGATGGATCAGGTTTGTGAACCGGTCATCCGGCGCAGAGCGTTGCGCCATCTCGAGAAGGGTCGTGTCGTGATATTCGCGGCTGGCGTAGGCAGCCCGTATTTCACAACAGATAGTGGCGCGGCTTTGCGCGCGGCTGAAATGAAATGCGACGCCTTGCTCAAGGGAACCAGTGTCGATGGCGTATATGACAGCGATCCGAAGATAAATCCAGATGCGAAGCGCTTCGACGAGGTAAGCTACGACACGGTATTGAGCGACAATCTGAAGGTAATGGATGCGAGTGCAGTGGCACTGTGCCGGGATAATTCCATTCCGATTGTCGTCTTTTCCATCCGCGAGCAAGGCAATCTGGCCAAGATTCTCGGTGGAGAAGGCACGGCAACGATTGTCGGAACTGACGGATAATTGCCCGACCGGGCCTGGAGGAACAGAAAATGGCGAAATATAACAAGGACGACCTTAACAAGCGCATGAACGCCTCGCTCGACGCGCTCAGGCATGACCTGAGCGGCTTGCGGACCGGCCGTGCCAATACGGCCTTACTCGATAGCGTGACGGTTGAGGTCTATGGCTCGAAAATGCCGCTCAATCAGGTGGCCACTGTTTCCGTGCCGGAGCCGCGGATGCTGTCGATCCAGGTGTGGGACAAAGGCAATATTCAGCCCGTGGAAAAAGCCGTTCGTGCGGCAGGACTGGGTCTGAATCCGATGGTTGACGGCCCCAATATCCGCTTGCCGATCCCGGATCTGACTGAAGAACGCCGCAAGGAACTGGCGAAGCTGACAGGGCAATTTGCCGAAAAGGCCAGAATTGCCATTCGCAATGTCCGCCGCGACGGAATGGACGATATCAAGGCCGATGAAAACAAGAAGGAAATCAGCGAGGACGACAAGAAGCGGCTGGAAACAGAAGTGCAAAAGCTGACCGATGACAAGATCGCGGAAGCGGATTCGCTGGCCGATGCCAAAGAGAAAGAAATTCTCTCCCAGTGAACCTGCGTCCCGCCCCGAAGGAATTGCGAGATTCCCCCGCAGCCTCGACGACCGTGGCTGACCCGACACACGGCGCCCGACATGTCGCGATCATCATGGACGGCAATGGTCGCTGGGCAAAGAAAAAGCATCTGCCGCGCGCGCTGGGACACAAAAAGGGTGTCGAGGCAGTCCGCAACATCGTGCGGGTCGCCGGAGAGGCGGGGATCAAGGTTCTTACACTTTATGCTTTCTCGTCCGAAAACTGGAGCCGCCCCGAAGATGAGATTTCCGATCTGATGGGATTGCTTCGGCAATATATCCGGTCGGATATCGACGAATTTGTAGACAATGGTATCAAGCTAAAAGTTATTGGCAATTACAAGGCTTTGGAGCCGGATATTGTCAAACTGATTGAGAATGCGCTTGATCGGACAGCCGCCAATGACCGGATGACGCTGGCTATCGCCCTGAACTACGGTGCGCAGGATGAAATAGTCCGGGCCATGCAGAATGTGGCGAAAGCGGTGCAGCGCGGAGAAGTTGATCCCGACCAAATTGCGCCGCAGCATCTTGCGGAAGCACTTGATACAGCAGATCTGCCACCACTGGACTTGCTGATCAGAACTTCCGGCGAGATTCGCCTTTCCAACTTCCTGCTGTGGCAGGCGGCCTATTCGGAACTGTATTTCACCGATGTGCTTTGGCCCGATTTCGACAAGCGGCAATTGCAGAAAGCTCTCAAGTCTTTCGGTGACCGGCAACGCCGCTTTGGTGGCCGGTAAGGAATGACCCAACCCGTGCAGCCGGCCAAGCAGAACGAATTGGTGACCCGCATCATTGTGGGTGTTGCACTGGTCGCAATCACGGTCTTCACTCTGCTGGTGGGCGATCATTTCATCGGACGGCACGCGCTGTGGCTGCTCGTAACCTTGATGTCCCTTGGCATATTGTCCGAATGGGCGGAATTGACCGATCGCGGGGACAGCAAAAAACTGGCGCAATATACACTGTTCGTTCCGCTGACGATGATGTCCCCCTTCGCAGCCGGGCCTTCCTTTCTTGCGCTCGGAATGATTTTCGGCGCAGCTCTGTTCACCGCGGTTTTTGACCGATCCCTCAAACTTGCTGCAGGCGTTATCTATGCCGGGCTGCCGGCCCTCGCTGTGCTGTATCTGCGCGGGACCGACAATGGTTTGCTGCTGGTATTCTGGACGCTGGCCATAGTCTGGGCGACGGATGTCGGGGCCTATTTTGCGGGGCGGGCCATTGGCGGTCCCAAGCTTGCACCGCGGTTCAGCCCAAACAAGACCTGGGCGGGTCTTGTCGGCGGCATGCTGGTGGCCTTCCTGTTCAGTTTTGTCCTGCATGCCTGGTGGCAACTGCCTTTCCGACTGGTGCTGCTCAGCATGCCGCTCGCCATATTGGCGCAAATGGGTGATCTGTTCGAAAGTTGGCTGAAACGCACCGCCGGTGCCAAGGACAGCGGAACCATATTTCCCGGTCATGGCGGTGTGATGGACCGGCTGGACGGTCTGATCCCCGTCGCTCCTGTGGTGGCTGCGATCATCTTGCTGGAAGGCCAGTCATGACCGGAGCTGCGCGGACCATATCGATTTTTGGTGCGACAGGATCAGTCGGCAGTTCGACGCTCGATCTCGTGCGGCTGAATCCGGACAACTACCGGATCAGGGCGTTGACAGCCAATGACAATGCCCGGTCGCTGGCGGCACTGGCGAAGGAGTTCGGGGCGCAGGTTGCAGTTATTGCCGATCCGGATCACTACACAGAACTGAAAGATCTGCTTGCGGGCACGGCGACGGAAGCGGCATGCGGACCCGAAAAACTGGTCGAGGCTGCTGAACTTGGTGCAGACTGGACGATGGCGGCGATTGTCGGATATGCGGGTTTGCCACCAACTCTAGCAGCCCTCAAATCTGGCAAAACCGTTGCACTGGCCAACAAGGAAGCACTGGTGTCCGCCGGCGATTTGATGATGGCGGAGGCCAGATCCAGCGGAGCTGTACTGCTCCCGGTGGACTCCGAGCATAATGCCATTTTCCAGTGTCTCCAGGGCGGGAAGATCAACCAGGTTCGCAAGATTACCCTGACCGCGAGTGGCGGGCCATTCCGGACATGGACGCGGGACGAGATGGCATCAGTCACGCCGGAACAGGCAGTGGCGCATCCCAACTGGGATATGGGTGCGAAGATTTCTGTCGACAGTGCCACGCTGATGAACAAGGGTCTCGAACTGATCGAGGCCTTTCACCTGTTTCCGGTTGGACTGGAGAATATCGACATTCTGGTGCACCCACAGTCGGTAATTCACTCGATGGTGGAATATCAAGACCGCTCGACGCTGGCGCAACTGGGGTCTCCGGACATGCGCATCCCTATCGCCAGCGCGCTGGCCTGGCCGGAACGGATGAAAACACAGTCAAAACCCCTGGATCTCGCCGAAATCGGACAGCTGGATTTTGAAGCGCCGGATCATGACCGCTTTCCGGCGCTGGATCTTGCCAGGACCGCGATTGAAGCGGGCGGGGTCAAACCGGCCATTCTGAATGCGGCAAACGAAGTGGCGGTGGCATCCTTTCTGAACGGGGCCATTCAGTTTCTGGACATAACGGAGATTGTATCGCGGGTGGTTAGTAGTTATAGCCCCCCGCAACCCATCAGTCTTGCGGATATCTTTGCAGCAGATGAAGAATCGCGCTGTCGGGCAGAGACAGTAGTTGAGGAAATGAAAGTTTGACTGACAATCCCGGCTTCCTGCTGACAATATTTGCCTTTCTGATTACGATCGGCGTGTTGGTATTCGTCCATGAAATGGGACATTATCTGGTCGGTCGCTGGTGCGGGGTGAAGGCCGAGACCTTTGCGATCGGGTTTGGCAAGGAACTCACCGGCTGGACCGACAAGCGCGGGACGCGCTGGAAAATCTGCATGCTGCCGCTGGGCGGCTATGTGCAATTTGCCGGGGACATGGATCCGGCCAGCACGCCGAGCGAGGAATGGCTGGCCCTGCCGGCGGAAGAACGCAATCAGACGTTTCAATCGAAATCTTTGTGGAAACGTGCGTCGATTGTCTTCGCGGGGCCGGCTATTAATTTTCTGTTTGCTGCTCTGGTTCTGGCCGGTTTTGCATTAGCATATGGTGAACCTTATCGCCCGCCAATAGTGATGGATGTTGCAGCAGAATCGGCTGCGGAAAAAATGGGACTGCAAAAAGGAGACGTCATTCGGTCTTTTGCAGATCGCGATATTACGACATTCGAACAGTTCGCCCAGCAAGTCGCCATTCGCCCCGATGAAGAAGTGACGGTGGCCATCGAGCGCGATGGTGAAACCCTCGAAGTCTCCGGCATCGTGGGATTCCGGATCGAGGCCGACCGGTTCGGCAACGAGTATAAGGTCGGATTGATGGGGCTGCCATTTCCGCCGCAGAACAAGCGGGAGGTTTCGCTGGCGGAAGCGCCGGTTGTGGCGGTGCGGCAGACGGGAGAAATTGTTGACCTGATTGTCACCACGCTTGGTCAGGTGATCAGCGGCCGCCGGTCGATAAAGGAACTCGGAGGTCCACTCAAAATTGCACAGGTTTCCGGTGAACAATTCGCAGCAGGTTTGAACCAGTTCATATTCTTTATGGCCCTGATCTCAATTAACTTGGGGTTCATCAACCTGCTGCCAATCCCCATGCTCGATGGAGGGCATCTGATGCTCTACGCGATTGAAGCAGTGAGGAGGAAGCCTGCGAATCCAAAGGTTCAGGAATGGGCATTCCGGTCCGGCTTTGCGCTGGTCATGGTGTTCATGCTGGTCGTGACGTTCAACGATTTGTCATCCTTCGGCCTGTTCAGCGCATTTGGCGGATAACAAGCTGCATGCAGACCGATGATTGGCCATTGATTGATACGTCCGGTTGGGGCAGGGGGTTCGCAAAGTTAATGCGATTTTTGGCATTGGCAGTAATTTTGGTTTTAAGGCGTGAAAGCGAGTTAGTCTGTGAAGCATAAGAAACGGCTCCTGCCCATCTTGATGTGCGGTACGATTTTGACAGGCGTTGCGGTTCCCGCATCTGCGCAACAGGCTGCTCCGCCACCAGAAGCCACTCCGCCCGAAGTCACTCCGGTGGACAACACGATCCGTTCGATCGTCGTCAATGGCTCGCAGCGGCTCGAGCCCAGCACGGTATTGTCCTACATGAAACTCCGAGTGGGCCAGGAATATACCCAGGAAAGTGCCGACCAGGCGCTCAAGGATCTGTTCGAAACCGAATTGTTCAAGGATGTCAGCATCCGCAACAATGGCGGGGCTGTGGTCATCGAAGTCCTCGAGAACCCCGTGATCAACCGGATTTTGCTGGAAGGCAACCGGCGGATCAAGGAAGACAAGATTTATCCGGAAATCCGATTGGCGCCACGTCAGATTTTCACGCGATCCAAGGTTCGCGCCGACGTCGCGCGAATCATTGAGCTTTACAAGCGCAAGGGACGGTTCGCGGCCAATGTTGAACCCAAGATGGTACAGCTGGACCAGAATCGCGTCGACATTGTTTTCGAAATCAACGAAGGGCCAAAATCCAAGGTCCAGCAGATTAACATCATTGGCAATGAAGTCTTTTCCGATGGCAAGCTGCGCGGCGAAATGGCGACCAAACAGTCCCGTTTCTACCGGTTCTTCAGCTCCAGTGATACCTATGATCCCGACCGGCTGGCTTTTGACCAGCAAAAGCTGCGTCAATTCTACCTGACCGAAGGTTATGCCGATTTCCGGGTCATCTCTGCGGTGGCCGAACTGACGCCGGATAAAAAAGACTTTATCATCACTTATGTCGTTGAAGAAGGCGACCAGTACAAATTCGGCGATGTGTCGGTTGAGAGTGATATCCGTGACTTTACCGCAGAACGGCTGACTCCGCTTCTGCCGATGGAGACCGGCGACGATTATGATGCGAAGCTGGTGGAGGATACAGTCGAGCAGCTTTCCGAAACAGCCGGCCTGTTCGGTTATGCCTTTGCCGATGTTCGCCCGCAGTTCGAGCGAAGCAAAGAAGACCTGACAATGTCCATCGTCTTCCGGGTTGCTGAGACACCGCGGGTATATGTCGAACGGATTGACATTAACGGCAATACACTGACGGTCGACAAAGTTGTCCGCCGTGAATTCCGTCTGAACGAAGGGGATGCCTTTAACAGCTTCCAGGTCAAGAGATCAGCCAACCGAATCAAGTCACTGGGTTTCTTCCAGGACGAGCTGGAGATTGAACAGAAACAGGGCAGCGCTCCGGACCGGATTGTTCTCGAGGCCAATGTCGAAGAACGCGCCACCGGCGAGTTGCAGCTCTCAGCCGGTTTCTCCAGTGTCGAGAATTTCATTCTGCAGGCGTCAGTTCGTCAGCGCAACTTCCGCGGAAAAGGTCAGGAGCTGCGCGCAAGTGTCAGTTATTCCGACTTCTCTCAGGCTATCGAGCTCGGTTTCACGGAACCGTATCTGTTTGATCGGAATGTGGCGGTTGGCGTTGACATATTTCGGCGGGACCTCAACAGTTTCGGGTTCGGCAGTACCGGCGATCGCCGAACAACATTTGAACAATTGACGACCGGTTTCCAGGTTCGCGCAGGCGTTCCCATCACCGAATTCCTGTCGGCCACGTTCCGCTATGGTCTCAGCTTCGACGATGTGACACTGGATCGAAATTCCTTTTTCACTGACAATGATGGCGACGGGATTCTGGGTAACAGCCCGGACGATACCTGCGATCCGCTGCGATCAGGTCGCTTCCTGTGTGATGCAATCGGCGAACGGACGACATCATCCATTGGTGCTTCGCTGATCTATGACGACCGCGACAATCGGCTTCGCCCGTCTCGTGGCCAGCAGATCGTGGGCAGTCTTGATTTCGCCGGACTAGGCGGCAGTGTCAAATATCTTCGTGGCCGTCTGAATGCATCGAAACACTGGCGAGTGTTTGGCGACTTTATCTTCAACATCAGCGGCGAAGGCGGATATATTTATCCGCTGGAAAACCGCGGCAGCGCGGCAGACGGCATTGACGATGTTCGGCTGACCGATCGCTTCTTCCTCGGAGAGCCCCAGATACGCGGTTTTGACATTCGCGGTGTCGGGCCTCGGGTTATTCGCAACAACACGATCCCGGCGCTGGATGACGCGGGCAATCCCTTTAACCAGATTATTGAGAACACCACCAACCGGACGGACGATGCCATCGGTGGACGGGCCTATTATCTGGGCCGTGCCGAACTGGAAATTCCCTTGGGGTCTGGCGCAAGAGAACTTGGTCTCCGGCCATCGATTTTTGTTGATGTGGGCGCTGTGTTCGATGTGACGACTCCCATACTTCAAAGCCCGCAAGCTCTGGGTAATCAAACAGTTCTCGATGCAAACGGCGATCCGGTGCTTGATGCTGACGGAAACACGGTCACCCAGATAGCACCATTGTTCCTGACCACCGATGCCAATGGTGCCGCTACCACCACTTTCGATGCCGTGGATGCCAACGGCAATCCAAATCCTGTTGCAACGCAATTTGTAGAACAATTTTTCGGCAACAGCGCCAGCCCCCGTGTTTCGGTTGGCTTTGGCGTGAACTGGAATTCTCCCTTTGGTCCGTTCCGGATCGATATCGCCCGGGCGCTGTTGAAAGAGCCCGGCGACGACACTAAACTGTTTACATTTAACGTAGGAACTCAATTCTGATGAAAAAACTTTCCAAAACCGTGCTGAAATCCGCGGCGATCGCGATTGCGACGCTGTCGGTTCCCGCTATTGTCACAGCCCCGGCTGCGGCCCAGTCGCGCACGAGTATCGGCATGGCGAACTTTGAATCCGCCATTGTCAAGTCGAACGCCTATCAGACGGCCGTCAACCAGATGAAAACCACCTATAAGGCGGATATCGACGCAACAACCGCGCGCGCTACCGCTCTCCAGGCAGAGATCAAGCCACTGGTCGATGCCTATAATGCCGCCGTACAGCAGCCTGGCGCCACGCCGCAGTCCGTACAGCCCCAGGCGCAGGCACTGCAGGCAAAGCGCAATTCCGGTCAGCAGGAACTGGCGCGTCTCCAACAGCGCGTGACCTTGGCGACGGCCTATGTGGAAGAGCAGGTCGGCCAGCAGCTGACTGCTGCCATTCAGGCTGCGATGAAGGCGAAGAACGTCGATATGGTCCTGTCCCCGCAAGCTGTGGTTGCTCGCGAGCCTTATGTGGATATTACCGATGATATCGTGGCGGAACTCAACAAGCTGGTGCCTTCGGCTTCGATTATGCCGCCCGCTGGATGGCAGCCTGGTCAGCAGAACCAGCAGGCCCAGCAGCCCGCTGCAGCAGCCAATCAGCCCACCGGCCGGTAATACGGGGCAATGACCGAGCCACTGCATTATGATGTGACCCGGGTGATGGGGGTGCTTCCCCATCGCTATCCGATGCTTTTGGTCGATCGGGTGGAAGAGCTGGTCAAGGACGAGTCGATTCGGGCGATCAAGGCCGTGACCATGAATGAGGGTTTTTTTCAGGGGCATTTCCCTGGCCGTCCAATCATGCCCGGCGTGATGATTGTAGAGGCACTGGCCCAGGCGGCTGGTGTTCTCGCCATGGAGAGCTTCGATCTGGTCGGCTCCGGGAAACTGGTCTATTTCATGGCCATTGACGGGGCGAAGTTCCGGCAGCCCGTTGAACCGGGCTGCCTGCTATCACTCAATGTGGAATTTGTTCAAAAGCGCCCGCGCGTCTGCAAATTTGCCGGCAAGGCCATGATTGGCGACAAACTGGCTGCAGAAGCCAGTTTCACCGCCATGATCGCGGATCCGCCGGCCGCCTGACCAGGACAAAAGAATCTTGCACTTTGCAGCGACGGGGGCTAATGCCCCGCTTCGCATGAATTATTCGCTTGGGGTCTGGTCGGAAACCAGCCCGCTATGGAGCAGAAAATGAAAAAAGATACACATCCTGATTATCACATGATCAAGGTCCAGATGACGGACGGCACGACCTTCGAAACCCGCTCCACATGGGGCAAGGAAGGCGATACGCTGCAACTGGATATCGACCCCACTTCGCACCCGGCCTGGACCGGTGGCAATCAGCGTCTGCTTGACGCCGGTGGTCAGGTCGCCCGCTTCAACAAGCGTTTTGGCGGACTTTCTCTCAAGAAAAGCTGATTTTGGGAACGGCGCCCGCGTTCGTTTTCACCACAAGCTGACATCTCCCAGCCAAGGCCGCAACAGCGCGAGCTTTTGCCGGTAGACTCGTTGTGCTTTTTCGGGGCTTGTCTGTAGAAGTTGCACGCGGTCGTTCGGGCGCAATTGCCCGATCAGATGACGGTCGGCCCTGATGACCTGCGCAATCCTGGGATAGCCTCCGGTTGTCTGCGCATCCGGTCCCAGCAGAAACGGTATGCCATCCGGCGGACATTGCATCGTGCCGGGAAATACAGCGGCACTGGGCATTGAGTTCTGATCGGGCAGTCCGAGCGGCGTGCCCTGCAGCTCTAGACCCATTCGGCTGGAGCGTCGCCCCACCTGCCAAGATTCTGCGCATAGCCTCTTTTGCGCATCTTCCGGGAGATCAACGAATTCCGGTCCGGTCGTTATGCGCAGCAAATAATGGCCGGATATATTGGGTTTCAGGTGATCGGGAGTTTGAAGGGGCTCTGTAAGGAACTCCTCGGAAGATATTTGAAGCCTGTCTCCGACGCGCAGGGCGCGACCCCGATACCCGCCAATGCCAGCTTGCAGGCAGGTGGACCAGCTCCCCAGAACCGAATCCCAATCGGGAATTCCGGCAAAGGCGACATAGGTACGGCAACCTTTTCCAGCGGGACCAATATGCACTCTGTCACCCGCTTTCAGGTTCAAACTCTGGTGCAGCGATGCAGGTGCGTCATTGACCCGAACAAAATCTGCGGCACCTGTAATCGAGACGGTCTTGGCCCGCCGCACCACAAAACTCACTTCATCGAGAGTGATTTCCAGCGCTGCCGCGCTCGGGGATTTGCCGACCAGACGGTTCGCGAGCATGAAAGAAAGGCTGTCCGCCGCGCCGGCTGCGGGCATTCCGACATGCCTTTGTCCGGAAAACGGGGATGCCTGGACCGTGGTCTGCAAGCCGGGTTTTTCAATCTCCATTGTCATGTCTGCTGTTTTGCAACCAGTCGCTCATAGTCATCGCGGCCAATTTGCTTGAACCGGATGATCTGATCCGGTTGGAGCAGGTTGGGTGGACTTTTTGCGGGATCAAACAGCGTCACCGGTGTTCGTCCGATAATTGGCCATCCGCCGGGGCTGGAAAAGGAATATAGGCAATTCTGGTTTCCGACCATACCAACGGAGCCGGATGCGACCTGTTGCCGGGGACTTGCGAGACGGCGGACATCGCTGCCGTCTTCGGTACAGCGCAAATAGGCGAACCCGGGAAGAAATCCGAGCATGCTGACCGAAAACCGAACATTCTGATGCCACCGGATGAAGTTTTCCACACTGTGCCCGGACTGTTCGGCGACATTTGCGATATCCGGAGCGAAATCCGGATCATAGCAGACCGGAATATCTGTCGTTGATGAGACAGAAACGCTGGATTCCCCTTCGACCGATAATTGGCTGTTCAAGGCAGTAATTGCGTCCCCAACATCAATTCGGGAAGGATCAAACTGCACCGTAACACTGTCCAGACCAGGAACGACTTCTGTCCATGTTCCAGCTTCCCGCAAAAGCTGCGCCAGCCTGTGTATTTGACTCAGATCCCGGAGCTTGCGGGAAATCCAGTCGTCGCAAACATGCACGTTTTCCGGAGATTCGGTCATGGTGTGTGGGCCACGATTTCAATGCCGTTTCGGGCCAGCTCATCACGCATCGACCGTGCCGTTTCCAGCGCCCCGTCGCTGTCGGAATGCAGACAAAGCGTGTCGGCCGGAATTTTCGTCTCGAGACCGTTAGCGGTTTTGATTGGCCGCCCTTGGGCGAGCGCCAGACCCTGTGCCAAGCGTTGGTGTTGATCCGCGATAACCGCACCGGGTTCGGCGCGGGAAACAAGCCGGGCCCTGTCATCATAGCAACGATCGACAAAGGCTTCCGCCACAAATCCAATGCCCTGATCTTCCGCCACATTCTGAATGACAGAGGGCGCCATGCTGACAAGCGGCAGCCCGAATTCCCCGGCAAGGCGCGCCAGAATGCGGGAGAGAATCTGATTGTCCTGTGCATCATTATATAAAGCCCCATGCGGCTTTATATGTGTGATTGTGGTGGCGGTCTGGCGCGCAACATCGACCAGAACCTGTATCTGTTCACGCAGCGAATCTGCCAGATTCTCGGGTGCGATTGTCATGCTGACGCGACCAAAATTCTCGCGATCCGGATAAGAGGGGTGGGCGCCCGCGAAAACATGATGCTGAGCTGCTGCGTCGAGTATCCGTGCGGCATGTTCCGGAGAGCCTGCATGGCCCCCACAGGCAATGTTGCAGCTGGAAACAATATCCATCATCGCGACGTCGCGGGCGATACCTGCAGGGGTTTCATCCTCCCCAAGATCGGCATTGAGATCGATCGACTTTCTCATGGCCATATCCCCAGCGCCCGACTGACCAGACGAACGCCCAGCAGCCCGGTGATCAGCAGAATTGCAATGCCCGCCAGATTGGCCTTGCTGTCATTGACATGATCCCGAAGAATATCACGGTTGTTTGCCAGGTACAGCAGGAAAGCGGCAATGATCGGAAGCAGCAGGCCATTGGCAATCTGGGCAACGAAGATAATCTCGACCGGTCGGTAGTTCAACAGGGCACCGAACGTGCCGGACAGAAGGACAGTGCCAATACCGAGAATATAGGGAAGCCGTGCTCCAGAGGTTTCTGATTTCCCGAAAATTTCCTGCATAATGTATCCGGTCGCCAGCGGCGCGGTGATGGCGGATGTCAATCCGGCAGCAAACAGCCCGAGCCCCAGTGTCAGCGAGGCCAGTTCGCCGAATACAGGGTCCAACTGGCGGGCCATGTCCGCGGCATTTGCGATCTCGCTTCCAGCTCCAAAAAGACTGCCCGCCGCGGTTGCCAATATGGTGATCGAAATGAGTCCGCCAATGCTGATGGAAACAATATTGTCGGATTGCGCTTCCGGCAAACCGTCGACACTGTCCCATCGTACGCGAGCACTCGCTGCGTGCAGGAACAGATTATAGGGCACTATGGTTGTCCCGATCAACGCGATGGCTGTGAGTAGGCCTCCCTCGGGAATCTGCGGATCAAACCCTGAGAATATTGCGGTGATATCGGGTCGGGTCAAAAGAAATGCCGCGAAAAATGCACTACTCATCAACAGGACAAGCGTCACCAGAACGCGCTCCACCCACCGGGGTCGAGACATTAGCAGCAATCCGCCCGCAATCAGGGCAATAGTGATGATGACCGCCGGCTTGTGGGGTGCAATATCGGCCCCGGTCAGCGCCTCGATGCCCAGCACTGCACCCGATATATTGCCGGCTTCATAGGCCGCATTGCCGAGCAACAACGCCGCGATCAACAAGCCGGCGGCCAGGATTTTGATCTGCGGAGATGACACGCTTGCCAGCATGGCTTCCGCCAGACCCATGCGCGAAACCAGTGCGATCCGCACCGCAAAGCCTTGCAGGATGACGGTGGTAATGGTCGCAAATGCAAGGGCCCAAATCAGGGCAAATCCGAAATTGGCGCCCGCCAGTGTACAGGCGGTGACCGTTCCCGGCCCGATGAAAGCTGCAGAAACCATCATGCCCGGACCGGGACGATAGGCGGAAATTTTCACCGCAATTGCCTCTCTCGCATCACCCGTTCCATGGCCAGGGCTTTTCCCGGAACCACTTGGTAATGACATATTTGGTGCCGCCTGTGACGGCCATCCCATGGTGTAGCGTCCTTTCATTGACTGAACCGTCGGTCAGGAGATTGTTCCAGCACAGCATCATGCCGGTTTTTGGCGCAAAATGGTGATCGATTTCCGCAAACCATGTTGTGCCGCCATCGCCGGGTTCATTCAGATAGATCATGAAAGTCCAGGTCCGCTGACCAGATTGGGAGCAAAATTTTTCGAAATCCTCGCCGCCCGGGTCAAAATAGTCTGTATGTGCCTTGAACTCCTGACCCAGTGCATAGCGCTGTCCTTGCAGCGGCTCGCCATATTCCGGCAGAATGTCGGCAAAATTGCAAATCTTGTCATCCAGTTCGGCCACCACAGGGTCCTGATGGTCCAGATCACAGGTTTCGCTGGTCCGGAAATAATCGTCTCCATTGTGATCGGCAATTGTCGAAGGCCGCCGCTTTTCGTCAATTCGCCGGATCAGTTCTTCGCATTCGCGAGGGCGAAGAAAGTCGGCCACCGTGCACAGTTCGATGGTTTCGGCAGGAAATCTCTCGACTCCACCCAATGCCACCAGATATTCTGCATTTGTGGTGTTGCTCATGTCCACCATCTACCCGTCCCTGTCATTGGTCAGACTAATAGAAATCTGGAGCACCGCAACTGCTCTTTGCGGATGTGCCGGGAGTGGCTATAGCATGAGCCATCATGTACCCGACCCGGCATTCCGATCATCCACGCAACGGCTTCACTCTGGTCGAGATGATGATCTCCCTGCTGATCTTCTCGATCCTTGCAGTCGCTGGCGTTGTCCTGTTGCGCTCCGCCGTGGACAGCAACGAAGTCACGGACAACAGATTGCGAGAGATGGCGGGGATGCAGCGACTGGTTTCGCTGATGGAAGCCGATCTCAGCCAGGCCGTTTCCCGGACTTACCGCGATCCGGAAGGCAACAGAAAAGCAGCCTTCATTGCCCAATCGCGCATATCTGATGATGATTTCCTCATGTTCATGCGTGGCGGGCAGGGCAATGTGAACGACGAGCCACGTTCCAGTCTGCAGCGGGTTTCCTATCGCCTGACAGAGGGACGGCTCGAGCGTCGCCAGTATGAAATGACGGATGGCGGACTGGTCAGCGAACCAGCCGATTTGCTCGCTGATCTCGAGAATGTGCAGATCCGGTTCCGCGACCGACGTGGGCAGTGGCTCAGCGACTGGCAATCCGAGCGCATGACCGACATGCCGCGCGCACTGGAATTGCAGTTTGATCAGGATGGCCGCACTTATCGCCACGTGTTCCTCGTCGGTACGGGGTATTTGTAGTCATGTCGCACCGTCATTCCCGGAAGTCGGAGAAAGGAGCGGCGCTTCTGACCGTATTGTTGCTGGTGGCAGTGCTCGCAATATTGGCGGCGCACGGGATTGACCGGATTGCCGGTGCGGCAAAGCTCACATCCAATTCCCGCGAGCTGGCACAGGCGCAGGCCTATATGGTGGCCGCCGAGAATCTGGGAATGGAAACGGCGCAAAAAATTGTCGAGCCATCGCCCGGACGCACAACCAATCTGGGAGACTGGAATGGTCGCGTCAATCAGGTTCCGGTGCCTGGCGGAATCATCTCCGCAACCATTTCCGACGGCGGCAATTGTTTTAATATCAACAGCCTGGTTAGCCAGGAACAGAATATTTACGTCGCGCGACAGGCGGGATTGGACCAGTTTATCCGCTTGATGGGTCTGCTTGATGTGCCGCAAGGGGATGCCCTGGACATCGCGGCTTCGTTGGTGGACTGGCTGGACAGTGATACTGTTGCCTTGGCCGGTGGAGCGGAGGATGAATATTACCTGCAGTCGCAACGCGCCTATCGCACCGCCAACAACCTGATTGTCGACATCAGTGAATTGCGCGCCATCAAGGGTATTGATGCGGCCATATATGCGCGACTGGTTCCCTGGATCTGTGCGCTGCCGATCGCGGAATTGTCGCCAGTTAACATCAACACGCTGCGGCCGGAGCAATCTCTGCTACTCGAAATTCTTTCGGAAAACCCTGTCAGCAGCGTCGATATCCGTCAGTTTTTGGGTCGTCGCCCCGAGACGGGTTTCAGCAGTGTCACCGAATTCTGGTCCCGGCCCCTGCCTGCCAGCTTTGACGCGACTCCGGAGGTGCAGCGGCAGGTCAAGGTCGCGACGCGCTGGTTCCGTCTGGACTTGACCGTAGAAATGCAAAGCGCACTGATCGAAGAACAGGCGCTGGTGGATGCAGGGCTGCAACCCGCCCGCCTGGTGCAACGTCGCCGTGGAGATGCGCTCTAGGCGAGATTCCACGGCGATGGCGCGGGAAATGCTTGACGATGACCCATTGCCGTCCCTATGCAGCGTCGCGCATCAGAAAGTCTGCATGTGCTTGGCTTGTGGCGATCGTAGCTCAGTTGGTTAGAGCGCCGGTTTGTGGTACCGGAGGTCGGGGGTTCGAGACCCCTCGATCGCCCCAGCATTGGCCCTGTATTTTTCCTTGAGTGACAGCTATTTATAGCCTCCCGAAATGCAGGCCCGCATTTCCGGGATGACAAAGTGGTTTTGTAATATTATTACGCAATCACCAAATTTAATTGCTACTCGCGCTGAGGACTTCCGAAATGACGGTAATGTGGGATTTGCCAGATTATGATGGACATGAAGCTGTCCATTTTTTCCATGACAACGAAACCGGTCTGAGCGCCATAATAGCACTTCATTCCACGCATCTCGGACCAGGCGCTGGCGGAACCCGTTTCTGGCACTATGAAAACCGTGAAACGGCGGTGACGGACGCGCTGCGGCTTTCACGGGGTATGAGTTTCAAGAATGCTCTGGCGGGTTTGCCTTTGGGTGGCGGAAAAGCAGTCATTCTGGCGGACAGGAATCGCACCAAGACAACGGAAATGATGGCCGCATTCGGCCGGATGATCGATTCTGTGGGTGGGCGCTATGTCACTGCGGAAGATGTCGGAATCAACACGGCGGACATGGTCGAGGTCGCGAAGCAAACCCGCTATGTCTCAGGTCTCCCGGTAAGCAACAGCGATGATGCCGGCGGAGATCCCGGCCCCTATACGGCGAAAGGCGTATATCTTGGGGTCAAGGCAGCAGTGGCCCACAAGCTGGGCAGAAGTGACATGGACGGGATCCATGTTGCCATTCAAGGCGTGGGAAGTGTTGGCGGGGGGCTCGCTCGTTTGCTGGCAGCCGACGGCGCCCGGCTGAGCATTGCCGATATCAACCGCGAACATGCCCAATCGCTTGCGGGTGATCTCGGGGCAGAGGTCGTTGGTCTGGATGAAATCATGCGGCTGGAAGCGGATGTGTTCAGCCCCAACGCGTTGGGCGCAATTCTGGACAAGGTTTCGATCGCGCATCTCAACGTCCCGATTGTAGCGGGCGGGGCCAATAATCAGCTCGCCACGCCGGAAGACGGCCAACGTTTGTTTGATCGCGGAATATTATTTGCTCCCGATTATGTGATCAATTCCGGTGGAATTATCAGCGTGGGTCTCGAATATCTGGGCGACAGCGATGTCGAGGATGTCAACGCCCGCGTGGACCGGATCCCTGGGCGCCTGACGGAGATCTGGGAACAAAGCGCTTCGCAGGAGCTGCCATCGGCCATAGTCGCAGACAATATGGCACAACATCTGATTGGTCGCATTTAACTATATGAAATATAGGTAGATTATTGAAATTCGGAAGTGGTTTTTCGATTCCGATTTCCGTCATTAGTTTGATCAGACTCCCTGCAAAGCCCTTTAGGTAAATGATGCAGTAAACATTCCGGACCAAAATCCGTTATGGATATCATGTGTGTTTGCCTGATTTTCTCTGCAATCGCGTGACTTGGTCTGATGCGTGATTTCGGAACATTTTTGCCGTTGATGCTGGGCTTTGCCCTGGCCGCGGCCATCTATGTATCATTGCGGGTAATCAGGAAGGTGCAGGCCCGGCGAGCAGGCAGCGATCCGGACGCGGTGCCGGCGGCGGACCAAATACATCGGGAGGCTCATCCTGTTTACACAGATGATCTCACCAGGATCCTCGGGCCGAATACCCTATATGAACCGGACGAGGACCGGAAATTCCAGACTCTGGCCGACATGTCTCCGGCCGGGATTTTCCTGACCGACAGCGACGGCGATTGCATTTATGTCAATCGGACATGGCTCAAACTCAGCGGGCTTAAGCTGGAACAGGCGCTGGGTCCGCGATGGGTAGATGCCATTCATCCCGAAGATCGTGACCAGGTCTGGACAGAGTGGGATCAGGCAGTTCGCGAAGAGCGTCTGTTCAAGATGGATTTTCGGATGCAACAGCCTTCGGGAAAGGTTGTTTGGGTAACCGTGCTGAGCAGCCCGTTCCGGAACGAGGACGGTGAGATCGCAGGATTTGTGGGTGTAAATATTGATATTTCCGAGCAAAAGGCGCTGCAGCTTCAGCTGGATTTCGCCAACCGCCAGTTCCGTCAGTCCGAACTGATCGCAAATATCGGCTCTTGGCGACTTCTCCTCGCCGAGTGGAAAATGGAATGGTCCGATCAGGTATTCCGGATCCATCAATTGCCGATCGGGGAAATGCCGAGCATGGATGATGTCCTGAAATATTATCCCGGAGAGGCGGGAAGGACCGTGTCCGATTCCCTCAAATCTGCTGTTGTAGAATGCAGTTCCTTTGACATTGAAACAGATTTCGTCACGGAAACCGGCGTTCTCAAAAAAGTTCGGAATTTGGGGGAACCGGAGTTTGAGGACGGCATGCTTGTAGCTCTGGTAGGTGTAATTCAGGACGTCACCGACCAATCGTCATTACGAGACAAATTGCGCAACATCGCACGGATCGATGAATTGACAGGAATTGCCAATCGCAAGATGCATAATGAAATGCTGGAATCACTGCTGGGTCAGGACAGTTGTCCGGTCGATCCGGTCGCGCTTTTCATCATAGATCTGGATAATTTCAAAACGATCAACGACAATCTGGGCCATCCTGCCGGGGATGAACTGCTGCGGGAGGTGGCGCATCGGCTCTCCGACATTCCGGACGTCAATCTGGTGTCCCGCATTGGTGGCGACGAATTTGCCATCATCAAGCAGCAACGATTGAAAGATCCGGATTTTATGCAAACGGCGCAGCAGCTGGAAGCCTGTTTCCATGATGATTTCCAGATTGATGGCCAAATGATCGATGCCAATGCCAGTTTTGGCGCCGCTATTTCGAATGACAGTGCGCTGTGCCCTGAATCGCTCGCCAAAAGCGCAGATATTGCGCTTTATGTGGCCAAGGCAAGCGGCCGCAAAGACTGCCGTTTCTACGATGAGAATCTGGGCGAGGAATATCACAAGTCCGGCCAGCTGCGCCTTGATCTGAAAACCGCGTTGAAAAATGATCAGCTCGAGCTCCGCTATCAGCCGATTGTCAGCCTGTCACGCCAGAAGGTCGTGGCTTTTGAAGCCTTGCTCCGCTGGGAACATCCCACGCTTGGGCAGATTTCACCTGATGAGTTTATTCCGCTTATGGAACAGGCTGATCTTATCAATCCTATCGGCAAATGGGTTATTCTGGAAGCCTGTCGACAGGCGTCAAAATGGCCGGATGATGTTAGAATCTCGGTCAATATATCCGCAATCCAGCTGAAGGAAAAAGGATTCAGTTCCCAGATTTTGCAAGCGCTGGCGGCCTATCAGCTGAAACCGGGACGGCTGGAACTGGAGATTACCGAGACTGTTCTGATTGATGATGTTCAGGAAGCCCGAAAGACGCTGACCAATCTCCAGAATATGGGCGTGCGGATTGCGCTGGATGATTTTGGGACCGGCTATTCCTCTCTCAGTTATTTGCGCTCCTTCGCATTCAACAATGTGAAGATTGATCAGAGTTTCATTCGTGAAGCCGGCAGTTCCGAAGGAACCGGATCGATTATCGCTGCGGTAATGAATCTTGGTGAAGCGCTGCAATTCGATACCGTTGCGGAAGGCGTGGAAAATGCGGAACAGCTGGCATTTCTCCAAAGTCAGGGCTGTGACCAGGTTCAGGGTTATTTCCTGAGCAAGCCGGTTGCGCCCGGAGAAATCTACAGAGTCATCGCGGAATTGACGGGCGATCTTGCGAAAGTCCGAGCTGCCTGAAGCGCGCGAGACTGGCGAATTCCAAGAAAAACACTTGTCGCTCCGCTGGTCTTCTGCCATCGAAACGGGCGTATATGCCCGTATGTCCGCAGACCAAGACCGGTTTCTAAATGCACGCTTACGCAAATCCTGCCCGTTTTCTGTCCATTGCCCGGCCTTTAACTCCCTGGTTATTTGTGCTCGGGCTTTTGCTTGTTGCAGCCGGTTCGATCTATGGTTTGGCCATTGCGCCAGCCGACCGCTTGATGGGCGACAGTGTGCGGATTCTGTACATCCACGTACCGGCCTCCTGGCTGGCAATGGGCGGCTGGACCGGGATTGCGATCGCGAGCATCATGCAGATTGTCTGGCAACACCCGCTGGCGGCCGTGGCGGCGCGGGCAATTGCCTTGCCCGGAGCCATGTTCGCGGCCATGAGCCTGATGACCGGGTCGATCTGGGCCCGGCCAACCTGGGGAACCTGGTGGGTTTGGGACGGGCGTGTAACGTCGGTTCTGGTGCTGTTTTTTCTCTATCTGGCCTATATCGCGCTCGCGAATGCCAGTGGTGAGAAAGGCGGGGTTTCCAAAGTGACCGCCATTTTCGGGATTGTCGGGGCGATCAATATTCCGATTATAAACCGTTCGGTGGTCTGGTGGAACACATTACATCAAAAGGCCAGCATCACCGTAGGCGGTTCCTCCATTGATAGTGCCTTTCTATGGCCATTACTGGTAAATGTCATTGGCTTCAGCCTTTTGTTCGGTGCCATTGTCCTGATGAGGATGAGGGCTATATTGGCCGAAACAAAGGTGGAAGCGCGATTGAAACGGATGGCTGCCGAATGAACCACTGGCCATTTGTGATTGCGTCTTATGTGATTGTGCTGATTGGCACCGCATGTGTTGTGGCTTTCAGTTATGCCGGAATGCGCAAGGCAGAGCGACACGCCGAAGCGCTGACAAAGAAACGAAGTGGGATGAAAACCGGGACATGAAGGCAAAACATCAACGACTGACTCTTGCCATGTTGGCGCTTGTCGCGCTGATCGGTGCAGGTCTGCTGGCGGCCTTTGCCTTGCGTGATCAGGCTAGCTATTTTTACACGCCGTCCGATATCGCAGTGAATAAGCCGGAAACCGGGCAGGCTATCCGGCTGGGCGGAATGGTGGAAATTGGCTCTATCAAGCGCGAAGCTGATGGAATCACCGTCAATTTCATTGTTCAGGATGGCCAAGCCCGACTGCCGGTCAGCTATACCGGAATCACGCCGGATCTTTTTGTTGAAGGCTCAGGAGTGGTTGCGGACGGATCGCTGACAGCAGATGGGCGGTTTGTGGCCGAAACATTGCTTGCCAAACATGACGAAAACTATGTTCCGCGGGAGTTGGAAGGTATCGACATGACGGGCACACCCCAGGCAACGGGAACACTGGTTGAATGATTGCTGAAGCAGGACTGATTGCGCTCTGGCTCGCAGCCGGGCTCGCTTTGCTGCAACTCGCTTTGGGCGGTATTGGCCTCACCGCCGGGCGCACGGATCTGTTGAAAGCCATCCGCCCTGTAGCGGTGGCTCAGGGCGGTCTGGTGACCTTGTCATTCCTGCTCCTGATCTGGCTGTTTCTCCGGTCCGACATGTCGGTTGCGCTGGTTGTGAAAAACAGTGCATCGGTAAAGCCGTTTCTCTACAAATTCGCGGGCACCTGGGGCAATCATGAAGGATCCATGCTGCTCTGGGTGGCGGTAATGGGAATTGCCGGCGCGATGATTGCCCTGTTTGAACGCAATCTCAAGACCGCGACGCTGGTCACTACATTGGCAGCACAGGCCTTTATCAGTCTTGGCTTCTACGCATTCCTGCTGATTTCTTCCAATCCCTTTGAGCGTATGTTCCCGGTGCCGCCAGACGGGCAGGGGCTGAACCCGCTGCTTCAGGATCCGGGTCTCGCTTTCCATCCACCAACCCTCTATTTTGGCTATGTCGGCCTTTCGGTGGCCTTTTCCTTTGCCGTAGGCGCCATGATTACGCGCGATGTCGGGCCTGCTTTTGCCCGGGCCATGCGGCCATGGGTATTGGGCGCCTGGATATTCCTGACCCTGGGCATCACCGCGGGCAGCTATTGGGCCTATTATGAACTGGGCTGGGGTGGATGGTGGTTCTGGGATCCGGTCGAAAACGCGTCGCTCATGCCCTGGCTCGCCGCGACCGCCTTGCTCCATTCGGTCACGGTGCTGGCGACGCGGGACGGATTGCGGGCATGGACTGTCATGCTGGCCGTGGTGGCATTCTCCATGTCGATGATCGGTACTTTCCTCGTCCGTTCGGGGATATTGACCAGCGTGCATGCATTCGCGGTCGATCCCGAGCGCGGCAGCTTCATACTGGCCTTGCTGGCCGTTTACATTGGCGGCGCCATGGCTCTGTTCGCCTTGCGTATAGGCACGGTGAAAGAAGGCTCGAGATTTGAACTGGTCAGCCGCGAGGGAGCGCTGGTGGCGAATAATCTCCTGCTGTCAGTGATATTGGGCATCGTGTTTATCGGGACGCTATATCCCCTGTTTGTGGAAGCGATCACGGACGAACAGCTCTCAGTAGGACCCCCCTATTTCAACCTGGCAGCAGGGCCGATAACTCTATTGCTCGTGGCTATCATGGCCGCTGGCCCATTGCTGAAATGGCGGCGAGACAATCCCAAAAAGCTGGCCAATCGCCTTTCCATTCCGATCTTGGTGTCCGCCGCAGCGGTGTTCCTGCTGGTGCTGCTGACAACTTCCATGTCGGTATTGTCGCTAATCGCGATGGCACTCGCCGCGGGGATTGCGCTCGCCAGCTTTGCTCCTCTGTGGAAACGCAATTTGCGGCGGACACCGATGCATGTTTACGGCATGGTCATCGCCCATTTCGGGATTGCTGTGGCTCTTGTCGGCATGGCGTCAGAGAGCAGTTTCACCGAAGAGAAGCTGGTTGCTGCCCAGCCCGGTACCGAAATTGAAGTCAACAAATGGAAACTGAAATTTGAAGCGATCGAACCGCTCGCGGGACCCAACTGGACGGCGCTGGAAGCCCGCATATCAGCCCAATATGAAGACGGGGAAGCCATAGAAATAACGCCTCAGAACCGCATGTTCGCTTCCGCTCAGACCCAGACCAGCGAAGCCGCATTGCTGACGCGATGGAATGGACAGCTCTATGTGGTTCTTGGTGAGGGTGACAGCGAAGGCCGTTGGCAAATCCGGACATGGTGGAAGCCGTTTGTCACGCTGATCTGGTATGGCGGCATTCTCGTCGCTCTTGGCGGTTTGCTCGCGGTTGTTGGACGATTGCGCCGCAGTCGCCGACAACGTGTGCAGAGAGACTATGCCGAGGCCGTGCTGTGAGTCGCTGGGTTCTCTGGGTGCCATTGGGGCTTTTCGCGATTTTCTTCGCAGCCTTCGCCACCGGTCTCATCATGCCCAAGGATGATATCATTCAGTCGCGCATGGTTGGCAAACCCATGCCGGAATTTTCCTTGCCAGCGCCTATTGAGCAACGTCCGGGATTGGCGAGTAGCGATTTGGCAACGGGGAAGCCGCAACTGCTCAATATCTTTGCGAGCTGGTGTCTGCCCTGCATTGCAGAAGCGCCGCAGTTGCTTGAACTGGAACGCGCAGGCGTTGCCATCAATGCGATAGCCATCCGTGACCGGCCCGAGGATATTGCCAATTTCCTTGCCCGTTGGGGGAATCCTTATCGCCGGATCGGGTCAGACGACACCAGTTCGGTCCAGCTGGAGCTCGGGTCATCCGGTGTCCCTGAAACCTTTGTCGTGGATGGCAATGGTGTGATAACCCATCAGCATATCGGCGATATTCGAGAGGGAGATGTCGCCATGTTGCTGGAGAAACTGAAGGAAGCGGAATGAAATATCTTTGTCTGCTCCTTGCGATATTGGTTTCGGCACCGCTTCTGGCACAGACAGGGCTGCCGCCCGCGCCTTTTGCCGATCGTCAACTGGAAGACCCGGCAAAGGAAGCCGCAGCACGCGACCTGATGGAAGAATTGCGCTGTCTCAAATGCCAGAGCCAGTCGATTGCGGACAGCAATGCGCCGATGGCGGGTGACATGCGCAGCAAGGTGCGCGAACGCATTGCCGCCGGAGAAACCCCGGAACAGGTGCGCGACTGGCTGGTCGATCGCTATGGTGCCTGGGTAACTTATGACCCGCCGGTCAACGCGATCACCTGGCCGCTCTGGATTGCACCCGTGCTGGTGCTCGTGCTGGCGATCTGGCTCGCGCGCGGGCGCTTCCGTCGCCAAAAGGATGGCGAATAATGGGTTGGCTCATCCTCCTGGGGTTCCTGTTGGTGCTGTTCGGTGCTTTGCTGTGGCTGGGCAAATTGCCACGGCAGGCCTGGGAACTGACGGGTGCGGCGCTGCTTCTGGCAGTCGCTGGCTATGCCTGGCAGGGCAATCCGAAAATGGCGGGCGTGTCGATCGAACCCACCGAAAAGCCCAATAGTTTTGATGACAGCAATATTGATGCCCGTAACGAGCTGGGCGATCGCTTCGGCGATGCACGGGAATGGTTGATCTTTTCAGATGCACTCAACCGCGGTGGCAAGCATGGCGCAGCGGCCAATTATCTTCGCAACGGGGTGAAGGAACACCCGGATGATCCAGACCTTTGGGTCGGGCTGGGTAACGCACTGGTTGTGCATGCAGACGGGATCATCACGCCTGCGGCCCAATTTGCCTTTCAGCGTGCGGCAGAGATCTCGCCGGCCCATCCCGGACCGCCGTTTTTTCTGGGTATGGCCTATGCCCAGTCCGGCAATATCGACCAGGCTCGGGCCATTTGGACGGAATTGCTGGAGCGCAGCACTGAAGATGCGCCCTGGCGTGCAGATCTCGAGTCGCGTCTGGCCGCCATGGAGCGCGCCCAACCCAGTTTGCCTCAACCGTCGGAGTCCCCCGCGGCAGAATAGAAAGTCCGGGATTATCAACCGATTGGTTAACGAAAAGATCGCTGTGTTGCGTGCATCCTGGGTGCGTGCTAATCGCGCCCGCTCGCTGAAACTCGCAGGCTATGCTAGCCACCGGGTTTCGATATATTCAGGGGAACGCCGTACCGGCCTGTCCAATGTCAGAACCATCAGCAAAACCCAGCCGTAAACCCGGCCGCCTGATCAGACCACATGGCTCCCGGCAGGAGGGCAGCGCCGTCGCCAAGCTGGCGGCCGGTGCGATTGGCATTGTTTTCGGAGATATCGGCACCAGCCCGCTCTATGCTTTTCGCGAAACATTTGTCGGTGCGCATCCGCTGGAACTGGACAAATTGCATGTTTTGGGTGTTGTCAGTCTCATATTCTGGTCGATGACTCTGGTCGTGGCCATTCAATATGTCACCATTCTGATGCGGGCGGACAACAAAGGGCAGGGCGGCAGTCTTGCCGTGGTTGCCTTGCTCTCTGGAGCCTTGCGAAAATCGAAATTTGGCTGGGTGGCCATCTTGCTGGGCGTCTTTGCGACCTCGCTTTTTTATGGTGACAGCATGATCACACCCGCCATTTCGGTTTTGTCGGCAGTTGAGGGATTGACGGTCGTCGAAGCCGGGCTGCAGCCGCTGGTTCTTCCCATCGCTGTCGGCCTGCTGGTCTTCCTTTTTGTCATACAATCACGCGGAACGGCCAAAATCGGAGCGCTGTTTGCACCGGTCATGTTTGTCTATTTTACGGTGATCGCATTTCTGGGGCTGACCCAGATTTTCCAGAATCCGGAAATCCTTCTCGCTCTCAATCCCTGGTACGCCGTCCAGTTTTTTCTCATCGACGGCTTTAAAGCCTTCCTGGCGCTCGGTTCTGTTGTCCTGGCGGTCACCGGCTCCGCTGCGCTGTTTGCCGATATGGGCCATTTCGGTCGCAAACCCATGCGTATTGCCTGGTTCGGCTTTGTGATGCCCGCTTTGCTCTGCAACTATTTCGGCCAGGGAGCGATGATCATAGGTCTGGACGATGCCGGTGCCCAGGCCGCTATCCAGAACCCGTTCTTCCTTCTGGCGCCTGAAATGCTGCGCTTGCCACTCGTGATACTTGCCACCATGGCGACGTTTATTGCCAGCCAGGCAGTCATTTCCGGGGCCTTCTCGGTCACGCATCAGGCGATCCAGCTCGGCTTTATTCCGCGTCTGACTGTAAAGCACACCAGTGCGTCCGAAGCCGGGCAGATCTACATTCCGGTGATCAACTGGACGATCATGATCGCTGTTCTGATCCTCGTCCTGACCTTCCAGAGTTCCAGCAATCTGGCATCAGCCTACGGTATTGCGGTCACTGGCGCGATGCTGATCGACACCTGTTTGCTAGCGGTTCTGGTCTTCACCATGTGGAAGTGGAAATGGTGGTATGCTGTCCCGCTTCTGGCGCTCTTCTTCCTGGTAGATGGCGCCTATTTTGCCGCGAACCTCACCAAGGTTCCACAGGGCGGCTGGTTCCCGCTGATGGTTGGCGGGTTCGCATTCTTGCTGCTGACGACCTGGGCCAAGGGTCGCAAGATAATGCGGGAAAATATGGCTGAAGCGGCCATGCCGATCGAGATCTTTACCAAATCCGCCAAGAACAGTGCGACACGCGTACCGGGAACCGCGATCTTCATGGCTTCGGCGTCCGTTGGCGTTCCTTCCGCCCTGCTGCACAATATCAAGCATAACAAGGTGGTCCACGAACGCGTCGTCATTCTGACGGTCAACATTCAGGACGTGCCCTATGTCGAACCGGAAAAGCGGGTCGAGGTTTCGGACCTGGGTGATGGCTTCTACCGGTTGATATTGAATTATGGCTTCATGCAGGAAACCGATGTTCCTGCGGCTCTGAAGAAGGTCAAGGAATGCGGGATGGAATTCAAGATGATGCAGACAAGCTTCTTCCTGTCCCGCCAGACCTTGTTGCCTTCCGAGAAACCGCAAATGATGATCTGGCGAGAGAAGATTTTCGCCTGGATGCTGCGCAACGCCGCCACGGCCATGGAATTCTTCAAGCTTCCCAGCAACCGCGTGGTCGAACTGGGCAGCCAGATGGAAATTTGATCACGCGCTTCAAAAAGAAGTGGAGATCGATCAAATATTTTGTGGCCTATCCCGGTCGGCTCTACTAGATAGCGGGCATTGATTCTCGCAACAGGATATCCGGCCCATGCGTCTAGCCATTGCTTCTGATCACGCTGCCATCGACATGAAGTCGGCTCTGGTGGCTTGGCTGGAAGATGGCGGACATGAGGTGTCCGATCTCGGACCGATGACAACGGACAGTGTTGACTACCCGGACTATGGTTACAAACTGGCAGAAGCGGTTGCCTCAGGATCGGCAGAACGGGGCATTGCCCTCTGTGGATCCGGAATTGGCATATCGATCGCGGTGAACCGCAATCCGGCCTGTCGCTGCGCGCTGGTGTCGGAAAGCCTGTCGGCCCGGCTGAGCCGTGAACATAATGATGCCAATGTCATTGCCATGGGGGCCCGGCTGGTCGGGATCGAAATCGCAAAGGACTGCATCACCGGATTTTTGAATACGGAATTTGGCGGAGACCGGCACCAGCGCCGGGTGGACAAATTGTCTGCCCCGACCATCGAAGGAGTAGCATGATGAGCAATGTCGCAGATATTCAGGATATCCGGCCGACCGGCTTTTTTGATTTCTCTGTCGGGGAGAGCGATCCCGCGATTGCCGGCGCGATCAATGCGGAAATGACCCGACAGCAAAACCAGATCGAATTGATCGCATCGGAGAATATCGTTTCCAAAGCGGTGTTGCAGGCGCAAGGTTCGGTTTTCACCAACAAATATGCGGAAGGCTATCCCGGTCGCCGCTATTATCAAGGCTGTGCGCCTTCCGACGATGTCGAGACACTGGCAATCGAACGCGCAAAGCAGCTGTTCAATTGCGGATTTGCCAACGTCCAGCCACATAGCGGTGCGCAAGCGAACGGAGCTGTCATGCTGGCGCTGACCAAGCCTGGTGACACCATATTGGGCATGTCTCTTGATGCTGGTGGGCATCTGACGCATGGCGCAAAGCCCGCGCAATCCGGCAAGTGGTTCAATGCCGTACAATATGGCGTGAATGACGATGATCATCTGATCGACTACGATGAAGTCGCAGCCCTGGCGAAGGAACATCAACCCAAGCTCATCATTGCCGGTGGATCGGCCTATCCGCGCCAGATTGACTTCGCCCGGTTCCGGGAGATTGCTGATGCTGTAGGCGCGATCTTTTTGGTCGATATGGCGCATTTCGCGGGACTGGTCGCTGCTGGATATCATCCGAGTCCGCTGGATTTCGCGGATGTCGTAACAACCACAACCCACAAAACATTACGCGGCCCGCGGGGCGGCCTTGTGCTGACCAATGATGAGTCTATTGCCAAGAAAATCAACTCGGCGGTTTTCCCCGGCTTGCAAGGCGGTCCGCTGATGCATGTGATCGCCGCCAAAGCGGTCGCATTCGGGGAAGCGCTGCGTCCCGAGTTCGCGAGCTATTCTGCCGCGGTAATCGAAAATGCAAAAGTTCTGGCAGCCCGCTTGAAAGAGCGCGGCGCAAATGTTGTCGCGGGCGGGACGGATACGCATCTGGCTCTGATTGATCTGTCGCCACTTGGCATTACAGGGCGCGATGCGGATGAGGCGCTCGAACGGGCTGGTATCACCTGCAACAAGAACAGCATCCCCAATGATCCGCAACCGCCGATGAAAACCAGTGGCATTCGCGTTGGCTCGCCCGCTGGCACAACCCGCGGTTTTGGTCCCGCGGAGTTTCAGATGATCGGTGACATGGTAGCAGATGTGCTCGACGGTTTGCGCGAGAAGGGTGAAAGCGGTGATCCAGCCGTTGAAGCCGATGTCCGCGCCCGGGTCGAGGACCTTTGTTCCCGCTTCCCGATTTACCCCGAATAGGCGGGCAGACTTTCCATGCGTTGTCCCTTTTGCGCTCATGATGACAGTCAGGTCAAAGACAGCCGGCCAACCGAAGATGGCACGACCATACGCCGTCGCAGGCAATGCGAGGGGTGCGGTGCCCGGTTCACTACCTTCGAACGGATCCAGCTGCGGGAGATAACCGTCGTCAAGAGCGCAGACCGGAAAGAACCGTTTGACCGTTCGAAAATTGATCTGTCCGTCTCCCTTGCTTGCCGCAAGCGCGGTATTGCCCAGGAGCAGATGGACCAACTCGTATCCGGTATTCAACGCCAACTGGAGACCAGTGGGGAAAACGAGATACCGTCCAAACGGATCGGTGAAATGGTGATGGATGGTCTCAAATCGCTCGACAGCGTGGCCTATATTCGCTTTGCGTCCGTCTACAAGGATTTCACCGAAGCGAAGGATTTCGAAGAATTCGCGGGCAGCGTGAAGGATATCGGTACCAGCGATCTGAACGACAAGTGACCAGCGAATTACCGGTATTTGTTCTGGTAAGGCCCCAGCTTGGCGAAAATATCGGCAAAGCGGCCCGGGCCATGCTCAATTTCGGGCTAACCGAGATGCGAATCGTCGATCCCCGCGATGGCTGGCCCAATCCTGCAGCCGGCCCCACAGCCGCAGGTGCTGATAGCGTGCTGGAGCAGGCGACGCTGTTTGGCTCGACCGCCGAAGCGGTTGCGGACTGTGCGCATATCTATGCCACAACCGTACGCAAGCGCGGTATGACAAAGCCCGTGCTGGACCCGGTGGACGCTGCTGCAGAAATGAAAGCAGTAAACGGCAAATGTGCCATTCTGTTCGGCCCGGAACGGTCGGGGCTGGAGGTGGTGGATGTGGAATTGGCGCGGAAAATCATCACCGTTCCCATCAATCCTGATTTCGGTTCGCTGAATCTGGCCCAGGCGGTCATTCTGATGGCCTATGAGCTATCCAGAACTGGCCAAATGACGGTACAGCCGACATTGGAGAAACAGCTTTCCGAGCCTGCGCCGCAAACCGAACTGGATCAGCTTTATGATCATATGGAGGGTGCGCTCGACAAGACGGGATATTTCTATCCGCCTGACCGGGCGTCGGCCACCAAGATTACCTTGCGTAACATGATCACCAAGCCGGGCTGGACCAGCGAGGAAATCCGGACATTGCGAGGCGTGATCAGCGCGCTGGAAAATCCACATCCCCGCAAAAAACGGTAAACCTCATTCTCAGTCCCTGAGATCGTCCCATTTCTGGAACTCGTAACTTATTGATGTTTCAATCAAAATTTCCCACATGGCAGCAATGGAAGGGGCGGGAATTCCGACTTCTCCAGCCAGTCGCTTGATGTTTTCCAGAACTTCCGCCTTGCGCTTTTCATCGCGAACAGCGTTGCGGTCACCCTTAATTCTGGCTGCGGCTTCCATGCACTGGAACCGCATTTCCAACAGTGACACCAGGTCAGCATCCAGTTGATCGATGGTCGCTCTCAGCGTCGCCATATCGTCGGTTTGGGAGATAGATTCTTTGGAATAGGACATAGGCGCGGCGTTATAAGAGCCGGGACACATTGTCGAGAGCCTGTTGGGAATAGTTGTGGATTTCAGCCCATATTGTGCTATGCACAATTTAACGTCTTTCAGGAGAAATATTGTGTTTTCAGTTTTACTTGCACTTGCAATGGCAGGTGAGAACGTTCCCGCATCTGCCGCTGAGACTGCGGTTGACGAGAAAAAGGTCGTCTGCAAATCGGTTCACAGGGTTGGATCCCGCATTCCGGAACGTGTCTGCAGGACGAATAAGGAATGGGCGCGGATCAATAGTGACAACGAGCAGCAGTTGCGGAAACGTTTTAACGAGAGCCGTGGAACCCAAAACCAAAACTAGTCTGTTCGGGATGGGTTAAGTAGACCCGAAAACTTGAGTTTGCCTTGACAACAGGCGCTTGACAGAGATGAGGAATCTCGTCATAGCGCCCGTCTTGCAATTGGCTCCGCACCCCGGTGAAGCGGTAGCCGCGGAAATCCTCCGGATTTTCGGTGCATTCCGGGATCGTATCAATCAGCAAATTGGAGTCATTTTGTGACCAAACGTACCAGTTCGAAATACAAGCTTGATCGCCGCATGGGCGAAAATATCTGGGGACGTCCCAAGTCGCCAGTCAACCGTCGGGATTATGGCCCCGGTCAGCACGGCCAGCGCCGCAAAGGCAAACTGTCTGATTATGGCCTTCAGCTCCGCGCAAAGCAGAAGCTGAAAGGCTATTATGGCGATGTAACGGAGAAGCAGTTCCGTCGCGCCTACAAAGAAGCTGCGGCGATGAAGGGCGATACCAGCCAGAACCTGATCGGCCTGCTTGAGCAGCGTCTCGATATGGTGGTCTATCGTGCCAAATTCGCACCTACCATTTTCGCCGCCCGTCAGCTGGTGAGCCACGGCCACATTCGGGTCAATGGTGTGAAATGCAACGTCGCATCGCGGAAAGTTGTTCCCGGCGACGATGTTACGCTGAGCGACAAGGCCAAGGAAATGCTGCTCGTGATTGAGGCGCAAAGCCTGCCCGAGCGGGAAATTCCCGAATATGTTACGCCGGATGGCACCGACAAGGTGACCTATGTCCGCATTCCGACACTGGACGAGGTTCCTTATCCGGTGACAATGGAACCGAACCTGGTGGTCGAATTTTACTCGCGTTGATTTGAGTTACATATTCCAAAAAAAGAGCCGCTCTTTGGTGCGGCTCTTTTTTTGTCGGTAGCAGTCATGTTATTTCAGACTGGTGTTCAGGAAATCACTGATGTCCCGGAGCATTTTGGCCCGGGCTACTCCATCGGGAAGGCCGTGATCCAGCCCCTCGTAGATAACAAGATTTGAGTTCTTTCCAGCACCTTTGAGCGCCTGATCCATTCTGCGCGAATGACGAACCGCAACATTCAGATCCTTGTCTCCGTGAAACAGCATCACCGGCGCGGATATATTTGCAACATTTTGCATCGGGGAGCCGCTCTGAACATGTGGACCCGTGCCAATATACTCGCGAACATTGGCGAAATTCGTATACCTCCGGCTGTCTTCTACGAGCATACGCAAGTCTGTAACCGGGGCGATTGCAACAATGGCGGCATAACGATCCGGATAGGTGGTTGCAGACTGCAATGCCGCGTAACCGCCATATGACCAGCCCATGGCCACCATTCGCTCGGGATCGGCGATACCTTGTTTGATCAACCAATCGGATCCCGCTTTGATATCGCCAATGGCAACTTCCCAATTCCGAAACCCGTTTGTTTCGAACCATTTTTGTCCATACCCGCTCGATCCTCGAAAATTGGGCTGCAATACGGCATAGCCAAGATGGGCAAAATATTGTGACAACCAGTCAAATCCCCAAACGTCCCGAGATTCGGGTCCGCCATGAGGCATTACAATGGTCGGCAGGTTCTTTCCTTCTTTGCCGGGTGGAAGGGTGAGGTAGCCTGGAATGTCTGTCCCATCAGCAGCTTTGTAAGTGACTGGCTTAACTTCGCTCAGAGAAACATTTTCCAGCTGCGGACGTACCAGCATGATTTCGTTGAGTTGCTTTGAATCCCGATCAAAGACATAATATCGTCCGGGGTCGCGATCACTGCCGGAATGGAGCAGCAATTTGCGCTCATCCTCGCTTGAATCCACATAAGAAATCGCCGGATTTCCCGGAAGCGCCTTAGACAATTGGCCGGCAAGACTTTCCAGCGACTTGTCAAAATATTCTGTGCGGACATATTCGTCGGCGTAAACAACGCCCACAACACGTCCGTCCTGACCAAAGCGTTCGACTGTGGCAACATCCACTTGCGGATGAGAATACAGCAACGTTTTTTTGAGATTTCCATCCAGCGTCACGGAGAAAAGTGCCATGCGTCCTTGATGCAGTTCAAGTCCATATGTGACGTTTTTCGCCGCATCTATCGCAAGCGGTTGAAACCCCTTTCGGGTCGAGAAATCATAATTGCTGAGCGGAAGCAGCTTTTTGCTGTCAGGAAGCCGGTATGAATACCGAATAGATGAACCGGAATCCCCGGTCGCACGAATAGTGCTGGAACCCACAATTCGAATATTCCCTTTGCCATCGCTAATGTAATTCGAGGCAAACCGGCGGGCTTTTTCAACACCTTTCCAGCGGCCGGTTTTTGAATTGAGTTTGACGACTCCCAGCCCTTCTGCCGTCCTGTTGATTTTAGAACCGGCGTTTACTTCAGGAACAAAATTCCAGGCCATCAAGACTTCATCACTTTCAGGCAACCAGTCCACAATATATCCGTCGAACTGCCGTCGACCCGTGCTGTAAAAGCTCCGCTTTTGACCCAGTGGTTTGAGATCACTGCCGTCGATATCCAGAGCAATCAGTTCTCCATTTGACAGCAACACTCCCCCATCGTCATTAATATAATAAAGACGGCAGGCAATGCGCGTATTGGAAACAAAATCGCACCAGGTGGCACGTTCGGGATTTCCGCTGGAAACCGTGATCATCTTGGGTTTCTTGTCGTCCAGAGAAACATGGTAGACGCGGGAATCTCGTCCCGGTCCCGGAGCGATAAAAACCACTTGCTTCCCATCGGGTGAAAGCGAGATGTCCTGTATGGCAGCTCTCTGGCCGAACAGCCATTCCGGACTGTTCAGTTTGATGTCATCTGATTGCGCATGTGCAGATGTGGAAACGCCAATAATTGCCAACAAAAAGAGAACTAGACGCATGAAAAAAGCCCCGACAGAAAGTAATACTGATCGACGAGATCAAACATAAATCCGGGAGATTTGCAACGCCGTAAATTGCCCCTGTCGTCACTTGCCTCGATTCCGATGCTCTGCCAATGAGGCTGCAATGGAAACTTATCAGCACATAGGCTTTTTGAAATGAAGACTCTGTTACCCGTCTTTCTGATCGCTCCGCTTCTCTCCCTGGGTGCCTGTACATATAACGATTCGAAAATGGCATCTGCTTCGCTCCCGGAGGTTACGGCTCCTGAACTTTCGGTCGATACGATGAGAGACATCACACGCGAACTTTCGTCCGACGCATTTGCCGGACGGGCGCCGGGTACGGTGGGAGAGGAGAAAACTCTCGCGCTGCTGACAAAAAGATTTGCTGCGGCCGGGATTGAACCGGGAAATGGCGACAGCTGGTATCAGGATGTCCCGCTGCTGTCGATCGAGGCCCAGAATGTCTCGCAGCTGACCATAAGCGGGGGCAGCGAAGCTTTGAGCCTCGCCTACGGACCGGAGATGGTTGTCACCACCTATCGGGAACAGGACAGGATAGACGTTGCGGAAAGCGACATGGTGTTTGTCGGATATGGTGTGAATGCGCCTGAACGGGGCTGGAATGACTATGAGGGCGTGGATGTCACGGGCAAAACTGTCATCATTCTGGTGAACGATCCGGACTTTGGCATCGAAAGCCTCGAGGGAGATTTCGGCGGTCGTGCGATGACCTATTATGGCCGCTGGACCTACAAATATGAGGAAGCAGCACGTCAGGGGGCTGCGGCCGCTCTGATCATTCACGACACCGCGCCGGCGTCCTATGGATGGAATGTCGTGGAATCAAGCTGGAGCGGGCCACAATTCTATGCCCAGAGCGAAAATGGCGGCGCCGATCAGACAAAGGTCAATGGCTGGCTTCACAGGGATGTTGCCGCGCGGATATTCGCTGCGGCCGGTCTGGAGCTTGAAGCGCAAATGGCGGCAGCGAAGCAGAAGGGATTCCGTGCTGTTGACCTTGGTCTGAAAGCTTCGATGTCGTTCGAGAATGTGATGATGCGAATGAATTCAAAGAATGTCATCGGGATCCTGAAAGGCAAGAGCCGGCCGGACGAATATGTGCTCTACACAGCTCATTGGGACCATCTGGGCATCTGCAAGCCGGATTCCAGCGGTGACAATATCTGCAACGGCGCGGTCGACAATGCCACGGGAACCGCCGCGCTGGTAGCTCTCGCCGAGGCTCATGCGCAGGCAGGACCACCCGAGCGGAGTATCATCTTCCTCGCGGTAACCGCCGAGGAGTCTGGACTGCTCGGATCAAAGCATTATGCCGAGAACCCGATTTATCCCCTCGCACAGACGGTGGGCGGCGTGAATATGGATGCTTTTCTGATCGCCGGACCTTCGAAAAATGTTGTTGTCGTTGGCAAGGGCAAGTCTGAACTGGATGACTATCTGGAAGCGGCATTGACCAGTGACGGACGGATCGCGGAAGCCGAATCCACGCCCGAGGCCGGCTACTATTATCGATCAGACCATTTCAGCTTCGCCAAGAAGGGCGTTCCAATGATCTATTTTGACGGTGGCGAAGATCTGGTCGTGGGAGGTCGAGAAGCAGGCAAGAAAATTGCTGCCGACTATCGCGCGAACAAATATCATGCACCTTCGGATGAGTTTGATCCCGATTGGGACTGGTCCGGCGTCATGGCTGACCTGAAGGTATATTACAGTGTCGCCAGGATGCTCGCGACAACCGAAGACTGGCCGAACTGGGTTGAGGGTGACGAATTTCGCGCCACGCGCGATCAGAGCCGTGCCGGTTCGTAAACTGTCTCGGCAGTCCCTGTGAGATGGCCGGCCGAATGGGAGCGGCATGAGGCTGTCTGGATCGGGTTTCCCGGCAATCCGGCCGAATGGCCCGAAATGCTCGCCGAGGCACAGGACGAAGTTGTGGCCTTTGCCCGTGCCATTTGTGACGAGGGGCGGGGAGAGAAAGTCCTGCTGGTCTGTCGGAACCAACATGACGCGGAGACTGCGCGTTCCCTTGTCACCGCTGATATCGAAACAATCGTCCAGCCATTTGGAGATATCTGGCTTCGGGATACGGGCCCGGTTTTAACAAGGGACGCAGGCGAATTGCTGGCCAATGATTTTGGTTTCAATGGCTGGGGACGAAAGTTTGATATGGCCGGAGATCAGGATATCGGTGCCCGCCTCGCCGCGATGCGTTCCATAGGCGTCCGGAAACATGACTGGATTCTGGAAGGTGGTGCGATTGAGGGTGATGGTGAGGGTCGGTTGGTGACCACTGAACAATGCTTGCTCAATCCAAATCGCAATCCCGATTTCGATCGCAGAACAGCGGGAAGTCGGCTGGCGGAGGCTTTGGGCGTCCGGGATATCTGCTGGCTGGGTGACGGCTTGGCAGCGGATCATACGGATGGACATGTCGATAATCTGGCCCGCTTTGTGGGCCCGGCGACGATCGTGATCCCGATAGCCAGCCGGCCCGATGATCCCAATATGGCGAGTTTTGATGACGCGGCTATGAGGGCCGAAGCCGCTGGACTGAGAGTTTCGCGTCTGCCCTCCGTTGGCAAATACCTGGTGAACGGCAATATCGCACCAGCCAGCTACATGAATTTCTATATCGGCAACAGCGTGGTCGCCGTTCCGCAATATGGCGTTCCAGAAGACCGGCCTGCACTGGAAAATCTTGCGGCCTGTTTCCCCGGTCGCCGCGTGGTTGGTCTGTCCAGTCGAGCTTTGCTCCGCGGAGGAGGCAGCTTCCACTGTATCTCGCAACAGATACCAGCCGTCGATTAGCGAGTTTTATGGCGAACGAATCTTGGTTGGGCTTTGGTCTCATGCTAGACAAGTTCCGGCATTGATGAGGATTGTATGGCTGATAATATTCTCAATATTCTGAGTAGTTTGACCTATATTCTGGTGTTTCTGCTAGGCCTTGGTCTTGCGACATTGGTTGTCCTTTTCTTCATCGATATCACCCAGAAACAGGATGCGGTCCGACGCAATTATCCGGTCATCGGCCGGTTCCGGCATCTGTTCAGCAGTCTGGGGGAATTTTTCCGGCAGTATTTCTTTGCTATGGACCGCGAGGAAATGCCGTTCAATCGGGCCGAACGCGAATGGGTGGTGCGTGCGGCGAAAGGGAAAGGCAATACCATTGCCTTTGGTTCCACTAAGAATCTGCAGCCGGCGGGGACGCCGATTTTCGTCAATTGTCCGTTTCCTACGCTGGAAAAAGATGCAGCGGAAACCGCGCTGTGCACTATCGGACCTTATTGTGAGAAACCGTTTGAGTCCCGATCCCTGTTCAACATTTCGGCGATGAGTTTCGGGGCATTGTCTGTGCCCGCAATCCGGGCCTTGTCACATGGCGCAAGCATGGCCGGATGCTGGCTGAACACCGGGGAGGGTGGTTTGTCCAAATACCATCTGGAGGGCGGCTGTGACATTGTCTTCCAGATCGGTACCGCCAAATATGGTGTGCGCAATGACGATGGCAGCCTGAATGCGGACAAGCTGAAAGCCATTGCCGCGCATGATCAGGTCCGGATGTTCGAGATCAAATTGTCCCAAGGAGCAAAGCCGGGCAAAGGCGGTATTTTGCCGGCTGCAAAAGTCACCGAAACGATTTCCGAGGTTCGCGGTATTCCGGTTGGACAGCCTTCCATTTCGCCCAACCGGCACCCCGAGATCAACAGCGTTGGTGACATGCTGGACATGGTGGACATGATCCGCCGGACCACCGGCAAGCCCACGGGAATCAAATCGGTTGTGGGCTCCTATGGCTGGCTTAGCGAGTTGTGCGACGAGATTCATCGGCGCGGCATTGAAAGCGCGCCGGATTTTTTCACGCTGGACGGGGGCGATGGTGGAACCGGCGCCGCTCCCATGCCGCTGATGGACAATGTCGGTCTGCAGTTGCATGAGAGCTTGCCGATGCTGTCCGACATCCTCCATCAATATGGACTTCGCGAGCGCATCCGGATCATCGCGTCAGGAAAACGGATCACACCGAGCGAAGTTGCCTGGGCGATTTGTGCCGGAGCCGACTTCGTCAACAGCGCAAGGGGTTTCATGTTCTCGCTGGGATGTATCCAGGCGATGAAATGCAACAAAAATACCTGTCCTACCGGCATCACGACGCATGACCCGCGGTTTCAGCGCGGGCTGGATCCGACCGACAAGAAGGTCAAGGTCGCCAATTATTGTAAGAGTCTGGTGCACGAAGTGGAAGTTCTGGCGCATAGCTGCGGGGTTGACGAACCACGCCAGCTCGGGCGCAAACATGTGCGTATCATGCAGGCCAACGGGAAGTCGGTGCCGCTTGACGAGCTCTATCCACGGCCAGATGTACAGGACGCTTATCGAGCCGCTCTATGACCAAACCCCTTCCAATGTCGAACGTGGTGACTTATGCAAAGGTCAAATTGTTTAATCCCCCAATCAAAGAGGCAAGACTATGAAAAAAATGTTGTTTTTAGCCAGTGCTGCGGCTGCGTTTGCTGCTTTACCTGCACTTACTGTGGAAGCCAGAGACCATGACAATGGCGCAGAAAGTCATGAGAAGCTGAAGACGGTTCTGAGTCACGAACGGCGTGCGAATGACATGGCACGCGACAAATACCGCCGGCCGGCTGAAACCCTGGCATTTTTCGGCATCAAGCCTGATCAAACGGTTGTGGAGTATGGACCGGGCGGTGGCTGGTACACGCGGGTTTTGCTCCCTTATATTCATGGGTCCGGGAAATATGTCGCGGTCGGCACAAACAGCGACAGCATCAATTTCACCACTCGCGCACGCGAAGCGCGATCGAAAAGCTGGCCCGAGCGTTTCCCGGACACGGCTGCGGGATGGACAGGAATCGATGCAAAGGAAATTGCAGCTTTTGAAAGCGATGAAGTTCCGGACGAAATGAAGGGAACGGTCGACCGGGTCGTGATATTCCGCTCGTTGCACGGCATGATGAATCGCAACTACGCAGATTCCGAGCTGCGCGCGTTGCGGGAACTGCTGACGGATGACGGGATGATCGGTGTTGTCCAGCATCGCGCCAAGCCGGACGCGGCCTATGAAATATCGAGCGGTAGCCGGGGCTACCTCAAACAGGAGTCGGTCGTGGCCTTGTTTGAACTCCACGGTTTTGAACTGGCCGACAGCTCCGAGATCAATGCCAATGCCAAAGACAGTTCGGATTATCCCAAAGGCGTCTGGACATTGCCGCCACGCCTCGCCGAGGGCGAGACCGACAAGAGCAGATATCTGGATATTGGTGAATCGGACCGCATGACGCTATTGTTCCGCAAACGTAGCTAAAGCCGAAGCAGAACCGATTGAGAGGACCGACGATGAATCAGACACTGACCGCTATGAGCGCTTTCGCCGTGCTGGCCCTGGCCAGCACCATGCCAGCAAGCGCCAAAGATCACGAAAAAGGAGATGCCATGCATTCCAGCGAAGCTCTGGCTGCCGTCGTGGCCCATGAGCGACGCGGAGATGACAAGGCCCGTGACAAATACCGGAATCCTGCTGAAACACTGACATTTTTCGGCGTGAAGCCTACCGATACCGTTGTCGAATATGTGCCGGGTGGCGGCTGGTACTCGAAGATTCTGGCGCCTTATGTGGCGGACAAAGGCAAATATGTCGGGCTGACCTTTGCACCGGATCCGCTGCCGTTCGGTGATGAAGCAAAGGAACGCATCCGGGGCTTTCCGACCAAGTTCCCCAATGACGTCGCCGGCTGGACCGGCATGCCGGCACAGAAATTCTCAGCATATACTGCAGACACGGTTCCCGAGGACGCCATGGGAACGGCGGATTTTGTCATCATTCCCCGGATGATGCACAATCTGATGCGCTGGAATCTGGCGGACAGTGAAATCAAGGTCATGCGCAGCATGCTGAAAGATGGTGGCACGCTCGGCATCGTCCAGCATCGCGCGAAGGATGATGCCCCGTTCAGTTTTGCGGACGGCAACAAGGGTTATCTGCACACTGCTGCGGTTGTGAACTTTATGGAAGCACATGGTTTTGAGCTGGTGAAACAGTCCGAAATCAATGCCAATCCGAAGGATACGGCGGACTATCCCAAGGGCGTCTGGACCTTGCCACCGCGCTATGCCGAAGGTGATGTCGACAAGGCGAAATATGCGGCGATCGGCGAGTCTGATCGCATGACCTTGCTGTTCCGCAAGCTGCCCTGAGTCCGGCCGCATTATGACCGGGCTAACCGTTGCGGCGCTACAGCTGCCACTGGGCGGTTCGGAGCCAGACAATATTACGTTGACCGAAGATCTTGTCGCCAAGGCGGCAGATCTCGGCGCCCAAATCATATTGCCACCGGAACTGTTCGCAGGTCCGTATTTCTGCCGGACAGAAGACGAGGAGTTGTTCGCACTGGCCAGACCGGTCTCCGGCAGCATGCCGGTTCTGGCGATGCAGAAACTCGCCAAAAAGCTTGGCGTTGCCATTCCCGCCAGCTTTTTCGAACGCGATGGCAATCACTATTATAACAGCGTTGCCATGATCAGCCCGGATGGGGAAGTGATGGGAGTCTACCGGAAAAGCCATATTCCCGACGGGCCGGGATATGAGGAAAAGTTCTACTTCCGTCCCGGCAATAGCGGGTTCAAGGTCTGGGATGTCTTTGGCACCACAATTGGTGTCGGGATATGCTGGGATCAATGGTATCCCGAGAGTGCGCGGGCGATGGCGCTGATGGGCGCCGAACTGCTCTTCTATCCCACCGCAATAGGGTCAGAGCCCTATGACGCTGATCTCGACACCAGCCGGATGTGGCGCAGGGCGATGCAGGGGCATGCGGTCAGCAACTGCATGCCGGTGATCGCCAGCAACAGGATCGGGACCGAGGGGGACCAGACTTTCTATGGGCACAGTTTCATCGCCAATGAGTGGGGCGATCTCGTGACCGAATATGGCGCAGAAGAAACCGGGGTACTGGTTGCGACATTCGATCTGGAGCAGGCCCGCCAGCATCGCGCCGGCATGGGGTTTTTCCGGGACCGCAGACCTGAACTCTATGGAAGACTGGTCGAGGATAGCTGACCGCGAGCCAAGGCCTGCCGGAATACATCTTCAAACATGTCCACGGTCAGCCGCCGCGTGTTCATATTGTATCTGCTGCAATGATAGCTGTCGATCAGCGTCGAGCCGTCTTTCAGAAGATGTTCGGCGCCATGCGCAAACCGGAAGTCCGACAGCTTGCCGCCAGACATCCGGATGATGCTGTCATGCGCAATTTTGCCCAGTGCGAGGATCACGCGAAGGTTGGGCAGTGCGCGGAGGCCCTTTTTCAGGAAGGGTCGGCAATTATTGATTTCCTCACCCACGGGCCGGTTTTCAGGCGGCAGACATTTGACCGCGTTAAAAATCATCGTGCCCTTGAGACTGACCCCGTCATCAACCCGAGACTGAAACTGGCCCTCGCTCAATCCGAACTTGTCGAGCGTGGCAAAGAGCGTGTCGCCTGACGCGTCGCCAGTAAAGGGCCGGCCAGTCCGGTTCGCACCCTCTTTCCCCGGTGCCAGTCCGACAATCGCAAGCCAGGCATCCGGATCGCCAAAGGCCGGCACCGGGGCGTTCCACCAATCCGGTTCCTGCTGGCGCAATTCGCGGCGCAGCGAAACGAGACGGGGGCAGCGGCGGCAGCCTTTAGATGCCTCAGCAAAGGGAAGGGGACCATGATTGCTCATGATCCCCTTCCTGAATTGCGGTGGACGGTAAGTCCAGAAATGACTTTGATCAGTCTTTCAGTTCTGCCGGAACGATACCGCCATTGGCAGCAATCTCGCTCATGACGCGCTTGTGCAGAGCGATATTGTCCTCGGCCGAACCGCTATAGTCGGCATTGCCCATCTCAATGGCCAGCGCCTTGCGATTTTCGTAACTCGCATCGATCTGGACGAGCTTCATGAGATCGACGATCGACGTCCGCCAGTTCAGATTGTCAGCACCGGGAATATTGTCGAGACGCGCCGTGACGTCGATTTCACTGATAGCGGCCCGTTGCTCTGGTGCTTCTTCCATCGGGATGGCGGCCGGCTCAGCGGCCTTTGCCTCGCCACCGAAAATCGCGTTTTTGATTTTTCCGAAAATGCTCATGTTTTGCTCCTCTTCTCTTCTGTGGAAATTGTTGTTTGCCCTTGGATGGTTTTCGGGCCTCTGGGCATGGGAGTCAAATGCCGTCTTGCGATTGGAGCGCTTGGCCGCAAAACTGCGTGTGTAAATAAGTGTAAAGCCTGTCCGAAGCCGGTTTTGGAGCGATATTTATGCTAAGGCCGAGTCGAGAACAGAATCAAATTCAGTGACTTAGTGGGCAAGGAGACCAGAAATGAACATCATGGACGTACTGCAGCAATCAGGTGGTATCGGGAACATGGCCAAGGAACTCGGGATCAGCGAGAATGTGGCCCAGGCCGGAGCCGCCGCATTGCTTCCGGCAATCCTCGGTGGCTTCAAGAAGACCACACAAGCGCAGCCAAGCGGTCTCGACGGGCTGGGTGGCCTGCTCGGTCAACTGGGTGGCGGCGGGTTGCTCGACAGCGTTCTGGCCCCGCAACAGACTCCAGTGGAGCAGGGCAATGAAGTGCTGGGTCAGATTTTCGGGTCCAAGGAAGTCAGTCGCACTGTCGCAGCCGGTGCCGAACAGCAAACCGGGATCAGCAGTGATTTGCTCAAAAAAATGCTGCCTGTGGTGGCCATGATGGTGGCTGGCTACATGGCCAAGGAATCGGGCGGGAATGCCGGCAACGGCGGCGGCCTGGGCGGCCTGATCGGCGGACTGCTCGGTGGCGGATCGCAATCCTCCGGTGGCGGCTTGGGGGGGCTCGGATCCCTTCTGGACCTGGACGGTGATGGCAATCCCCTTGACGACATCATCAACATGGCTGGCAAGCTGGTACGCTAGAATTTATCACTTGGGAGAAAGACAATGGCGCTTTTGGACAATATTCTGAACATGATGCCTGACAATGTGAACTTGGATTCCCTGTCGGAGAAACTAGGCATGTCTGCCGAAGAACTTAAAAATGGCGGCGAAGCGCTGTTCACCAAGCTTCAGGACGGTAGCGTCGACAAAATGACAGCGATCAAGGAAGCGGCAGCTGAATCAGGTGTCGACGCGGAAAAGCTGCAGGGACTGCTGCCCGCTATGGCCGAAAAAGCCGGTCTGGATGGCGAAGGCGGCTTGATGGACAAGCTCACCGGAGAGGATGGCCTGCTGGACAAAATGGGGGGATTTCTGGATCGCGACGGTGACGGGAATCCGATTAATGACATTACAGATATGGCCAAGGGCTTTTTCAAGAAATAGCCATCACGGGAGCGCGGCTGTCTTGGCGGGATGCTAACCGGGCAGCGCCTTGGGTTCGGTATCTTCCAGCACGATGACACCATTTTCGACGTCAACGATTTTGGCGGTTGCACCCTTTTTCAGGGCGGGTCCGCGCGCTGGCCATTCGCTGTCGCCAACCTTTACGCGACCCGCGGTTGGTGTGATTGTTTGGACGACAGTGACAGTTTGTCCAATCAGCCTGGCGGCCCGGTCGTTGAGCAGGGGATCTTCATTCTTGACATCGTGAGTCAGATACCAGCGACGACCGGCAAGGACAGATGCGACTGTAGCCAGCCCGAATGTCGTCAGCTGCCCAGCAAAGGTCAGATCGACAAAGGACGCAATGACCCCCGTCAGCAAAGCGGCAGCTGCAACCCAGATCAGGAAAACGCCGGGAACAAACAGCTCCGCGATTGCCAGCAAAATACCCAGCGCGAGCCAGGCATAATGTGCTTCGATCCCGAAAAAATCACCCATGTTTCAGACTCATTCCCTTACTGCTGATCAAACGGATTGCGCCGCTTGGCAGGTTTTGCGGAATCCGCGTTGGCCGCATCGTCGCCCAGTGCTTCTTTCGCCAGCTCGCCGATCCCGCCCAAAGTACCGATAAGCTGGGTCGCCTCGACCGGGAACAATATGGTTTTGGCATTGGGCGATGTTGCAAATTTGGACACGGCCTTCACATAATCCTGGGCGATGAAATAGTTCACAGCCTGGGCATTTCCGCCCGCGATTGCGTCGCTGACCATCTGCGTTGCCTTGGCTTCCGCCTGGGCTTCGCGTTCGCGCGCCTCTGCATCGAGAAATGCCGCTGCCTTGCGACCCTCTGATTCCAGAATCTGCGATTGTTTCTCACCCTCGGCCTTTTTGATCGCCGCTTCGCGCAAGCCTTCTGCTTCGAGAATGGCCGCACGTTTTTCACGTTCGGCTTTCATCTGGCGGGCCATGGCGTTGGAAATGTCCTGCGGCGGCTGAATGTCCTTTATTTCCACCCGGGTAATTTTGATGCCCCAGGGCGTCGTGGCTTCGTCCACCACAGTGAGCAGCCGGGCGTTGATTTCATCCCGGCGGGAAAGAAGTTCGTCGAGATCCATCGATCCCATGACAGTCCGAAGGTTTGTCGTCGTCAGGTTCATAATGGCATTGTAAAGATCATTAACTTCGTAAGCCGCTTTGGATGCTTCCAGAACCTGGAAGAACACGACGCCGTCGCTGTGGATAATGGCATTGTCCTTGGTGATGATTTCCTGACCGGGGATGTCAAGGACCTGCTCCATCATGTTGACCTTGCGGCCGACGCGGTAAAGAAAGGCAGGGAAGAAATTGAATCCCGGTTTGGCAATCTGGGTGAAGCGACCGAAATATTCGATCGTATATTCATAACCCTGGCGAACGATCTTGATGCTCGCGAAGAGGTAGAACAATATGGCGATCAATGCGACAAGTAGTACGAATTCCATCGGTCTTCACTCCTGCAGTCAGTGCTGTTTTATCATTGATTAATTGGCGCAGAATGCCAAGGAAAAAGCGAATATTCGCTTCAGGAAGAAGGTTATCGATATTTATGCGTCTGCTGGTTTTGACGATAATGGCGTTATTCACGCTTCTTCCTGTTTCAGCCAGCGCTGACAGCATCACAGAAGAGCAACTTCGCACCCATATCGACATATTGGCAAGCGACGCGTTTGAAGGGCGCAAACCGGGAACGGCGGGCGAGAATAGGACTATCAACTATATCGCGACTGAATGGCGGAAAGCAGGACTGTCTGGTGGTACCACGACTTCCAAGTGGTACATGGAAGTCGGGCTTGTGGAGCGTTCTCCGAAGTCCCAGAAAGTAACTTTCTTTCGTCGATCAGCAAACCGCACGCGCACGGTCGGTATCGGCGATGGTCAGATTGTGTTGAGGGGAGCGGAGGCTTCCAGCCAGCTGTCCGATATCCCGCTGATACATGCCGGCTATGCGGTCGCGTCCGTAAATGAGTTGCGCCCGGAGGTGGAAGGAAAAGTCGTTTTTCTCTTCCGTTTCGGTCGGCCAAACGACCCCGATTTTCCCAGCTATCGCGAGCGCAAGGCACGATTGATTGCAGCTGGTGCCAGCGGCGTCATAACCGTTGTTCAGGGCAAAAACCGCTGGGAGCGTTTCGGACGCCGGTTTCAACGACCGACGACCGTTCTCGACGGGCAGGGGTATCATGCCGATATCGAAGGCATGATTTCGGAGGCCGGTTTGGCGCGATTGCTGCGCTTGACCGGGTTGAACGCTAAGGAAGTTACCAGGGTTGCTAGCGGAAAAACTTTCGTCGCCCAACCCTTGTCCGCAATGGCCAATCTGTCTGTTCAAACACAGGTGCGACGCTATACTTCACACAATGTCATCGGCAGAATTGCTGGCCGGCGTCCGGATGGGGATGCCCTTCTTTATATGGCTCACTGGGACCATTTGGGAATTTGTCGTGAAGCGGACCAGGAGGACCGGATCTGCAATGGCGCCATAGACAATGCGAGCGGTATTTCGCTGTTGATTGAGACGGCCAAAAGACTGGCGGATAAGCGGCCCGATCGCGATATCTTTTTCCTCGCAACAACGGCGGAGGAAAGCGGTCTTCTGGGAGCCCGGGCATTTGTGGCGGATCCCGTTGTGCCGCTCGAGCGTCTCATCGCCGTCTTCAATGCCGACAGCGTGGCTTTGACCGCCCGGGGCAGAAAAATCGCGGTGATCGGATTGGGCCAGTCCGCGCTCGATCCTCAGATTGACAAGGTCGCTGAACAGGAAGGGCGAGAAATCGACATGTCCGGCAAAGCGGACGTGTATCTCGCGCGACAGGACGGATATGTCTTCACCGAGCGGGGTGTTCCCGCCTTTATGATCACCAGCGCCTTTGCAAATGAAGAAAGGCTCCAAGCCTTTCTCAAAAGTCGATATCACAATGTTACCGATGAATCGGATGAGCAGTTGTTGCTGGGCGGGGCGGCGGATGATGCCAATTTCCATGTCGCCCTGGGGCAGCATTTTGGCAATATCGCTACATATCCGAAAAAGCCTACTAGCGGAGACGCCCAGAACTGATTACATGGGCCGCCACAGAATCAAATTCAGACGATGGAAAGTGGCCCGCCATGAGCAGCAGAGATATTCGAACCGGACTCACTTTTGACGATGTCCTGCTCCAGCCCGCTGCGTCTGATATTGTGCCCAGCCAGGCCAATACCGAAACGCGGCTCACCCGGGACATTGGTCTCAACATTCCCATTCTTTCCTCTGCCATGGATACGGTGACCGAGGCCGACATGGCGATTGTCATGGCCCAACTGGGCGGTATTGGCGTTCTCCACCGCAATCTGACCTTGGAACAGCAAATCGCCGCCGTGCGTCAGGTGAAACGGTTTGAGTCGGGCATGGTGGTCAATCCCATCACTATTTCCCCCGAGGCGACCCTGTCTGATGCCGAAGCAACCATGGCGCAGAACAAGATTTCAGGAATTCCGGTAGTTGAAGCGAGCGGAAAACTGGTCGGTATCCTGACCAACCGGGATGTCCGCTTCGCCGAAAATCCCCAGCAGCCCGTGTCGGAGCTGATGACCAAAGATGATCTGGTGACGGTTCCACTCGGCGTCAGCCAGGAAGAAGCCCGGCGCATGCTGCACCAGCGACGGATTGAAAAGCTTCTGGTTGTTGACGACAATTTCCACTGCGTTGGACTGATCACGGTGAAAGACATCGAAAAAGCCGTGAACTATCCGACCGCAACCAAGGATGATTCCGGGCGCCTCAGGGTAGCAGCAGCATCCACTGTGGGTGATGCGGGCCTGGAACGGACCGAAGCCCTCATTGATGCGGAATGTGATCTGGTTGTGGTGGATACTGCGCATGGTCACAGCGCGATGGTCGGCCAGGCCGTTTCCGAGATCAAGAAACGGTCAAACAAGACCCAGATCGTTGCTGGGAATGTCGCGACGGCCGAGGCAACCAGAGCACTGATTGATGCCGGAGCAGACGGCATCAAGGTGGGCATCGGGCCGGGATCGATCTGTACGACGCGCGTAGTTGCGGGCGTCGGTGTTCCCCAGTTGACGGCAGTGATGGACTGCGCCGAAGAAGCCGAGAAAGCAGGGATTCCGATTGTGGCAGACGGGGGTTTGCGAACCTCGGGAGATGTGGCCAAGGCATTGGCGGCTGGAGCTTCTTCCGTGATGATTGGCTCGTTGCTGGCAGGAACCGAAGAAGCCCCGGGCGAAACCTTTCTCTATCAAGGCCGGGCATATAAGAGCTATCGCGGCATGGGCTCAGTCGGCGCGATGGCCCGCGGATCCGCAGATCGCTATTTCCAGCAAGACATTTCGGACCAGATGAAACTGGTGCCGGAAGGGATTGAAGGCCAAGTACCGTTCAAGGGACCAGCTGGCGATGTCATTCACCAGCTTGTCGGCGGCGTGAAGGCGGCCATGGGCTATACAGGATCCGAAACACTGAAAGATCTTCGCGAACGCGCCGAATTTGTTCGGATCACCAATGCCGGACTTCAGGAAAGCCATGTCCATGACGTGTCGATTACCCGGGAAGCCCCCAATTACCCGACGCGCTGACAATTGACTCCTTCCGCGAGGCTTCAGGCGGCGATAGAGCTGCTCGACGAGATCATTGCTGCGGGCCGTGATGATGGAGCATCGGCGGACAACATCATCAAGAAATTTTTCAAGGCACGGCGCTATGCCGGATCGAAAGATCGGCGTGCCGTGCGGGAACTTGTCTATCTGGCGATCCGGCGCTTTGGCGATCGTCCGGCGACAGGTCGCAGTGCCATCATCGGCCTTGTCGATGACCATCCGGAATTGGAAGAGCTTTTTGACGGGTCAGGCTATGGACCTTTCAAACTTGCGGCCAATGAAGAGAAGGCTGGCGGCGGAACAATACCGCAATGGTTGCTTGAAAAATTTGCCGAGCCGATTGACGTTGAAGAGCGGGAGGCTTTGCTGGGCCGGGCAGATCTGGATATTCGGCTCTATCCGGACAAGGCGGATCGGGGAGTGCTGCTAGACACCTGGCCTGATTTGCAGGATCTGCCTCTGGAAAACGCTTTTCGACTAGCCGCAGGAACGCAGGTGGAGAACAGCGATTCCTATAACAGAGGCCATGTTGAAATTCAGGACCTCGGCAGTCAGGCGATTGTCGCGGCCTGTGTCCCCGGTCGCCCGAAACTGGCGCTGGACATGTGCGCGGGGGCGGGTGGCAAAACCCTCGGTCTGGCGGCCGTATTACCGGAAGATGCCCGGATCATTGCCGCGGATACCGACAAGAGGCGATTGGGCCGACTGCCACCGCGTCAGCAAAGGTCCGGCTTTCAGAACATCGAAACACTTTTGCTCGATCCCGGCAAAGAAGAACAGGCGCTGTCAGCGCTCACGGGCCAGTGCGATCTGGTTTTGGTCGATGCGCCCTGTTCAGGCACCGGAACCTGGCGTCGCAATCCCGAATTGCGCTGGCGCATGACACCCGAACGACTGGAGCGAACGGTCAAATTGCAAGGCAGATTGCTCGAACTGGGCAGCCGAATGGTCGCTCCCGGCGGACGTCTTGTCTATGCGGTTTGTTCGCTTCTGGATATGGAGGGAGCGTCTCAAACCGGGAAATTCCTTGGAAAACACCCGGATTGGCAGCATATTGAGGTTGATTTGCCGCTGGGCCGGCCATATCGTAAAGGAACTCTTCTTTCACCGTATCAAGACGGAACGGATGGCTTTTATTTCACCTGTCTCGAAAAATTGTGATATCGAATCATGTTAAGCGCCGGTGCAGGTGAATCTGCTAATGAGCGCGAAACCCTTTTGGAGCTGATTATGCGTTTTTCACCTGCTGTTCTGGCCGTTTCCCTTGTATTTGCGACTGTTTCAAGCGCCAGTTTCGGACAATCTGCGGATATCGAGATCAAACCGCGGTCCGTCGAGCTGATGAAATTGGGCGAACGGGCACAAAATAAGGGAAATTTGCAGCTCGCAACCGATCTTTACGAAACCTCGCTGGCGGTTGATCCGCGCAACGGATCGGCATTTGTCGCACTGGCACAGATTGCGCGCGTGCAGAAACTGCCCGGAAAAGCCATTCGGCTCTATCGGGAAGCGCTTATCCTCGATCCGAATAATCTTGATGCTCTTGCCGGGCAGGGCGAAGCTCTTGTTCAGCGCGGCGCAGTGGAAAAGGCCAAGTTGAACCTTTCAAGGCTCGAAACTGTCTGCCGTGGCCGTTGTGACCAGACCCGCCAGCTGGCTACTGTCATCACCGCTTCGGAGAAAAAGCCGGTCATGTCCGCACAGGCGGTGACGCCGAAACCGAAAGTCGCTGAAGAAAAGCCGGTTTCCGAGACTCCCTGATCCTCAAAAATCGTAGATTAGGGTGGCACGACTCTGCGTGTCGGTCTTGACGCGTCCGTCGGGCGGATCGGTTTCATGCTCGATCGTATAGGCGAAGCGGGCGGACAGGCGACCAATCAGCCGGGCATCAAGAGCAGTGGTTGCTGTAAATGTGTTGCTGCCTGACGAAAAAATGGCGTTGGCCGAGGCAAAGCCGTCAGTGTCAGCCAGCACGGTTGCCCCGCTGTCCTGGGACAGTTTGAGATTTTTTGAAATCCGCCAGTCGAAATCAATTCCGAGCAACGCGGCAATGCTGCTGTCTGATCCGCCATCGGTAAATTCGGTCAGGCGCCAGGCCGGTCCTGCCTTGATATTGAGCGTGATATCCTTGTTTTTGATGACCGAATAGCCCAGCCCGCCAGAAACCGTGTAGCGCGCATCAAATCCCTGAAACTGGTCGCGTTCGAACATGCCAAGACCATAAGCATAGAACCGGTCATCAAACTTGTATTCAGGCTCCAGACTCGTCTTGAATTGCTCGCGGGTGGTGTTTCCGTTGCTGCGTTGATAGTCGGCCTTGGCGCGAAACTTCAGTCGCCATTTGACGGCATCTTTGTCCAGTTTGAGACCGCCGCTCAACCCCGTATTGCTGCTGTTTCCGGTGGTTCTGAACCCGCCAATCTCCCCCTCGCCCGACCAATTCTCAAAAAATCCAGCCTGCAGCTTCTCCTGCTTGGCTGCCTCCGCGAGTTGCTTGCGGGCAGCGGTGTGTTTGGCGACCAGGGCATTGATTTCATCCACGTCATCGGGATTGGTCTTGCGAGCAATTTTGGCCACAGCTTGGACATCGGCATTGATCCCGGATTCTATCGCGGCTTCGAGCATGGCCTTGACCGGCGCAGGCAATTCGGCGCGAAGCGGGACCGCCGAGCCGCTAAACAATGCGAGGATGATCAGTTTTCTTGGGTTCAGCATGCTGTGTTACGCCAGCCTTTCTTGTGTCACTCTACGCCCTGTTTCAAATCAACCTTTCAAACTCATTGATGATTGCCCGGTACAGCTTCCGTTTGAATGGCACAATCAGATCCGGCAATTCCGGTGCTGAGACCCATTGCCAGGCCGAGAATTCCGGATGCTTGGTAGCGATGTCGACGTCCGAGTCTTCGCCTGTGAACCGCATCAGGAACCAAGTTTGGCGCTGCCCGCGAAATTTGCCTTTCCATATTTTGCCCATAAGCTCATCGGGCAAGTCATAAAAATGCTCTTCGGCACTTCGTGCCATAATCTGGACATGGCGCGCCAGGATTCCGGTTTCCTCTTCCAGTTCCCGCAAAGCCGCTATTTCCGCATCCTCGCCCGGATCTATGCCCCCTTGAGGCATTTGCCATGCGTCAGGATAGGCGCTGTCTTTTGCATCCAGTCGTTGACCTGCAAATACCTGTCCCCGGCGATTGACCAGCATGATGCCAGCACAAGGCCGATAGGGCAGATCGGCATAAGGATCTTTGTTTTCTGTCACAGACTCGCCAGAGTGTTTTTCAAAGCGTTGCAAATATTGTCGATGTCCTTTTGCGCGGACGGGATTCCTTTGCGCAGACAGATCAGACCGTGAATATTGCCGACTGCTTCCAGATAGGTGACAGGAACGCCTGCCTCGACCAGTTTGGCAGCATAGCTTCGTCCCTGATCGCGCAACGGATCCAGCCCCGCCGTGATCAGCACCGTGGGCGGACTGCAGGCGAGGTCACCATGGATCGGATCGCAACGCACGTCGCCGGCATCGCCGGCATAATGTCCGGAGAAATAGTCCATGCTGTCTTTGGTCAGAAGGAATCCGTCTGCAAACTCGTCAATTGATCCTTCCGCAGCGGTACTGTCGACAACAGGATAAATCGGTACCTGTGCGATGACGGGAACGGCGGCGGGATTTTTCTGCAGATCCTGTGCAGCCACGATCGCAAGATTGCCACCTGCACTGTCGCCGCAGGTGATCAGGCCATCAATGTCGAAACCGAACTCCGCGGACGCATTATCGACAACCCACCTTGTTGCCGCCTCGCAATCATCCGGAGCGGCCGGGAACGGGGCTTCCGGAGCCAGACGATAGTCTACCGCAACAACAGGCAAATCCATCTGTGCAGCCATTTCAGTGCAAAATGGGTGATGGCTTTCCAGATCACCTATCACAAAGCCGCCGCCATGATAGAACATGATCACCGGCCCTTTTTCCCGGCTTTCCCGGGAGTCATAATAGCGCAGCTTGATGTCTCCACCGGGTCCCGGGCAGACAAGGTCCCGCACGATGGCCAATTCGGTGGGTTCAGCGTCAACCAGAAACCGCATCGCGACATAGGCTTCACGGGCTGCCGGAGGTTCCATCTCATTCATCGGAACCTCCACGGCGGCTTCCAGCATGGTGAGCAGGGCCTGCGTGTCTGGTCTTACAAATGCTGTAGTCATCCGGAATCTCCCTTTGTTTTGCAGTCGACTAGATCAGTCCGGGCCGCGCATGCAAGGGCTATTCTATAGGTTTTGCGCCAAACAAATACTTTATCCCTAATAGTTTTTGTGGTTTGAAGCAGGGATGGAAAGTGCTCTAGGGGCAAGTTCCGGAAAGTTGATTATGGATTGGATTTATGGCGACAGCGCTCAAACAGGATGACGAGGGCAACGGCCCGGCAGAAAATGCCGAGAATGTGGTCGTTCGCTTTGCAGGTGACAGCGGTGACGGGATGCAGCTCACTGGCGGTCAGTTCACACTGTCAACCGCACTGGCAGGCAATGATCTTGCAACATTCCCGGACTTTCCTGCAGAAATTCGGGCACCGCAGGGAACGCTATTTGGTGTGTCGGCGTTTCAAATCAACTTTGGTAGCCGTGTTATCGAGACCGCTGGCGATCAACCGGACGTATTGATTGCAATGAACCCCGCAGCGCTCAAGACCAATGTCGAGGATCTTCGACCCGGCGGTCTGGTGATTGCCGATGAAGGGGAATTCGGCAAGCGCAACCTCGACAAGGCGCGCTATGACAGCAATCCGCTGGAGGATGGCTCGCTCGCAAAATGGAAATTGCTGAAGCTGGATATTTCCCAGCTGACATTGGATGCCGTGAAACCTTTCGGCCTTGGCAACAAGGAGGCCCTGCGCTGCAAGAACATGTGGACGTTGGGTCTGGCCTTGTGGATGTTCGAACGCGAGCGGGAACCGGTTATCACGTGGCTGAAACAGAAATTTGCCAAAATACCCGATGTGGCGAATGCCAACATTGCCGCGCTCAATGCCGGTCATGCTTATGGTGAGACCGCGGAATTATCCGGTGACGGTCTGGGCAGCGGGCATTTGCCGCAACACCGGGTCAAGGCTGCTCCCGCGACGCCTGGCGTCTACCGGACGGTGACCGGTGCCGAAGCGATTTCGCAGGGTCTGGTCGCGGGCGCACAGCTGGCAGGCCTGCCGATGTTCTTTGGCGGCTATCCCATCACACCGGCTTCCGCGATCCTGCATCATTTGTCCCGACTGAAAGAATTTGGTGTCACCACTTTCCAGGCGGAAGATGAGATCGCCGCGATCACTGCAGCCATTGGGGCGAGCTATGCTGGCAGTCTGGGGATCACTTCTTCCTCCGGACCGGGTATTGCGCTGAAAGGCGAAGCCATGGGGCTCGCGATCATGACGGAATTGCCACTTGTGATTGTCAATTCGCAGCGCGGTGGACCTTCGACCGGATTGCCGACCAAGACGGAGCAATCCGATCTCTATCAGGCGGTTTTCGGACGCAATGGTGATGCTCCGATGCCAGTCATCGCGGCGCGCTCGCCGGGTGATGCTTTCGAGTGCGCGATCGAGGCAGTGCGCATAGCAGTGCAATATATGACGCCGGTCATGCTGCTCACCGACGGCTATATCGCCAATGCTGCTGAGCCCTGGAAAATTCCGGACGTGAACACGCTCGAACCGTTCCCGGTCAGTTTTCAGGAAACCATGCCGGAAGGCGGGTTGATGCCTTATGGCCGTGATGAGAAACTCGCCCGTCCCTGGATCAAGCCCGGAACGCCCGAATTGATGCATCGCATCGGCGGGATCGAAAAGGGACTGAACACGGGCCATATTGATTATGCGCCCGCCAATCATCAGGCGATGACTGAAATCCGGCGGGACAAGGTGCTCGGCGTCGCAGACAGCATTGCCGATCAGGAACTGGCCTATGGCAAGGCCGGAGCCAAGCTGGCTGTCGTCGGCTGGGGATCGACCTTCGGCCCAATTCATCAGGCCGTGCTGCGCGCGTCAGAGGCGGGCGCCGATGTGAGCCACGTGCATATTCGCAATATCTGGCCGATGCCAAAAAATCTCGGTGAGCTCTTGAAGAGCTTTGACCGGGTGATCATCCCGGAAATGAATACGGGACAGCTAAAGACCATCTTGCGTGATCAGTTCCTGGTCGATGCGAAGCCGGTGAACAAGGTTTCCGGTCAGCCGTTTACAATCGGCGAAATCTCGGCCGCGATCGAGGAGGCTTTGGCATGAGCGATCCATTTGATGACAAACCGAAAAACGTACTGCCGTTGATTGCCGGACTGATTGTTGTCTGCGCTATTCTGTGGATGTTGCTGGGTTAACGGAAAAAGGTTGAAAACCGGATATGAATGAAATGACCAAAATCACGACGCTGAAAGATTGGGAAACCGATCAGGAAGTGCGCTGGTGCCCCGGTTGCGGCGACTATGCGATCCTGAAAGCTGTGCAACGGACGATGCCCGACCTTGGTGTCCGTCCGGAAGACACGGTCTTTATCAGCGGCATCGGCTGCTCGTCGCGTTTCCCTTACTATATGGAAACATACGGATTCCACACGATCCACGGCCGGGCCCCCGCGGTGGCCACGGGTACCAAGCTCGCGAATCCCGATCTCGATGTCTGGATCATCACGGGTGACGGGGATGCGCTATCGATCGGCGGCAACCACACGATGCACTTGCTGCGCCGGAATCTCGATTGTCAGTTGATGTTGTTCAACAACGAAATTTACGGACTGACCAAAGGGCAGTACAGCCCGACCAGTCGCGAGGGAACGCACAGCCCGTCGACTCCCTATGGCTCCGTCGATCGGCCCGCTTCACCCTGCGCTTTTGCGCTGGGAGCAGGGGCGCGATTCGTCGCCCGCGGCATCGATGTGCACAAGGGGTTGCCTGACGTCCTGAAAGCCGCGCATGCTCACAAAGGTACATCGTTCATCGAGATCTTCCAGAATTGCATCGTCTACAACAAGGATGTGTTCGAGGAATTTGCTGCCAAGAAGACAGCCGCCGATACCCAGCTGCATCTGCTGGACGGCGAACCGATGCTGTTCGCCAAGGGCGAAAAGGGCATCACCCTGGATCACAAGACGCTCCAGCTGGAAGTCGTCGACGTGGTTGACGGTGACTGGGAATCCGCTGGCGTTATCGTCCATGACGTAACCAATCGTTCGGTCGCCCACATGCTGGTCGAGATGCAATTTGGCGAGTTTCCGATGGCTCTGGGCGTGCTTTACGATGATCCGCGACCGACATTTGAAGCCGCCGTTGTGGCACAGAATGAGGCGTCATCCGTTGGCAAGACACCCGACCTCCAGGCCCTGCTGAACAAGGGGCAAAAATGGACTGTGGATGAAACGGACGGCCCGGAACTCTGACCGCCCATGGATAATCTGACTCACGGCCTTACCGGCGCAGTGCTTGGGCAGCTCGGACTGAAAAAGAAAACCGGTCTGGGCATGGTAACCCTGATCATTGCCGCAAATCTTCCTGATGTTGACGCGCTCGCAGGCATATTGGGCGGACATCAAAGCCTGGCACTCCGGCGGGGAGTCACCCATGGACCGTTCGGAATATTGCTTTTGCCCATCCTGTTGACAGGAATCATGGTCTGGTTTGATCGATGGCAGGGCAAGCGCGGGAAACGGCCACCGGATCGCCTGCCGGTCCATCCCGGATGGTTGCTGATGCTGGCGTGGATCGGTGCGCTCAGTCATTCGACTCTCGACATCCTGAACAGCTATGGCGTGCGGTTTCTCGAACCTTTTTCGGATCGATGGTTTTATGGTGATACGATCTTTATCATCGATATCTGGATCTGGGCCGCACTGATCATTGGATTGTGGCTATCGCTGCGGAGGGAAAAACAGGGGAAATCTGACTGGCAGCGGACGGCATGGTTCACTGTAGTGGCCGTCAGTGCTTACATATTTGCCAACGGTCTGATCACAGGAAAAGCGGAAGCCGACACCGCGATTGCGGTCGAACAGCAAACCGGAGAGAGGCCGGTTCTGGTTGTCGCCAATCCGGTGCCCTTCATTTTCTGGCGTCGGGAAATGCTCTGGCAGATGACGGACGAAAACGGCACAAGCTATGGCGAAGGCATGTTTCATCTGTTTGGCAATACGTCGCCCAAATTGAACGAAAAGCTCATCTGGAATGAAGTGCCGGCGGAGAAGATTGCACTTGCGCGCGCGGTCGATCCGGACGTGGACGCCTATCTCTTTTGGTCCCGCATGCCGGTTTTGCAGGACCTGGGCGAAACCGCAAACGGCACCGCGATCCGCATAACCGATATGCGGTTTCGCGATCCCCTGGTGCAAGACCGGTTCGGAGTTAATGCGACGGTTCCCACCGCAGTTGATCAAGATATTGGCCGCAAGTGACCGCGCCCGCCATTTTGTGGTTCCGCCGCGATCTGCGTCTTGCCGATCAGGCCGCGGTTACCGCTGCCTCGGCCAAGGGTCCGGTCATACCAGTCTATATCCTTGATGACGAGACGCCCCGCCACCGCAAAATGGGGGCTGCTTCACGCTGGTGGCTGCACCGGTCACTGGAACAACTGGACGCTAGTTTGCGGTCCGTGGGATCCCGGCTGACCCTTGGAAAAGGGCGGGTTGAAGAGGTTCTGGCCGAAATAGTCAAATCTACGGGCGCGACAGAAATTCATGCCTTGCATCACCACGAACCCTGGTGGCGCAATGCGGAAAGAGCGGTGCGGGAAGCGGTCACGGACAAGGCCGAACTGGTCCTGCATCACGGCAATTATCTGTTGCCACCGGGCACGCTGAAAACCGGTTCGGGCGCGGAATATAAAATTTACACGCCGTTCTGGAAATCCCTGCGTGAGCGGATGCCGCCGGCGGAACTCTTGGGATGTCCGACAAAATTGCAAGCCCCGGAAACCTGGCCCGAAAGTGCCGAGCTTGACGACTGGAAACTGTTGCCGACCCGGCCGAACTGGGCCACCGGTTTCGCAGAAGCCTGGACGCCTGGAGAAGCCGGAGCACAGGCGGCGCTGGATGCTTTTGTCGACAAGGCGCCCGGATATGATAGCGGTCGGAATTTGCCATCCGAGCAGCGGGTTTCCCGGCTTTCGCCGCATCTCCATTTCGGAGAAATCAGCCCGGCCAAAATTTGGCATGCAGTCACGGCGCAGGGCCAGAATGTCGAAACCTATTGCAAGGAGCTGGTCTGGCGGGACTATGCCCAGAATGTGATCTGCCAGTTCCCGCAATATGGCGGCGAGAGCTATCGCGAGAAAATGCGGGGTCTGCCTTGGCGGGATCTGTCGGACCCGGCGGTGCAGCAGGACTTCACGGCGTGGAAGCAAGGCAAGACCGGCTATCCCATCGTTGATGCCGGCATGCGTGAACTCTGGGCGACCGGATGGATGCACAATAGGGTGCGGATGATCGCCGCCAGCTTTCTGATCAAGCATCTGCTGATCGACTGGCGCGAAGGCGAGCAATGGTTCTGGGATACACTGGTCGATGCCGATTACGCATCCAACAGTGTCAACTGGCAATGGGTGTCGGGAACCGGAGTCGACTCCAACATGTTTGTCCGGATCATGGCGCCGCTGACCCAGTCGGAAAAATTTGATGCCGGCGACTATATCCGCAAATGGGTGCCGGAACTGGCCACTCTGGACGCTCCCTATGTCCATGATCCGGAAGAACATGGTTGCAAACCGGCCAGCTATCTGTCCAAGATCATCGCGCACAGGGCCGCGCGTGAGCGCGCGCTGGAGGCGTATCAAAAGGTGAAATAATGAGCGACCGGCTCAGCGGAAAATTTTGCGTCATTACAGGTGCCGCCAGAGGCATTGGCAAGGCGATCGGCCAGGCTTTTGTTGATGAGGGTGCCACAGTGCTTCTCACCGATATTGATACGGATGAGCTGGAGCGCGCAGGTGGCGAGCTGGATTGCGAGACGTTTGAGCTGGATGTGCGCAGCGAAGCCGGCTGGGATGCCTTGCTGGAAGAATATCCGGTTGCCGATGTCGTCGTGAACAACGCCGGAGTGACCGGATTTGAGTCCAGCAATGCGCCGCAAGATCCCGAAAACGTAGCGCTCGAGGACTGGCAGGATGTGCATCGGGTGAATCTGGACGGCACATTTCTGGGATGCCGCTATGCGATCCGCGCGATGAAGGACAAGGGAACCGGGTCGATCATCAATATCTCATCGCGATCGGGCATGGTCGGTATACCGGGCGCTGCGGCCTATGCTTCCTCCAAGGCCGCGATCCGCAATCACAGCAAGACCGTTGCGCTCTATTGCGCACAACAGGGCTGGGATATCCGCTGCAACTCGATCCATCCCGCGGCCATCATGACCCCGATGTGGGAACCGATGCTAGGAGAGGGGGAAGAGCGGGAGGCTGCGATCAAGGCGCTGGTCAGAGACACGCCGATGCAGCGATTTGGCGAAGTCGCGGAAGTGGCGGCTATCGCCGTTTTGCTCGCGTCGGACGAGGCGACCTACATTACGGGCGCGGAAATGACGATCGACGGCGGAATACTGGCCGGATCAGCGGCTGCTCCCGGCTCCTGAACAGCAGCCCGCAATTACGGATAGTTCCGCATTGCCAAGCGGTTACCGCTGGTCCATATTTGTCCCATGAATGCAGAGGCACCCAAACGCGGGCAACATTTGCTGGAAGCGCGCAAGCGTTTTGGAACCGGCGGCGGGGTGTTTTCGCGTCTTGCGGCACCGGGATTTCACCGGATACTCGACCGCATTGATGCCGGTCTGGACTTTGGAACATTTGAAGGGAAACTGCCTGATGGCACGACGCGCATAGTCGGCGGTCGCGGGGAAGGGCCGATGGCGGAGATCACCTTGCACAGTTGGAACGCGCTGCTGCGGCTGGTCAACAGCGGGTCCGTCGGCTGGTATCGGGCGTGGGAGCTGGGCGAATGGGAAAGCCCGAACCTGGTGCCGGTTTTCGATCTCTTCACGCGCAATCGTGCCGGTTTGAAAAATATCGGTCGGGCCTCGGGTATTTTCCGGCTGATCGCTCGCCTCCGCCACAAGCGCCGGAAAAATGACAAGGCCCGAGCGCGCCAGAATATCCAGTATCACTATGATCTGGGCAATGATTTCTATCGCCTGTGGCTGGATGAGAGCATGAGTTATTCCAGCGCGCTCTGGGATGGCGAGCCCTATGACAAAATCCCTCTGGAAAAGGCGCAGGCGCAAAAAGTTGCCGCCATTGCCGAACGGCTTGAAACCCGTCCCGGTCAGCGCGTGCTGGAAATCGGCTGCGGTTGGGGAAATCTGTCTGGTACACTGGCCAGACAGTACGAACTTGATGTGACCGCCATCTCCCTGTCGGACGAACAGACGGAATGGGCGCGCGAACATCATCCGGAGGTTCAGTTTCGCATTCAGGATTATCGCGATGTAGACGAGCAGTTCGACGCCATTGCCAGTGTCGAAATGGTCGAGGCGGTTGGCCAGAAATACTGGCCCGATTTTCTCGACTGTGTATCCCGTAATCTCAAATCAGGTGGCCGGGCGGCGCTCCAGTATATCCGGATTGCCGACGACATTTTTGAACAATATGCGGCCAGTGCCGATTTCATCCAGACCTATATATTCCCCGGCGGGATGCTGCTGTCCGAAAGCCGGTTCCGGCAGCTGGCTGAACAGCGCGGCTTGCAATGGACGGATCAGCAGGATTTCGGAGCAGACTATGCCGAAACGCTGCGGCAGTGGCGCGAACGCTGTGACTCAGTGGTCGATGAAGGCCGGCTTCCCGCAGGATTTGACGAACATTTCGTCCGCCTCTGGCGCTATTACCTTGCTTATTGCGAGGGCGGTTTCCGGGGTGGCGGCATAAATGTTGCGCAAGTATCGCTGATAAAAACATAATCAAATCAAATAGACAATTGGGAGAGAAACGTGAGACTGACGAGAAAACTGACATTGGCAATAGCGACGGCCGGCTTGTGCCTGGCGTTGCCGGGATGCGAGCGAGTCAAGGAAGTCGCCGCCGACGCTACAGGACTCCCGACGGACAGCAATATCCTCTTTTGGACCGATGAGCAGCGCAACAAGGCGTTTCGGATGATGGATACGCTGGTGCCCTCCAACACGATTGCCGCCGGCGACAGTCCGGCCGCATTGGAAACAGGCGAGCCGCTGACGGTCGACATAGCGGATGGCGATGGCACAATGACCCTCGATCAATATATGGAACGGCAACAGACTGCAGGCATTGTCGTTTTGCACGACGGCAAGATCCGGATGGAGGAATATCGCCTGGACTTTGCCAAAGATGACCGCTGGACGTCGTTCTCCGTGGCCAAGTCGCTCGTCTCCACGCTGGTCGGCGCGGCTGTTGCGGATGGATCGATCAAGTCACTTGAAGATCCCCTGACCGACTATATTCCCGAGCTGGTCGGCAGCGGATATGATGGCGTGACGGTCGAGCAACTGCTCACCATGACCTCGGGCGTGCAATGGAATGAGGACTATAGCGATCCGGAATCGGATGTGGCCCTGTTCAACAATACCAAGCCGGAAGATGGCCTCGATCCGATCATCGTCTATATGAAAACACTGGAGAACGAAGCCGAACCGGGCACGCGCTGGCAATATAATACCGGCGAGACAAATCTGATCGGTGTGCTGGTGGCCAAGGCGACCGGAAAGACCATCTCAGACTATCTGTCGGAAAAGGTCTGGCAGCCCTATGGGATGTCACAGGATGCCGAATGGCTGCTCAACGAGGGTGGAAAAGAAATTGGCGGCTGCTGTATTTCGGCGACGATCCGGGATTATGCTCTGTTCGGGCAATTCGCTATGGATGGCGGCAAGATCGGAGACGCTGCCATTGTCCCGGAAGGATGGTTTGCCAAGGCCGGAACAAAACAGGCCGATATTGGCGTCCCGGGCCGTGGTTATGGTTATCAGTGGTGGACCTATGACGATGGCAGCTATGCGGGGCAGGGCATCTTTGGCCAGGGGATATTCATTGATCCCGCACGCAACCTGGTCATTGCCAGCAACAGCAACTGGAACGGCGCGACACCTGATGAGCGGAAGGTGGAACGCGACGCCTTTTATCAGGCGGTGCAGGCCGCAATTGATGCCGAGGGTGGTGCCTAGTTGAGATCGAAAAACGCGCCGGTTTCAAAATCTTCGGCCAGGATACCGGCAATATGGTCGGCCACAACGGATGGTTCCTTGACGGATGCCGGGTCTTCCCCGGGATAGGCGCGTGCACGCATATCGGTCCGGGTTCGTCCGGGATTGATTATCGCTGTCCGAAGCTTGCCGATATTTCGCATCTCTTCGCCATAACTCAGCACCAGCGTTTCCAGTGCGGCCTTTGACGCCCCATAAGCGCCCCAGAACGCCCGTGGTGAGCGGCCCACGCTGCTGGTGATGGCGAGCAGCCGGGCGTCGTCGCTTTTCCGCATCATTCCGTCAAAAGCTGCGATCAGTGCCTGCTGGGCGATGACGTTGAGCGTCATCAACTGGTTGAGTTCCTTGCCGTCAATGGATGGGACCGGACCCAGCGAGCCCAGCATCGCGGCATTAAGGACCATGATGTCCAGCTTGTCCCAGCGGTCCGAAATCGCGGCAGCGAGACGGCCGATACTGTCACCGTCTGTGAGATCGAGGGGGGCAATGGTCGCACTGCCGCCAGCCGCGTGAATTTGTTCCTCGACTTCCTCCAGGGCCTTTGAATCCCTAGCCGTGAGAATAACATGGGCCCCTTCGCGGGCCAGCGCAATCGCGGTTGCCGCGCCAATGCCGCGGCTGGCGCCGGTCACCAGCGCGAGTTGATCATTCAAGGACATGTCAGCCCACTTTTTCCGCGAGTACCGGCTCGTCACGCGTCGGTGCGCTCTCGTTGAGCAGGCTCAGTTGGTCCGGCTGTTCCTTTTCGTCCTGGTCGGTCAGCGGCGTCGGATAGGCACCGGTGAAACAGGCGTCGCAATATTGCGGCTGGATATCCTGACGCGAATCCTCGCCCACCGCGCGGTACAGGCCGTCGATGGAAATGAAGGCAAGGCTGTCCGCCTGAATATAGTCGCACATTTGCTGGACCGACTTCATCGCAGCGAGCAGCTTCTCCCGCTTCGGCGTGTTCACGCCATAGAAGCAGCTGTGCATGGTCGGCGGACTGGCGATCCGCATGTGTACTTCAGACGCACCGGCCTCCCGCATCATCTGGACGATCTTGAGGCTCGTTGTTCCGCGAACGATGCTGTCGTCGATGAGGACGATCTTCTTGCCGTTGACCAGTGGCCGGTTGGCATTATGTTTCAGTTTCACGCCGAGATGACGGACTCCGTCTCCGGGTTGAATGAACGTCCGGCCGACATAGTGGGACCGGATGATGCCCAGTTCGAAGGGAATGCCGGATTGTTCGGCATAGCCGATCGCCGCCGGGGTCCCGCTGTCAGGAACCGGAATCACATAGTCGGCATCGACCGGGTTTTCGATCGCCAACTGGGCGCCGATTTCCTTGCGGACACTGTAGACGGAGGACCCATCGACAATCGAATCGGGCCGCGAGAAATAGACATGTTCGAATATGCACGGACGTGCGTGAGTCTCGCCAAACGGGCGATGTGAGCGCATTTCGCCATCCGTAACGATCACCAGCTCTCCGGGGTCGACGGAACGGATATATTCCGCGCCGACCAGATCCAGCGCGACGGTTTCGGATGCAAAGATAAAGGCGTCTCCAACTTTGCCAATCACCAGTGGTCGAATGCCAAGCGGATCACGGCAGGCGATCATCCCGTCCGGCGTCATGCAGATGAGGGAGTAGGCACCTTCCACCTTGCGCAGCGCATCGATAAATTTGTCGAGCAAGGTGCGGAATGGAGATGTCGCCAGCAGGTGTATGATCACCTCTGTGTCGCTGGTCGACTGGAAGATCGAGCCGCTGCGGACCAGTGCGTCGCGCAATTTGAGTGCATTGGAGATATTGCCATTATGGGCAATCGCAAAACCGCCGGAGGCGAGGTCTGCTTCCAGCGGTTGAATGTTTCTCAGCGTTCCGGCGCCGGTGGTGGAATATCTGACATGGCCGCAGGCATAATCGCCTTTCAGCTTGTCCATGACCTCGACGCTGTCGAAATTGCCGGCAACCGGTCCCAGCGCCCGGTGGCTGTAGAATTCACGGCCGTTGCGGGCCGTGATGCCGGCCGCTTCCTGTCCCCTGTGCTGCAAGGCGTGGAGACCAAGGGCGACCATCGCTGCGGCGTCTTCCGCACCGGCGACCCCAAATACTCCGCATTCTTCTCTCAGCTTGTCATCGTCAAACGGGTGGGTTGTAAGCATGTCTCGCCTTGTTTGCTGCCCAATATCCTGACGCCGGTCAGACGCCCGCTAGGGGGATGGCAGGGATATAGATTTGAATCCCGGCTTTGTCTTCCCCCTTTGGTCACAAAAAGATCATATTCATGCGGATTCCGTGTCTGACGCGAACGAACCGCCGGTTTTGCGTTGCACTTGGTGCCATCGGACCCTAGTTCCGGCACATGGCTAAAGACAATTGCTGCAATCGGGAGAGCGGAACCCGCCTGGATCCCAAATATGATTCGGCCGGACTGGTGTCGGCCGTGGTCACAGATGATTCGTCAGGCGATGTTCTGATGGTGGCATTCATGAATGCCGAGGCGCTCGAAAAAACACTTGAGACCGGAATAGCACATTTCTGGTCGCGCAGCCGCCAGTCGCTATGGATGAAGGGGGAGACTTCGGGTCACGTGCAGGAAGTTGTCGAAATCCGGATCGACTGTGACCAGGATGCTATCTGGATCCGGGCCAATCCAGCTGGCCCCGCCTGCCATACCGGTCGGACGAGCTGCTTCTATCGCCGGATTGTCGATGGCAAGCTGGAATTTGACGAGTGAAACGCAAGCTGGCGATCCTGCTGATGCTGGGCCTTGCAGCTTGCGAGGCGGCGGATGAAGGAATTTCTGCAGATGAGGCTCCCGATGTGCCTCTGTCTTCACTGGAGCAGGCCGCGATTGAAGCCGGCGTCATTCCGGATATCCGCAATGTTACGCTGTCGGGCGCTTTTGAACGGCAAAGCGAACTGGGCGTAGACCGGTTCTGCGCAGTCGGTAATGACGAGCGCGGCTATCAGGTCGGGGTGCTCGCGGTCTTTGGCCCGGAAAGCAAGTGCGAGGGGCTGGGCGAAGCAACACGGGCCGGAGAGCAGGTGAAAATCCGGCTGTCCAGCAAGGAGTCATGCAGCTTCGAGGCCAGTTTCGACGGCGTGGAACTTCAGATTCCGGGAAGTCTGCCGGAGTCCTGCGCTTCCTATTGCACACCGCGCGCCACGTTCAGCGGCGTCAGTTTCTATCTTGTAGGCGAGGGCGATGCCGTTGCACGCTCTACCCAGGGACGCGAAATCGGCAGTCTTTGCCCCGGTTGATATCTTGACGTTTACGTTAGCGTAAGTTATACAAGCGCCATGTCGAAGTCATCCAGCCATGCCGAAATCGATACACCGGACGTCCGCAATCGAGAAACCTATACCATCTCCGACCTGTCCGAGGAATTTGGTGTTACCGCCCGGGCCCTGCGCTTCTATGAGGACGAAGGCCTTATCAAGCCGCAGCGCAAAGGACTGTCCCGCATTTATGGCAAGCGGGATCGTGCCAGACTGGCCTGGATCATGCGCGCCAAGAATGTCGGTTTTTCGCTTTCCGAAATTCGCGAAATGATTGACCTCTATGATATCGGGGATGGCCGGGTGAAGCAGAAGCAGGTCACGCTGGAAAAATGTCAGGAGAAGGTCGATCTGCTCAGGAAGCAGCGCAAAGATCTCGACAGTGCGATCAAGGAACTTACCGAATTCATAAAGATTGTGCAGGACACGGTCGTCGGACCCAAAGCACAACGCGAGTAGAGGATCACAAATTAGTATCAGCGCCGGTATCCCCCGGCTGCTTACAGCAATAGAAAGTACCCCATTATGCCCAGTTATACCGCCCCTATCGGCGAAGTCCGTTTCATCTTCAACGAAGTGCTCAAGCTCGAGAAATATTCCAATGTCTCGGGATTTGAAAATGCCACCCCGGACATGGTCGATGCGATTCTGACCGAGGCCGGAAAATTTTCGAGCGAAGTGCTGCATCCTCTGAACCAGAGCGGGGACGAAGAGGGCTGTACCCGCCACGAAGATGCATCGGTTACGACCCCGAAGGGTTTCAAGGAAGCCTATGCGCAGCTCATCGAGGCTGGCTGGACGACCTTGTCCGCTCCTGAAGAACTGGGAGGGCAAGGCTTGCCGCGCGTTGTTGGCAATGCGGTCATGGAGTTCATGATTTCCGCAAACCAGGCGCTGGAAATGTACACTGGCCTGACACAGGGCGCGATCGCGTCGATCCTGGTCGAAGGCGATGAGGCACAGAAACAGAAATATGTTCCCGACATGATATCCGGGAAATGGACCGGCACCATGAACCTGACCGAGGCGCATTGCGGCACCGATCTGGGTCTGATCCGTACCAAAGCGGTTCCCCAGCCCGGCGGTACCTACGCGATCACGGGCCAGAAGATATTCATCTCGGCCGGCGAGCATGATCTGGCCGAGAACATCATCCATCTGGTGCTCGCGAAGACACCCGATGCACCGGACAGTTCGAAAGGTATTTCGCTGTTCATCGTTCCAAAGTTCCTCGTCAACGACGACGGGTCGCTGGGCGAGCGCAATGGCGTCAGCTGTGGCTCGATCGAAGAGAAAATGGGCATTCACGGCAATGCGACTTGCGTCATGAATTATGACGGCGCGACCGGCTATATGGTTGGCGAAGAGAACAAGGGTCTGCGCGCCATGTTCATCATGATGAACGCCGCTCGTCTGGGGGTTGGTCTGCAGGGTCTCGCACAGGGCGAGATCGCTTACCAGAACGCCGTGACCTATGCCGGCGACCGCCGTCAGGGCCGTGCCCTCACTGGAGCGCAGGATCCTGAGGAAAAGGCGGATACCCTGTTCGTTCATCCCGATGTTCGCCGGATGTTGATGGACGGGAAGGCCTTTACCGAATCAATGCGGGCGCTGGTTCTCTGGGGCGCGCTTCAGGTCGATCTGGCCGCAAAGGCGGAGACCGAGGAAGAGCGGCAGACGGCCGATGACCTGATCAGCCTGCTGACGCCGGTGATCAAGGGCTATGGCACGGCCAAGGGTTATGACATCTGCACCGAATCCCAGCAGGTTTATGGCGGCCACGGGTATATTACTGAATGGGGCATGGAGCAGTTTGTCCGCGATGCACGGATTGCAATGATCTATGAAGGCACCAACGGGGTTCAGGCAATGGATCTGGTCGGCCGCAAACTGGGCCAGAATGGCGGTCGTGCTGTACAGGCGCTATTCAAGCTGATCACCGAAGAAGTGACCGAAGCCAAGTCCAATGACCGTTTGAAGGACTTTGCCGAGGCTCTGGAAAAAGCCAATGGCGAACTGCAGAAGGCGACCATGTGGTTCATGCAAAATGCCATGACCAATCCCAATCATGCCGGCGCCGGGGCCTATCACTATATGCACATCATGGGCATTGTCTCTCTTGGCCTGATGTGGCTGAGAATGGCCAAGGCAGCTTCTGAAGCGCTGGACAGCGGGACCGACAACGCGAAATATTATGAAGCGAAGCTGGTGACGGCGCAATATTTTGCCGAACGGTTCCTGCCCGATACCGGCAGCTTGCGTCGCAAGATCGAAGGCGGCAGCGAGGCGATCATGGCGCTCGAACCGGAAATGTTCGCGGTCGCCTGAGGACCCGATCAGGCGGCGCGATTATCCTCCGCCAGCCTGAAGGCTTCCTCCCACTTGTCGAGATTCTGCCGGGCATCCTGGACAAAGGGTGACCGGCGGATTCCCCACAGCGCCAGATCAAGCGTGACCTTGCCAAGAAATCGCATCGGCCTCTTGACCTGAATCAACAGGATCACGCGCGTCTGGTCCGTTTCGTTTTTCACCTCATGGTCATAGCTGTCGTCAAAAACCAGCCACTCGCCATTTTTCCAGTGTACGCGCTGTTCATCGACCCGCATCCAGCAAGCCTCGTTGGGTACGGGAATATCCAGACCAAGATGACAGGTTACCAGGCCTCGGGTGACACCGCGATGCTTCGGGATCACCGCCCCGGGTTCGAGGATCGAGAAAAAGGCGGAATTGAGGTCCGGTATGTTGTCGATCAGCGCAGCGGTCTTCGGTGCGCGTGCGCAATTTTCCGCCACCCGATAGCCATATCCGACGAGAAAAAACGACTTCCAGTTGCCGTCACCAGCGATTCGCGCATGATCGGGGGAAATGTCTTTCAGTGGCGGTACGGCGCTGCGATACTGCAATATTCCGGCCGCCTCCGCGGCGATGGCCTGCCACTGTTCTCCGAGCTGACGCGTCCACGGGAAAATATCGCTTTGATGCAGGGGTGTGGTGGGAATCAACGACTGCGAGCTTGCCAACAGATTGGCCTTTTTGCGCAGTTTTTTGCCAATTCTCAGTATTAGCGGGCGAGAATTCTGATCGTGCCCGTTACCGGATTTACTGGTTTCTGTTTCCTTCTTCATCATCGAAAGTCCCGAAAAATATCATGACCCCGACCCTGTTTTGTGAAATTGGCGGGCAATTGTGACCAAAGTTCGACAAATCTGCGCCGATTATCGATCAACTCGCGCAATCCGTCGTTCCTGTCGCCCGAATCACCCGTAACATCGCCTTTCGCTGGTATTTCGGAAATATCCCGGTGAAAAGGAATGTGACAGGGGAATGACCTGCATAAGGAGTATATGCAATGCATTCCAAGAACAGCTTCAAGCCCCGGATACGCATGACGCCCTATCTGATCACGGTCGGCGCGGGTCTGTCGATGGCCACCGGTGCGGTGGCCTCTCCGGAAATGGAGAAAACGACCCAACAGGAACCGGAAGATTCGGAAGTGCCGGCCCCAACCATTGATACGGATGGTGATGGAACGGCCGATGCATGGGATCGTAGTGGTGATGGCAAGCCGGATGCCTGGGACACGGACGGAGACGGCGAGCCGGATCTTCTCGACGATGATGGTGACGGCAAACCCGATTAGGAGCCTGATCACATATTATTTGCCTGACAACCCGATAGGGTCGCAAGGGGTTCGGACGGGATTGAATTTCAAGTCCGGACCCCGTTCGGATTGTTAGAACAATTCGTCGAACATGCTCAGCATGGCCGCTTTGCTTTGGCGGTCAGCAGACTCGTTATATTTGACGACGTCGACGGGGCTGGTGTCGCTGGCCGGATCAGTGAACCCGTGAACGACGCCAGAATAGATATGCATGTGGCAATCGGCACCGGCGATATCCATCTCTTCCAGAAAAGCTCTGACCTGTTTTGGAGAGACCAGCGGATCTGCGCGCCCATGGCAGACGAGGATCCGGGACTTGATGGTGCCGCGCTTGGCTGGCAGCGGTGTGGCGAGAAGGCCATGAAAACTGACCACCAGCGCGAGATCTTCGCCGCTGCGGGCCATTTCCAGAACAATTTCTCCGCCCATGCAATAGCCGATGGCGGCAATCCGGTCGTTGGCGAGCTTCGAACGGGTGCGCAGTTCGTCGAGGGCGCAACGGAAACGCGCCCGATAATTTTCCGCATCGGACCGCAAGGCGCTGGCCATGAGCCGCGCCTTTTGCATATCCTCAATATGGCCTTGCCCATAGATGTCACAAACCATCGCCGCATAGCCCAGGGAAGCCAGCCACCGCGCCCGGTCATGCATGATCTTCGTCGGTCCCGAAATGGTCGGGACGATCAGAATCCCGGCGCGTGGATATCGGCTGGGTTGTGCCAGATACCCCTGCAGTTCCAGATTATCGTGATGATAGGTGAACGTATTGACTTCAATCGAGCTCATTCTTCGGGTAAAAACTCCGGTACCGAGAGATAACGCTCACCCGTATCATAGTTGAAGCCCAGAACCTTGGCATTTTCTCCCAGATCGGGAAGCTTTTGCGCGATGGCCGCCAGCGTCGCCCCGGAGCTGATACCAACCAGCATTCCTTCCTCCTTTGCGGCCCGCAGCGCCATCGTTTTGGCGTCGGCGGGATCCACCTGAATCGCGCCGTCAATGCTTTGCGTATGCAGATTGCCCGGAATGAAACCGGCACCGATCCCCTGAATGGGATGCGGCCCGGGCTGGCCGCCACTGATCACCGGCGACATGGTCGGTTCCACCGCATAGACCTTCAGGCCGCTCCATTCCTTTTTCAGGACTTCTGCCACACCGGTGATATGACCGCCGGTCCCGACCCCCGTTATAATTGCATCCAGCGGACTGTTAGCGAAATCGGCAAGAATCTCCTGAGCGGTGGTCCGTACATGGACGTCGACATTGGCCGGATTGTCAAACTGTTGCGGCATCCATGATCCGGCATTCTGTTCGACCAGTTCCGTGGCCCGCTCGATCGCGCCCTTCATGCCCTTTTCTTTGGGTGTCAGGTCGAAACTGGCACCATAAGCCAGCATCAGGCGGCGGCGTTCCAGCGACATCGACTCGGGCATGACCAGGATCAACTTATATCCCTTCACCGCAGCCACCATTGCCAGGCCCACACCGGTATTTCCTGACGTCGGTTCAATGATCGTGCCGCCAGACTTCAGAGCACCCGATTTTTCCGCATCCTCGATCATTGCCAGGGCGATCCGGTCCTTGATCGAGCCGCCGGGGTTGGAGCGTTCGGACTTGACCCAGACACTGGCATCGCCAAACAGCCGCTGCATTTTGATATGCGGCGTGTTTCCGATTGTTTCGAGAATTGAGCTGGCGATCATGTTTCCGTTCTCCTATTGGTCTTCATATCACGTTCGACGATGTTTTCCCGCCCGGCAAGGGGTCCGGATCGAGGTCGTCGGGCGGATCAAATGTTTTTGCGGCACCCAGCTGAGGAAACAGCCGGGACCAGATTCCTGTAACCACTATAGCACCTGCGCCGCCCGCGACAATGGCCGCGATCGGGCCAAACAAAACGGCCAGTCCGCCGGATAACGCATCGCCCAGTTCATTGGAGGCGCTGATCGTCATCTGGCTGACCGCATTGACCCGCCCGCGCTTGTCATCGGGGGTATGGAGCTGGATCAAAGAGCTGCGGACATAGACGCCGAACATGTCAGCGGCTCCGCACAGGGCGAGAAAGGCCATGGACAACGGGAGCGAGGTGCTGAGGCCGAAGCCGATTGTGCCGATCCCGAATACCGCCATTGCGATCAGCATCAGATTGCCAACATTGCGGGACAGGGGTGCGATCGAAAAAATACCGGCAACTATCACCGCGCCTACGGCGGGAGATGCTGCGAGCAGGGACAGGCCAATTTCACCTGCACCCAATATGTCCTTCGCGAAAACCGGGATCATGGCCGTGGCTCCGGCGAGAAGCATGACAAGCAGATCCAGCGTTATCGCTCCCAGGACCAACTTGTTGGACCAGACGTAGCTCATGCCATCCATGACCTGGCGAAAGGAACCTTTGCTGCGGTCGATGGCGCTCCGGGCAACCGGACCGATCAGGAATATTGACAGCGTCGCGAGGCCATAGAGCAGCGCGCAGACCAGATAGGGCAGGGCGGGATCTATTTTATACAGCGGACCTGCCATGCCGGGACCAGCGATGACGCCAACCTGCCAGGCGATGGTCGACAGGGCGATAGCTCGGGGGAGAGATGCCTTGGGTACCAGATTGGGCGCCAGTGCGGTGACCGCCGGTCCCAGAAAGGCGCGGCAAATGCCCAGAAGCACGGCGATAAGATAGATCACGTTCAGACTGATCTGCTCGCTCATTGTGAGCAGCGCGAGCGTCAGTGCGATAGCTGCCTGGGCGCCGAGAACGATGCGGGCGATCCAGCGGCGATCCATATGGTCCGCGACCCACCCCACCAGCGGCGTGAGGATGAACAGCGGCACGAACTGCAACAGGCCGAGCAGACCCAATATTCCAGCCGATGCCGCGACTCCCATGTCTTCGCGCGCCAGATTATAGGCTTGCCAGCCGAGGATCAGCATCATTGCATAAAGCGCGAACATCGATGTCAGGCGCGAAAACCACAAATAGCGAAAATTCGCGATGGCAAAGGGATGGGGTGCGGAACTGCTCACGGACAGCCTGCTAGCGGCTGCGAAGAATTGCTGCAATCTCTACGTGACCGATTGTCCCTGATTGTCCGAATAAAGCGGAAAATCTCCGGCAATATTGCATGATTTCGGCCAGTTAAGGGTTCTCTTTAACATCTCGGGCCGGACCGTGTCGCAACGGGACGGAGCCGAAAAAGCGCTGGTTTTCCTCATGTGACTGGTAAATATTCCGTTAACGCGAAAGGAGATCCCCGTGGTCCGTCAAATAGCCCTGCGCGCAAGTGCCGCCATATTGATTCTCGCTGGCCTGGCCGTGCTGGCGCTGCTGGTACTCGGTCTGACCCGCGCGATTGCCTCTTCCGATTCCGCCAGACCTTCCGATAACGGGACCGAAGTCCCAATCGCAGCGGCTTCGAAAAATCCCATCACGCCAGGTCCCGAAACGGTGAGCATCGACGTGCCCGAAGAAATCGAACCGCCGAAATCCAGTCCTTTGCCTTTGGCCAGCAGTTCGCCATTCACGGTCAAGCGCGTGCTGCAGATTGACGAGCCCTTTGTGCATGGTTTCTACAAATGGGATGACGAAGACGTGCCTGATGGACCGATTATCATCACCGTTGATCTGAAAGCCGAGTCCATCTCGGTCTTCCGCGGCGGATATGAAATTGGTGCAGCGGCCATTCTCTTCGGTGCTGACGAGAAGCCGACACCAACCGGGGTGTTTCCGATCACGCAAAAGAGCAAGGACCATGTGTCCAACCTCTACCATACACCCATGCCCTATATGCTGCGCATGACCAATGACGGCATTTCCATTCACGGCAGCGATGTTGAATATGGCTATGCGACACATGGCTGTATTGGTGTCCCGACACCCTTTGCCGAACTGTTGTTCGAGCAGGTCAAGCTGGGCGATCGGGTGATCGTGACCGACGGCAAGATGCTCAGCATCGGCCAGACGATTGTTTCTGGCTGAGCCGACTGCTGATTCATCTAGACAAGGAATGCCAGCGACACGAATATCCCGCTTCCGATGAGAGACGCGGTAACGGTTTTGCGGCGATAGGCTTTGGCCATCAGGCCGACAATCAATCCGCCCAGAATGACAAGAAACAGGGCCACTCCGGCAATTAGCTGGTAGATGTTGAACCACGCAGGGCCGTGCCCTTTGTGTAACTCCATCAAGGCATAGTGCAGACTGGGTACGTTCAATGTGCCTTCCCAGCCGGTATCGGTATTCAAAAAGCGGACAAAGGGCCGCGTAGTTGGCACCGTTGTGATACGGTCTGGTCGGGCGCGAACATATTCAAAATCCACATCCAGATCAGTTGCGGCAAACAGTCTCCGCAACGTCGCTTCGAGATCCGGATCTTTCGGATTCAGATCCACTTCTGGGGGCAGGCTGATCGGAATTTGGGTCGTTTCCGGCTTGATATCCGCGTGATCCAGCGCACCGGTGATGGCTACGAGCAGGAATGTAGGGGCAAGGAATGCCGCCAGATACAGGTGGATCAATATCAGGAAATTGCGCGTCTTGACGGGGCCCATTAGGCGCTTTCGGGCCGGCCAAAACAGGTGACAAACTTGCTGATCTGTTCGTGCAATCTCTCGCTGGCGTGCTGCGGAATCATGTCGCACAAGAGCCCATGGAAATGTTCCGGCTGTTTCTGAACCACCGCCGTGATCAGATCAAGCAGCAGCATCTCGTCATAACTGGTCGCCTGGCAGCACGGACGATGAACCATGATCGGCTCTGGCCAGCAATCGCCCATCATTTCCATCACATGGGAAAAATGTTTGGCGGCTGCGGGGTTTCCGATATGCCGGGCCACATATTGTCGCACGTCACATTTCTTCGCATGCGCCATGACCGCGACCCGCATTGCAATCACAATACGGGCCTGCGCGGGTGGCACTTGCCGAAGGTCGGGTGTACTGGCGAGCAGTTTCGCGAACGGCGACGGCCCGGCCTGCATCAATAGGCGTCCTTCGCTTCTTGGCGCTGGGCGATTTTGGCAACACCGGGTTTCGTGGCATCTTGTATCAGCTTCCGCGCTTCGGCAATCGCCTGGGATTCCGACAGTTCGCCGTCGGAAATCTTTGTTCCCATTTCCAGCAACTTGCCGCTGATGACCGTGCCGGTATTGGCTTCTTCTTCAATGGTGATGCCACCATGCTTCGCCATGACCGCATCCCATTCACCGCGCACAACCTTCCAATAGTCTTTGGTATTTTCCCAATAACTGTCGGCTGCCTCTACCGGATAGTCGTCAAATTTGGTGTAGGTATTCAGCACCGATTCCTGGACATAAGGCACGGCCTTGCCATCCACCCATTTCATTTTGGTGTTGTCCTGCCAGTGGATCCAGCCGCCCGGCATCGGCTGGTGCCGGTTGATCGCCTGATAATGGTCATAGACGGGATTGCGCGTCGCATCCCGACGGGCGAGGGGACGCACCGTCCAGTTTGAGCGCCAGCGGCGTACACCATTTGTGTCCGTCCACTGACCCCAACCCGCATAGCGCGGACTGTCATCGACCTGATAGACGGTTTGCGACCAGCGGCCCTTGCGCATCGGTTCAGGCACATCTTCCAAGACCCATTTGCCCGGCGCCGCATAGACCAAAATTTGTTTCGGCTCATATTCCCAGTCTTGGCGCCAATGCTTAACGATGAACGGGCTTTCCTCCGGACCCACAACCAGGATATGCTGCAAGATGATTTTGCGTCCCGTATCCTCCACGACCCGTACGCTTTCGTGGCCTCCGGAAATTTTCGCCTTGATCGGCTCATAGTCGGCTTGCCAGGGCGTGGTCTCCTTCATGTCGAAGGTGACTTTATAATTGCCTGCCATGGCAAGAATATCGGCCCTGTCAGCTTCATAGCTGGCTTTTTCCTGTTCGGCGGTGCGTTCCTTGACGGGATCATCCGCCAGCGCCGGTGCCGTAGCCACCGCTATCGCAAGTATTGCAGTTCCGAAGATTTGAGAGAATTTGGTCATGGATTTTCTCCGTTAGTAATCAGGTTAGAAGCTGGCGCTCAACGAAACACTGAAATTGCGGCCGGGCTGGGTGAAGGCATCGGTTATTCCCGAAGTTTCGGCCAAGCCACGAACTGTGCTCCAAAGCGCATATTTCTTGTCGGTGATGTTAAAAATTCCGGCCCGGAGTTTAAAATTGTCCGTGACTTTGAAATATGCTGTGGCATCGAGAATAAGTGATTCGCCGGGTCGAAAGCAAGCATCGGTACATACACCGATAGTCTCGTTGGCTTCCTTGCGGGCGTTGTAGCTGGCAATCAGCTCGCCGCCGAACCGGCCATCCGGATCGCGGTAGCCGACTCCCAATATGGCATTAAGCGGATCAACGGTTGAAAGCGATTGATCTGGCTGGCCCGGCTGACTTGTTTCGCCATCAGCAAAGGCCAATGCAAAGCGCGCACGGAATCCGTTATCGGCGCGATAGCTGGCCCGGGCTTCCACGCCCTTCACCTTGACGTCGGTAATGTTGACAAACTGGAACACCGCCGGATCAAAAGGCGTGAATGTTCCGGACACCTGCTCCTGGCTGATGAAGTCATCATAGTCGGCATAGAAGCCGGTCAGTCCCAGGCTGATTCCATTGTCATCATCGTTGAACCGGATACCTGCCTCGAAACTGTCGCTTTTCTCCGGGGTCAGATCGGGATTGGGCAGCGAAGTGTAGCCAAACGCCAGATTTTCAAAGAAATTGTTCACCTGACTAGGTGTCGGAGCCCGGAAACCGCTGGCATAATTGCCGAAAAGACGAACGGTGTCAGAGATTTTCCAGACCGCACCAACTTTCGGAGAGAGCTTCGATCCATCCTGCCCGGAGGGCGTGAAGGTCGGCAAAAGCGGGTCATCGGTGGGATCGAGATCGTAAAAATCAAAACGCAAGGCGGGATAAAGCGTGAACGCTCCATCGCCAAACTCGATAGCGTCACCGAGATAGAATCCGCCCAGTGTGAAATCCGTCACCGGGAAAGCACGCGTGGGAAACACTTCACCAAACGGGGGTTCCACGCCATCGCGCAGACCCTGCTGCTCGGTCCAGCTGACATCGCCGCCGAAACTGATCGTATGTTTGATGGAACCTGTGTTGAAACTGGAACGAAACTCGGCAATTCCGCCATAAACTTCATTGTCGAAAGTATTGAGCCGCTCGCGATCCGGACGTGGCGTCATCCCTGTCGGAGAACGGTCTTCATCGGCAAACTGGCGGTCGTTGCTGTCCTGCCAGTAAACGGCAAGATGTGCGTAGTCGAGGAAGCCATCGCTTTCCTGACCGGCATCATAGGTCCAGTCGAGCGAAACCCGTTTGCGCTCAGTTTCGTCCTCCGCTGTGAGGTTGTCCACGATCCAGCTGGGGAAGGGGCCAAACAGGAATACCGGTCCCTGACCAGACAGCACGTTGGAAAAGATCTCGCGATCCAGATATTCGCCGGTCAATCTCACCCGGTGGGTCCCATTGTCCCAGACCAGCTTGCCCAGAAAGGCATTGGACTCACCATCTTGTGGATTGGGCAAGGTGCGGTCCGGGCCGACACCACCAACGGTAGCTTCGTTGTCGAGCTCTTCGAAATCACGTCTGGAGTAAGCCAGCATCGCGGAGAACTCGCCAAATTGGCCGGCTAGCGCTACCGTCTCGGAAAACTCGTTATCTGCAGAACTGTAGAGGGCTCGGGCAAAACCGCCGAAGTTATTGCCCTCATCGATGAAATCAACAGGGTCGGCTGTGACAAAACTGACGGCGCCGGACAAACCGTCACTACCATAGAGCGCCGAGGCCGGTCCGCGCAAAATTTCAACCGATTTGATAAGACCAACATCGGTGGCGTTACCGCGTCCGACCGATTGCGCCCCGAAGCTGAAACCCTGCGGAGAGCGGATGCCATCAACCTGAATCAGCACGCGATTGCCGCCGATGCCGCGTATGTTGAAATCTTCATTGCCTGCACGACCGGCTGTACCAAGTGCCGCGCCAAAGCGTGCGGGTTGGCGCCGCACCGTGACTCCCGGTTCAAAGCGGACAATGTCGCGTACATCGGTAGCCAGTTCGTCGGCGATTTGTTCGGAATCGATTACGGTTACAGTGGCTGGTGCGTTCTTGACTTCGACAGGCGTACGCGTCGCTGTAACAACGATGGTATTCGGGTCCTCGGCTCCGGCTTCGGCATCTGCAGCCCGCGCTGTTCCCGCGATTGACAATGCCAGCACGCTGGACACACAAAACCCTGCGCAGAAGCGCATATTTTTCTTCATAGTGAATTTCCCTCTGAGTCTTATTGATATTGCAAATGACTCGCAAATGCAACTACGCTTCCGTGAGAGTTTCTGTCAATCGGTTTTGTGAGATACGCCGTTCGGACGTTATAAATGACTGGAAAAAAGGGATAAGAAATGAATGATATCTGCGCCTGCCATTTGACGGGACTTTGGCTTTCGCTGGAAAAATCAGCAGCTAGTCTTCTTTTTCCTTGTCCGGCACCAAGTCGGTAAACTCGGTGGAAATGGCCATAACCGCCCAAACCGCAAGGGTGGGAAGCAATTTGGACGGGAGCTCTATGATGCGATCATCTCCGTTGCTCGCCGACCACATCGCGAACAACACCAGGCCGACCAGCAAAATACTCCAATATTGGCGTTCGGAATAGGTGACGAACAAAATGGAGGTCACCGCAGTAGCCGTGATGATCAGCAAAAGGATATAATCCATCGTTGGAATATCTCCGATACCGCCCAAGCTGATGCCAATCACAGCGCCGAAAAAGATATTGAGCGCATTGATCGAAGCCTCATATTCCTTTCGGGTGTATTTGAAGTAGTTGTTGAGATTGGCCATCAGTTTTTTCATGCGATCTTGTCCCTGAAAAGCCTCACAGGCTCTATTCCGCACCTCTATGCCTTGTTTTCGCACGGAGGAAAAGGTGGCCAAAAACAACACCATCCCTATGTTGTCATCTACTGGCACCGGATGCATTTGGCAGACCAGAGACGTGCGTTGATCGACTTGGTTTGGTGTGGACGGCATAGGTGTGTTACCCGAATAACTCAACCCGGATGCGGAGGGAGTAAGAAAAATGATTTCAGTTATGATGGCAGCTCTTCTGGCAGGTTCGAGCGCGGCTGCGGCTCAATCTGATGAAGGAACGGAATGCAAGATGATTCCCCAGGCAGACGGATCGGGTTCAACCGAGCTTTGTGCCAATACGGAACAGTGGGAGTCCATTCGCGCGCAGGCTGGTGGCGATATCGCCAATCTGCGGTGTCTTTTTGTCGACAGGGAAGGCTCCAGCGAACCAGTCCGAATTTGTGGAACGCAGGAAAAATTGCAAAAGCAGATGGGCATGGATGGCGCAAAGGATCTTTCAAATATCAGCTGCCGCAGCGTGTATGAAGTCGGCTCCCGGATTCCTGTGCGGGTCTGCCGGACGGAAAAGCAGTGGAAAGAAATCAGTCGGGAAAACGAGCGTGAAGTCGCCAATGATCTGCGCAACCGCACAGGAAACTAGGACTATCCGAAATTGCGGGCAAGCGATGCAGGAGTATCGCGCTCCCGTTGGATGACTTTCAGACCACTTCCACAAAGGAGTCCAGCACACGCTTGCTGCCAGCCTTTTCAAAGGCGATTTCGAGCTTGTTGCCTTCCTTGTCCATGACTTCGCCATAGCCAAATTTGGTGTGGAAGATACGCTGGCCGATGGCGATGTCATCGCGTCCCTTATTCCCCATCGACACGGCACTGCGCCGGGCTTCCTTGATATTCTGGGGCTTGGTCGAGAAGCTTCCGCTGGAGCTGGCGCGTTTCCACCCGGGTCCGCGCTGTCCGGCGCGTGTCGCGTTGGCAGCGGCGAGATGGGCGAAAGGATCGCTATTCTCGGTCCAGTTGGCACGCCACAGGCTTTCCCCGCCGCTCATGCTGCTTTCCTGTTCGATGTGATCTTCGGGTAGTTCGCCGATAAAGCGCGAGGGAATGCTGCTCGTCCATTGCCCGTAAATCCGCCGGTTAGCCGCGTGAAAAATGGTGCATTTCTTCTTTGCTCGGGTGATTGCGACATAGGCGAGGCGGCGTTCTTCCTCGAGGCTGGCGATCCCGCCTTCGTCAAGGCTGCGTTGCGATGGAAAAACACCTTCCTCCCAACCGGCACAGAAGACATGATCATATTCCAGACCTTTGGCGCCGTGCATGGTCATGATCGTGACTTTCTCGTCATCACTTGCGGCATCATTGTCCATCACCAGCGAGACATGCTCGAGGAAATCGCCGAGCGTTTCATATTCTTCCATCGCACGGGTCAACTCGGTCAGGTTTTCCAGCCGTCCCGCCGCCTCGGTGGTCCGGTCCGCCTGGAGCATGCCAGTATATCCACATTCGTCGAGCACGATCCGCGCCAGTTCGGCATGCGGCAATTCGTCGGCGCTGGCCCGCCAGCGTCCGAAATTCTTCATCAGGTCGAGCAAGCTGTTCCGCGCGCGCGCGCCCAGTTCGTCGGTATCGCAGATATTCAGAGCGGCCGCTGCCAGCGGAATGCCTTGCGCCCGGGCGAGGCGGTGGATTTTTTCCACAGTTTTATCCCCAAGACCGCGCTTTGGTGTGTTGACGATCCGTTCAAACGCCAGATCATCCGCAGGCTGCGCAATCACCCGCAAATAGGCGAGGGCATCACGGATTTCTGCGCGTTCGTAGAAGCGAAAACCGCCAATGATCTTGTACGGTATGCCGATAGCGATGAACCGGTCCTCAAATTCGCGGGTCTGGAACTGCGCACGCACCAGAATCGCGACATCGTTCAGCGATACCTGTTTCAACTGCTGCAGCGCCTCGATTTCATCACCGGTCCGCCGGGCCTCTTCCGGGCCATCCCAGATTCCGACAACCTGGACTTTCTCGCCCTCTTCCTCCTCGGTCCACAATGTCTTGCCGAGACGGCCGCTATTGTGATTGATGAGGCCCGATGCGGCAGCCAGAATATGCGGTGTGGACCGATAATTCTGCTCCAGCTTCACTACCTTGGCTTCGGGAAAATCTTTCTCGAACCTCAGGATATTGGCGACTTCTGCGCCGCGCCAGGAATAGATTGACTGGTCATCATCGCCAACACAGCAGATATTTTTGCGTTCCTGGGCAAGCAGTCGCAGCCACAAATACTGGCTGCTATTGGTGTCCTGATATTCGTCGACCAGGATATATTTGAACCGCTCCTGATATTGCCGGAGGATGTCCCGGTCCGTCTTCAGCAAGTTGAGGATGTGCAGCAAAAGATCGCCAAAGTCGCAGGCATTGAGCGCTTTCAACCTGTCCTGATACTGGGCGTAAAATTCCTGGCCGCGGCCATTGGCATAGCGTTCGCTCTCATTCACATCGAGATCCTGGGGATTGAGCCCGCGGTTTTTCCACTGGTCAATCAGCCCCGCCAGCATCCGCGGTGGCCAGCGTTTCTCGTCCAGCTCGGCCGCCTGGATCAGCTGCTTGAGCAGGCGCAACTGATCATCGGTGTCGAGAATCGTGAAATTGCTTTGCAATCCGACAAGTTCGGCATGTCGCCGCAGCATCTTGGCACCAATGCTGTGGAACGTGCCGAGCCAGGGCATGCCTTCAAATGCCTCGCCGACAATGGCAGCAATCCGTTCCTTCATCTCCCGCGCCGCTTTGTTGGTGAAGGTCACCGCAAGAATTTCGCTCGGCCAGGCCTTGCGCGAATAGACAATATGCGCCAGCCGACGGGTGAGAGCTGCGGTTTTTCCGGTCCCGGCACCTGCCAGAACCAGCACCGGACCTTCGGTTGTCAAAACCGCATCCCGCTGCGGCTCATTCAACCCTTGAACATAGGGCGGATCAGCGTCCGGTGGTGTGTTGACGGGATCGGTCATGGGTGAACGATTAGGGAACAAATAGGCGTGCGACAAGAGGAAGAATATGGCATGATCGCGTTATCGCAAATCGCGGTGCCGATGTTCTGCAATAGCACGGCGCCAATCATACAGGGGGCTGTATGGAGATAAATTATGTTTCGAAGCGACCTGACCAGCTTTTTTGTTGCAATTTTCCTCGTTCTGGCGGCGGGACCCATTCTCGCCAATGTCACTTTCGCTGCCGATCCGGAATCGGTGACTGTGGAACTGTCCAGCTTTGCATTTACGCCGGAATCCGTGGAGTTTGAGAGCGGCAAGGATTATGCGCTGCAACTGAAGAACACATCATCCGGCGGCCACAATTTCAGTGCGCGGGACTTTTTTGATGCTGCCAGCATTCACCCTGAGGACAGAGCCCTGATAAAGAAAGGCCGGGTGGAGGTTTCGAAAGGAGAAACAGTGACGATTCGCCTGAAAACTGGCGCTGCCGCTAAGTACAAGTTGAATTGCTCCCGTTTTCTGCACAGCGGCTTTGGCATGAAGGGGCAAATTGTCGTGCGATAGCCGACTGACAAAATGGACATGACCCAAAGGGCAGGTTGTTTTCTTTGTTGCGATGCACCATTTGGAGATCAACAAAGACATTTCGAAAAGTTGAGATCCTCCCCATGAGCAAAAGACTGACCACCAGCGCGATTATCGCCACATTGATGATGGCGTCCACAGCTGCTTTCAGTGCAATCCAATATGATCATGTCGAAACGGCATCTGTTCCGACCATGATGGGCGGCTAGTCTCCGTATTAAAGGCCTGCTGGCTCGGATCGGACTATGGTAATCCGGGCTTTTCCGCTGTCTCGCACGACATCCGTTTCAAATCCCCGGACTGCGATATCTTCACGCCGTGAGGTCTCTATGGCAATCCATGCCGATGGGGTGAACCATCCCAATCGGCCCAGTTTGTCGAGCGCTACAGCGGCAGCTCCCGTTTCATAAGGCGGGTCCATCAGGATGACGTCATAAGCCCGCCGGGCTGGACCAAGCCCGAGCACCGAACCAATCCGGATGTCAGACCTTTTGCCTGCACCCAATGTGGATATGTTCTTCTCCAGAGCCGCCAGCGCTTCGCGATCCTGTTCGACAAAGGTACAATGGGCAGCCCCGCGTGACAGCGCCTCCAGCCCCAGAGCCCCAGATCCGGAAAACAGGTCCAGGACCTGCAAGTCCGCAAAATCGCCCAATCGGCTCGTCAGCATGGAAAACAGGCGTTCGCGGGTCCGGTCAGCTGTCGGCCGCGTGGTATCCCCTTTTGGGGCCACAATCTTTCGGCCGCGCCAGTCTCCCGCAATGATCCGCATCAGCTCAGCGTCTTGCGGAATTTGACCAGATCATGCCGCCGCACTGGCTCAATTGCGCCTTTTTCCAGGTCGCCGAGCAGAAACGGGCCATAGCTGGTCCGGATCAGGCGGGAGACCTTGAGCCCGAGATGCTCCAGCACCCGGCGAACCTCGCGATTCTTGCCTTCCGTCAGGGTTATCTCGATCCACTGGTTGCGCCCGGTTCGGCGCTCCAGATTGGCGGTAATCGGCCCGTAATGCATGCCCTCGACGGTGACACCCTTGTACAGCTCTTCCAGCTGATTCTGCGTGACATCCCCGAAAGTGCGAGCGCGATAGGTGCGCTCGATGCCGTTTTTCGGAAGTTCCATTTCCCGCTTGAACCCGCCGTCAGTCGTCATCAGCAACAGCCCCTCGGTGTTCATGTCGAGCCGGCCGATCGGCATGATCCGTTCCATGTCCTGGGGCATGACGTCATAAATGGTGCGTTTGCCCGAGGCGTCGCGCTCTGCCGTGATCACGCCATTGGGCTTGTGAAACCGGAAAAGCTTGGCCGGTGAAGGCTCCGCCACCGGTTTGCCGTCCACCGTTATCCCTGTCAGATTCTTCAGCAGCAGCGAGGGATGCTCGACGGGTGTGCCGTTCATCTCGATTCGTCCCGCATCGATCATGCGCTCGATTTCGCGACGGGAGGCGACACCGGCTCTGGCGAGCAATTTGGCGATGCGCTGTCCCTCACGTACATTGGGATCAGGTGCGGCGGCGGGCCTGGCCGGAGCCTTGGCGCCACGCGTGGGTTTCGCGCGATAAATCTTTTTCTGTGGACGGTCCTTCATAGCGCCCGCATGGCCGAAATTTATTTGCGCCGCAATCGTAACCTTTCTGTCCAACAGACCGAATGATTGGACAGTACCCCGTTGGAGAATGAAATATGCGTGAACTTATCTTGCCTTCGCTGATTGCAAGCGCTGCTGTTGCAGGCTTTTTCGGATTTCAGGCAAGCCAAACGTCCGCGCAAGTGGAATCGGCGACTTTCTCCCGAAGTACGACACCCGCGAACCCCGTCGACGACGTCTCCCAATCCCCCAGTCCTGTCGTCGTCGAACTCTTCACCAGCCAGGGATGCTCCTCCTGTCCCCCTGCAGATATGCTGGCTTCCCGACTGGCAAAAGACAGCTCCCTGCTGGTGATATCGCGGCCCATTACCTACTGGGACCGGCTCGGCTGGAAAGATACGCTGGCGCGGGAAGACAATACCCGGCTGCAGCGGGCCTACGCGAGCAAGGGCAATATCGGTTCCGGTGTCTACACCCCACAAGTGGTGATCAATGGCGGCGGTGGCGCCGTGGGATCGCGCGAAGGCAATATCCGCTCGCTAGTCCGGCAGGCCAAGCGCGTGGCAGGACCGAAGATCAAGATCGACCGCGACAAGAGCGGAGTGACAGTCACAATCAATGGTGAGACCGAATATATGGCCGGCGTATCGCTAGTCGCCCTGAAATCATCGGAAACGGTACAGGTCGGCTATGGCGAAAATGGCGGTCGCAAGCTCCACTATACCAATGTGGTGAAGGACGAACGCAATCTCGGCAGTTGGACCGGCAAGTCGGTCAGTTTCACGATACCGGCGGAAAATCTGAACATTTTCGGTGCGGACAAATATGCGGTCATTGTTCAACGCCCCAATGCCGGGGTTATTGTGGGCGCCAAGCTGCTCGATATCTGAGAGCGGCCTCCAAGTTCCCGCTGGCAATCGGCATTTTAGCCGCTAATGTTTCTCCCGGGTAGTTCGGGAGGAGTATGGCGTGACGGAAAAATCAACCGATCTCGGATGGCGGGGATTTTTGCCGGAAGGCGTCCGGCCCTATAGCGAACCGGCACCCTTGGCCGCTCTTTTCCTGGGTGTGTCCTCTGGTTTTCCTTTTGCCATGATTGCAGCGACGCTGACGACGCGCCTGGCCCAGGCAGGGATTGAAAAATCGACGGTGACTGCTTTTGCGCTGACTTTTCTCGCCTATAATTTCAAATGGCTCTGGGCTCCGGTGATTGATGCCGTAAAACTGCCGCTGATTGGCAGATTTGGCCAGCGTGTATCATGGCTCTGGTTTACCGCTGCCCTGGTGATGCTCTCGATCATGTATCTGGGATCGCTCGATCCCAACGCAAATATCGGGGCCGTGGCCGTAGCCGCGATCATGGTCGGTGTGGCTGGCGCAACCTTCGATATTGTTATCGATGCGTATCGCATCGAATTGCTCGAACCTGAGCAACTCGGTGTCGGATCAGGCATGTCGCAATATGGCTGGCGTATTGGTGCGGCGGCAGCCGGTGCCGTTGCACTGGTTATTGCCGAACGGTTCGGCTGGTCCATGGCCTATTTCGTGGTCGCCTTTTTTGCCCTTTTCGCGTTTTTCACCGGCCTGTTCATGGGTGAACCGGTGCGGCGTCAGGAACCCCAGCCGCTGAAAGGACCTATTGAGGCCGCCATTGCCTATGTCAGTCCGCTTGCGGAGTTTTTCAAACGTTCAGGGGCCATTGTCGTTCTACTTTTTGTGCTCGTTCACAAGATCGGGGATACTCTGGCCAATCTGACCTTCCGTCTGCTGTTTGAAGATCTGGGTTTTACCAATGACGAGATTGCGTTCTATGATGTCAGTCTTGGATTTTTTGCCTTTCTGATCGGGATTTTTGTTGGTGGGATCGTCTACTCAAAGATGGGCATGAAGAAAGCCGTCATGCTGAGCCTCATCCTGATGATGATCAGCAATCTGTCATTCGCGGGCCTGGCTGCCGCTGGCCACAGCAACTGGGGTATGGCGGCAGCGATCGGATTCGAGAATTTTGCGAGCGGTGTCGGTGGCGTGGCAGTGGTCGCCTATCTGTCCGCACTGTGCAACCTCCAGTTCACGGCCACCCAGTTTGCATTGTTGTCGGCTGCTGCGAGTATCTTGGGGCGGTTCCTGACAGGGACGACAGCAGGTGGCCTCATTGAGGCCATGGGATATGTCAATTTCTATATCCTCACAACATTTCTGGCTTTGCCGGGCGTGATCATCTTCTGGCTGATGGTGCGGTCTGGACTTGTGGACCGTTCACTCGGTACGGCGGGCAGTGCCCACGCAGGTGACGACTGACGACCCATGCCCTGGTTCATACTGACCATATTGATCCAGATTTTATGCGTTGTGCATCTCATGAAATCGGGGCGCAACAAGCTTTGGCTGACGGCGATTATCTTTCTGCCCTTTGCAGGGAGCGCCGCCTATTTCCTGCTCGAGATTCTCCCGGACCTGACCGGCAACCGGCACATGCGCTATGCGAAGAAAAAGGCGATCCAGAAAGTCGATCCTGATCGCGAAATACGCGAGGCGCGTGAACGTCTGGCGCTGACGGACAGTCTCACCAATCATGTGCAGCTGGCCGATGCGCTGGCCGAGAGCGGACGGTTCGATGAAGCGGCAGAAAGCTATGCGGAGATTATCGCCAAACCGCATGGCAATGACGACCGCACGCTGGTCAAATATGCGCGGGCACTGTTTGAATCGGGCGAAGCCGCGAAGGCCCTTGATATTATCAAGCCGATTGCCCCTGTGGCGGTGGCCACGGAAAACGGCCAGCGCGAAATCCTGAAAGCCCGTATCCATGCGGAACTGGGCCAGCTGGATGAAGCGGACCGGATATTCGGCGCGGTCATCGAGAAGGTCTCCGGCATCGAAGCACGTGGCCATTATGCGGCGCTGCTGCTCCAGATAGGCGACGGGGATCGCGCGATGGAACAGCTGACGGAATTGTGCACGCTCGCCAAGCGTATGTCCCATGCCCAGCTGGATGAGGACCGGGCGATTGTTGACTGGGCGCGTAAGGAACTGACGCAGCTGGAACGCGGCTAGTCGGGCACCTGGTGATTGGCCCTGAGCACATCGCCAGCGAGATAGAGCGAACCGGCTATCAGCACGGTGGCATTGGCTTCCACTTTCAAGCTTTCAAGAGCTTCGGCAGTGTCTGCGGCCTCTCGAAGCTGGCCGCGAAATTCGCTGAAGGCACTGGCCGGGTGTGAGTCATGTCCCGCGACCGGAACGACGGTCACGCTGGCCAATTTGTCCTTGAGCGGCGACATGATAGCGGAGGGGTTCTTGTTCGAAAGCATGCCGATAATCAAATGCATCGATCCCGCGTCATGGTCGGCGAAATGCTTGGCGAGTGCCAGTCCGGCGCTCACATTGTGGCCGCCATCCACCCATATCTCGGCATCTCCGGGAAGCAATGACGTCAGCGGACCGGACATCAGCATGTGCATCCGGCCCGGCCATTGCGCCCATCCCATCGCAGCTTTCAAGGCGCTTTCGGAGACCTGTACCATATCCTGATGGCGCAACATGGCGACTGCCAGCGCCGCATTGTCGGCCTGATGCGATCCGACCAGATCGGGCAGGGGAAGATTTACCCGGCCGTGGCCATCGCGATAATGCAACTGGGCTTCGTAAATCGCGGCATGCCATTCCTCTCCCCGCGGCAGAAAATGCGCGCCGATACTGTCACAATGGGCTGCGATCACGTCATCCATTTTCTCGGGGTAGTGCTGGGTCAAAAGCGGAGTGCCCTTCTTGGCAATACCGGCCTTTTCCCAGGCAATGCGCACAATGGGCTCGGACGGCGTGCCTTCTTCGGGAGTGAGGAGAAAACTCTCGTGATCGATACCCAGCGCAGCGATCCCCGTGGCAACAGGATGATCGATGATATTGGTCGCGTCCAGCCGCCCGCCAAGACCGACTTCAAGGATACAGGCATCGGCGGGCGTGTCCGCAAACGCGAGAAGTGCTGCGGCGGTGGTGGTTTCGAAAAAACTGGGCGCAATGTCGCTGCTCGCGTCCAGCACATGCTCCAGCAATTCGGCGAGATAATCGTCTTCGATCAAATGCCCGGCGAGCCGGATGCGTTCATTGAACCGCACCAGATGCGGGCTGGTGTAGACATGGCATTTCAGCCCTTCTGCCTCGATCGCGGCGCGCAGGAAAGCGCAGGTCGAGCCTTTGCCATTGGTGCCCGCCACGTGGAATACCGGCGGCAACCGAAGATGGGGATTGCCCAGTTTCTCCATCACGGCGGAAATGCGGTCCAGACCAAGTATGTCGCGCCCCGGAGACAGCAGCGAGAGCCGGTCGAGCTGCTTCTGTACCACCGGATGATCCGAGCTTGCGCCGTCGGGCATTTGGATCAGGCCGCGCTTTTCCAGGCCATCAGATAGTCCATCGTCCGGGCCAGTTCCTGGCGCATGTCCTTGCGATGGACCACGCGGTCGATCATCCCGTGCTCGAGCAGATATTCCGCGGTTTGGAAATTGTCCGGCAGTTTCTCGCGAATCGTGTTCTCGATCACCCGCTGGCCGGCAAAGCCGATCAGGGCTCCCGGTTCGGCAATCTGGATATCGCCCAGCATCGCATAGCTGGCGGTGACGCCGCCGGTGGTCGGATCGGTGAGCACGACGATGAACGGCAATCCGGCTTCGCGCAGCATCGATATCGCTACCGTCGTCTTGGGCATCTGCATCAGGGAGAGGATCCCTTCCTGCATCCGCGCGCCTCCGGCGGCCGTGAAGATAATATAGGGGCACTGTTCATCCAGCGCCCGGTTGGCACCATCAACAAAGGCCTGACCCACGGCCAGACCCATCGACCCGCCCATGAAGGCAAAATCCTGGACACCGACCACGCAGGGCTGTCCCTCGACGGTTCCGAACACCGAAATCAGCGCATCCTGTTCTTCGGTTTTCTGCCGTGCCGCTTTAAGCCGGTCGGTATATTTCTTCTGATCCTTGAACTTGAGCGGGTCTTCCTTCACCGCAGTGAAGGGAATGATCTTCCAGCTATTCTCATCCATGATCTGCTGGAATCGCAGCATTGGACCGATCCGGCCGTGGTGCTCGCATTTGGGGCAGATGTGCTGATTGTCCTCATATTCCTTGAGAAATACCATCGCCTCGCAATTCGGGCATTTGTGCCAGAGATTGTCGGGCGTCTCCTTCTTGGTCATCGAGGCGATCTTGTTGCGGACGTTGCTCAGCCAGGACATGGTTCAGTTCCCTTAAATTTCAGCGTGCGTTGCTGATAGCATCGGAAAGCGATTTGACATAGTCCCGAACATGCGGTCCGGCGTCCTTGCCATGCTCCCCGACAATCTCGACAATGGCCGATCCGACGACCACGCCATCGGCCACACGCGCGATATCGGCGGCCTGTTCAGGTGTGCGGACGCCAAAGCCGACGGCGACCGGCAGATCGGTCTGCGCCTTCAGTTTGGCGACGGCTGCGGCGATGCTGTCCTGTGCCGCCTGCTGCTGACCCGTAATCCCGGCGACAGACACATAGTAGAGAAAGCCGGTCGCATTATCGAGCACGGCGGGCAGGCGGGCATCATCCGTGGTTGGCGTAGCGAGGCGGATGGTCGCGATATCCTGCGCGCGCAGGGCGGGGCCGAGACTTTCATCCTCCTCGGTCGGAATATCGACACAGATCACCCCATCCACTCCGGCAGCTTTGCATTGTTCGGCAAACCAGTCCGCCCCGCGGATGGTCATCGGATTGGCATAACCCATGAGAACCAGCGGCGTGTTGGGATGGCGCTCCCGGAACGCGCTGGCGATCGCGAAGATGTCCTCCGTTTTGGTCCCCGCGCCAAGGCTGCGGATATTGGCTTCCTGAATCGACGGACCGTCCGCCATCGGGTCGGTGAACGGCATGCCGAGTTCAATGATATCCGCGCCGCCCTCGACCAGCGCGTTGAGAATGGCGGCCGTGTCGGCTGGAGAAGGATCGCCTCCGGTGACAAAAGCGACAAGCGCAGCGCGATCGGCGGGAAAAGCAGAGGAGAGACGGGTCATACGCCAACATGATCCGTAAATATGCCAAGAACTCCGACGAAAGTTGACCCGGCCAGAGTAAAAATAATCATTCCTTCCAGCGATAAATCAGCGCCGAAGAGAGCATCAATTGCCGCTATAATTGGAAATATCAGGAAACCTATACAGAAAAAGAGGAAGCCACGTTTGGGATTGAAGTCCCAAACTTTTCCTTCGAAATTTTTTTTCTCGTACAATGCTGCAAATGCAGCGCAACACAAAAATATTAGGTAAATTAATATGACGTATGATGGCATGTTTTCATGCGAAAGCTCGGGGATATGATGCGATCCGAACCCGATCAACAAAAGAACTGCAAGCGAAATCATACCCCACTTCTGGCGAGTTTTCATATCTCCGTCCCCAGCGCATCCGCGACAGTGAAGATATCCTTGTCTCCGCGTCCACACAGGTTCGCCAGGACAATCTGGTCCTGATCCATTTTCTTGGCTTCGCGCGCCACCGCCGCAATCGCATGGCTGGGTTCGAGCGCCGGGATGATGCCTTCGGTGCGGCAGAGCAGCTGAAAGGCGTCCAGCGCTTCCTGATCGGTCGCGCTGTCATATTCGACGCGGCCGCTTTCCTTGAGCCAGCTATGCTCCGGTCCAATCCCCGGATAGTCCAGCCCGGCGCTGATCGAATGGGCCTCGTCAATCTGGCCGTCTTCATCCTGCAGGAGATAGGTCTTGTTGCCGTGGAGGATGCCGGGTCCGCCGCCGGCAAGACTGGCCGCATGTTCCTTGTCGAGCCCGCGCCCGGCCGCTTCCACGCCGAGCATCCTGACCTCGCGATCATCGAGGAACGGGTGGAACAGGCCGATCGCATTGGAGCCGCCGCCAATCGCCGCAACCAGCAGGTTGGGGAGCGCCCCGGTCCGCTCCAGCATCTGCGCGCGCGCTTCCTTGCCGATCACCGACTGAAAATCGCGGACCAGTTGCGGATAGGGATGCGGCCCCGCAGCGGTGCCGATAATGTAGAACGTGTCATGGACATTGGCGACCCAGTGCCGCAGCGCCTCGTTCATCGCGTCTTTCAGCGTCGCTGAACCGCTGGTTACCGGTACGACCTCCGCACCGAGCAATTTCATCCGGAAAATATTGGGCTTCTGCCGCTCGATATCGGTCGCGCCCATGAAGATGGTGCAGGGAAAACCGAACCGCGCGCAGACTGTCGCCGTCGCCACGCCATGCTGTCCCGCGCCGGTTTCGGCGATGATCCGGGTCTTGCCCATGCGCCGGGCGAGCAGGATCTGACCGATGCAATTGTTGATCTTGTGCGCGCCCGTATGATTGAGCTCGTCGCGCTTGAACCAGATTTGCGCGCCTTTGCCCTCCGGCGCATCCTTTCGCACTTCCTCGGTCAGCCGTTCGGCAAAATAGAGCGGGGAAGGGCGCCCGACATAATGTTCGAGCAGATCATCAAATTCCTTCTGGAAACTGTTCGACTTTTGCGCGGCGCGATAATGGGTTTCCAGATCAAGGATCAGCGGCATTAGCGTTTCAGCGACATAGCGCCCGCCAAATTCGCCAAAATGGCCGCGCTCATCCGGCTGATTGCGGAAGCTGTTGGGGGATGTTTCGTTCATGGGTCCTGATCATATCCGCTCATGCTGAGCTTGTCGAAGCATGTTGGTGGTTCTCATCCTTCGACGGGCTCAGGATGAGCGAGTTTGGGCATCAAATTCCCGAACCGCTTGGCAAAAGGTAGCGATTCTGTCCACATCTTTGACGCCTGGCGCAGATTCCACGCCCGAAGATACATCGACCAGTTTCGTCCCGGTGTCGGCCAGCGCCCGGGTGACATTGTCCGGATCGAGACCACCCGCCAGCCCCCAGGGCAGTTGATGATCATGTTCCGCGAGCAGCGACCAGTCAAAACTGGTGCCGGTCCCGCCCGGCAGGGCCTTGGCCGGGGCGTCAAACAACAACATGTCCGCGGAATTCGCAAAGCGATCGGATTTGGCCAGTGTCGGCTTGTCGCGCACACCCAAGGCTTTCCATATCTCGAGACCGCTATTGTCGCCAACCAGCTTCAGCCATTCGGGCGTCTCGCTGCCGTGAAACTGGATGATATCGGGACGGACATCGCCAATCGCCTTGCCGGTCAGTTTGGGATCGGCATTGACCAGCAGCAGAACGACACTGATCCGGGTGCCTGCATGTTCGCGCAGCTCTGCCGCCCGCTCAAGCGACACATGGCGGGGGCTTTTTTCGAAATGCACAAGGCCGATATGGGTCGCGCCCGAGCCAATGGCAGCGTCAATCGTCGCTTCGGAAGACAGGCCGCAGATCTTGATTTGGGTGGTCATGGGTGGCCTCTAGCCGTTTCATCATTTCTGTGAAAGTGCGAAACGCGAGATACCGTTGTCATTTTCGTGCAAAAACGCACGGCCTGCGGAACAAAAGAACGGTTCGGGTGCCTATGCCCGCCAAGGGCGCAAAAGCGGACACGACCGTATAGGTCGATTCTATATGCGAAAAGAACGATGGGTTAGGTACGGCAACAAAAGGTGCGGAAGGGTCAGGATAGCCAGTGTCTGAAAAATCGACGCAATGACGATTTGATCCATCATCGCAGCCGGTTGAACAAAAGTTACGAGCAAAAAAACCGCTGCGGAAGCAGTCGTGAGGTACATGAAAAAGCGTCTGCGATCCAATTGGCTGCCTTCGAGCTCATCATAGCCTTCCACAAAGTGGCGTGGCGAATGGTAGAGACAAAAGAATAATGCAAAACCCACTCCCGGCGGCAGTAACAGGGCAGATGCCAACAAAACTGCATTCCGAAACGCGGACGCACTCCTCTGCTCGGAAGCCTCAATGACGACAAACACAAGAGAAATGAGTAATGCCAACGGCGCAATTAACCGGACGATATCGGTTAATATTCTAGCATCCGTTCCAGCCACCAGAGTGAACAACCGGGACAATTCTTCAGGATAGATCAGGGCGGGCAGCGCAATCACACTCGTCGCCATGGCGATCGAAAACAGCACGGATGGCCCATGATGCCAATCTTCCGAGAAATGCACGACAGCGATCACGAGGAATAGCGCCAGAGCCAAGAGGGGAACGAATTGCCAGCCGGCCAATGCGAGTGCGCCGAGGCCACAATAGGCGGCAATCCATGAAACAAGCCTAACCTTGCTGTGCCCGCTTCTCCGCCGAAGTGTTAAATAATCAAACATGCCATGCGGCATCCCTATGACAAGCATCGATACACAGGCAAAGATCGTTACGAATGAGTGCAGGCCGGTATCCTGCAACAATCCAAACAACACAAATGCAGAGGTCGCCAGCAACCAGGCACTTGGAGTTCCGTCGCGACTGAAACCAGGTCCTGAAAAGACGACAGGCAGGGTCAGTCGACCCTGCCTGCTTCTGGTACTTGGCGATTTCAGAAATCGCGTGGTCATCGTCCCGAGACCTATTTGGCCATTTCGGGATATTCGATCGCGCTCTTGCGAACCGCAATCACGTAGATCAAGATACCGACACCAGCCTTGGCAACGATGTCTGCAATTGTGTATCCGACCTGAAGGAAAGTTTCCACTGTGCCGCCGGCAAGACCGGTATAGGGCACCATGTAAACAATCGGGTAGAAACCCCATGCCGCAAATGTGACAAGCCTGGCATCCTTGACAAGCTTACGCACACTTTCGTGTTGGCGTTCAATCGATTCACCCAGACCCTTGAACAGTTCCCAGACGATGTAGAGAAACGGGAGGGTTGCGAGAGTGCCCCAGATTGCCCGAGTCGTGTTGTCGTCAGCGATTTCACCGGGATAGCCGAACACGATCATCAAAGCAGCAGCAAATCCGAGCTTGAGGCTCTTTGAAGTCGTTTCTTGTTGAGTCAAACGCATCACGAGGATCAGTTCGATCAGCAACAGCGGAACGGTCAAGAGCCAGTCGACGTAGCGATAGGCGTCGTTGAAAGCGATGTTGGTCGCGACCACAACGCCGTCCTGAATGTCATACGCTGCGTCCCAACTGTCGAATATACGCCAATAGTGATAAGCCGCAATTGCGCAGACCAGACCAGAGATGGTCAATGCACTGCGATATGCGGGTCCAACTTGCGAACGACCAAGCCATAAGAACAGCGTCGTCGCTGCCATGGTCGCCAATGTGAAAGAAAATGCGTTATATACCAATAGATATTGGCCTACGCTGAGTCCGTCCATTTTTTTTCTCCTGCTTTTGTGAAATTGGCAGGTCCAACTCGGAAAGACTAAGCGAGCTATGCGGACTCCCGTCAGTAGTGACTGGTCGCCAAAATCGCGTGTATTTTGGCACGATGGTCCGGAATTCAAATACGGGTCTGATGCTGTAAGGGTTTACCCTGTAGTCGGTCGCTAGGCTCCAGCATCCATGGCAATGCGCACGACATCCGCAACATTTGTTGCGTGCAGCTTTCGAAACAGGAGTGACCGATGCATTTCAACGGTCTTTGTGCTGAGCGATAATTCGTCGGCAATTTGTTTTGTTCGAAGGCCTTTTGCGATCAGCTGCATCACTTCCAACTGTCTTTTCGAGAGGTCGCGAACCAAGTGGCGTGCATGTTGTTTTCGGCATGGGGAATGCTCCCAAGTTTCCTCGGGCAGTTCTACTTGTGTACCGATGAAGAATTGAAGCTGGTCGTCATCATCGAACATCGGAGCAACCAGCACGGCGTTTCTGAATTTTGTTCCATCGCGTTTGTAGTTCAGTATCTCGACCAGCACCGGACTATGATCTCTGACACCCTGGCGAATTTTCTCCGTAAGCCATGGCTCTGTTTCATTGCCAGCCAAGAACTTGCAATTTCGTCCAATCACTTCGCTAGCGGGATATTGTGTAAGCTCGCAGAACGATTTGTTTACCGCGACAATAGGATTATCCGGAAGATTGGGATCGCTGATGACACTGGCAATGGGATTGAAACGGATCGATTCCCTGACCCTGTCAAAGTAAGACTCGTGCGCGACTTCCATGTGCCTCCCCTCACCGAGAACTACACAAGATAGCCGAAATTGGCAAACGAGCGGTCATGTCGAGTGAAAATCGATCCGAGTTTGTTTTGACAATCCGCGAGATCCCAAAGTCCGCTTTCCGCATAAAGCGAACCTTCAAATTGAACTCTTAAAGCGCCCCCTCCATCGCCCTGCCGGTCAGTTTGGGATCGGCATTAACCAGCAGCACGACACTGACCCGCGTGCCTGCAAATTGGCGCAGCTCCGCCGCCCGTTCCAACGAAACATGGCGCAGGCTTTTGTCGAAATGTACCAGTCCAATATGCGTCGCGCCGGCTTCGATGGCGGCATCAATCGCCGGTTCGGTGGACAGGCCGCAAATTTTGATTTTGGTGGTCATGTGGGCGCTCGAGCCGTTTCGTCATTCGAGCGAAATAGAATTCTCTAACCGAATTTGCGATATCGCATCCGAAGGGCGTTGACCAATTCGCCCAGTTTTTCGCAGTCCAGCTTGTGTTTCAGCCGCGCGTAATGGGTGTAAGCGGTGTTATGGCTGATATCACGGTTGGCCGCGTGCGCGATCACGGTTTCTCCGCGCAGCAATGCCAGGGCCAGATTGCATTCGGCACCTGTCAGACCATAGTATCGCTGCAGGTCCTGCCTGATCCAGTTGCTGTCCAGTTCCAGCTTGTGCCGCCAGCGACGACGATGCCCGCGCAACAGCAGCGGCCGCGCGGCCGCCGCCATGGCAAGGAGTTCACCCTCGACCGGGCCATGCTGCGGACGAAACTGAAACGCGAGGATGCTGAACAGGTCTGGATCGGGATTGATGTTGATCGACAGAAAGTAACGCAATCCAAGCGGACGATTGAAATCATTGTGAAATTCGCTGTTTTCAAACTCGTCCCGATCGCCGATCAAATCATCATGCGCAATCAGCGGGGCAACGGAGCTTAGTCCGTGGCTTACCCGTGGCGAAACACGCGAGTAATATTCGATATAGGGTTCGAAGCAGCTGGGGTCGACATTTACAGCGTTGAATTCCACCACATCCGAAACGCTGCGCTGATGTGTTTCGAGGGAGACGCAATCGGCCCCGAAGGCCTGGTTGAGTGCAATCAAAGAGCTGTCGAGCGCGGCCTGGTCATCACGCGCGGCCTGGTCGTCGGATAGGGCCTGAAAATCCTCAATCGCAGCTAGAATTCGTTCCCACTTGTTCACTGACCGCCCCAGTATCACCGCATCGGATGTGTCACTTTATGTTTCGCTATGTATCGTTGCCTCTCATTTATCGCTTTCAGCCAACATGTTTTCCAAGCCGATGTCAAGATTTGCCCGTCCTTTGCACAAGCGCGACAAGCAAGTGCCACTCGAACCTGATACATCTGCACAATCAAGGACGCGTCCGGTGCGAAAGCTATCTTTGCTGCCATCACCAGATCTGATGATGTGCGGTTCAATCCGGAAGTTACAGTCTTCCCCCGTGTGCAAATCTGAAAAGGGGAATCAAAGTGCGCTTGTTCTTGCTATGCGGTGTGTCGTTTTCACTGGGCCTGATTTCATTTCCGGTTGCAGCACAGACCGGTGAACCCGGCACGGTTTTCGGCGAGTTCAGTCAGGGTGAGGTGGATAGTTTTGAAGAATTTGAGCGGCTTATTAGGCAACTTCCCGAATTGCGCCGCGCGGAGGATGATGAAGACGCTCAAGCAGAGGCACGGCGCGTTAAAGAAACTGTGTCTCGATATCGGGAAGATTCAGACTTCCAGAGGGGGCTTACTCGCTACAAAGCACTTCGAAGAATCGAAAAAGCCAAGAATGTACGCGATGGCGAACCGCAACATCGCGTTCCCGGCGTTCAGCAGCGCTTGTACAATTCTATTCTCGCCGACGAATTGACCCGGCTGATCGACGCGGCCAATGCCGCTATCACAGCGTGTGATCGAACCGCCTACGACGCGGCGAGCGAAAGCCATCGCGGTTTGATTAGAAAATATCTCGTATTTCGCCCGGTGGGTGCTGACGACTATTTGCCGGGTCCAGATGCCTATGATGAGGCTGTCATAAGGGCCAATTCAGACTATTTCCCGACCTATCCAGAAGACTGCAAAAAGGCTGGTGACAATCCGACTGCTGTTGCCGTCCCCTCAGCCGGCATCTCAGCTGACAAGGTCCGGATCGGCTTCGGACCTCGGATCGACGTCGATCGGCCCCGAATCACAAGCGTTGGACGTGAAACGGGCGGTGGTTCCTCCCTGCCAAGCGGAGGAGGAGACGACGAACCGGTCCGCGAGTTTGTGTCTACGGATGACGATGTAACGCTGTTCGGAGGGGCACTGTCGGTCACCCTGCCGTCAGACCTGAGTGGTCCGCTGGACTGGGCCAAGATCACCATTGGCTATGCGGAAGGCGATGACCAGATCGCGCTCGGCCCGTTCGAGCCGGGTGACGGTGCGCGCTTGCTGCTGCCAGGACCGGAAGGGGATGCCAGCGGCTTGTCGCTTGGCGGCAATGCCAGTTTTCCCAACACGATCGCAGAACTGATTCAGAGCATCGAGGTCGAGGAAGTCACGATTCAGGTTGAGCTGCCCATCTTCGATCTGCCCCCGATTCCCGGCAACATCAGCAGTTCGCCAGTGACCCTCAGGCTGGGTTACCGCGACACCGATTACGAGATCATGACCAGTGGCACCATTCCCGGATTTGACGGCAGTTTTGCCTATAGCAGCGAGCTCAGCCGTACGCGCTGGGACGCGCATCTTGCGATTGGCGGGGAGGCGGAGCTTTTCGGCGGCGGAGCTGTGCTGTCGGCACAGGTCTTTGGCGGTCCTTCTCTCTACGACGGGGCGCTTGCCGACGAACTGGTCTGGAATCTGCAAGCAGTCAATGCCAGTGGCGGCGGCAGCATTGAAACCGATGAATCCGAAATCAAGCTGATCGGCGGTTTCAATATTGGTTTGGAAATACCGCTTGGTTCCGCGGTCAGTCTCCAGTTCAATGCCTCGGCCGAAATGGACCACTCGGCCTTTGCCCATCGTGACGGTACGGATCCGACTGAAGTGGCATTCGAGCAAACCGAACGCCTGAGCGCCGCCGCGACACTGATCTTGACATATTAGATGGCTCGCCCATGACGAGCCGGATTCCGGCATCAGCCTTGAGTTGGAAGTTCGAAAAGGCATGAGTGATGGCTTGCTTGTTGTCGAACTCAGTCACATCCTTGGTCTGCAATTCTGCGCAATGACCACTTTCGGGATTTTGCGGACATTCGATTGGGGCGCTTACAGCGTCCCCTCAATCGCTCGCGCCGCTTCGCCCGGATTGTCTGCGCCCGTTATCGGCCGTCCGATCACCAGCACGCTGGCCCCATTGTCGCGGGCCTGGCGCGGTGTAACGGCGCGTTTCTGGTCGCCCATGGCAGCACCGGCCGGGCGCAGGCCGGGGACAACGAAAAAGCCCTTTCTCCAGGACTTGTGGGCCGCCGCAACTTCGTTGCCGGAACAGACAATGCCGTCGAGGCCAGCATCCTGTGCCAGTCCAGCCAGCCGCTCGACCTGGTCATGGGGCGTGCCGGCATAGCCGACGCTTTCCATGTCACGCTGGTCCAGTGAGGTCAGCAGAGTGACGCCTACCACCCTGGTATGTTCATTGGCTGCGGCCTTGGCATCTTCCATCATCGCGCGGCTGCCGGAGGCGTGGATGGTGACAATGGCGGGCTCCAGCACATTGATTGCCTGCATCGCCTTGGCGACCGTGTTGGGGATATCGTGGAGCTTGAGATCCAGAAAGATTGGCAATCCGACTTTCTGGATTTCATGCACGCCGTGATGGCCGCTGGCGCAGAAAAATTCGAGGCCCAGTTTCAGCCCCCCGACATGCCCCTTGACCGACTTGGCAATGGCAATCGCCCGGTCCAGATTTGGTGTGTCCAGGGCGACGTAGATCGGGTTACTCATGGGTTAGCCGGCCTTCGGTTTGTCTGCTGATGGTCCGCCAGCCACCGGTTTCTCGATCGGAGAAATGGCCGGTTCAGGCTTTGTGATCTGGTCCTTTTGGAGATCCAGCGGCTTTGCGTCCGGTTTGGCCGCAGGAGTCTCGGGTGCTGGCCGACCGTCCGGGGTTTGCATCGGGACGGGAGCGGGGGAGGGCGCCGGCCTTGGGCGAGCTGCGGCCTCCAGCGTCTTGATCCGTCGGGACATCCGCCATTTCAGCGTCCTGTGAAGGACCCACATGGGCAGAAAGCCGAGGAGAAACGCGCCGATCACCAGCACCGGCAATTTCGTGTCTACCCGAGTTTCCTCCCACACCAGGACGGAGGTTGGGGACCAGTTATTGACCGCAAATACCACCAGAATGACGGCAAGAATCACCCAGAAGAGCGTTTTTATGAACTGCATCAGTGCTCCGTTACTTTTCTCAAAACCAGTCTAGGCGGAAAATCCGCCGCTGGCAAAGACCTAGTTCCTGCGGTCTATTTTCCGAACACGCGTTCAAATATCGTGTCGACATGCTTGAAATGATAATCGAGGTTGAAACGCTCCTCGAGTTCTTCATCGCTCAGCTTTGCTGTGACGTCCGGATCCGCTTTGAGCAGGTCGAGCAGGGCGATCTCGCCGTCTGATTCCCACACTTTCATGGCATTGCGTTGGACAATGCGATAGCTGTCCTCGCGGCTGATGCCGGCCTGGGTCAATGCCAGCAAGACGCGCTGGGAGTGGACAAGTCCGCCCATCCGGTCGAGATTTTTCATCATCCGCTCGGGATAGACGAGCAGTTTTTCGACGACGCCGGTCAGTCGGGAGAGGGCGAAATCGAGCGTGATAGTCGCGTCCGGCCCGATCATGCGCTCGACCGAGCTGTGCGAGATGTCCCGCTCGTGCCACAATGCCACATTCTCCATGGCGGGCAAGGCGTAGGTGCGGACCATCCGGGCGAGACCGGTGAGATTTTCGGTCAGGATCGGATTGCGCTTGTGCGGCATGGCGCTCGAGCCTTTCTGGCCGGGCGAGAAATATTCCTCCGCTTCGAGCACTTCTGTCCGCTGCAGATGTCGTATTTCCACGGCAAGCCGTTCGACCGATGATGCGATAACCGCCAGCGTTGCAAAATACTGGGCATGTCGATCGCGGGGAATGACCTGGGTCGAGACTGGCTCAACTTCCAGCCCCATTTTCTCGGCGACATGCGCTTCGACCTTGGGATCGATATTGGCGAATGTGCCGACCGCGCCGGAAATGGCGCAGGTGGCAATTTCCTTGCGTGCCGCCACCAGTCGGTCCCGATTGCGTTCAAATTCCGCATAGGCCTGCGCGAGTTTCAGGCCGAAAGTCACCGGTTCGCCGTGGATTCCGTGGCTCCGGCCAATGGTCGGGGTCAGCTTGTGCTCGAAAGCCCGGGCCTTGATCGCTGCGAGCAGCTTGTCCATGTCTTCCAGCAGGATGTCAGTCGCCCGGGTCAGTTGCACCGCGAGACAGGTGTCGAGGACATCGCTGGACGTCATGCCCTGATGCATGAATCGCGCCTCTTCTCCCACATTTTCGGCGACATTGGTCAGGAACGCGATGACATCATGTTTCACTTCGCGCTCGATCTCGTCAATCCGTTCAACGTCGAACTTGCCTCTCGCCCAGATTGCTTCCGCTGCTTCTTTCGGCACAACGCCCAGTTCCGCAAGGGCATCCGTTGCATGGGCTTCGATTTCGAACCAGATCTGGAATTTGGATTCAGGTTCCCAGATGGCAACCATGTCGGGACGGGAGTAGCGCGGAATCATTTTTTCTTTCCTTGAAATTCAAAAACCGGTTTAACCGGAAAGGCATGCGGATCGGATTTGCGGCTCCGCTAGCAGCAACATGTCGAGTCGGCAATGCGTGCCGTGACTGGCAGCGACGGAAATGACGGGGAGAATGACATGCGTCTGGCAGTATTAACCGGCGGCGGCGACGTACCGGGGCTCAATCCCTGTATCCGTTCGATCACCATGTCCGCCTGGCAGCGGGGCTGGGATGTCATCGGTCTGCGGCGCGGCTGGGAAGGCGTGCTCGAAGTCGATGTCAATGATCCCTGGTCACTCGAAAACAGCGCAATGGTTCTCGACAGGGATCGGGTGCGCGGGATTGACCGGCAGGGTGGAACTATCCTGCACAGTTCCCGATGCGATCCGCGCAATACACCGGAAGGTGATCAGACCGAGAAGGTACTCGAAACTCTGGATGCGCTCAAGGTCGATGCACTGATCACCATGGGTGGTGACGGCACGCTGCGCTTCTCTGCGCATTTGGCCAGTCTTGGCCGCAATGTCATTTCCATCCCGAAGACGATGGACAATGATGTGCATGGCACGGACTATTGCATCGGTTTCTCAACCGCTGTGACCCGGTCGGTTGAAGCGATCAATGCCTTGCGCACGACGATGGCCAGCCATGAGCGCATCGGAGTGATTGAATTGTTCGGACGGCGGTCCGGTGAAACAGCTCTGCTGTCGGGTTTTCTGTCACAAGCTGATCGTACCGTTATTGCCGAGGTGCCGGCCGATATCGACGAGTTGCTGCCGCTGCTGCTCAAGGACAAGGAGAGCAATCCCGAATCCTATGCAATTTGCGTAATATCCGAAGGAGCAACGCTGGCTGGCAACGCCGATTTTGCCGACGAGATCAACAAGTCCGCCACCAACCGGGACGGTCTCAACATCGGTACGCAATTGGCGCGGGAGATTGAGGCCCGATCGGACGAACGCACGATTGTCCAGGAGTTGGCCTACCTGATGCGCGCCGGAGAACCGGATGCCATGGATCGGATGGTCGGTTTTGCCTTCGGGGCGCTGGCGGTCCAACTGATCGAAGAGAATCGCATGTCCAACATGGTCTGCCTGACCGACGGGAATTACGGCGCGGTGCCGATTGGCACGCTGCTGGAAGATACCAAGGGCGTGAATGTGTCTGGACTCTATGATGCGAGTGAGTATCGGCCAAACTTGGTCCAGGTCGAAAATATGCCTATGTTCCTGTACTAGGGCCTTTATCCGTGTAACCTTCAGGTACAATCGGCGAACCAGTCGGTGAAGGAGGGGACCTTATGGCATCCGGTACCACAAATCTGCAGGAAGAACGGCTCTCACCATTTGTCCGCGTGACTTTAAGAATTTGGGTGAAAACCTGGCGATCGGTCGTGGGGCTGACCAGTCCGTTTTTCGATCTGATCGTACGCTTCTTTATTGCCCAGGCGATCTTCCGTTCCGGTATCGTCAAGCTTTCCGATTGGGACACGGCGCTCAACCTCGCCCGGTTCGAATATCCGGTTTCCTGGATGGCGCCGGAAACAGCGGCTGTCGTGGGTGTGCTGATTGAAGTTGTCGCCCCCGTCCTTTTGTTTTTCGGATTGTTTGCACGGGCAGCGGCGCTGTCAATGGCCTTGCTGCTGCTGATCAGTCAGATCGTCTACATCCCCGTCGATCTCAATCTCTGGTTGATCGCCATATTGGGGTGGTATGTCTGGCATGGCGCGGGCGGGTTTTCCTTTGACCGGGCGCTGGCCGGTGGTCTGGGCCAGAGCGCGTTGCCGCTGGCCCGGCCGGTCATGCAATTCTGCCGGTTTCTCACAACGACAGCCGCGCCCGTGTGGCTGCTATTGGTCCGTCTGTGGCTGGCGGCTGCAATTCTTGCTGGTGGCGGGGTGGTGGATCTTTCCACCTTTGTCAGCTGGCTCCCGCTATCTGGCTTTGCCGGCATTCATCCGGTTCTGGCGATCGGGCTGGCTGCCATGCTGCTCACAGGTTTTCTGATCCCGCTGGTTGCCCTGCTTCTGACGCTTGTAATCAGCACGCTCGCGGTGATGGGTCTCCACCCCGATCTGTCGTTATATCCGATGCTGCTCTTCGGACTGCTGTTCCTGTTCGGTAGCGGTTTTTTGGCGGTCGACCGTCTGATCCAGGCATGGCTGGAATCCAACATCATGTTCGACCGCAAATATGAAGATGTGCCTGCTCACTGGCCGCATATCGTTGTGGTAGGTGCCGGTTTTGGCGGACTGGCATGTGTGAACAAGCTCAAGAATCTGCCGGTGCGAATTACGCTGATCGACCGTCATAATTACCACCTGTTTCAACCGCTGCTCTATCAAATCGCGACGGCAGCGCTTTCTCCCGCCGACGTGGCCACGCCTATCCGCGGGATGTTCCGCAACGATGGCAATGTGCGCGTAATTCTCGGCGAGGTCAGCGCGGTGGATAGCGCCGCACAAACACTGACCTATGGTCGAAACAGTCTCGACTATGACTATCTGGTGCTGGCCACCGGTGCCTCTCACAGCTATTTCGGCAAGGATGAGTGGGCGCCTTATGCGCCGGGATTGAAAACCATCGAGGATGGAGTCTCCGTGCGGGCCCATGTCCTCCGGGCGTTCGAGCGAGCCGAGTCCTCCAACGATCCTGAACGGATCAAACGGCTGATGACCTTTGTCATTGTCGGGGCAGGACCTACCGGGGTCGAACTGGCCGGCGCGATCGCTGAACTCGCGCATCAGGGTTTGAAGGACGAGTACCGCCGGATCGATCCGGCGAGCGCCCGGATCATCCTGGTACAGTCCGGCGAACGCATTCTCCCGGCCTTTCCGGAAGATCTGTCTGCCCATGCGGCCAGATCGCTGGAACATCTCGGTGTCGAGATCCGGCTGAAATCCCGCGTTACCAACATCACTGCGGACCATGTCGAAATTGGCAAGGATCTGGAAATCGCGACCGAAACCGTGCTTTGGGCAGCAGGTGTAATCGCGTCTCCGGCTGGTCAGTGGCTGGGTGCAGAAACCGATCGGGCAGGGCGTGTCGCCGTTGACCAGCATCTCCGCGTTTCCGGGCATGAATATGTTTTCGCCATTGGTGATACCGCTGGAAGCAGTGCCTGGGACGGAAATCCGGTACCGGGGCTGGCCCCAGCGGCCAAGCAGGCCGGCGCCCATGTTGCACGCTATATTGAGAAGACGTTGCTCGGCAAAAGCGAGATTGCTCCTTTTGCTTACAAGCACCAAGGCAGCCTGGCGACAATCGGCCGCAAGAGTGCGGTGGCGGATTTCGGATTCATGAAGATGCATGGCGCCCCGGCCTGGTGGCTATGGGGTGCGGTACATGTCGGGTTCCTGTCAGGCGTGCGGAACCGGATATCGGTACTGGTGAACTGGATCTGGTCTTACTTCACTCTGCAATTGGGCATTCGCTTGATCACCGGGAAGGACAGCGGCGAATAGCTCTCCAGACTGGCTTCAGATCAGGCCTTTGGACCTTAGCGAAACATGACCCGACCGGCCGATGATGATATGGTCGTGCACCGTGATACCCAGCTTTTCGCCAGCCATGCCAATATCGCGCGTGATCGCGATATCCTGCTGGCTGGGGGTGGGATCACCGCTCGGATGATTATGTACCAGGATGATCGCTGCCGACCCCAGTTCCAGCGCCCTTCTGAGCACTTCGCGTGGGTAGATGACCGCTTCATCAACAGATCCTTCACTGACCAGCTCATCCCTGATCAGGCGGTTCTTTGAATCGAGATGCAGAATCCGAACCCGTTCCCTGTTCAGAAGGGCCATATCCGCTCGCAAATAGTCGAGCAGTGCCGTCCAGCTCGCCAGCACCGGCTGCTGACGGACGGGCTCCGACAACATGCGAATGGCCGATGTTCGCACCAGTTTCAGGGCCGCCAGCTGACTGCTGGTCAGGCCCGGTACCTGTTTGAGAAGCAGGGAGCTGGTGGTTATCAGGCCGGCGAAACTCTCAAACTCCGATAACAGGCGGCCGGCCAGGTCATCTGCCTGACTCCGAGGGGATGCGAGACGCAGCAGGAAGGTCAGCAACTCCTCATCAGAAAGGTCCTCACCGAGATCATCGCGCAGCTTGTGATGCGATATGCGGTGGCCGGATGTCGTCGATCCGCCCCGTTTGTCGTGATTTGAGAACATATAGCGAACATATAGGCAGCGAACCCGTAGCGCAGCACAAATCTCCAGTTTCGCCGGATATGACCGTTTTTGTTCATTCAGGAATATTCCCGACAAATCCCTATTGTACATTGCAACTTAAGGAAGACTTCTGCATTTCTCGGGTCATGGAGGAGACATCTGAACCAGATCCGGTACGGCAACGTTCACGATTGAGCATTGTGCTGGCCGTGATCGGCGTGGTCTTCATCCTGGGTTTCACGATATTATGGTTCAACCGCATTGATCTGGCGGACGACTATGCCAGATCAGAGATTGATCGACTGGGCGTTGCGGCCGAGTTCGAGATAGAAAATATCGGATTCGACAGGCAGGTCATCCGTAATCTGGTGCTCGGCGACCCGGAAAATCCCGACCTGACGGCAGAAATGGTCGAGATCGGGAGTTCCGTGTCGACCGACGGAGCAGGCGTGAATTGGGTACGCGCCAGCGGCGTCAAACTTTTCGCGAGATATGAAAATGGCAAGCTCTCGCTGGGCGAACTCGAGAAATTCATGGACCCGGAGGATGACAGCCCGTTAGCACTGCCTGACATCTGGCTCGGACTGGACAGGGCGCAGATGCGCATTGACAGCGAATATGGCGTGCTTGGCCTGTCGCTCAATGGCGAAGGCAATCTGAAGGACGGGTTCAAGGGGCAACTGGCCGCGATCTCCAGGCAATTGGCCCTCGGGTCGTGCCTGATAACCGAACCGACATTGTTCGCGGATGTCTCGATCAGCCTGGGCGCGCCCCGATTGCGTGGTCCCTTGCGTTTGCCGGACGTGAATTGCGCCGAGGCCGGATTTGCGGCGGAAAACATGGCGAGCCGGCTGAACCTGCGGCTGGGGAAGGATCTGGCGAGCTGGGAGGGCAGCCTGGGTACGATTGGCGGTCCGCTGCGGCAGGCTGGAAATTCTGCGCAAGAAGTTCAGTCGTCGCTCGATTTCTCTGGCGATCTGGAGCAGAGCAAAGGCGCGATTAACCTGACCGCCAGCGGTGTGACCATGTCATTTGGCGGGGCAGATACAGCCGAAATGGAAGGCCTGTTCACTGCGGAATATGGTGGCGATCGGATCACTGCCAGTTTTCGAGGCGATCCCGAAATCCGCAATGCGCGGCTGTCGGCCGGGATTATGCGGAACATCGCGAATGGTGCCGGATCGCTGGACGGAACACCCGCTGGCCCAGTGGCTGCAGCGATTGCTGAAGCCATGCGCCAAGCGGGCGGGGCAATGGATCTTGGCGGCAGTGTCCGGTTTTCTTCGGATAGTCGCGGGACGCGTCTTACGCTCAACAGCCTGGATGTCCGGTCCCGTTCAGGAGCGGAAATGACCCTGGATGATCCGCTCTTGCTGGAATTCGCACCAGACGGGCTTGCGATCTTGGCGGATGGAACGATCAGCCTGAGCGGGGGAGGTTTGCCAAATTCCCGGCTGACGCTGTTCGATGGCAGCGTATCGGATGGTTTTGCCGGACAATTGCAAATGGCCTCCTATGTCGCGGGAGATGCCAAACTCACGGTGCCCGCAATGCGGTTTTTCCCGACCGGGAATGGCGGGACAGCAGTTGATGGCCGGATCCTCCTGTCGGGACCGCTGGCCGATGGCCAGCTGACGGGCCTGCAGATACCGGTCAACGCGCGGATCGAACGGAATGGAAACTACGCATTGTTCCGCACTTGCGTGGATGTCCGCTTTGCCAGCCTCAAATTATCGACTTTGGAAGCCGGGCCGACAACAGCCCGGCTGTGCCCGGACGGAAGCAGCGCCATCGTCCGCAGCGGCCGTAGCGGCGCCGAAGTGGCTGCGCGCGCGGTTGGACTGGATTTGCGTGCCCGTGTGGGTGACAGCCCGCTGTCCGTCTCCGGGGGGCAGTTTGGATATTCCACAAGGAACGGTTTGAGTGCACGCGAAGTCGCGATCCGTTTTGGTGCTCCGGGCAGCGTGTCAGTGATGGAGATTGGCGAACTCACGATGATTTTGGGCGAGGTGCTGACGGGGCAGATTTCTGGAGCGAGCGGTCAGGTCGCCAATGTGCCGCTGCTGCTCGAGAATATTGACGGGAACTGGTCGTATGATGCTGGTGCATTTACGGCTGACACAAGCTTGCGCGTCCGGGATGAAGAACAGGTCGAACGGTTCCGGCCGCTGATCAGCAAAGACGCCAAGATCGCGTTTGCAAACGGGATGATCACGGCTCAGGGTATCTTGCGGGAGCCGGAAACACAGCGCGAGGTCACCTCGGTTGATATGCGACATTCGCTGGAAAACAGCACCGGGGCGGCTTTGCTGGATGTCGGCTGGCTGACTTTCGACGACGAATTGCAGCCGGAAATGTTAACACCGCTGACCCTCGGGATCGTGGCCAATGTCCAGGGCACGGTCACCGGTACTGGCCGGATCAACTGGGACCAGTCGGGCGATGGTGTCCGCAGTATCGGAGAATTTGCCACCCGCGGACTGGACCTGGCCGCAGCATTCGGGCCGGTGACGGGCCTGAAGGGTAACATCCGCTTTTCCGATCTTCTCGGTCTGGAAACCGAACCGGGACAAACGGTGCGCATGGCCGAAGTCAATCCCGGTGTTCCGGCCTTCAATGGCGTGCTGAGCTACCGGCTGCTCCCCGATCGCAAGATGGAGGTCGAGGGTGGGCAGTGGCCTTTCGCGGGCGGCATGCTCTATCTGGAGCCCACCGTTTTTGATCTGGGTGAGGAAGCCGAGCGACGATTGGAATTCACTGTGGTGGGCGTGGATGCGGCACAGTTCCTGACCAAATTTGAATTCGAGAATCTCAGCGCAACCGGTATATTCGATGGCAAGCTGCCCATGGTATTTGATCAGGATGGCGGCCGGATCGTCGGCGGTTATCTCGAAGCTCGTCGGGGTGGTGGCACGCTCGCCTATATTGGCGAGCTGACCTACGAAGACATGGGCACCATGGCAAATTATGCCTTCCATGCCCTTAAATCGATCAAATATCGCAATCTCACGATTGGAATGGAAGGCGCTATTGATGGCGAGATCATAACGGAAGTGAAATTTGCTGGCTTGCAGCAGGGCGACGATGCCAGCCGGAATTTCATCACCAAGCAACTGGCGCAGATACCGATTGAGTTCAACGTCCGAATCCAGGCGCCTTTCATGCAGTTGATGAGTAGTGCCAAGGCCTTTTACGAGCCGGAAATCCTCGTCGGACAGAATTTGCCGGCGTTGCTGAGAGCACAGGAAGCGCGGGCCAAGGCGGCCGCCAAGCAACTGGAAGATAATGATGAATAGCCCATTCAGGGACGCGAAAGCGACAATGTTTTACAAGACAAGCCGATTGACGGATCGTGCGTATAATGCGATTCGCCGGAATATGAGGAGTTTAACCACCGGTTTGATCCTGAGCGGGGCAATGGGCCTTACGGCCTGCGTGCAGGTATCTGCACCTGACAAGCCAATTGTCATCAACCTCAACATCAATATCAAACAGGAAGTGGTCTATCGCCTGGACGGCGATGCCAAGGATTTGATCAACGAGGAAGCGGATATTTTCTAATGTATGAGTTTATAAAGAAAAACAAAGCTTTGGCCGCTCTGGGCGGTCTGTCTCTGGTCGCAGTTGTCGCGGCACCAGTCATGGCGCAGCGCGATCCGGCCTATCAGGCGGCACGATCGTCCGGCAAAATTGGCGAAAAACCGGACGGATATCTGGGCTATGTGTCTGCACCATCGCCGGCGATCAAGGCGCTGGTCGAGGATCTGAACATCAAGCGCAAGGCGGCCTATACGCGCAAGGCGCAGGAAACCAATTCGACCGTGGAGCAATTTGCCTTCACTTCGGGCTGTAACCTGATCATGCGGACGGTGCCGGGCGAGAAGTACCAGACCCCGACCGGTTCCTGGAATACCCGCGATGCCGGCAATCCGGTGCGCGATTCCCGCTGCCCCTGAACCGGACCGCTAACGCGGATCGAACTCGACGTAAAGTTCGGGCAGATTTCTCAGAATGAAGCTCATTTCCGCTTGCGGTTCCGGCTTGCCTGCCGCGAGCCGGAAGTTCTTTCCATGGCGCAATAGGGCTGACCATCCCAGTTGCAGTTCCTGCCGCGATAATGGCGCGCCGATGCAGGCGTGAACGCCGGCACCGAACGCAAAATGCGCACCTGCTTTCTTGCGTTGCAAGTTGCACTGGTCCGCATCCTCAAATTTCCGCTCGTCCCGATTGGCGGATCCATAGCGAAGAAAAACGATATCTCCGGCCTTTAGCTTATAGTCTTCAACCTGCGTGTCCTTGGTAACCAGTCTCGGCAATCCCTGGACCGGCGCTTCCAGACGCAGCGATTCCTCGATAAACACTGCGAGAGCCTTAGGATCCGACGCGATTTGATGTTCGAGCTCCGGATTGCGGCAGAGCAACAGCATCGCCCATCCAAATGCGCTGGTTGTGGTCTCGTGCCCGGCAACGAGAAACTGGCCCAGGATGCTCAGAATCTCGGCATGATTGAGGAGACGGTTTTCGTCTTCCAGCCGGGAATTGGCGAGAATGGAGATCATGTCTTCTGTCGGATGACTGCGCCGTTCTTCGGTAAGACGAACGAGCAGGTTCTGCAGATCGACCGCAATCTGCGCTCGTTCGATCATCTGATCGCCGGTCAGGGGCGTCAGGCGCAATCCGCTCGCGGCCGCCGTTGCCCCGCGATTGAACATTTCCACATCTTCGTCCGGAATACCCAGTCGCTGGCCAATCACCCTCAAGGGGATCGGAGCGGCATAAGCTTCCATGAATTCGATCGATTGTGCACCTCCCAGTCCGGCAATCGTGTCGTCGACCACTTCTTTCACAGCCGCTTCGGACTTGCGGGTCTCCTTGGCGGTGAACAGGGCGCTGACCAGCGAGCGGTAGCGGGTGTGACCGGGCTCATCCAGCGTAAGCATGGTTGGGACAGGCGGGATGATCTCTTTCTCCAGCCGCGCAAGCTCCGCCCGCACATCTGGCGTGGCTGCGGCTATGCCCATAGCGCGCATCTGCTCAAAAAAGACCGTATATTCGCTGGAAAAAACCTCGGTATCGCGAATAATCTCCCGGACAATGTCATAGCGTGCGGCCACATGAACGTTCATTTCAGGCACATGATGGAGCGCAGGGCCTTTGCGGAGCTCGCGATAGGCCTCATAGGGGCTCACAAGTACAGTGGGGTCAAATATGTTGATTTGGGACGTGGTAGTCACGAGCGCGTTTCCTTTTTTTGATCGAGGCGATCTGTCTTCCCGGACTTCAATCACACCAGCCGGCCGCTGGCCACTAGCATATCAATGGAGGCACGCATCGCCACCATGCTTATTCTGCACGTGCTGACCGGCTTGGGAAAAACGGGATTTGTGGTTTGGGCAGCATGAAACCGCTCGGAAAAACCCCTCTTTTTTCGCAATGCAGCATGGCTGTTGACTTGGCGCGCGGGCTTTCCTAAACGGTCCGCGCCTTGGCGGGTCGGCCTGCTGTTGTTTATGGCACTTTTTCGTGGCTTTCGGGGCATTGAAAGGTGAAAAATGGCGGCAAGCGAATCTGATCAGGATCCACTCGATGAAGATGTGCGGGTTTCGGCTCTCGAAGAGCGACTGAAACGGGCGCAGGACAAAGAGCGGATCAAGCAGGGGCACCGGAACCGCGGACCTGATGAAAATCAGCGGCTCGGAGCCCGGGTGCTGAGCTATCTGGTCGGAGGCGTGGCTGCCGGTTTTCTTCTCGGGTGGGCTTTTGACACCTGGCTGGGAACAACGCCATTATTTCTGTTGCTGTTCTTTTTCCTCGGAACGGGCGTGGCATTCAGGAAGATTTATGTAATTTCCACGCAGTCCGCGCGCGATGCAAAGGCTGACGTACCGAACGATGATCAGGGGTAAATCCGTGGCTGAAGAAGGCAAAATTGATCCAATGTACCAGTTTGAGGTGCAGCCGATTCTTGAAGGGTTGGGTTTCAACCTGTTCGGACAGGAAATCAATTTCACCAATAGCGCCTTGTGGATGTTTGTTGTTCTGGTCACCATTTATCTGTTCATGCGCGGCGGCATGAAGCGGGAACTGGTTCCCGGTCGCTGGCAACTGATGGTCGAAGGCGTGATCGGATTTGTCGACAATATCATCGACACCAGCATCGGTCCGAACGGCAAGAAATATACGCCTTGGGTGTTCACCTTGTTCATGTTCATCCTCTTCGCCAACTGGTGGGGCATGATGCCCGTCGGCATCGTGGGTATTCACCCGTTCACCGTTACCAGCCAGTTCACTGTGACTGGCCTTTTGGCCGCGATCAGCTTTTCTATCGTGTTGATCGTTGGTTTCTGGAAGCATGGCTTCAAGTTTTTCAGCCTTTTCGTCCCGCACGGTACACCGCTTCCCATGATCCCGCTGATCTTCATGGTCGAGTTGCTGTCTTTCCTTGTCCGGCCGTTCAGCCTTGCGCTGCGCCTGTTTGTTGCGATGATTGCGGGCCATATTCTGGTCAAGGTGTTCGCCAATTTCGTCATCCAGTCAATTGACGCCGGTGGCGCCAGCCTTCTGGTAGCGGGTCTCAGCATAGTGTTCATCGCCTTTGTGAGCGCACTCGAACTGCTGGTTTGCGCCATTCAGGCCTATGTTTTTGCCCTTCTCACGTCGCTTTACATAAATGACGCGGAAAACCTTCACTAAGTCCCTTTCAATAACCATATTTAGATTAGAAAAACGGAGTACAAAAATGGATCTCTCTTCTGCACAAGTAATCGGCGCCGGCCTTGCGGCAATCGGCGTGGGCGCGGCGGCTACCGGTGTTGGTAACGTCTTCGGTTCCTTCCTCGAAGGTGCTCTGCGCAACCCGTCTGCGGCTGATGGCCAGCAGGGACGTCTCTTCATCGGCTTTGCGGCTGCTGAATTGCTCGGCCTGATCGCCTTCGCCGTTGCGATGATCATTCTCTACGCGCCACCAGCTGCGTAAGACAGATTTCCGGAGCGGCCGCGGTCGCTCCGATATTTGCCGGCATTTGCCGGTTAAGCGTTTCGAATCAACGGGTGAATAATGCCTCAAATTGCTCAGCTCATGGATGTGTACGGCAGTCAGTTTTTCTGGCTCCTGATTGTCATCGGGATCATCTATTTTGGCATTGCCAAGAACATGGTGCCGAAAATCAGCAAGACCGTCGATGACCGTCAGAAGCGGATCAGTGACGACCTCGCGGCCGCACAGACGGCGCGGGACCGGGCAGATCAGATTGAGGAAGATTATCGAACCCGGATCAATGATGCGAAAGCCGATGCCGTTTCGACCATCGCTTCTGCGAAGGCCGAAGCTGCTAAGAAAAACGAGGCTTCGGTCAAGCGTGCGGATACAAGCATTGCCAAAAAGGCGGATGAGGCCGATGTGGCGCTGAAGGCGGCTCAGGCTGATGCCTTGAAGGAAATTGAGTCGGTTGCTGCAGAAGCCGCTCGGGACATTGTTGCCACCGTATCGGGCACAAATGTCACGACGGATGACGCGAAAAAGGCTGTCAAGGCCACTTTCTGAGCGACCGGGCAAGGAGATAGATGATGCTCATCACCATTCTGGCAGAAGGCGCGAAGCCGACCGCTCTATATCTCGACGCAACCGGATGGGTGGCAGTCGGCATGCTGATCGTATTCGGTATTTTGATCTGGGCCAAAGTCCCCAAACTTGTTGGCGGCATGCTTGACAAGCAGATTGCGGAAATCAAGCAGACGCTCGATGAAGCCGCAGACCTGCGCAAGGAAGCCGAAGCGCTGAAGGCCGAATATGAGGCGAAAACCGCCGGTGCCCAGGCGGAAGCCGAAGCCCTTATGGCCAGTGCCGAAAAAGAGGCCGAAGCGCTGGTCGAGCAGGCAACTGCCGATACCAAGGCGCTGGTCGCGCGGCGCAAGAAAATGGCCGAAGAGAAAATTGCCGCCGCCGAACGTTCGGCCATTGCTGCGGTTCGGGCGAAGGCCGCAACAGCGGCGACCCAGGCTGCCGAAGCTCTCATCGTGGCCAATCATGACTCCGATGCGGACAAGTCGCTGGTCGACAAGGCGATTGGCGATATTGGCAAGTCGGTAAACTGACTTTCAGGTCATCCGCGCGCGGGCGGGGATCCGGCTATCAATTTAACAACCACATAATCCGGCCCTGGATTCCCGTTTGCCCGGGAATGACAATGCTGTTGGTTCCGGGCGATTGAATCTGGCAAACTCCGCTTCCCTGACCTAAACCCTTTCCATGTCCAAGGCCGACCGTCCCGACCAACCCAATGCCGCCTCGCGTTTCAATGAGGAAAAGGCGACCTATGCGGTACGCGGGGAGGGCGATACGCCGGATCTGGAGACCGGGATGGCGGCGATCCGGGAGGTTCTGGAGACATTGCCGGCGCGGCCGGGCGTTTACCGGATGCAGGATCAGCGTGGGGATGTTCTCTACGTCGGCAAGGCGCGCTCGCTGAATGCCAGAGTCGGGGCTTATGTGCAAATGGCTCGATTGCCGCAGAGGCTGCTGCGCATGGTCGCACAGACGCGTTCCATGACCATTGTCACGACCGGCAGCGAAGCGGAGGCGCTGCTTCTGGAAGCGCAACTGATCAAGAAATTCCGGCCGGCCTATAATGTTCTCTTGCGGGATGACAAAAGTTTCCCGTTCATCCTGCTGCGCGAAGATCATGATTTCCCGCGCATTCAGAAACATCGCGGCGCCAGACGTGCCAGGGGCCAGTATTTCGGACCCTTTGCCAGCGCGGGCTCGGTCAACCAGACTCTCAATGCGCTGCAAAAGCTGTTCCTGCTCCGGTCCTGTACCGACAGTTTTTTCAACAACCGCTCGCGGCCCTGTCTGCTCTATCAAATCAAGCGTTGCTCCGCGCCTTGCGTCGACCGGATCAGCAAGGAAGATTATGCCGAACTGGTCGAGGACAGCCGCAATTTCCTCTCCGGCAAGTCGACGGAGGTTCAGGGCAAACTCGGCGAGCAGATGGAGAAAGCCTCTGAAGCGCTCGATTTCGAAATGGCGGCAGTCTACCGTGACCGGCTGAAGGCGCTGACCTTCATTCAGGGCAATCAGGCGGTCAATGCTGCTGGTCTCCCTGATGCGGATATTTTTGCTCTGGCTTCCAAGGGCGCCACCGTCTGTATCCAGGCTTTTTTCATCCGCGGGGGACAGAATTGGGGCCACCGCAGCTTCTTCCCGGCGCATACCAGCCATGTCGAGATTGACGAGGTGTTTGCCAGTTTCCTGATGCAATTTTATGATCGGATGCCGCCGCCGAAACTGGTGCTGTTGGACCGCGAACTGCCTGATGCGGAATTGCTTGCGGAGGCGTTGAGTACCAAGGCGGAATATCGGGTCGGTGTATCAAAACCCCAGCGCGGAGATCGCCGCAAGCTGCTTGAACAGGCCACCCGCAATGCACAGGAAGCACTGGACCGCAGGCTCGCGGAGTCCTCGACCCAGGCGAAAATCATGCGTGAGATGGTCGACCTGTTCGACATGGATGCAGTTCCCGACCGGATCGAGATTTACGATAACAGCCATATCCAGGGCACTAATATGGTCGGTGGCATGGTTGTAGCCGGGCCGGAAGGTTTCCGCAAAAATGCCTATCGCAAGTTCAACATCAAGAATCCGGACATCGCGCCGGGAGATGACTTTGCGATGATGCGCGAAGTGCTCGAGCGCCGCTTTGCCCGGGCGCAGAAGGAAGATCCCGACCGCGCGCGCGGTGAATGGCCGGATCTGGTGTTGATCGATGGCGGCAAGGGCCAGATGAGCGCCGCACAGGACGCGTTGCAGGAAATCGGCGTCGAGGACGTGCTGATGATCGGCGTTTCGAAGGGGCCGGATCGCAATGCCGGGCGGGAAACCTTCCACATGATGGACGGCCGGGAAATCAACCTGCCGGTCAACAGCCCAGTACTATTCTATCTCCAGCGCCTCCGCGACGAAGCGCACCGCTATGCGATCGGCGCGCATCGCACCAGACGCGCCAAATCCGTGGGTCACAGCTCGCTGGACGATGTCCCCGGCATCGGACCGGCGCGGAAAAAAGCACTCCTGCTGCATTTCGGTACCGCCCGTGCAGTCAAGAACGCCTCCCTTGACGACCTCCAGGGCGCGCCGGGTGTGTCGAAGACCGTGGCGCAGAAGGTCTATGACTATTTCCATGGGTGACGTGATGTTGAACGAGCTTTTCAGCAATCTGGCAACGCTGGCCTCACTGGAGTATCAGGAAAGATATGTAATCGGGGGCACAGAACAGGAGCATGTCGCAATAGACGATTTGATCGATGACTTTCTGGCGAGTGTGGATTGGATGAACACACAGATAATGAGTGAATCAGATCGAAATGCTCTCAATGATTTTGCCCAGTTTCTCGACAAGAATCGCGATGGAGCTTTGGCTGCAAAGAGTTTTGCCGAAGTTAAACCGCTCATGAGGAACAGCCAAATCTGGATGGATATCCGGTTGCGAGCTTCAGAAGCGATGAGCCTGCTGGATCTGGATTGGCATCACATACCTGTAGAAGAGCTGGATGAACATATTTGGGATTATGGTGTGCAGCAGAGGATAGCTCTCAGAGATTGAAATGCCTAGGCTCCGCACCTCCGCGATTATCTGTTCGGTCCGCCCGCATGGTGAGCATGGCGCGGTGGTGCGCGCGCTGACACCCGAAAACGGGCTGGTGGCCGGCTATGTGCGGGGCGCGAGATCGCGGACCATGCGACCGATCCTGATCCCGTCCAATATTGTGCAGGCGGATTACCGGGCACGCACGGAAGACCAGCTGGCGTCGATGACCGCCGAATTGGTGCAAAGCCGCGGTCCCTATCTGGGGGAGCCGTTAGCGAGCGCGGCCCTGAACTGGGCGACCGCCCTGACAGCTGCCACATTGCCCGAAGAGCAAAGCTATCCCCGGCTGTACAGTGCGCTGACGGCCCTCCTTGATGCGATCTGTCAGGCACCATCAGCGAAGGGCTGGGCGGTGGCGCTGGTACGTTACGAGCTGCTGTTGCTATCGGAACTAGGGTTCGGGCTGGCGCTCGACAAATGCATTGTGACGGGTAGCGAGGAGAATTTGACCTTCATCAGCCCGAAAAGCGCGGCGGCGGTCAGTGCTGGCGCCGGTGAGGGGTATCGCGAGCGGCTTTTGCCATTACCGGCCTTTCTGCGGGAGCCTCACCAGCCGGACTGGCCGGACATATTCGATGGCCTGAGAGTCACCGAGTTTTTCCTTGAACGCCATTTTTTCGCGGACCGCCGAAATGACGTCATGGCGTCACGTACCGTGCTCGTGGATCGGCTAAAGCGGATAGAGGCCTAAACACCGGTTGCCTAATCGCATTTCACACGGCAGGAGGTCGTTCCGGAAACAGAGGAATGGGCATGCATATTGCGGTACTGGCCGGGGACGGCATCGGACAGGAAATCATGACAGAAGCGCTGCGGGCGCTGAACGCACTGGGCCTCGATGATTTGCGTCTCGAGGAAGCCGATGTCGGAGGTGTGGCCTATCGCAACCATGGCCATCCGCTTCCCGATGCGACGCTGGAACTGGCGAAAACCGCCGATGCGATCCTGTTTGGTGCGGTCGGCGATCCGGAGCTTGACGGCCTGCGCCGGGAACTACGGGTGGAAAGTGCGGTGCTTGGCTTGCGCAAGGAATTGCAGCTGTTCGCCAACTTGCGCCCGGCCAAGGCCTTTGCGGGGCTCGAAAATCTCTCGGCGCTCAAGCCGGAAGTGGCTGGCGCGATCGATCTGCTGATCCTGCGCGAGCTGACTGGCGATGTCTATTTTGGGGAAAAGGGCCAGCGCACAACCGAAGCGGGGCGCCGCGAAGGCTATGATGTCATGGCCTATGACGAAGACGAGGTCAGCCGCATTGCACATGTCGCTTTTCGCGCGGCCCAGGGGCGCCGGAAAAAGCTCTGCTCCGTCGACAAGGCCAATGTGCTGCAAACCTCCGTATTGTGGCGCAAGGTAGTGGAAGAAATCGCGCCGGAATATCCCGATGTCGAGTTGAGTCACATGTATGTCGACAATGCTGCAATGCAGCTGGTGCGCAATCCCGGGCAGTTTGACGTGATGCTCACCGGCAATATTTTCGGGGATATCCTGTCAGACCAGGCGAGCATGTGCGTCGGCTCGATCGGTTTGCTCGCGTCGGCGTCGCTGGGCACCGGAACGCGCGGACTGTACGAACCGATTCACGGCAGTGCCCCGGATATTGCAGGGCAGGGGATTGCCAATCCTTCCGCGATGATCCTGTCCGCCGCGATGATGCTGCGCCACAGTTTTGGCATGGAAGTCGAAGCGAACCGGCTGGAGGCGGCAGTGGCACAGGTTCTGGAAAAAGGTGTGCTGGGACATGATCTGGGCGGCAGTGCCTCAACATCCGAAATCGGAGACGCAGTCGTCGCGCGGCTTGCCAGCTGACCGCGAACCGCTTTAGGGAATATTCCATGAAAAAAGATACGGGCAGCAATCGCGAAACCACGAAAAACTGGCGACCGGCAACACAGGCCGTGCGCAGCGGGACCATGCGCACCGAATTCGGGGAAACGTCCGAAGCGCTGTTTCTGACGTCCGGTTACACTTATGATTGCGCGGAAGACGCCGCGGCGCGGTTTGCGGGCGAGCAGGAAGGCATGACCTACAGCCGGCTTCAGAATCCGACGGTGCGCATGCTGGAAGAGCGCATTGCGGTGATGGAAGGGGCGGAGGCCTGTCGGGCGACTGCATCGGGCATGGCAGCGATGACGGCCGCTTTGCTGTGTCAGCTGGAATCCGGAGATCATGTTGTGGCGAGCCGCGCGCTGTTCGGGTCCTGCCGCTGGCTGGTCGACAGCCTGCTGCCCAAATTCGGGATTGAGGCGACGGTGATTGACGGGCGGGATATCGCTCTTTGGGAACGGGCCGTAAAGCCGAATACAAAAGTGTTTTTCTTCGAGACCCCGGCCAATCCAACGATGGACGTCATCGACCTGCGGGCCGTTTGTGATCTTGCCAGAGCCAAGGGAATCACCACCGTTGTCGACAACGCTTTCGCCACGAATGTGCTGCAGCGGCCAATGGAATATGGCGCTGATGTGGTTGCCTATAGCGCCACCAAGATGATGGACGGGCAGGGCCGTGTCCTTGCCGGTGCGGTTTGCGGCTCGGAGGAATTTATTGAGGAAACATTGCTCGCCTTTACCCGCAATACCGGACCGACTCTGAGTGCGTTCAATGCCTGGGTCGTGCTCAAGGGACTGGAGACACTGGATCTGCGCATCCGCCGTCAGACGATGAACGCGCTGGAAGTCGGTAAATTTCTGGAACAGCGGGTAGAGAAAGTTCTTTATCCCGGCCTGCCCAGCCATCCCCAGCATAATCTGGCGATGAGCCAGATGGAAGCCGCGGGACCGATATTCTCGCTGCATGTCGGGGGTGGACGCAAGCAAGCGCATGGTCTACTCAATTCATTGAAATTGATAGATATTTCCAATAATATTGGCGATAGTCGCTCGCTGATGTGTCATCCGGCTTCGACAACCCATTACGGTCTCGCCGAAGAGGCCAGGCTTGAGGTGGGCATTACCGAAGACATGGTGCGGATCAATGTCGGACTGGAAGACCCGATGGATTTGATCGATGACCTTGATCAGGCTCTTTCGTCCATCGGTCTTTGACGCTATCGTAAGCGCATGGATTCTTTTTTCCCATATGCCGAAACTACCGAAGACGTCACCGTTCGGGTTTCCGTCACATTTCTTCCGGAACAGTCGGACATTGATGGTCTGCGCTGGTTCTGGGCCTACCATATCCGGATTGAAAACCACGGCGATACAGCCGTGCAGTTGCTTACCCGGCACTGGCGGATCAGTGACGGACATGGGGGTCTTCATCAGGTGGACGGAGAGGGCGTAATCGGAGAACAGCCGATCATACAGCCGGGCAAATCGCACGACTATGTATCTGGTTGCCCGCTCAATACACCACATGGCGCGATGGAAGGACATTTCATGTTCACTGGATCGGCACCCGAGCCTTTTGCGGTGCGCATTCCGCATTTTCCGCTGAACATGCCGACGGTCGAGCCTTGAGCACGGACCCGTGAAAAGAACACATCTGCCACTGAACGGACTGAGGGTCCTCGATGCCGCGGCGCGTCATCTCAGTTTCACGCGTGCGGCTGATGAACTAGCGGTCACGCCTGCAGCGGTGGGCCAGCAAATCCGGGCACTGGAGGACATGCTCGGTGTGGTGATGTTCCGTCGCACGCCCAAGGGACTGGAGCTCACCGACGAGGCAGAGGCCGGACTCGACGCATTGCGTTCTGGCTTTTTGCAGTTTGAGGAGTCGGTCCGTGCCATGCAGGCTGGACAATCATCCCATATGCTCACTATTGCCGCCCCCCGGGATCTGACAACCAAATGGCTGAATGCACGGCTCGCGCAGTTCTCGGCTGATAACTCTGATGTCAGCTTTGCTCTGGTCGCTTCCGAGGGCGGAGCCGATTTCACCGAGGCCAATCTGGATGTTGCTATTGGCCTGACCGACGGGCCTGGCGAGCATGAAGGCGTGTTGATCGGCGACACCAATTTCGTGAAAGTGGCAGCCAGCGCAGAAGAACCCGGACAGAAAATCGACTGGCCGGGCTGTCCGATCTCGAAAGGCGAGGAAACGCTGATGCGGGTTGCCGATGGTGGGCTGGCCATCGAAGCCGCTGCCAATGGCTTCGGCCATGCCTGGGTTCCAAAAATGCTAGTAGAGCGGGATATGGGATCAGGCCGGGTCGTCGTGATTGGCGAGGACAGCAAGTCATCGCGGGGTTACTGGCTGGTAGCACCCTTGCCGCAATGGCGTCAGAAGAAGGTGAAGGCACTCGTCGCCGCACTTTCGGGCAACTGATCCCAGGTCGCTATTTTGCAACAAGGTTGAGCAGGCGGTTCATCAGTGTCAGAAATTTGGCATTGTCGACCGGCTCTCGCATGTTGTTCCAGCTGCCGGAAACGGCATAGGTCTTCCCGGATTTGGCCATTGCCAGAAAAGCAAATGCCACAACTCCCGGCTCCGATCCGCCTTTGCCGCCAATCCGGTTCCAGCGCAGGGCGTCTCCCGGGGGGATCAGGTTATTGATCGCCAATATATTATGGACAATCGGATCATTCGCGCGGTGCAGCAATTGCAACAGCCGCGTGATGTCAGACGCTGAGGCAAACCACTCCACGGTGTCGATATGGCGTGGTGTGGTCGCCAGATTGGCAGCTGATACGTCTTCCAGTCCAAGACGGTCCCGTTCCTGATCGAGCAGCGCGGCCTGGCGGGCTTCGGATGCGGCTGCCCATTTTGTGCGCAGATCGCCATTGGCCGGCATTTTGAGTGCAAAGGCTTCCAATGTGGTCAGCATGGGAAGCATGCGATCGGGATCGGAATGACCCGATTTTCGCACCAATTCTCCGATATTCTCCCGGCCCAGTTGTCCCATCAATATGTCCGTTGCGCTGTTGTCACTGACCGAGATCATCAGGGACGCCAGAGTCTGCAGAGTCAGCGCACTGCCATCGGGCCAGTTTTGCAACAGGCCGGAGGGCAGGGACTTACGATCCAGTGGCACGACATCGCTCCAATTGCGTCTGCCAGCGCGTACCTGTCGGGACAGTTCGGCTAAAACGTAGAGCTTGAACGTGGAGCCGATGGCCAGTTGTTGATTGGGGTTGTGATCGAGAATGATCCGCGGCGTCGCACCGGAAAGCTCCGCGATCTGAAAACCCGCAATTCCGGGGAGATCGGCAATCTCTGATCGCACCTTTTCCAGACTGTCTTCCAGGGTTTGTGCGCCGGTTACCTGCAAGCCAATGACGGGAAACGGAGCCGAAACATCCAGTACCATGCGCAACGCCACGATCGCCTTCGCATAAGTGATTTCAACGGTGCCATCATTCCGGGAAGCCGGTCTGATCTGGCTGATTGCCCGGGGTTCTCCATATTGCGCGGCCAAATGGGCAACAATTTCGCGAAACCGGGCCGGGGGAATGGCCTCAAGGAATGATGGGGCGAAGAAGCTTTCTTCCCTTTCAGACCCCTGCAATATCCCCAGCAAATCCTCGGCTTTTGCCTTATATTCTGGAGATGCCGCGCGAATTTCCTGCGCGTGCAGAGGCGCCAGAACAGGAAGCACCAGCACCGCAAGCAGTGATCCGGCCAGCAGCCGGATCAGTGCGTCAGGCATCAATCGCTTCTTCGTCGAGGCTAGCGGCATTCTGTTGAATGAAATTGAAGCGATGTTCCGGATTCTTGCCCATCAACCGGTCGACCAGATCCTTGACGCCGGCGCGATGTTCATATTCCTGAGGCAGTGTCACCCGGTAAAGCGAGCGCGTGTCCGGATCCATAGTGGTTTCCTTGAGTTGCCCAGGATTCATCTCACCGAGACCCTTGAATCGGCTGACTTCGACTTTCTTGCCCTTGAACGGGCCCGCTTCTATTTCCTCCCGGGCATGATCATCCTGGGCGTAGAGGCTCTTGCCGCCGGCGGTCAGGCGATAAAGCGGCGGTCGCGCCAGATAAAGATGTCCGCGCCGGACCAGATCCGGCATCTCCTGAAAAAAGAATGTCATCAGCAAAGTCGCGATATGCGCGCCATCGACATCGGCGTCAGTCATGATGATCACGCGTTCATAGCGCAGATTGTCAGGATCGCAGTCCTTGCGTGTGCCGCAACCCAGCGCAAGAATGAGATCAGCAATCTCCGAATTGGCAAGGATCTTGGCGCTATTGGCAGAGGCCACGTTAAGGATCTTGCCGCGGATCGGCAGGATCGCCTGGGTCTTGCGGTTGCGCGCCTGTTTGGCGGAACCACCGGCACTATCGCCTTCCACAATAAACAGCTCGGTCCCGTCGGGATCATTGCCCGAACAGTCCGTGAGCTTGCCGGGCAGGCGGACCTTGCGTCCGGAGGTCGCGGTCTTGCGCTTGACTTCGCGTTCGGCCTTGCGCTTCAACCGCTCTTCCATCCGCTCCATGACAAAACCAAGCAGCGCCTTGCCGCGGTCCATATTGTCCGTGAGGAAATGGTCAAAATGGTCGCGCACGGCATTTTCTACCAGCTTTGCCGCTTCCGGTGAGGTGAGACGGTCCTTGGTCTGGCTTTGAAATTGCGGATCGCGGATAAAGACAGAGAGCATCATCTCGCCGCCGGAAATGATGTCATCGGCGGTGAGCTGTGATGCTTTTTTCAGCTGCACCAGTTCGCCGAAGGCGCGCATGCCCTTGACCAGCGCGTTGCGCAGGCCGGTTTCATGGGTGCCGCCATTGGGTGTCGGGATGGTGTTGCAATACCAGCTGTAACTGCCCTCGGTCCAGATCGGCCAGGTAATCGCCCATTCGACCCGACCCGCTTCATCGGGAAAATCCTGATTGCCCGAGAAAAATTCGGTGGTGACACATTCGCGGCCGCTCAGCTGTTCGCGCAAATGGTCGGACAGCCCGCCGGGGAACTGAAATACCGCATCGGCGGGAACTTCGTCACTGGCCTGCTCTGGATCGCATTTCCAGCGGATCTCGACGCCGGCGTAAAGATAGGCCTTGGACCGGGCCAGTTTGAAAAGGCGGGCCGGTTTGAACTTGTTGCCTTCGCCGAAAATCTCGGTGTCGGGAATGAAGGAAATGGTTGTGCCGCGGCGATTGGGCGTGCTGCCGACTTGTTCCAGCTTGCCGGTGGCATTTCCCTGCGAAAACGCCTGGCGATAGATCGTCTTGTTGCGCGCGACTTCGACAACAGTTTCCGATGACAGCGCGTTGACCACGGACACACCCACGCCATGCAAGCCGCCGGAAGTTGCATAGGCCTTGTCGGAGAACTTCCCGCCCGAGTGCAGTGTCGTCATGATGACTTCCAACGCCGATTTTTCGGGGAATTTCGGGTGGGGGTCGACGGGAATACCGCGGCCGTTGTCAGTTACGGTCAGGCGGTTCTCGCTATCGAGCGTGATCTCGATCCGGCTCGCATGTCCGGCCACCGCTTCGTCCATGCTGTTGTCGATAACCTCGGCCGCAAGATGGTGCAGGGCGCGTTCGTCAATGCCGCCAATATACATGCCGGGTCGTTTGCGCACCGGTTCCAGTCCCTCCAGAACCTCGATCGCGGACGCGTCATATTCACCGGATTTGGACTGTTTGGGCGGCTCGTCGCCGAAAAGATCATCTGACATGGATGATCCTATAAGAGCGCAGGAGTCTTGCTGGCAAGAGGCTTGTGCAGCCTCTTGCGGTCAGCAGCAGTTTTGAGACTGTTTAGCGGACTCGTGGACCGCCAAATGGCAGCGGTGGTGGCGGACGTCGGGTGCCGCGCGGCAACTGTGCCTGGAACGCCCGGCCGCAATGCTCAACGCAATAGGGAAAGCCGGGATTCACTTCCTTGCCGCAAAAATGGAAATCCGGTTCACCCGGGTGATTCACCGGCCAACGGCAGATCTTGTCATTAAGATCAAGCAGGCTGGTCTTGTCAGCAATTTCCTCGCTCGGCTTGGCTGGAACCAGTCGCCGCGGAGGTGCCGGCGGAATGGGTGCCTGCTGATCGCCGGGACCCTGACGCAGAAAGCCTCCCGGGCCAACGGAGACAATCTTCGGGCCATCCTGCTTGGGCGCCTTGGACTGTTGCGCGGCATGGGTACGCGCGGCCGGCGTCGGCGGCGGCATCGCCCGGCGGGCAACATGTTCTTCCTTCGGTTTTTTGGCCTTGGCGGTTTTCTTCGCCGCCTTTTTCGGTTTCGCTGCTGCTTTGGTTCCCTTGGCAGTCTTGGCCTTGGATTTCACCGGCGAGGGACGGGATTTCAGTCCCAGTCTATGGGCTTTTCCGATCACGGCGTTGCGGCTGACACCGCCCAATTCTTCTGCGATCTGGCTGGCGGTTAAGCCTTTTTCCCACATTTTTTTGAGGTGATCGATCCGTTCGTCAGTCCAAGCCATATACTTCCCGTTCTTGTTTCTTTTCTGCGGTCTATATAGGCGCTATCGGCCGCAGATCAATGTCGCAGCCCCACCCGGTCGGGTCTATCCGGCCAGATCATATATGGGGTTGTGCTGGTTCGCCAGAGCCGATAGGCGAAAAGCCCATGTCAAACCAGCCCAAAAATGAAAATAGCACGCCATCCCATTTTGCCGGACAATCCTTCGGCGAACCCGGTGTGGCCGTCATTCGAGGTGTAAACTGGGGTGGTTTCCTCGCCCTGTACTGGAAGGAAGTCCGCCGGTTCTTCAAGGTCCAACTGCAGACTGTCTGGGCGCCGTCAATAACCACATTGCTGTTTCTGGTCATTTTTACCGTTGCTTTGGGGCGCGGGGACCGAACCGTACTGGGCGTGCCTTTTGCGGATTTCATCGCGCCCGGGCTGATTTGCATGGGCATGATCCAGAACGCCTTTGCCAACAGCAGTTTTTCGCTGCTGGTCGGCAAGATCCAGGGCACGATCGTGGATTATCTGATGCCGCCGCTGTCCATTGGGGAGTTGCTGGGCGGATTGGTGGCTGCGGCCGTAACACGCGCCATTCTGGTCGGATTTGCGGTCTGGTTGGCCATGGCACTGTGGCCGGGTGTTCAGGTTTCTGTCACGCACTGGTGGGCCGTGATCTGGTTTGGGCTGATGGGCTCTGTGATGCTGGCGCTGCTTGGCGTCCTGACTTCGATCTGGGCGGAAAAATTTGATCATGCCGCAGCGGTAACGAATTTTGTTGTCGCGCCGCTGGCGCTGCTGTCCGGAACCTTTTACTCGATTGACCGCCTGTCGCCTGCTTTTCAGGCGTTCAGCCATGCCAATCCGTTCTTCTACGCCATTTCGGGATTTCGTTACGGATTTCTCGGCGCATCCGACTCCCCGATAGTTACCGGGTCAGTGGTTCTGCTGGTCATCAACCTGATGCTGACGGGCATTTGCTATTTTCTGCTGAAAAAGGGTTGGAAAATCAAAAGCTAGTGCTGGTTCAGTCAGATTCGACGACTCTGGAAATCAGTGGCGATGGATGCTGTGCAGCTTGTATTTTCCGTCGGCCAGAGCATGGAACATTCGTCCCACTTCCGGATGCATGACCGGTTCCCCGCTGTCATCTTCGAGCAAGTTCTGCTGGCTCACATAAGCGACATAGCTGCTGTCCGCATTTTCGGCGAGCAGGTGATAAAATGGCTGATCTTTGGCGGGTTGCAGATCCTTGGGAATCGACTCGTACCATTCCTCGCTATTCGCAAATACCGGATCGATGTCGTAGATCACGCCGCGAAAGTCGAATATCCTGTGGCGCACGACGTCACCAATGGCGAAGCGGGCGGCAAGAACGGAAGGGGTGCCTTTCGGCAGAGGATTGGTCGAAACCAAATGTCTGGTCGATGTCATGAATCCAACTTAGGCCGAAAACCGGGATTTGCAAGTGTGGGTCCGAATATTCGATAAGGGCATTCGGTCGGCATCACTGTTGCTGTTAGATGGAGGTGCGTGAGGGATTCGAACCCTCGGTACGCGTGAACGTACTTCGCATTTCGAGTGCGACGCCTTCGACCAACTCAGCCAACGCACCTCACTAACAGCGCGACCCATTACCGGGCGCCGGTCCGTTCTGCAACCCTGTTCGCCGGGTGCTGCGGACGTGAAACGGCAAACTCGCGTCACCGGTTTCGAATTCTGCCAAATTTCCGTGCTTTTTTCATGAAAACTGAACCATTTCCGGACAGTGAGACGGTTTGAGGCAATTAATCCCTCCCTAACCCAATAAAGGGTGGGAAATGCAGCATTATTTTGGCACAAAGGAATTTGGCTTGGCGAGATTGAAAGATCAAGGGACAGATATGGCAGATCACGACTCCCATTTGCAGGATGTACTGGATGCGCCCGAAGGTCCGCACATTGGTGCCCTTTTCGACTTTGACGGTACAATTATCGCGGGATACTCAGCAACCGCCCTGTTGTGGGAAAAGATCAAACGCCGCGAAATGTCTGCGGAAGAGCTGGTCGAAACGGCCAATGTCATGGCGCAATATTCGATGGGAAACATGGGTTTTTCCGGCCTCATGTCCTCGGCATCACGTTTGCTCAAGGGTGTCACCGAGGACAGCTATTTCGAGTTTGGCGAGGAGCTTTACGAAAAACATATTGCGCGCAAGGTCTATCCGGAATCCCGCGCGCTGATCGATGCGCATCTCGCCAAGGGCCACACGGTGGCCATCGTATCCTCGGCGACCATCTACCAGATCGAGCCAACCGCCCGCGACCTCAACATCGAACATGTTCTGTGTTCGCAATATGAAGTGGAAAATGGCGAATTTACCGGCGAGATCATACGCCCGCTCTGCTTTGGTGAAGGCAAGGTACTGGCTGCGGAAAAACTGGCCCAGGAGAAGGATCTGGATCTCAACAAGAGCTATTTCTATTCCGACAGTGACGACGATATCGAGCTGCTCGAACATGTTGGCAAGCCGCGACCTCTCAATCCCAACAGCAAGCTGACCGCCATCGCCGAAGAGCGCGGCTGGCCAGTGCAGAAATTTGATAGCCGCGGGCAAGTTAAGCCAGTCGACTATGTGCGGACGGTTTATGCTACGGGCTCGCTCATCGGGTCCGCCATAGCTTCGCTGCCGATCTGGGCGCTGACCGGATCACAGCGCGAAGCGATGAACTTCTCGACCGGTCTGTTCGGCGATTTTGCCACGGCGCTGACCGGATGCGAGTTGGAAGTGCATGGCGAGGCCAATCTATGGAATGCCCGGCCCTGTATCTTTGTGTTCAATCACCAGAGCAAGGCGGACGTGATGATCCTCGCCAAGCTGATCCGCAAGGACATGGGCGGTGTGGGCAAGAAAGAGATTCGCGACACGCCGGTTATCGGGAAGCTGATGGAGCTCGCTGGCACGGTGTTTATCGATCGGGAAAACGCGAAAAGCGCAATCAAGGCGATGGAGCCGCTGATTGAAGCTATCGAAGTCGACCGGAAATCGATCGTGATTGCCCCGGAAGGCACGCGCACATTGTCGCCAAGACTTGGACCGTTCAAGAAGGGCGCGTTCCATATGGCAATGCAGGCCCGCGTTCCCATCGTTCCCATTGTGATCCACAATGCCGGTGATATCGCACCGAAAAATGAATTTGTGATGCGACCGGCGAAAGTGCGCGTTGATGTTCTTCCCGCGGTGGATACCAGCAAATGGTCGGTCAAAACCATCGACCAGCATGTTGCCGAAGTTCGCGGCATGTTCCTCGAGGCGTTGGGGCAGGATGACGAGGAAGCTGCACTGGAGGCCTTGACCAACAAGCCGGTCCGCAAAGCAGCGGCCAGGAAGTCAGTGAAGACGACCACGCCAGCCAAGAGCGGGGGTAAAACCACAGCTTCGGTCAGGAAAAAGGCAGCGCCGGCGCGGAAAGCCGCAACCCGGAAAAAACCGGCGGCCCGCCGCTCGGCGGCGCAACCGGCAAACAAAAGAAAAGCTGCCAAGAAGCCAGGCAAGCGCACTTCGACCAAAACGAGGGCAAAGCCCGGAGCAAAAAAAGCGGGAGCGGCGAAAGCATAGTGAGGCGCAATGGATGAAGCGGCGGCAATAGCCAGAACATTGCCTCTGGTGAAACAGGGGCCCAAGCTATTTGTCATTGATGCCCGAAACGGGGTCGAGCGTCGTTATCTTCTCGACTGGCTGCATACCAGCCTTGCCGAAGGCGGGCCTGATCGCGAGATCAACTGGGTCAGTCTGCCGATTTCTGACGAACGGGCGCGGTTGCGATTGAAATCGCTGGAAGAGAAACTGGAGGGTGATCCCGATACGCTGGTCATTCCCGTACGGATTGCCTGGCGCATTCCCAATTTCGAAAAAAGCCGGGCGCTGCAAATGCGGCATATCCTGTTCGGTGATCCCCGGACGCCGGGCAGTTTTCGCGCCCGCACGATATTGTGGCGCAACAAGCGGCGCGCACATTGCCTGACCGGCCAGCCTGCGACCATTGGCGAGTTGCGCCAGCGTTTTGAGCAGCAGGACATCTCGGGTGACAATCCAGGGGAAACCGAATTTGCCCGTTTCGTTGTGCGGCAGGCAGGTCTGGTTCTGGACATCGAAGAAAGGGGATTGCGTGGCCGGCGCTATAAAGTCCCGAAATTTGTCGCGGACAGCCTGCGTACCAGTCCCAAATTCCGGGCGGCAGTCACCGAATTGTCGGAGGATCTCGGGAAGTCGGAAACCGCGCTTTACGAAGAAGCCAGCAAATATATGAAGGAGCTGATTGCCCGGCCCAGCGCCCTGTTTATCGACATGAAGGCGCGGCTCGACCGGTTCATGTTGTCGCAGGGCTATGAAGACGATGTCGTGTTCAACAAGAATGAACTGGCGCGCTTGAGACGGACGATGCGCGATCATCCGACTTTGCTGCTGTTTACGCACAAAACCTATATCGATGGAGTTACGCCGACAGATCTGGCCTATCAGAACGATCTGCCGATGGTGCACGTGTTCGGCGGGATCAACCTCGATTTCTTCGGGCTGGGTTTCATGCTGCGCCGCGCGGGGACCATCTTCATCCGCCGCAGTTTCGAAAACAACCCGCTCTACAAACTCGTTTTGCGGCACTATGTCAGTTATTTGCTGGAAAAGCGCTTTCCCATGACATGGGCGTTTGAAGGTACAAGATCACGCCTCGGAAAGCTGATGCCGCCGCGCTATGGCCTTCTTAAATATGTCATGGATAGTGCCAACGCCAATGACATCAGGGATGTCCATATCATTCCGGTCGTCACCAGCTTCGATCTGATCCGCGATGTTGAGGAATATGCGTCAGAGCAGACCGGCAGGGTCAAAAAAGCGGAGTCACTGGGCTGGTTTTTCGGATATCTGCGGAGCCTGCGAGAGCCGATGGGCAAGGTTTACGTCGATTTCGGCGATCCGGTTGTTGTGGAAAAGGCCCCCGAGCCCGATGACCGGCTGAACCTGTCGAAAATTGCTTTCGAGGTCGCTGTCGAAGCCAACCGTGCGACGCCGCTCACCATGACGTCGCTGATGTGCCTTTGCCTGCTCGGAACCGCACCCCGGGCGATGACTGCCGAGGAATTGCGAGCGGTGCTGACATTCTTCGTCGAATGGGCGCAGGATCGGGATATCCGGATCAGCCAGGATCTCGCTCCGGAAAACCTGCAGACGGTTCAGGGTATTGTCGACACGCTGGTCAGCAGTGGTCTTTTTGTCCGCTATGACAAGGGATCCACCACGGTTTACGGAATCGAACCCGACAAGCACCCGCTCGCCAGTTATTACCGCAATTCCATCATCCATCACTTTCTCGACAAGGCGATTATTGAACTGTCGGTTCTCAAGGCACGCGAAGAGCGTGAAAAGAAAGCCGAAGACGTGTTCTGGGCCGAAACCGAAAGGTTGCGCGACCTGTTCAAGTTTGAATTTTTCTACCCCTCCAAGGAAGAGTTTCGCCAGAATTTGGAAGCAGAACTCGCCAGAGCCTGTCCAGACTGGAAAGAGAAGCTGCAAACCGGTGGCCCCATGCTGAAAAGTCTGACCAACCGGTTCCAGCCGTTGATCGGGCATGCGGTTTTCCTGCCGTTTGTGGAATCCTACACCGTCGTGCTGGACATATTGTGCCGTCTGGAAAAAGGACAGGTGATTGACCGCAAGACCTGTGTCGAAGAAGCGCTTGTCGAGGGCCGGCAATTGTATCTCTTGCGCCGGATTACCAGCGAGGCCTCGATCGGAAAAATCCTGTTCGAAAACGGCTTCCGGATGGCGGCTAGCCAGGGATTGACCGGTGAGACAACAGACGATTCAATCGCTGCCCGCAAGGCGCTGCTGCGCAAGTTCCGGGCCCTGTCGCGACGCATGGAGAAATCCCGACTGGAGGTTCTCAGCCTCGCCGACAAGATATTTGACTGATACCCTTATGGAGAAGGAACGATAATGGCAGAAGGCAGCGACGAAAGACATATCAGTCAGCTCAGCGCCCAAGATGCGCAGTTCCTTTACATCCAGTCGGCCACCAATCTGACTCATGTGATGGCGGTTTATATCTACGATCCCTCGACCGCGCCCGGGGGCAAGGTTCGCTTCAAGGATATTATCGAACATGTGCGCAGCCGATTGCACGTGTCGCCGATGTTCCGGCGCAAACTTTACCGCCTGCCGCTCGACATTGATCATCCCTATTGGGTCAAGGACGAGCATTTCGATCTCGAGGCGCATATTTCGCATAGCCGCCTGCCGGAACCGGGCGACTGGCGGCAATTCTGCATCCAGGTCGCTCGCCACCACAGCAAGCCGCTTGATATGAATCGGCCGCTCTGGGACATGTATGTCATTGAAGGGCTGGATAATATTCCCGGCTATGCCAAGGGCAGCTATGCGATTTTGACCCGCATCCATCATTCCACGATTGACGGAACATCGGGTGCGCATTTCTTTGCCGCCCTGTCGGACAAGGATACCAAGGGCACGCCGGCTATACCGCTCCCGGAAGATGATGAGAAACCGCCCGAACTGCCCACCGCCACCGAAATTCTCAATCGGGCGATCAACAGTACCGTGACATCTCCGGTGAAGCTGGCCCAGGCGTTCATGAAATTTGCGCCCGCGATTGTTTCCAACACGCAGCAGAATCTGCTCAACAGCAGCGAGGAACGCGACAGCAGTATTCCGGACACGCGGTTCAACAGTGCGGTCACACCCCACAAGATGTTCGATGCAATTACCTTTGATCTGGATGAACTGAAAAAGATGCGAGCGCTGGCCGAAGGGTCGACGATTAATGATATCGTGCTTGCAATTTGCAGCGGTGCTGTGCGTAAATATCTGATGAAACACAAGGAGTTGCCGAAGGAATCTCTGGTAGCTGTCGCACCGGTAAACGCGCGGAGCCGGTCTGGCGAGGAATCCAATCCGGGCAATAATATCTCCGCAATGACGGTCAAGATCTGGTCTAATATCGCCAATCCCGTCAAACGCCTGCAAGCTATTCGCGATACCACCCGGGAGACCAAGGCGGCCAAATCGGGCTTGAGCGCGCGGATCATGACCGATCTCACCAAGCATATACCTGGTGCTCCCATGTCTGGCCTGTCCCGTATTTTGACCGATGAACGCTTTGCGCCAAAGATGAACAATCTCATGGTTTCCAACGTTCCTGGGCCGCAATTGCAGCTCTATATGAACGGGGCAAAGCTGACACATCAATATGGCCTGGCCCCGCTGGCGCACGGAATGGGGCTGTTTATTGCGACACCCAGTTACAACGGCACGATCTCGTTCAGCATCATTTCCGACCGAAAAATCATGCCGGATATTGAGTTTTTCCGGGAATGTCTCCAAAAGAGTTTCGAAGAGCTACGTAAAGCCAAGCCTGAGGGGGGCAGGAAACAGGGCACAGCGAAGCAACCGACGGTCAAAAAGACTGCGGCAAAGGGAGATGCCGGCGTGATGTACCGAAAGGTCTCAAAGACACGGCGCACCGCAAAGCAAAGCAAGAATTAGCAAGGAGCGGAGACGACAAGAGTAAGCAGCACATGCGTGCTGACGAAGGCCAGTATGTGAGCTGGCCCCAGAGTGAGTGAGTAGCGAATGATTTTGAATACAACCCTGAAAATGGAAAAGGCCATGGCCCAGGCGCAGAGCTATGGCGAATGGTCCAAGGCTGCAAAGGCCCATGACAAGGCCACAGGCGTGGATCTTTGGGTCAAGTCGGACGAAAGCAAGCATTTTGATCATAAATCCATTCGCCGGCGACTGAAGCGCCTTTCCAAGCTTTGGAAAACGCAGGACAATGCCGGGCTGCTTTACGCACTGAATGAAGGTATTCACGGCAATATGGACGGCATGGGCAATGCCCGTCTCCATGAAAAAGCCAGATTTGGCACCAAACGCCTGATCCAGGACTATGTTGATGCCATTGTCAATTCGCTGGAATATCTGGCCAGCGACAAGGTGACCGATATTCCGTTCGAGGAGAAGCTCGACTTTTTCCGGCGCGCGCAGCACTGCTATGGACGCTCGGCGTTTCTGATGAGTGGATCAGGAGCGTTTCTCTACTTTCATCTCGGAGTCGCCAAGGCGCTTTGGCGACAGGGTCTGCTGCCCCATATTATGTCAGGCTCCAGCGGAGGTTCAGTTGTCGGCGCCCTGATCAGCACGCATGTCGATGAAGACATGGAGCCCTATTTTGAGCCGGAAAACCTGATCATCGGGGACCAGGATGAGCCACCTGAAGAGGGTTTTGGTATGTTCAGCCGGGCGACCCGCATGAAGGCGCACGAAATCGAAGCTCGTCTGGCCGAAATGCTGCCGGATCTGACCTTTCAGGAAGCCTATGAACTGACCGGACGGCATCTCAACGTATCAATTGCACCGGCTGAGAAGCATCAGACGTCGCGTCTTCTCAATGCGATTGCGTCACCGAATGTCTATATTCGCGAAGCCGTGATGGCGTCCTGTGCTGTTCCCGGGGTCTATCCTCCGGTCACTCTTGCAGCGAAAGATCACACGGGCGAACGTGTCCCTTATCTGCCCAACCGCAAATGGGTGGATGGTTCCGTCACCCATGATCTGCCAGCCAAGCGGCTGGCGCGTCTCTATGGTGTCAATCATCATATCGTCAGCCAGGCCAATCCGCTGATTACGCCGTTTGCCAGTGATGTCAGTCAACAGAAAACTGCCATGTCCGCGATCCGCAATGCGTCTACGGCTACGATGAAGGCGTGGCTCAACGCCAATGTGTCGATTATGCAAAAACCTTTGTCGCTTTTCCCGCGGCTCAACAGTTTTGCAAACATGACGCTTTCGGTGATCAACCAGGACTATACCGGTGATATCAATATCATTCGTCCGACCATGTTCTGGAGTCCGGCCAAGATTCTCAGTAACCTGCCAGTTGAGGATATCAGCGAACTGATCGATCTGGGCGAGCGCACAAGCTGGCCCAAAATTGAAATGGTCCGCACACAGACAAAGATCAGCCAGACACTCGATCGTATCCTGTTCGAATATGAAACCGAACTGGCGCATGATCATGAACTGGCGCACGCTCAGGACAATGCCATGAAGAGGAAGATCGCTTGATTCACAGCGAAGGGTCTTTGACACTGGCACCCGGGTCAGAGGCAGCAGGCGCGCGCCTGTTTCGGCAAAGCTGGCTGACGGAAACCAAAGCTCGCGCCGTTATCATTCTCGTCCATGGATATGACGAGCATAGCAGCAGATACCGCTATTTTGCCGATCATTGTGTGAAGAGGGGCTTTGCGGTCCTCGCACTGGACCATTGGGGGCATGGCAAATCGGTGGGAGTAAACGGCTTTGTCCCCAAATTCTCAGTATATCATGACGGCCTCGATGCCCTATTGGCTGAAATGCCGACTGACCTTTCCGACTTGCCGAAAATTCTGGTCGGACATAGCCTTGGGGGACTGATTGCGGCGACATATCTGCTGGAACATCAGTCCCGTTTTCAGGCTGCAATCCTGTCCGGACCAGCGATCAAGGCAGCGGAAGAACCGTCCGCAACCTTAAAGGCGCTGAGCAAGATTCTGTCACGGCTGATACCAAAAATGGGGGTGATTGGCCTCGATGCGAATGCCGTGAGCCGGGATCCCCAGGTGGTGGCTGACTATCTCGCAGACCCCCTTGTGTCCGGAGAGAAAATCAGCGCAAGACTGGGCCTCGAGATGATGAAACGCATGGAACAGGTCCAGACGGAAGCGGGAAAGCTGCGTTTGCCAATGCTGATGCTGCATGGCAGCGAAGACAGCCTGGCCGCGCCCGAAGGGTCACAATTTCTGGACGAGAACATTTCCTCGGCCGAGAAAAAGCTGATTGTCTATCCGGAGCTGTATCACGAAATATTCAATGAACCGGAAAAGGATCAGGTGCTGTCGGACATGACCGACTGGATCGACAAGATACTGGACCAATAGATTTCGACCGGCACGGGGGCGGTTCGCATGATGACATTCCTGTATGCAGTATTGGCGCTGATTGCGGCCATGATGATCGTCTATTTCGCTTTTCCAAAAGCGCTTTACAGCGGTTTGCAGGGTCTGCTTCGGCGACGCGGCGGTCTGGTGCAGAAATCGATAGCGGTTGGCGATCATGTCTGGCCTTTTCTGGAGGGCGGACCTGCGGGAGGTGTCCCGGTCGTTCTCTTGCACGGCTTTGGCGGCGACAAGGACAATTGGTCCATCTACGCACCACGCATCACTGACAGTTATCGACTGATAGCGCCTGATCTCCCGGGTTTTGGCGAGAATGATCGCTCGCTGGATCGCGATTATGATATTGCGAACCAGTGCCACCGGCTCGCCGCATTTCTGGATGCGATGGGTATCACGAAATGCCATTTGGGCGGGAACAGCATGGGCGGGTTCATCGCCTTGCAATTCGCGCTGGAATATCCCGACATGGTTGCCTCGCTCACCTTGTTCAACAATGCAGGTGTCGTCGGCGAGGACAAGAGCGAGCTGCAGGTTGCTGCGGAAAGCGGAAAGAATGTCCTGGCTCTGGATTCGGTTGAAGACACCGAGCGGTTGATGAAATTTGTCGCCTATAAACCCGTGGCGATGCCGGGACAGTTCCGGAAGCTGTTTTTCGAGGAGGCCAATGCTCACAAGGAACTGCTCGACAAGATTTTCTGGCAGATTGCAGGCTCGGGAATCAATGATCCGCTGAACGACCGCCTGGGAGACGTAAAAGCCCCGACGCTGATTATCTGGGGTCGTCATGACCGGCTCATTGACGTCAGCTGCGTTGCAGTTCTCGACAAGGGTATCGAGAATAGCGAATCCGTGATTTTGGAAAAAACCGGTCATGTGCCGATGATCGAAAAACCCAAAGAAACGGCCGGCGTGCATCGGGCTTTTCTTGCCAAACAGTGAAATTCCGGCCAGTCTGATCGCCAGAGTTCCGTCAGGGAACCGGTAAAGGGGGAGAGGATAATGAAGCTGCGCGTCGGATTGCTGGGGGGTGGATCCTGGGGGACCACTGTCGCATCGCTTGTTTCCCGCAATGCACCTATTAAAATCTGGGCGAGAGATGCGGAAACCGTTGAGGATATCAACACCAATCATCGCAACAGCAAATATCTCCCCGACAGCGTTCTGCCGAAGGAGTTGAAGGCTACCGGAGATCTGGGCGAAGCAGTGTCCGATGCGGATGTACTGGTCATGGGCATTCCATCAAGCAATTTCCGGGCGGTTCTTGAAGAAGCCCGGCAATATCTGCGACCCTGGGTTCCGGTTATCAGCCTGACCAAAGGCCTGGAGCTCTCAACGGGAAAACGGATGACCGAAGTCATCGAGGATGTTCTGCCCGGCCATCCCGTCGGTGTCCTGACCGGGCCCAATCTTGCACGGGAAATCATGGCGGGGCAGGCAGCCGCCAGTGTTATTTCGATGGAAGACGAGATTATCGTCAAGCAGCTGCAGCAGCTTTTCCATTCCGGCCTGTTTCGGGTCTACACAAATACCGATTTGCTGGGCTGCGAACTGGGCGGCGTGCTGAAGAATATTATCGCAATCGCGGTCGGCATGGGTGACGGTCTGGGGGCAGGGGACAATACAAGGTCCGCGCTCATCACCCGCGGTCTTGCTGAAATCACGCGTTTGGGCGTGGCCATGGGCGGGCGGCCCGAAACATTTGCCGGGCTGACCGGGATGGGCGACATGATCGCCACCTGCACCAGCCCACTGAGCCGCAACCGGCATGTCGGTGTCGAGCTGGGCAAGGGGCGAATGATCGACGAGATTATTGACGATATGCTGATGGTCGCCGAGGGTGTCAAAAGTGCACCGACAGTCATCGCTTTGGCGAAAGAACATGGCGTGGTGATGCCAATTGCCGAAGATGTTTTTGAAGTGACCAAAGGCAATCGTTCGGCGGTTCAGGCCTACCGAGGTCTGATCCGGGCGTCGGCGGGTGCTGAGTCGGACGCGGGCTGAACTGGAAACATTTGAAACCGCTTTCGGGAAACCCTGGCCGGGAGTGGCAAACGGCGCATCCGGGAATTTGGACCAAAACGGGCCTGTTAACGAATATTAACGCCCCGAAATTGAGCTAACCGACGCAAAGATAAGAATATATTTGATGGGGTTAAGCACGCTGGTCAACACATGCAGTTTTGCTTGCTTCTTTTTGGGGCGGCCCATAAAATTCTCTTCCAACCGGATTGGGAAATGATAGGCAAAAGTTTCGTCGATCATCCCATGATGTGGAGAGTAGATATGGAATTCAGGGGTCGGGCAGCCAATGATCGGGAGCAGAATGCGCTCTTTGACACGACCGAGTCATTGATCCAGTCAGACCCGGTCTACGGTTCCGATATTCTCAACCAGAAATTCAATGAAATCGAATTGCGGTTTGATCGTTCCGACGAGATATTCTGGTGTTTCATGAACCAGAAATCGCGACCCAGCTATACCTATGAACTGGGCGACGAGATTCAGCTGGTGCAGGACTGGATCAATACCAACTACGGATTTGACGTTGCCAAAAGCCGCGACCCCCTGCGCTATTTTGTTTGTGGCTCTCGGACCCCGGGTATCTACAATTTGGGCGGCGATCTGAAACATTTCGCGGACTGTATCCGGCGGCGTGATCTTGGGGCATTGCGGAAATATGCCCGCACCTGCGTACATATGCAGCATGCGAACAGCACCGGCTTTGGTGCACCGATCATCACCATGGCCCTTGTGCAGGGTGATGCGCTGGGCGGTGGATTCGAACATGCGCTGGCCTTTGACATTATCGTGGCGGAAAAAAGTGCGCGGCTTGGCCTGCCCGAAATCCTCTTCAATCTGTTCCCGGGCATGGGGGCATACAGCTTTTTGCGGCAGCGACTGGGGCGGCAGGACACCGAGCGGTTCATTCTGGAAGGCAAGCTGTTTTCGGCTGAAGATCTTTACGATATGGGCGTTGTCGACATACTCGCCGAAGATGGTGAAGGCGAAGCGGCGATCATCGACTACACAAAGCGCAACGAGAAACGTTTCCACGCGGAGCGCGCGGTCTATCGGGCGCGCAGGATCACCAACCCGGTCAGCCTCGACGAATTGCTAGAGGTAACCGACATGTGGGCGGAAACGGCGCTGTATCTGGAAGACGCGGACGTACGGAAAATGGAGCGGCTGGCGCTAGCACAGGAACGGCGCATTCAGCGGTCACTGCGCGCCGTTTGATCTGACGTTCAGCCGGACTGGCGAAGCTCGTCACCATCACCATCGCCATCTTTGGTGCTGGACTCCGGTTCACTTTCCATATTCCGAAAATAGACCGTAATCTGACCGACTTCGCTTCTGACCAGTTCCAGATGCTCTTCCGCATGTGCCGCAAAGTCCGGCTCGGTTATCACTTCGAGACGGGCACATATTTTGGACAGCATGACTGCACCGACATTGTTCGCACCGCTCTTGAATGCATGGGCGTGGAAGCGGAATTCATCGATATTCCCGGCAGATACCGCTTTATCGAGGGCTTCCATGATGGTTGCAGTATCTTCCAGATAAGCCTCAATGATAGAGCGGACGAACTCGCCATCACCGATGGACCGCAGATAGTTTAGCTGACTGGGATCAATAGACACTGGCTTTTCGGAAGCAGCATTGTCGTCAATTCGGGTGACTCTTCCAAATGGATCATCGGTGCTGCCGGGGAGATCCGAGCTGGTTTCGCTTTTGGTCAGACGCGCGATGGTTTCCAGCAGCGGGCCAGCCTCAACCGGCTTGGTCAACCGGAGATCCATTCCTGCATCCAGGCATCGTTTCTCTGTTTCTTCGGTAGAGTCGGCGGTCAGACCGATGATCGGAACATGTGCGCGAGCCCCTTCGATCTGGCGCCACATCTTGCAGCATTCAATGCCGCCAAGGCGCGGCATGTTCACGTCGAGGAAGACGATGTCAAAGGCTTCGTTTTCCAGCTCGTCCAGTGCCTTTTCTCCATCCGGAACCACGGTGACCTGATGTCCTGCGTTGCTGAGGATCGTTTCGAGGACCATCTGGTTCGTACGGTTGTCGTCTGCAACGAGCACGCGTTGAGCCTGTACCTCGTGGATGCCGGTGTCGGTGATCTCGCCCGCAGACTTCAGACTGCGATTGAAGGAACAGCCGATCTGGACCACGCTGCGGATGGTTTCAAAATCCGGCGTCGATGGCAAGACAGAGGCGAAGGCCGCGCGAAGCTCGATGTCTTCGAGATCCCGGCTGCCGGAACCCGACAACAGGACGGGAGGCAGTTTCGCTTCCCTGAACCGGCTCCAGAGCGCATGCTCTTCGTCATATTTTGCGGCGAATTCACTCTCCAGCACCGCCAGGTCATATTCGCCAAGGTCCCGGTCTTCGAGCAATGTGAGAATATTCGTATCAGCAAAATGGCGCACGTGATCGATGCGGATGGACTGGTTCGCTGCCTTCGTGATCCGCGGTGCCGCCGAACCGTTTCCGAGCGAAAGGATATGCACTTCATTCGTTTCGGTTTCCACGCGCTCGTCTTCAGAAAACGCGATTGGGCAGGACAGGGTGAAAACACTGCCGACCCCGGTTTTGCTGGATAGCGAGATGTCACCACCCATTTGCTGTGCGAGCTGACGACAGATGGCGAGTCCGAGACCGGTACCGCCAAATTTGGTGACAACGGAATCATCAGCCTGCTGGAACACTTCGAAAATACGTTCCTGGGCCTCCCTGGCGATCCCGGGGCCGGTATCGGCCACCGAACACCAGAGACCACTGCCATCCTTGTCTTCCTCATATCCGCATTTCAGCAGAACGAAGCCGCTGTCTGTGAATTTCACCGCATTGCTGGTCAGATTAATCAGGATGTTCCGGATATGATCGACTTGTCCGACTGCAATCCGGTCGCTCATGGGTTCGGCTTGCAAATGGATGATGAGTCCCTTTTCCTCAGCTGCAATCTGCATGATATCGCGGACGTCGGTGAGCAGTTCGACAATCGAGAAGTCAACCGGTTCCGGCATCTCCTCCTGGGAGTCGGACTTGGCGAAACTGAGCAGCTGGTTGATCAGGTGTAGCAGGTGGCGGCCGGCAGAAACGCTGGTGCTGATCATCTGTTGCTGGCTCTCCGGCATTTTCATCCCAAGCAGATGCGTACCGTAACCGATAATCGCGTTGAGCGGTGTGCGCAGCTCGTGACTGATACTCGCGAGGAACAGGCTTTTCGCCTTGTTGGCCGCTTCTGCCTCTTCCTTCGCTTGCGACAGACTGGTGATCAGGGTCGAACAATAGGACGGAATAACCGCCAGTCCGAGCAGCAGTCCGATCGACAGCGACAGGTTCTCCTGCCAATAGGGGACATTATAGACCGTCCAGCCGAACGACAGGGTGGCGAGACCCGTCGCCACAAACAGCCAGCGGATGCCGAAGCGAAAACCATATCCCAGGATGACCCAAAGATAAATCGGATAGAGAGCCGCCAGACTCGCACCGCCGATGTGGAACAGATAAGTTCCTGCACCGAAATCATTTATGATGCCCGCAAGCCGCCGCACCATGCTCGGCCGCCGATCGAACCGGTAGGCAATCGCAATCATCAGGCTGACCATGAAGTGGATCTGGAAAGCCATCATGATATTGGGCGCGGCATCGAGAAACCACGCAATCGAGGACGCGATGATGATCAGCACGATCCGGTTGATGATCATCTCATGTTCGCGGTCCCAGGCATGACCCAGCCCAGCATGATGCCCCTTGTGACCGCGATGGCCGTTATGCCGGTGTGAATGACGTTTGCCGGATTTCGCCGTTCCGGCATGTTTGCTGGTCAGCATGACTATGATCCACCAGCGGACCGGGCGGATCCAAAGCCTGAATTTTCGAAAAGTTTCGGCAGATTCTCCGCTCTTTGTGGCCGGGCTATCTTGAAGCCCTGTATCTCGTCGCAACCCGATACTTTGAGCAGTTCGAGTTGGGCGTCATTTTCCACACCCTCGGCGATCACGCGCATGTCGAGCGCGTGGGCAAGGTGAGCGATGGTTCCGATAATTGCCCGGTCGGCCGCGGAATGTTCAATCCGTGAAATAAATGTCCGGTCGATCTTCAGGCAGTTGGCGGGAAGGTCACGCAGATATTGCAGTGAGGAATATCCGGTCCCGAAATCATCAATCGAAATGCCAACTCCGGCATTGCGCAGCTTGTTCAGCGTGTTGCTGACGCGTTCATTGTTGTCGAGCAGCAGTTCCTCGGTAATCTCCACGACAATCTTGGACGGCTCGATCCCATTTTCCTCGATATTGCGCAGGATTTCTTCGCAGACATTATGATTCTGGAATTGGCGTGGTGACACATTGATCGCCACACGCGGGAGAATGATACCTTCTTCTTCAGAAACCCGGATCTGGCGGCAGACTTCAGCGATGACCCATTTGCCCAGAATATCCATGAGGCCGGTATCGTCCGCAACCTGGATGAACTGTTGTGGCAGCAGCCGGCCCTTTTTCGGATGATCCCACCGGATCAGGGCTTCGAGACCAACATAGTCGAGCGTCTTCGCATCGACGATTGGTTGATATTCCAGCGCGAACTGTTTTTGCGCGATAGCGTCCCTCAGCTCGTTTTCCAGAGCGGCGTTGGCCTGCGCAATCTGGTTCATGCCTTCCGAGAAGAAGCGATGACAATTGCGGCCGTTGGCCTTTGCGTCATACATCGCAAGATCTGCCATCCGCAGCAATTCTTCATATTCATTGCCGTCAGCCGGGATGAGGCTAACGCCGATGCTGGCGCCGATTACCTGGTCCACACCGCTGATCGAATAGGGTTCGTTGATCGCCGAGAGGATCTTGATGCAACGTGAATTGATCGTTTCAGCGCCACTGATATTGTTGAGGATGATGGCAAATTCATCGCCGCCGATACGCGCAGCAAAATCATTGGGACCCAGGATGGAAGTCAAACGTTCAGCAACTTCGCGCAGTAACGTATCGCCGGTGTGATGACCGCGGGTATCGTTGATGGTTTTGAACCGGTCGAGGTCAAGGAGCAGCAGCGCAGCCTCTTCTTCACCGTCTGTGCAGGTTTCGATTGCGGTCCGGACTTTTTCCGCGAGCAATACCCGGTTGGGCAGGCCTGTGAGCATATCGTGCAACGCAAGATGAGTCCGGTGCTCTTCGGCAAACTTGCGGGCCGTAATGTCCACCGCCGTGGTCAGAACGCCAATGGTCTCGCCCTTGTGATTAAGCAGCGGTGACTTGTTACAGTGGAAAATCAGATCCACGCCATCGCTGGTGAACTTTTCCTCATAGTGCGGAATGGCCTGTCCGGACTTGAGCACGATATCATTGCGCCGGTCTGAATTCCGTTTGAGTTGTGGTTCCAGAAAGTCGCTAAATTCGTGGCCCACCATCTCATCCGGTGTCTTGTCAAAGAGGGCGGACTGATAGGCGTTGGTGAACAGGCATTTGCCGGACCGGTCCGTCGCATTGATCATGATCGGGATCGTGTCGATAATCTGTTCGAGCATGCTCTTGCCGGTATTGGTGTCTTCGACCTGTTCCCCGACAGCGGCATGCTTGCGCTCAATTTCCGAAGCGCGCTGCCGCAGATTGACGCTCTTCTCGCTCTTGCTGAGGAGGGACATGGCCCGGTTGCAGAACTCCACGTGGGACACCGGGCTCTGCAAGAAGTCGGTAGCACCCGCATCCAGCGCGGACAGGCGGCACTCCCGGTCCTGATGAGCGGTGATGACGATGGCCGGGACGTCATTGCCCGTCGACATCGAGCGGACTTTCTTGATGAATTCCGCACCGTTCATTTGCGGCATACGATAGTCGACAATCAACAGATCTGCGCTGTTGTTGCGCAGCCAGTGCAGCGCTTCCACGGGATCGGCAAACGTAACAGCGGAGTACTTCTCCCCCATTATCGTCACAAACTGGGCGTAAATCCGGAGATTTGTCGGCCTGTCATCCACAATCAGAACGCGCGTTGTCATAGGGTGGCATTACATGCCGATAATCAAAATAAGGTTAACATTGACTTGGTGCTAAAAATGCCGGTTTTGTGCCTGCTCTGTCGGCAAATCTGCCTCCCGGATCGACGGATCAGGCATTGAGCAATTTTACATCGCCTCCGGCAGCGGCAATATTGTCCGTGACAGTCTGTTCATGAACGTAACGGTCCCATGTATCATCAGGATGCAAAATTGGGATGATTGCACCCGATCTTTGCGCCAGAATTGTCCCAAATTCGGCAAGATCCGGATCGTCGGCATCGATGATGACGGCGTCAATCGGCTGGTTCAGAAGAATGTCACGCAACCCACTCATGTCCGAGATTGTGGCGAACTGGAGAATGTCGGGATCCCTCAAGATTTGGCCAAAAATGGTAAAATCTGCCAGGCCTTCGACGCTCTGATCTGCGCGGTTGATATGGATTACGGCGTTTCCAGCGAGTATCGCACGGCTGCAGGCGATGGCGGCCATTGCGGGCGCGGCGAGAGACAAAATGAGACCCCGTCCATGCAAATGATAGCGGTTGGCTTCGCCAGCAGGCGAGGGAAGGACAGTCTCGGCGGCGACGAACTGGCGGATGGGACGGGATTGCTCTTCCAGGAACGCGCTCCAGTCGCTGTCCGGGGCATTGGCCAACATCTCCGAAATGTCCTCAGCCGGCAATTGGCCATTCCAATTCTTGCGAGCCGAGATGCCTCGCGCCACCAGCTTTCCGAATTCATCGGTTTTCGCAACAGCTACGACGGAAAGATCGTTTTTCGGATGAAATTCGGTTCTTGCACTGTCTTTCGGAGGTTTGCTCAGCCGATTGAGATACAATGGCCCGCCCGCCTTGGGCCCCGTGCCGGACAGGCCTGCCCCGCCGAACGGTTGCACACCGACAATTGCTCCGATCTGGTTACGGTTGATGTAGATATTGCCCACCCTGGCGCGTTTCGCCATGTTTCGACAAATCGCGTCGATCCTGCTTTGCACGCCCATTGTCAGACCATAACCGCTGTCATTGATCTGCTCGATAACCTGCATTTTCTCGCTGGCCGGAAACCGGACCACATGCAGTACTGGTCCGAAAATCTCGACACCGAGATCAGCAAATTTGTCCAGTTCGAATGCCACGGGTGCGATATATGTTCCGTCCGGCAGAGATGGCGCTGGCGTCTCTCCTATCTTGTGGGCAGATTTCTCGAGATGCTGGACATGATCCGCGATTTTTGCCTGGGCGGCAGCGTCAATGACCGGACCAATATCTGTCGCCAGCATGGCCGGGTCGCCAATACGCAAAGCTTCCATTGCGCCGCGCAGAAGCCTTATCATATCATCGGCAATATCTTCCTGCACACAAAGGATGCGCAGTGCCGAGCAGCGCTGGCCGGCGCTCTGAAACGCCGAGGAGATGACGGCATCCACGGTTTGTTCAAGCAAGGCGGAAGAGTCCACAATCATGGCGTTGATGCCGCCGGTTTCGGCGATCAACGGGGCCGTCGCCCGACCGGTTTCCGCCAACCTGCCAGCGATCCTTTTGGCTGTCGCGGTTGAGCCGGTAAAACACACGCCAGCGGTTTTCGGATTCGCGACCAGCCGGTCTCCGACCACGGCCCCGTCTCCGGTAACGAGGTTCAGGGCATCTGGCGGAACGCCTGCTTCATGCAACAGCCTGACGGCCTGGGACGCGATGAGCGGCGTTTGCTCTGCCGGCTTGGCAACAACGGTGTTGCCAGCAACGAGCGATGCGACGACCTGACCAAAGAAAATTGCCAGCGGGAAGTTCCAGGGCGAGATACAGACGACGACGCCGAGGGCTTGTCTTTCTGCAAAGGAATTGTACCGAACCTGGGCAGCATAATAGCGACAGAAATCGACGGCTTCGCGCACCTCATCGATGGCATCCTGCCAGGTTTTTCCGGCTTCCCGCATCGCCAGATCGTGGAAAATAGCAGCCTGCTTTTCCAGCAAATCGGCCGCGCGATCGATAATGTCCGCACGATCGGCGGGCGGCTGTCTGGACCAGCCTGGAAAAGCGGCATGTGCAGTTTCGACGGCAGTTTCGACTGTTTCCGCATTTGCTGCCAGAACCGTCCCAACGATTTCACCGCGCAACGCAGGATTGTGGACTTCGCAACTGCTGCCGTCATAACGTCGTCCGGCAATCAGCGGTGCGGCGCAGTTGATCTTGCTGGCAGCTGCCCGGATACCGTCCGCAAATGCTTCCCGGTCCCGTGGATTAGACAGATCATGGCCGCGCGCAGTTTCGCGCCCCATGCGCAGATATTGTCGTGGCTCCGGAATATTCGTGTTGGCAATGCCATCATGGCTTTCAAGGCTGCTGACCGGATCGCGGGAGAGCGAGGATGCATCAACGCTGGGATCGGCAAGTTTATTGACGAACGAGCTGTTGGCGCCGTTCTCCAGCAATCGCCGGATAAGATAGGACAGCAAATCCTTCTGTGTGCCGACCGGTGCATAGATGCGGCTGATGATGTTGGGTTCTGCCAGGATCGTGTCATGCAATTGCTGTCCCATGCCGAAAAGGCGCTGAAATTCCAAGTCGCGATTGTCTCCGGCAAGGGCCTGTATTGCGGTCACGCTATGGGCGTTGTGGGTGGCAAATTGTGGGCTGAACCGGTCGGGGCGGGTGAGTAGTTTTTTGGCGCAGGCAAGATAACTGAGATCGGTCATCTCTTTGCGGGTGAAGACCGGATAGCTCTCCAGCCCCATTTCCTGGGCCCGCTTGATTTCGCTGTCCCAGTAGGCGCCCTTTACCAGACGGATAAACAGCGGTGCTCCGAGAAGCTTTGCCTGTTCCGCCAGCCAGTCCAGCAGCGGCATCGCGCGTCGCTGATAGGCCTGCACGACAAAGCCGAGACCATGCCAGCCTTGCAATTCGGGATGGGAGATGAGCGCAGACAGCACATCCATCGAGATATCGAGCCGCTCGGCTTCCTCGGCATCAATGGTAATCTGGACATTGGCGTGGCGGGCCTTCATAGCCAGCGGGACAATCAGGTCCACAATCTTCGGGACAGCTTCCTCGACCTGCGCAAATTCATATCGCGGATGCAAGGCGGAGAGCTTGACCGAGATCCCATGATTGTGCCGGGGATCATCGGAGCGGGCATTCGCGCAGACCTTGTCCAGTGCCCGGACATAGGCGGCATAATAGCCTTCCGCATCATCTTGTGTGCGCGCGGCTTCTCCCAGCATGTCGAACGAGAACAGATAGCCTTTTCGGCCATATTTACCGGCTCGACCCAATGCCTTTTCCAGTGTCTCGGCGAAAACAAATTGGCCGGACAGGGCGCGTATCGCGGCCCGAGTTCCGGCGCGGATGACGGCATTGCCCAATTGACCGATCTGCCGGAGGGGCAGGGGCCGTGGCTCGCCTGACCAGCGCAGCCATTTGTCGGTCAGGTTGAGAGCATGCCCGGACAACCGCATCGGCAGAGACCGACCCGCGCCGATATGCGCCAGCCAGTTTTTGCCGCTGATCTTGTCCCGGATCAGCTCATCGGCGGTGCAAGAGTCTGCTGTGCGGGACAAGGCTTCGGCCAGCCGCATCAACTGGACGCCCTCCTCGTTCGACAAACCATATTCGGTCAGGAACTGGTCAATCAGAAGCTGACCCTGATCTGATCGCAAACTGTTGATGAGGTCGCAGCTACATTCCGAGATCTGTTGCCAGCTCGTGTCGTCAAGGTTGAGATAGTCGGACAGTTCGCCGAACAGCGTTTCTTCATCTCGCAGGGTTGCCAGCGCGATTGTGGCGCGCAATTCATCCGCAGAAGAGGTAATTTTGCGATGCTGGTTCATGACCAATATTTAACAGTTCGCACTGGACAGGTCAGACCGACTTCGGGCAAGATGAAGAAATAGCATCTAATATGAATTGATAAAACAGGATATTAGTATTGTAATATGACAGAAGAAAGAAAATTGGACCGGAATGACTGGCGGATTCTGGATGCGGTCCAGGCCGACGGAAAGATCTCGCTGGCCGATCTTTCGGAACGGGTTGGGCTGTCCCGTACCCCTTGTCAAATACGCCTCCGGCGGCTGGAGGATGAAGGTTTTATCACCGGCTATCACGCACGGCTCAACATGCGCATGATCCGCAAAAACTATGTGGTATTCATTCAGGTGAAACTGGAAGGGACGAGCCGGCGGCATCTGGAGCAGTTCAATCGTGCAGTCCGCAAAATGGACATGATCCAATCCTGCCACATGATGGCAGGCGGCTATGACTATCTGCTCAAGGTCCGATGCCGGAACATGGAAGAATATCGCATGATCCTGACCGATAGCATCAACAGTCTTCCGGGTGTTTACCAGACAACGACCTTTCCCGTCATGGAGGAAGTCAAGCGTTCGCCGGGCGTTGACCTGTCAGGCCGGGTCTGACGACTCATTTCCGGTTGGGAAAAAAGGAAATGGTCGGGAAGAGAGGATTCGAACCTCCGGCCCCTGCCTCCCGAAGGCAGTACTCTACCAGGCTGAGCTACTTCCCGACGGCGGTATCCGCTGTCATTTCCACCGCTCCATAGGAGGGTGGAGCGCCTTGATCAAGCCCAAGAAAATTCCACTCACCGGTTGAGCTGTATCCCGGCGGCGTATAGCGTTACCCATCATCTGGCCGGAGAGACTCAGTGATTCCCAAACCGCATTTCGATCAGTCCCATTATGAGCAGCAATATCTGGATCTTATGCGTCATATCTGGACGAGCGGGGACGAGCGGGTGGACCGGACGGGAGTTGGCACCAGAGCCGTTTTTGGAGCAACCATGCGTTTCGATCTTTCGAACAACGCGATTCCATTGCTGACAACCAAGCGGGTCTACTGGAAAACTGCTGCGCGGGAAATGTTGTGGTTCCTGACCGGAGACACCAATATCTGCGAGCTGGTCAAACAGAAGGTTCATATCTGGACCGATTGGCCGCTCGACAAATATCGCCGGGAAACGCGTGAAGAAATCGACCGTGACAGTTTTGAGCAGCGGATTATAGATGACGCGGAGTTTGCGGCCAAATGGGGTGACCTTGGCCCGGTCTACGGCAAGCAGTGGGTCGACTGGCCGGTTTATGAACCGGTTGAGGGCGGACTCTACCGCCGGGCCGAACAGGGCATCAACCAGATCGCGTTGCTGGTCGAGGGAATTCGTAACAACCCCGGGTCACGTCGACATATATTCACTGGCTGGAATGTCGCCGAATTGGACCAGATGGCCTTGCCACCCTGTCACAAGACCTATCAGTTCTATGTGGCGAACGGGAAGCTGTCGGCACTGCTCCAGCAGCGCAGTTGCGACCTGGCGCTCGGGGTTCCGTTCAATGTCTTTTCAGCAGCCTTGTTGACCCGGATGGTGGCGCAGCACTGCGATCTGGAACCGGGAGAGCTGGTCTGGAACGGCGGTGACGTCCATCTCTATCTCAACCATGCAGAACTGGTTGAAGAGCAATTGGGCCGGACGCCATCGGGTGCGCCGAACATGCACTTGCTGCGCAAGCCGGAATCAATTTTTGCCTATGAAATCGGGGACTTCGAAGTGCGGGATTACAAACCACAAGCCCACATCTCCGCACCTGTCGCTGTCTGACCGACATGTGCTGCACCGGCTGCGAAGAATCCCAAAATGGGACATTAAATCACAAACAATCAAATCGGATCTTTTTTTTTCTGCGGACAGATGTGATTCTTCGATGAAAAGTGATATCCCATGTAACTAGAGCGAGTCGCTCTAAGTCTTAGTAAAAGTGAGTATATTGGATTCAATCTAACCTCGGGGAGGGGAATAATGTCGTTCGCCCATATTAATCGTTTTTTGCTTCTTGGTGCTTCTTCAACTGCCTGCATTGCGGCATTGGCCACACCGGCTCATGCGCAAAGCACAACGGATGGTTCACAAACATTGGCGGCTACCTCGTTAGCAAGCGGAACTTCTTCTGCAGGATCCGCGCCGATAATGGTCGAAGACAGTAACCGCATTGTCATTAGGGATGATCTTTCCCCCGATGAATCCCCACCAACCGGGGCGCTGGATAATCTCGTGGATATAACCGGCGTCGGGCAAATGGCGACCCGGCCCGACCAGAATTCCTTTGGTCTTGGTCTGTGTACAGGATCGCTGATCAATCCCAGGACCGTGATCTTCGCTGCCCATTGCGTGAATAGCCAGCCCGCGGAAAGTTACGGGTTCAACACCGGTGGCACAGCAATCAGCTTTGGTTTCAGCGCGGATAACCTGCCAGGTATTCGGCGATGGGTCGGCCTTGATGGCGGTACCGCAAATGCCACGGATGAAGAGTTTGCAATCTATAATGTCGAGCATGTCTGGTACGACGAACGCTCCGTGCCACTCAGCTTTCTGGAAGCTGATGTCGCCATCGCAACATTGGACACGCATGCGGACAACATCCCGACATGGACATTGTTGTTTACGCCGCTGGAAGGTGAAACACATGTAACAATCAACGGCTATGGCTCTCGCGGCATCGGTTCGGAAGGGCCCATCGGCATCGACTTCCGCCGGCGCGTTGCGGAAAATATGCTGTCATCGTTGAGCTCGTTGAACGAACGCAATGAATTTCTCTTCGGACCAGGCGATTACGGTTTGCCGCAATCTCTCTACAGTCTGGATTTCGACAGCCCGGCAGGGGAAGAAGTATTTGACCCCAACAACGGATTGTTTGATTTCGACCTGTTTGATGGACCGGCGCTGGAAAGGGAGGGCACCACGGCCGGTGGCGACTCTGGTGGGCCGCTGATTGTCGACGAGGAATTTGATATTCCGGTCATCGCCGGGGTGCTGTCCGGCGGCTCCCGGTTCTTTGGGAACGATCCGAACGATCCGAACACGTTCCAGCCTTTCTCTTCCTACGGAACACAATCATTCTACCAGCCGTTGTTCATGTTCTGGGAATCGATTGTTGCCAACAATAACTATGTCTATGCGTCGGCCAAGGCTGGCAATCGCAATTGGGAAAACCCCAATCACTGGGTGCAGGATATGGATCCCGCCTATGCGATTGCAGTTGATGGGGAACTTGTGAACGCATTGCCAGGCTTTGCAGAGCCCGGCGTGACGGGTGACACTCCCAAATTCGGCAATGTATGCTTCCTTGACGATTGTCTTGATCTGTCGCCACTCAGCGTACCGCTGGAGGAAGGAGATCCGAACAGCATATTCGTTCCTGGCGGACCGGGCAGTACCGGATTCGTGCCTAACAACATCGTTCCGCTTCCTGCCTTCAATCGCACACCGCGCTATTATGAGGTGACTCTTGATGCAGTCGGTCAAACGCGACTGAACAGCAATATAACGATCGACCGACTGAATGTTGAAGGACTGGCTTCGCTCAGGATCCGGAACAATGGCGCATTGAAGGTTTGGGGAGACTATACCCAGACCGGTGGCTGGGTCCATGTTAACGGCTCGCTGACAACGGGTGAGGCATTCCTGGGTGCGGGATTGCTGACCGGGCACGGTCTCGTCGATCCGACATTCCTGACCGTTGTGCAGGGCGCAATCGCTCCTGGCAATCTCAATGGTAACTTGGCGACGCTGACTGTGGCAGGCGATGTTATCCTGTCCTCCGGATCACTAGCCTATTTCGATGTGGGACGCCGGGGCGGAGATCTACTAGCGGTTGTTGGAGACGATGATAACCCTGGTATAATCTCGCTCGGCGGGACCGCGGCGGTGATCAACAGGCTCGGTCGGAGAGGGGCGAGATTTGGACAGTCGTTCGATATCATCACCGCAGAAGGGGGCGTTGAGAATGTGTTCGACAATGTCGTCGGACGCATTGGTGTGCTTTATCCGGAACTGGAATATGGTACGAACACGGTGACCGCGCGCATGCGCGCTATCCGCTTTTCGGATTTCTTCTCCAGCAATGGCGTAAGCAATCCGTTCTCGCTGGCATTCGGTAATGCTTTGGATGCCACGAGGGGAAGCTCTTACACGCAGTTGGCGGATGTCTACGGCCTGATTGATGTCATGGAGGCTCCGGAGCTCAATGCGACCTTCCAGAGCCTTTCTGCGTCGCAAGCCGGCCGGACAACAACGCTGGACGAGCAGCAGGGGGCAGCGATGCGCTCACTGGTCGCTGACCGTCTGTCGGTTATGGGAACCAATCGTGCCGGAGCCGGAAAAATGCGCATAATCGGCTCTACGCAGACGATTGGTGGCAACAGCGGCCTGAACCAGACCGCAGCTGCCCAGATCAGCTTTGCGGCCAATTATCAGTCCTCAGACTGGAACGCGGTGCAATTGCCCGAGAACATGTCTGGTTTCATGTCTTCGGGATATAACCGTTCGTCGCTGGCCTTTTCAAATCCCGGAAGCGGGGCAAATCAGGACAGCTGGCATATTGCCATGGGTCTGGAATATGCTCTCGACAGCCGAGCGACTATGGGGACGGCCTTTGGCTATGCTCGTGGTACGCAGGAATTCGGCGGTACGCTGGCCAGCGTCGCGACCAATCAGGCATCGGTTTACGGTAATTACCGTCTTGGCGGCAATTTCTATGTCGGTGGTCAGGCCAATATGGCGCATTCGCGGATCGACTCTTCCAGTCGCGTGACGGGCGTTGCATCCACCGGTGATCTTGACACCAGCTCGCTCAGCTTCGCCACTGAAATCGAAGCCGGGTACAATATGGAAGTGGACGGTCTCATGGTGACACCGAGAGCGGCCATCGGCTATTCATCCTACCGGGTAGACGGCTTCCGCAGCAGCGGTGGCAGCCTCGCCATGGCGGTTGATGAGATCAGCCGTGCCGGTGTTGATGCAAGAGTTGGACTGAAATTGTCCGGTGCGGCACCGATAAGCTTTACCTCGACCTGGTCTTTCCAGCCAGAGATGAAGATGGACTATGTCAACCGCCTGTCTGGCAACGATACCAATTTCCTGGTCCGTTTCCTCGACGCGGAGAATGTGCCCTTGGCCTTGCCGATTGGCCTGCAGGACTCTTCCTATGGAGAAATCCAGGGCGGGTTCAGTGTCACCAACGGTGTATTCCGCATTGGCGCCGCGGTGGAAACCCGTCTCGGCCAGCAGGTTTACCGGGATGATAGAGCTGTTGTGAATATGTCCATGCGGTTCTGATCCGGTAAAAGGATAGCTACAAAAAAGGGGGCATGATATTGCTCCCTTTTTTTATGAGCTGCTTGATAGGACAGTGATATTGACCTTTTAATCCAGATATAATAATATAATAATCGATTGAAATAAAAATCACTGCGCAAACCATCGCGCCCGCAGGTGATTCAACGGGAGAAGCCTGATGGCTGACGGAAAATCGAAAAGCAATTTGCCGCCGTTGTCCTTGCACGTCCCCGAACCCAAATTCCGCCCCGGCGATGCTGTCGACTATAGCGACCTCGACATTCCGAAAGCCGGTGAGCAAGCCAGGCCTGACACAGGTGTTGAACCGAAGGCCATGCGGGACATGGTCTATGACATGATCCGTGTGCTGGATGATGATTACAAGGCGGTAGGTCCGTGGGATCCGCGGCTGGATGATGAAAAGCTGCTCGAGATGCTGCGGACCATGGCACAGGTGCGGGCCTTTGATGACCGGCTGCACCGCCAGCAACGCCAGGGCAAGACCAGCTTCTACATGAAATGCACCGGCGAAGAGGCGACATCGGTTGCGGCGACCATGGCGCTCGACAAGGAGGACATGTGCTTCCCCAGTTATCGCCAGCAGGGCATATTGTTTGTGCGCGGCTATCCGATGGTCGAAATGGTCAATCAGATCTTTTCCAACCGCGAAGACAAACTGAAAGGCCGCCAGTTGCCGATCATGTACAGTTCGCGGGAATTGAATTTCTTTACCGTATCCGGGAATCTGACCACGCAATATCCGCAGGCCGTGGGCTGGGCCATGGCAAGCGCGTCCAAGGGAGATGACCGGATCGCGGCCGTCTGGTGCGGGGAGGGCTCGACCGCGGAAGGCGATTTTCACGCGGCAATGACCTTCGCGGCCGTCTATAACGCCCCGGTGATCATGAACGTGATCAACAACCAGTGGGCAATTTCCTCCTTCTCTGGTTTTGCAGGAGCGGAACGGACCACATTTGCAGCCCGGGCCGCAGGATATGGCATTGCCGGCCTGCGGGTTGATGGCAATGATCCACTCGCTGTCTATGCCGCCACGCAATGGGCGGCTGAGCGCGCAAGAACGAACCAGGGACCGACCCTGATTGAGCATTTTACCTATCGCGCCGACGCCCACAGCACTTCGGACGACCCAACCGCCTATCGCAGCGCACAGGAGCGCGAGGAATGGCCGTTGGGCGATCCGATCATGCGGCTCAAGCGGCACCTGATCCATCGCGGGGTGTGGAGTGTCGAGCAGCAGGAAGAGCTGGACCGGCAATGTGTGGACGCGGTGAAGGAGGCCGTCAAGGAAGCCGCCAAGAACGGCATTCTCGGCCACGGCCTGCACCAGCCTTTCGAGACCATGTTCCAGGACGTGTTCGAGGAAATGCCCTGGCACCTTCAGGAACAGCGAATCCAGGCTGACAAGGAACGAGAAATCAAATGGCCCGATGCGGAGGCACCTGAACAGTGACCACGATGAACATGATAGAGGCGATCAATTCGGGCCTCGACAATATGATGGAACGTGACGACAATGTCGTCATCCTCGGCGAGGATGTCGGTTATTTCGGCGGCGTTTTCCGGGCGACGGCCGGGTTGCAGGAAAAATATGGCAAAACGCGCTGTTTTGACTCGCCGATTTCCGAATGCGGGATTATCGGCGCAGCGGTGGGCATGGGTGCCTATGGTCTGCGGCCGGTTCCGGAAATCCAGTTTGCGGACTATATTTATCCGGGCATGGATCAGCTGATCTCCGAAGCGGCGCGGCTGCGCTATCGCTCGGCGGGCGACTTTATTGCACCAATGACGGTGCGGTCGCCTTTCGGTGGCGGGATTTTCGGCGGGCAAACGCACAGTCAGTCACCGGAAGCTATGTTCACCCATGTCTCTGGCCTCAAGACCGTTATTCCCGCGACACCCTATGATGCGAAAGGTCTTTTGATTTCAGCGATCGAGGATAATGACCCGGTGCTGTTTTTCGAACCCAAGCGGATCTACAATGGCCCGTTCACCGGCTATTATGACAAGCCGGTAGAGCCCTGGTCCAAGTTTGACGCTTCAGAGGTTCCGGACGATTATTATAAAATCCCGCTCGGCAAGGCGAATATTGTCCGGGCAGGGGAAGAGGTAACGGTGCTAGCCTATGGCACGATGGTCCATGTCGCTGCCGCTGTGGTCGCAGAGCATGATGTCGATGCCGAGATTATCGATCTGCGCACACTGGTTCCGCTGGACATCGAAACCATCGAGGAATCGGTGAAAAAGACGGGTCGTTGTCTCATTATCCACGAAGCCACCCGCACCAGTGGTTTCGGCGCTGAATTGTCGGCGCTGGTACAGGAACGGTGCTTCTATCATCTGGAGGCCCCGATCGAGCGAGTCACCGGATTTGACACACCTTATCCGCACAGCCTCGAATGGGCTTATTTCCCGGGACCGGTCCGGATTGGCGAAGCGCTGGAAAAAATTGTCAGGGAATTGAAATCATGAGCAAGTTCACATTCAACCTTCCCGATATCGGCGAAGGCATTGCCGAAGCAGAGATCGTCGCCTGGCACGTCAAGGTCGGCGATATGGTCGAGGAAGATGACCAGCTCGCCGATGTCATGACCGACAAGGCAACCGTCGAAATGGAAGCACCGGTGTCCGGAAAAATCATAGCTATGGCGGGCGAAGAGGGCGATATCATCTCCATCGGATCAATGCTGGTCGAGATCGAGGTCGAGGGCGATATCGATGTCGATCAACTTGAAGCGAAAGTGGAAGAACAGATCGGCGCAGAGCCGGTAGAACCCCCCCCGGCAGCCGTCATGACGTCGCCGGAAGCGACTGAAAATAAGAGTGAAAATTCGGAATTGGCCGAAAATGTCAAAGAGCAGGTGGAAGAGGCCGGCAAGCGTCCAGCTGTTCCAGAAAACGCTCTCGAAGAGCCGGAAAACGGGCCTGCAAAGAAGGTTCTCGCCACCCCGGCCGTCCGCAAAAGAGCAGCCGATCTCGGGGTCGATCTGACGCTGGTGAAAGCCCAGGGTGAGCATATCCGGCACAGCGATCTGGATGCCTTTTTAAGCTACGGCAGCGGGCAGGGATACCGTCCGGCTGGGGTCTCGCAGAAGCGCAATGACGAGACCATCAAGGTCATCGGCATGCGGCGCAAGATTGCCCAGAACATGGCAGAATCGAAGCGCAATATTCCGCATTTCTCCTATGTCGACGAGATCGACATGACCGAATTGGAGGATATGCGGCAGGATCTTAACGTCAATCGTGGCGAACGGCCCAAACTGACCATGTTACCGCTAATGATTGTGGCGATTTGCCGCAGTTTACCGGCCTTTCCGATGCTTAACGCGACATTTGACGATGAAGCTGGCGTAGTTACCCGGCACGGTGCGGTCCACCTCGGAATGGCGACGCAGACGGGGCAGGGGCTGATGGTTCCGGTCATCCGGGATGCCCAGGATCTGAATATCTGGCAGCTGGCAGCCGAAATCGGCCGTCTGGCGGAGGCTGCGCGCTCAGGAACGGCTAAAGCCGCAGAACTCAGCGGTTCTACGCTTACTTTGACGTCTCTGGGGCCGCTGGGAGGGATTGCGACAACACCTGTCATCAACCGGCCCGAAGTGGCGATTATCGGTCCGAACAAGATCGTCGAGCGCCCCGTGATCATTGACGGCGAGATTCAAGCGCGCAAGCTGATGAATCTGTCGATCTCGTGTGATCACAGGGTCGTGGACGGCCATGATGCCGCCAGTTATGTGCAGTCGCTCAAGCATCTGCTTGAAACGCCTGTTTTGCTTTTCGCCGACTGAAAGGCAGCGAAAAGTTGACCGGTTAACCTGCTACAGCCCCAAACTGCTGAAGGCTTCCTGGTCGAATTTCAGGCGGAAGGTGATGAACGGACCATCTCTGGTGTAGCGACTTTCTTCAAAGTCCCGATCTTCAAATCCCACCACATTGTAACCGACGGAGATATAGCCGTTTTTAAACGGCGTAATCCCCACACTCGGTCCCCCGCTATAGGCAATGGTATCAAAATCCTTGCCTATGCGTGCGGTCGCCTGTCCGCCGACATCAATGGTATCGGACAGGTCGAACTTGATGTCCGCTCCGATAACATTGCTCCAGCCTTCGACATCATCTTCGCCAAACCGGTCGAACACATAGCGGCTTCCCCAAAAGACACTATATTCGCCCGCCTCGGTGAAAATTCCGTCATCCGCGTCAATCGGCGTGTAATTGACGCTTAAACTGTTGATAATCCTGCGCGAAGTCACGTCTCCGTTGACGAGCAAAGGCGCGCCGCCAATCGGGCCGGACTGGCCAGCCGTCGCGTTGCGGACCTTGTCCTCGCGAAATTCCAATTTTTGCAGCCAGGACCACTGGCTGTCCGCCGGACGATGGGCCCAGCTGGCTTCGGCTTCAATGACCCGGGTGCTGACGCCATTGTCATCTTCGGCATGGAAGATACTGCCGACGGCTCCCAAGGCCTGGCCTTCGCCAATCTGTTTGAGCACAGCAGAAGTGAAACCATAGCGTTCGGTGGTATCCCCGTCGCGATATTCGGCGCGGCTCACCCAGCTCCAGTCATTGGACCGGAAGGTCGCTCCCGCCGTCACCGCGACAAAATCCTCGGTCAGTGAACCATCGCTGCCCAGAAAACCGCCGGATGCAACGGGTTGCCCGGGGCTGATGACATCTGCCCGGTCAAAACCTCCCAGCGTTTCATTTCCGTCGAGCGAGAAGTCCACGGTCCACTTCTCATCGATCGGAATGGACTGGGTCAGGCCATAGGCGGCAAATGTCCTTGGTCCAAATTCGGTTATTTCCTGCTGATTGGCGCTGGCGACAATCCGTGCGCCGTCCCAAGGCGCGACATCGACCCCGATACGCGCGGTTCGGGCGTCAATATTCTCGCCATCGGCAATCTCGTAGGTACCGACCAGCTTGATCGAGTCCGTGATGGCATAGCGGGCGGTCAGGCTGTGGCGCGCCGGGAAGTCGATGCTTTCATCCTCGCCGCCCAGCGCGAACTCGGTCTGCGCATCCAGTTCCAGCTTGCCGTCGAACAGTTTCTGCGTGGCCCCCAGCCGCACCAATGTGGACCGGTTGACACTGCCGTCAGACAGTCGGTCTTCCGCATGCGTCAAGCCGGCGCGGAATGCGGTATCCTGGCTGCGATACTCCAGTTCTGCGGTTCCCGCGCGGCGTCTCGCGTCGCTGGTCAGGAAATTCTCTTGATAACCGGTTGCCGTGATCGAGAGCTTGTCGGTGATCCGCACGCGGGTATCCAGTCCGAATTTCCGCGTGCCACTCTCCACGGAATTCAGCTGGCCGAGACCGAAACCGTTCGACTGACGCCGGACATAGGCGAGGACATCAAATGTCGAGCCATGATGTTCCGCCTCGATCAGCCAAGCTGTCGCGGAGTCTCCGGCGCTTGGATTTCCTGCCAGTGCGCCCGCAGTCTTCGCCTGATTGTCCGTTGCAGCCAATTCGGCCCGAAACTCCGTCTTCAGGTTCGGACGATAGCGTAAATCAACGCCCAGCAGATCTGTTTTCACCGTCTCGTCTTCATCATGGACAAATGTCGCGCCCAGTTTGAATTTCTTGTCTGCCGTCTGGTAGGTCGCCCGGCCACCAGCGTTGAGATCGCGGCCACCCACACCGAGCACTTCATATTCGGCAATGATGAACTGCGGATCAAATCCGCTGCCGCGGCTCAGGATCGGTTCCCGGAAGCGCAGAGTGCCGGCCAGATAGTCGATATCATAATCGATATGCCGCGTAAGTTCGCGCCGTTCCAGAATCCGGTCGGATCGGAGGCGGTCTCGCGTTTCCAGGGTAATCCGTTCGCTGTTCGAGAGGATATCCCGGCTGGCGAGCGCATAGGGCCCGGACAGGCCGTTGCCCTGGATCTCCTCGCGGCGGAAGCGGTTTGCCGCATCGGCGCCGAAGGCGAGGGCGCTGACCTGCTCGTTGCGATATTCCGCCTTGATGCCGTTGAATGTTCGCTGATAGCGCGAGAGCTCGGGTTCGTTGATACCGGTTTCATAGTCCCCGAACAGCGCATAGAATTGCGGGCGTTCCAGCTTCAGATAGAGTCGGCGGATCGAGGCCGCATCATAGCGTTGTTCGGCGCGATCGGCGTAAACCGTGTAATATTGCCGCGGATCGATAACTCCGGCGAAATCGGTCTCGTCCTCTTCCTTGTCGGTGTCATAGGCCAGTGTCATCAGCCATTTGCCCGTAACCCGGCCCTTGGCATAAAGGGCCACCCGGCCGTCGAGATTGATATTGTCATCATCGTCCACCAGATCTTCCAGCCGCTCATCCAGCGTGTTGAAACCGACGGTACCGGCGGCAAAGCCGACAACTGTCCACGGTCGTTCGCCCGGATCGAGCCAGGTTTCGATGCGCTGTTCGCGGGTGACTTCCCCATCGCGCAGCGGGAATGTGATGCTCAGTGATCCTGACGCGGTCGTCGGTGCGAGTTCGATATAGGCAATACCGTTGTCACCCTCGACCCGCCAGACCGGTCGTCCCCGTTCGAGACCGGAAAGCTGATTGGCCTGCTGCGCATCAACCTCGATGGCAGGCAGATAGGGCGCAGGGACGTTGAAATCGCCAACCGCGCCATGATGGGCCGGCCGGCCGTCGCGATCAGTCAGCCGGACTGCGATAACCGGACGGGTCACGCCGTCGGCAATCAGCACCGACTTGTCCTTCAGCAATTCGGCATTGAGCGGACTGGCCGAATAATGCACATCGCGGCGCAATTCCTTCACCAGTTGGCCGGATTTGTCGGTTACTTTGGCGACCAGAAGGTTCTTCCTGGTCTCGATATCCAGTCCGCGCCACACACTGACCTCGATCTGGCCATCAGCGCTCTTCTCCTTGCCGTCGAAGTTTAGCGGATCGACGGTTTTGCCGTTGATTGACAGCTCTACCCTGTGTCCGCTGCCGTGTTTCACTGCGACGCGCAGCGATTTGACGCGGGGATTGTAATCTTCGGCGGGGAAGACCCAGTCGACACCCTGATCCTGTCCGGCCAGCCAATCGGTTTCGGCACCGGCGGCTTGCGGATCGGTCAGAATTTCGGGTTTTTGGTACTCGGGCAACCGGTTTACCGCGCGTTCGGCGACCTTTCTGGCCCGGAAATCTGCGCGTTTGAGCGCTCCGCCGCGACCTTCCACAAAACGGGATATGTCGCTGCCCGCGCTGCGCGTGTTCTGCGCACAGTCAATCGGTGCCAGATCAGCCGGGAATGTCGATGGATCCACCTGAACCACATGCAGACCGGGCCTGATACCCTCGAAATGGTATCGGCCATCTGGATCGGTAACGGTATAGGTTCCATCCTGCAGCATCACACGAACGCCGCCGATTCCCGGGCTTTCACGCGGGTTTGCAGAGCATCCGCCCTCGGTGATCCGGCCGATTATCGTGAATCTTTCGGAAATGCCGTCCCGTTCGATACGGACCGAGACGTCCGTCACCGGACTCTCTGCTCCGCGATTGTCACGGGCCTGAGCGATGTTTATCGCGTCCCCAGGACGGGCATCCTGTCGGACTTCAGTCAGATAGGTCAGTAACCCGCTGCCTGCCGGTGGCAAGGCGGGGACAGAAACCGTGAAATTTCGGCCGTTTGGCTCGACAACGGGCGTAACCAGAGCGCCGTTATATCGCATCGTATCTACCTGCAGCCGCATCGCGGCCGGCAACTGATCTTCGATAGTTATCGTGCCCGTATTGCGCACGGGATCGGTGTTCTGCACCGTAATCCTGTATTGCACGGCATCTCCGGGGGCCGTGACGGTAGTTGAGGCTGACTTTGTTATCTGCAGCGGCACGCCCGGGCGATCCAGCGGAATATCAATCCTGACCGGCGCCGGGTCATCCAAAATGATGATCCCGCCATAAGACCCGTCGACAATCGTGAACGGCTCCCCGTCGGTTCGCCGGAATCCGGCCAGTTGCGCCGGAGTTGCTTCCGATGGAGCCGTATATGGGGCAGGGGGCTCAATCAGCAACCGGTATTGGCCGGGGCGGGCAAAGGGGAAGCGGTAAAACCCGTCCGGGAAGTCGTAGACATTGCCGCCACTGTCGGTCACGGAACCGCCGGAGATGATGGTACTGGGGAAGATCGACATGCCATCATCACCAAAGACGTCAGCAGGCTGTCCGGTCGCGACATCAATCAGCGTGACCTGCGTGCCTGATACAGGCGTGCCGTCGCCGCTGTCGAATGTTTCGCCGAACGGATCGATCAATATCCCAAGCTCTACCGTGCCCAGCGGCGAGCCGCCGGACTCGTCAACCCCGACATCAATTGTATCTCCGGGACGCACCGACAATGTACAGTCACCCTGCACCGGCGTCGGCGGGATAGCCGCCGTATTGATCATGCCGACAAATCTGCCGCTATTGGCTTCCGTCTCGGTTACACTGATCGTTTCGACATCTCCGGCGGGAGTGGTCAGCACGATATCGAACTGGTCAACCGCAGCGCTGCTCAGATTATTGTTTGGGGCAATAATCGAAACGACGAGTGGTTCTCCAGCTCTGATATGGGTTGTCGGTGCGAGCGAGGCCGGAGCGGTGCTTGTACCGGCGAATGCCCCCATAAGCTGGACCGGAATATTTCCGCCGGAACCGCGACATATGGTTCCGGGAAGAATGAGCTGTTCTGCTCCGGGTGGGTCGTCGAAATGGAAAAAGCTGATATCCGGAGGCACCACTGGGGGAGGAACAACCTGGATATCGACGCGATTGGAAGGTCTTTGCAGCCGTTGACCGCCGACATCCCATTCGGCCTGTGCAATGTTCGAAATCAGCGGCAGAGTTTGCGTCTGTGCGGCCACCATGGATGCAGGCACAACCATGCCGCCTGCAGCCAGTGCAAGTCCCAGGGACTTAAAGATTTTGGTTAACCGCTTCATAAAAAAAGGGGGCGAGGCGACCGACCGGATCGTCCGGTCAGCCGCCGCGCACCTGTGTTTTAGTCAACCGTGACGCGGAAAAGCAGGGTTTCCGTGCTGCTTGCAGCCACGTCTCCCAGGTTACCACTGATGGTTCCGGCAGATTCGCCGAGGCCTGAAGCATCAGCATTTGTACCGGTTCCGTCACATGCTGTCGCAGATATGACACCATTGGCTGTCGGGATCGTCGCCGGTCCTGACGGGATGGTCGTTCCGTAGAAGGTCACGTCCAGAGCCGAAATGTTATCGGTGATCGCGACATTGGTTGCGGCCGTTGTGGTCGAACTGTTTGTCACAGCGATACAATATTCGACAACAGCACCAGGAATGGACTTCGGATTGGTGCTTCCGTTGATCGGATCCCACAATACCGTGCTGGTCTTGGCAACGGCAATATTCGCGGAGTCAATTACGAAGTTGTCGGTTGCCGAGTCACTGATATTGACAAACACGTTGTCGATATTCGCAGCATTGACCGTACCGTCTTCGGTGTTGGCACTGCCACTGTCGTCGCTGTAAGCGCCGCCAATTGCACCGCCTGTAACGCCATCATTACCCTGACGAATTGCCGCTGTCAGCGTGATACCGCTGGAATCGCCATTTACGGCGGATACGGGAATGTCGCCGACGATGAAGACTTCTACCGAGAGGTCTTCGCCGAGTTCATCGATGAACGTGGCGGTGTCGACACCAGCGTCGTAGGTACCGTTTCCGTTGTTATCAACGAAGATCTGCAACGAGGAGACATCAAAGTCGTCAGTCCCGCTGAACGGTGTCGCGGTTCCGGTTGTCAGCTGCGTGGCAGACAAGGCGAAATCGACTTCGTCGTTGGAATCGTTGGTCACCGTAAATGTCAGGTAGGCCGGGGGATTACCCGGCGAATCTGCGGCTGTTTGACCCGGAAACACAGCGCGTGCCGCACCGTCGGTTTCCGTGATTGTCATATCCAGCTTACGGTCAACCGTAAACGTGTCTGAATCGGTTTCGGCCGTCTGGGCAACGCCCCCGACGTCGTAAGCGACGCTTACGCTATTGGTAATCGTGTCACCGGCGCTGGTTCCTGCGGCAAATGCCGGGTTTGCACCCAGAATTGCTGCACTTATAGTACCTGTAGCCACGAGAATTCTCAGTTTACTGGTCATAACTGATCTCCTGTCTCACTCAAAAGTGAACTGCCTTAACCCCGCGGCAATTCGATACGGTTTGTGGTCACCTGACGGTCCCACGAAAAACCAATTTTCCTTCAGATCCCGCTGAAAGTGATTGATTGAACGTCCATTTCACATGGGTGACATCACTCATGATGGCGGGGCGGACCTCGCCGTTCTCACGGGTGAATTTGAGGTCCGATAACGGCCCCCAGCTTTTGCCTCCGTCAACGGAGACAATTTCGGTGCCATCAGACGTTCCATTGAACGCCACCGCCTTGGGGAGCGGATTGGTGACAGAGAAATCGGTTGCCGGCTGGTCGCCAACATTTTTATATTTGACGACGAACACCAGCTTGTCGCCTGGAATGACACGCGTGGGCTGTTCCAGCACGACTGCGTTCTTGCCATCCGGTTTTTGAACCTCGCGTTCTACAAAGACATCACTGGAAAGCGTGACATTGTTTGCCGCCAGCAGAGAAGCCGGCGTCAAGAGCAGCGCGATTAGCGAGAAATTCTTCAAGGTATTGAAAATCATGGATATTCCCTAGTCAATCGTAACCTGGAATGTGATGGTACGGGTTTGTCCGCCGCTGACATTGCCGAGCGCTACGGCAATCTGGGTGCCGTCAAACGAGCCTTCGTCGGCGTCAGCACCGCTATCTGTCACCGCTCCGCCTTCCAGCGTGATACTCTCGGTGACATATGTCGTGTCGTTCGGAATATCGTCCGCAATAGAGAGGTTGTTCAGGATGCCCGTGCCCGAAGTTGTGACGACGAGTTGATAGGTGATCGTTGCGCCGGGTACGGCTTCGGTGCCGCCAAAGGGATCGACTATTGTAGCACTTTTGACGAGGGCCACGTCAGCCACCTGGACAACAAAAAACCCGCTGTCCCCGGCATCAGCGCCGGTAGAACCGACAACTGCATCTCCGCCGCCATCTCCCTGGCCAGCAAAGGTGGTGCCGGGTGTTCCGCTGCCGGTTACCGCGACTGCAGAAAGTTCCACTTCCGCGCGCTCCGTGTCATTTGCGGCAGCTGGAATCTCGGAGAGTAAGAAAACCGTGATACTTTCGTCAGCTGCCAGTGACGGGTCATTGGTGCCGGGAGTGTAGATTGTATCAACACCGGGATCGTAAACACCATTATCGTTTGTATCGAGCACTATTTGCTCAAAGACCGTGTCAAAATCGTCGCCGGTCCGGGCGGTATCTGCTGACAGGGTGAAGTCTTCGTTCCCGTTGCCCGTATTTGTGACCTGAAAAGTCAGCACCTGGGAGGTTGCACCCGGATTGACGGGCACATCTCCGGCATCGACGGAATCGACGGTTACGTCGAGCAGTTCATCCACTGTTATTGTAACGGGGTTGGAATCCACGGTTATCGTGCCCCCGCCGCCGTCATCATAGGACGCCTGGGCCACGTTCACGATATCGGTGCCGGCAACCGTCCCGACCGCATGCGCAGGCGAAACGGCAACGAGCAGCGCCGAAGCGGCCGCCAGGCAAAGGATTTTCCCGCCTGCCAAAAATATGTTTGCCCGATGGATCAGTCCACTGGTCAAGGATGCCTCCATAAAATTCATGACGGTTTTATGGCCGACAAAGGCAAATATTTAGTAAAGATGACGTCATGTTTTTGCCGGCGGCAACCATGCAGAAAACCGCGGAAAACTGGGAATATGATCTCAAAATGGGGAGATTTTTTGGCTTTTGGTTAACTCTATTTTAACTGTAACGATAAGTAACGTTTGCAAACTGTTGCAAAGCCCGATTCTCGATCAGGGCCGGCCTTTTCGGGTTTCGCAGGAACATCGATCACCTGCTGCACAAGGGCAATCTGACGCGGAATTCGCCTGGAATTCGAACGTGAGCCCATTTTTCTTTCGTTCATCGCAAGACCAGAGTTGACAGCCGTGCAGCGCTCTTATACTTGCGCTGCTCTACTGCTCATGCAGAAGCATAAGCGGGTGTAGCTCAGTTGGTTAGAGCGCCGGCCTGTCACGCCGGAGGTCGCGAGTTCAAGTCTCGTCACTCGCGCCATTTCCTGAACGGGAATTTGGCGGATCAGACCCGGAATTTCCCGGTATTCATCCACAAAAGCAGCGGTTTAACGGGAAAAATCCAGATTATTCCCGCGACCAGGTATATGGGAAGCTGTAGCCAGAAGTTCAGCGTATCGATCCAGTCCATGAGACTGACAACAATGCCACACCAGACAAGAATGATTAACAAAATCAGAATCATGCCGAAGGGCTTGCGCCAGCTTGGTGAATCGGGAGAATTATTACCATTTTCTGCTGTCATGACGTCAGGTTAACCTCTTGAATTATCTCGCTTTCGGTTACAATCATGTGCAACGGGATATCGTGATCATTAACCGGCACGGAATCTGCCTCCTGGACCGACCAGGCCAGCCCGATGCGAATGGCATCGGGGTATTTTGCGAACGTCCGGTCATAGTGCCCCTGGCCTTGACCCAGCCGATTGCGTGAACGGTCAAAGGCGACAAGCGGAGTGACGATCAGATCCGGAGCTATCGGTTCGCATTCCGGGCCGGGTTCCGGGATGTCCATATAGCCTGCGATCAGCAAATCCATGTTCGCAACGGCCTTGAAAGCCAGCGGTGAATTTGCCGTAGCTACCGGAAAAGCAACGGTTTTACCCTCATCCACGAGATATTCCATCAGCCGCGATGTCGGGGCTTCGCAACCAATTGCGCTATATAGAGCGACAACATCAGATTGCTCGATCAACCTCGCCAGAGGCGATGGCGGACGCCGGAAAGCAAGATTACGCGTGGCAGGATCGAGCTGACCGACAAAAGCGTCTCGCCGCCGCCGATATTCTTCACATAGTTTCTTCTTACTTTCTTGTAAGTTACTCAAATACATATCTTTCATGGAATATCGTGACGGGACCATCATAGTCGTTTGCCGGAAAATCCTCTGACGCCTATTACGTCAGGTGGGCGCCATATGCATCGAACCCGATTTCCAAAAAATCCGCAATTCGGGCAGGGACAGCTCCCTATGTTGTGATATCGCCTCAGGGATGTTCGCTTTCTAGCTCGTGCAAGACAGTACCCGTCATCGCTCTATTTAGGCCTTATCTGCCGCCTTCTCAAGTTCATTCGCATAGGACTCCGCTCTTTCTGCCAGTTTTTCAAGGACTGCGAGAGTTTTTTCATCCGTCAATCCAGAAGGTGCAGGTGCGGGTGCAGCAGGTGCCGGAGGGGCCTTGTCCTTTGCATGCAACTCGTCCGCTAACAGAAGCGAGGTAAACAGCAGCATCCGACTTTCGGTCAATCCGGCGGGATCACCGGCTTCTCCAGCTTTTTCGCTGACCATCGCGGCCAGCTTGCCCAAATGGGCTTCCTCGCCATCCTGGCAGGTAACCATGAACGAGCGACCACCAATTTCAAGCTTGACCTGACCCATATCAGTTCTCCTGTTTGGCAATCAGGCCGTCGATAGTCCGAATTGCATCCTGCATTTCCTTTTTCAGGGCTTCATGGCGTTGTTCCAACCCTGCGTCGACAGGCGCAAAGGATGCCAGATTCTGCGCGTTTTCGATGCGGGAGAGAGCCCGTTCGATGCGGCCGATTGCAAGGATCACACGTTCATTTTCCATGACTTGTTCCCGACTTGTCAGTTTCGCTGTTGCATCCGTACCAAGCAGGCACACATCCGTAAACAGGATATCCCATGCACGTTGTAAACATGTGCCTTATTGCAGACGAATGGACCCGCTACTTGACGCCGCGATCTTAGGCCATCAAAGGAGGTGGCAAATTTCCGAATCGGACCGTCAATATGACCGCCCGTTCACCAGATTTGCTATCGGGGGACTCAAGAAATCATGACCGTTTCCGAGAAAAAGATGGCAAACGCCATTCGCGCGTTGTCCATGGATGCGGTACAGGCGGCAAATAGCGGACATCCGGGCATGCCGATGGGCATGGCCGATGTGGCAACGGTGCTGTTCAGCGATTTTCTCAAATTTGACCCGACAGCGCCAAAATGGGCGGACCGGGATCGGTTCGTTCTATCAGCTGGCCACGGTTCGATGCTGATCTACTCGCTGCTTCATCTGACCGGCTATGAACGTCCGAACATGCAGGATATCAGGGACTTTCGACAATTATCTTCTCCGTGCGCCGGACATCCTGAAAACTTCAAACTGGACGGGGTGGAAGCCACAACCGGCCCGCTCGGGCAGGGTTTTGCGATGGCTGTGGGCATGGCGATCGCCGAACGCCATCTGAACGCCGTTTTTGATGATGATCTGGTGGATCACAAGACCTGGGTTATTGCCGGAGACGGCTGTCTCATGGAGGCGATAAACCACGAAGCTGTGGGGCTTGCAGGCCATTTGCAGCTTGGTCGCCTGAACGTTCTGTGGGATGATAATGATATCACCATTGACGGCGGCACCGATTTGTCGACAAGCGAGGATATTCCGGCACGCTACAAGGCTTCCGGATGGCATGTCGTTTCTTGTGATGGCCACAATTTCGACGATATTCGGCGGGCCTTGGCTGAGGCCGAAGCCGATCCGCGACCTTCGCTGGTCGCCTGCAAGACGATTATCGGTTACGGAGCGCCGACCAAGCAGGGCACCGCCGCGACCCATGGGGCGCCCCTTGGAGACGAAGAAATCGCCGGAACCCGTGATGCATTGGGGTGGGAACACGAACCCTTTGTCGTTCCGGACGAGATCAAGGCCGCATGGCTGGAATTGGGCGCAAAAGGCCAGGATGCCCGCAAAAGCTGGCAAAAGCGGCTGGATGCCCACACAGACAAGGCGGAATTCGAGCGTCGGATGGATGGTCAGTTGCCGGATGGCAGCGCGATGCAAGCCTATTTGGCAGAACTGGCAGCAGATCCCCCCAAGGTGGCAACGCGCAAGGCATCTGAAATGGCGCTGGGCGCGATTACGGCTGCCATTCCCGAGATGCTGGGCGGCAGTGCCGACCTTACAGGATCAAACAATACCAAAACTCCTTCGACGAAGCCATTGTCAAAGGAAGATTACTCCGGACGCTACATATATTACGGCATTCGGGAATTCGGGATGGCCGCAGCGATGAACGGCATGGCGCTGCACGGCGGGATCATTCCCTATGGCGGGACATTCCTGGTGTTTACGGACTATTGCCGCGGGGCCATGCGACTTTCGGCCATTCAAAACACCCGATCCATCTATGTAATGACCCATGACAGCATTGGATTGGGTGAAGACGGGCCCACCCACCAGCCAGTGGAGCACCTCCAGAGCTTGCGTGCCATGCCCAATATGCTGGTTTTCCGGCCCGCGGATGCCATCGAAACAGCCGAGTGCTGGGCGCTCGCGATCAAGAACGAAAATGGCCCCTCGACCCTCGCATTGACCCGCCAGGGCCTCCCGCCTGTCCGTCATGACGTCAGTGTAAACCATTGTGAAAAAGGCGCTTATCGTCTGAAGTCGGCCGAAGGCGCGAAAAAGGTTGTGCTGATCGCAACGGGATCGGAAGTATCGCTGGCAATGGACATTGCAGCCCAATTGGAAGCTGCCGGGCACGGAGCAGACGTCATTTCCATGCCCTGCACGGAACTGTTCGACAAACAGGATGGCGCGTACAAGGAAGAGCTGCTCGGCGGCTCGGATATATTGCGTGTATCGATCGAAGCCGGAACGACCTATGGCTGGGAGCGCTATACGGGTCTCGACGGTCTCCGGTTCGGGATAAACAGTTTCGGGGCTTCGGCTCCGATCGCAGACCTTTTTGAACATTTCGGTCTCACGGCCGATGCCATAACACCACAGATAATAAAGAAAATTGGCTGAAAGGCTGAATATTTGATCAAAGGAGCATGAATTCCATGACAAAAGTAGCAATTAACGGTTTTGGCCGCATCGGACGCCTGGTGGCCCGGGCCATTCTCGAGCGCAATGATGACAATCTGGAGCTGGTCGCGATCAATGATCTGGCGGATGCCGACGCAAATGCGCTGCTTTTTGCCTATGACAGCGTCCATGGTCGCTTTCCGGGTGACGTCAGTGCGCATGTGGATCATATCATGGTGGATGGCAAAAAAATTGCCGTTACGTCCGAACGAAATCCTGGCGATCTGCCCCATGCAGAGATGGGCATCGACATCGTTCTCGAGTGCACTGGCTTCTTCCAGTCCAAGGAAGCTTCCCAGCCGCATATCGATGCTGGTGCGAAACGTGTTCTCATCTCTGCTCCGGCAAAAAATGTCGATCAAACGGTGGTCTATGGGGTCAATCACGATGTCTTGACGTCATCGGATGTCATTGTTTCCAATGCATCTTGTACGACAAACTGCCTGGCGCCAGTGGCCAAGGTCCTGAACGACACCGTCGGTATTGAACGTGGTTTCATGACCACGATTCACAGCTATACCAATGACCAGCGGATGCTCGACCAGATGCACAGCGACATGCGTCGGGCCCGGGCAGGCGCGGTGAACATGATCCCGACAACAACCGGTGCCGCAAGGGCCGTTGGACTCGTGCTTCCGGAATTGAACGGAAAGCTGGACGGATCATCGGTTCGCGTTCCGACGCCCAATGTCAGTCTCGTCGATCTGGTTTTCACGCCGGGTCGAGACACAACCGCTGAAGAACTCAACGCGGCGCTGAAAGCGGCCGCCGAGGGTCCGATGAAGGGTGTGCTTGTATTTGAAGACAAACCGCTGGTTTCCAGCGACTTCAATCATCAGCCGGCGAGCAGCTCGGTCGACAGTCTTGAAACTTCGGTGATGGAAGGCAAGCTGGCACGCGTGGTCAGCTGGTATGATAATGAATGGGGCTTCTCCAACCGGATGATCGATACAGCGAAGGTCATGGCGGGTCTGCTTTGATCCGAAAGGGCGCGCAATGGCGGGAAACAGCTTCAAGACACTGAGTGACCTCGGACCGGCAGACGGCAAAACCGCGCTTGTCCGGGTCGACCTCAATGTTCCGATGGCGGATGGGAAAGTGACCGATGATACGCGGTTGCAGGCCGTTGCGCCTACGGTGACCGAACTGGCTGACAAAGGCGCAAAAGTTCTGCTTCTTGCGCATTTCGGACGTCCGAAAGGTGAGTATCGGCCGGAATTTTCCTTGCAGCCCGTCGTTGCCCCGCTTGCAGAAGTTCTCGGGCGGGAAGTGGGATTCATGGAACGACCGAACCCGGAAGCGATCGCGGACCTGCCCCATGGCAGCATCATAGTGGTTGAAAACAGCCGTTTTGCGCCTGGAGAAGAGAAAAACGATCCTGGTATGGCGAAAGCTATCGCATCCTTTGGCGATTTTTACGTCAATGACGCCTTTTCCGCCGCGCATCGTGCGCATGTCACCACTGCGGGCATTGCTGAACATTTGCCGTCCTTTGCGGGTCGGTCGATGGAGCGGGAATTGACGGCTCTGGACAAGGCCCTCGGAGATCCGGAACACCCGGTGGCTGCGGTTGTCGGAGGCGCCAAGGTCTCCAGCAAGCTCGATGTGCTCCGCCAAATGGTGGAGAAGGTCGATCATCTGATTATTGGCGGCGGCATGGCCAATACATTCCTGGCTGCGCGCGGTGTGGATGTTGGCAAATCGCTTTGCGAACATGATCTGACCGATACCGCGAACGAGGTACTGGAAGCTGCCGACCAGGCCGATTGCACGGTGCATCTGCCTTATGACGTCGTGGCGGCGAAGGAATTTGCACCAAACCCGCCAACCCGAACCGTCAATGTTCATGAAGTTGCGGAAGACGAGATGATTCTCGATATAGGACCGGCTGCGGTCGAGGCGCTGTCCGATGTGCTGAAAACCTGCAAAACGCTTGTATGGAACGGACCGCTGGGAGCTTTTGAGACACCACCCTTCGATGTGGCAACCGTCGCACTGGCCCAGACCGCGGCGGCGCTGACCAAGGAACGGCAGCTGCTGTCGGTGGCCGGTGGGGGCGATACCGTCGCTGCCTTGAACCATGCTGGCGTTGCAGATGACTTCAGCTTCGTGTCCACCGCTGGCGGTGCTTTCCTGGAATGGATGGAAGGCAAGGAATTGCCCGGAGTGGCAGCTTTGCAAAGATAACGAACCCCGAATTTGACTTTTCAACCAAGGACAAAATTCATGCCCAATGCAGAAATGATGGACAAAATTGAAAATGGAGCAGGTTTCATTGCCGCGCTCGACCAGAGCGGTGGCTCTACGCCCAAGGCTTTGGCCGGATATGGCATTGGCGAGGATGCGTTCTCCAATGATGACGAGATGTTTGGCCTGATCCACAAAATGCGCAGCCGGATCATCACCGCGCCTTCTTTCGGTAATGGCAAGGTTATCGGCGCTATCCTGTTCGAGAAGACGATGAACGGACAGGCGGACGGCAAGCCTGTTCCGACACTGCTGTGGGAGCGGGGCGTGGTGCCATTCTTGAAGGTCGACAAGGGCCTGGCTGATGAAGAAAATGGCGTGCAGCTTATGAAGCCGATCCCGGATCTGGATGATCAGTGCCAGGCGGCTGTGGCCAAAGGCATGTTCGGAACGAAAATGCGGTCGGTGGTTAACAAGGCGAATGCCGAAGGTATCGCCGCCAATGTCGCCCAGCAATTCGCGTTCGGAAAACAGATTATCGCAAACGGGCTCGTGCCGATGATTGAGCCCGAAGTGAACATCAAGAGTGATGAGCGCGCGGATTGTGATGGCATTTTGCTGGGGGAACTGATCAAGCATCTCGATGCGCTGGACGCTGATCAGCGCGTAATGCTGAAATTGTCCATTCCGGTCGAACCCAATCTCTACAAGCCACTGATTGACCACCCGAAGGTGGTGCGATTGGTGGCGCTGTCCGGCGGCTATTCGACGGATGAGGCCTGTGCCCAGCTATCCAAAAATAATGGAATGATTGCCAGTTTCAGCCGCGGACTGCTGCAGGATCTCAGAGTATCGCAAACGGATGAGGAATTTGACGCGGTGCTTGGCGGAGCCATCGATCAGATTTATCAGGCCTCGATCAGCTGAGACTTGCGCGTGAGCGAGACACCGCCTTGCCAGCTCTATCTTATATCGCCGACGGATGTATCTGGCGATTTTCCTGATCAGCTTCAGGCAGCGCTGAGCGCCGGACCAGTTGCAGCTTTTCAGTTCCGGGTGAAAGATATTTCGTTGGACGAGGCGGTTGTTTTGGCCAAACCTCTCCAGGCTATTTGTGACGAACATGACGTGGCCTTTGTGGTCAATGATGACGTCGAGCTTGCGCGGAAAATTGAAGCCGACGGTGTGCATCTCGGGCAAGGCGATATGCCCTTGTCTGATGCGCGGGCTCTGGTTGGTGACAAAATGCAGATTGGCATAACCTGCCACGACAGCAGGCATCTGGCGATGGAAGCGGGAGAGGCGGGAGCCAATTACGTGGCGTTCGGTGCTTTTTTTCCAACTCAGACCAAGGAAACGACGCACAGGCCGGAATTCGACATCCTGATCTGGTGGTCCACGGTCATGGAAATACCCTCTGTTGCGATCGGAGGGATCACCCCTGAAAACTGCGAGGAAGTTGTCAACGCCGGTGCCGATTTTGTCGCTGTCAGTGGTGCGATCTGGAACCACCCGGACGGGCCAGCCGCGGCTGTTGCAAAGTTTTCAGAGATTCTGGATCAACAATAACCGGAATGGCATCCGGTGATGACGGAGTATGACTGCACGTAATTTTTCACGAATTGCTCGACCGACGGAATAGCGAAATTCGGCATTTGCTCAAGGTCCCGAACATAACCCTGGGCGGGGCGAAATCTGCCTATTCTGCGGACAAGTGGTTCCCGGCCAAAAAGTCCGGCGGCCAATGTTCCGTCATATTCGGTGTTTCCAGGCCTGATGACTTCAGCCGGAACGCCCCACTCGATTTCTTCCATTGCACTACAATCGCCGATCGGTCGTCAACGGTATTGTATAAAAAAGACATGCTGCCTCAGGAAGAACTGATGATCCGTCCAATAGCGGAAGACACATAATGGGTCACAAACCTGCTGACGGGGGGCGGGGAGAAATTTGGCAGTTGCTCAATTTCCTGCAGATACCCGGCAGAAGATTTATATTCGCAACGTTCTCCATTGCTTAGCGAATAGCCAAACAGTCCGGCGGCAGAGGCGGGTTTCTCTTTCGATTCGGCTTCGATTTGCTCCATGCGCCAACGTTATGCGGGGATTGTTACAGGGTATTGTATGAAACGGACAATCGCGGGAAGAATATGGTCCACGCCAAGATTCCTGATAGCAGCCTAATGTCTTGCCTATTGCCGAGTGCCGTTATAGAGCGCCGCTCAATCCCATTATTCATCAAGCGAGACTGGCCATGAAAATTAGCGGCGTAGATATCCGGCCCGGCAATATCCTGGATTATGAAAACGGCCTTTGGAAGGTTGCCAAGATCCAGCACACCCAGCCTGGCAAGGGCGGGGCCTATATGCAGGTCGAGATGAAAAACCTGGTTGATGGCCGCAAAACCAACGTGCGTTTTCGGTCGGCGGACAGTGTCGAGAAAGTGCGTCTGGATACCAAAGAGTTTCAATATCTGTTTGCCGATGGCGATCTGCTGACCTTCATGGACAAGGAAAATTACGAGCAGATCACACTTCCGGCAGACTTGCTGGGGGAAGCTGTCGAGTTTTTGCAGGACGGCATGGATGTGCAGCTGGAACTCTATGAGGAAAAGCCGATTTCGGTCCAGCTGCCCGATCAGATCGAAGCCGAGATTGTCGAGGCCGATGCCGTGGTCAAGGGACAGACAGCGTCATCAAGCTACAAGCCGGCCGTGCTGGACAATGGCGTGCGCGTAATGGTCCCGCCTTTCATTTCGGCAGGTACGCGTATCATTGTAGATGTGTATGCCCGCGAATATGTCGGTAAAGCCCAGTAGCTTGTTTCCCCTTCCGCTTGCGGGAGGGTGGAGAAAATAAAATGCCAGCTCATTCTGCTCTTATTACCGTGATGGAACGCGCCGCCCGCAAGGCAGGATCGCGTCTGCGTCGCGATTTTGGTGAAGTCGAGCATCTCCAGGTGTCCAAAAAAGGACCGGCGGACTTTGTTTCCAAGGCCGATATGCGGTCCGAGCGCATCCTTTATGACGAACTTCAGAAAGTTCGGCCGGGCTGGGGCTTTGTGCTTGAAGAAGGCGGGATGATCGAGGGCGAGGAGGGCAAACCCCGCTGGATCGTCGATCCTTTGGATGGCACGACCAATTTTCTCCACGGCATTCCCCATTTTGCCATCTCCATCGCCGTGCAGGAGCGCGCTCTTGATGGGATCGGATGGGGCAAGATTACCAGCGGATTAATCTACGAACCGGTGTCTGATCAGACTTGGTGGGCTGAAATGGACAAAGGGGCGTGGCTGGGCGACAAGCGGCTTCGGGTTTCCGCGCGCCGCGATTTGTCGGAATCCATTTTGGCGACCGGCATTCCGTTCCAGGGACATGGTGATCTCGCCGAGTGGTCGCGGATATTTGGCGCTTTTGCGCCTCAGGTTGCTGGCATCCGCAGGTTTGGTGCGGCGTCATTGGATCTCGCCTGGCTGGCCGCCGGGCGTTATGACGGCTTTTTTGAAGCCGATCTCCAGGTTTGGGATGTCGCTGCGGGCATATTGATGGTGCGCGAAGCGGGCGGCTTTGTGACCGACTATACCGGGGGCAGTGAACCAATTGCCCAGCGCGAGATTCTGGCATCCAACGAGGCCCTGCACAGTAAGCTGCACAAGATCCTGGCACGCGCGCTTTTGTAAAAGATTTCGCTCGCCTTGTTGCTTAGTGCGAATGCTTCTCAAAACGGCGCAAATTTAGCCCATTTCGCCCTTGCGGCAACACCAGCCTGCCCCTAAAAGCGGGCGATATTCCTAGCGAAGCGAGTCTGTCTTGGTCGATCTTTCCGAATATGCGCCGATCCTGCTTTTTCTGGCAGTGGCATTGGCTCTTTCCTGCGCTTTTGTTTTCCTGCCCATGGGTGTTTCCAGACTGACCGGAACCCACAATCCCAGCGCCGAAAAACTGTCCGAATATGAGTGCGGATTTCCCGCTTTCGAGGACTCCCGCAGCCAGTTCGATGTCCGCTTTTATCTGGTGGCTATATTGTTCATTATCTTCGACCTCGAAGCGGCCTTCCTGTTTCCCTGGGCTGTGTCGCTGGACCAGACCGGCTGGGTCGGCTGGAGCAGCATGATGATCTTTCTGATCATCCTGACCGTCGGTTTCATTTACGAGTGGAAAATGGGAGCGCTGGAATGGGAGTAGAGACCAACGCTCCGGGCTCGGCCATTCTCAACGCCGACGGAACTCCCATGCGGGCCGATACCCCGCCGGACGAAGCCTTTTTCAAGGACTTGAATTCCGAGGTGAATGACAAGGGTTTCCTGGTCACGTCAACCGAAGAGCTTTTTCAATGGGCCCGAACAGGCTCGCTGTGGTGGATGACTTTCGGCCTGGCATGTTGCGCGGTCGAGATGATCCACGTGAACATGCCGCGCTATGACATGGAGCGCTTTGGCGCCGCACCGCGCGCCAGCCCGCGGCAGTCGGACGTCATGATCGTCGCCGGGACCCTGTGCAACAAAATGGCGCCTGCGCTGCGCAAGGTCTATGACCAGATGTCTGATCCCAAATATGTGATCTCGATGGGCAGCTGTGCCAATGGCGGCGGTTATTATCACTATAGCTATTCTGTCGTGCGTGGCTGCGATCGGATTGTTCCGGTTGATATCTATGTTCCCGGTTGTCCGCCGACGGCCGAGGCGCTTCTCTATGGCGTGATGCAGTTGCAGCGGAAGATCCGCCGCATCGGAACGCTGGAACGATAGAGGGGGCCGACAAGCATGCCACATAGTGCCCCCGCCATTTCCAGCAACGAAGGCGTTGCCGACGCGCTGGCCAAATCGCTGGGCGCAGCTGTGCTCGACACAGTGGAAGCGCATGGCGAAATCAGCTTCACCGTTGATCGCAAGAAGTTGCCCGCCGTTCTGACGAAATTGCGGGACGATCACGAATATCAGCAGCTGGTCGAGATTGCTGGCGTGGATTATCCGGATCGCGCCGAACGCTTCGAAATTGTCTATCATTTGCTCAGCCTGACCAGGAATCATCGTGTCCGGGTGAAAGTTTCAACGGATGAAGATACGCCAGTGCCGACAGTTACCCATATCTGGGAAGTGGCCGGCTGGCTCGAGCGAGAGGTTTTCGATCTCTATGGCGTGCTGTTTGACGGCAATACCGACTTGCGCCGGATCCTGACCGACTATGGCTTCCAGGGCCATCCGTTCCGCAAGGACTTCCCGCTGACCGGCTATGTCGAGATGCGCTATTCGGAAGAAGACAAGCGCGTGATCTATGAGCCGGTCAAACTGGCCCAGGATTTCCGCAGCTTCGACTTCATGTCGCCCTGGGAAGGGGCGGATTACATCCTTCCCGGTGATGAGAAGAGCGACGAGGGCGAAGAGGGAGACAAGAAATGACCAATCTTCCCGATCCGCTCATCCTGAGCTTGTCGAAGGATGAAATCGTCCGGCAAACATGGTTCGACAGGCTCACCATGAGCGGCGTCAGGAATGGAGTGTCCCATGGCTGACTATATCGACGAATTGCAGGGCAAGACGGACGAGGCGGATCCCACGGTGGGCGACGTCACGATCGAGAATTACACGATCAACTTCGGTCCCCAGCACCCGGCGGCGCATGGCGTTTTGCGGATGGTGATGGAACTGGACGGCGAGATCGTGGAACGGGTTGATCCGCATGTCGGCCTGCTCCACCGCGGCACCGAAAAGCTGATCGAGCACAAGACCTATTTGCAGGCGCTGCCCTATTTTGACCGGCTGGATTACTGTTCGCCGCTGGCGATGGAATATAGCTATGTGCTCGCGATCGAAAAGCTGCTCGATCTCGAGGTACCGGAGCGCGGGCAGTATCTCCGGGTGCTGTTCGCCGAGCTGACCCGAATCTGCAATCACATGCTCAACATCGGTGCGCATGTCATGGATGTGGGCGCTATGACGCCCAATATCTGGATCTTCGAAATTCGCGAGCAATGCCTGGAGTTTTTCGAGAGGGCATCCGGTGCACGCATGCACAGCGCCTGGTTCCGGCCGGGCGGGGTCCATCAGGATGTACCGCTCAAGCTGCTCACCGATATGGCCGACTGGCTCGACGAATTTCCAAAACTGTTCGAGGATGCGATGAGTCTGGTTGTCGACAACCGGATCTTCAAGCAGCGCAATGTTGATATTGCCACGGTGTCCAAAGATGACGCCGTGCGCTGGGGCTTTTCCGGCCCGATGATCCGCGGCAGCGGCATTCCCTGGGATCTGCGCAAGTCGCAGCCATATGATGTCTACGAGCGGATGGAATTTGACGTTCCCGTCGGCACCAAGGGCGATTGCTATGACCGCTTCATGGTCCGGGTCGAGGAAGTCCGGCAGAGCGCGCGCATCATGCGGCAATGCCTCAATGACATGCCCGACGGACCGGTCGCATCCACCGATCGCAAGATTGTTCCGCCCAAGCGCGGCGAGATGAAGCAGTCGATGGAAGCGCTGATCCACCACTTCAAGCTCTACACCGAGGGCTTCCATGTCCCGCCCGGCGAAGTCTATGTCGCCACTGAGAGTCCGAAAGGCGAATTCGGCGTCTATCTGGTCAGCGACGGCAGCAACAAGCCCTATCGCTGCAAGATCCGTCCCACCGCCTTCTCGCATCTGCAAGCAATGGATTTCATGACCAAGGGCCATATGCTGCCAGATGCGACCGCCATCTTGGGCGCGATCGATGTGGTGTTCGGGGAGTGTGACCGGTGATTGCCAAAATTCCCAATATTCTCGATGGAATCGATCATAACAATCGTCATGCTGAACTTGCTTCAGCATCCATCGTGCCCTTTCAGAACCTGAGTGACGATCAGAAATGGACCCTGAAACAAGTTCAGGGTGACGAGCTTGGGGGTGTCGCATAATGGGCGAAACTGCAGCAATTCCAGACGAAACCGAAGTCCGCGCGAAATGGGGCGATTTTGCCTTTACGCCGGAGAATGACAAGCTTGCCAAGTGGCAGATCGCCAAATATCCGGAAGGTCGTCAGAAATCTGCGGTGATGGCACTGCTCGATCTGGCCCAGCGCCAGGTGGGAGTGGATACCGACACACAAGGCTGGCTGCCGGTCCCGGTGATCGAATATGTCGCCGCCTATCTCGACATGCCCTATATGCGCGCTTACGAAGTCGCGACATTCTACACCATGTACAATCTCGCACCGGTCGGCCGGTATCATGTCCAGGTTTGCGGCACTACGCCTTGCATGCTGCGCGGCAGTGATGATGTGATGGCGGCGTGCAAGAACAAGGGGATGGCCAAGGGCAAGACCACCCCCGATGGTCTGTTCACGCTGACCGAAGTCGAGTGCATGGGCAATTGCTCCAATGCGCCGATGGTCCAGATCAACGACGATAATTACGAAGATCTGGATTACGACATCACCACCAAGATTCTGGAAGATCTCGCCGAGGGCAAAGAGGTCCAGCCGGGATCGCAGACCGGTCGCAAGACCAGTGAAGCGGTCGGGGGCCCGACCAATCTGAAAGAAATGGTGGATGCCAATCATGACTATCGAGGGGAATGGTGATGGCGAGCGCATTATTCTATGTCATTCCAGCGAAGGCTGGCATCTCTAGTGGTTGTGCGTCGAGGTCTGAGACCCCAGCCTTCGCTGGGGTGACGGCTGGACGGGAGCAATGATGCCATGTTTCTGGACGGATATGCAGGTTGGGTCGCGCTTGCCGTTGTCGCCATCGGCGTCATTGGCGGTATCTGGGGCCGCGGGAGGAAAAAGTAATGGGCTTTGATTTCCTGCAGGACAAGGATCGCATCTTCACCAATGTCTACGGATTCCAGCACTGGGGTCTGAAAGAGGCCGAAGCGCGGGGCGACTGGGACAAGACTGCCGACATCATCAAGCTCGGCAATGACAAGATTATCGAGGAAATCAAGGCCTCCGGCCTGCGTGGACGCGGCGGGGCCGGGTTTCCGACAGGCCTGAAATGGTCGTTCATGCCGAAGGAATCGCCCAAGCCGAGCTTCCTTGTCATCAATGCCGATGAATCCGAGCCGGGCAGCTGCAAGGACCGCGAGATCCTGCGCAATGATCCGCACAAGCTGATCGAAGGCGCGCTGATCGCTGGTTTCGCGATGCGCGCGCGGGCGGCTTATATTTACATTCGCGGCGAATATATCATGGAAGCCAGGGTGATGGAGGCGGCCGTCAAGGAAGCCTATGACGCCGGCCTGATCGGCAAAAATGCGGCGAAATCCGGCTATGATTTCGATGTCTTCGTCCACCGCGGCGCAGGGGCTTATATCTGCGGTGAAGAAACCGCGATGATCGAAAGCCTGGAAGGCAAAAAAGGGCAACCGCGCTTGAAACCGCCATTTCCGGCGGGTGCCGGCCTCTATGGTTGCCCGACAACGGTCAACAATGTCGAGAGCATCGCCGTGGTTCCAACGATCATGCGGCGCGGGGCCAGCTGGTTCTCCAGCTTCGGGCGCGAGAATAACAAGGGTACCAAGCTGTTCCAGGTTTCGGGCCATGTCGAAAAGCCGGCGGTGTTCGAGGAAGCCATGTCGATCCCGTTCCGCGACATGATCGAAAAACATTGCGGCGGCATCACCGGCGGCTGGGACAATCTGCTGGCGGTGATCCCCGGTGGATCATCGGTTCCGCTGGTTCCGGCGGAGCAGATCATGGATGCGCCGATGGATTTTGACGGGCTCAGCGAGCTCAAATCCGGTCTGGGGACCGCAGCGGTAATCGTTATGGACAAGTCCACAGATATCGTCCGCGCGATTTCCAGACTTTCCTACTTCTACAAGCACGAAAGCTGCGGCCAGTGCACGCCGTGCCGCGAAGGCACCGGCTGGATGTGGCGCGTGATGGAACGGCTGCGCGATGGCAATGCAACGATTGAGGAAATCGATACGCTGCACGAAGTCACCAAACAGGTCGAAGGCCACACGATCTGCGCGCTGGGTGATGCGGCGGCCTGGCCGATCCAGGGCCTGATCCGCCATTTCCGGCCCGAGCTGGAGCGGCGGATCCGCGAGAATGCCGTTACAGAACCGGTGATGGAGGCGGCGGAATGAGATTTTTGCCGGGAACATTCCTCATCTTTTTGATGGCACTTTTGCTACCCCAAACCGCTGAAGCGAAAGTGGGAGACAGGAATTGGGCGGCATGTGTGTGGGAAAGAGCGCCTTTATCGGCTGACGCCTGGATTAAGTTAACACCCCCTACTTGGAGAAGTGACTTTGCTGACACATCGGTAATTTTGGCTCACAAGATTTATGGAATCTGTAATGATGTCCCCGCACAAGAGCTAAAACCGAACAAAGAACCGAAATGGAAATCGCTTTCACGGCAGTTATCCAAATCAAAACCAGATAGTATTTCAAGTTTGTCCTCGCCTGATTTTCAGGTTCTTCGCTGCTCCAGTTCATCGCTAGATGAAGCGGGTGAGAAACGCACTTTTCTTGTTGATATCGTGAAGCGAAATGCGACAGGGAACGATATTGTGGTCCACCAGCAGTATTTTGATTATTTGCCGCAGATCGACAAGGTTGTCAGGATACCTCAAGGCCTCCGAATTGTTCCGAATGAGGGGATCGATGTGACAAGAGAATGTCAAATCATCAATTCTGACGGGAGTCTCACCGATGCCTAAAGTCACCGTAGATGGCGTTGAACTCGAAGTGCCACAGGGTGCAACCGTTTTGCAAGCGGCGGAGTTGGCGGGCAAGGAAATCCCGCGTTTCTGTTACCATGAACGCTTAAGTATCGCCGGTAACTGCCGGATGTGTCTGGTCGAAGTGAAGCCGGGACCGCCCAAGCCGCAGGCCAGTTGTGCGCTGCCTGCTGCCGAGGGTCAGGAAATCCGGACCGACAGCGAAATGGTCAAGAAGGCCCGCGAAGGCGTGATGGAATTTCTCCTGATCAATCACCCGCTGGACTGCCCGATCTGTGACCAGGGTGGCGAGTGCGATCTCCAGGATCAGGCCATGGCCTATGGCAAGGGCGGCTCGCGCTACGACGAGAACAAGCGCGCCGTGACCGAGAAATATATGGGTCCGGTGGTCAAGACCGTGATGACCCGTTGCATTCACTGCACGCGCTGTGTGCGCTTTGCCGAGGAAGTGGCCGGTGTCGAGGAAATCGGCGCGGTCGGACGCGGCGAGGGGATGGAGATCACCTCCTATCTCGAAGGCGCGGTGCACAGCGAACTCAGCGGCAATGTGGTCGATCTCTGCCCGGTCGGGGCGCTGACCAGCAAGCCCTATGCCTTTGAAGCGCGGCCGTGGGAACTGACCAAGACGCTCGGCATCGACGTCATGGACGGTGTCGGCACCAATATCCGCATCGACAGTCGCGGCCGTGAAGTGCTGCGCGCCTTGCCCCGAGTCAATGATGACGTGAACGAGGAATGGGCAACCGACAAGACCCGGCACGCGATTGACGGGTTGATGAAGCGCCGTCTCGACAAGCCCTATATCCGACGCAACGGCCAGCTCGAAGCGGCCAGCTGGAATGACGCGTTTCAGGCGATTGCCGACGTCAAGGCGGGCAGCTCGGTGGCCGCGATTGCCGGTGATCTGGTCGATTGCGAAACCCTGTATGCCGCGAAAAAGCTGCTGAAATCGATGAAATCGGACATGCTTGAGGGGCGTCAGACGGGACTTTCCTACGACGTTTCCAATCTCGCGTCGGTAAACTTCAACACCACCATTGCCGGGATTGAAGAAGCGGACGTCGTCCTGCTGGTCTCGACCAATCCGCGCTGGGAAGCGTCGCTGGTCAACACCCGGATCCGCAAGGCGGTGCGCCGGGGCGGGGCGAAAGTGTTCGGCATTGGCCCCGAGGCGGATCAGACCTATCCGGTGGAATGGCTGGGCGATGACATGAGCCTGTTGTCCAATCTGCCCAACGCCGTGAAGGATGCGCTGGAACAGGCCAAAAAGCCTGCGATCATTCTCGGCGGCGGCGCGTTGAGCGTGGAGGGGGCCCATGGCGCGGCCCTGAAACTGGCCAAGGATTTCAAACTGGTCCGCGACGACTGGAACGGGTTCAATGTCCTGCATATCGGTGCGTCGCGCACCGGCGGATTGATGCTTGGCTATGCCTATGACGGCGGGATCAAGGCGATTGCGGCGAAAAAGCCGAAATTGATCTTCGCGCTGGGTGCGGATGAAATGGACTATGCGCCGTTTGAAAAGAGCTTCAAGGTCTATATCGGCCATCATGGCGATGCGGGCGCCCATGCCGCCGATGTCATCCTGCCCGCCGCTGCCTATACCGAAAAAGACGGCACGTATGTTAATCTGGAAGGCCGGGTTCAGCAGTCGAACAAGGCGATTTTCGCGCCTGGCGATGCCCGCGAAGACTGGTCGATCCTGCGCGCGCTGTCCGATGTGATCGGCAAGAAACTGCCCTTTGACAGCTTCGCCGAACTGCGCGCCAAAATGGCCAAGGACCATCCGGAACTGGCGGGCGAAGGGCTGGTGAGCTTTGACTGGGCACCACCATCGGGATTGCCCGACAAGCCAACAGGACCGGGCGTCCACCCGATCAAGGATTTCTACCTGACCAACAGCATCGCTCGCGCCAGCGCCACCATGCAGCGCTGCTCGGCCGAACTGCTCCACGCCGATGATGAAGTTCTGGAGGCAGCGGAATGAGTGATTTTCTGATCGTGATTGCGGCCATTGTTTCCTCAGTTGCAGTTTTGCTGATTGTTGTGCGTATCTTCAGCTGGTTTGCCCATCGAGAGCGCCGCCGTGCCGGTCACAAATATGCAAACCGGGGATCCGGAGGTGTTGGCGTCGGCGGTTATGTCGCTGGAGGCTATGGTGATTCCGGCGGTGGCGATGGCGGAGGTGGTGACTGATGACCGCATTTCTCCAATCCGTTCTGGGATACGAAATTGGCTGGTTTGTTGCCACGCTGGCGCTGATCCTGCTGATCGCGCTGCCGCTGATGCTGGCCGTAGCGATGATCATCTATTTTGACCGCAAGGTCATCGCGGCGGTGGCGCTGCGGCGCGGTCCCAATGTCGTGGGTCCCTTTGGCTTGCTGCAAAGCTTTGCCGACGGATTGAAGGTCTTCCTCCAGGAAACCATCATACCGTCCAGCGCCAACAAGGGCCTGTTCCTGCTCGCACCGATCATCACCTTTACGGTGGCGCTGCTGGCCTGGGCGGTGGTGCCGTTCAGTGAGGACATGGTGCTCGCCAATATCAATATCGGCTTGCTCTACATCCTCGCGATCAGCTCGCTGGGCGTCTACGGCGTGGTCATTTCCGGTTGGGCAAGTAACTCCAAATACCCGTTTTTCTCCGCCATGCGGGCCGCCGCACAGATGATTTCCTATGAGGTCTCCATCGGCTTCATCCTGATCTCCGTGGTGCTGTTCGCCGGGACGTTCAACCTCAATGACATCATCAAGGCGCAGGAAGGGCATATCTTTGGCGTGGTCAACGCCTATGGCCTGAACCCGCTGCTCTTTCCGATGGCGGTACTGTTCCTGATCAGCTCGATGGCGGAAACCGCGCGTGCACCCTTTGACCTCACCGAAGCGGAGAGCGAGCTGGTTGCGGGTTATCAGACTGAATATTCCTCCATGTCTTTCGCGCTGTTCTGGCTCGGCGAATATGCGAATATCCTGCTGATGTGCACGCTCAACGCCATCCTGTTCTGGGGAGGCTGGCTGCCGCCGATTGACTGGGAGCCGCTTTACGCCGTGCCGGGCATCATCTGGCTTTTCCTGAAGATTTTCTTCTTCTTCTTCCTGTTCAGCTGGGCGTGGGCAACGGTCCCGCGCTACCGCTATGACCAACTCATGCGCCTGGGCTGGAAAGTGTTCCTGCCGATCAGCCTGTTCTGGGTCTTCCTGGTGAGCGGCGTGGTCATGATCGACAAATTCGGGTGGCCGCTGTGAGCATCACACTATTGGCATTCTTGGCTCAATCTTTGTCGCCTCCAGAAGGCAGTCCTCCTGGAATTGCCTTGACGATTGAAGGGCCGTCTGCCGCCAGCCTCACTGATCCGATAGTCGTCTACCAATGCGATGTCGAAGCAATCGATGGACAAAACTATCAATTTTCAATCAAAGATATCGGAAAACGCGGTTTCGAGTCCAGCGATGGTAAAGCTGACTATATTGATGCGAAAGTTGAAATTCTGCAGGACGAAAGTGGATTGTTTGCACAATATGTTGACTGGATCAGTATTAATTCGAAGATCGAAGGCCTATCCCCAAGCAAAAATGCCGCATTTGGACAGCGTGTTCGTTTAGATTTTCAACGAACTGATTTTCAGCGAAAGGGCCAATCACCCAACATCAGGGCCGTTCTGATTCAGGCCTATTTCGGTTATCTTACTCTCACAAAAGCCGTAGGGTTTTGTTCTGCGGATTTTAAAGAACAACTGCCTCTCTCTGAAGATGAAATTTCGAGACTCAAAAACCAATGACACTCACGCAATACATAAAAGCCTTCACGCTCTACGAGTTCATTCTCGCCCACGCGAAAACGCTCAAATATTTCTTCAAGGCGAAGAAGACGATCAACTATCCCTATGAGAAGAACCCGATTTCACCGCGGGTCCGGGGCGAGCATGCTTTGCGGCGCTATCCCAATGGCGAAGAGCGGTGCATTGCCTGCAAATTGTGCGAGGCGGTCTGCCCGGCACAGGCGATCACGATTGAGGCGGAGCCGCGCGATGACGGGTCTCGCCGGACGACCCGCTATGATATCGACATGACCAAGTGCATCTATTGCGGTTTCTGTCAGGAAGCCTGTCCAGTGGATGCTGTGGTCGAAGGACCGAATTTCGAATATTCGACTGAGACGCGGGAAGAACTGATCTACGACAAATCGAAGTTGCTGGAAAACGGCGACAAATGGGAGCGGGCGATCGCGGCAAATCTTGCCGCCGATGCGCCCTATCGCTAAGGCGCTGGCAGGACCGGACGGGGGTTAAAAGACAACGAACATGCAGGTTTTTGCTTTCTATCTTTTCGCATCCATCGTGATTGCCAGCGGGGCATTTTGCATCTTCGCGCGCAATCCGGTGCACAGCGTCCTGTGGCTGATTCTGGCCTTTTTCAACGCCGCCGGCCTGATGGTGCTGGTCGGGGCGGAGTTTATCGCCGCCTTGCTCGTGATTGTCTATGTCGGCGCGGTGGCGGTGCTGTTCCTGTTTGTGGTGATGATGCTGGATATTGATTTCGCCGAGTTGCGCGCCGGATTCATGAAAAACCTCCCGCTGGGACTGGTATTGGCGGTGGTCCTGCTCGCTGAAATCATCATCGGCATCGGCGCCTGGAGCTCGGTTGGCACGGGCAATGCGGATGCCGCCGTCGGCCTCCCTGCAGGCGGCCCATCAAATATCGAGGCGCTTGGGGCCTTGCTTTACTCCAAATATATCTTCCTGTTCGAAGCAGCGGGCATGGTGCTGCTGGTTGCGATGGTCGGCGCTATTGTCCTGACCCATCGCCAGCGCGGCGGCGTCCGCAAGCAGAATATCGCGGCACAGGTCTCTCGCCGGCCGGAAGAAGCGACACGCAATGTACAGCCGGACATCGGCAAAGGGGTCGAGCTATGATCGGTATTGAGCATTATCTCGTCGTCAGTTCGATTCTCTTCGTTCTGGGCATGCTCGGCATTTTCCTGAACCGGAAAAATGTCATCATCATCCTGATGGCGATCGAACTGATTCTGCTGGCGGTAAACCTGAACCTGGTCGCGTTCAGCGCATTCCTTGGGGACATGACCGGACAGGTCTTTGCCATGTTCGTCCTGACCGTAGCCGCCGGTGAAGCAGCGATCGGTCTGGCCATTCTTGTGATTTATTTCCGTCAGCGCGGCACGATCGCCGTCGATGATGTCAACCGGATGAAGGGTTAGGGACTTGTCGATCCAGCTTATCGTTTTCCTGCCTCTTCTGGCAGCAATTGTCGCAGGTTTTGGAAACCGCATCATCGGCAATGTGCCAGCGAAGCTGTTGACTACTGGCACCCTGTTCATCTCCTGTGCCCTGAGCTGGCCGATATTCCTCAGTTTCGTGAGCGGAAACGCGGTCGAACAGGTCGTGCCTGTGCTGAACTGGGTTCAGTCCGGAGATCTGGATTTCTCCTGGGCGCTGCGGGTCGACACGCTGACTGCAGTCATGCTGGTCGTAGTGACAACGGTTTCCGCACTCGTTCACCTCTACAGCTGGGGTTATATGGACGAGGATCCCGATCAACCACGGTTCTTCGCCTATCTGTCGCTCTTCACCTTCGCCATGCTGATGCTGGTGACAGCCGATAATCTGGTCCAGATGTTCTTCGGCTGGGAAGGGGTTGGCTTGGCCTCCTATCTGCTGATCGGATTCTGGTTCAAGAAACCCACCGCCAATGCCGCGGCGATCAAGGCCTTTGTCGTCAACCGGGTTGGCGATCTGGGATTCATGCTCGGCATATTCGGCACATTTCTGGTGTTCGGTACCGTGTCCATTCCTGAAATTCTGGAAGCCGCGCCCGGCATGGCTGGTTCGACGATTACTTTTGCCGGAATGCGCTGGGATACGATGACCATTCTGTGTCTGCTGCTGTTCATTGGCGCGATGGGCAAATCGGCGCAGCTTGGCCTGCACACGTGGCTGCCCGATGCGATGGAGGGTCCGACACCGGTTTCCGCCCTGATCCACGCTGCGACGATGGTGACCGCAGGAGTCTTCATGGTCTGCCGCCTGTCGCCGATGTTCGAAACCAGCGAGGTCGCTCTCGCCGTGGTCACGATTGTCGGGGCCTGTACCGCGATTTTTGCCGCGACTGTTGGTCTCGTTCAAAACGATATCAAGCGGGTCATCGCCTATTCCACCTGTTCGCAACTGGGCTATATGTTCTTCGCTGCTGGCGTCGGTGCCTATGGTCCCGCAATGTTCCATTTGTACACGCATGCGTTCTTCAAGGCGCTGCTGTTCCTCGGCGCCGGTTCGGTAATCCACGCGATGCACCACGAGCAGGACATGCGTTATTATGGCGGCCTTCGGAAGCAGATCCCGCTGACCTTCTGGGCGATGATGGCCGGTACGCTGGCGATTACCGGGGTCGGCATATTGGGTGTCTTCGGCTTTGCCGGCTTCTATTCGAAGGACATGATCATCGAAAGCGCCTTTGCCAGCGGCACGGCGACTGGGCAATTTGCCTTCTTTATCGGTGTTCTCGCGGCCTTGCTGACCAGTTTCTACAGCTGGCGCCTGATGTTCCTGACCTTCTGGGGTACACCGCGCTGGATCCAGTCCGAACATATCCAGCACAGTGTACACAAGACGCCGGAAGAAGCTGGCGAAGACCAGACCGGTGGCTATCATCCGCATGAAAGCCCCTTGACGATGCTTATCCCGCTGGGCCTGTTGTCGGTAGGAGCGGTGTTCGCCGGTTATGCGTTCTATTATCCGTTTACAGGCGCAGAGCAGGGCGCGGCCTTCTGGGGCGACAGCATTGCCTTTAACGCCAGTCTGATGGAAGCGGCCCGTGAAGTGCCGCTCTGGGTCAAGCTGGCCTCTACCGCGGCCATGCTGACCGGCCTGGGCGTCGCCTTCCTGATGTACTTCCGGGGCAAGGATCGTCCGGCCCGTCTCGCGGCGACCTTTGAACCATTGTACAAGTTTTTCTTCAACAAATGGTATTTCGACGAGCTTTATGACCTCATCTTTGTGCGTCCCGCCTTCTGGTTTGGACGACTGTTCTGGAAGCAGGGCGATGAGGGGACAATTGACCGGTTTGGTCCCAATGGCGTGGCCGGTCTTGTTGCGACCGGCTCAGGCGTTGCGAAACGCTTCCAGAGCGGGTTCCTCTATACCTACGCCCTTGTCATGCTGCTGGGCCTGGCCGCTGCGGCAACATGGATTATTGTTCGGGGAGCCGGCGCATGAACCAGCTTGATTTCCCGATCCTGTCGCTGATGTTGGGCCTGCCCATGCTGGCGGCAATCATCTGTCTGTTCCTCAATGCACAGGCCGCAAGGTTACTCGCTCTGGTGACGACGCTGGCGTTGTTCGTGCTGGGCGTGATCTTGTGGATCAACTACGATATAGGCGGCCCGCAATGGCAATATGTCGAGCGGGCGGAATTGTTTGGCAATTTCGCCTGGGCTTTGGGCATCGACGGCATTTCGATGATGCTGATCATGCTGACTGTATTCCTGATGCCAATCTGTATCGGCGCCAGTTGGGAAGCGATCCAGGACCGGGTTGGCGAATATATGTCCGCATTCCTGTTCATGGAAGTGCTGATGATCGGTGTCTTTGCGGCGCAGGATCTGTTTCTCTTCTACATCCTGTTCGAGGCCGGCCTGATCCCGATGTATCTGATCATCGGAATCTGGGGCGGTGCGAATCGGATCTACGCCAGCTACAAATTCTTCCTCTATACCCTGCTGGGATCGGTGGTGATGCTGATCGCGATGCTTTGGATGGTCCAGGAAGCCGGGACTTCGGACATTCCGACATTGCTCAACTATGATTTCGATCCCGCGGCCCAGACCTGGCTATGGCTGGCTTTCTTCGCCAGTTTCGCCGTCAAAATGCCGATGTGGCCGGTGCATACCTGGTTGCCGGATGCCCATGTGCAGGCGCCAACGGCGGGTTCGGTCATCTTGGCAGGCGTGCTCCTGAAAATGGGCGGTTACGGTTTCCTGCGCTTCTCCATCCCGATGTTCCCGGAAGCGTCCGAACAATTTATCTGGCTGATCTTTGTGCTGTCCATGGTCGCCGTTGTCTACACATCTCTCGTGGCGCTGGTGCAGCAGGACATGAAGAAGCTGATCGCCTATTCCTCGGTGGCGCATATGGCCATCGTGACATTGGGTCTGTTTGCGTTCAACCGTCAGGGTATTGAAGGCGCGATCATCGTCATGCTCAGCCACGGACTGGTCTCCGGCGCGCTCTTCCTTTGCGTCGGCGTGATCTACGACAGGCTGCATACCCGCGAAATCTCCCGCTATGGCGGTCTGTCGATCAACATGCCGAAATATGCATTGCTCTTCATGCTGTTCACCATGGCATCGGTCGGACTGCCCGGAACCAGCGGTTTTGTCGGCGAGTTCCTGTCGCTGGTCGGACTGTACAAGGTCAATAGCTGGGTCACTCTGGTTGCGACGACCGGCATCATTCTCGGCGCCGGTTACATGCTCTACCTATATCGCCGTGTCGCTTTTGGTGAGCTGGTGCATGAGGATGTGAAGGCCATGCCCGATCTCTCGAAACGCGAAATGGCCCTGCTAGCTCCTATCGCCGCGGCAGTGATGTGGATGGGTGTCTATCCGGAAAGCTTCCTCGCGCCGATCCGCGGAGATGTCGGGACACTGGTCGCCCGCATTGACCGGGCCGCACCTGATGGCGATGCAGATCTGCAAATGGGCAGCGCAGAGGCGGGCACGGAACAAAAACTTTCAAGCGCTGTCGGGGAATCGCACTGATGGATTATACAATTTCCCTGATATTCACCTTGCCGGAAATCCTGCTGACCGTCAGCAGCCTCGTGCTGTTGTTGATCGCAGCCTATGGCGGGATCAAATCTGCGCGCCTCGTTACGATTCTTTCCGTGGCAGCGCTAGCCGGTTCCTCGCTGGTCGTTTTGGAGTTTCTGACCAACCCGTCCTACGAATTTGGCGGAGATGCCTTTGCCGGTCTCTATCGCATGGACGCCTTCGGCAGCTTTGCAAAGCTGCTGATCTATTTCGCCGCGATCGTCTGCCTGATGATCGCGCCGCGTTTCTTCAAGGCCGGGGGTGAATATCGTCCGGAATATCCGGTTCTGATCATTTTTGCCGCGATTGGTATGGGTATGATGGTGTCTGCTGCGGACATGCTGACCCTCTATATCGGCCTCGAACTCAACAGCCTCTCGGCTTATGTGCTTGCCAGTTTCGTGCGCAACGAAGAACGTTCGGCGGAAGCCGGTCTGAAATATTTCGTCCTCGGTGCACTGGCGAGCGGCATGCTGCTGTTCGGGATTTCGCTGGTTTATTGTTTTGCGGGATCGACCAGCTTCTCGGTGATCGGAGACACGTTGACTGGCGACCTGTCGACGGGGCCGCTGATTGGCGTCGTGCTGGTGCTCGCTGGCCTGGCGTTCAAGATCAGCGCCGTGCCGTTCCACATGTGGACCCCGGACGTCTATGAAGGCGCGCCAACACCCGTGACGGCCTTCTTTGCAAGTGCACCGAAAGTTGCCGCTATTGCGCTGACCGTCCGGGTCATCATCGACGCGTTCGGCGGCCAGACATCCACCTGGCAGCAGATCATTGTCTTTGTCGCGCTAGCCTCCATCGTCCTCGGAGCCGTGGCTGCGATTGGGCAACAGAATATCAAGCGACTGCTGGCCTACAGCTCGATCAACAATGTCGGCTTCCTGCTGATCGGCCTCGCTGCCGGTACCGCGCAGGGCGTGTCGGCGATGCTCTTCTATCTCGTGATCTATGTGCTGATGACGCTGGGCAGCTTCATCTGCGTCATGGAAATGCGCGACAAGGATGGCAAGCCGCTAGAGAGCCTCTCCAGCCTTGCTGGCCTGTCGCAAAGCCGTCCGGGGCTAGCGGCCGCCTTTGCCGTGTTCATGTTCTCTTTGGCAGGTATTCCCCCGCTGTTCGGGTTCTGGGGCAAGTTTCTGGTATTTGATGCGGCCGTGGCTGCTGGTATGCTGCCGCTAGCGGTCATCGGCATCGCGGCTTCGGTTATCGGCGCGTTCTACTATATCAAGGTCGTCAAGATCATCTATTTTGACGAACCCGCCAATGAGATCGTCGCCACCGGCAACAAGACCGAGAACGGACTGATCGCGCTGACGGCAATTGCTGTTTCTCCGCTGGGCTACCTGGCCATACCGGCTCTGGCGCCCATAACCGCCACTGCTGCTCAGGCCTTGTTCTGACCATCCGGATAGAAACGGTAGCGGAAACCGGGTCCACCAATGCGGATCTGAAAGCGCGGGTGCAGCAAGCTGATCCCTCCATTAGCGAAGGTCTGTGGCTAAGAGCCGAGCGTCAGTCTGGTGGGAAGGGCCGCCTAGGCCGGACCTGGCAAAGCCCTGAAGGCAATCTTTACTGCAGTACGGTTGTCAGATGCGAGGATACCGATCCATCGCCATCAACTTTGTCCTTCGTCACCGCCTTGGCGGTCAGTGATGGCATCGCCGCGCATATTGATCCGCGTTCCATCGAACTGAAATGGCCAAATGACATATTGGTCGGCGGGGCGAAGATCTGCGGCATTTTGCTTGAGCGCAGCGGAGACCATGTGATTGTGGGAATCGGTGTCAATGTTGCGGTAACACCTTCGGTTGAGGATCGAGAGGTCACGAGCCTGAGGGATCAGGGTCCCGATCCTGAGCCATCGGCTGAGCTGTTGCTGCAACAAATCGCCATTTCTTTTGCGCACTGGCTGTCAAAATGGCGGCGAGATGGCCTCTTCCCGGTATTGGCAGAATGGCAGAACCGGGCGCATGTCACTGGAACCAGGCTGATGGTTGACAAGGATTCACCCTGTCCACTGACGGGCAGTTATCAGGGTCTGAGCGATGATGGCGCGCTGCGCTTGAGAAAGCCAGATGGAACGCTTATCGAGATACATGCCGGTGATGTGGAAATCGGCTAAAGGAAAGGTCCGCCCATGTTGCTGGCGATAGATGCTGGAAATACCAATGTCGTGTTCGCACTTTTTGACGGTGACGAGATCAAGGCCCGCTGGCGAATCGCTACCGATGCGCGGCGTACAGCCGACGAATATGTCGTATGGCTCCGGCAGTTGCTCGAATTGGAAGGCCTTGCTCTTTCGGACATAGATGCTGTGATCATTGGCACGGTGGTGCCGCGCGCGCTGCACAATCTGTCGGTACTGTCAGAGAAATATTTTGGTGTGACGCCGCTCGTGGCCGGACGCGGCGATGCCGGGTGGGGTGTTGCTCTCGACGTGGCGCAACCGGATACAGTTGGGGCAGACCGGGTTCTGAATGTGATTGCAGCGCATGAAAAGTACAAGCAGGATATCGTCATCATCGATTTTGGTACGGCGACCACCTTTGACGTCGCAGACTATGACGGGGCCTATAAAGGCGGCGTGATCGCCCCCGGCATCAATCTGTCCCTGGATGCGCTGGTGGGAAAGACTGCCCAGCTGCCCCGAATTGCCCTTGAATCGCCAGAAGACACCAGTGTGATTGGCACGACCACCGAAAGTCAGATGCTGATCGGTATTTTCTGGGGCTATGTAGCCATGATCGAAGGGCTGGTGGAACGCACCAAGCAGCAAATCGGACGACCGACCAAGGTCATCGCCACCGGGGGACTGTCTATTCTTTTTGATCAGCATACGGATGCCTTCGATACGCTGGAATCCGATCTGACACTCCAGGGTCTCCTGATCCTCTACCAGCGAGCAACCAAAGCTTCATGACAAAATCCGATAGCGAACTTCTTTTCCTGGCTCTCGGCGGGTCGGCGGAGATTGGCATGAACGTCAATCTCTATGGCTGCGACGGCAAATGGGTCATGGTGGATCTCGGCATGACCTTCGCGGATCCCGGCTATCCTGGCATTGATCTGGTTCTGCCGGATCTGGAATTTATCGAGAAACGCAGCGACGATCTGCTCGGGATTGTCCTGACTCATGGGCATGAGGACCATATCGGGGCCATCCCCTATCTGGCCGGGGATCTCGACGTTCCCCTCTACGCCACGCCGTTTACCGCCGGGTTGATCCGGCGCAAACTGGAAGAGGCGGGTCTGGAACATGATGTTAAGCTCAACATCATTCCCAATGAGGGCAGCTTCGAACTGGGACCTTTTGGATTCCGTTATCTGCCGATTGCACATAGTATCGCCGAGGGGAACGCTCTGCTGATTTCCACACCATATGGAAATATTTTCCACACTGGCGACTGGAAACTCGATGACGAGCCCTTGCTGGGTGTGCCGTCTACGCCAGAAGAGCTGACTTCAATCGGGGACCAGGGCGTATTGGCGATGATTTGCGATTCCACCAATGTCTTCAACAACAATCCGTCGGGCTCGGAAGGGGATGTGTTCCGCAATCTCACGCGGGTGGTGGGCGAAATCGACACCCGGGTGTTGATTACGACATTTGCTTCCAATGCGGCCCGACTGCAAACGCTGGGAAAGGTTGCCAAGGCAACGGGCAGAACATTGTGCGTGGCCGGGCGTTCGCTGGACCGGATCATCGAAAATTCAAGGGAAACCGGCTATTTGAAGGACTTTCCCCCGGTGGTGGACTTCGAGGAGGCGATGAACCTGCCGCGCGACAAAGTGATGATCGTCGCGACCGGCGGGCAGGGCGAATCTCGCGCAGCTCTGGGACGGATCGCGGGCGACAGCCACAAGATCAAGCTCTCCGCTGGTGACCATGTGCTGTTTTCGTCCAAGCAGATCCCTGGCAATGAAATCGCTATCGGGCGCATCCAGAATCAACTGGCCGCCAAAGATGTGGTAATGATCACCGATCGCCAGGAAGATATCCATGTTTCGGGTCATCCGGGGCGCCCGGAACTTGCGAAAATGTATGACTGGATCCGGCCTGATATTCTGGTACCCGTGCATGGTGAAATCCGGCACATGAAGGAACAGGCACGATTTGGTCGTGACCATGGTATTGCACATACGGTGTTTCAGCAGAATGGAGACATCGTCCGCCTCGCCCCGGGAAAACCGGAGGTCGTCGGTCAGGAACGCACCGGTCGACTGGTCCTCGACGGGGACGTGATGATCCCTGCTGACGGCAAAACGCTCAACGAACGACGGAAAATCGGCTATAATGGTGTGATATCGGTTGCCGTTGCTCTGGACGGAGATGGCAAGCTGGCGGGTGATCCGGTATTGCGCCTGACTGGTGTTCCGCTGGAGCAGGATGAGGAGGAATATCTGGATGAAATATCTGAGGATATTCTGGCCAAATTTGTCAAACCTGTGGGTGATCTGGACCGGTTTGCGGAAGAATTGCGGCTGCTGGTTCGCCGATCTGCGACCGAATGGACCGGCAAGAAACCGGTCGTCAAAGTGCTTGTAGTGGAGACCTGATTACATGGAATGGACGTCCATCATTGCTATCTATATTCTTTTCTGGGTGATTTCCGCGTTCATCATCCTGCCTATCGGCATCCGTAATCATCACGAAACCAACACCGAAATGGTGCAGGGACAGGCGGACGGAGCACCGGTCAATTTCCGGCCACTGAGAGTGCTGTTGTGGACCACGATATTGGCGACGGCGGCATTCGTGCTGTTCTACTATAATTATGTCAACGAGTGGCTGACCGTCGATGACATTGACTTTTTCAACAGCCGCGACCGGCTCTGAGAAAGGCTAGCTGCGCAGGCGCTCGATTGCTTGAGCCAAAGCCACATAAAGCTTCCCGATATCCGAAGACAGCAAGGTCACGCTGATCGCGCTGCCATCGCGGGTTGCCAGAACACCGCGGAGCATGGCTTCAAAGTCATGGATGTAGCGGTTCACATGCTCGCGAAATTCCGAATTGCCTTCATATTCCGCCAGGATTTCCCGCACTTCACCAGAATCCAGCAAACGGACGGCGCGGCGTGAGAAAATGCCGCGATCGCCCTTCAGATAGGCGGCCCACTCGGTGTCCGTCACTTCATTGGACAGGAGCTTGGTAAGGTCGATGGCGGTCGAATTCAGGGATTCTGTCAATAGCGCCACACGCCGGGTGAAATTCTCTTCGCTGCTTTGTTCAGCCTTTTCCTTGGCAAACAAAATGCGCTGTTCGAGATTGGTGGTCATGTCCTCAATCGCGGTCAGCTGCTCGGTCAGGTGACCCGCCGTGGACTGGGTTGTTGCCACCGCGCTGGACACTGCGGATTCCAGTTTCGGCGCTATGGATGCGATTTTCTCGTCAATGATCCGGTTGAGCGCTTCTTCGCTGACCTTTTCAAACTGGTCCGTCGATCCCATGATCGAATTTTCCAGAGCGTTGCGTGAGAATTCAGAAGCTTGATTGGCGGTTTCCTTGACGCGGAGCAGGGCAGTGATCAATTTTTCGCCGGCACTTTCGGCCAATGACTCATTCTCGTCCCGGATTTCCCGCAAGGATGCCGACATGGTGTCGATCTTCGCCAGCACGTCTTCCATCGACTCATTGCCCGCCTCCCTGAGAGTCTGCAGCTTGCTGCTCTGTGCCTCAATCGCATTGTCTGCCCGTTCAATCTTGGCGGACAGGGCATCGGTCTGCTGGGTGATCTTGGTGGCTTCCTGGGTCATGCGGTCAAACAGGAAAATACTCTTGTCCGATTTCTCGTTCATGCGATCAAACGCCGCTGGCAGCGTTTCATCCATTTCACGGGCACCGCTGTCCAGTGCGATAAGCAAGTTCTCGATCTTCTCGATCATGCCATCCGCAACGCCATACCCCTTGTTCAGGGATTGTTGCAGGTTGTCATTATTCTGGCGCAGCGCATTCATCGCAAAGGCCAATTTGGCGGTCTTCTCTCCACCTTCATTGTCGAGCTGGGCTACTTTCTGGGAAATATCGAGCACGTTGCGGTCCAGCTCGGCGACCAGTTCTTTCAAACGGGTATCTTCTTCATCCGCGGCGGAGCTGACCGCCTGCAGGGATTCCTCGATCGCGGTCATGTCGGCACGAATGGTTTGCGATGATCGCGATGTCTCGCCGGCAAGCTGTTCCTGCGCCTTGTGCAGGGCTTCAATCACTTCGTTGGCAGAATTCTTCAGATCGGCGGCAATCTTGCCCGAACCGGCTTGCGTATCTTCCAGCTGCCGGGCGAAGTTTGCTTGAACTTCATCGGCTATGGTGGCTAGTCCCTGCAGAGCCTCGGCGGACTTATCGTTCAGCCGGTCAAGGCTTTGTTTGGCATTGGTGCCAACTTCACCCACACGTTCCAGCGTCGTGATCATCCGTGCCATTTCAGCTTGGGCCGAACGTCCGGAATTGCCAATCTGGTTGGTGACATCCTTGGCGGTATTGATGACGACCGGCAAATGCTCGCGCAATTGTTCCAGGTTCTGGTAGGCCGCTGCGCCGACTTCATCCAGCTTGGTCATTTTGCGCAGGCCGTCACTCAGCACGGTCTTGATACTGTCAGCGGCCGTTGTCAGCTTTTCTGTGGACTGACTGCCAAGGGTGGCCAGTTCGCGCGTTTCCCCGGCGAGAAACTCTCTCGCCATGGACAATTCGTTGTTCACCGACTTTAATCGGGTCTGCAATTGCTCGGACTCAAACCGCAGAGAAGAAGACACATCCGTAAAGCGTTTCGCTTCGCGGGTGCTGTTCCGCATGAGCAGCAAGTAGGCGAGGGAGAACAGAATTATCGGTAGCGACCAGTCAGCCACGAGTTCAATTCCCGCTTTTGGCGTCGGCAATGTGACAAATATGTCCTGATTCGCCCACCCAAAGAACCCGGTCCACGCAGCTATGGCGATTCCCAGCAGTGCCGGGGCCAGATACCCTTTGCCGGTCGATTCTTCCGGCATGTCATCGGCATAATGGGACCATTCGCTTTCTTCAGAAGGAGCGTCATCATCCTTGTTTTCAACAGAAAAATCTTCCGCTTTGGAATCCTCTTCTGTTGCCGATTTGTCGTCGGAGTTTTCTAACTCGACATGATCATGAGGGTCGCCGTCCTGATCATCCCGGATTTCCACGATTTTTGATCCACCTGTCATACCTCCTGTTTACCATATTTTTTACAGAGAGAAACCTTAAGTTAACCACCGCATCCTAAACTTGGGGCATGTCATTCGATTATGGAGCTTTGGATGCGGCGCTCGCGGCTGCGGTTGGTGACGATCAGTCGCTGATTCAGGAACTGCGAGGCGCCTTTCTGGAAAGTGCGGAACGGCAGGTCGACTTGCTGCGCCGGGCCCGTTGCGATGCCAACTGGCACTATGCTGCATGGCGACTAAAGGGGCTTGCCGCGAGTTTTGGGGCGACCGATGTCATCAACCTGGCAGAAGAGGCTTCCAAATCCGCTCCCGGTGATCCGGTTATTTTGCGGAAACTTGAAGACGCTATTGCGACAGACAAAGCCGAACCGGGCGCATAGCTCTAGGCTGTTCCCGAACTCGAACATCATCATTTTCCGTTCAGGCCATCTCCATTGGCCCGATATACTTTGCATGCGATAGTGGGCCATTCTATGGACTGATCAGCATGATCATCCTTATCGGCGGACTATATTTGTGAAACTGGCCCTGATTTCCCTGCTTCGGGACAATGACAATGGAGATGGGCCGATCGGCTTGCACTCCCTGTTCGACGAGAGGATCCTCGATCACCAGATCCATCTGGTGAAGTCGCTCGGTGCTGCAAAAATCTTGCTGATCAGCGCGGGCATGCCCGGGCCGCTTTTACAACATGTTGATATGCTGAAAAGGAACGGAGACGACATCCACATTGTTCGAAGTGGTCCGGATATTGCGGGATATGCTGACGAAGAGGGAGATTTGCTTTTCCTGGGAGATGGCATCCTGCCGTCGCCAGATGTGGCGGAGAAACTGACTGGTGATCAGGCGGAAATGATTCTTGTGGCGGAAAATTCCGACCAGTTCGCGGAGTTTGAACGTGTTGATCTCGAGCATCGCTGGCTTGGTGTGGCTGTCCTGAAATTGGCGCGTCTGAAAGACATGCACGACATTCCGGATGACTGGGACTTTGGTTCTGCCCTTCTGCGCACCGCTGTGCAGGCAGAATGTTATCGGGAAGTGATCACCGAGGCACAGATGGAGACCGGTCAGTTGTTCGCCCTGGATAATCCGGACACGATTGCCGACTATGTCAAAATCCGGCTGAATGAAAATTCGGGGCGCCCACGCAATTTTCTCGAACGCTTTGGAACCTGGCCGCTGGCCGTATGGACCGCCCGAAAGCTGGAGTCTGTTCCCAGTTCCGGCCAGTATCTTGGCGGCGCAATGATCTTGCTGGGTTTCTTTGCCACGATAACGGCCTGGTTTGAATGGGCGATCCCGGCTCTGCTTCTGCTGATAGCAGGGCAGGTTGTTCTGAAACAGCTGGAAGCGATGGAAACTCTTTCCATCGGGCGGCATCGCGGCGCGGATCTGGGACGACTGGGATTGATCGCGATTCCGCTGGTCCTGCTGATTCTGTCTGCCCGGCTTTCGGATCCGGATGCCTTGGTCCCCAATTCGGTTGTTATTGCGGCTTTGATACTCAACTTGATTATCGCGAAATTTTCCCTGAAATCCGTAAAACTCGATTTCATTCGGCCAGACATGTTGCTGGTGCTGTTGATCATCCTGACGGGGGCGATTTTCGGGCAGATATTCTCGGGAATCTATGCCGGATTGATATATGCCGCAGCCTTTCTGGCAATTTCGGCGATGTCCGGATCTGCAAAATCCTGATTTTTCAGTGGTTTCCCGCTTTGCCCATTGCTTGCGCTTAGCAGGATATTAACCACATTAACCTATGGCCAAACCTATGGCAGACCGGGATTCTCAGAGCAGACCACAAAATGGCAGGGCTTTGCTGCAACGTGCAGCCAATGCCGCGCGTTCCAGCGTTGCCATTGCCGATGACCTGTCGGCTGCACTCTCGCCACGGTCGGATGTCCGTTTCTCGGATCGCATGCTGTCATTCAGCCGGCAGTTTTTGCAATCAATAGTCGGCAGTATTGAAATTGAAATCTGCAAGACAGCAATCGAGGAATTTGATGTATCTGACCCGACACTGGAAGCCATTGCGGCCAGTGATCGGATCCATAGCTATGCTTTACTGAGCAAATCGGGTGTTCTCGATGATCGCGCCTTGCCCGAATATGTATTTGTGCAGGCACAGAAGGTTGAACTGTCGTCCCGCCTCGTCGAGAAAATTTCTCGGACGGAGCTCGAAAACATATTGACCCGTTATCTCAATCATGGCGACAAGGCGATCGCGGATGCGGCGATGCAGTTTCTGGTTGCACAGGGTCGAGAAGGCACATCATCCGATACGGTACTCGCAAGACGGGAAAGCCTGCCGGCGGAAATCCTTCACGGGCTGATTTGGTCGATCTGCGCTGCACTGGCCAGATTGGCTGGCGCAGGAGAGAACCAGCTGATTGCCGCAACCCAGAAAATTCTGACCGAACATGATGAAGGACAGTCCGCGGCTCGTTGTGCTGAAAGGCTCGCCCAACTGATCAATGTCAGCGAAGATCCAGAAATCCAGTCGCCACACCCCTTGCTCGATGGCATCGAACTGTTCGTGGCACGGCTGGCGATCATGGCACGTCTGACGCCCGGTCAAATTTATACGTTTACGGCGGAAGAACAAATGGCTCGCCTGGTGGTGGTACTGAAGGCACTTGGAATTGAACCGCAAACCGCCTTGTCGCTCCATGCTTCACTGGATGGAACCGGAGAGGCCCTGACTGCCGCGACCTATAAGGAAATGGACGTACAAGACGCGCGATACATGCTGCAATCCTGGCACCTCGATCCAGCCTATCAGGCGGCCAGACATGCCATGGAAAGCGCGGTGACCGGATCTACCGATCGATGACAGCATCAGGCAATCTTGCCGAACCTGTTCGGGCAGAGCTGGGGAGCGACGGGCGTCTCCTGTCAGCTGATACTCCGCTGATGCGGTTGAACCGGCAATGTGGCGGATATGACGGCGGACCGCTGGCCATTCCGCAACTGGCCGATCTTGCGCGACTCAGCAAGAGACTGGGGATGAATCTGTCCCGCTCGGCTACAGCGGCAAACGAGAGTTCCATCATTGCGATGTGGGTCAAGACGCGGGTTCCTGGCGAGAACGGCCCCGGCAGCGTTGGCCTTGAGATTACTGCATGGCAGGAAAGCGAAGCACCGGTGGAGGACTCGTTTTCCCTGCAGCGGCAGCGTGATCTGGACCGCCTCAACGGACGGGGCTCCATACGCACGGATACGGCGCTCCGTATCATGTCCATATTTTTGCCCGGGCAGCCCGATATTGCGTCGGAAACGGTCGGCCAGCTGATTTGGGACTGTTTCGAGGTTCCGGCCACACAACAAGCGGCGGGTTTTTCAGATGCTATTGATGAACGTCAGCCCGTTCGCAACCAGTCACTGCAAAAAGTCGGCGACCCTTCCGGAAAATATATTGTAAGCGGTCAACCGTTGATTGACGGGGACGGTCTGTTTTCGGGATATCAGTTCTCGCTGGAACGCGAAGCGGAGGTGGAAGCCGGTGATCAAGAAACTGTTCAAGAAGGTGCCGGTCTGATCGGGGATGCCTTGTTCGGTCAGCAACTGGCACCGGCATTGCGCCAGCCGCTCGACAAGATCATCGCTAATGCCGAGACCATCAGCAATCAACTCATAGGTCCCCTGCGCGGCAATTATTCCGAATATGCCAATGATATCGCGGCGGCGGGACGGCATTTGTTGTCACTGGTTGACGATTTGTCAGATCTCGAAGCCATTGAAAAAGCCAACTTTACAGTCGCGACTGACGATGTCGACCTTGTCGATCTCGCTCACCGCACCGCAGGTCTGCTGGCGGTCAAGTCCGCCGATCACCAAATCCGTATCGATGTGCCGCCTGAATCGCAGGAAGCTCCGGCCAGGGGGGAATTTCGACGGGTATTGCAGATCCTCGTGAACCTGGTCGGCAATGCGATCCGCTATTCTCCGGATGGATCGGTTATCAAGATGCAGGTGCGGCAGGCGGAGGACACAGTTTCCATTCTGGTCACTGACCAAGGCGAGGGCATTGCTCTGGAGGATCAGGCGAAAATTTTCGAGAAGTTTGAGCGACTGGGCCGATCCGGGGATGGCGGAAGCGGCCTCGGCCTGTTCATTTCGCGACGTCTTGCGGAAGCCATGAATGGCAGTCTGACAGTGGAGAGTGATGTCGGGAAAGGGACGGTTTTTACCCTGACGCTGCCAGCTCGGCACTGACAGAAAGGGAGCGCAATGCGCCCCCTCTCCAGAATCCCCTGTGAAATTTGCCGCGTTCTAACGGTTGCCGATCTCGACATATTCCCGATGTTTGGGCCCGGTATAGAGCTGCCGGGGACGGCCAATGCGTTGGCCGGGATCGGAAATCATCTCGTTCCACTGTGCCACCCAGCCAACGGTGCGGGCGAGAGCGAAGAGCGCGGTAAACATCGATGTCGGGAAGCCGATGGCGGAAAGAATGATCCCCGAATAGAAATCGACATTCGGGAACAGTTTCTTCTCGATGAAATAGGGGTCGTTGAGCGCCATTTCTTCCAGCTGCAAGGCCACGTCGAACACGGGATCGTTGACCTTCAGCGCGGCGAAGACCTCACGCACGGTTTTCTGCATGACCGAAGCCCGCGGGTCATAATTCTTGTACACCCGGTGGCCGAAGCCCATCAGGCGGAACGGATCATTCTTGTCTTTCGCTCGCTCGATATATTCCGGAATGCGATCAGGATGACCGATTTCATGCAGCATGTTGAGCGCCGCTTCGTTCGCACCGCCATGAGCTGGTCCCCAGAGACAGGCAATGCCCGCCGCTATGCAGGCAAAGGGATTGGCCCCGGAAGAACCGGCGAGACGGACAGTCGAAGTCGAAGCATTTTGCTCATGATCGGCATGCAGGATGAAGATGCGATCCATCGCCTTTTCAATGACCGGATCCACTTCATAGTCTTCTGCCGGCACGCCAAAGGTCATGCGCAAGAAATTGCCGGTATAGGACAAGCTGTTGTCCGGATAGAGGAAGGGCTGACCAACCGCATATTTGTAGGCCATGGCAGCAATGGTGGGCATCTTCGCGATCAGCCTGTGGCTGGCGATCATCCGTTGCTGGGGATCGTTAATGTCGGTGCTGTCGTGATAAAAAGCGGACAGCGCGCCGACGACACCGCACATGATCGCCATCGGGTGAGCATCCCGGCGGAAGCCGTAATAAAAGCCGCGCAACTGGTCATGCAGCATGGTGTGCCGGGTAATGGTGTTGGTGAAATCATCATATTCCGACTGGTTCGGCAGCTCGCCGCGCAGCAGAAGGTGGGCCACTTCCATAAAGGTGCTGTGCTCGGCCAGCTGTTCGATAGAATAGCCGCGGTGGAGCAAAATGCCTTCGCCGCCATCGATAAAGGTGAGCTCGGATTCGCAACTCGCAGTCGAAGTGAAGCCGGGGTCGTAAGTGAACGCGCCAGTTTGTGCATAGAGCTTGCGGATATCGATGACATCCGGACCCTCGCTGCCCTGCATGACCTGAAATTCGTGATTGTTGCCGTTGAGGCCGAATGTTGCGCTATCGTTGCCCACAATATTGTCCTTTCTGCTCCTGAATGACTCAGGTTATTTTGTTTGATCTTCGAGACGTGCCAGCGACTCCTGCTTGCCCAAAAGCACAAGAACGTCAAAAATTCCGGGTGAACTGGTGCTTCCTGTCAGAGCAGCACGCATAGGTTGTGCGAGCTTTCCCAACCCCAGTTCGGCAGCTTCTGCTATCGCTTTTACACATTCTTCCGTGGCCTCGAGCGTCCATTCGTCGAGTTTGGCCAAGGCAGAATGAATCGATTCAAGCAAATGCCTTGCGTCAGCATCTAGCAGAGCTTGGGCCTTCTCGTCGAGGCCAAGTGGCCGTTTTTTGTAGAGAAAAACGCTATTTTCAGCGAGCTCATTGAGGTTTTTTGCCCGGCTCTTCAAAACCGGCATGGCCTGGGCTAGCAAATCGGCTTCCACATCGGTCAAAGATCGTTCCAAAAGCGTGTCGATCAGCGGACGGGTCAGTGCCACCAAAGCCGAATCATCCGCTTCACGAATATATTGGCCGTTGAGATTTTGCAGCTTTTTGGGGTCAAAACGGGATGGAGATTTACCAACTCCGGCCAAATCAAACCATTTAATCGCTTGCGAACGGGAGATGATCTCGTCATCGCCATGACCCCAGCCCAGCCGGAGCAGATAATTGAACATCGCATCGGACATGATCCCCATGTCCCGATAGGCCTCAACGCCGAGAGCGCCGTGCCTTTTCGATAGTTTCGCCCCGTCATTGCCGTGGATCAAGGGAATGTGGGCATAGACCGGCTCGGTCCATCCCATCGCCTTTATCAGCGCAAGCTGACGGAACGCATTGTTCAGATGATCATCTCCGCGAACCAGATGCGTGACACCCATGTCATGATCATCGACGACGACCGCCAGCATGTAAGTTGGCGTGCCATCGGACCGGAGCAGGATGAAATCATCAATTTCGCTGTTCTGGACAGACACATCACCTTGCACGGCGTCGGCAATGGTTACCTTGCCCTGCTGTTCCGTTTTCAGCCGGATTGCGTAGGGGGTTCCATCCGGTGCCGAGGCAGGGTCGCGATCACGCCAGCGCCCATCATAGCGCATCGGCTTTTTCTCAGCCCGCTGCTGCTCCCGCATTTCCGCCAGTTCTTCTGGTGTGGCGAAGCATTTATAGGCATTGCCCGAAGCCAATAATTCATGCGCCACTTCGGCGTGACGTTCCGCGCGCTGTGACTGAAAAACCGGTTCATCGTCCCAGTCCAGGCCGAGCCAGTCGAGGCCTTCGAGGATAGCATCGATCGCCTCCTGCGTGGAGCGGGCCTTGTCGGTATCTTCGATCCGCAACAGCGCCTTGCCGCCATGATGTCGGGCAAAAAGCCAGTTGAACATCGCCGTCCGCGCCCCCCCGATATGCAGGTAACCCGTCGGGGAAGGGGCGAAGCGTGTGACGACTTGTGCACTGCTGTTTACATTCACGGCTGAGAAGTCCCTGTGATATTTCTTGCGGATGCGAACGGATGTTCATTCGGAAAATTCTGGCGAATCCGGCAGTTTGCCGGGCTTCCGGTTCCGGAGCATGGCAATTGCCCGATCAGCTGGCAGCGCCCTTAGCATGGCCTTGAGCCGCCGACAATTGCCTGAATCCATTCAATTCGCAGCCATGTTTAGCAGACTGGAAAGACAGCTGGAAAAAGAGCGCGATCAGCTGCCACTCTGGGTGCCGGTGGCATTGGGAGTGGGGGTGGCAATCTGGTTTCTCTTTGCCAACTTGTTTTGGTGGCTCGCTGCCATTTTCTCCTGTCTGGCTCTTCTGTTGATCAGCGCCCGACCTGCCAGGACATATCGAGCGGCCCAAGCCCTTTTTTGGGCCGTACTGCTCGTCATGTCCGGTTGCCTTTTGATCTGGGGACGTTCAGTCATCGTCGCTGCGCCGGTGCTTGAAAGACCGCAAATTGCAAGTTTTCACGGCGAAATTGCCATATATGAGGAGTTCCCATCCCGCGACCAGATCCGGCTGACACTGAACACCGGGGGGCAGCAGGGACTGCCACCCAAGGTGCGGGTGAATGTCCCGTCTGACAAAGCCGACGCCGCCATGAAGCGCGGAGCTATCATTGCTTTGCGCGCACGATTAATGCCGCCGGCAATCTCGGCACTGCCTGGTGCATATAATTTTGCGCAGCGGGCCTGGTTTCAGGGGCTGGGAGCGACCGGGCAGTTGCTCGGGGAGATAGAAGTTGTCCGGCCAGCTGATCAATCGCCTTGGATTTCGCAACATCGTCAGCGGTTGTCACGTCATGTTCAGTCTCGGATGGCCGGCGGTGCAGGGGCCATCGGCGCTACCCTCGCCACCGGCGATCGCGGTGCCATTTCGGAAGCCGATGCCGAAGCCATGCGGAACAGTGGTCTGGCGCATTTGCTGTCCATCAGCGGGCTGCATGTGACGGCGATTGTCGGGGCCGTCTATCTGGTCGTGCTCAAGACACTGGCCTGCATTCCATCCTTCGCTCTTCGATGGCGATTGCCGCTTGTGGCTGCCGGTTTTGCAGCGATTGCTGCGGTGTCCTACACTTTGCTTACCGGCGCCCAGGTTCCGACCATCAGAGCCTGTGTGGCGGCACTGCTGGTCCTGACAGCCTTGATGCTGGGGCGAAGTGCATTTACCTTGCGTATGGTGGCTGCCGGTGCAGTTTTTGTTCTGATTTTCTGGCCGGAAACCCTCATGGGTCCCAGTTTTCAGCTGAGTTTCGCTGCCGTCACCGCGATTATCTCCCTGCATGAACATCCGATGATGCAGCGATGGCTTGTGCCGCGTGAAGAGGGGCACGGGAAGCGATTCCGGCGCGTCATTCTTTCGCTTTTCTGTACCGGTCTGGTAGTAGAACTGGCGCTTATGCCCATTGCGCTATACCATTTTCACAAGGCTGGACTTTACGGCGCTTTGGCCAATATTCTGGCGATCCCCCTGACAACTTTTGTGATCATGCCGCTCGAGGTCATCGCACTGGCGCTGGATCTGTTCGGGCTTGGGGGCCCGGCCTGGTGGTTGTGCGAGAAAGCCCTCTCTGGCCTGATCAGTCTCGCCCACTTTGTATCCTCCCGTCCGGGAGCCGTAACCTGGTTTCCGACCGTATCGCGTCTCAGCTTCGGACTGGTCGTAGTGGGAGGTCTATGGCTTTTGCTATGGAGAGAAAAGTGGCGCTATGGCGGCCTGGTGCCGCTGCTTGCTGGCACCGCCATGATGCTGGCTGCCAAGCCGGCTGATTTATATGTTACTGGTGACGGACGTCATCTGGCTGTGCGAACGACAGGGGAGCGTCTGGTGATGCTGCGGACGCGCAGCGGAGAATTTATTTCGGACATGATTCGGGAAAATGCAGGGGTGACGGAGGATTTCTTGCAGATGGACGACTGGCCTGGTGCCAGATGCAACATGGACAGTTGTACGATCATGATGACGGGGCAAGATCGCGAATGGACGATCGTTGCCCTCAGAAGCCGTCACTATATTCCGGAAATAGCTTTGGCCGCTGCCTGTCGCCGCGCCGATATCGTGGTCAGTGAGCGACGCTTGCCGCGAAGTTGCCAGCCGCGCTGGATCAAGGTCGACAAGAAGCTGTTGTCCCGTACCGGTGGCCTGACGATAGAAATGGCGTCTGGCCATATAGAGACAGTGCGCAACCGGTCAGGCAATCATGTCTGGATGCGCTTTGCGCCGCCCTGATGTCAGTTGTAGCGGCGCAATAGTCCTGCCATCTTCCCCTGAATACGGACCTCGCCCGGGCCATAAACCTGCGGTTCATATGCCGCATTGGCCGGATCGAGCCGTACTTTTCCGGACTCCTGAAACAGATATTTCAGGGTCGCCTCTTCGTCATGGACAAGAGCGACCACAATTTCGCCGTTGCGAGCGGTTTCTGTGCGCTGAATCAGGGCGTAGTCGCCATCCAATATGCCAGCGTCTACCATCGAATCTCCGGAAACCTCCAGCGCATAATGCTCGCCAGAACCCAGAAGCGCAGCCGGAACGCTGAGCGAAGACTGACCTTCCATGGCCTCGATCGGAACACCGGCAGCAATCCGGCCATGCAGCGGGATCTCGATAATGTCATTGGCGGCAATAGGCAGTTCTTTTGCCGCAGGTCTCGAAGGCTGGGCTTCGGGAATGTTGACCACATTCGATGGAGTCGATTGAACAAGCCCGCCTTCCGGCAGTTTCAATACTTCCAGGGCACGGGCCCGATTGGGCAAGCGGCGAATGAAGTCGCGTTCTTCCAGCGCGCTGATCAAACGGTGGATACCAGATTTGGACTTGAGTCTCAAAGCTTCCTTCATCTCCTCAAATGAAGGAGAAACGCCTGTTTCCTTCAGTCTTTCATCGATGAAGCAGAGAAGTTCATGTTGTTTGTTGGTCAGCATGATCGCGCCTTTTCCTGTAGAACGAATAAGGAACAATTATGAAACAAAAGGAGGCAAGTCAAGCCTTAAGTGATAAGCCGCATCGCATTCAAATGGCAATATAGGGCACGATGCTTCCCGCAGGCTGTTCCGGGGAATGGGCCGGGCGACAGAGCAGGGCGTTGGCTGCAGCAAGGACCGAGAGCTTGGCGCTGTCCTGGCTGTCATAAGCGGTAATCCCGCCCTGGTCGACGCGTGCCCGGAGGAACTGGGCGCGTTTTTCTACTGCTGGCAAATCGGTGGTGGTGATAGCGGGTTGCTGGAGCGGGAAGCAGTCTTTGGCACCGGCATAGAGCCGGATCAGCGGCAGCAGAAACAGGGTTGCCGTGACAAAGGCCGATCCGGGATTTCCGGGCAGAGCGAGTACCGTTGTTTTTCCCAGTTTTCCAGCCATGAGCGGTTTGCCGGGCTTCATCGCTATTTTCCAGAAATCCAGTTTGCCGCCTAGTCTTTCAAAGGCTGGTGCGACCAAGTCATGATCGCCCACCGATGCGCCGCCAATGGTCACAATGATGTCGCTGTCCCGTGCACTTTCCAGAGCCTTGCAAATGGCGTCCATTTGATCGGGAATACGGCTGAGACTGCGGCTGACAGCGGGCAGATTGGCGAGCATCGTGGATATCATCACATCATTGCTGGCAGGGATTTGGTGCATGTCGGCCTGGCTTCCGGGCTGGACGAGTTCGTCGCCGGTCGAGAGAATGGCGACTGAGGGACGTTTGCCGACCCCGACTTCCCCGTGGCCCGCTATGACCGCCTGACCCAGTGCCCGCGCATCTAGGCGGCTCCCGGCCTCCAGCACTGTATCACCTTGTGCGAAATCCCCGCCCGCATGACGGACATGCCTGCCCTTGACCGGGGAGGGATCACTGACCAGCCGGATTTCCTGCCCATTGGCTTCGACATTTTCCTGCATCACAACGGTATCAGCACCATCCGGTAATAGCGCACCGGTGAATATCCGCGCGGTTTCGCCGGGTCGCAGCGCCGGGCAGGGCGGGCTGCCGGCCTTGCATTCGCCAGTCATCTGCCAGGGCCCGACCCGGTCCGCAAAGCGGATTGCATAGCCGTCCATAGCCGACATGTCGCCAGCGGGCTGGTTTCGCGTCGCCGTCAAGTCACTTGCCAGATACCGGCCAAGCGCGTCCTGCACCGGAACGGTTTCCGCCGGTAGCTTGTGACCAAGCGCAATGACTCTTTCCTGCGCTTCCTCGAGGGGCAGAAGCGCGCCCATCAGGCGCCCCAGTCTCCGGATTTGCCACCGGTCTTCGACAGCAGGCGCACATCGCTGATCACCATGTCCTTCTGCATCGCTTTCGACATGTCATAGATTGTGAGCAATGCGACAGAAACTGCTGTCAAAGCTTCCATTTCAACACCGGTCTTTCCCGTCAGTCGGGCCATGGATTCGACTTCGATACCATTGTCCACGAAGGTGAAATCGACCGCGACTTTGCTGAGTGCCAGCGGATGACAAAGCGGGATCAGGTCATGTGTTTTCTTCGCCGCCATGATCCCGGCAATACGGGCGGTGGCGAGCACATCGCCTTTCTTGATCATATTGGCCTTTATAGCGTCCAGTGTGTCCAGATTCATCGAAATCCGCCCCGTCGCCCGGGCCTCGCGAACCGTCTCCGCCTTGGCGGATACATCGACCATATGCGCCGCTCCATCGCCGTCTATGTGCGTCAGCTTGCTCATGCCGCTTCCTTCGCTCCGGTCAATAGCAGCCGCGTGGCCGCTTCGACATCGGCTTGCCGCATCAGCGATTCACCGACCAGAAAACAGTGCGCACCGCATTTTGCCAGCCGTTCGCAGTCGGCATGCGTGAATATGCCGCTTTCCGAAATCATCATTCTGTCGTCGGGGACCAGCTGCGACAAGCGCTCGGTTTGTTCGAGGCTGGTTTCGAAGGTCTTCAGATTACGATTGTTAATGCCCAACAGCGGGGATTTCAACTTGAGCGCACGTTCCAGCTCCGCTTCGTCATGCACCTCGACCAGCACGTCAAGGTCAAGGCCTGTGGCCGCAGCCTCGATCTCCTGGGCCTGATGATCATCCAGAGCGGCCATGATGATCAGGATCGCATCGGCTCCCAGCGCCCGGGATTCAGCCACTTGCCAGGGATCGACCATGAAGTCCTTGCGCAGACAGGGCAGGGAAGTCGCTGCCCGGGCCGCAACCAGATAGTCGTCCGCACCCTGAAAATAGGGCGCATCGGTCAGCACAGACAGGCAGGCTGCCCCTCCAGTTTCATAGGCCTTGGCATGGGTTGGGGGCGAAAAATCCTCGCGGATCAGTCCCTTGGAAGGGCTGGCCTTTTTGATCTCCGCGATCAGCGCAAACCCTGATTTGCTCCGGGATGCCAAAGCCCTTGCGAATCCGCGTGGTTCGGACTGTTGCCGAATCTGCTCGTGCAAGTCGGCCATTGGCACCTCCGTCTTCCGGAGGGCAACATGTTCGCGCTTGGCGTCACAGATTTCGGTCAGCTTGTTCATCTTCAAAACTTCATAGGGCGGAGGATTACTGATTGGCAATCCAGCAATTGAGCAGGGCATTGGCGAGACCCTTGTCTATTGCCTCGGCAGCTTCCTCGACGCCATCTTGCCAGTTGTCCACTTCGCCTGCCACCATGAGGCCAGCTGCGCTGTTGAGGAGGACCGCATCCCGATAGGCCGAAGGCTCTCCCTGGAGCAATTGTCTGAGCGCCGCGGCATTGAAGGCGGCATCGCCGCCCTTGATCGCTTCCGCGGGGTGCGCGGAAAGGCCCGCATCTTCCGGAGAAACGCGGTTTTTGATAATCTGGCCATTTTTCACTTCCGCTGTTCGTGTCGGACCGGAAATGCTGATCTCGTCCAGCCCTTCTTCGCCGGAAACGATCATCGCATGCTCATAGCCGAGGCGGAGCGCCGCTTCCGCATATCTGTCGATCAGGTCGGGCGCTGCCACACCGATCAGCTGGCGGCTGACCCTGGCAGGATTGCATAGCGGGCCAAGCAGGTTGAAGATGGTACGTCGTCCCAATGCCTTGCGTATCGGCGCCAACGGTCCCAGCGCCGGGTGATGATTCGGGGCAAAGAAAAAGGCGATGCCGATTTCCTTCAGAGATTTTTCTCCACCTGTAGCGGCTTTCGCCAGGTCGAGACCCAGCGCTTCCAGAGTGTCAGCTGCGCCGGACTTGCTGGATGCTGCACGATTGCCATGCTTGGCGAGGGGCACATCACAAGCAGCTACGACCAGAGAAGTTGCCGTCGAAATATTCAGGCTGTGGCTGCCGTCGCCGCCTGTCCCGCAGACATCAATGGCGCGGTCCGGAGCCGCAACAGTGATCATCCGGTTGCGCATCTCGGTCGCGGCAACGGCGATTTCCGTCGCGGTTTCGCCGCGATCCGCCATGGTGACCAGGAAAGCGGAAATGTCTTCGGCATTGCTCTGCCCATCCAAAATGGCGGCAAATGCCGCGTGAGCGTCTTCCGGGGACAGGGGCTGGGCTGGGTCAGGTAGGGTCATGACTAATATTGTATCGGCGATGCGGCCTTTCCGAGGGTTTCTTTAGGCGTTTTCCAGCCGGTTACCCAATTTCGGGCTCATGCCGGCAATTTTCATGAAATTGGCCAGCAATTCGTGGCCGTGCTCCGTGGCGATGCTTTCGGGATGAAACTGCACGCCGTGGATGGGGAGACTCTCGTGCCGGAAGCCCATGATTGAACTGTCATCCGCTGCGGCATTGACGTTGAGAGAATCTGGCATGTCTTCGACGATGAGCGAATGGTAGCGGGTGGCCACAAACGGAGAGGGCAGCCGGGCGAACACTCCGCTCTGGTCATGGGTAACCGGAGAGGTCTTTCCATGCATCAGGCCGCCCCGAACGACTTTGCCGCCGAAATGCTGACCGATGCTCTGGTGCCCCAGACAGACACCCAGCAACGGTTTGTGCGTGTCGGCACAAGCCGCAACAAGATCAAGGGAAATCCCGGCTTCATTGGGAGTGCAAGGCCCAGGCGAAATCAGAAACGCTTCCGCACCGGTTGCCAGCGCCTCCGAGGCCGACAGAGCGTCATTTCGCTCCACCCGCACTTCTGCCCCCAGTTCCATGAGATAGTGGACCAGATTGAAGGTAAAGCTGTCATAATTGTCGATAACCAGGATCATGACGCCAGTGCCTAGTCGGAATTTTCCGTTGCGCCAAGTGTTTCGACCGAGAATTGACCTCCGGCAAAGGTGTGTTAGGAGAATATACCAGGGAGACGATTTTATGGGTGTACCGGTGACTGTTTCTATTGCGCATAAGCTCGGCGTGGCGGATGCCAAGGTTCGCATGGGCAAAGGTGTGCACACGCTGGGCGAATCCGTGCCTGGTGCTACGGTGACCGATCATCACTGGGAAGGGGACACGCTGCATTGCACGCTGGAAGCAATGGGCCAGAAAATCGGCAGCGAAATGCAGGTACGGGAAGACGAAGTATACGCCATTTTCGATCTGCCGCCATTGCTTGGTATGTTCGCCAACAAGATCAAGGAAAAGCTTCAGAAAGAAGCGCCAAAAATGCTGGAATGAATTCTGCGCCCCGACCGGCAGGCTATTGCCCGAATTTCATGTCCTGAGACCGGCGGATCGCTTCCCGGGCGGCCGCAAGCAAGGCGCCGGACTTGGCTTCGCATTCGGCTTGCTCATAGGCAGGATCGCTGTCCGCCACGATACCCGCTCCAGCCTGCACGTGCAAAGTTCCGTCCTTCACGATACCGGTTCGCAGAACGATACAGCTGTCCATGCTGCCATCGGGTGAGAAATAGCCAACTCCACCGGCATAGGCCCCGCGCGTTTCCGGTTCGAGTTCCGCGATGATCTCGCAGGCCCGGATTTTGGGTGCGCCGCTGACCGTACCGGCCGGAAATCCTGCGAAAAGAGCATCAATTGCGTCCTTGTCGGGATGAAGCTGGCCTATAACATTGGATACGATGTGCATGACGTGGCTGTAAAATTCGACGGTGTAACTGTCAGTGACTTCCACGCTATGCGCGGTGCTGACCCTGCCGACGTCGTTTCGACCCAGATCAAGAAGCATGAGATGTTCCGCGCGTTCTTTCGGATCGGCGAGCAGGCTTTCCCTATTTGCCTTGTCTTCGGCAACATTCTTGCCACGCGGCCGGGTTCCGGCAATTGGGCGTATCGTGACCTCGCCATCCCGGGAACGTACCAGAATCTCTGGGCTGGAACCGATGATTGCGAAGCCGGGAAGGTCAAGGAAGAACAGGAACGGAGATGGATTCACGCGCCGCAAAGCCCGATACAGTTCGATTGGAGGCAGAGAGAAGGGCGTCGTGAATCTCTGTGCGAGAACAACCTGAAAAATGTCTCCGGCTTCGATATAATCCTTGGCACGCAGCACCATGTCCCGATACCGATCTGGCGGACATACATGCTCATAGTGCAGACTTTCCGGGTCGATCGAAGAGACTTCGGCCCCAGAAGAAGGCGAGATCATGCTGTCCAGCTGACGTTCCACCTCATCCAGTCTTTCGTTCGCCCTCACTATCTTCTGATCAGCAGATCCGGGATTGTCCGGCCAGACAGGAGATACGAGAAACATCTCGTCCGTGAGCCGGTCAAACACGACAATCACCGTTGGCCGGACGAACAGCATGTCGGGAAGTTCCAGTTCCGACTGGGTCGCACGCGGGAGTTTTTCAACCAGTCCGACTGTTTCATATCCAAAATAGCCGACGAGGCAGGCCAGTGCATCCGGCAGGCCTTCAGGCACGTCCATTTGGCAGCGGCTGACAAGCGCCCTTAACGCCACGAGGCTTTCCTGCTCCTGCCGGACAAAAGCCTGCCGGTCCGTAAGCCATGTGGAGTTGATGGTGGCCTCAGCTCCCTGGGCCTGGAACACAAGGTCCGGGGCGAGGCCGAGCAGGCTATGCCGTCCACGTGTTTCGCCGCCCTCGACTGATTCCAGAAGGAAATCGCCCCGTTCAGCCGACATCAGTTTAAGGGATGCGGAAACGGGCGTTTCAGTGTCGGCAACGCGCTTCCGCCAGATCAGCGCAGGCTGACCGGATTCAAGTGCCGCCTTTGCATTAAGGACTCCCGAGCTGCCCGACATCAGATGTGGCCGGATATAGGGGCGATCATGTCAGTTTCTGCCGACAAGCTGGTTCTTCAAGGTGTTTATCGCACTGTCGTTGCGTTCAACGCCGATATCAGCCTTCATCGCCTGGATAAACTGTTCGGTATATTCATTGCCAAAAACCTGTTGGAACTGCTGTTTGGTGGCATTGAGCAAATCTTCCCGGCTGGCGGCATCACCTTCGATAATATTCTCCAATTGTATCACAAACCAGCCCTGATTTTGCGGTGCGCGGAGGGTTTTTGCCGTGCCTTCCGCCATGCTGAACATCAGAGTGAGTGGGGGAGGTACCTGTCCTTGCTGACTCTGTCTTGCAAGTTCTGCACGGGTTGCCTGGATGTTGTCGGGGCGTGGCAGCTGTACGTCTGCTTCCGACATTGCCTGAGCCAAAGACGTACCGGCAGACAGTTTCTCGGTAATTTCGTCCGCAACGATCTTGGCCTTTTTCGAGCCTTCTTCGAGAATATAATCCCGGGCGACCCGCTGCCGAATGGAATCGAGTGGAGGAGGCGCCGCAGGTGAAATTTCGGTTACATCAAGAATGGCATATTGCTGCCCGGGCAATATTTCCACCACCTGAGGATCCGAATCCTCTTCCATGGAAAAAGCGATTGGCAATATGCGCTGCATCTCGGGAATGGGCCGATATTCCTGATCTTCGGGATTTTGTCCATTGGCCAGCAATTTTGGCGTTGTCTGGATAGCCAGCTCTTCTGCTGCCGCAACATCTGCGAGCGATGATCCGTCTGCGAAAGCGTCTTCCATCTGCACGGTAAGTTCCGCAAGCGCTTCATCGATTTGTTCGGCGGTGAGTACACCAATTATCTCCGTCCGTGCCTGTTCGAGGGTCCGGCCGGGATTTTGGTCGATACCGTTGATCTTGACGACATGCCAGCCAAGTGCGCTTTGTGCGGGTTCCGAGACTCCACCATTGTCCGCTCGAAAAGCTGCATCTGCCACGGCCTGAGATGCGGAAGAGGCAAACTGTGTTTTGGTGATCGATCCCACTTCGGTAGCGGAAAGCCCGACAGATTGTGCTGCAGCGGACAGGGACATTCCCCCCGTGACCGTGTCGGCCAGCGCTTCTGCAGCTGCTTCTGTGGGCAGAATGACCTGCTCGACATTGCGCATCTCGCTCGCGGCATATTGGGCCTTGTTCAGATTGTAATAGCCCTGGATCTGTTCCTCGGTGGGCTTGATCCGTTCGTTGAACCTGGACTTGTCAAACAGCGCGTAACTGATCGTTCGGCGCTCGGGAATGGTGTAGTTCGAACCGTTCTGGCTATAAAACGCCGCAAGGGCCGCTTCTGCCGGTTCGGCAGTATCCACAAAAACGGCCGAGGGGATCACAGCGATTTTTCCTTCACGGGTTTCCAGCAACAGCGACGCATAGGGCACAATCAGTTTTTGCGGTACCGCGGTGGCAAAACCAGCAATCGGCAACAGTTGCTCGGCCAGCAGATTGCGACTGAAGTCAGATCGCAATTGTTGTTCCTTCAAACCTTGCTGCTGGAGAGCACGTCGGAAATTTTCCTCGCTGAACTGTCCGTTTGCTCCCTGAAATGCCTGAATGCTTGCAATTTCGCTGTCAACAAGCCTTTTGCCTGCGGTCATTCCATATTCATTGCCAAATGCTGCAATCGCCACGCTGTTGATCAGCCGTTCCAGAACGCTGTTAAAGCCTCCGCCTTCGACATAAGTCTTCAGGTCCAGGCTCGTATTCTCACGCTGTTCGACCCGAAAGGCGTTATTGACCGATGCGCCGAGCTCCGAAGTGCTTAGTTCGGCATTGCCCACCTGCGCTGCCGTGCCGGAGCCGGTTACACCGCCAAAGGCGCCAGAGCCGGAGACATCCGCGGTAGCGAAGGCCACAGCGATCAACCCCACGAAGCAAAAAGTCAGGAAGAGCCCTATTTTGGATGCGAAAATACTGCGAAAGAAACCGATCATGAATGACTGCAATTCTGTTGGATGAGAGAGTTATGCGGATGCTTTAGGCGGCTTGCCTTTGCGGTTCAAGCAAAAGGACCGGCAAACTTCACCATCTTTTTGTCGGCATGATGGAAAGCAAATTGGCATGACCTCGGGAATTTGGTAGCAGCCAGGCTCAACCTTTTCAGGAGGGGCAATCAACCATGGCCAATCGCAAATTTATCGTCGGTAACTGGAAAATGAACGGATTGCGCGCTGCATTGCGCGATATCGGGGAGATTGCAGCCATTGCAGGTCGGCATCCGGGGGTAGATGTTGCCATTTGCCCTCCCGCAACGATCATCGCGCAGGCAGTGACTGATATCCCGGGGTTTTTGATCGGTGCCCAGGATTGTCATCAGGCTTCCAGTGGTGCCCATACCGGTTGCCTGTCAGCTGAGATGATCAAGGAAGCAGGCGCATCGCTCTCGATCCTGGGGCATAGTGAACGGCGAGCCGATCAGCATGAGACCGATGCGGATGTCAAAGCGAAGGCAGAAGCTGTGCGCGGCACCGGTCTTGGAGCGATAATCTGCGTGGGAGAGACAGAAGAAGAGCGTGACGCAGGACAAGCTGTTTCGGTAGTATGTGGACAGTTGGCGGGGTCATTTCCCGGCGATGCAAGTGCCGAATGGTTGACGATTGCCTACGAACCGGTTTGGGCGATCGGCACTGGTCGGGTGCCGGAAACGTCAGACGTGGAAGAAATGCATGCCGCAATCCGCAGCAAGCTGGGTGAACTGATGCCCAGCGGGTCGGAGCAGATCAGAATTCTCTATGGTGGATCGATGAACGGAAGCAATGCCGCAGAACTGCTGGCTGTCCCCAACGTGGATGGCGGTCTGGTTGGCGGAGCAAGTCTTTCCGCCGAAAAATTTGGACCGATCATCGAAGCAGCTGCATCCTTCTGACTTGTCCGCCAGCAGGGATTAGTCCCGAATATACTTGGCTTGAAACCCGGGGATTCAGTCGCTATGTGCGCTGCACGCGTCTGTTCGCCCCTTAACCGAGTCCGGAAAACACATGTTTCTTTTTCTTACTGTCGTGCAAGCCATTGTCGCCGCCATGCTGGTTGGCGTGATATTGATGCAAAAATCTGAAGGCGGCGGACTCGGCGTGGGCGGAAGCCCCTCCGGCATGATGTCTGCGCGCGGCGCAGCGGATTTGCTGACCCGCACAACCACTTTTCTGGCGATATTGTTTGTCAGCCTTTCGGTGATCTTGGCGGTATTGGCCGCGAAGGAAGGCAAGCCCGCTACTATTGATCAGTCCCTGCAACGCGACAGCGGTGCCATCGTGGCTCCCGCAGAGCCTGTCGATGCGGTGCCACTGGTGGGTGATGATCCGCTGGCCGCTGCTGCCGCTGCAGAAGCTGCCGACGATTCGTCACAAAGTGACGATGTCGTTCCGCTCGATCAGTAAGCAGGTCAGCAGCGAGGCGCTGCACCAAATGTAACTTTTGCGGCGTTATTCAAAAATATTTCGATTTTTCGGATTCGCACGCTTGTCTTTTGGGCGCGAGAGGTCTTAAGCCTTTCCTCCCATGGCGCGATATATTTTTATTACCGGCGGTGTGGTCTCCTCACTAGGAAAAGGTCTGATGGCAGCGAGCCTGGGCGCGTTGTTGCAGGCACGCGGATATTCTGTGCGAATTCGCAAGCTCGACCCCTATTTGAATGTCGATCCAGGGACCATGTCACCCTATCAGCACGGGGAAGTCTATGTCACTGATGACGGCGCCGAGACCGATCTGGATCTCGGCCACTATGAGCGATTCACCGGTGTACCGTCCATGCAGTCCGACAATGTCACCTCGGGTCGGATCTATCAGTCGATCATCACCAAGGAACGGCGCGGAGACTATCTTGGTGCTACGGTACAGGTCATCCCACATGTCACCGATGCCATCCAGGAATTCGCTCAGGATCAGCTGGATGACATCGATTTTGTACTGTGTGAAATTGGTGGAACAGTGGGTGACATCGAGAGTTTGCCGTTCATCGAGGCGATTCGGCAGCTGCGAAACCAGGTCGGGCGTGAAAACGCCATTTCGGTTCATGTGACTCTGGTGCCGTACATCGCGGCAGCTGGGGAACTGAAAACCAAACCCACGCAGCATAGTGTCAGAGAATTGACATCGCTGGGTATTCAGCCGGACATTCTGCTCTGCCGGTGCGAACATGACCTGCCGGATGGTGAAAGAGCGAAAATCGCACAATTCTGCAATGTGCGGAAGGAAGCAGTGATTCCGGCACTGGATGCGAGCAGTATATACAATGTGCCACTCCAGTATCATGAAGAGGGGCTCGACGCGGAAGTCCTTCACGCATTTGGCATTTCTGACGCGCCCGAACCCGATCTGGCACGCTGGCAAGATGTGATGGAGAGAATCCAGAATCCGGAAGGCGAAGTCATCGTTGGTGTCGTCGGCAAATATGTCGGGCTTCAGGACGCCTACAAGTCTTTGCAGGAAGCGCTTTTTCACGGAGGTCTTGCGAATCGGGTCAAGGTTCAAGTGCGCTGGCTTGATGCCGAACTGTTTGAAGACGACCATGATCTCGCAGCCAAGCTCGAACCACTGCATGCGATTCTGGTGCCCGGCGGGTTCGGTGAGCGCGGCAGCGAAGGGAAGATCGGATCAGTCAAATTCGCCCGTGAACATGATGTCCCGTTTTTCGGCATATGCCTGGGCATGCAAATGGCCTGTATTGAAGCTGCTAGAAATATGGCCGGCATCCCGACCGCATCGACGACCGAGTTTGGAGAGACTTCTGAGCCTGTGGTCGGCCTTATAACGGAATGGATGACGGAAGAAGGTCTGCAGAAACGTGAAGCAGGCGGCGATCTTGGCGGAACCATGAGGCTTGGCGCATATGATGCGGTCTTGCAGCAAGGTTCCCGAATCAGCGATATATATGGTGAACGGGAAATCAGCGAACGGCATCGCCATCGCTACGAAGTCAACAAAAGCTATGTGGATTCGCTCGAGAAAACCGGCCTGATTTTCGCGGGAATGTCTCCCGATGGCGAATTGCCCGAAACCGTCGAACGGCCCGATCACAGCTGGTTTGTGGGTGTGCAGTACCATCCCGAGCTGAAGAGCAAACCCTTTGATCCGCATCCGCTTTTTGCCTCGTTCATCGCCGCTGCGGTGAAACAAAGCCGACTTGTCTAATTTATCCAATCTATTTTACACAAAGTGACTATTGTCACAAATAAGCAGTGAGAAACGGATATCCGTTTTCATGCAATGTGACCGGGTTTGGAGCGGGACAAAGTGAAAGCCGAGGAACTTGCAAACATTGTGGCGGAGCACAGTCTCTTTGCTGATTGTGACGAAGCGGAATTGTCGGACATCATATTGCGCGGGCATTTTGTGCAATATGAAAAGGGAGACGAAATGATCATGCAGGGGGATCCTGGTAATTCGTTGCTGATATTGCTCTCGGGTAATGCCCGGACGAGCATGATCGCCAGCAACGGCCACGAGATCGTTCTGGACTATGCGGAACCCGGGCAGGTTTTGGGCGAGATTGCACTGCTGGACGGCGGCGAAAGAACCGCGAGCGTCACGGCGATCGAGCCAACGACAGCGCTGACCATCACGCGGTCAGCCTTTGAGGAAATATTACAGAAACACAAGAACATGGCATTGCGTCTGCTCAAGGTCATGGCGACCCGGATCAGAACCGCCAATACGATGATCGAAGGGGATAGAGCCTATACATCTGGCCCGCGACTCGCCCGCTATTTGCTGCGGCTTTCGGTTGTGGGAGCGGAAGAAGGGCGTCTGAAACTGGATTTGAGCCAAAGTGAACTCGGCAATTTCGCCGGAATGTCACGGGAACATATTAATCGGCAACTTTCAGCCTGGTCGGAAGACGGCATTGTATCGGTTGAAAGCGGGAAAGTGCGGATTCTCAATCACGCGACGCTTTCCAATATTGCCAATGCGGATTCTTGATTGAAGTTGGCCATTTGCGACCCGGGCTAATTTCGTCAAGAGTGACACCAAGCGGGTGTCAGGGGTAGTCGGATCCTCATTCGGCTACCCCATTTTTTGCAAATTACCAAAGCTTCAAAAAGAAACAGGCAGCTCCCTGGGAAGCTGCCTGAAGACTCAAATTGCTGGAAAATTGGCGCTTAAGCAGCCTTGTCTTCCGACTTGTTGCGTTCATCCGAGATCTTGGTGACTTTTGCATCTCCGTTGATCGCGATTTTTTGCGGCTTCATGGCGTCAGGAATTTCCCGCACCAGATCAATGATCAACAGGCCATCTTCGAGGGCGGCATTATCGACCCGGACAAAATCGGCCAGTTCGAAACGGCGCTCGAAATTGCGATTGGCAATCCCCATGTGCAGGAACTGCTTTCCGTCATTGTCTTCGTTATTCTTGTTTCCGGCGACCAGCAACAGGTTCTGCTGAGCAGTGATTTCGATCTCGTTTTCCTTGAATCCGGCTACGGCAAGTGTGATCCGGTAATGGTCATCCCCGCTACGCTCGATATTGAACGGGGGATAATTTTCGGACTGCTGGGTCCGGGCATTGTTTTCAAGCAGATCGAACAGGCGGTCAAAGCCGACAGTTGAACGACGATAGGGTGTAAAATCAAAACGGTTCATCTCTTTATCCTCATGTTGAGCAATTAAAAGTGTGGATCCGAAAATCGGCATCCGGTTCGTTGTGTGACGCCCAATTCGGCGCGTCACGGTTAAAAGATATGATGATTTTGCCGCTTTTCAAGACCCGGGCCTGAAAACCAAAAACGCCCGGAATCATTGCTGATCCCGGGCGATAATGGTGACGAAATAATTCGTCCCCCTGTTTTCCCTACCTATTCGCTTCCGCTTGTCCCCCAACATGCGGTGGAACCGGTAGAGATCCCTGAACCGTGACCTTTATGTGGTATCTGATTCGCCTTACTGTTTGCTTGCGAAAGCCGGCCTTGTCATGTGAATTTTCACATATTTGAAATATTGGCTCAGCCTTGTGTCATATCCGCAACAGCAATTTAACCAGTTAGATACTTGTTTGTGCGGCTTTGCGACCCTAAAGCCACATTGAACTTTCCGAGGAAGAACACACCGATATGCTCCTCTCCCGTTATGAATGGGTTATCGCAAAACGCTATCTTCTGCCCGGAAAGGGTGAAGGATTCATATTCCTTGTAGCCAGTATCAGTCTCGTTGCGGTGATGCTCGGCGTGGCGGCGCTGATCGTGGTTATGAGTGTCATGAACGGATTTCGCGCGGAACTTTTTGACAAGATTGTTGGTCTCAACGGGCACGCAGTGATCCAGGGTTATGGCGGACGCTTGCCAGACTGGCGCGAGCTTCTGGACGAGACCAGGGAAACCGAGGGAGTTGTTTCCGCCTCACCGCTTATTGAACAACCTTTGCTGACGACCTTTAATGGCCGTGTGGAGGCGGTTCTGGTGCGCGGGATGCTGGTGCCGGATATCCTTAACAACGAGACGCTGGATGGGAAAACTGTTGGCGGGGATCTTGCAAGACTTGAACCGGGTGCCGGGCGCGTAGGTATCGGGAGTCGCCTGGCCACAACTCTCGGGGCTCAGGTTGGCAGCCAGATAACCGTGATCAATCCTCAAGGTCGCACAACCCCGTTTGGAACGGTTCCGCGGGAGATATCCTATGAAGTGGCGGCGATATTTGAAGTCGGTGTCTATGATTATGACAAGGCGTTTGTGATCATGCCAATGGAGGATGCGCAAACTCTTTTGCTGCTCGGGGATCAGGTCGGGATGATCGAACTGAAAACCATAGATCCTGAAAATGTCGAGAATATCCTCCAGCCGCTAATACCAGTTGTTGCGGAAAGTGGCGTTATCACTGACTGGAAATCGATGAATGCTTCTCTCTTTGAAACACTGCAGGTGGAACGGGTTGTCATGTTCGTCATCCTGTCGATTATCATTCTCGTTGCGGTGTTCAATATCCTGTCCTCTTTGATCATGCTGGTCCGGGCGAAGACGAGGGACATCGCGATATTGCGCACAATGGGCGCCACCCGGGCTTCTCTGACCCGGATATTTGTAGTGGTGGGGACGTCAATCGGGACATTGGGAATCTTGGCCGGGATCATCCTCGGCCTGATCGCCATTTATTTCCGACAGAGTGTCATCAATTTCGTCCAGATGCTGACGGGACAAAATCTGTGGGATCCTTCGATCCGGTTTCTCACCGAACTGCCCGCACGAACAGATCCGATGGAGGTGCTCGGAATAGCCATGCTGGCCTTGCTCTTCAGTTTTCTGGCCACCCTCTATCCCGCATTCAAGGCGGCCAGCACTGATCCCGTCCAGGTGCTTCGCTATGAGTAGTATGTCCAACGCAAAAGTGGTGGAGCTGCGAGATGTCAGGCGCAGTTTTTCGCAGGGAGGCGTGTGGATTCATGTGCTGAAGGGCGTTGACCTGGATATCCGTTCCAATGAAATTGTCGCACTTTTGGGACCTTCGGGATCGGGCAAATCAACCTTGCTGCAGGCAATCGGGTTGCTGGAAGGCGGATTTGAAGGGTCGATCAGGCTCGCTGGTGAAGAAACGGCACAAATGTCCGCCAGCGGGCATACCCGTATCCGGAGGGAACTGCTGGGGTTTGTGTACCAGTTCCATCACCTTCTCCCGGACTTTTCGGCCAAAGAAAATGTGGTGATGCCACAGTTGATTGCGGGTGCGGGAAAAGAGGCTGCGGAGCTCCGTGCCGAATCTCTGCTCACCAGCCTCGGCCTCGATCAGCGGCTGGATCACAAGCCAAGCAAACTGTCCGGTGGGGAACAGCAGCGTGTCGCGGTTGCACGCGCGCTAGCGAATGCTCCGAAACTGGTGCTAGCTGACGAGCCTACCGGAAATCTGGACGAGGCGACGGCGGATATCGTGCTCGCTGAACTCATGTCGCTCGTGCGGGAAGAGGGGAGCGCAGCCCTCATCGCCACGCACAACGAGCGACTTGCATCGAAAATGGACCGGATCGTCAGGCTTCATGAAGGTGTTTTAGACTAGGTTTTTCAGGCAGAAGAGAGATTGTCTTTGACATTTGACCGGTGAATATCGATCTGGACTCTGTCAAGAACGTGTAAATGGCAACAGCGGGGCGCATGAATGCAGATTACAGATTTCGAAGTTAAACAGGCGGATGGTTCCGCACTGGATTTGTCGGCGCATGAAGGAAAAGTCCTGCTGATCGTGAACACCGCATCAAAATGCGGCTTCACGCCCCAATATGAAGGGCTGGAAAAACTCCACAAGGAATATGCAGGCCGCGGCCTCGAGATTTTGGCTTTTCCCTGCAATCAGTTTGGCAATCAAGAGCCTGGAGATGCCGAGGAGATCAAGAATTTTTGCAGCCTGAACTATGATGTCAGTTTTCCGCTTATGGCAAAAATAGACGTGAACGGAGATGATGCAGATCCGCTTTGGAAGCATCTGAAGTCTGAAAAATCAGGATTGCTGGGTTCGCGCATCAAGTGGAACTTCACGAAATTTCTCATCGATCGCGAAGGCAATGTGGTTGCCCGGCATGGACCGGCGGTAAAACCCGAACAACTCAAAAGCGAAATAGAGCAGCTACTCTAGGCGCTTTTTCCAAGTTGCTGTGGAAAACCGGTCGATAGGTCACAGCAGGCAATCTAAACATTAGCGAATCTTCCGGGATGGCGATAGGCTGGCGCGATGGCGCAAATTCCGTTCGTTCACCTCAGATCTTTCTCCGCCTATACCATTTTGGATGGCGCCATGGAGCCGAAGGCCATTGGTCCTGCCGCTCTGGAGCGGGGTTTCCCCGCGGTCGGTCTTGCTGACCGGATCGGTTTGTTCGCCTCGATGGCATTTGATGACGGTTGCCGCGCCAGCGGAATTCAACCAATCACCGGATGCTTCTTGCGGATCGCGAGACCAGATCATCATGGGGACAAACCGGCCATGGACTGGCTGGCACTTTATGCCCAGGATGAGCGTGGCTATGCCAATTTGTGTCGACTTGTGTCGGCGTCGCATCTCGAACGGCCGATCGAGATGGATGCGCATATTCCCTTTGATTTGCTGGAAAAATACAATACCGGATTGATTGCATTGACCGGAGGCGGGGAGGGAGCTCTTGCGCGGCTGATCGCAGAGGAACAGCAGGGCGAAGCCGAAGCTTATCTGACGCGTCTGGAGAAATCCTTCGATGGCCGACTTTATATCGAATTGTCGCGCAGAGACGATCCGGTGGAAATGGTCGCCGAAAAAGGACTGATCAGCTTCGCAATGGCTCGGAATATCCCGCTTGTTGCCACCAATCCGAGCTGTTTTGCCGATCCAGATTTTCACGAAGCACATGATGCAATGACCTGTATCGCCGGGTCTGCCTATGTCGAAAATGACGACCGCGACAAACCGTCACCTCATCTCTGGATGAAGAGTGCGATGGTGATGGAAGATCTTTTTGGCGACCTGCCCGAAGCACTCGAGAACACGGTTGTTGTCGCCCAGAGATGCGCCTTCTCTCCGCCGCGACGGGATCCCATTTTGCCAAGTCTTGCCGGCGATCTGGCAGGAGAGGCCGGGCAGTTGCGCGTCGATGCGAAGGCAGGGCTTGAAGCTCGCCTTGCATTGATCCGTAATCTCGATGACGAGCAGAGGCAGGTTTATTTTGATCGCCTGGATTTCGAGCTTGATGTGATCATCAATATGGGTTTTCCCGGCTATTTCCTGATCGTTGCCGATTTCATCAAATGGGCAAAGGAGCAGGATATTCCCGTTGGTCCCGGTCGCGGATCCGGCGCCGGATCGGTCGTCGCCTGGGCGCTGACGATTACGGACCTCGATCCGATAAAGCTGGGTCTGTTGTTCGAACGTTTCCTCAATCCGGAACGCGTGTCGATGCCGGACTTCGATATCGACTTTTGTGAAACGCGCCGCGGCGAGGTGATCCGCTACGTACAGGAAAAGTACGGGAATGGACAGGTTGCGCAGATCATCACCTTCGGAAAGCTCAAGGCGCGGGCGGTTCTCCGTGATGTCGGGCGCGTATTGCAGATGCCATATGGGCAGGTGGACCGGCTGACCAAACTTGTTCCCAATCACCCTACCGATCCATGGGATTTGAAGCGGGCATTGAACGGCATCTCGGAACTGGCTCAGGACTACAAGCAAGCCGATGTAAAACGACTGTTTGATCTGGCGATGAAACTTGAGGGACTGCCCCGCCACAGCTCCACACACGCCGCCGGCGTTGTGATCGGTGATCGTCCCCTTGACCAGCTTGTACCACTTTATCGGGATCCGCGTTCGGATTTGCCGGTGACTCAGTTTGACATGAAATTTGTCGAACAGGCAGGGTTGGTGAAATTCGACTTTCTCGGATTGAAAACGCTTTCCGTTTTGAAGAAGGCCGTAGAGCTTCTCGCGGAGCGCAATATTGACGTTGATCTGGAGTCTCTCGACTGGGATGACCCGAAGGTTTTCGAATTACTCCAGAGGGGAGACACGGTAGGCGTATTCCAGTTGGAATCCGAGGGCATGCGACGGACACTGGCTGCTGTCAAACCCACCAATTTCGGCGACATTATCGCGCTCGTGTCACTCTATCGGCCTGGACCGATGGACAACATACCGCTTTTCGGCGACCGCAAAAATGGCCGCGCGGAGATCGCGTACCCGCATGCATTGCTCGAAGATATCCTCAAGGAAACCTACGGCATCATCGTTTATCAGGAACAGGTGATGCAGGCCGCTCAGGTCATCGCTGGTTACTCGCTAGGGGAAGCAGATTTGCTGCGTCGGGCAATGGGCAAGAAGATCCAGTCAGAGATGGACGCGCAGCGGACCAGATTTGTCGAGGGGGCAGCCGCCAACGATGTTGGGCCTCAACAGGCGAATGAATTGTTCGACTTGATCGACAAATTCGCTGGCTATGGTTTCAACAAAAGCCACGCTGCGGCCTATGCGTTACTGGCTTATCAAACCGCCTGGCTGAAAGCCCATTATCCGCATGAATTCTTCGCCGCTTCCATGTGTTTCGACATGCACCAGAGCGAGAAACTCAGCATTTTTGTCGATGATATGAAGCGGCTGGGCGTCACGGCTTTGCCGCCGTCGATCAATAGAAGCCGCCCGTATTTTGCGGTCGAAGAACAAGAAGGTGCTTTATTGGCCGTTCGCTATGCATTGGCAGGCCTGAAGAACGTTGGTGAAAAAGCGATGCAGGGACTGGTTGCAGAGCGTTCGGAAAACGGGCGTTTTCAGTCGATTGACGACTTTGCCAATCGTATAGATCCGGCCGGGATGAACAAACGACAGATCGAAAGCCTTGCCGCAGCGGGGGCGTTTGACGAACTGGAACCCAATCGGGCGATGGTTCATCAGGGCGCGGACTTGATATTGTCGGTGGCCAATAGTGCTGCCGAAGCGCGAACCAGTGGGCAGGGCGGTCTGTTCAGCGACGGCGAGGCGGGTGACATGCAGGCAATCCGCCTTCCAGATGCCAAAAGCTGGGATCTCAGCGAGATCATGATCCGCGAACGCGATGCCTTCGGTTTCTATTTCGCATCGCATCCGATTTCTCAATTTGCTGCCGTCACTTCGGCTCATGGCGCGCTGACCTATGCAACTCTGTGTGAAGAAGGGCCGATAGCTGAAGGGCAACGAAAACCAGCGGTGATGGCAGCGCTGATCGAAAATGTTCGCTGGCGTGAAAGCAAACGGGGAAACCGTTTCGTCCTTGCTGATCTGTCGGACAGCAGTGGTCAGTTTTCCGGAAGCTGCTTTGAGGAAGAGCAGTGCGAGATGCTCGCCGAACTGGCGCGCGATGGTCAATGTGCATTGCTCAATGTCGAACTGGATCAAAGGTCGGACGATGAAGATCCGCGGGTGGCGATCCGGAGGATCCGGCCGCTGGACCGACTAGAAAAGACCACGCGTACTAAACTGGAACTGGATATCCGCGACCTCGACGCGTTGCAGGAACTGGCCAATATTTTGGCTCCCTATGCGGGGGGGAAAAGCCAGTTGGTTGCCAGGGTTCCCGGGGACGATGGCACGCCGGTAGAACTGAGTCTGGGAACCGGATTTCAGTTGGATGCCCAGATTGCAGAGATTCTGGACAAGGTTCCCGGCCTGGACAATATTCGATTGGGTCCAGCCGGTTTACCCGGCAAGGCTCGCCCGAATTTAAGACTTGTAAGCTGATCGGATTCCGGGGAAAACCGGAACAAATCAAAATTGACGGAGAGAATATATGGCCGGAGCAATGCAGGCGAGTGCGCTCAAGATTTCCAATCTGATCGATCATGCAGCGCGTGAACATGCGGAACGGGAAATCGTCACCTATTGGGCTGACGGCTCTCTGACTCGCTCAAACTGGGGTGAAGTCGGGCAGGAATCTCGCAAGTTTTCGCAGGTCTTGCAGCGTCTGGGCATGAAAAAAGGCGACCGGATTGCCACTATTGCCATGAATCATGTGCATCACCTGATCAGTTGGTACGGATCAGCCGGTATCGGAGGCATCCTCCATACCGTGAATCCCAGACTGTTTGAAGAGCAGCTGGTGTACATCATCAACCATGCGGAAGACCGGGTTCTGCTGTTCGACAAAATGTTCACCCCGATAATCGAAATGCTCAAACCGCAATTAAAAACGGTGGAACATTATATTCAGTTCGACGGCGAGAAAGGGGATTATCCCACATTTCGCGAGCTGGTTGACGCTGAAGACGGAAATTTTGAATGGGTTGATGTCGACGAGAATGACCCTTGCGGTCTATGTTATACAAGCGGAACAACGGGCAACCCCAAGGGCGTGCTGTACGAACATCGCTCCAATGTCATTCACGCCATCACCGAAGTCCAGCCCGACGTTATGGATCTGGCGACCGGGTCGGTCATGTTGCCGGTTGTGCCCATGTTCCACGCCAATGCTTGGGGCCTTCCATTTGCTTGCGCAACGGTCGGCGCGAAGATGGTGTTTTCCGCGAGCAATGAAGCACCGGTATTGTGGAAACTGATCCGGGAAGAAGGCGTGACGCATAGCGCCGGCGTTCCGACGGTCTGGTTGTCGATGTTCGCAGATATGGATGCCAATGGCGGCGATTACGGCAGATTACGGGTTGTTGTTATCGGCGGTTCTGCCTGTCCGCGGTCGATGATCGAGCGGTTGATGGAGAATGGCATTCGTGTTGCTCATGCCTGGGGCATGACCGAAACTTCGCCTATTGGAACAACCGGTGCCAAACCGGCAAACTGGGACGAGCTGGATTTCGATGCCCAGGTCGACGTCATATGCAAGCAGGGGCGTCCGCCATTTGGAGTGGAATTGCGTGTCGTAGATGAGGAAGGCAATATCCAGCCGCGGGACGGCGAGTCCAGCGGAACTCTGGAAATTCGCGGGCCCTGGATCATCAAGCGCTATTATCGCGCCAATGAAGACGCGGTTGCGGACGATTTGTGGTTCGACACAGGTGATGTCGCCGTGTTGCACCCTGATGGCACGATGCAGATTACTGATCGGGCGAAAGACGTGATCAAGTCGGGCGGTGAATGGATCAGTTCGATCGAACTGGAAAATGCTGCGGTTGGCTGTCCGGGTGTGGCCGAGGCGGCTGCAGTCGGTGTCTATCATCCCAAATGGGATGAGCGGCCATTGCTTCTGGTTGTTCGCAAACCGGATGCAGATGTCAACGGGGATGATATAGTAACCTATCTGCAGGACAAGGTGGCCAAATGGTGGTTGCCGGACGAAGTCAGATTTGTCGACGAGCTGCCACATACGGCGACTGGCAAAATCCTGAAGCGTGCGCTTCGCGAAGAGTATAAGGACTATAAGCTCGCGAGCCTGGAGGAAGCCTGAGTGGGTCCACGACGCAGAAGATTCAAAACAGCTCCAATTGGCTGCCGGGTAAAATCGGCCGCTTGAACAAGTCGGTCCGGAGCGTGAATTTGGCTGTGCCCAAGCCGTGTTTGCGGACAGCAATTTGCGTGCGCTGGTGCAGCAGCCTGGCCCAAGGACCAGATCCCCTCATCCGTTCGTGAAACCGTGGATCATTCCTTTTTCCGCCCCGCATCGAGGCAATAATATTCATCACCTTGTCCTTCCGCTCTGGGAAATGAGATCCGAGCCATTCTTCAAATAGCGGAGCCACTTCGTGGGGCAGCCGCAAAGGAATGATGGACAGACTGGACGCTCCATTTGTTGCGGCGGCTTCTGTAATCGATTCGATCTCGTGATCCGTGATGGCCGGGACGATCGGGGCGATATTTACATGGACATAGACCCCAGCTTCACTGAGCTGACGGACGGCATCGAGACGTTTTGTTGCAGACGGAGCGCGGGGCTCCAGAATGCGATGAATGTGCCGATCCAGAGAAGTGACCGAAATCGCGACCGCCACCAGATCGCGTTGGGCCAACTTCTGCAAAATATCGAGATCATCAACAATACGATTTGATTTGGTGGTGATCGCCACCGGATGACCGGTCTCTTCCATTACTTTGAGAATATCTCGCGTAATCCGGTAATCCTTCTCGATTGGCTGATAGGGGTCAGTATTGGTTCCCAGGGCGATCGGTGTTGGAATGTAGGAGGGCCGCGCCAGCGTTTTCCGGAGCAATTTCGCTGCATCAGGCTTGGCGAAAAGGCGGGTTTCAAAATCTAGGCCGGGAGACAGGTCATGATAGGCATGGGTGGGTCGGGCATAGCAATAAACACAGCCATGTTCGCAGCCACGATAGGCATTGATTGACCGATCGAAAGGAAGGTCGGGCGAGCTATTGAAGCTGAGGATGGATTTCGGATGCTCAATCGTTACTTCGGTGCGTAATTTGGGAAGTGCCAATTCATCCTGCGCGAGACTGTCCAGCCAGTCGCCATCGGCCTCTCGCGAAGGCATGTTGAATCGCTGGCTTTCGGAGTTACTGACAGCTCCGCGCCCCTTCAGAGAGGGCGCGTCCGAATGTTTGGCATGGGACGGCATGACATAATTTTAACACAAGAACAAAAACGGAACAAACAGTTTTTGGTGTTACAGGAAAGTCTTATTTTTCAAGCAATCTGGGCATTAGTTCGACAAAGTTGCAGGGCCGGTGGCGACTGTCGAGTTGCGTGTCCAATATGCCGTCCCAGCCATCCTTGACCGCACCATTGGACCCGGGCAGCGCAAAAATATAGGTTCCGCGAGATACCACAGCACAGGCGCGCGACTGAACGGTCGATGTCCCTATGCTTTTGATGCTGAGCCAGCGGAACATTTCACCAAAGCCAGGGATATCTTTCTCTTTTACGGAATCCAGAGCTTCGGGGGTGATGTCGCGTCCAGTCAGTCCAGTTCCGCCTGTTGTGATAATCGCGTCGACCGTTTGGTCATCAATCCACTGAGTGAGTTGTTCAACGATTTTGACTTTCTCATCCCGAATAAGGATCCGTTTGTGAAGAACATGACCCTTCGCGGTAATCCGGTCGGCCAGAATGTCCCCCGAACTGTCTTCCTTCAGAGTTCGGCTATCTGACACGGTGAGCAGCGCGATGTTTATCGGCTTGAATGAGCGGCTTTCATCTATCGGCATTCAGGGTCTCCGGGATTTATTTCGAACGTTATAGCCCAAATTTTCAGGGAATTTGAAACCATAATGAATAGGGGCTTTTCGCGGGCTCGCGAACCGTCTAATCGCTTGGGTCAATGTCCAACGTTCCTGACCTTACAGCTGTCATATTGGGACTTGTTCTGGCCGCCTGGCTGGGGGCAGCCGCTTGGGCTGTGTGGACGGGCCTAGCGATGAAAAGCAAGGCACAGGCGACGTTGCGGCAAACCGGTCGGCTGGGACGGTTGCTGGAAACATCGCCAGCGCTGCCGCTTCTTGTCCGATCTGATGGCAAGCTCGAGGCTTCCCAGCGCTTGATGCACTGGCTTGGCTTTGACCATTTGCCCGCACATATTTCGGAATTGCACACCGCTAATGCAGGGATGAGCCGGGATGATCTGGAAAATCTTTCCAAGGAAGTAAATCTGGCGCAAAAATCGGGTCGCGAGTTTACCCGAGCTGTTCAGGTGATCGGTTCGGAAAAGTCACTTTTGATCAAGGGCGGACTGGCAGATCCCAAAATCGCACCCAATGGCAGCGCTTTGTTATGGGTTTTTGATGCCACGGAAAGTCAGGGCGAAATCCGGCGACTGCAGGAAGACAATGACAATGCACGGGCCGCATTTGACGCGCTGTCTGCTCTGATTGAGGCGGCACCTATGCCCATGTGGCACCGCAATTCTGACTTTCAGCTGACTCTGGTAAACAGTGCCTATGTCCGCGCGGTTGATGCGGAGAACGGCGCGCAAGTTGTCGAGCAGGGGATTGAGCTTGTTGAAACGATCGATGGCCTGAGTCCCAATGATGCGGCAGCGCGGGCACTTGAAAAGGGAACGCCGTTTGAACGTGTTGTTGCCACAACAATTGGCGGCCAGCGCCGGATGACCCAGGTGGTGGATGTACCGCTCGGAAAATCCGGGATTGCCGGCTATGCGATCGATATTCAGGAACTCGAAGATGCCCGGAAGGAACAGCGGCGCTTTGGCGAATCGCAGCGCGACATGCTCGACAAGATTTCGGCGGCGGTGGTCCAGTTTGATGCCGATAAATCGCTGAAATTCTGTAATCTGCCGTTCCAGCGTATTTTCTCGATGCGCCAGCAATGGATTGCTGAACGGCCGGAATTCCCGAGAGTCCTCGACCGGATGCGCGAGATGAATCGAATCCCCGAGGTTCGGGATTTCCCTGAATGGAGGGAAGAAAAAACCCACTGGTTCCAGTCGAAGGATTCGATAGAGGAAAACTGGTTGCTGGCGGATGGAACCCATTTGCGGGTCTTAGCGAACCCGACGCCAGACCGTGGACTTCTGGTCATATTTGAAGACCGCACCGAACAGGCCCAGCTGGCCAGTGCCCGGGATATCCTGTTGAGAGTACGCACCGCGACCTTCGACAATCTTTTTGAGTCGATCGCCGTTTTTGCGGCTGACGGAAAACTTAATATCTGGAATCATCAGTTCGCGAGCAATTGGCATCTTGCCGAAGAAGAACTGGGCAAGCATCCCCGCGTGGATTCATTGATGCAGAAAATGGCCGGTCAGCTGAAACAACCCGCCCGCATTTCCGAAGTGCGTGAAATGGTGAGAACGGCCACATCGGAGCGGGTGCAACAGGAGGGCAGGATCACTTTCGCGGACGGAAGAAAATTCCAGTTTGCCGCTATTCCGCTCCCGGATGGAAACGCGCTTTTCACAATGCTGGACATTTCCGACAGCAACAAAATCGAGGAAGCATTGCGCGAACGCAATGAAGCCCTGGTCGAGGCGGACTCCATCAAAGCCAGCTTCCTTGCCAATATGAGTTATGAGTTCCGGACACCCCTGACATCCATCGGCGGGTTTGCTGAACTGCTCGACAATAATGTTGCCGGGCCCCTGACCGATCAGGGCCATGAATATGCACGGGCGATATTGCAGTCCGTCAAAAGACTGGGGAACCAGATCGACAATGTGCTCGATCTCAGCCAGAGCGAAGCGGGCGCCTTGCCAATCGCCAAGGAGAAGGCAAATCTGAATCGACTGGTTGAAAAAGTGGCCAGCAGTTTTGCCGATGAAGTCCAGACGATGAATATCGATCTTGAGCTGCAGCTTGACGAGACTCTCGGATCTGCCTTGGCTGACCAGAAGCGCCTGGGTCAGGCGATCTCGCAGATCATCGACAACGCGATACGGTATACCGGCAATGATGGGCGGATTTTGATCAATGGCAGCGGCAATGTGAAGCAGGCGGTCATACATGTTTCAGACAATGGTCCCGGCATGACCGCGGGCCAGCAATCCAAAGCTTTTGACAGCTTCGCACGATCCCAAAATCAGAAAGCAGGTGAAAGCAGCGGCGGATTGGGTTTGCCTCTCGCTCGGCAATTGGTTCTTGCACATGGTGGGGACCTCACTCTGACCTCGGAACCGGGGCAGGGCACGCTGGTTTCCATCTACCTGCCGAGGCAATAATTGTCTGGTTCCCGAAAACTGGAATCTGTCGCGGCGACTGAATCATTGGGCGCTGAAATAGGCCAGTTGCTTCGTGTTGGTGATACGGTTGCTTTGCGCGGTACCTTGGGAGCAGGCAAGACTACGCTGGCACGCGGCATAATGCAGGGTTTGGGATTTGGCGCGGAAGTGCCCAGTCCGAGCTTTGCCATTGTGCAGCAATATGAACCGCCCGAAACACGATTGCCTGTGGCACATGTGGATTTTTACCGGATTGAAGATCCGCGGGATATTATCGAACTCGGGTTGGATGAAATCTTGATGTTCGGCGCAATGATCGCTGAATGGCCGGAGCATCATCCAGAATTCCCGTGGGCAAGCGGATTGCAGTTGCGGATGAAAATTGCACCCGACGACACACGCCTGTTGACTTGGCAGTCTGGTCCCGCTTGGAAGGATAGATGGCCACCAACATGACACCTTCGGCGCAAGCTGCACAATTTCTCGAACAACATGGATGGACCGCTCCCGAGATCACAGCTGTTGCGGGTGATGCTTCGTTTCGGCGCTATTTTCGAGTGGTGTCGGGAACGCGTCATGCCATATTGATGGATGCCCCGCCACCGCATGAAGATCCCAAGCCCTTCGTAGATATTGCCTGTCATCTGAGAGCGCAGGGCTTTGCCGCACCAGAGATACTGGCGCAGGACCTGGCCCAGGGTCTGGTTCTGCTGGAAGACTTTGGTGACCAGCGAATGCGCGAACATCTCGATGAGCATCCGCAGGACGAAAAAGGCATTTACACACAGGTGGTTGACCTTCTCGCTGAGCTGAGGCTTCAACCTGCCGCGGAATTGCCTCCCTACAGCCGGGACGAATATCTGCGAGAAGTGAACCTGCTGACCGAATGGTATTGCCCCGCGCAAGAGCTGGAAGTGGACTTGGCCGGTTTCGAAACAGCCTGGGATGAGGTGCTTGTACCCGTGCTGGAAGAACAGACCCAACCTGTCACCGTTTTGCGGGACTATCACGCAGAGAATATCATGTTGCTGGAAGATGGGCGTTTGGGCTTGCTGGATTTTCAGGATGCTCTCGCGGGTCATCGTGCCTATGATCTGGTGTCGATGTTGCAGGATGCCCGTCGTGACGTTTCTGACGATTTGGAAACGGCCATGATCACACATTATCTTTCGGTTACGGGTGAGCCTGATCCGGACCAGTTTCGCAGTCACTACGCAATTTTGGGGGCGCAGCGAAACACCAAGATTATCGGTATTTTTACGCGCCTTTGCAAGCGTGATGGCAAGGTCCGCTATCTTGATTTCCTGCCCAGAATGTGGGGACTGCTGGAGAAGGATTTGCGGCATCCGGATCTGTCTCCGGTTGCGGTCTGGTTTGACCAAAACATCCCGGTTGAGATTCGAACACGACCCGTTCCGGTCGATGTAGCCGCATCATGAGCGATGTCCAAACCGCGATGATCATGGCTGCAGGACTCGGCAAGCGGATGCGACCTTTAACTGCCACACGGCCGAAGCCGCTGGTGAAGGTTGCGGGAAAGGCGATGATCGATCACTGCCTCGACAAGCTCTGGGAAGCCGGAATCGCGAAAGTTGTGGTGAATGCACACTATCTGCCTGATGCATTGGAAGCCCATCTCAGGAGCGTGAATTTCCCATTCGAGATCCGCATTTCTGACGAGCGCACTCAGTTGATGGAAACTGGCGGTGGACTTGTCCAGGCCGAATCTCTCATCGAAGAGGACAGATTCTATTGCATCAACAGCGATAATCTCTGGTCCGATGGGCCAACCAACAGCCTGCAACGTCTCGCAGCGCGTTGGGATGATGAGGAGATGGATGCATTGTTGCTACTCGTGCCGCAGACATCTGCCCATAATTACAAAGGTGCAGGGGATTTTCGTCTGGATGAGCATGGACGCGTGACAAGGCGACTGCCAAACCGGCAGGCGCCATTTATCTATACCGGGATTCAACTGCTTTCAAAGCGATTGCTCCGCGATGCGCCAGAGGGCCCATTTTCGACAAATATCCTCTGGAACCGCGCGATTGAAGAAGGACGGCTTTTTGGCCTCGTCCATGAGGGTGACTGGTTTGAAGTGGGCACGCCCGAGGCGATAGCGCCTACCGAAGCCGCGCTGGCCAGTGCCTGATCGCGTCAAGCCGCATATCTACAACATAGCCGCTCATGGCGGATTTGCCGATGCGCTCGCTCAGGGTCTGATTGACAGGTTTGGCAGCGACATAATCGGGTTGGCCCGCTTGCTTATCATTCTGCCAAATAACCGCGCGCGCACGGCAGTGCAGGATGCGTTTGTCAGACTAAGCGAGGACGGATTGCTGTTGCCGCAATTGGCGGTGATCGGGGATCTTGATCTTGACGAGTCGATAGGCGTGGCGCTCGACAGCGGAGAACTGGCGCTGGATATCGCGCCGGCCATTGAACCCCTCGACCGCATTTTGATGCTGGCACAGATGATAGAACAGCAAAGCAAGGCGAGGGGCGAGCCGGTTCTGGCCAAAGACGCGCTCCGCCTCGCTCGGGAATTCGCAAGAACGCTTGATCAACTGACGGTAGAAGAAATTGAACTGCGGGAACTGCTCGACATGGATGTGGAGCCGCATTTGTCCGACCACTGGCAGAATTCCCTGTCTTTTTTCCGGGTGATCGCCGAGAAATGGCAAAAGAAGTTGCAGAGACTGGGCTATTCCGAACAGGCCAGCCGTCGGAACAGACTGTTCGATACCTTGTCCCATCTGTGGTCCAACGCTGCGCCAGAACGCAGCATAATTGCAGCGGGCATAACCACGACTGCACCGGCGATTGCTCGATTTTTGCGCACAATTGCTTTCTTGCCCGATGGAATGGTTGTTTTGCCAAATCTTGATCTGGTCATGCCCGATGAGGAATGGTCATTGCTCGATGCTGACACTCAAGGTCTGGAGGGAGCTCCTGCCAGGCGAGGGCAGGAGACCCACCCCCAATTTCATTTGAAGGTTTTGCTGGACCGCATGTCGGTTGGCCGGGCGGAAGTGAAGCGCTGGCCTCGGACGGGGGAAAGCGGTGCTCCTTCCAAAAGAAGCAAGGCGCTGAGTCATGCTTTTGCAATTCCCGAACTCACGTCTCGCTGGACAGATCTGCCAGCATCGCAGCGCAGTCTGGCGGGAGTTTGTTCCGTTGAGGCAAAGACCAGTGGCGAAGAAGCGCAGATTGTGGCCTTGCTGGCTCGCGAGGCGCTGGAGCAACCCGAAAAACGGGTCGCTATTGTAACTCCTGACCGAACGCTGTCGGCACGCATCTCCGGCCATTTGAAACGCTGGGATATCGATGCGGATGATACTGCGGGCCAACCTCTTTCCAAGCTGCCGGAAGGCGTCTTGTTTCTCAAGATTTTGACCGTAGCAGCGGAAGATTTCGCACCCGCGGCCTTGCTGGCGCTCCTTAAGCATCCTCTGGTTCACAGTGGAGAGGGTCGGATGGATTGGCTTGAGAAAGTCCGCAATCTTGATCTCTTGCTGAGAGGACCCAGACCGGCTCCGGGATTGTCGGGCATTGATGCGCTGCTGAAATCGGACGACCGGCGTACAAAAAAACTGCGAGAGGAACTATCCTCCTGGTGGCATGAAAATCGGCCCGTATTCGAAGGTATGAGCAAAATGCTCAAACCGCCGATGGGGTGGGATGATTTGCTGACTGAAATCCGGTCGGTGGCCAGTTCGCTGACCCGAGACGAAATCTGGAAAGGAACAGCGGGACGGGCTCTGGCCGATTTCCTGACAGAGTTGGAGGCACGCAGCACACTGGGGCCATCCAGCATAGAACCGCAAGAAATCAGTGAGTATTTCGAAAATTTCCTGTCCGAAATAGCCGTTCGACCGCCCTATGGTGGTCATCCCAGACTGTCCATTTTCGGGTTGCTCGAAGCAAGGCTGCAACAAGCGGATCTGACGATTTGCTGCGGACTGAATGAAGGCAGCTGGCCACAGAAAATCAGTCCCGATCCCTGGCTGGCGCCAATGGTCCGCAAATCGCTGGGTCTGCCGGAACAGGAACGCCAGATCGGGTTGTCGGCCCATGATCTCGTCGGGATCATGGGGAGCAAGGATGTTGTTCTGACACGTGCGTTGAGAGATGACAGTGGTCCCGCACTGGCGTCACGTTTCCTGCTCAGATTACAAGCGATGTGCGGAAATAGCCTTCGCTCCCATCCCAATGCACGCCGTTTTGCCCAGGCGATTGACCGTCCATCGAAACGAATCAAGCTGGATCGACCGGCGCCAGAGCCGAATCCGGAACAACGAAATATTTCTTTTTCCGTCACCCAGGCCGATCGACTGAAAGCAGACCCGTTCGCTTTTTACGCGAGCAAGATCATGGGATTTGCCGCGCTCGAAAATGTCGATGCTGAACCGGGTGCTGCTTGGCGTGGTACTGTCATCCACAAGATCCTCGAGGACTGGGCGAGAGAAGACAAATATGTTCCTGAACTGCTTGCTCGGCGGGCTGAAACATTATTGAATGACAGCAGGTCGCATCCGCTGATGCGAAGCCTCTGGGCGCCCAGATTGATGGAAGGATTGCGGTGGATCGCCGGCACAGTGTCGGAGAATTTGAAGGCTGGCCGAATACCGATATTGTCGGAGCAGTATGGGATGTCCGAGATCGCTGGCGTCGAACTTTCAGGTATTCCCGACCGGATTGATCAATTGCCTGATGGAAGCCTGGCCATTGTCGATTACAAGACTGGTGGCCCGCCGAGCAATCGTGCCGTGCGTGAAGGATTTAATCTGCAGCTTGGTCTGCTCGGCGCTCTTGCAGAGCAGGGGGCGTTTGGCGATGTCGCTGGCAAGGCGGCAGTTTTCGAATATTGGTCGCTCGCAAAGAAAAATGATCTGTTTGGGCATATCCAGTCACCGACCAAAGGGCAGGGCGAGAATTTTGTCGCAGCGGACGCCATGGTTGACCAGGCTGTCGCGCAGTTCAACGATACCGTGGACCTATATATCCGTGGGACTGAACCGATGACTGCCAAGCTGAACCCCGAATATAGTTATGCGGAATATGATCAATTGATGCGGCTCGAAGAATGGTACGGCCAGACAAGTCCGGAAGACGCCAAATGAGACGGCTCCATTCCCTGGCGAAAGAGCAGGCGCGGGCGGTGCAGCCCGAGCACAATATCTGGCTCAGTGCATCGGCAGGCACCGGAAAGACACAGGTATTAACAGCGCGCGTATTTCGGTTGCTGCTGCGGGAGAATGTCGATCCGGAACATCTGCTCTGCCTGACATTCACCAAGGCGGGTGCCGCAGAAATGGCCGAGCGCATTCGCGGTCAGCTCGCTGCTTGGGTCCGGATGCCTCAAAAGGACCTGCGACAGGATCTACACGCCATCGGCGCCAGTAACGATCCGGTCACTCAAGAACGGGCGCGCACACTTTTTGCCCGCGTGCTGGATGCACGAGGCGGCGGATTGCGGATCATGACCATCCACAGTTTCTGTCAGTCCCTGCTGGCATCCTTTCCGGAAGAAGCCGGTATTTCGTCTCTGTTTCGTCCGATTGAGGAAAGGGATCAGAAAATCCTGGCTCGTGAAGCGCTATCGGGCCTTCTGCAGGAAGAAGAGGCGGCGGGAAGAACCGCCGTCATTGAAGCGATACAGGCATTGTCGGTTCGCATGGGAGAAGACGCAGCGGAGCAATTCTTGATGAGTTGTGCCCAAAAGGCGGACGCCATGGAGCTGATGCCAACTGGTGTATTGCCCTTCGTCCGGCAATTGTTGAATCTTCCGATGGACGTCGATCCTGACACCTGGTTGACCGAAAGATGCCGGGATGAAAATATTGACCGGCATGCCATGCAGATGTTGCAATCGGCGATGGCAGATGGCGGCGGCAAAAAGGAAAAGAAACAGCAAGCGGTGATCAGTCGCTGGTTGGCGGCGACACCCGAGGAGCGTGCGCGAACCTTGCAGGACCTGCATGAGGCCTGGGCAACAAAATCTACAGGATTGCCATTCAAGCCGACAAAGGGGCTGCTGACCGTACTTCCGGACTATGACAAAGTGGCCAGTGCTCTGGCGCAATGGAGCAGTGATTTGCTGGGAACGGCGACCTTGTTCCAATATTCTGATCTCTTTGCCGGAGGGCTGGAAGCGGGTCGGGCCTTCTATTTTCGATATCGGGATGCCAAGAGATTACGCGGCGGGGTCGACTTCGATGACATGATCCGGATGACCGCAAAGCTGCTCAGTCAGGGAAGCATGGCTGAATGGATCCGTTACAAACTGGATCAGCGAACCGATCATATACTTGTCGACGAGGCGCAAGATACGAATCTGTCTCAATGGGATATTGTTCATGCCCTTGCGGATGAGTTTTTTGCCGGCCTGGGCGCGAGTGGCGACCGATTGCGCACTCTGTTCACCGTGGGAGACTTCAAGCAGGCAATTTTCGGATTTCAGGGAACGAGTCCTCATAACTACACGCAGGCGCGGGATGAGTTTTTCGATCGTTCCAGCGCCTCCGGACGACCTTTCAAATCGCTATCCCTCAATCGCAGCTTTCGTTCAACACCGCCTCTTCTGGAGGTTGTTGACCGGACTTTTGAACAGATTGGTCATCAAGATTTGGGCCTTGAGCAGGCCATTCGACGACATCACAGTTTCTTCGATGCGGCGCCAGGCAGTGTAACATTGTGGAAACCAGTAGCACATGGTGTGAACGCCAGCGCTGGAGAGGATGAAACCTGGCTAGAAGACGAAAAGCGGGTCTTTGCCCAGCGCCTTGCGGAACAGATCAAGCAGTGGCTCTCTCCTGATACCGGCTTGTGGCTGAGCCAGAAAGGGCGCTTCGCCGAACCGCAAGATATTATGATTCTTGTCAGCAAACGGGACGATCTGAGCGCTCTCATAGTTGCCAGGCTATTTGCCGATAATATCCCCGTTGCGGGAATCGACCGGATTCGCCTCAATCAGCCGCTTGTGGTGCAAGATCTCCTCGCTGCCATTCGTTTTGTGCTGCAACCGCATGATGATCTCAATCTTGCCAGCCTCCTGGTGTCGCCATTGCTTGGCTGGTCCCAAGATGATCTTCTGAAACATGCGTACCGTGGCGAAAAGCACGGTGGCAAGTCGCTCTGGGACTTCCTGAAATCCGAGTGCTCATCGCAAGATGCAATAGCTATTTTGCGAGATTTGCTGAACATGGCTGACTTCAACACGCCCTATCAGTTTCTTGAGTCTATTCTCTCCGGGCAGATTCAAGGTCGTATGAAACTTCTGGCCCGATTGTCGCAGGCAGCCCTCGATCCGTTGGAGGAGTTGCTGAATACGGCGCTGGAGTTCGAACAGAACCATGTGCCTACTCTTCAGGGCTTTCTTGACTGGTTTGATCGTGGTGATGTCGAAATCAAGCGAGATCAGGGGGATGTCGCAAATGAAGTTCGCTTGATGACAGTCCACGGTGCAAAAGGATTGCAGGCGCCGGTCGTGGTGCTCGCCAACGCAACATACGACCCAGCGAACAGGCAAAATTCCGGTTTTGATATTTCATTGGGGCAGGGAATTGGGGCTGATCTCGATTATCCGGTGATTCCGCCTCGAAAATCAGAGCGGGTCGGTGTCCTTGCAGAACATGCCGAACATGCCGGCGCAAGAGAAATGGAGGAGCATTGGCGGCTGCTTTACGTGGCGATGACGAGAGCGGAGGAGCATTTATTCGCAGGGGGTGTTCTCGGTCCCCGCGCGCGGGGCAGAATTCCCGAAGCCAGCTGGCATGCTGCTATCGAGCGCGGTTTGGTCTCGATGGATTGTTCTGAAGGTCCAATTGAACATTGGGATACATCGCTGAGTCATAGAGTTGGTGTATCAAGGCAAAAAGCGCAGGCGAGCCGGTATCGGGAAGAGCGGACATTGACACCTGAAGGCACGGCGCTTCCGGACTGGCTTCATCAACCGGCACCGCAGGAATCTCGCCCCCCCCGGCCGCTCACGCCTTCTGATCCCGGTGTCGACGACGCTGTCAGCCCACCCGCGGGTGTAACCGCACGCACGGCAATGGAACGGGGAAAACTGTTGCACAGTCTTTTTCAGCGATTGCCGGACATCGCGGCAGAGCGACGCGCCGAGATTGCAGACCGCTGGTTGAAAAACCAGAAGGGCGTAGCAGATTCGGCAAAGCGGACGGAGCTTGTAGACGTAGTTCTTCAGGTGCTGCACAATCCGCAATGGGCCGGATTCTTTGCCGACAAGGCCCTCGCGGAGGCGCCGATAGCGGCGGTTGTCGACGACTATGTCGTTTCCGGAACGGTGGATCGTCTCATTGTCGAGGAGGACAGGGTTCTGGTCATCGACTTCAAGACAGGACGAAAGCTGCCCCGAGATTTGGAGGATGTGCCCCTTTCCTATCTTCGTCAAATGGCTTCTTACCGAGCGGCGTTGCAAAAGATATTCCCGGATCGACCGGTTCAGGCTGCATTGCTCTTTTCCGAAGGACCCCTGTTGCTGGAACTTCCGAATGCGCTCCTGGACCGTCACAAGCCTGGCTATCTCGGGACATGAAAATCCTATTCTGGCCAAAGGTTGAGCAATTTACCCAGTGCCCCTAGATACAATGTGTAAACGCGAAGGAGATTCCCGATGGCGACGAAAGCAATAAGCGATGACAGTTTCGAACAGGACGTATTGAACGCAGATGGTCCGGTTCTGGTAGATTTTTGGGCGGAATGGTGTGGCCCATGCAAAATGATCGGACCCGCACTGGAAGAAATCAGTGACGAAATGGGTGAAAAGGTGACCATTGCCAAGCTCAATATCGATGACAGCCCGGACGCCCCGGGCAAATATGGTGTACGCGGTATTCCGACGATGATCCTGTTCAACAATGGCGAACCGGTGGAAACCAAGGTTGGCGCAGCACCGAAAAGTCAGCTCAAGTCATGGCTCGAAGGCGCGCTTCCTGCCTGATCCGGAAAAAGATCACAAAGCAGCTCGGTCGCTTCATCCCACAATCTTTCGGATGAAGCGCCGAGCAGTCCTGTCCGGCGGTCTGCGGGACGATATGCAGATCCGTCCCAGCGCGCCGCCTTCCCCCCGGCTTCGTTGAGAAACAAGATGCCGGCGGCATGATCCCAAGGCAGCGTTCTTTCGAAGACAGAGACATGATTGGTTCCGAGGACAAGCCGCGGATATTGTTCGGCTGCGCAGCGAGGAATGTCGACGATCTGATAGTGACGTCCCGCTCTTTCAAGCAGCTGTCCGCGCAGATCTGGCGTCATGAAACCGGTGGCGAGAGCCGCCACCGGAATATCCGGATGCTGCTGGTTCACCGTTACTTTCTGGCCGTCTATCCACGCACCTTGGCTTTTGACGGCATGACAGATGCGGTCGGAAAGGGGATCATATAGCCATCCTGCAACCGTTTCATTGGCCTGACTGAGGGCAATTATGACACCGAAGGGAGATTGCCCTTCGGCGAAGTTGCCGGTGCCGTCAATCGGATCAATGATCCATGCAAGGTCACCGGAGAGACGGTCCATAACGCCGGGATCTGCGGCTGTCGCTTCTTCTCCGACAATCGCTGCCTCCGGAAGGAGCTGAGCCAAAAGGTCATGGAGCATGCTTTCGCTGAGACGATCGGCAACAGTTACAAGATCACCCGGCGACTTTTCCTCGATATCGCCCGAATTCAGGTTCTGGAAATGGGGCAATATGACTTCAGCGGATACCTGCCGAAGGATTTTTTGGACTCCGGTATTGAGCTGCTTCCCGATCATGCGGGGGTCAGTATTTGACCAAGCCGGGGGAAGTGCACATGGACCTTGCCCGCTCTTTCATCCATTCGTTCAATAGTAATGCGACGTTTTGAAAGTCCGATCAATTTACCGCTCACCGCTGCCGGGTCCGGCGTTTCGGTTTTAACGGCCACTGAGTCTCCGGACTGGAATCCTGAACCGGCTTCAACATCATATTCACCTGCTGGCTCCGAACTTGCGGCCAGTTCAATCGCCCGCTCGCCGGTCCATTCCTCGAATTCCCCATAACCGATGCCATCAATCCTTTCATACCAAGCCTTCACGGCCGCACCGTAGTCACTCGGCTGCCGGCCAGCAAAACCGACAAACCGGACATTCATGTAAAGAAGCAGATCTGCATGACCCGGGCTCGATCCACAAATATATTCCCGGCCGTCTGAAAGCAATTCAGCAAGCAAGGCTGCCCCTGCTTCAAACTGCCCCACCAGATGCGGAACAGCCGGCAAGAACTTTTCCCGGTCCATTCCGAACCGCTTGGCGCGGTCAGCCCAGAATTCGTCGGAAACGATGGACGGGTCGGTGCCCAATGCGGTTCCCACTGCCGGCATGAACCAGAGGCCTCCGGACCAGAGCGCAATCATGCGGCCAGCAAAGCCCATAGGTTCAGGATATAGGCTGGGTTCCGGCTTCAGTTCTTCGAGGACGTCCACAATCAGTGCCGTGTCACAATAGATGTCGGCACCGACTTGCAATACAGGGATCCTCTCATAACCGCCGGTCAGAGCACTCAGATCAGGTTTCGGGCAAATGTCTGGCTGTTCAACCGATTTCCACGGCAGACCCTTCAAGCCAAGTGCGAGCCGCATGGCCTGACCAAAGGGGGAATTTTCGTAGTGATGCAGAACCAGATTTTCGATTTTCAGCTCCTGTAGTCCGCGTTTATCGTGATGTATCCGTGGGTCAGATCGCAAGTCCAGACCGTGGCTTTGCCGGTACCTAGTCCCATGTCCACTGCAATATCAACTACCTGGCCTTTCAGATGTCTGGCGACGGGCGCCTCATCATAATCCGGCACGACGACCCCATCGCTGGCAACAGTCATTCCGCCAAAGCCGATTTGCAGTCTGTCACGATCCGCTGGCTCTCCCGCCTTGCCGACTGCCATGACAACCCGGCCCCAGTTGGCATCTTCACCAGCAATGGCAGTCTTCACCAGTGGAGAATTCGCAACCGACATGGCAACCCGTTTGGCGCTTTCATCAGAAACGGCTCCAGTGACTGCTATTTCGATAAACTTGGTGGCACCTTCACCATCCCGCACCACGAGGTGTGCCAACTGCATGCAAAGATCGGAAAGCGCCGCCTGAAAGGCATCCGCCCCCTTGTCATCATAGCTTTCTATTGCGGGCGCATTCGAAAGTCCGGTTGCAAAAGCAAGAACGGTGTCGCTGGTCGATGTATCGCTGTCCACAGTGATGCAGTTAAAGCTATTGGCTGTAGCGACATTCAGCATTTCCTGCAGAAAATCGGCATTTACCGCGGCATCGGTGAATATATATCCGAGCATGGTGGCCATGTCCGGCGCAATCATTCCGGACCCCTTGACTATTCCGTTCAATTGGACAGTCGTGCCACCGATGACAGCACTGACGGTGGCCATCTTGGGGAAGGTATCGGTGGTCATGATCGTGGAGGCTGCAGACTCCCAGTCACAAGGTTCTGCTGCAAAGGCTTGATCAAGACCAGCATTCGCACGGTCCCGAGGTAATGGCTCGCCGATAACACCGGTGGACGATACAAAAATCTCATTGATCGGGCAGTTTAGGCGGGTGCTGGTCCGCTTGAGGATCAAATCAACGGCTGCCATACCACGGGCACCCGTGAACGCATTGGCATTGCCGGCATTGACAACCAGTGCACGGGCTTTGCCACCGGATAGAGACGATTTGCACCATTCGACTTCTGTCGAAGGGCACTTGCTCTGAGTCAGGACGCCGGCGACCGACGTCCCCTTGACGAACTCAATATAGGTCAGATCACAGCGATCCCAATCCTTGTAATGCGCCCGGGCAATGCGCAGCATGACACCCGGAATAGCGGGCATTTCCGGCTGAGCAGATGGGGCGAGAGGAGATTTCTTCATAATGGCCCAGCGATAGCCGATCTTTGGCGTTCGTCAATTGACTATCTGCCCGGTCAACCCTACATCGCGTGCTAAAGGGAAAAGCTTCATAATGTGTCGGTGTGGCGCTTTGAGAAGCTCAGCAAATACAGGACAACAACATGCTCGGCGGTTTAGCCAAATCCTTATTCGGGTCATCCAATGACCGTTACGTCAAATCCATGGCGAAAATCGTTGATCAGATCAACGCATTTGAACCGGAAATCGAAGCCCTCAGTGATGAGGACTTGCAAGCGAAAACCCCTTATTTCCGTGACCGGGTTGCTAATGGCGAAACTCTGGATGACATTCTACCCGAAGCCTTTGCTGTTGTGCGGGAAGCGGCGAAGCGGACACTGGGTCAGCGGCACTATGACGTCCAGATGGTCGGCGGGATCGTGTTGCATCGGGGCGAAATTTCCGAAATGCGTACAGGCGAGGGCAAGACGCTGGTTGCAACCCTGGCCTGCTATCTGAATGCGATTGAGGGCAAAGGCGTCCATGTAGTCACGGTAAATGATTATCTGGCCCGCCGTGATGGCGAGTGGATGAGCCAGGTTTACAATTTCCTGGGCATGAAGGTCGGTACGATTATTCCCAATCTGCCGGAGGCTGAGCGCCGTGAAGCCTATTCTGCGGATATTACCTACGGCACCAATAACGAGTTCGGTTTCGACTATCTTCGCGACAATATGAAACATGATCGGTCGCAAATGGTCCAGCGGCCGTTTAATTTTGCTATTGTGGACGAAGTGGACTCCATTCTCATTGATGAAGCGCGGACGCCGCTGATCATATCCGGGCCAACTGATGACAAGTCCGATCTCTACATTTCCGTGAATGAAATTGTTCAGCATCTGGATGAAGAAGATTACGAAAAAGACGAGAAAGCCAAGAATATCTCGCTTACCGAAGAAGGCACGGAAAAGGCGGAGCGCCTGCTGGAAGAAGCCGGGTTGCTTGAGGGTAATAATCTCTACGATTACGAAAATACACAGGTGGTGCACCATCTGAATCAGGCGCTGATGGCCAATGTCATGCGCAAGCGTGACACGGATTACATCGTCAAGGATGGCAAGGTTGTCATCATCGATGAGTTTACCGGCAGGATGATGGATGGACGACGCTGGTCCAACGGCCTGCATCAAGCTGTCGAAGCCAAGGAAGGTGTTCAGATCGAGCCGGAAAACCAGACCATGGCGTCGATTACCTTCCAGAATTACTTCCGCATGTATCCCAAGCTTTCCGGGATGACCGGCACCGCCGAGACTGAAGCTGCAGAGTTTTTCGAAATCTACAAAATGAACGTCGTCACCATACCGACCAACAAACCGGTGCAGCGGATCGACGAGAATGACGAATTCTACAAAAATACCATAGACAAGTTCAAGGCGATTGCGAAAAACATCAAGGAACATGCTGAAAAGGGCCAACCAGTTCTGGTCGGTACTGTATCCATTGAAAAATCCGAATTGCTGTCTGACTTCCTCGAAAAAGAGGGCGTGAAGCATAACGTCCTGAATGCACGCTTCCATGAGCAGGAAGCGCATATCGTCGCACAGGCCGGCAGTCCCGGGGCCGTGACCATTGCCACCAACATGGCGGGGCGCGGCACGGATATTCAACTCGGCGGCAATATCGATTTTCGCATCGAGGACGAATTAGGCGATATGGAGGACGGACCCGAGAAGGACAAGGCCATTGCCAAGATCGAAGAAGAAGTCCGGGCGCTGCGGGAAGAAGTTCGTGCCGCAGGTGGACTATTCGTCCTCGGCACGGAACGGCATGAAAGCCGCCGCATCGACAATCAGCTCCGCGGTCGTTCAGGTCGTCAGGGTGACCCCGGTCTGAGTCGGTTTTACCTGTGCCTTGAAGATGATCTGCTTCGGATTTTCGGCACCGAAACCATGTTTGCCAAGATGATGAACAAAAATCTTGAGGATGGCGAAGCCATTGGTGGGAAATGGTTGTCCAAGGCCATTGAAACAGCCCAGAAAAAGGTTGAGGCGCGCAATTATGAAGCGCGGAAACAGGTCGTCGAATATGACGATGTGATGAATGACCAGCGCAAGGTCATTTATGAACAACGTGCGGAGATCATGGATGCGGAAACGGTTGGCGATGTGGTTGAAGACATGCGCCATGAAACCGTTAATGCGATGGTAGCTGATGCCTGTCCTCCGGGGAGCTATCCGGAGCAATGGGATATTCCGGGGCTCCAGACCCGGGTGGAAGAGGTTTTGGGTTTGCAACCGGATCTTGACTCCTGGATGACAGAGGAAACCCTGGAGCCTGAGATTATCGAGACCCGGCTCTCTGAAATGGCTGATGAGGATTTTAACCGCAAGGTCAACGAGATCGAACCGGATATCTGGAAGCAGATTGAAAAATCAATCCTGCTGGAGTCTCTCGATCATCACTGGAAAGAGCATCTGGCTACTCTTGATGCCTTGCGTCAGGTCGTTTTCCTGCGCGCCTATGCCCAAAAGAAACCGCTTGACGAGTACAAGCAGGAGGCGTTCGGTCTCTTTGAACGTATGCTGGAAGTCATTCGCGAAGGCGTGACCAAAACCATTGCTGTGAATCAGTTCCACCGACCGGAGGAACTCGAGATTCCCGAATTGCCGGAGCTGCCCGATTTCCTGACGACGCATATCGATCCGCTGACCGGCGAAGATAACAGCGCGGACATTGATGCCGGAACCTTGGGAACTGTTTCAACCACACTTCCACCGCGTCAGTCTCCTCCGCTCGCCAACCCGGCCGGTGAAATGCCCGCCGGTCAGAAGGTCAGCCGCAATGCGCCATGCCCGTGTGGATCGGGTCGCAAGTACAAGCATTGTCACGGACGGAACTGAATTGGCTATGTGCCGGATAGGCAGGATCTGATTTGACGATCAGCCTCTCCGGTCTGGCCTTTCTGTTCTTCATTGCGGCAGCGCTCTACGCTGCTGTCGGATTTGGTGGCGGCTCGACCTATATCGCGTTGCTGGCCTTGTCAGGTGTGGATTATCGCCTGATTCCTGTCATCGCTTTGACGTGCAACATCATCGTTGTAACTGGTGGTACGCTGCGGTTTCAATTGCGCAATCTGATCAACTGGACACGGGTCTGGCCACTATTGGCATTGTCCGTCCCTGCGGCATGGATTGGCGGACTGATTGCGATAGATCGTGACCTGTTTCTGCTTTTGCTCGGGGGTTCGCTAATATTGGCAGGTTTGCTTTTGCTGGCCGAAACCTGGTTGCGAACGGCCAGATCAAAGGCGGTTTACCGTCTGACACAGAGATTCTGGTTCCTGCCTTTCATCGGAGCAGCCATCGGTTTTCTTTCGGGAATTGTCGGTATTGGTGGGGGAATTTTCCTCGCCCCCATATTGCTGTTGGCAAATTGGGCTGACAGCAGGCGTGTTGCAGCAACAGCAAGTGTTTTTATCCTTGTGAATTCCATCAGTGGTTTGACCGGGCAATTGGCCAAATCTGGATGGGGGCAGGGCGGATGGGACTTATTGTCTTACTGGCCTTTGTTCGCCGCGGTATTGCTAGGGGGTCAGATCGGCAGCCATCTTGCGAGCAGAGCTTTGCCGGAAATTTGGATCAAGCGGTTAACAGCTGTTCTTGTTCTGTATGTGGCCTTGAGAATTTTCTGGCAGCAGGCAGGTTGAGCGGCACTTTTCGTTCTCCTGACTGGACAACCTTGCCGTAAGGGTAACTTTCCCCGAAATCCTTGAATTTTCGGCCGATTGAGGTATGCCGGATATTCTACTCATATAGGAGGCTTGCATGAATCTTCGGAAATCTTCACCAGCACTTGCCGCAATGACCGGATTGCTCCTACTAAGTGCTTGCGGACAGGGTGGAGAGGCTGAACCGGCTTCCGAAGGTGGCGCAGATGCCGGTGCGACCGCACTCCCAAACGGCATGTCCGTCAAAGAGCAGATTGAAGCACGTCAGGGGCAGCTTGAAAAAATTGGCGAGTCGTTCAAGACCATTTCCGATCAGCTTAAATCCGACAGCCCGGATATTGCCGCCATTCAGGTTGCTGCGGCTTCGGTGCCCGAAGATGCAACCGGCATGGCGGACTGGTTCCCGGAAGGTACCGGACCTGATTCCGGTGTAGAGACCGATGCTCTTCCCATCATCTGGGAAGAAAAGGATGATTTCCTCGAAAAAGTTTCCGCGATGCAGGAAGCGGCTGTGGCGCTCGTTTCAGCAGCCGAAGGGGGAGACGTTGCAGCTATCGGTGCAGCGTTCCGGGAAACTGGCGGCACCTGTAAGGCCTGCCATGACAAATATCGCCTTGATGATTAAAGCTGGATGACGGCTGAAACCCGATCCGTTCTTGTCTGGGACTGGCCGGTTCGTCTGTTTCACTGGTCGATCGTGCTGCTCATCCCAGTCCTCTGGTGGACCGCCGAAGAAGGGTATATGGACTGGCACCGCCGGTGCGGATTGACCATGCTCGGACTGGTGATCTTCCGCCTTATGTGGGGGATTGCAGGAAGCTGGACCGCGCGCTTCTGGCCCATGCTGCGCCGCGTCTCCGGGATACCGGACTATCTCGGTGAATTGCGCCCCGGTGCGCATAGACCTGTTTTCGGTCATAATCCGATGGGTGTTTTGAGCGTGTTTGCGATCTTGCTGATGCTCAGTCTGCAGGTCGGCACAGGATTGTTTACCGTCGATGTGGACGGTTTGGAGTCTGGCCCACTTGCAACAATGGTTTCCTTTAAGACAGGACGGGAATTCGCCGACTTTCACGAACTGAATTTCGACCTTCTTTCAATATTCATCCTTTTGCACATAGTCGCCATTCTAACCTACCGCTTTTGGCTGAAGGATCATCTGATCGGGCCGATGATCGGTGGCAGGCGGCCAGAGACGGACTTTGCGCCGAACACGGTCGTTCCCAACCGCTTCAATCCGTTTCTGCTTGTTTTCTCAATCATCATCGCCGCCGGCAGTGTCTACGCCGTCATGAATGCTGGATAGGCGCAAGAATATAGCGTTTGACGCTTTAGCGACCGGGAAAGTCATCGGGTTTGTGAAGCTCGATGGTGCCGCCGTCGTGAACTGGAACAATGCCGCGGCCGAACCAGACATACTGGATGGTAGAAGAGGCCAGATCATTGTCATAGTTTTCCCGGGCATACGCGTCCGGATATCCCATCAATTGCAGGGTCGTCGGAAAAATCTGGCTCGCACTGCGGTTCATTGATTCCTCAACCGCTTCGCGCGACAATGTGCCGGGAGGGAGGAATGCCAGCAGCGGAACTGAAAACTCGGCTTTCGCGGGTTCGACACTGCAATGCGGGAGAAGTCCTGGTCCGATATTCTGGCCATGATCCGATGTGTAGAAAACCGCGACTTCCGAACGATCGACATCCCTCAGTAACTCTGCAAAGAAGTCCTGTTTTGAGTAAGCAACGGCCCGACTATATTGTTCCATGATGGAGCCGTTGACAGCGGGGTCGGTTTTGGGAAAATGGTCGCTATACTGAAAATGGACTCCCCGTAACTGGACCAGGGCGAATTTTCTGCCGTCTGCTTTCAATATCTCATTTACGTAACGGGCGATTTTCAAATCGGTCCGCAAGCCGTCTTTCATCGGCTGATATTCGTCTATCAACTTGCGCTCTGGCGCTAACAGGAGGTTTTGCGGGGGTCCGGAGACCTGTCCATCAATCAACCTGGTTTCGTAACCCGCCTTTCGTGCATAACCCCAAATGGAAGCTGTTGTTCGCAAATCTGTTTTTTTATGTATTTTCCGAACATTGACTCCGGACCGGAGAGCCAGCACCGCGGGTGTGCTGCAATTACCCAATGAAGCAATCTCGCCGAAATCCAGAATGTCTGGTTCTGCAATTTCGGGCTTGACCATTTTCGCAAAAATCTCGTGGGAAATACTTTCATCGACAAGCCAGACAATCTTCTGCATGCCTTGGTTTCTCTGAGGGGCTACCTGGACCATCGCTCTGTCTGGCGGAGGTGAGGCAGTCACAATTTTGAAAAGATGACCGTAGACATTCCGTTCGGCTGCCTCTGGTCCAAATCCAGTTACCGGCCAGATCAGTGAAGGTGCAAAAGCCATGAAAAGGATCGGTAATGGCGAAACAAACTGGCGAGGCAGGCGCGCCAGGACAAATTCCGAAACAGGTCGGTGCATGGCTTTGCGCGCACCGATCAAAAGCAGTATGGCCACTGCCAGTTTGCAGAATGCCAAAATGGCTGGAAGGGCAAACTCCGATGCTGCATTGCCTGCCTGGCGAGCTTCCGTGAACAGCCATGCGGTTTTTTGCAGATTGATGGTATCGTTGACCAGCTGTCCAAAGACAACATTCACGCCGGAGGAGATCGCGACGACAATGAGCGTAGCGACGAACCACCGACGGGGCAAAGCCACTACCGCTGCCAGCAATAGAACGCTCTGAATTCCAAAAGAAAATATCGATACGACAGCCGTGCTGTAGTCATTGACCGCGGCACGATACAGGATCGATTGGGTCAGCAAATGCTGGTTCAGTATGGCGTAAGCCATGCCGAAAAACATAAGGCCGAGGCCTGCTCGAATGACATTTTTATACGCCAAGATCGATTCTGCATCCTGAGTTCATAGCGGATCAAAGGCCCTGAATGACAGAAACCGGTTAAAAAGTGCTGATTCTCAACTCACAAGGAAACTCAACAGAGCACGGGATGATGACGAGAGATGTGAAAAACGGGTCGCTATATGCTGCTGCGCGCGTTTGCGGAGGCCGTAGTGAGGTCAGCGAAAACCAGCGCAGAATGGAAATTGCCAAAAGAGCTATCGTTCGCAACAGATCAAGTGTGGTCCATCCATATACAGGAGTCAGGCACAATATCGGAAGGTTCCAATTAGGTGCGAGCAAGGCTGGGAAAGGAATGGCTCCCCGAGTAGGATTCGAACCTACGACAACTCGATTAACAGTCGAGGGCTCTACCGCTGAGCTATCGGGGAACAACCATCATGCGATGATGAACAGCGGGCCTATAGCAACGTCATTCACTGGCCGCAAGCCATCAAACGACAAATTGTTCCATGGCAATTCTGTCGTCCAATGCGTGCTCGGGATCGAACAGCATTGTCAGCGCCTGATTGCGGTCAATAGCCACTGTCACGCGGCTGATGTCCCGGATTTCCTGCTGGTCGCCGACCGCGCTAACCGGACGTTTTTCGGCATTTAGCACACGGATTCCGATCTCCATCTTGTCAGGCAGGATCGCGCCTTTCCATCGCCGGGGACGAAACGGACTGATCGGCGTCAGCGCCAACAGATTGCATGCCAGGGGCAGGATCGGACCGTTTGCGGACAGGTTATAGGCCGTGGATCCGGCGGGCGTGGCAATAAGCACACCATCGCAAACCAGTTCCTCCATCATGATGCGGCCATTGACTTCGATTTCCAGCTTGGCTGTCTGACGCGTTTCGCGCAGCAGTGAAACCTCGTTGATGGCCGGCAACGAAAAACTGGCACCGGAGATTGTTTCCACTTCCATCTTGAGCGGCTTCACCTTGAATGCTCGCGCTTTTTCGAGCCGCTGAGCTAGGTCTGCTTCATGCCAGTTGTTCATCAGGAAGCCGACAGTTCCGAGGTTCATGCCATAAACCGGCATGATCTTGCGCCGGTTCAGCATCTGATGCAGCGTTTGCAACATAAATCCGTCGCCACCCAGGACCACAGCATTGTCTGCAGCATCTATGGGAACCCATTCCATCAGCGACTTCAGTTTCTCTCCCGCTTCCTGCGCTTGCGGAGTGGGGGACACGATCAGTGCCCATGTGGTATCGCTCATCCGCCCGTAACGTTCATGTGACGCTCCAAAATCTCTGCGGACCCGTCGAGTTGCGCATTAAATTCATGTCTCAACGGCTTGAGCTTCAAAGCTTTTTGAAGCAGCCGATCAACAGCCTCAATGCCTTCATTGCGCACTGCGCTGCGTAAATCAACATGGGCGTTGTGGCCCAGACACATAAAAATCTTGCCATCGGTTGTCAGGCGCAGACGATTGCATCCGTCACAAAAATTTCGACTAAGCGGGGTTATGGTGCCCAGCCGCAATCCCAATTGCTTGATGATATGATAGCGCGCCGGTCCCGCACTGCGGTAGTCTAAAGGCTCGAGCTCGAATTTGTCCGTCAGCGGCGCGATGAATTCCTCCGCCGGAATATGTTCCAGTTTGCGATCAGCGCCTACGTCACCAAGAGGCATGGTTTCGATGACCGTGAGATCATGGCCTTCCTTGGCGCAATATTCAGCCATGGGGAGCAGATCAACCTCATTGAATTCGCGCAGACCCACCATATTGATTTTGACCCGGATCCCCGCAGATTTCGCAGCGTCTATTCCTCTCAGGACCTGAGCAACATCTGCCCCGCGCGTGATTTCGCGAAATCTTTCCGGATCCAGAGTGTCCATACTGACGTTGATTCGGCGGACATTGTGATTGGCAATATGCTCTGCATTTTCTTCCAGTAACGAGCCGTTCGTTGTCATTGTCAGTTCGTGGAGTTCGCCGGACTTAACCTTGCGTCCCAGGCGCTGGATAACGTCGCACATATCGCGCCGGACCAGAGGTTCCCCGCCAGTCAGCCTGATTTTGCGGATTCCGTGCCCGATGAAACGCTCTGCGATCAGCGTGATTTCCTCCAGCGTGAGCAACTCGCTTTTGGGCATGAATGTCATTTTTTCCGACATGCAATACTGACAGCGAAAATTGCACCGGTCGGTCACCGATATGCGCAGATAGTCGATTTTCCGGCCAAATCCGTCCTGCATGTCTGTCTCGCTTTTCTTGGAATGCAAAATCTTAGCGATATGTTGAAAGGCAAGCAATGGTTGAGAAAGATTTGGCTGCTATACAAAAAGATAGGTTATCTGCGCCCTCAGCGCACTTTTCGATGGATCAAGAAGAAGGAATATTCCGGTTACACTCGCGCAATCCAATTTTTCCGAACAAACTCCAGCAAAACACCTGTTTCTGCTGTCGTTCCATGACCGGGATCCGCTGGCGGCGAGAATCTCCGGACTTGGATGGAGGGTGAGCTCGGCCCGCCGGGGGGACGAATTGCATAACCGGATAGCCTCGTCGCGAGCATTGATAGCAGTTATCGATGTCCGCAATGCAGAAGCGGAAGGGCAGGCGGCAATTGAGGAGGTGCATGCCATTGATCCACGCGGCGGTCTGGCAATCCTCGCGCTCGGAGACGCATCTCTGCAACAGGATATCGCTGCAAAATGTCACGCCGCTGGCGCCACGCATTTTCTGGACTTGGGAAATGAACAGGCCGATCTGGCACAAGCCCTGAATTTCGCGGACCGATATGCTGAGAACATGCGCGGAGGCAGTGAGGCAACAGATCAGCTTCAGAAGCTCCTCGCGCGTTCGGATGAAGAATGGTCGTTCAACAAAAACCGTTTAAGTGACGTTGTGTATAGCGAGCAGATGCGCAGCAGAGCAGTGAAAGAAGATTTCGCTCGTTACCCCGTGACCGGATTTTATCGGCAGATGTCAAAAGAGGAGCGGTTGCGGGCCAGAGGTGCCATGGGACGCCTGCGCAGCGGAGCGGCCCAGGCTGCGATCCCCCATAATTGGCAAGGGGAAAAGGTCATTCATCACCTGCATGATTCCGGCGATCGCCTCCATGGACGGATAGAACGATTGTCTCCGGGTTCCGCGGCGGAAAACTGGATGGAGCGGGATCTGCTCTCCGGTTTGCGCAATGGTGCTGCTGCCAGGGCGTGGATTCGGGACGGTCTGGAGCAGGGCAAGGAAATCGGCTTTGTCGCAATGGGACTGAAGAACTTCGGAACCATCAACGCGGCCTATGGACGTTCCGTCGGGGATGAAGTGATGCGGCGGATCGGGCAAAGACTGATCGCGGAAACGTCCGACCATGGTAGCGAAGACTTAGTGGTGGCGCGGATGGATGGTCAAAACTTTGTCGTCGCGCTCATCTTGAGCGATCACTCGGCAGATTTTTCGGCCTTTGCTGATGGTTTGTTGAACAGACTGTTTGATCCGGTCTCGATAGATGGTCGCAAAATCCGTCTCGTTGCACGCGCCGGCGTGGCCACCGGCCAGGGTTCGGGTGATGAGGCACTACTCGTCAGGCGCGGTATTCTGGCCCTGGCCGAAGCCATGGCGTCTGACTCCCTCATGATCAAGGTCAACGCGTCCACGGACAAGGACATGCTGCTGGAACAGCAGTTGGAAGGAGAACTCGCCCATGCATTGGAGCGAAGGGAAATCACCATTTCCTTCCAGCCGCAAATCCGGACCCAAACAGGACAGCTTATCGGCGCAGAAGCCCTGGCGCGGTGGAACCATCCAAAATTCGGCTTTTTGGGCGCAGGAACCCTCTTTGCTGTAGCCGACCGGGCGGGTTTGATGGAACTGCTGTCATCGCATATTCATAGTCGCGCGCTTGAACTGGCGGCCAAATGGCCGGAAAGCCTGGCTTTTCTGAGACTGTCCATCAATGTTACTGCCGGGGATCTGGCCAACAGAAAGTTTGTGACCAATATTTCAGATGCGATCAAGGAATCCGGATTTTCCGCCGATCGTCTGACTTTGGAGATTACAGAATCCGAACTCATTTCTGATCTCGCCAGTGCCGCTGAAAGGCTAAAAAAACTGCGGGATCTGGATTTGCGTGTTGCCATTGATGATTTTGGAACCGGTTATAGCAGCCTGGCATATCTGAAAAACCTGCCTCTCGATTATCTCAAGATTGACAGTGGATTGACCGGAGACATATCCGGTTCGGAAAAAGACCAGGTCGTTGTCAGATCGATTATATCGATGGCCCACAGTCTTGGGTTGTCAGTCATTGCCGAAGGTGTTGAAACGGAAGAGCAATTGTCGCTTCTGTCCCAACAAGGTTGCGAATTCTACCAGGGTTTCCTGCGATCGGGACCACTCATTCCCGAAGAGTTCGAGATATTTGCGCTTCGCAGTAACTGACCTGGGCGGAGCGATTATTTCTGACGCGCCAGCTTCGACAGGCCAGTGGTGAGTTGTGACAGGCCATGCAGGCGCGAACGCGGGTCCCGCCATCGCCGCTCGATAAACAGTTTGTTGTCGGGCCGGATTTTCGCTGTTCCCTTGAGCCGTTCTGCGTAGGCCAGCAGACCGGGCACATTCGGGAAAACATCATTGTGAAAGCTGACCAGCGCTCCGCGAGGCCCCATTTCGATCTTGGCGATATGGGCTTTCACACAGTTCATCTTGATTTCCATGAGCTTGAGAAGGTTGTCGGTCTCCACGGGCAGATCGCCAAAGCGATCAATCATTTCCGCAGCAAAGGCCTGGATCTCCTGATGATCCTGCAAATTGTTCATCCGCCGGTACAGCCCCATACGCAAAGACAGGTCCGGGACATAATTTTCGGGAATAAGAATAGGCGCATCGACAGTGATTTGTGGAGAGAAACTTTCGCTGTCCGGTTCCAGACCCGCTCCTTTTGCCTTTGCGTCGAGTATGGCGTCTTCAAGCATCGACTGATATAATTCAAAGCCAACTTCACGGATATGGCCCGATTGTTCATCGCCGAGCAAATTGCCAGCTCCGCGAATATCCAGATCATGGCTGGCCAACTCGAAACCTGCCCCGAGGCTATCCAGATCGCCGAGAATTTTGAGGCGTTTTTCAGCTTTTTCCGTGATGATCCGGTCTCTTGGTGTGATCATGTAGGCATAGGCGCGGGTTTTGGATCGTCCGACACGTCCGCGAAGTTGATAAAGCTGTGCCAGCCCAAACCGGTCGGCTCGATGAATGATCAGCGTGTTGGCGCTGGGAATGTCCAGTCCGCTCTCCACAATAGTTGTCGAAAGAAGCACATCATATTTGCGGTCGTAGAAGGCGGACATGCGCTCCTCAACTTGGGCAGGTGGCATCTGACCATGAGCGACCACATAGCTGATTTCCGGAACATATTCCTTCAAAAATTCCTGTATTTCGGGGAGGTCGGCTATTCGGGGGACAACCAGGAATGACTGGCCACCGCGAAAATGTTCGCGCATGAGCGCTTCACGAAGCGGGATCGGATCCCACGGCATGACATATGTTCGGACCGCCAGGCGATCGACGGGCGGAGTCTGGATGACCGAAAGCTCGCGCAATCCGGTCATTGCCATCTGCAGCGTCCGCGGAATCGGTGTCGCGGTCAGCGTCAGTACGTGCACATCCGATTTCATCGCTTTCAAGCGCTCCTTGTGGGTCACACCAAAGCGTTGTTCTTCATCGACAATGATCAGACCCAGCCGCTGAAATTCAACAGATTTGGCCAGTAGCGCGTGTGTGCCGATCACGATGTCGATATTACCATTTGCCAAACCTTCTTTGGTCTTTTTGACCTCCGCCGGAGGCACAAGACGAGACAGTCGGCCGATGTTGATCGGGAACGGGCGGAACCGTTCCTCGAAATTGGAGAAATGCTGCCTCGCCAGCAATGTGGTTGGGGCAATGATCGCAACCTGCATCCCGGACATTGCCGCCGCAAACGCCGCCCGCATTGCCACTTCTGTCTTGCCAAATCCGACATCGCCGCAAACCAGACGGTCCATTGCCTTGCCCGAGCCCATGTCCTCCAGAACTTCCTCAATAGCCTGCTGCTGGTCTTCTGTTTCCTGATAAGGGAAACGATCAACAAATCCCGCCATGTCGGCAGTCTCCACCCGAGCCGGAGTTGCTGGTTGCAGTGCCCGCGCAGCTGCGGTTTTCAGCAATTCATGGGCAATGGCACGAATTCGTTCCTTGAGCTTCGATTTCCGCCGTTGCCAACCTTCGCCACCGAGCCGGTCGAGAACCACATTTTCGCCTGCTTCGCCATAGCGGCTGAGCACATCGATATTTTCGACTGGCACGAATAGTTTGTCGCCACCTGCATATTTCAGCGCCACACAATCATGCGGGCTCTCGCCGACCGGAATGGAAACAATGCCCTCGTAAAGGCCGATGCCATGCTCGAGATGAACAACCAGATCTCCCTGGCTCAGCGCGGATAGTTCCTCGATAAACGCATCGCCGCTTTTCCGCCTCCGTGATTTACGGACCAGGCGGTCACCAAATATGTCCTGCTCTGTGAGTAGAACAATATTTTCGGTGCGGAATCCAGACGCCATCGGGAGGATGGTTAGTGCCACAGATACGTCATCTGAAATGCTTGCATTCCAGTCATCGCAAAGCGCTGGCGTCTTGACGTCATGGTCAGTGAGGAGATCAAACAATCGCGCTCGGGACCCCTTTGAGTAACTCGCCAGAACAACCTTAAGGCCGGATTTGGCAAGGCTGTTCACATGTGCGGAAAGCGCTTTGTAGATATTTTCGTTTCGGGCGCGCTCAGGTGAGAAATCGCGGGGAGAGGAAACAGATAACGACAACACTGTCGCCGACTCCGGTTCATCAAACTCACTGACCCGGTGGATGGGACGTTCTGTTTGCAACGCCATCCATTGTTCAGGAGAAAGGTACAGATTTTCGGGTGGCAAGGGTCGATAACTGGAGAGGTTGGCCTTGTCCGCTTCCTCACGGTTTTTGTAATAGTCCGCGATTGCTGCAAATTGCGCCTCAGCCGCGGCATCGGTTGCAGCATCGGACAGAATGATCGCTTTTTCGCCAACATAGTCGAAGAAATTGACAAGTCGCTCTTCGAGCAACGGCAGCCAGTGTTCCATCCCCGACAAGCGCCTGCCTTCAGAAATAGACTGATATAGCGGATCCCCTGTGGACTCAGCACCAAACAACTCGCGATATCGTGTCCGAAAGCGGGTAATGCTCTCCTTGTCCAGAAGGAATTCGGATACCGGTAACAGGTCGAATTGATGGATAGTACCAATCGTGCGCTGATCGCCAGGATCAAAGGTCCGGACAGACTCAATTTCATCGCCAAACAGGTCGATCCTGAGCGGGCTTTCTGCACCAGGCGGGAACAGGTCGATCAGTCCACCGCGCGCGGCGAACTCTCCGTTATCCGCTACGGTATCCACACGGACAAAACCATTGGAATGGAGCCATGATATCAGCTTCTCTTGCTCAATCACCACTCCCGGCGCGAGGCTGGTGACCATTTCGCCGAACCGATCGGGATGAAGCAGTTTTTGCGTGACGGCATTGATCGTCGTGACAATCAGCTGCTTGCCGTCCTGGCCTGAGGCTAGTCGCGCCAGAGCCGCCAGTCGGTCGGAGCTGGTGTGCAAAGCCGGCGACGCTCGGTCATAGGGAAGACAATCCCAGGCTGGAAATTCGATGACGTTCAGGTCAGGCTGGAAGAACCGCGCCGCTTCCGCAACCGCACTCATCGCCGCATCGTCCGTGGCTATGTAAACCGTTCGTTGCCCGGATTGTGCCGCGATCTCAGCCAGACATAATGACCGATACCCTGCGGGCACGCCGGCCACGGTCAGTGAATGCTGCGCATCAAAGAGGGGAGAGAGCTGAGTCACTTGTGGCAAGAATCCTGCGCAGCGAAGTTGCTATTTGGCGAAATCAATGAAATCGAGTTTTCGAAAGTCATCCATCTGGGGGCCTTCAAAATGCTCTGGAACCGGCAATGTTCCGATTGCCCAAGCCATTATGTCGACATCTTCCTGCTCCAGCAATTCCTCAAACCAGTCCAGTTGTTCATTTGTCCAGGTTGCACCATATTTGTCGAAATACCCGCCGATCATGTTGTCGGCTTCCCTTGTTCCGCGGTGCCAGGACCGGAAGTAGAGTTTCTTGAGTCGGATTTCCCGTTTCATACATAATCCCGATGATCAATTGGGCGTTTGACCGCACCATGCTGAACAGCGCCATTGAGATGGCTGGCATATTCATTCCGCGCGCGTATAAAGCCGATAGCCATGCGACCCGAGATTCTCAATCCATTATTTGGGGAAACCCAGTCTTTGACAGGGGTCGGAAAGGCGTTGACAAAACCGCTCGCCAAACTCGGCCTGACGCGAGTGAAGGATCTCCTCTATCATGCGCCATCATACTGGATGCATCGGAAACATGTAGAGACGTTACATTCACAGGATGTCGGCGAAACCATCGTCGTGAAGATCACTCCCGCGGATTATCGCAGCGGGGGTCCGAGAAGCCCTTTTCGGGTGCATGCTGTTGATGGGCAGGGGAATGTGATCAGCTTGACCTTCTTCGGTCGCAATACAGGTTGGCCCAGAAAACTACTCCCGTTGAATGAAGAGAAAGTTGTTAGTGGGAAACTGGAACAATATGGCGACGAACTGCAGATCCTGCATCCCGATGTTGTTGCGCCATCAGAAGCCGAGGATATTGCCGCCGTTGAGCCCGTGTATCCGCTCTCCGAAGGGTTAGGAAACAAGCGGATGTGCCAGTTGATCGCGCAGGCGATCGGTCTGGCTCCCGAGCTTCCGGAATGGATCGAAAGCAGCTTGCTGGAAACGCGGCGATGGCAGGGATGGCGACAAGCGGTGGCCGCACTGCACAGTGCCGAGAACGCAGACCCGTCCTTCTCTGATCGACTCGCCTATGACGAGGTTTTTGCCAATCAGCTGGCATTCATGCTGATCCGGGCCAGTAATCGCCGGAAAAAAGGCGTACCAGTAAAAGGTGACGGACATTTGCGGGATCAAATCCAGCTGCCATTTGAACTGACCAACGCGCAGAAACGATGCATTGGCGAAATCGAGGGGGATCTTGGGCAATCCGCGCCAATGCTGCGTTTGTTGCAGGGCGACGTCGGCTCGGGCAAAACGCTGGTGGCGCTGATGGCCCTTTTGAATAGCGTTGAAGCTGGATATCAAGGTGCTTTTCTGGCACCTACCGAAATTCTGGCGCGTCAGCATTATGCTGGTCTGCAAAAATTGCTTGCCGGATTACCGGTAAATATCGCTATTCTGACTGGCCGGGAAAAAGGCAAGGTGCGCGAGTCCACTCTCATGGGACTGGCGGACGGTTCGATCCATATCCTGGTCGGGACCCATGCCATTTTTCAGGACAAGGTTCAGTACCGCAATCTGGCACTTGCGGTTGTTGACGAACAACATAAATTCGGCGTGTCGCAAAGGCTCATGCTCACCCGGAAAGCCAGAAAGGCGCCGCATTTACTGGCGATGACGGCGACGCCGATTCCAAGAACCCTGACGCTGAGCCAATATGGCGAAATGGATGTGTCTCGCATTGACGAACTTCCGCCAGGCCGTCAGCCGATCGAAACACGGGTAATTGCCGACGGTAGAATCGACGAGATCATGGACGGACTCGACCGTCATATTGCAAGTGGGAAACAGGCTTACTGGGTGTGCCCTCTGGTCGAGGAAAGCGAAAAGATTGACCTGATGGCGGCAGAAGAACGTGCATCAGCATTGCGGGTTCGCTTTGGTGAACGGGTGGGGCTCGTCCACGGACGAATGAAGGGACCGGAAAAAGATGCCGTCATGGAACGCTTTGTCAAAGCTGAAATCCAGATATTGGTGGCGACCACAGTAATCGAGGTCGGCGTAGATGTACCCAATGCGAGCCTGATGATCATCGAATCAGCAGATCGCTTCGGCTTGGCACAATTGCATCAGCTTCGCGGTCGGGTGGGCAGGGGTGATGTTAAATCCAACTGTCTGCTGCTTCGCGGGGAGAATTTGAGCGAAACCGCGAGGGCGCGACTGACCCTGCTCAGGGAGACCAATGACGGATTCCGGATTGCCGAGGAGGATCTGAAGCTGCGGGGTGCCGGCGAATTGCTGGGAACCCGTCAGTCAGGCGACGCCGGCTTCCGGATTGCGACCCCCGAGCAGGTGACAGACCTGATCGGCCCCGCAACTGATGATGCGCGGTTGTTGCTGGATCGTGATGGGGGTTTGAGCAGCCCAAGGGGTGAAGCGGCACGCATTGCGCTATATCTTTTTGAGCGGGATTGGGGCGTTAGTTTGATCAGAAGCGGCTGATTTCGCTTATTCCGCGAGGCTCATCTTATCCAGCATGGCCATGAAATCGGATTGGCGGATTACCCGTTCATATTCGAATCCCGAGCGTCCGCCATGGGACCAGACGAGAAAGGCCTCGATCCGGCCTGCAACCGGGAGGCGTACGGTGACGCGGTCGCCCTTGTTCAGAGAAATATCGTGAACAATCTGGCATCCGTGGGCAGAGACGTTGCTGATCTTGGCCGAGAACTCACCATCTTTGCGCGTTTCGCAAATGGTCTGATAATCCACCGGAAAGCGCGTTGCACGGCGCATGTCGGGGACTGGCTGTTTGGGCATGCCTTGCATGTTGAACGCTCCGTCAATTCTTAAGTCAGACGGTTAACAGAGCTTTCCGAAGAAATGGTAAATCAGGGCGCTTTTGACCGGTTAACCGGCTTTGCGGAGAATCCCGTGTTTTTTCTTTCCCGCGGAAATTTTGATTTCTTCGGACAATATTTCAATCCGATAGCCCGCTTCCTTGATCTGAATGTCATCAATGCGGGCACCGCCACCACTTACGAGGCGTTTGGCTTCACCCTTGGAGGCACAAAAGCCGATATCTACCAATGCTTCGAGAATAGAGATTTGAGCCTCGCTGGTTTCCAAAACCGGCAAATCGCCTCCCGCATGGCCCTGTTCGAAGGTTTTCTGGGCGGTTTCGGCCGCTTGTCTGGCCGCATCCTGGCCGTGAGCGAGCGCCGTTGCGGCATCCGCAAGGAGCTTCTTCGCATCGTTGATCTCTGAGCCTTCCAGCGACTCCACTCGTGCAATTTCCTCGAGTTCAATATCCGTGAACAGACGCATGAACTTGCCGACGTCACGATCATCTGTATTTCGCCAGAACTGCCAGTAGTCATACGGGCTGAGCCTGTCCGCGTTCAGCCAGATCGCCCCATCAACGGACTTGCCCATTTTCGAGCCATCCGACTTTGTAATGAGCGGGGTTGTCACACCAAAAAGTTCGGTCCCGTCAATCCGCCGACCGAGTTCTATGCCATTGACGATATTGCCCCATTGATCCGACCCGCCAAGCTGCAGTTTGCAGCCATAACGGCGTGAAAGTTCAACAAAATCATAGGCCTGCAGGATCATGTAGTTGAATTCGAGAAAGGTCAGGGGCTGTTCCCGGTCCAGTCGCAGTTTCACTGAATCAAAAGTCAGCATCCGGTTGATGGTGAAATGCCGACCAATATCTCGCAGAAACGGGATGTACTCGAGTTTGGATAACCAGTCGTCATTGTTGACCATGATAGCATCAGTGGGACCATCACCGAATGTCAGGAAGTTTTCAAAACTCGACCGGATTTTTGCAAAATTTGAAGCAATGCCGTCGTCATCAAGCAGTTTCCGCATTTCGTCCTTGCCTGACGGATCTCCAACCTTGGTCGTGCCACCGCCCATAACCACAATGGGTTTATGTCCGGCTTGTTGCAGGCGACGGAGCAGCATGATCTGGACCAGATTCCCGACATGAAGGGAGTCGGCGGTCACATCGAAACCGATATAGCCGGGCACCACTGTTTTGGTGGCTAACGCATCCAGCTCCTTTGCATCGGTTAACTGGTGGATATAGCCGCGATCATTGAGTAGACGCAGGAGATCAGATTGATATTCGGTCATGGAGAGCGCGTTACATGGGAACCGGGGAACTCGCAATATGCGTTTGAACCTGCAATGTCATTCTGACACGCCAAGCAGGGTCGTCACTGGCGTCAGTGTCTCGCCCATCCTCAGAAGAAACAAATCAGTTGAGTTGATTTTCCGTGTCGAAGGAGATGTTTCGACCATGGTCTGGCCCGCGCTTTGCAATGCGGAAAGGACTGACGGGCTTTGGCAGACGACCTGTTTCGAAATGTTTGTGCTGCCAGGCGATGGCCCATCTTATCAGGAATATAATTTTTCACCCTCGTCGAGCTGGGCAGCCTATCAATTCACCGACCATCGAGACGGTATGCGGCAGCTTAACCTTCCCCATCCACCGGATATTGAGGGGCTGGATATAGCAGAGCCTGGTATTTGGGAGCTTCAGGTTTCTCTCAGGAATCCGCCATTGACCGACGGTGACAGATGCGGATTTTCAGCGGTGGTGGAAGAAGAGGGCGGACACAAATCCTATTGGGCTCTTGCACATCCGTCCGGCCAGCCGGATTTTCATCACCGGGATTGTTTTGTGCACAAACTAAGGGCAACGTGACATGATGAAATTTGGCATTGATCGATTGTTGGCCGAACCGGAATTGCGCGCGCCGCTAAAAGGCAAGCGGGTGGCGCTGCTCGCTCACCCGGCATCTGTCACCGAAAACCTGACCCACTCCCTGGACGCACTGGACGCTTGTGAGGGTATTGAACTTTCCTCAGCTTTCGGACCCCAACACGGTCTGAGAGGCGACAAGCAGGACAATATGATCGAATCCCCGGACTATGAAGACCCGGTCCACGGCATACCCGTTTTCAGTCTTTATGGCGATGTCCGCAAGCCGACTGATGCGATGATGGACAGTTTTGACGTCATCCTCATCGACCTGCAGGATCTGGGATGCCGAATCTATACGTTCATTACGACATTGCGCTACATGCTCGAGGCTGCTGCCAAACATGGCAAAACGGTGTGGGTTCTTGACCGCCCCAATCCCGCAGGACGGCCCATTGAAGGCTCGCTGCTTGAACCAGGCTGGGAAAGTTTCGTTGGTGCCGGGCCAATGCCGATGCGACACGGCATGACATTGGGGGAACTCGGCCATTGGTTTATCAATGGTCTTCAACTCGATGTCGACTATCGGGTTGTGGAGATGCAGGGATGGCGCCCGGGAGAAGAGCCGGGTTTTGGCTGGCCGAGTGATCGGATCTGGATAAACCCGAGTCCCAACGCACCCAATTTGCCGATGGCTCGCGCTTATGCTGGTACGGTTATGTTGGAAGGGACAACATTGTCCGAAGGGCGCGGCACGACCCGGCCACTTGAACTGTTCGGTGCCCCGGATATCGACGCCAGGGCGGTGATTGCAGAAATGTACAAGCGTGCGCCGCAATGGCTGGACGGCTGCACATTACGGGAATGCTGGTTCGAGCCGACATTCCACAAACATCAGGGTCTGCTGTGCCACGGTGTCCAGATTCATGCCGAGGGACCGCCCTACAAACATGAGATATTTCGGCCCTGGCGGATCCAGGCATTGGCATTCAAAGCGATAAGAAAACTCTATTTCGGATATGAGCTCTGGCGCGATTTCCCCTATGAATATGAAGAAGGGAAGCTGGCGATTGACGTGATTAACGGCGGAACGATGCTCAAGGATTGGGTGGATAATCCCTCTACCATTGCCAATGATCTCGATGGTGTGGTTGTCCCGCAGGAGCGGAGCTGGTCCGAGGAACGGGAAGCCTTCCTGATTTACTAGGTGCTCGCCTTTGTTACGTTTATGTTGCGATGCAACATAATCCTTGCATCAATCTCAGCATTTGATATTTTGGACCCATGTTACCGAACAAGGAATTTCTGGAAGGCGTGGCGCTGAAAAAATGCGTTACAGCGACTTACAACCGCACCAGCTTCAAGCTGGCACCGCATATCCTCTATACGCGTCACGATGAAATGTATGTTGATGCCGTGGCTCTGGAACATGAAGGCCAGCCGCCACGTGAATTGAAACTAGGTACCTTCAAGCTAGCGGGATTGAAAGACGTTTCCGTCGAAGATCAATCTTTCGAGCTATATGACGTGTTCGACCCGTCGGCAGAAAAATATCAGGGTACCACGCTGCTCGCCGCGGAAGCCTGATCGTTTAGTTCCGGGTTTCCCGGACCAGATCGTCGACCATTTTCCTCAACCTGTGATTCTCGGCGAGCAGATCGCTCATCATGTCTCGCGACTGGATCAGCATGAAGGATTTCCCGGGCTGTGGAACGATCAGCCCAGAGTTTCCGGGTCGCCTTTTCGGCGTCTTGTTGATCACGCGCTTTGCCGGAACTTTCAGCCAGTTGTTGATCGACCGGACCATCCGGTTCTGGTTCCAGTGCCGAATTGCACCAGACTTGATCTTGCCGAAAACGACAGATGGGTGAGAAGCGTTGTAAACAACCAGTTGACTGCCGGTTTTCACAGACCGCGGGACAGGAAAAGCCACATATGCCTCCATATTGCAGTTACTACTACAATATCTGGTATATTGGTGAATTCCGGATCGCCAAGGGCTATTAGGCCCGAATTGGGCCTATTATGGGATCATCCCTGTTTGCGGGTCAGTTCCTTCATTGCATCACCCAGGCCTTCGAGCGTCAGCGGATACATGCGGTCGTTCATCAGTTCCTTGACGATTTTCACGCTCTGCGAATAGCCCCACTGCTTTTCCGGGACCGGGTTCAGCCAGGCCGTGGCCGGATAGGTATTGGTCATCCGCTGGAGCCAGGTCACTCCCGCTTCCTCATTGAAATGTTCCACCGATCCGCCGGGATGGGTGATTTCATATGGGCTCATCGAAGCGTCACCGACAAAGATGAGCTTATAGTCGTGACCATATTTGTGGAGGATGTCCCATGTATTTGTCCGCTCCGAGAAGCGCCGCCGATTGTCTTTCCAGACCCCTTCGTAGACACAGTTGTGGAAATAGAAAAACTCCAGATTCTTGAATTCCGAAGTAGCGGCGCTGAACAATTCTTCGCAGAGCTTGATAAACGGATCCATCGAGCCGCCGACGTCGAGGAACAGCAGCAGCTTGACTGCGTTGTGCCTTTCGGGCCGCATGTGAATGTCGAGCCAGCCCTTTTTCGCGGTTCCGTTGATCGTGCGATCGATATCCAGTTCGTCAGCTGCGCCTTCGCGCGCAAATTTGCGCAACCGCCGGAGGGCCACCTTGATATTCCGGGTGCCCAGCTGTTTGGTATTGTCGAGATTTTGAAATTCGCGTTTGTCCCAGACTTTGATCGCTTTTTTCTGGCCACCTTCGCCGCCGATCCGGACACCTTCCGGATTGAAACCGCTATTGCCGAAAGGGGAGGTGCCCCCGGTACCGATCCACTTGTTGCCGCCTTCATGGCGCTTTTCCTGTTCCTCGAGGCGCTCTTTCAACGCCTCCATGATCTCGTCCCAGCTTCCCAGAGACTCGATCTTCTTCATCTCTTCCTCGTCGAGGAATTTTTCCGCCACCGCCTTCAGCCAGTCGAGCGGGATTTCCTGTTCTTCCATGCCGTAGCTGGTCTCGATGCCCTTGAAGACTTTGGAGAAGACCTGATCGAAACGATCAAGCAGGCCTTCGTCCTTCACCACGGTGGCACGGGACAAATAGTAGAATTCCTCCGGACTGCGCCGGATCACTTCCTTGTCCAGTGCCTCGAGCAGGACCAGATGTTCCTTCAACGACGCATTGATTCCCGCAGCGCGGAGCTCATCCATGAAGTTGAAAAACATAGCGGCTTCTCCGGACTTAGCGTGCTTCGCGTTTCGCCATGAAAGCGAGGCGTTCGAACAGCATCACATCTTGCTCATTCTTGAGAAGTGCCCCGTGCAGCGGGGGAATAGCCTTGCTGGGATCCTGGGACTGCAACACTTCCAGTGGCATGTCTTCTGAGAGCAACAGCTTCAACCAGTCGAGCAATTCCGAGGTGCTCGGCTTCTTTTTAAGGCCAGGGACATCGCGAACATCGTAGAAAATATCCATCGCTTTTTTGACAAGAACGCCCTGGATATCCGGGAAATGGACATTGATGATTTCCTGCATCGTCTCACGATCAGGAAATTTGATATAGTGGAAGAAACAACGGCGCAAAAAGGCATCCGGCAGCTCTTTCTCATTGTTCGACGTAATCACCACGATCGGGCGATCTTCCGCTTTCACGGTCTCCTTGGTCTCGTAAACATGGAATTCCATGCGATCGAGTTCCTGCAGAAGGTCATTCGGGAACTCGATATCGGCCTTGTCAATTTCGTCGATCAGCAGAACGGGCAGGTCAGGGGAAGTGAAGGCTTCCCAGAGTTTCCCTCTGCGGATGTAGTTGGAAATGTCATGTACGCGCTCATCGCCCAATTGACCATCGCGCAGACGGGCCACGGCGTCATATTCGTAAAGACCCTGATGGGCTTTTGTGGTCGACTTGACATTCCATTCAATCAGTGGAGCGCCGGTGGCCTTGGCAATTTCATGCGCCAGGACGGTTTTGCCGGTACCGGGTTCTCCCTTGACCAGCAAAGGACGGCGGAGGGTTACGGCTGCGTTGACCGCAACTTTCAGATCATCGGTTGCAACATAGTCTTTCGTACCGTCAAAACGCATTTTTCTTTTTCCCTTGCCGTAAACGTCAATGTCATAGCGATAGGGAAAAGGCCCGTTACAGGCAAGTTAATCATTTAGTTAAGACGATATGCCAGCCAGCAGCTCAGGCAGCCAGGCGCGCCTTGCTTCTTGCTTCAAGCAACTGCCAGAGGCCACGATGCTGTGCGAGTATCTGTTCGGCACCGAAATTGACCGCTCTTTCAATCGCTGAAGATCGGTTCAATGCATCGGAAAGCAAAATAGTTGAGTCGGTGTCAGGCAGAATCGCTTCACGCGGTTCCACACCCAGTTTGATAGCGACTTTGTCCAGCAGTGGGCGAACAGCGTACCAGTCGAGGACCAGTGCAATCGACGCTCCCAGGGCGCAACCATCGCGATCTGATTGTGACAGCATGTCGAGCGCTTTGCGTTGAGCGAGGACCGTGGCGTTGCTTTGATCGCTGGAGCCAACTCCGGATATCGGCCCTGCGGCCACGGTCAATTTGGTCAGGAAAGCACGTTCTGCCGAAAATGCCTCCATCGCCCGTACCAGCCATTTTCGGGCTGCGATATCCGCGGTCTTGTTCGCTGCATGGTCCACGACGCCCGGGTGGCGACCGTGCAAAACGCAGAGAAAGTGCGCCATGTCCGCTATATCGGCTCCTGAAACAGATTCGAAATCGGCCAGCATGCCTTGCACATATGCAGCAGAATAGCTGCCATGTTCCCGGACATGGTCGAGGAGGCTGGCTTGTGCCGAAGGTATCGGATTGGTTTCTGGCATCTGGCTCACATTACTCAAGGGTCTACGAGACCGCTGCCGGTCCCGAATACCTCCTGTAATAGAGCAGAATTCTAAAGAGGCGGTTTACCCCCCGTTAGGGATATGCAAACCATGATTGGTAATCCCGGAAAAACGGCTCACTGATCCAGAAAACTGCGCATTTTTCGGCTGCGACTGGGATGTTTGAGCTTGCGCAGAGCCTTGGCCTCGATCTGCCGGATACGTTCGCGAGTCACGCTGAACTGCTGACCAACCTCCTCGAGCGTATGATCGGTATTCATGCCGATGCCAAAGCGCATGCGCAGAACGCGTTCCTCACGCGGCGTCAGGCTGGCCAGAACGCGAGTAACGGTTTCTTTCAAATTGGCCTGAATTGCGGCATCCACCGGAATGATCGCATTCTTGTCCTCGATAAAGTCTCCGAGATGCGAGTCTTCCTCATCACCAATCGGGGTTTCGAGCGAAATCGGCTCTTTGGCAATCTTCATCACCTTGCGCACTTTTTCCAGCGGCATGGACAGCCGTTCGGCCATTTCCTCCGGTGTCGGCTCGCGGCCCTGTTCGTGCAGGAACTGGCGGGACGTCCGGACCAGCTTGTTGATCGTTTCGATCATGTGGACCGGAATACGGATTGTGCGGGCTTGATCCGCAATGGAACGGGTGATCGCCTGGCGAATCCACCAGGTCGCATAGGTCGAGAATTTGTAGCCGCGACGATATTCAAATTTGTCGACCGCTTTCATCAGGCCGATATTGCCTTCCTGGATAAGATCAAGGAACTGCAGGCCGCGATTGGTGTACTTTTTGGCGATCGAGATCACCAGCCGCAGGTTCGCCTCGACCATTTCCTTCTTGGCAATCCGGGCTTCCCGTTCGCCTTTCTGAACCATATTTACGATCCGGCGGAATTCATCGAGCGAGGTCCCGGTTGCAGCGGCAATATCGGAAATCTCCGAGCGGATACGTTCGACGGAATTGGCTTCCTTGGCTGCAAATGCCGCCCATTTCTTGTCCGCTTTGGACATGCCGGCCAGCCAGCCATCATCCAGCTCGTTTCCGATATAGCTTTCCAGAAATGCACGACGTGGCACCTTGTGCCGCTCTGCCAGACGGAGCATTTGCCCGCCCAGTGCTGTCAGACGACGATTGAACGAGTAGAGCTGATCCACCAGAAACTCGATCTTGTTGGCGTGGAACTGCACACTTTCAACCAGCGCTGTCAGCTGCTCGCGCAAAGAATGATATTTCTTTTCAGACGCCGCCGGGAAGTCGTTACCCGCAGCAAACGCTTCCATGCGGGTATTCTGCAGTTTCGAGAATTTCTTGAAGACGGACGTGATTTCGGCAAATTTTTCCAGTGCTTCCGGTTTCAGAGCTTCTTCCATCTGTGCGAGAGAGAGGGTGTTGTCTTCCTCTTCTTCCTCGACACGTTTGGCGCGGCGTTCGGTCAGCTTGTCCTCATCGTCTTCTTCGCCGTCCTCTGCTTCCGGCTCGTCTTCAATCTCGTCATCATCTTTGTATGACGGGCCAGCGGTTTTTTCACTGATCTCGCCGTCATCATCATCTTCATCTTCCAGATTTTCCGGCACAGGATCCTTGGACAGCATGGCGTCGAGATCGAGAATTTCGCGCAGCTGCATTTCACCGTCATTCAGAGCGGTTGACCATTCGATAATCGCATTGAACGTGGTCGGACTCTCGCACAGGCCCCAGATCATGGTGTCGCGGCCGGCCTCGATACGCTTGGCAATGGCGATTTCGCCTTCGCGGCTAAGCAGTTCGACGGCACCCATTTCTCGTAGATACATACGGACGGGATCGTCTGTCCGGTCGCCGGCAGCTTTTTTCGGTGCGGCGGCAGCGGCTTTCTTGTCCTTGTCCTTGCCATCAATCGATTCGACTTCTTCGCCGCCCATTTCCTCAGCGGCCTCATCATCATTCTCGACCACACGGACGCCCATTTCGGAAATGGACGACATGATGTCTTCGATTTGCTCGTTCTGATCCTGAGGCAGCGCTTCATTGAGCTCGTCAATGGTAATGTAGCCGCGCTTTTTCGCCTTGGTTATCAGTTTCTTGATGGATGATCCGTTCAAATCAATCAAAGGCGCGTCTTCCGCTGCTGATTTTTTTGCTTTGCTTGCCAATGCCTCTGGCCCCTACAATTAAAATTCAAACCGATTTCAGAAACACATGATGCCTAGGCGACATCATCGATCTGGGTCAGTTCCATCAGACGATCATGAAAAGCCTGCTTTGCCTGACGCAGTCTTTGCTGTTCGGCGTAACTTTCCTCGTCAAGATTATCCTGCACCCGCCTCGTTGCTTCTGCCAGAGCCGCTTCCAGTCCGGGGCGCGCGGTTATCACCTGTATCGCTTCCGACAAATCCCTGTGCGCCCGTTCGATCAGTTCAGACGGGGCAGGATCTGGCAGTTTGCGGTTGAAAGTGAAATTCAGCGCATCGGCCCGTAACAGCCCTTTTGCGACATTATAACAATCTGTCTGTTCCAATATGGTAAGAAGGCCCTGCATATCAAGCGTTTCTTTGCGCATCGCCTGTCCGACCAGCTCCGACAAAAGGTCCTGAAGTTGCGAATCGGCGAGTTTGAACAGGGTGAGCTCTTCAAAATGCTTGGAAATCTGCGACGGATGGCGGATCAAGCCGCCCAGAATCGCCTTGGCAATTCTGAGGTCGTGACCGCTTACCAAAACCGATTTAGTGTCGTCGGTTGCGGTGGAGGCGGAGTATTTTGCGGTGAACGGTGTTCCAGAACGTCGATATCGCCGATCCAGGGGCCCGGAATCCCGGTTGGCAAAGAAGGTTTTTTCGTACCGGTCCTGGAATTCCTGCCGATAATGCTGGGCGATGTCCCGGTCTGCAATGTCCCGGACATGATCAGACAGGCGTTTCTTCAGGCCCGCCTTGCTTTCCGGGCTGTTGAGCGGTTCTGCAGCCAGCTCATGGGACCAGATCTTTGCGCTCAAGATCTGCGGTTTTTCGAGCAGAGCAGCAAATGCTCTTGGACCCTCCGCGCGGATCAGGTCATCCGGATCCTGACCAGCGGGCAGCGAGATGAAGTTGAGGCTGTGTGAGGGGCGGAGCAAGGGCAGCGCGCGGGTGGCGGCCCGCATCGCGGCCTTTTGCCCGGCATTATCGCCGTCAAAGCACAGGATCGGGGCTTCGACCATTTTCCAGATCCGTTCGATCTGGTGCTCTGTCAGCGCGGTGCCGAGCGGAGCGACCACATCGGGAAACCCGGCCTGGGCGAGGGCGATGGCGTCCATATAGCCTTCAACCACCAGTATTCGTCCGGTCTGGCGGGAGGCCGGCGAGGCCTTGTCCAGATTGTAGAGCGTGCGACCCTTGTCGAACAGCGGCGTATCGGGGGAATTCAGATATTTGGGTTCGCCATCGCCCAGAATGCGCCCGCCAAAGGCGATCACCCGGCCGCGCGGATCGCGGATCGGGATCATCAGCCGGCCACGAAACCGGTCATACGGATCGCGGTCGTCGACCTTGATCAGCAGTCCGGCCTCCACCAGCCGGTCGACGCCGTGGGAGCCCAGTGCCTCTTTCAGCTTGCTGCGGGAATCCGGCGCGAATCCGAAGCCGAATTCCTGGATTGTTTGCGTGGAAATGCCACGATTTTCAAGATATTGTCGGGCCTGCGCGCCCTCAATTCCGGCGAGCTGCTGAACGAACCAGTCCTGCGCTGCCGCCATGACGTCATGTAGCGTCGCCCGCTGTTCCTGCCGCTTTGCCGCGCGCGGATCCGGGGCGGGCACTTCCATTTGCGCCTCGGCGGCGAGTTCCTTCACTGCATCCATGAAACCCAGCCCGCGCTGTTCTGTCATCCAGCGGATCGCATCACCATGCGCGCCGCAGCCGAAGCAGTGATAGAAGCCCTTTTCGTCATTGATGGTGAAGCTGGGCGTCTTTTCGTTGTGAAACGGACAGCAGGCCTTGTATTCGCGCCCCGCCTTCTGAATCTTGATCGACCGCCCGATCAATGACGACAGCGTGATCCGCGATCGCAGTTCATCAAGCCATTGCGGGGACAGGGTCATTTGCTCCCCTCCCGCCTGCGGGAGGGGCTGGGGGTGGGAAATCCATCAACGAATTCCGCAATTCTCCTCACAACACCCTCTACGTTATTCATCACATCCTGATTGGAAAACCGGATCACCTGATATCCATGATCTTCCAGATCCATTGTCCGCTTGTCATCATAGGCCTGTTGGCCGTCGTGGGAATAGCCGTCTATTTCAACAATCAGTTTGAGTTCCCGGCACAGAAAGTCAGCAAAATAGGGTCCGACCGGCATCTGGCGGCTGAACTTTCGTCCCGCAACCTGTCTCTTGTTCAGATATGTCCACAGCCTTCGTTCGGCGGGTGTCGCCTTGTTACGCAACGATTTTGCGCGATTGGTATCTCTCGTTTTGTAGGTTACCACAATGCTGTCGTTCAATCCCACCCCACACCCCTCCCGCAGGCGGGAGGGGGATTTCTAGCTTAGCGCTGCCTTTACCAGGCCGCTGGCCTTGCCCATATCTATTTCCGTGCCGTGGCGTTTTTTCAGTTCGCCCATCACGCGGCCCATGTCTTTCATCGAGTCCGCGCCCAGTTCGGTCTTGATGCCGTCGATCAGGGCGGCGGTTTCTTCCTCGCTTAACTGCGCGGGAAGAAATTCCTCGATCACCGACAGCTCATATTTCTCCTGTTCCGCCAGCTCGGTACGCCCACCTTCCTCATACATGGAAATCGACTCGCGGCGCTGCTTGGCCATCTTCTGCAGCACATCAGTGACCATGGCATCATCATCCCCGCCGGCGTCTTTTGTCCGCAGTTCGATATCCTTGTCCTTGATCTTGGCAAGAATGGCCCGAGTCGCGGCGGTGCGATCCTTGTCCTTTGCCTTCATCGCCTCGATTTGCGCGGCTTTCACGGAGTCGCGAATCATGGGAACCTCTCTTTTTGGAATAAGCGTTAACCCTAGCGGGAAGATTCCGGATTTCATAGATTGTGCCCAAAATATTTCGCCTCTAGTGCCAGCGAAATTTTGTGCCTACGTAGAGACCCGAGAGGACAGCGCCCATGACCGATGCAAATATCCCCGAAGCTCCCAAGGGCGCAACCGGGATATTGCTATTGGCCGATGGCACGGTGATCTGGGGCAGGGGCTTTGGTGCGACCGGATCGGCAGTTGGCGAAGTCTGTTTCAACACCGCGATGACCGGCTATCAGGAAGTGATGACCGATCCCAGCTATGCCGGGCAGATCGTCACCTTCACCTTTCCCCATATCGGCAATGTCGGCACCAATGACGAGGATGTCGAGGCGGACGCGCCCCATGCGCTGGGCTGTATCGTCCGGGAAGATGTCACCGCGCCCAGCAATTTCCGCGATCAGAAGCCGTTTGACCAGTGGATGGCGGAGCAGGGGCGGATTGGCCTGTCCGGGGTCGATACCAGGGCGCTGACCCGCCGAATCCGCGAGGCGGGCGCGCCCAATGCAGTGATCGCCCACGATCCGGACGGGAATTTTGATATTGATGCTCTGCTTGGTCAGGCGCGGGAATGGGCCGGGCTGGAAGGCATGGATCTGGCGAAGGATGTTACCGGACATCAAACGAAAATCTGGGATTCGGGCATTTGGCGCCTCGGTCATGGTTATGCCCCGCTGGACGAACTGGACGCTAATAGAGGGGGTAGTGGCGAGCGGCCGCATGTCGTGGCGATGGACTTCGGGGCGAAGCGGAATATCTTCAGAAACCTTGTGAAAGCTGGCGCAAAAGTCACTGTGGTCCCTGCGGAAACCTCTTTTGCCGATATTATGGCCCTGAAGCCCGCAGGTGTTTTCTTGTCCAATGGACCGGGCGATCCGGCGGCCACCGGGGAATATGCGGTGCCGGTGATCCGGCAGCTGCTGGAGGCCAATATGCCGCTATTCGGCATCTGTCTCGGCCACCAGATGCTGGCGCTGGCCGCAGGGGCGAAAACGGTCAAGATGCACCAGGGCCATCGCGGCGCCAATCACCCGGTCCAGCGCGTCGGCGGCGACTGGGATGACAGCGAGGGGCTGGTCGAAATCACCAGCATGAACCATGGCTTTGCGGTAGACACCGATACGTTGCCCGACAATGTTATCGAAACGCATAAAAGTTTGTTTGACGGCAGCAATTGCGGCATCTCGATCACCGGCAAAAGCGCCTTTGGCGTGCAATATCACCCCGAAGCGAGCCCCGGCCCGCAGGACAGTTTCTACCTGTTCGAGAAATTCGTGGGGGGGTTAGAATAAGTGATCGGGCTGTTTTTAATACAAGCCGTTCTGCATGCCAGTACGCAGCCTGATTCGGCTGATCTCACAAATAGTGCAATCACGTTGGAAGATGTTGAGTCTGCTGCGCAAAGATGCGGGACGAAAATTGAAATTTCTTCGCTCGATATGCCTGATGGAAGAACGCACTTCAGAAATCCAACAATTTCAATCAGTTTGTTCTCCGATAACAGCAATGAAGCGGTTCGGTGCTTCCAAAATAGGATTCCAAATGTTTTCTCTTATCCGGTCATGAGAAAATCTGACGCCAAGTATATCACCAATGGGGATATTGTCGCACTAAAGTCCAAATGCGATTGGACAGACGTAGATGGTAAGATCGCGATTGATGAAGATGGTTCCCTTTTCTTAAATCCTTCCGAAAATGCTGAATACGTTAAAGTGGACTGCGCATTAGGTGAGATACGCAAGTTCCGTTTGTCCAAATTCGGCTTCGAGGGGAATGAAGTATATCAAACCGATGAGAACGGCGACACCGCGCCGGAAAGCGACAAGAAAAGATAAATGCCCAAAAGAACTGACATCCAATCCATCCTCATTGTCGGCGCTGGTCCGATCATTATCGGGCAGGCGTGCGAGTTCGACTATTCGGGCACGCAGGCGTGCAAGGCGCTGAAGGAGGAGGGCTATCGCATCATTCTGGTCAACTCCAATCCGGCGACGATCATGACCGATCCGGAAATGGCCGATGAGACTTACATTGAACCGATCACGCCGGAAATTGTCGCCAAGATTATTGAGAAAGAGCGCCCCGACGCGATCCTGCCGACCATGGGCGGGCAGACGGCGCTAAATACCGCACTTTCGCTTAACAAGATGGGTGTGCTGGACAAATATGGCGTCGAGATGATCGGCGCGGATGCCAAGGCGATCGACATGGCCGAGGACCGCGAGCAGTTTATTTCGGCGATGAACCGGATCGGGCTCGAAAACCCGCGTTCGGCGATTGCCCACAGCGTGGAGCAGGCGATGGAAGTGCTGGATGACCTGGGCCTGCCGGCCATCATCCGGCCCAGCTTCACCATGGGCGGGACCGGCGGCGGGGTCGCCTATAACCGAGAGGAATTCGAGGAAATCGTGCGCGGCGGGCTCGAGGCCAGCCCGACCACCGAGGTGCTGATTGATGAATCGCTGATCGGGTGGAAGGAATATGAGATGGAGGTTGTCCGCGACAAGGCGGACAATTGCATCATCATCTGCTCGATCGAGAATGTCGATCCGATGGGGGTCCATACCGGCGACAGTATTACGGTCGCCCCGGCGCTGACGCTGACGGACAAGGAATATCAGATCATGCGCAACGCCTCATTGGCGGTGCTGCGCGAAATCGGAGTCGAAACAGGGGGTTCGAACGTACAGTTCGCAGTCAATCCGAAGGATGGGCGACTGGTTGTCATCGAGATGAACCCGCGGGTATCGCGCTCTTCAGCGCTGGCCTCGAAGGCGACCGGTTTTCCGATTGCCAAGGTCGCGGCCAAACTGGCGGTCGGCTATACGCTCGACGAGATTGACAATGACATTACCGGCGCGACGCCCGCGTCTTTCGAGCCGACCATCGACTATGTCGTGACCAAGATCCCGCGTTTTGCGTTCGAGAAGTTCAAGGGCGCGGAACCCTTGCTCTCCACCGCCATGAAGTCGGTCGGTGAAGTCATGGCGATCGGCCGCAATATCCATGAATCGATGCAGAAGGCCCTGCGCGGGCTAGAAACCGGACTGGACGGCTTCAACCGGGTGCCCGAGTTGGAGGGTGCCGAGCGCGATGACATTATTGCCGAACTCGCGAAAGCCACGCCCGACCGGCTGCTGGTGGTTGCCCAGGCGATGCGCGAGGGGTTCAGCAATGAAGAGATCCACGACATCGCTTTTTATGACCCCTGGTTTCTCGACCGGATCCGCGAGATTATCAATGCCGAGCAGGATATTCTCGACAATGGCCTGCCCAATGGCCCCGAAGCGCTGCGCAAGTTCAAGTCCATGGGCTTTTCCGATGAACGGCTTGCCAAACTGGCCGTGGATGCCGTCCATGTGGCCGGCGGGGCAGGGCGCGCGGTGGCGGGCAGTCACGGGCTGGTCCATGATGCGGTGGCCGCCATGGCAGGTGCGACGACCGAGAAAGAGGTGCGCGCGCTGCGTCACAAGCTGGGTGTGAGACCCGTCTTCAAGCGGATCGACACTTGCGCGGCCGAGTTTGAAGCCAAGACGCCCTATATGTATTCGACCTATGAGGCGCCGATTTTCGGCGAACCCGAGAATGAGGCCCAGCCTTCCGACCGCAAGAAAGTCGTCATTCTGGGCGGTGGTCCCAACCGGATCGGGCAGGGGATCGAGTTTGACTATTGCTGCTGCCACGCCTGCTTCGCTCTGTCTGACGCGGGTTTTGAGACGATCATGGTCAATTGCAACCCGGAAACCGTGTCGACCGACTATGACACGTCCGACCGGCTCTATTTCGAGCCACTGACCGCGGAAGATGTGCTGGAGATTCTCGCCGTCGAACAGAGCACGGGCAAACTGGCCGGTGTGATCGTGCAATTTGGCGGGCAGACGCCTCTGGGACTGGCTTCCGCGCTGGAGGAGGCGGGCATTCCGATCCTTGGCACGACGCCGGATTCGATTGATCTGGCGGAAGATCGCGACCGTTTTGCCAAGCTGGTGCGGAAATTGAAACTGAAGCAGCCGGAAAACGGCATGGCCCGCACCCGCGACGAAGCGGTAAAGATCGCCGAGCGGATCGGCTATCCGGTGCTGATCCGGCCCAGTTTTGTGCTGGGTGGCCGGGCGATGGAGATTGTCGACGGTCCGGCGCAGCTGGAAAATTACATCAACACCGCGGTGCAGGTGTCGGGGGATCAGCCGGTGCTGGTTGACCAGTATCTGCGCGATGCGGTCGAAGTCGATGTCGACGCGATTTGCGACGGCGAAGACGTGGTCGTATGCGGCGTGCTGCAGCATATCGAGGAAGCCGGCGTGCACAGCGGCGACAGCGCCTGTACCATCCCGCCCTATAACCTGCCGGCGGACATCATCGCGGAAATGGAGCGCCAGGCCGGCGAACTGGCACGCGGCCTGAAAGTGCGCGGGTTGATGAATATCCAGTTCGCGGTCAAGGATGGCGATGTCTATCTGATAGAAGTGAATCCGCGTGCCAGCCGGACGGTGCCCTTTGTCGCCAAGGCTATCGGTACGCCAATTGCCAAGATCGCGGCGCGTGTAATGGCCGGAGAGAAACTGGCGGACTTGCCAGTGATTGACAAGAATATCGATCATATCGCTGTAAAAGAGGCGGTCTTCCCGTTCAGCAGATTCCCCGGAATTGACCCGGTCCTGTCACCGGAAATGAAGTCCACCGGCGAAGTCATGGGGATCGACAGCAGCTTCCCGATCGCCTTTGGCAAGGCGCAATTGGGAGCCAGCAACCATCTGCCGGATGGTGGAACCCTGTTTGTTTCGGTCAAGGAAACCGACAAGCGGGTGATTGAGCCCGCCGCGCACATGGCGGAGCAACTGGGATTTGACATTATAGCCACCAGCGGAACCGCCCGCTATCTCGCCGAAAAAGGCATCAAGGTGGAGCAGGTCAACAAGGTCGCCGAGGGCCGGCCGCATATTGTCGACCGGATCAAGGATGGCGAGGTGGCGCTGATTTTCAACACGACCGAAGGCTGGCAGTCGCTCAAAGACTCCAAATCCATCCGGGCATCGGCGCTCAACGGCAAAATTCCTTACTATACAACAGCCACCGCCAGCGTTGCCGCCATGGAGGCAATCGCGGCCATGCGTGACGAGACGCTTGAAGTTCGCGCACTTCAGTCCTATTATAAGGCTTCGCAGACGTAATTCCCCGACAAATTGTAGACTGCGGGCGAACTTCGGAGAGAAGGGCGCCGGGAAACTGTTTTTGACGCTCCGGAATAGAAACCGGGACGAACGGAAGGAAGAAAGGCCAAAGATATGGCTGTTGAAAAAGTACCAATGCTGCAGGAAGGCCACGACAAGCTCGAGGCAGAACTTAAAGCACTGAAAGAAGAGCGTCCGCGGATCGTTGATGCGATTGAAGAAGCGCGCGCCCACGGGGATCTCTCGGAAAATGCCGAATATCACGCCGCAAAAGAGCGCCAGGGCCAGGTAGAGGCCACCATTGCCGATCTCGAGGACAAACTGTCCCGTTCCCAGGTTATCGACCCCAAATCGCTGACCGGCGACAAGGCGGTTTTCGGTGCGACATTGACCTTGCTCGATGAAGATGACAAGCCGGTGAAATATCAGTTGGTCGGTCAGGCTGAAGCCGATGCCAAGGCCGGCAAGATCAGCTATAACAGCCCAATCGGCCGTGCCTTTATCGGTCGCAGCGTTGGCGAAGAGATCGAAGTTACAGTTCCGTCCGGCGACAAATATTATCTGCTCGAGAAAATAGAGTTTATCTGACCCGATCATGCACCTGCCCCAGGGAAAACTGACCAACGGCCTGATCATCGTCAATGCGGTGATTTTTCTGTTGTTATGGATTTCGGGACTGCAGCAAGATGCGATTGTTCGCGGGGCATTTTTCCCTATCCGTCTCGGTGAGGGCTATCCGGCGCTGGATCAGGTGGCAGGGATTGTGCCAGCCTGGCTGACCCCCATGTCGTCTGCCTTCTTGCACACAGGCCTGATGCATATCGGATTCAATATGCTGATGCTGCTGTTCTGCGGCCGGTTTGTCGAGCAGGCGCTGGGGCCGCAGCTAATGGCCTTGCTCTACATATTGGGAGCCTATGCGGCTTCGATAGCGGAATTTCTGTTCAACAGCAGCTCAACAATTCCCGTTATCGGCGCCAGTGGCGCAATTTCCGCGGTGCTGGGTGCCTATGCGCTGTTGTTTGCGCGCAACGAAGTCAAGGCCGTGGGGCCTGTCCCGGGACATATCGTCCGCATTGTCTGGTTGACCCTGGCGTGGATAGGGATCCAGTTGATGATTGGCATAGCGACGCGCGGTGACCTGAATGGGATTGCGATATACGCGCATATCGGCGGGTTTGTGGCTGGCCTGTTGCTGACCCGTCCGTTGTTGGAATGGCGCTTTCGGTCGGCTTGACCGGACGGATCATTCTTCTTCGGGCAGTTCCGGTTCGAGCAGCTTGTGCAGATGCACGACAACATATTTCATTTCGGCGTCGTCGACCGTGCGTTGGGCATAACCGCGCCATACTTCTTCGGCTTCCTCATAATCCTTGTAGACGCCGACCAGATCGACTTCGTCCAGATTTTCATAGTCCAGTCCGCGCGGATCCTTGACCCGACCGCCCATTACCAGGTGGATTTTGCTGCGTTCACTCATGCTCGGCCCCGTTTCGATTCCCGGTTACAGTCTATTTTGACTTGTCAGTTTTGACCGCTTCCGTAGCGGCTTCGGCGGCGCTCTTAGCAGCCTCACCGGCTTTGCCAAGCAGATCTTTTATCTGGTCCTGAACACTGTCTTTCGAAAGTCCGAGAGTGTCGATCTGTTCCTGACCGGCATCCTTTGCGGCATCATAGGCTTTCCGCGCAGTTTCATTGATTTTCTTGCCTGCTCCGCCAACATATTTGGTCTCCGCTTTGCTGCGCGGGAGCAGAGCGCCGATCAATGCGCCAAGGGCCACGCCACCTGCAACGACTGCCAGCGGGCTTTTGGCGATTGTTTCTCCTGACTTGTCAGCCGCTTTTTTGGCGGCTTCCCGGGTGGCAACCACACTCTGCGCAGCCTTTTCCTTGCCTTCATCCAACAGCGCAGCGGCACGCTGTTTGCTCGCGGACATTTTTTCGACGGCGGCGTCCTTGCTTTCGCTGGCCTTTTCTCGGGCGTTTTCAAAACGCTCCCGGGATGCGGCACGGGCCTTCTCGATATTGTCTGACAGGTTACTCATGGCTTACTCCTCGGAATCAGGGGACTGTCTGGTGGTGCGTCCGGCTATCAGCCGGGTCAATGGCTTGCGCAGGGTGACGAGCGCGGCGGCGGCGAGGACCGAAGCGGTGATGCCCGGATTGGATTTTACAGTTTCCACAGCGGTTTTCCCGGCATCCTGCGCCTTGTTCAGCGCGCTCTCCTTTGCTTCCCGCATCAGGTTTTGGGGTTTCACGCGATCTTTGGTTTCCGCGATATTGTCCCGCAGGCTTTCCCGCGCGGCATTCCGTTCGATCGCGATTTCCCGCAAACTGAATATGTCGTCATTTTTCCGTGTCATCACTCTCTTCGTCCAGTGGCAGTTTGCGCGCCCGTCTTATCACCATTGTGATCAGGATGGTAGCCAAAAGCAATGTCGTACCAGTGACCAGTCCGGTCGCGGCAACCGGACCCAGATAATGTGCGGCGATCAGCAGGATACCCAATATCAGTGCCAGGATCGTCGTCAGGCCGAGTGTCGCTCCGATGGTGAACAGGATCAGGACCGTGCGTGTCGCCTGCAGATTTACCGAAAGCTTGGCCTTGTAATATTCCAGCTCGACTTGTGCGAGGGTTCGGGCATCCTCGACAAGGTCCGCGAACTGGTCGCGGAGGGGCTTGCGATCACCGGAATCGCTCATTTTGGTGTCACCGGTGATCGCGTCTGTTTCCAGCGCACCGGATGTATCCGCTGCCTCCATCGACTGCGGAACATCGTCTGCCGGTCCTGTCTGCTCTTGCTTCAACGCGTTATCCCGTCTGGAGAAAGATCAGCCTGACGGTACAGGACCTAAGTACGATCATCCATCCCTGATTTGATCAACCGCGAAACAAGAAATCCGACAACCGCGGCAGCACCGATAGCCACGGCAGGGCTCTTGCGGACAAACTGTCGCGCATCTTCAACCATTTCATCGACATCTTTTTCGTCAATCTTTTCAGCGAAAGTATGCACGGCATCTGCGGCAGACCGTGCATAGTCGCCATATTTCTCTCCGACATTCTCATCCAGAGTCTGGGCGCTCTCATCAATCAGCTTGCCGAGATTGCCAATGGCTCCGCCGGTACGCTCCTTGCCCTGGTTGGCGGCGGCGCGCGCCTTGTCGATCGCCTTGCTCTTGAGATCCTCGGTATCGATGATTTTCGAATCAGAAGCCGCTGCCCGTGTGGCACCGGCCTTGAGCGGCGCGGACGGTTTCGGTGTCGCTTTCTTGCGTGTGCTTGTTTTCCGGGCGCTGGTGGTCTTTGCAGCGGTCTTTTTCGCAGCGGTTTTCTTTGCCGCCGGCTTTCTGGTGGCGGCCTTTTTTGCTGCCGGTTTAGCGGTCGCCGGCTTTTTGTCCTGTTCATTAGCCATGTTGGTAATTCCTCTTGAAGTTTCCCTCGCCAATCGAATCAATCGATATTGCTATCCATCGAACTTCCCTTAACAGGCAGATGGGGTCTAATCATCAGAAATCAAGGGTTAAACAGGCGGTTGCGGTTGCCACATTGGCGATGGCGCATTAAGGGCTTGGGCTTTCATTATCCGTTATCCGGGAGCCACTTTCATGACCGCCATTCTCGATATTCTCGCCCGTCAGATTCTGGACAGCCGCGGCAATCCTACAGTGGAAGTCGATATTCTTCTTGAAGATGGCAGTTTTGGTCGAGCAGCGGTTCCTTCCGGCGCCTCGACCGGAGCCTATGAAGCGGTGGAATTGCGGGACGGCGACAAGAGCAAATATCTGGGCAAGGGCGTGATCCAGGCAGTCAATGCAGTCAATGGAGAAATTGCAGACTTGCTGCGCGGGTTTGATGCCGAGGACCAGGAAGAACTGGATGCCGCCATGATCGCGCTGGATGGTACGGAGAACAAGGCCCGCCTGGGGGCGAATGCCATACTCGGCGTCAGTCTGGCCGCTGCCAAAGCGGCTGCGGATGCACGCGGACTGCCACTGTACCGCTATGTGGGCGGTGTGTCAGCCCGTGTCTTGCCGGTGCCGATGATGAACATCATCAATGGCGGGGAACATGCAGACAATCCGATCGACTTTCAGGAATTCATGGTCATGCCGGTCGGTGCCGATAGTCTGACCGAAGCCGTGCGCTGGGGTTCCGAAATTTTTCACACCCTGAAAAAGGGCCTGTCTGAAAAAGGTCTGGCAACGGCCGTCGGCGACGAGGGCGGTTTTGCACCCGATCTCGGTTCGACGAGGGATGCGCTGGATTTCGTCATGGCTTCGATCGAAAAAGCCGGCTTCAAGGTTGGGGACGAAGTCGTGCTGGCACTGGACTGTGCTGCGACAGAGTTTTTCCGCGACGGCAAATATCATATTTCGGGAGAAGGCAAGGTGTTGTCTCCGGCTGAAATGTCGGACTATCTTGCCGATTTGTGCAAGGACTACCCGATCAAGTCCATTGAGGATGGCATGTCGGAAGATGACTTTGAAGGCTGGAAACTGCTGACCGATGCCGTCGGCGATACAGTTCAGCTGGTCGGCGATGATCTGTTTGTGACAAATCCGGCCCGATTGTCTCAGGGAATTGATGACGGACTGGCGAACAGTCTGCTGGTCAAGGTCAATCAGATCGGCACGCTATCCGAAACGATGGAAGCGGTTCGTATGGCGCATAATGCTTCCTACACCGCGGTCATGTCGCATCGATCCGGTGAAACCGAAGACGCGACCATTGCCGACCTGGCCGTGGCCACCAATTGCGGGCAGATCAAGACCGGGAGCCTGGCGCGTTCGGACCGGCTGGCAAAATATAATCAGCTGATCCGGATTGAGGAAGAGCTGGGCATTGTTGCGCATTATGCAGGACGGTCCATCTTCTCCTGAAGGCAGCTTCCCGGTGTGGCGAGTTTTGGCAGCGATTAATTTGTTAAAGCACTTGCCAGTGAATCAATAATCTGATTCAAGGATGTCCGTGGCAAAAAAGGAAAAAATTGGCAGTTTGATCAAGGCGGCCCTCGGACCGGGCTTTGCGCTACTGACGCTTCTTGCCATTGCCGGATATGCGGTTCTTGGACCGACAGGCATTCTTGCGTGGGGGGAATATCAAAGAGCCCTGGATGATCGCTCCGAACTGCTTATGTCTCTGGAGGAAGAGCGGAACGCCCTGAAAAATCGGGTGACACTGCTGGATCCCGAGGGTGCAGATCCGGACCTGACCGGTGAGCTCATTCGCAAAGAGTTGAATGTCGCCCATCCGGACGAAATCATCATTCCCCTGAAATAAGTTACCTGTGAAACGGATCCGGGACTTGGGTCCGTGTTTCGACTGCTTTTGGTTTCTAAACGCTTGGGAATTTGATCCGAACTGTTTAAGGTGCCAGCGAACATAGAACAGGAATTCGCAAGCGTGGCAAAAACTCCCCGGAAAACCTCCACCAAAGCCAGAACAACCGCCAAATCAAAGTCGAAGCCTGCTGCCAAACCAGCGGCGAAGGCAACGTTGAAACGGCCTGCAAGGGCGCCAGCCAAGGCGGCTGCGAAAGCGCCGGCCAAGCGCGCGTCCAATCCACGTGCCAAAGCCCCGGCCAAGGCTACTGCTAAACCGGCAGCAAAACGGGCAGCCAGTCGGCTGCCGGTTCTGAAGACGCCGATTTACAAAGCCAGCAAGTCTGAACTGATGGATTTTTATGAACAGATGTTGCTCATCCGCCGGTTTGAGGAAAAGGCCGGCCAGTTATACGGCCTCGGATTGATCGGCGGCTTTTGCCACCTGTATATCGGACAGGAAGCTGTCGTAACGGGACTTCAGTCTGCCATTGAACCGGGCAAGGACAGCGTCATCACCGGCTATCGCGATCACGGCCACATGCTGGCTTGCGGAATAGATCCCAATATCGTGATGGCGGAACTCACCGGAAGAGCTTCGGGCATATCGAAAGGCAAGGGCGGTTCGATGCACATGTTTTCCGTTGAACACGGCTTTTATGGTGGACATGGTATCGTGGGTGCTCAGGTATCGCTCGGCACCGGACTGGCGTTCGGACATAAGTATAAGGAAGATGGCGGCGTCTGTCTGGCTTATTTTGGAGATGGCGCGGCCAACCAGGGACAGGTCTATGAGAGTTTCAACATGGCCGAGCTCTGGAAGCTCCCGGTCATATTCGTGATCGAGAACAACCAATATGCGATGGGGACCAGCGTCAACCGGTCTTCGTCAGAAGATCAGCTTTATCGGCGCGGTGAGAGTTTCCGCATTCCCGGTATGCAGGTCGACGGCATGGATGTCCTCGCTGTTCGCGGGGCGGTCGAGGAAGCACTGAAATATGTCCGTGGCGGCAAGGGACCGGTTTTGATGGAACTGAAAACCTATCGCTATCGGGGGCACAGCATGTCCGACCCAGCCAAATATCGCAGCCGCGATGAAGTTCAGGGCGTCCGGGAAAAATCCGATCCGATCGAACGCCTGAAAGCGATGCTGATGAAGCAGGGCGTGAAGGAAGAAGATTTGAAGGCGCTGGACAAGTCGGTGCGCAAAACCGTGATGGAGGCCGCAGATTTCGCGGAAGAATCGCCTGAACCGGAGCTGTCCGAACTTTATACCGACGTTCTGGTGGAGCAGTATTGATGGCGATTTCCCTGAAAATGCCCGCATTGTCTCCGACGATGGAAGAAGGAACTCTGGCAAAGTGGCTGGTCAGTGAAGGTGATGAAGTCAACTCTGGTGACATCCTGGCGGAAATTGAAACCGACAAGGCGACGATGGAATTTGAAGCAGTGGATGAAGGCGTTATCTCGAAAATCATTGTTCCGGAAGGCACAGATAATGTCGCGGTTGGCGCCGTGATCGCAGAAATGACCGGTGAAGATGATGAAACCGGTGATGCTTCTCCAACCCCTGAACCGGCGCCAATTGCAGAACAAATTGAAGCAACGGCAGAACCGGAAGTGGCGACGGCCCCGGCTCCTGTTTTACGGGCCAGCGATCCGGATGTGCCGGAAGGCACGTCGATGATTTCGTTGACCGTGCGGGAAGCGCTGCGCGATGCCATGGCGGAGGAAATGCGTACCGATGGCGACATCTTCGTCATGGGCGAAGAGGTTGCGGAGTATCAGGGCGCCTATAAAGTCACGCAGGGCTTGTTGGACGAATTTGGCCCGAAGCGCGTCATTGATACACCGATTACCGAGCACGGCTTTGCCGGTATCGGCGCGGGCGCAGCCATGGGTGGACTTAAACCCATAGTCGAATTCATGACCTTCAACTTCGCCATGCAGGCCATTGATCACATTATCAACTCGGCGGCCAAGACCAATTATATGTCCGGTGGTCAAATGCGGTGTCCGATCGTGTTTCGTGGCCCCAATGGCGCGGCCTCGCGGGTCGCGGCCCAGCACAGCCAGAATTACGGTCCCTGGTATGCCAGCGTGCCCGGGCTGATCGTCATTTCGCCTTATGATTCCGCCGATGCCAAAGGCCTTTTGAAGGCGGCGATTCGTAGTCCGGACCCCGTTGTGTTTCTGGAAAATGAACTGCTTTATGGGCGGTCTTTCGAATTGCCTGATCTGGATGATCACGTTTTGCCCATTGGCAAGGCCCGGATCATGAGAGAAGGCGCGGATGTGACCATTGTGAGCTACTCGATCGGTGTCGGTCTGGCTCTGGAGGCAGCTGACAAACTCGCGGAAGACGGCATCGACGCGGAAGTGATCGACTTGCGCACTTTGCGGCCGCTGGACACCGAAACGGTATTGCAGAGCCTGGCGAAAACCAATCGCATGGTTGTGGCAGAGGAGGGGTGGCCAGCGTGCTCCATTTCCAGTGAAATTGTCAGCCTGTGCATGGAACAAGGCTTTGATGATCTGGATGCTCCGGTGATGCGGGTCACCAATGAGGATGTGCCGCTTCCCTATGCCGCCAATCTGGAAAAGGCGGCGCTGATCGACAGTTCACGGATTACTGAGGCTGTGAAAAAGGTATCTTATCGCTGAACCTGGACTCGTTTTGGAATCTAGGTCGATGTGTAGAGATCACAGGTAGCCGCTGGTTCGCCATCATCCACAACACCAGGAGTCAGGTTGCGGTTGTCGCGAATGTTGAACACCGCTTCATGGCGGATAATTTTGTCCTTGTAGAACAGGTCGCCGAATAGCGGCTCATGCTCGTATATTATCTCGACAAACATCACGCCGGTCCCTGCGGAAGCCGTAACCTCATTCCCGGTTTCACCCATGCCGGGGAATGACGAACCGGTCGCTCCGGTATCTTCCGCACCATAGGCAGACTGATAATTGGCTTTCCCCTTGCACCGTTGCCAGTGGATCCACTGTCCGTCATCTCCGTTGCGTTCCAGGCTCGACAGGATCACGCGTCCACGGTCGAGGATCTCGATATCGCCAGCCTGGAGGCCGAGACCCGTCAACATCTGGTTGACATCACTTTCGTAAACAGTTCGCGACGTGGAGTTGGCGATGGCCTGACCCATGCGCGAAGCATTGTCCGACAGGTTCAGTGCGGCTTGACTCACGCGCAAGCTGGTCAGCGTCAGATTGGCCGTTTCCAGACCGAACATTCCGAGGCCGGTAAAGATTGGCAGGGCGTAGGCGAATTCCGTCAGCGCGAGCCCGGATTTGTTGCCGACCAGGCGAGAGAGAATTCCGGCCCTTTTCTTGCGGTTCGCGGCGGGGAGGGCGGTGCAATTGTCAGTCATGTGCAAATAACCTCCACAGAATTCGCAATCTGGTCGCCATAAGGCTGGTTCTTCAATACTGTGGAAGAGGTGATCGTCTGCCTCTGCGATGCGCCAATCATTTTCCAGAATGGAAACATTCGGTCGTAGCTGACACTGACATCATAGAGAACAACGTCATTCGGGCCACCGACACCATCTTCACCAATATCAGCATCCCAAGTATCATTGTTGTTCATGTCCTCGAAACATTCCCCACTGTCGTAGCTGCCATTGCCGTTTGTATCGGTGAAGCTCTCCGGCTGCTGGACATTGTTGTAATCGAAATAGCTGCGCCGCTGGAACGTTACCGTGGCAGCGGAATTGAGGTCCTGGACATGGGCCTCCACCTCATCATCGATTGCCGACAGCGAATTTGGACCCGTTTCCAGGGCGGCAGAGCGTGCCGCATTCTGAACCGCGCCAGTCAGGGCTGAGCGCATATATACAGAATAACCCAGGTCAAACAGACCCATCAGCATCAGCAGAAAGGTTGGTGCAACGAATGCAAATTCGATCAGCGTTGCACCGCTTTCGTCGCGGGCCAGGTTCTTTTTGCGCATGAACCGGATCATTGTGACAACCTCAAGTCAGAGACTGATTGGGCAATCGTTGAAAATGCCGCGTTGAGCTGGCTGGCATTGGTCGACGTGAACGCGCTGTTCGGCGAAGCACAATTTGTCATTTCCGTACTCAACCCTGTTGCGAAGGCGATGACCCAGACACGAATGCCTTTGGCTTTCGTGGCTTCGCAAACTGCCGCAAACCGAGCGGTGTGGTTGGTCGAAGCCTGGGTTTCGTCACCCGTACCCACATATTGATCATGTCGTTCCAGACCATAGGCACTGTAATAGTCATCACCGATGTCGAGGATGCCGTCTGTCATGAAGATCAGATGCCGGCTGACATAACCGCCGTTTGATGGGGTCTCGTTCACATTGGTAGCGAAAATACCTGTAGGTGAGCTGAAACGGGCCCCCCAGATCATGCCAATGTCATGATAGGTACCGCCATCAGCCACCAGCGAATTAGCATAAGTAGAAAATTCGCCACTGGTCATTACCTCAAATTGTTGGGCCTGTGCCGGGCAGGCGACCTGCGCCTTATGACCTGAAGGAGAATTCCATTTGAAATTGGCGGATTCGGCGTCGGATGTGAAACTCTCCAATGCCGTGCCGGCTGAACGGAAGTAAGAAACTTCGGGCCAATAAGGACGCCAACGCGACGCGTTATTGGTCGGTATGCCGTCGATATCCAGATCGAGCGTACCCACCGGGTCAATACTGTCGGACGATCCATTATAGGTCACCACATCGGTGTCCACGGTATCGCGCTCTTCGATGCAGCCGTCCCAACTGACAGTGCCGCCGAATTGGTGGCCCGGAATGGGTGATGCTGGGCCGGTATCGATGGACGCGATATACGCATCAACGGGATGGTTGATCTGTTTGTGTTCCCAGCGCAGGAAGGTTGCACTTGAATCCCAGACATTCGATTCAATTCTGGGATTCCCGGTGACAGTTGTCGTCGTATCGGTCACCACGCGGCGAACACAAGTCAGCCAATAGGAACTGCCTACCGCATAGCCCGGAGGCTGTGATGTGCTGCCATTCCAGCTGTAGTAGGAATAGGTTCTGGTTGTATCGATGGTTGTCGTCGTCCCATTATTGCTCGACGTACTCGAACTGGTCACCGGGTTCCCGGATGGGCTGGCCGTCCACCAGCCTGGAACAGACTGGTTCTGGCTGAACTGATCGGTGCACTCCGGCCCATCCACAAAATTCAGCGTTTCGAAGGTCTCCGTCGAGTCGTTGGTCACCGTTGTGCCTGGAGGGCCATCAACTTCCCAGATCGCTTCGCGGGATTGGTAGTTGTGATTGCCGCTGACCATATATGCTGGATCTGCAGCAATGATCTGCCGACCAACATTGACCGTCCCGGTATAGGGAACCATTGCATAGCGAATCCGTGACCCGGTCCCGGTCGCTGCGGTATCAACGATATTGTAGAAACTGTTCATGGCGGTGCGCAAGGCGGCGATACGCGTGGTCGTTCCGCCGGCCCCGTCATCGATATTGTTGTTCATCGACCCCGTGGAATCAAGCACCATTGTGACGTCGGTGTTGGCGATTTCGAGAATGGCCGTGCAATCGACGGCGACATCAATATCGTCATTGCCGAAGATCTTCATCACAATAGTTGGAAGTTCCACCGAAGCCGTCGCCGATACCTGACTGCTCCCGCTTGGGCTGGATGGTGTAAACGTCCGGTTTGTCGAATCCAGATAGTCTGTGGGGAAGTTGGCATTGAAAAACTTCTCTGTCTGCGAACGGGCATTGGAGTCATAGGCCCCTTCACCCATAGCTTTTCGGCCGGCCAGGACACCAGCGTCACAAGCTTGCTGCAATCGGGTCTTGACCATATAGGCCCGGCTGAGGTCCACGCCACTGCCTATGATTCCGGCGAGGGGGACAAGTCCCGCGGCGACCATGGCCAGCGTGTTACCGCGCGTATTTGTGCGAAGTCTGCTGAAGAAAGTCTTCCGGGATTTCAGCCGTTTATTGTCAGTCATATGCCCATGGCCCCTGATGTAGCGCACGCAATACTCACGCGGTTAGAATTCATTTCAGCGTGTCAGATAGGCGATTGAGGGTTAGCAGCTGACCAATGTACTTGGTTAAAGCGATCTTTACCTTGATTTCGGCATGAAAACTGGCGACGGCGAAGGCATGAAACCGGTCCATACCGATATTGATCCCATGCGCCGTCTTGTTCTGGCTTATGCCCGTGCGGTTGATCGCGACCGTTATAAAACAGCTTTCGCACTTGATGCGAAACTGGGTGATATTATCCGAACGACATCTGAAATTTTAATTGGTCAGATGCGGTTAACATGGTGGCGGGATATTTTAACCAAGGTTGCTGACGAGCGCCCGGCAGGCGAACCTTTGCTGGAATTGCTTGCACCACTGGAAGCCGCCGGTGAGGATATCAGCCCGCTGATCAGGATGGTCGAGGGATGGGAGATGCTGCTGGATGACTTCCCCTGGGAAGACCGTCAGTTCGCCAATCACGCAGAATTCCGTGGGAAGGGCCTGTTCCAGTTCGCATATGGCAGTAATATACCGTTGGATGAACAGCAGAAAAACGCATCCCGCAGCTGGGCGCTCTGGGATTTTGCGAGGCATTGCTCGGATCGTGCAATGCGGGAAGAAGCTTTTCACAAATGCTGCGCATTGCACAAAAATTGGCAGAAGGTTCGGTTTGACAGAAGCGGTCGTCCGCTTTCAATTCTCTGTCAAATCGTGGCGCGCGATGTCAAAAAAGGCGAACTGAGTGCGAATATCTATACGCCAGCAGTGGCCAGAAAAATTGTCTGGCACGGACTGACTGGTCGGTAAACTCTGGTTCAAAAGGAGCGTTGGCGCGGTGAGAGGCGCGATATCCGGAGCAACCGCAATCCTGCTCGCTGCGGTTGCTGGTGCGTTGATGTGGTTTGGTGCCCAAAGTCAGGAATCCGACATTCCCGATGCGCCTCCACCGCCTGAGCCGGAACAGCCCGCATTGCCGGAAGCTGGCAAGGAAGCGCCAGTGGAAGGCGAGCCGCCGCCGGAACCGCCAAAAGCCTACAAGGCCTCACGTGAAGAGTTGCGATTTAACCGTTATGATCGCAATCGCGATGAAATAATCACGCGCCTGGAAATGATGAGCAGCCGCACCAAAGGCTTCAAGGCTCTCGACAAGGACGGCAATAATCTTCTGACATTCGAGGAATGGGCTGCCGCCACATCCGACCGGTTTGCCGGCGCTGACAAAGACGGGGATCAGCAGCTCACGCGAGTGGAATTCCGGACGACCCGGCCAAAACGGTCTCCCAAAACACGCTGCCGCTGTTAGGCGGGCTCTACCAGCGGTCCATATTCTTCCCGCCATTGGGCAAAGTCCTCCCGGGCACGGCGGGTATAGGCTTCCTTGCGGAATTTCTTTTTGACGCGGACTTCCATGGGTGGAAACAGTCCGAAGTTGACGTTCATAGGCTGATAATCCGAGGCATCCGCTCCACCTGTTATGTGGGACAATAACGCTCCGAAAGCGGTTGTTTGCGGCAATTCAGGGAAGGCTTCTCCCTTCACTTCGGCGGCAACCATCCGGCCCACCATCAGGCCGACTGCCGCGCTTTCGACATATCCCTCACACCCGGTAATCTGGCCAGCGAACCGGATATGCGGCGCTTTTTTGAGACGTAGCTCCCGGTCAAGCAATTTGGGCGCATTGATGAAGGTGTTTCGGTGCAAACCGCCCATGCGCGCAAATTCAGCATTTTCCAGACCCGGAATTGAACGGAGCAAATCGGCTTGCGCTCCATATTTCAGTTTTGTCTGAAATCCGACCATGTTCCAGAGCGTTCCCAACGCATTGTCCTGGCGGAGCTGGACCACGGCATAAGCACTTTCCTCGGTATGAGCGTTGATCAGGCCCACCGGCTTCATTGGACCGAAACGCAGCGTCTCCGGACCACGTGACGCCATGACTTCAATTGGCATGCAGCCTTCGAAATAGGGTGTATCCTTCTCCCATTCCCTGAATTCGGTCTTTTCGCCCTCCAGCAAGCCCTGAATGAACCGTTCATATTGCTCGCGGTTCATCGGGCAATTGATATAATCCTTGCCATCACCTTCGGGTCCGATCTTGTCCCATCGTGACTGCATCCACGCAATGTCCATATTGATGCTGTCCCGATACACAATTGGAGCAATGGCATCGAAAAAGGCGAGACTGTCCTCTCCCGTGGCCGCTCCGATGCTTTCGGCCAGTGACATAGCGGTAAGCGGACCGGTGGCCACTATGGTTGGCCCGCTTTCCGGAAGCGTATCAATTCGCTCGCGGACAATCTCAACCAGCGGGTGTTCCGCCAGCAATCGGGTGACGCCTTCAGAGAAATGATCCCGGTCAACGGCTAGGGCGGAACCTGCGGGAAGCCGGGCCTTGTCGCCTTCTCCCATGATGATGGAATTCAGCGCCCGCATCTCCTGATGGAGCAAGCCAACCGCATTTTTCTCCGCATCGTCCGACCGAAAGCTGTTGGAACAGACAAGTTCGGCCAATCCGTCTGTCTGGTGGGCCGGAGTCATGTCACCCGCGCCGCGCATTTCCGAAAGCCGGACTTTCACGCCGGCCTCAGCCAGTTGCCACGCCGCTTCCGATCCGGCGAGTCCACCGCCGATGATATGTACCTGTGTCATGGCGGTCTTAGTGTTGTGGTAATCAATCAATGTCAATCTGGCAGTTGGTTTGCGGGCATGGTAAAATGCCTTTGCGAGGTAAAAAGGGGATAATTTGTTGAAGCGCGCCATCGTTGAATCTCGCCCATTTCTGCTGCTGAGCCTGCTATTCGCGATCAGCTATTACTTCGTGATGGACAGCAATGTACCGGGCCTCTTCCTGATTTTCTGGAAAGGGGCCGGGGTGGGCTTTCTGGCTATTTATGCCCTGCGGCGCGTCGCGACGCCTGATGGACGCCTGATTGCTGCGGTCATGGCATTTGGCGCCATCGGCGACATGCTCATTGAGATTGACCTCATTGCAGGCGCGCTGGCTTTTCTTGTCGGGCACCTCATTGCCATAGTTCTCTATACCCGGAATCGCCGTGAAAAGACCGTTTTCAGTCAAAAACTGCTCGCTTTCCTGCTGGTACCTGTCACCGTTTTTATCGCCTGGTCGCTGCCATTTGACCGTACGGCAGCACCTGGTTTTGCTGCCTACACACTGTTCCTTGCAACCATGGCGGCCATGGCCTGGACCAGCAGTTTTCCGAGATATAGGGTTGGCGCAGGGGCTTTGTTGTTTGTCCTGTCAGACCTGCTGATCTTTTCGCGTACCGGGTTTCTACAGAATTCCACCATCCCGGACTGGACGGTCTGGCCGCTATATTATGTCGGCCAGTTCATGATCGTGACCGGGGTTGTTCGGACCTTGCGAGACCGAATGCATATTGCAAACCCCTGACCGGACCCCTATCCTTCAATCGTCAAAAGGGGAGTTTTCATGGGGGCTACCGAACAGTTCGCAGTTGCGCTGTTTCCGTTACTGGTTCTTTCGCTGGTTCTGGGAGCGATTTTTCTCTTCCCATTCCGACGGATTTTCCTGAGGGCGGGAATCAACAAGAATTTGGCTTATCTTGCTTTCCTGCCAGTGCTTGGGGTCTTGATTCTGCTCGGAATTGCGGCTTTCAAGGAATGGCCAAATGAACCGGGAGGCTACAGATAGGCCATGATCGAGTTCGTAATTTATCTGTTCATGGTTGTTACCATTTCGCTGATTTGCCGCAAAACCGGGCATCCGGTCTGGCTGGGTATATTGTGTTTTGTGCCCGTCCTTGGCCAAATATTTTTCATTGTTCTGGTATATTATCTGGCATTTTCCGATTGGCCAAGATGGACCGAGGCTGGTCTGGATCAAATGTCCGGTACGCAAGCGGATCTTGATCAGATATTCGATTAAGACTCCATTGTTGCGAGATTGAGTGAGGAGAGCCCGATGAGCATCTGCTCGTCAGCCGGCAGATGATTTATTCCTGGTCGTTGTCAATTCCGGCCGGGTTCTCCGTAACATCGCCTTCCGTCTGTTCGACTAATTCTTCGGCGACCACCGCTTCGGCTTCGTTCTCCGGTTCTTCTTCCTCGTCAATTTTGGCAGCACCCACAACCTGTTCACCATCGGTCACATCAAATAGCTTCAGGCCGGATGACGCGCGCCCGATAATCGAATATCCCCGATTATCCTCGAAACCATTCTCGATCAGATGGCGGAATTCGATCGTCATGCGAATGAGCTTTGCCTGATCCGTGACCAGCATCAGCTGTTCCCCATGCTTCACCGGGAAGCTTGCGACGACTGGCCCGTTGCGACCCGGATCACTGTCTGGTGACCCGATATTGACAACCCCTTTGCCACCACGACCAATGGTACGATACTCATAGGCCGAGGAAATCTTGCCATAGCCATTGGCACAGACGGTCAGAATAAACTCTTCCCTCTGGGCCATCTCGGTCATGCGTTCGGCGGGCAGCTCGGGTTGGTTTTCGCTGTTTTTCCAAGTGGCTGCTTTCAGATAGCTTTCCCGTTCGTCAGCCGTCGTGCCCGTGGTATTCAATATCGCCAGCGAGACAACCTTTACGCCGCCTTTGGGGCCCATGCCCAATACACCAATTCCGGTCCGGCTCTTTGTTTCGCGGGCATCAGTCGCTGCAAACCGGACGGCTTTTCCTTCACTGCTCGCCAGGAACACTTCCTGATCTTCATTGAGCAATGTGACACCGATCAACTGATCTCCGCTGTCCTCGACAAAACCCATCGCATATTTGCCATTGGAAGGGACGTTGGTGAAGGCGTCCATGCTATTGCGACGGACCATGCCCTGTTTGGTTGCAAAAAGGATATTCAGGTTAGCCCATTCCGCTTCATCTTCCGGAAGGGCAAGCACATTGGTGACGAGTTCATCATCGCCAAGCGGCAAGAGATTAACCATCGGTCGGCCCTTGGTCTGTGGTCCGCCTTCGGGAAGCTTCCAGACTTTCAGACGATAGACACGACCAAGATTGGTGAAGAAAAGGACAGGCGTGTGAGTGGAAGCCACGAACAGTTCGGTTACCGCATCTTCGTCCTTGGTTGCCATGCCGGCACGGCCTTTGCCTCCGCGTCGCTGTGCCCGGAAGGTATCAAGCGGCGTGCGCTTAATATATCCGCCATGAGTGACGGTCACGACCATCTCGGCGCGTTCCATCAGGTCTTCGTCTTCCAGACCGTCCCAGGCGGCCGTAATTTCACTGACCCGCGGTGTCGCGAATTCATCGCGTACCTGTTCCAGCTCTTCACGCATGACCGTGTAGAGTTTTGCGCGGTCCGCGAGAATGGCCAGGTATTCCTCGATAGCGGCAGCCAGTTCCTTGAGCTCGTCACCAATCTCCTCACGACCCAGGGCGGTGAGTTTCTGCAGGCGCAGATCAAGGATGGCTTTGACCTGTACCGCGGATAATCTGTACGTGTCGCCTTCGACGTCCGTATCCATCGCCTCGACAAGTTTGATATAGCCAGCGATCTCCGCAATCGGCCATTCCCGCGCCAGAAGGGTTTCCCGAGCTTCCACAGGGGTCGCAGATCCCCGGATGATGCGCACGACCTCATCCATATTGGTGACCGCCACGACGAGTCCCAGCAAAATATGGGCCCGTTCACGTGCCTTGTTGAGTTCGAACTTTGTTCGCCGGGTAATCACTTCTTCCCGGAATTTGACGAATGATTCGATAATATCGCGAAGATTGAGAACCTCAGGACGTCCACCGCGAATAGCCAGCATGTTGGCCGGAAAGCTGGATTGGGCAGGGGTGAAGCGCCACAACTGATTCAACACCACATCGGGCGTGGCATCGCGCTTGAGATCAATCACAACCCGGACACCCTGGCGACTGGACTCGTCGCGAATGTCGGAAACACCTTCGATCCGCTTGTCCTTCGCGGCTTCGGCAATTTTTTCAACCAGCCCGGACTTGCCGATCTGGAACGGGATGGAGGTCAGGACGATGGATCGTTTGTCACCGCGCCCTTCCTCGATTTCATGACGGGATCGCATCATGATTGAACCGCGACCGTCGCGATAGGCGGCTCTGGCGCCGGACTGTCCGAGTATCAGCGGCGAAGTGGGAAAATCAGGACCGGGAATGATCTCGATCAGTTCATCGACAGTGATGCCGGGATTTTCGATATAGGCCAGACATCCGGCAATCACTTCTCCGAGATTGTGGGGTGGAATATTTGTGGCCATGCCGACCGCAATGCCGCCCGCTCCATTGACCAGCAGGTTGGGGAAGCGGGCCGGCAGGACATTTGGTTCTTCCCGGCTGCCATCATAGTTGGGAACGAAATCGACTGTATCCTTGTCGAGATCATTAAGCAGATAGGCAGATACTTTGTTCAACCGAGCTTCGGTGTATCGCATGGATGCGGGCATGTCAGGATCCATCGATCCGAAATTGCCCTGGCCATCAATCAGCGGCACGCGCATCGACCAGTCCTGGGTCATGCGGGCCAGTGCCATGTAAATAGCACTATCACCATGCGGGTGATAGTTGCCCATCACGTCGCCGACAATTTTTGCCGATTTGCGATAGGGGCGTCCCGCAACGAATCCCCCTTCCTGAGAGGCGAAAAGAATCCGGCGATGAACTGGCTTCAGTCCATCCCGGACATCGGGCAGCGCGCGACTGACGATGACCGACATGGCGTAATCCATGTAACTCGACTTCATCTCGTCGACAATGTCGACAGGCTCGATGTCAGATGGTTCTGGCGGTGTGGTTTGTTCGTTCACGAACGGCCCTTTTTATCATGCTATTTTGACGTGATTCTTCTAGAGGAAGGGCCAGAAAAATGCCAGCTTTTCCGCTAGGAATTCCTGATCGGTCCAGCCCGTTTTTCAGGGCGTGATTTCTTCTCCGTCCCACGCGAAAATTCGGCCTGTATCTGCCGGTTTGAGACCTTCGAGAACATCCAGCAACTGCATGGCTGCCCGCTCGCTATCAAACAGTTTTCCCGTAGGAACATTGGACTGGAACGGTTCGCTCAGTTTGGTATCGACCGTGCCAGGATGCAATGCGACGATAATAGACCGTTTGTGCTTGCGCTGCCATTCGATGGCGAGGTTGCGAATCAGCATGTTGAGGGCGGCCTTTGCTGCACGATATCCGTACCAGCCGCCCAGACGGTTGTCCGAGATACTGCCGACACGGGCAGACAGCGCCGCGAATATGGCTGGTTCACTGCGATTCATCAGCGGCAGGAAATGTTTTGCAATCAATGCGGGGCCAATTGCATTGATCCTGTAGTTTTCGCTTAACCAATCGCTATCCAGATCTCTGAGGCTCTTTTCGGGTCCTCTGGTGACATTGTGAAGGAGTCCCGTCGCAACAAAAAGCAGATCAGGTTGCAACCCATTTTGTTTGGCCCAGTTCGCAGCTGCCGCTATCGACTCTTCCACCGTCACATCCAACGCAACCGGGCTGTCATCCGACCGCGAAAAGCCAATAACCTGACCATATTCACCTTCATCCTGAAGAAGCTTCAGCATAGCGCCGCCGATGCCGCCGCTGGCTCCAACAACGAGCGCTGTTTTGTTCCTCATGAACGAATGAAGCGGAGGCTGCTTTCCGTGCTGTCTTTCGGAGAGAAGCGATATCCATCGCTGTCAAAACCTTTCAGGCTTTCGACATCCTGAATATGATTGTCGCAAATGAAACGCGCCATCATGCCCCGCGCACGCTTGGCTTCAAAACTGATAAATTTTGGTCCCTCCGGGCTTTCCTTGCGAAAGTCCACCTCGACCACTTTTGCGTTCAGTTTTGACATATAAGGTTTTACCGCAGCCCAATATTCATTGCTGGCCAGATTAACAATCTGACGATCTCCGGCATCATCAAGGTCATCGGCAAGGGCTTTTGCGATTTGATCCTTCCAGAAATCGGTAAGTTTTTTGTAGCGAGGTGCCCATTTGGTTCCCATTTCAAGCCGGTGCGGGCGGATAGGATCCAGTGGCCGCAGAAGACCGTAGAGACCGGAAAGGATTCGCACATGTTCCTGGGCAAACCACAATCCGTCATCGTTCAGGCTCGAAGCCTCGAAACCGGTATATACATCACCATTATAAGCAAAAATGGCGGGCCTTTCGGGCTGGTCGAAAAACGCACTGTAGCGGCCGCGATTAAGCTCGATCAGATTGTCCGACACCGGCATGATCGATTTCAGCTTTTTTCTCGTCAGATTGGATAGTGCGCCAGCAAGTCGGCCCGTTTGTTCGGGAAAACGGTTCTCGCTGAGCTGCAGCTTGGGCAGCGGGCTTTCAAAATCGAGAGATTTGGCGGGGGAAATAACGGCAATCACGGATATGGAACCTCGAATTCTGACGGTTTACAAACTTATACAATTCCGGGAGGGGAGATGGCGATCAGCTGACATTTGTTCAACCGCTATTCAGCGCATTTATCCTATAAATTGATGTGAACCTTGGTAATAAAGCCAAGACAGTTTATGGTGCAACCATATTCGGGACGTCGGCAGAATGTCCGCTCGTCAAAAAGTTTTTATCTGGAGGAATTTTATGCGTTTTCTATCTCATTTTTCAATGGCTGTCGCACTGGCTGCCGCTGGAACACTGGCCGTCACGGCCTTGCCCACTGAGGCGCAGGCGCAAAAGAAGAAAAAGGAAAAAGCGCCAAAGCTCAGCAAGGAAATTACTCCGCAGGTGGCTGCCATTCAGAAAGCCATGGAAGAAGAAGATGTTTCACCAGTCAAACCAATGGTGGAACAATTGCTCGCAGGGCCGTGGACGGGATATGATCAGTTTGTCGCCGGACAGCTGGCCATCCAGTTAGGTGGCAAACTGAAGGACACATCCTTGCAGGAGAAGGGGATCAAAACCTCGCTGGCCAGCGGCCAGACTCCTGCTGCCCAGGCACCTATATTCAATTTTTACGCAGGCAATTTTGCCTATGGAGCTGAGCGCTGGGCCGAAGCACGGCAATATTTTGAAACAGCGATCGGCCTTGGCTATCGTCAAAACAATGTGGCGGCGCTTGTCGCCGAAGCCTATTTCAAGGAAAATAATCTGACGCAGGGCCTGACCGCTCTGGACCGTGCCATTTCGATGGAGAAAGAAGCCAATGGCCAGGCGGCCGAAGAATGGTACCGGCGCGGGGCTGGCGTTGCGATGCGGACGAATCAGCCTGCTCTGGCAGCAGATTGGACATATAAATTGGCGCAGGCCTATCCTACCGGAGAAAACTGGCGTGCGGCCTTGTCGGTATACCGCGATAGCGCAAAACTCGACGATCAGCAGAATCTTGAGCTGATGCGCCTGATGCGCAAGGCAGATGCGATGGTCAGCGAACGGGATTATTTTGAATATGCGGATGCTGCGGGCCCGCGGAAATTACCCGGCGAAGTGGTTTCCGTTCTCGAGGAGGGTATTGCCAAGGGGGCTGTGCGGGGCACCACCGCTTATACCAAGGAAACGCTTTCTCTCGCCCGCGGGTCGATCAGTGCCGACAAGGCCAGCCTGCCTGCTTCGGAGCGGGATGCCGGGCGTTCGGCCAATGGCAAGATCGCTCTCGCCACTGGCGATGCGTTTCTGGGCTATGCCGACTATCAAAAGGCTGCCAGCATGTATGACACTGCTATTACCAAGGGCGGGATTGACGTGGCACGCGCGCAAATGGGCAAGGGTATTGCGCTGGCCGGACAGAATGACTGGGAAGGTGCCAAGCAGGCCTTTTCTAGTGTGACGGGTCCGCGGCAGAGCGTTGCCAAATTCTGGAACCTGTGGATCGATCAGCAATCTGCGCCAGCGGCTGCGACGGCACCGGCCGCCGAACCTACTCCGACAGCAAGTTAGGATAATCCGGATTGAAAAGGAAAAGGGCGCCTCGTGCGCCCTTTTATTTGTCTATTGGCACGCCCGGCAGGTTTTTGGCCGAACGGATGGTCAGCGATGTTTTCACGCTGGCCACATTCGGCGCTGATGTAAGCTCGCTGGTCAGAAAATTCTGAAATTGCTGCAGATCTTTCGCAACGACCTTGAGCATGAAATCAATTTCACCGTTGAGCATGTAGCACTCCCGGACTTCCGGTAGTCGCTGCACATGGTCCTCAAAAGCTTGCAGATCTGATTCTGCCTGGCTTTTCAGGCTGACCATAGCGAAGACCGTAATGGTATAGCCCATCTTCGAAGCGTCAACGGCTGCATGGTAGGCAGTTATGACGCCGCTGTCCTCCAGTGCGCGCATGCGGCGAAGACAAGGAGGTGCAGTGAGTCCCACGGTTTGGGCAAGCTCGACATTGGTTATGCGGCCATCTTCCTGAAGGCGCCTCAGGATCTGAATGTCAATTTCATCGAGAGTAATATCAGCCATGTTGCGGTAATTTCCGTTCGCGAATCATATTTCATCTATAATATAATTAGGGCAACGCGCAATGCTGGATGGGATGTCCCACATTGTGACGCGGCATTTTCCATACTTCCGTCTACCGGACAAAGGGGTTATCCGATTGTTAATCACAAACTCCAGCGACTGACCGGAATTCCCATTGCGTTTCGATGATCGACTAACAACTGTGCTCAAGGGGGACTTGCCCGAAGGGCCGGCGGCAGCAGCCCAGTGGAGACAAGTCATTGATCTTCTAGCGCAAAAACCAGGCCAGTTGATGAACGAGGAAGTCCAGCTGGGGCTTACCCGGTTACGGGATTTGCACAGCCGGGTACCTGCTGACGAACGTGCGCTGGCAGTGCGCGCCCTGGCGGGGCGTCTGCGTTCGGCACCTCTTTTGGTTTATCTGTGTGCTGATGACCAATCCGTTGCAGCGGCGGCGCTTGAAGGAGCGGATCTTCCAGAGGAAACCTGGCTCGACATCTTGCCCCAACTCCCCGACATGGCAAAGACGTATCTTCGGAGCCGTGATGACATCGAGACAGCGATGGCGTTTGCTCAGCAAGGCGACATAACGGTCGAAGCGAAGGAAGATCAAACGCTGATTCTTGCGGAAGCGGAAGCGGAGGAGAGCTCCCAGATCAGCAGCCTTGTTGCAAAGATCGAAGACTATCGGCGAAGGCGGACTTCGGCTCCGGAAATTGTGACCGAAACGGTACCAGTTGATGAGGGTGATCGCAGCTATTTTGTGGACAATATCGACAAACTGGAGTTCGAAACGGACGATAGTGGTACCATCACTTGGGCAAAGGGGCCCCCGCGAGGCGCCATTGTCGGTGTCACGATAGCCGAGCCGACATTTGATGACGGACCTGGGCCCGATGCCTATGGCGCTGCGGCATTCCGTCAGAGGATGCCGCTGGAAAATGCCCGAATGCGGCTTTGCGGTGCCCCGGTGCTGGCCGGAGACTGGCGGATGACGGCCATTCCTTTTTTTGCACCGGACTCCGGTCGCTTCCGCGGCTATCGCGGGATTATGCGTCGTCCAAATGCTGCAGAAGATGTCAGCGCTCAGGCAACAATGGACATTGCCCGTCGCGAACAGTTGCAGCAGCTCATCCACGAGCTCAGGACGCCGCTCAACGCCATAATCGGTTTCAGCGAGATTATCGAGCAACAGTTGTTCGGACCGGCTTCCTCGGAATATCGCAATCTCTCTCGCAGCATCATGGACGAGGCCCGTCGCATGCTTGCAGGATTCGAAGATCTGGACATGGCAGCCCGGATCGATGCTGGTCAAATGGAAGCCAATCCCGGCGAGACATCGCCGGACTGGTTGCTAGATCGTCTAACCGAGCGGTTACAAAGTCTGGCTCACAGTAAATCGGTGGATCTGCGTATCAGCAAGGCGGAGCCAGTGCGAGCATTCGCGATAGATGGCGAAACAGTTGAACGGATTTTTGCGCGGCTGCTGTCTGCGGCGATCATTGCCTGCGACACGGGGGAGCAGCTGGTTGCTGATCTCAGAACACGTATCGGGCCTCAGCCGCTTAACTATTTCAGCCTGTCCCGGCCTTCGCGTATCCAGGGAATTTCTGAACAGCAATTGCTTGATCCGTCACAGGGAATTGAAGGAGATGCAGGTGACACGCCCCTGCTTGGATTGGGGTTTTCCTTGCGGCTAGTGCGAAATTTGGCGCGTTCAGCCAACGGTGTTCTGACGTTGGACAATGACAGGATTGGCTTGACGCTCCCAGCAGTGATGACTAGCCAAATCGGGGTCCGCGAAACAGAACTGGAATAGTTCCAGTCCGGCTTTGCGCCTCCTGTCCCGTGACGAAAGCGGAAATGCCATGTTGTCTGACTTAAGATTGCCAATCGGCCGCGACGATGCTTCCCGCAAGCTCACATTGTCTGGCGATTTTGGCCGACGTTTTCTGATTACGGTTGATACGGAAGAAGAATTTGACTGGGACGGCCCATTCAAACGCAAGGGGCACACGACCATCTCGGTTCCCAAATTGCGAAGATTTCAAGAATTTGTCACCAAATATGGCGTAAAACCGGTCTATTTTGTCGACTATTCGATAATCCAGGATGAAGATGCGGTGGTTTTCCTGAAAAGCGTTTGCGAGGAAGATAGCGCTGATGTGGGTGTTCATCTGCATCCATGGGTCAATCCGCCCTTTGACGAGGAAACCAACCCGCGGAACAGCTTTGCCGGCAATCTGCCTCCGGAGCTGGAAGAAGCCAAATTGATGTTGCTTTGTGAAGCAATTGAAAAAACCACCGGAAAGCGTCCGGTAGCCTATCGGGCCGGGCGATATGGCGTCGGTCCCCATACAGTCGACATATTGTTGCGGAACGGATTCCTGATCGACAGCAGCGTCCGTTCCCGATTTGACTATAGTGATGAAGGTGGACCGGATTTTACGGCATTGGGTCCGGATCCAATATGGTTGGGGACGGGCAGGAAGCTTTTGGAAATGCCGCTAACAACAGTCGTCTCCGGAATGCTCCGGAAACAACATTTGCCGTTGTTGAAGCTTATGAGTCGTTCGACATTCCTGGCGGCAGTCATTTCGAAACTTGGGATCGTGGAACGTATTCCCCTGACGCCGGAAGGCATTTCCGCGCGGGAGGCTCGGGAAGCTATTGATGTGGCGCTGGATGATGGACTTTCCATGCTTGTCTTTTCCTTTCATTCTCCGTCGCTGTCCGCCGGGCATACGCCTTATGTCCGGACCAGTGATGATCTGGATCGGTTCTACGACTGGTGGCGGGAAATTATCGGACATCTGGCGGAGCAAAATGTCCAACCGGCAAGTATCGATGATTTGCTTGCCGAGGCGAATTTGCACGAGTTTGAATCATAGAAGCATGCCGGGGGAGAAATTATTTCTCAGCCAGCTTGCCAAGTCGGCGTAGGTTCCGCTATCGGGCGATCCTCAAAATTATCCGTTTTTGTCGTTAGAAGCCGAAAATCGGGATTTTTTGGGGCCTGTAGCTCAGTTGGTTAGAGCTGGCCGCTCATAACGGCTAGGTCGGGGGTTCGAGTCCCTCCGGGCCCACCATTTTTTCTTTGCTTTTCCGGGAATCACCGCCTAGGGGAAGCGCGCGTCGGGGAGTGGCGCAGGCTGGTAGCGCACCTGGTTTGGGACCAGGGGGTCGCAGGTTCGAATCCTGTCTCCCCGACCATTTTTTCCGAAATAGCCGGTTAAACCGTATCTTGTTGCACGGAGTTGCAATAAGGCCTGAGGTATTGCCGTCAACATTATGACACGTAACCGCGTTACATATTTTTTTATATTTCGAATGATACCACTACGGTCCGGAAGGCATATTGCAAAACCGGTATTTTGGGAGAAACTGGCCTTGTGATGCAGGACTTTATTGGCGGTTTACCAGATTGTGACACGCCGAGTGCGTTGTGGGCCTATTGTCTGCGCGTGGTGCGAAAGCTTGGTTTCCGTGCGGCGATATATGCCGTGCCTCCGCCCAACAAAAAACCGACACATCCGGATACAATCATTCGGTTACACGGCATTAACTTGGCGGATTTCCACCGATTTGCCTTGCAAGGTTTGATCGCCGAAGGGCATCTGACCACATCCAACAGCCTTTTCAAGGCGGTCCCCTTTCGGTGGACAGACATTGCCTCCCTCACACCGGAGGCAGAAGATTTCTCAAATCTCAAGCAGCAGGCAAATGATGTCGGGCTCACCGATGGTTGGGTGATGCCGGTTTTTGGCCCCAAAGGCAGAACCGGTCTGGTTTCTTATGGCTTGCCGAGGAAAATCGAGTCGATGGAAGACAAGATGAAGCATGGATTGCAGCATTTTGCCCAACTCGCCCATCTCCGTCTTTGCCAAATGACACCCTATATGTACGAACTGAACAAGGATCTGTCGAAGCGTGAAACCCAGATCATCTCGTGGGTTGCAAAAGGAAAATCCAATTCGGAAATCGCTCAAATTCTGAAAGTATCTGAAGCCTCGATTGATAGTTATCTGCGCAGGGCCTTTGCCAAGCTGGGTGTCCACGACCGGACTTCTGCTGCCGTCAAGGCGATCAGTCACGATATTGTGAGAATATAACGCCGCATCCTGGCAGTGGAAAATTGCACTTTGGTCGAAGTGTAACGGATGTTCGTGACAATACATGACCCGGGAACTGGCGTAGCTTCTAGACATGAGCGGATCAGTATTATTCGGGAATACAGCTACATGACCGGATCCGGAAGTGCGTGCAGCGTCAAACCTGCCAAACAGTCTTCAGAGGAAAACCCCAGGGCGGATTTGATCTGCAGTTCGGCGGAAATGGCCGATACCGCTGAATTGCTGTTGTCGATACGACAGGCGCGAAACAGTGAACTGGAAAATAAACTCGGAGATGTCGACGAAGCGTCATGGAACATATTGCTCGACATCTATTTGTCCAACAGACTTGGTCGACCAGTCGTGACAGCCGATTTGTCGATGGTTTTCGCCGTTCCGAAAACGACGATCACCCGCTATGTCGAGTATCTTTGCGAACTTGGGCTCATCCGCAAAGAACGGGATAAATCCAACCGCGTGCGGATATTGCTGTCGCTTACTGACGCCGGATTTGCGCTGGTTGACGCGACTCTGACCCGGATAGCGAACGAAATCGCACGTCGAACCGGAAAGTAGATCTGCAATGCCAAGGGAAAAGTTGGCAGCGGACTTGCCGCCGCCAACTCCGGGGGTTCCAGAAAGATCACCCCTGCTACGAGGATGATCTCTTATCTCTGGTTGTGTGCGTCTTTTTGGAACAGGGTTCCTGCAAAATGTGGTCGCATTGCAGAAAACCCCAGACGACCCACGCGATACAGGCTGTCATTCGGACTCCCAACAGTCAAGAAACGCGTGATCTCCATTAGACCCAAAATGGGCTTATTGGCCCGTCTTCACTGCCTCGGCCTGCAAGGTTTGTCAGGAACGGGTTGTAGACTCCAGCACTTGCGCAAGGCGATGGAGAGCGCTCTGGGTCAGAAGTACATAACCGGTATGTTCACCCGAAGTATCGTCTTCGACAAATACAAATCCATCCTGCATCAGGATATCCACGTAGCGGATGGCGGTGCTGGATTCCAGATGGGTGAGGGCGCTTATCTGTGGAATCCGAAGCTTGGTCCGATTCTCATATGCATCGTACAAAACAAGCAGAATGTTCCAGGCAGCGCTGGAGAAATAGGCGTCAGGAAAGACCTTTTGCCCTTCACGTTGCAGGTTGATTACCAGGCTTGCCAGTTCCGAGTTGCTTGGCTTGCGATCTTTTTGCAACTGTTCCAGACGTTCCAGCCGCTGCTCTATGCGTTCAAGCACATCTGTTTGATCCATGGTTTTTGTCTGCATGTCATGATCTCTGTTCGTGCCGGGAAAATGCGTTGCGGTAGGGAAAGCCAGTCCTCGTTGGACCGGCGGCGCAAATAGCGGGTATTTCAAAACTGTCCGTCACCGGATTGGGGGACAAGTTGAAAAAAAGTGCAAAATCTGCTTCATTGGTGAATGGACACCGGGTCGAACAGGGTGTTGGGATGGCCATTCTGGCTAATAGCAATGCAGATATCGGCCAATTGCTGGACGATATCAGCCAAAGAAACGAAGTTGTCGACGTTCTTCGCCTGATCCGCAAGATTTGCGAAGACTTGGGTGCCGACCGTACGAGCTACCATCTCACTCCCAAACTCCATTCCCAGACAGATCGAGAAGTGCACTTGCTGGCGAGCGGATTTTCCGATGAATGGCTTGCCCTCTACGAAGATCCTGAGTTTCGGGAACATGACCCCATTCCCGATCTGGTGATGCAATATGGCGAACCCATAACCTGGCTAGATGTCTTGGCATTGCGCAAACTCACGGAAGGAGAAAAGGCCTATGTGGCGGCTCTGAAGGCACATGGTCTGGAGCACGGCATTGGGATACCCCTCTATGGGAAAAACATGCGGCACGCATATTGCTCTTTCACTTTTCCCGATCCGGCAATGCTCAAAGACTCGCGTCTCGTGGCGACTATAGCGGCGCTGTCGCGCGCCGCGCATCTCAAGATCTGTTCACTGATTGACCAGACCGAGAAAGACTCATGCCAGTTGTCGGATAGGGAGAAACAGGTCGTTCGCCGGATCGGACACGGACTATCCAACAAAGCCATTGCTGATGATCTGGACATCAGCCTTTCAACTGCGGATACCTATGTGAAGCGTGTTTTTGCAAAGCTGGAAGTGAATGACCGGATCGGAGCAACGATCAAGGCGCTAGAAAAGGGTATATTGCTGCTTTGACTATGATCCGATGTGCCAATGGTACAGGATCAAGACTTGGCTCCGATCAGGAAACAGCGGCCACTCGGCGTCGATCCAGTCTTTCCATCATGGCTTTGATCACGGCGGGGTGAAAAGTATAATCGATCTGGCATCCATATTCGTCATTCTTCTTCCAGAGAAGATTGGCGGTCAAAATGTTCATGCCGGGAATTTTCAGGGTCAGGGAAATATCCGGATTGAGCTCGGCATTGCACTGAATCTTGATGATTGTGTCGGAGATGGTGGTCACAACACATGGTATGCTGGAGGAATTGGTCTGCTTTACCTGTGCATCAATTTGCAAGAAATCGCCGTAAATCATGATCCTGCCCCCGTTATCTGGTTTCTCGGCTGCCTTGTTGAAATTTTTCAAGTCGAATTCTTGGTCTAAATTGTCAAATCTAATCCGTTATGGCGAGATACAGTTAATGTATTTCACTCCAATTTAACCTTGTTTGCCATGGTCAGAAACTAGATAGCCGGATTGGTTCCTGTCATCTCGACGGACAAATCCCATAGTTTTTCAGCAAGTTGCTCGTCCCGGGCGCGATAGGAACGAGAGGCTTCCGTGGCAGGTCCGGACCAGCCGCCAAAGTTGGCCGGACCGTAATATTTGCCGCCAGTTACGCCTTTGCCAGCCGCAGCTGCCAGCGTCGACCATGCACCTTCTGCAGAAGTGCTGAGAAAAAGCCGGGCCAGTGGCATAACTGCCTGCGCGAACAGCGGAAGGTGTCTGGCGAGCTCGGTGTCGGCGACTCCCGGATGGCAGCAAATGGCGGTGATGTTCGAGTCTACGGCACGAAGACGGCGGTCCAGTTCGGCCGCGTGCAGGATATTGGCAAGCTTGCTCATCGCATAGCGCTGCATGGCATTATAGCGCGTTTCAGCATTGATATCGTCAAAATTGATCCGTCCGCTGCGATGAGCCAGGCTGCTGGTGATGACGACCCGTGACTTTTTCCGTTCCGCGAGTTTCGGCAGTAAGAGGCCCGTCAATGCAAAGGTCCCAAGGTGATTGACTCCGAATTGCGACTCAAACCCGTCTTCGGTGAGTTCATAAGGCGGCATCATGATACCGGCGTTGTTGACCAGCACGTCCAGGCGCTTTTCCCTGTTCACCAGTTGCGCTGCGGCCCCTATGCTTTGCAAACTGGCCTGATCGAGGGGAACAAAAGCCAGATCGCTGTCTGGCGTTTCCGCAAGGATCTCGGACATCGCAGAGTCCGCACGTTCTTCTGATCGGCATCCCAGCAAGACCCGCGCCCCTTTGGCGGCCAGCACTTTTGCGGTTTCAAAACCAATTCCGCTGTTTGCGCCGGTCACCAAGATTGTCCGGCCGCGCTGATCCGGTACTTCCCGGTCTGTGAAATTCTTGATCAAGGTTTAATCCTTTCGTCAGCCGGCGGGTTGGTTGTCTGCTTCTTCTGTGGGTGCCTCGTCCGGAGCACCAATACCATCGACTTCCAGTTCCTCGGCAATATCTTCTTCGAGGGCTTGCAAGGCTTCGGCGGCGGCTTGCTCCAAAGATCGGGCATCTTCCTCGATCTGCCGCTCCATCTCTGCAATCGCTTCCTCGCCCTGTTCCTCGATCGGGGTTTCAGAACAGGATGCCAAGAGCGCAGCAATCCCCAGAAATGAGAGCAGACGCATATTATTCCTTTGACGGCATTGTGAAGTCGACATCGCTATTTGCGATAATCGCGACTGTGGTTGTCCAGGCGGCAACATTCTGGCGCAGCTGTTCCGGATCGATCTTGTCCAGCGTATCATCAGGTGTGTGATGGAGATCAAAGTAGCGCGTGCCATCCTGCTGGAGATCGATTATCGCAAGGTTCTGAACACCTATGATCGGGCGGACATCTGCACCACCGCCTGCGGTTATGGTGGGGTTATGACCGATGCTCAATGGTGCGAGGCTGGTGATGATCTTGTCCTTTACTTCCTTGGCGGTCTCGGGAAAATTGAATTCCACCCGCCAGACCCGATCTGCGCCAAAATCTGACTCCATCGCGATAGCATGCGATGCATCCTTGTGCACAACTGCGTAGTCTTTGCCGCCCCATATGCCCACTTCTTCTGCTCCGGCCCATAACAGTCTTATGGTGCGTTTGGGACGCGTACCGCTGTTCATGATGCGATGTGCTGCAGAAGTGATTATGCCACATCCTGCACCATCATCAATGGCGCCTGTGCCCAGATCCCAACTGTCAAGATGGCACGCGATTAGTATCATGGGGAGCGATGGGTCGCTTCCGGGGAGTTCGGCGATGACATTGCCTGATTCCTGCTGGCCTATGTTTTGCGGTGTCAGCACAAGTTTCATTTTGACTGGCTGGTCAGACCGTTCGATCATGCGTCGCAGGTTTTCGGAATCCGGTATCGACAGCGCCGCGGCAGGAATCGGGGTGACGCGATCCGAAAAATTTGTGTTTCCGGTATGCGGATTGCGGCGATAGGCCGTTCCCACCGACCGCAGGACCATTGCAGACGCTCCTTTTTGCGCCGCGATATTTGGACCGAAAAACCTGACGCGGCCAAAAGCCCCGTAGCTGGAACCATCCTGACTTCGTCGCATCTGATGACTGACAAAAGCAATCTTGCCTTCCAGGCTTCCATCCGGGACGGCGGCGAGGTCACCCAGGGTGGGGAAAAAGACGACCTCCGCTTCCAGACCATCCGATCCGGTACTGCCGGAATTACCCAATGCGGTGATCGTCAGCTTCTGTGGGAACGGCTCTGTAATCGTTGCCGTCTCCGTGCCGCGCACCCAGGTCGGCATCATGAACTTTTCTATTCTTACATTTGCAAAACCCAGTTGTGTCAGCTTTTTGACCGACCATTGGCGTGCTCTCGCCTCAGCTTCCGTGCCCCCTTGACGCGGACCAATTTCCGTCGTCAGACCTTCGGTAATTTCAAAGGCCAGGTCGTCATTGAGCGCGTCACTTTGAAGCTTCTCGATCTCCGGATCCAATTGGGCAATAGCGGGACTGGCGATCATTGCGGAGACGGCAGCTAAAATTTTCACAAGTGTTTTCATGCATGCTGCCTAACCCGCATTATTGACTTTGCCAATGCTCTCTTGCGACTCTCGGGCGCCTCGGCTAGTCGGGCGTCAAATCTCTGACCATTGCAATGAAGGACACTGCCAAATGGCTGCGCAATATAGCTTTGTCATGAAGGGTCTGACCAAGACCTATGCCAACAAGCAAAAACCCGTTCTCGAGAATATCAACCTCCAGTTTTATCCCGATGCCAAGATCGGGATTGTGGGCCCCAACGGTGTCGGTAAATCGACGCTGATGAAGATCATGGCTGGCAAGGATACCGAGTTTACCGGCGAAGCCTGGCCGGGCGAGGGGATTACCGTTGGCTATCTCGAACAGGAACCGGAACTGGATGTTTCCAAGACAGTGAAAGAGAATGTCATGGATGGTGTGGGCGAGATTGCCGACCATATCCGCCGGTTCAATGAAATTACCGAACTGATGGGCGATCCCCCGGAAGATGCCGATTTCGACGCCCTGATGGAAGAAATGGGCGTGTTGCAGGAAAAAATCGACTCGGTCGATGGCTGGACGCTCGACAACCAGCTGGAAATCGCCATGGAAGCGCTGCGATGCCCGCCTGGGGACAGTTCTGTGGACAAACTGTCAGGCGGCGAAAAGCGCCGCGTGGCCCTGTGCCGGTTGCTACTCGAAAAACCCAGCATTCTCCTGCTTGACGAGCCCACCAACCATCTCGATGCAGAAAGTGTTGCCTGGCTGGAAAACCACCTGCGCGAGTATCCCGGCAATGTCATCATGGTCACCCATGACCGCTATTTCCTCGACAATGTCGTGAACTGGATGCTCGAGCTCGATCGCGGCAAATATTATGTCTATGAGGGCAATTATTCGCTCTATCTGGAAAAGAAAGCCAAGCGGCTCGAGCAGGAGGCCCGCGAGGACAAGGGCAAGCAGAAAGCGATCAAGGACGAGCTTTCCTGGATGCGGCAAAATCCGAAAGGGCGGCAGACCAAATCCAAGGCGCGTATCAAGAGCTTTGACCAGCTGGTCGAGGCGCAGGAAAACCGGGATCCCGGCAAGGCACAGATTCTCATCCAGACTCCCGAACGTCTTGGCGGCAAAGTGATCGAGGTCGCGAATCTCTCTAAAGGCTATGGTGACAAGCTGCTGATCGACGATCTCAGTTTCTCGCTGCCGCCGGGCGGCATTGTCGGTGTGATTGGCCCCAATGGTGCCGGTAAATCGACTCTGTTCAAGATGCTGATCGGACAGGAAGAGCCAGATAGCGGCAAGGTGGAAATCGGCGAGACCGTGAAGCTCGGTTATGTCGATCAGAGCCGCGATGATCTCGATCCCAACAAGAATGTCTGGGAAGCGATCTCCGACGGGCACGATTATATGACGCTCGGCAAACATGAAATGTCGACACGGGCCTATGTCGGTGCCTTCAATTTCAAGGGCACCGACCAGCAGAAAAAGGTCGGTCAGATCTCCGGCGGTGAACGCAATCGGGTGCATATGGCGCGGATGCTGAAAGAAGGCGGCAATGTGTTGCTGCTCGACGAACCGACCAACGATCTCGACGTCGAAACCCTTTCGGCCCTCGAAGAAGCCCTGGAAAGCTTCGCAGGCTGCGCCGTGGTCATCAGCCATGATCGCTTCTTCCTTGATCGCCTTGCCACGCATATTCTGGCATTCGAAGGCGACAGCCATGTCGAGTGGTTCGAGGGAAATTTCGAGAGCTATGAAGAAGACAAGGTGCGGCGTCTGGGTGAAGATGCCCTGAAACCGAGCCGGGCGACTTACAAGAAGTTGACGCGATGATTTAAACCCGGCGGGGTTCTATATTCGATTTCAGACTTGGACGGCACGCAGCAGCACCTATATTCGAAAGGTGCACGAGCCCGCGACCATCACCGAATTCGAAACTATTGCCCGGCGGGTGTTTGAGGCGATTCCGCCACCCTTTGCCGAACATTTGCCCAATATCATCCTGCGCGTCGAGGACTGGCCTCCGCAGGATATTCTGGATCATTTTGGCATGACCGATCCGCATCAGCTGACCGGGCTGTATCAGGGTGTTCCGGTGGGAGAGAAATCGCAATTTGGCAGTCCGATGGTGGAAGGGGACCGGGTCACACTCTATCGACGCCCGCTGCTGGCGGAAATGGCGGCGACGGGTGTCGAACTGGAGAAACTCATCCGGCATGTTGTCATCCACGAGGTGGGCCATCATTTCGGGCTCAGTGATGCGGACATGCACGCGATAGAAGAGAGTGTGCCGGACTGAACGCCGATGTCGTCAAGGTCTCGTCAAACCTGATTTGTCTAGCGCAGGCGTTTCACGAAAATTTGATCATTTTCGTCTCGTTTTGTCTGAAAGTTGGGAACTTCCTCAAACATGTCTGACAATCGGGAAAAGCCATAGTTGCGCACATCAAAGCTGGACCGGTTGCCGGCGATTTTCCCGACCTCGCTCAGACTCGCATAACCTTCCGCATCGCGCTTGCTAGCCTGATAGGCATCGACAAGCAGTTTCAGCAGTTCGTCATCCACTTTGCCATTGCTGCTGACAGCATCGGGTTTCGACTCCGTCTTGCCACCGCCTTTGCTGGCGCTTCCGCTCCGTTCCCGCTTGTCCGCCTTGATCAGGGCATCAACATCGATAAACCGGCTGCAAGCCTGCTTGAACGCATCGGGTGTCTTGGCGCTGCCAAATCCGTAGACTGGGAAACCATCCTGTCGCAGGCGCATGGCCAGCGGCATGAAGTCGCTGTCGCTCGACATGATCCCAAATCCGTTCACCCGACCGCCGTAGAGCAGATCCATGGCATCGACTGTCATCTTCATGTCTGTCGCATTCTTGCCGCGAGTAATATCGAACTGTTGCTGTGGTTCGATGCCATATTTGTGCAATCGGTCGACCCAGCCCTTCAACGCCTGTTTGCGCCAGTTGCCATAGGCGCGGCGAATGTTGACGGTGCCCAGTTCGGCCAAGGCCGTCAGTACTGGATCAATCCCGTTATGGCTGGCATTGTCAGCGTCGATCAACAGGGCGATATTGTCATTATTGGTGTGCATTGCAACTTGATGGACCGGGGGCAGGGCGGGTTCAAGCCGAAAAACAACTGTTTGCGGGTTTGGACGAAGGACGGATCAGGGAACCAGCCAAGAACACTGCCATCTGTTGCAGGCGGTGTCCCATTCAAAAACTGCGCGACGGTGTCCGGCATTGGCAAGATAGAGCCATTCGATCCGTTCAACCTCCACCAGCAATATCGCGAAATTGGTGCGTGCAGGAGCGACTTGGGCATCGCTTGGTTTGTGACCTTCAATTGCTGCACTCAGACCAGATATCGGTGCGTCAACAGTTAATCCCGGCGCAGGATCGGCTAGGTAACAGCGCTTGGCGAAATTGGTTGACGCTGCCCAAGCGGCGTCAGCTGCAGGACCGTCCTTCTCAATCCATCCGTGGCCATTCAGGCGCAATTGAATGCGTTCTTCGGGATGATAAGCAAGAATGCTGACCGGCGCCCCGTCTGCGCCAAATTCACCAACCTTGGCCGCACGAGCGTCGGTATGAAAACGCAAACGATGGTTCGCACTATCCGCCTCACGCAATACCATCACGCGTTGAGAAGGCAGTCCTTTGGCGTCAATACTCCCCACAACCGACACATGAACTGGGCTTCGGCGATCTATCGCACCCTCGGCTAACAATGACCATGCCGCGCGCAGCGACAGGTCGAGATCATCGTAAAAGGCCGGCAGGTCGTCAGCACCCTTTAATTTACGCATATCCAAGATCTCCGGGTTGCGGACCTTGTTGAACAACAAAGTCCATGATTGCAATTCGCCTTGCGGACGAACCACCCAATTATTTGACATTCTTCCATCTACAGCTTGAGGACCGGCGCTTAAAGTTTTTGACTATCATTCCGGAACTTGGCTCGTTAGAGGGCGGGCGGGAGAAAATACCAGAAGGGAATAGGGGATGGACTCAATCGGCGGTCTTTTTGACCATTGGAATGATGCCTTACAGACAGGCGATCCGGATCAGGTCGTGGCGCTTTATGCAAAAGACGCCATTTTGCTGCCAACCTTGTCCAATGATGTGCGGCACAATCATGCGGAAATTCAGGCATATTTTGTGGATTTTCTGAAAAAACACCCTCGTGGCACGATAAATGAGTCGAACATTCGTGATTTAGGAGACACGGCAGTTCATTCTGGAATCTACACTTTTGATCTGACAATCGATGGGCAGAAGTCATCGGCAAGATGTCGATTCACCTACGTCTATCAGAAGGTCGGGGGCGAGTGGAAAATTGTCGAACATCACTCTTCAGTTATGCCGGAGTAATTAGCATAATATAATGATTTAAATTGAGCTGTTAAAACCTGTCTCCTCGAACAACTTCTACATTTCCTATCGTCAGCAGAAGCCGATAGCTGTCGAGCAGAGGAGCAAGCAGGCCAGTCAGTTTCTCAGTCTTTTGGTCATTGGCAACGATCAGGATCATCGATTTGGATGAGGCGCCGGTAATATCATCGCGTTGCCACTCGCCATCGGGGGTGCCGCCTGAATCAATTCTTGTGACGCTCCAGCCCGTGATATCGGCTTGTTTGAGCAGATCGATCATTCGCGGCACAAGTGCCGAGTCTGTCAGAATTTCGATTCGTTTGCGTTTGTAGGTTTTGAACATAATTCACCCGATCATTTGTGCGACATTTCCAAAGAGTGGAATGCCGATCAAAATATTGAATGGAAAGGTGATGCCAAGTGACATCGTCAGATAGATGCTGGGGTCGGCTTCAGGCAGAGCCATACGCATCGCCGCCGGTACCGCGATGTAGGAAGCGCTGGCTGCCAATATACCCAAGGTGGCCGCCGAACCGGGGTCCAAGCCGATCAGCGTGCCTAACGCAACGCCTACAAAACCGTTCATAACTGGCATAAGCACGGCCAGGACCACCAGACGAACTGTCAATTGCCGCGATTGCAGCAAGCGCCTTGCCGCGATCAGGCCCATATCGAGCAGGAACAGGCACAGCACGCCACGAAAACCAACCTCAAACAATGGTTTGATTGGTTGGAAGCCGTCTGCGCCTGCTACCATGCCGATAGCGAATGCGCCCAACAGCAAAACGACCGAGCCATTGGTAAACACCTCATGGAGCAGGTTGCTGGTCGAGGAGGGCGCTGTTGCCGGTGTTGATTGTTTCATGCCTGCACGCGCCAGCAAAAGCCCCGTGATGATCGCTGGTGTTTCCATCAGCGCCATCACACCAACCATATACCCTTCGGGTGCAATATTCCGGGCAGCAAAAATCTCGGTCGCCGTCACAAAGGTGACCACACTGACCGAGCCATAGTGGGCGGCAACCGCGCCGCTGTCCAGAGATCCTAATTTGCCGAAATGACGCAGCAGATAAAATGCCGGAATCGGCAGCAAGAAGCCCAGCGTGATCCCTGCAAAAGCGGCCCAGCCCAGATCGGCGGTAAAGCCGGTGCTGGCAACCTCCACACCGCCTTTCAAGCCGATGGCCGCCATTAGATAAATCGACATCGCCTTGGCAAAGGCTTCTGGAATAGCGAGGTCTGATCGCACCATCGCGGCCAAAAACCCCAGAATGAAAAATAGAATGACGGGGGAGGTTAGCGTTTCGGTAATCATGACTGAGCGCGTATCCCCCGGCTTGCATCCGATATCAGGCGGGTTAGGCAGCGCGATCGTGGTTGGCAAGCGCCGAATGCATCGCTATCTGATAGAAATGAACGAAATTACCAAGATCCCTGCACCATCCGGCAAACCTGTCCGGCAGCGGAAACCTGACTGGATTCGGGTCAAGGCGCCCATGGGCAAAGGCTTTGAGGAAACCCGCAAGCTGATGCGGGAGCACAAACTGAATACCGTGTGCGAAGAAGCCGCTTGTCCCAATATCGGTGAATGCTGGACCAAGAAGCATGCCACTGTGATGATCCTTGGCGATGTGTGCACCAGAGCATGCGCCTTCTGCAATGTGAAGACCGGCATGCCGATGATGGTCGACCCGCTTGAACCGCAACATACCGCTGATGCGGCGGCGAAATTGGGCTTGGAGCATATCGTGATTACATCGGTGGATCGCGATGATCTGCCGGATGGCGGTGCCAGCCAGTTTGTGAAAGTCATCGAAGCCCTGCGCCGAACGACACCGGATACGACAATTGAGATCCTGACTCCGGATTTCCGGAACAAGGCCGACGCGGCGATCGAAGCGATCGTCGCGGCTCGTCCGGATGTCTACAATCACAATCTGGAAACTGTGCCCCGGCTCTATCCCACGATACGGCCCGGCGCGCGCTACTATGCCTCTATTCGGCTTCTGGAGCAGGTGAAGCGACTGGATCCTTCAATTTTCACGAAGTCCGGGATCATGCTGGGACTGAGTGAGGATCGCCTCGAAGTGCATCAGGTCATGGATGACATGCGTTCGGCCGACATCGACTTCCTGACCATGGGTCAGTATCTCCAGCCGACACCCAAACATGTCAAAGTCAGCGAGTTTGTAAAACCGCAGGCCTTTGATGCCTATGCCTCGATTGCACGGGCCAAGGGGTTCCTGCTCGTGGCATCCAGTCCGCTGACCCGTTCCAGTTATCATGCCGGCGATGATTTTGCGAAAATGCGGGCAGCACGGGACGAGAAGCTGGCCAGAGAAGCAAAGCATGCCGGCACATAGGGAAACGCGGGAATTGCCGCACAGCGCCGCGCAAATGTATGCGCTGGTGGCCGATGTGGGCCGGTATCAGGAGTTTCTGCCGTGGGTTGTCGGCACGCGGGTCCGGTCGGATAGCGATACGGAAATGACCGCGGATGTACTGGTTGGTTTCAAGGGCTTGCGGGAGCAATTTACCTCACGCGTGCTGAAAGTTCCGGGCAAGTCCATTACGGTGGACTATCTGGATGGACCGCTGAAGATGCTGCACAATGAGTGGCATTTTCGCCCGCGGGCGGAGGGCGGCAGCTATGTCGATTTCTATGTCGAATTCACGTTCAAAAACCGCATGTTTGAAAAACTGGCAGGTCAGATGTTTGCAAAAGCCTTGCACAAGATGACAAGCGCTTTTGTCGCGCGCGCCGAGGACATATACGGCAGCAATTATTCCGATGTACCGGGAAGCAGCAGTTCAAGCGCTACAAGCGCTGCCTGAAGGCGGATTTCGGCGCGGCTTCTGTCTTCGCCGAAATTGTGGCGATCTGCGTCCACATCTTCCAGGCTTTTGCCCTTTTCCGCCTTTGCAAAAACAACCGTGCCCACGGGCTTGATCTTGGTTCCTCCACCGGGTCCGGCAATGCCGGTAATTGCCACCGCCACGTCGCAACCTGACCGTTCGAGTGCACCCTGTGCCATTTCCCAAGCAACAGCTACAGACACTGCCCCGAACGTTTCCAGGAGGTCATCACTGACCCCGAGTAAAGACTGCTTGGCCTGGTTGGAATAGGTGTTGAAGCCGCAATCGAAAACTTCGCTGCTGCCGGCAATTTCGGTAAGTGCAGCAGCAACAAGACCGCCGGTGCAGCTCTCGGCCACGGCGACCCGCCGATTCGCCTGGCGATTTTCATCAACGACCTTCTGCGCAAGATCGACCATTTCCTGAGGGAGGAGATTGTTCATAGGATCGGGCCGTTAGCTCATTGCGGCAATGGTTTGCAAATGTTGAGAGGATCTTTTTCCCGCGAACTGCTGCCGAGCTGGATCAGCATTACGGTCAGACTGGCAACATTGGCTGAGGGCAGGGGTTCGAGGAGGTTGTAGACACGCTCGATCGTCGGACAGTCTTTTGGCTTTAACTGCTGGGTCACCATGGCGGGGATCATGGCATCAATCATTGGTCGAAAAGCATTCATGTCCATACCTTCTGGCAGATCCTCACCTGCCAGCAAGCCGATGACGTCTTGCGCGTCGGGCCAGGCTTGGTCAGAGGCATCTTGATATCTTGCAAATTGCTCCGAATCGACTTGCAGCAGCGAGGCGGTTGCCGGCAGGGTTGCGCTGCATTTCGTGCCGACGGCCTTGAGCGACCCCGGCAACAGATAGGTTATCAGGGCTTCCGCTTTTTCTGGTGGAACACACGAACCCTTTTCTGCCGCAACAGCAGCTGGACCTAGTACCAGGGCGACCATGCCCAATATCGTGGCAAACTTTTTCATATTTTCACTCCATTCCTACCGTTACTATGGCCTGCGCTGCAATGCCTTCGCCGCGACCAGTGAATCCCAGCCTTTCCGTGGTGGTAGCCTTCAGACTGATCCTCTTCACATCAATGTCCAAAATCGCTGAGATATTGTCACGCATCGCTTCCCGGTGCGGTTTGATTTTGGGTTCTTCGCACATCAGCGTCATGTCGACATTATGAACGGAGCCACCTTTCTCGCGGATGAGCGAAATGGCGTGGCGGGCAAATACTTCTGATGCCACTCCGCGCCACTTTTCATCTGTTGGTGGGAAATGATCCCCAATATCTCCGGCGGCAATGGCGCCGAGCAAGGCATCTGTAAGTGCGTGCAACAGGACATCGGCATCGCTGTGACCCGCGAGGCCCTTGTCATGTGGTATTTTGAGTCCACCAAGCCACAGGTCTTCTCCCTCGGCAAGGCGATGAACATCAAACCCCGAACCGGTGCGAATCTCTTTCATGTGCTTGTCTGCTGCATCTGCAAAGTCCTGTGGGGTCGTGAATTTTCGCAATCGGTCGTCGCCATCCACTACCGCTACATCATATCCGCAGGCTCTGATCAACTGGGCATCGTCACTTGCATTATTTTTGGCATGAACCCGTTCATGGGCTTCCCGCAATTTGTCAAAGTGAAACGCCTGGGGGGTCTGGACCCGCCAAATGCTGTTTCTGTCGATAGTCTCTGAGGCCAGACCATCATCAATCCGGATTGTCGTATCAACCGTTGGCAATATCGGTATCGCTGCCGGGTGATCGTCCAGTGCGTCCAACAGCCTGTTTATGACACTGGTTGTTAAAAAAGGTCGGGCGGCGTCATGAATCATTATATTCTCCACACCGCCGGCGCCCAAAATGGCCGAGATTCCGTTGAACACGCTTTGCTGCCGGGTGTCTCCGCCGATAACCAGCTGATAGCCTTCTATTCCGGCCAATGCGGAATGGGCCTCTTCATCCTGGCCCTCGGCTATGATGACCCATAACCGGCCAATCTGCGGATGGTCTGCGAAACACTGGACGCTGTGGTGCAACATCGGTTTCCCCGCAATTTCCACAAACTGCTTTGGAACGTGTGTCCCCGCACGTTCGCCTTTCCCCGCGGCAACAATTACAGCATCAATCCGCTTGGTATTTTGGGAAGAATCGGTCATTTCCGCTCGTCTAGCGGAACGAGAACTTGCCTGCCAGTTGCTTTGGAAGTAAAGGCTGCTTAAATTTTAGGCACAATTTATGACTTTGACCCCGATATCCATTGCAAATATCCGCATAGACAGCCCGGTTTTGCTGGCGCCAATGACCGGTGTGACGGACTTGCCCTTCCGCAAACTGGTCAGACGTTTCGGCTCCGGACTGAACGTGACCGAGATGATTGCCAGCCAGGCGATGATCCGGGAAACGCGCCAATCGCTTCAGAAATGCGCCTGGGACCCGATTGAAGAGCCGGTCTCCATGCAGTTGGCTGGATGCTGTCCGGATGCCATGGCGGAAGCTGCGAAACTCAATGAGGATCGCGGCGCCCAGATTATCGACATCAACATGGGCTGCCCGGTCAAGAAGGTCGTCAACGGCGATGCCGGTTCAGCGTTGATGCGAGACCTTCCACTCGCCGCTTCGCTTATCAAGGCAACAGTCAAAGCTGTGAATGTACCAGTCACCGTAAAAATGCGGATGGGTTGGGATCACAACAGTCTCAATGCGCCTGAACTGGCGCATATTGCCGAAGATCTGGGCGCGCAAATGATCACTGTTCATGGCAGAACGCGGTGCCAGATGTACAAGGGCAGTGCCGACTGGACTTTTGTGCGCCATGTTAAGGATGCGGTGTCTGTTCCGGTCATTGTCAACGGGGACATCTGCACAATTGCCGATTGCGAACAGGCGCTCGCGGAAAGCGGGGCGGATGGCCTGATGATTGGCCGTGGTGCTTATGGCAAGCCCTGGTTGCTGGGTCAGGTGATGCACTGGTTTGCACATGGCGAGATACTGGCTGATCCCGCGCTGCATGCGCAATATGCTGTGCTTGACGAGCATTATCGCGACATGTTGAACCATTATGGCGAAGATATCGGTGTCAAGATCGCCCGCAAGCATATCGGTTGGTATACCAAAGGCATGCCGGGCTCAGCGGAGTTTCGCAATACTGCGAACAAGGAAGCCGATGCCGGCAAGGTCCTGAAGATGCTTCAGGAATTCTACGCTCCATGGCTGGACAAAGCAGCAGCCTGATGCATGACCTGCCTGCGACCGAGCAGATTTTCTCCGGTTTGCCGGACGCCCTCATCATTGTGGATCCTGACCATTTGATCTCCAAGGTCAATCCTGCTGCCGAGCAATTTCTCGGCACCAGTGCCAAAAACCTGCTGGGTCAGCCTGTCCACCACCAGATCCAGTTCGGAGACGGACGGTTGGCCAGTGCGCTGGAAGATGCAGATGCAAATCTCGCTGCCCGACGCATGGCTGTTTCGGTGCGCGGAACAAAGGCTGGCTTCGTTGATTTTTCTATCCAGGTATTGCCGAATAATCCTGTCTGGCGAATAATTTCCCTATCGCCATTGCCGAGTGATGGTCCCGAAAATGCGGACGATCCGGGTGGAGTGAATGAGTTTTCGGTTCGGGCGCCGGATATCTTGGGCCATGAAATAAAAAATCCTCTCGCCGCAATCAAAGGTGCGGCCCAATTGCTCGACCGTTCGATAAGCGAGGACCAGAAGAATTTGACTGGAATGATCAAGCTGGAAGTCGAACGGATTGCCAGTCTCATGGACCGCGTCCAGGGCCTGACCGCCACTCAGCCGGCAAAAGTGGAGGCAATTAATGTCCATTCGCTGATTGATCAGGCACGTCAATCGGTTGAAACGGGCAGTCGTGGAAAAATCCGGATACAGGATGAGTTTGACCCATCGCTGCCCGAAGTATTGGTGGATCCCGATGCGATGATGCAGATATTGACCAATTTGCTGTCCAATGCCGCGGACGCGACAAAAAAGCTCGAAGAGCCGATGGTGAGAGTGATCACGCGATACAGTTTCGGTGCGTCTTTTTCCGCTCACGGGGCGAACCATCCGGTTCGACTGCCGGTAGAAATTATCGTCCGCGACAATGGACCGGGCGTTCCGGCAGAGTTGGAACAGGACATATTTTCGCCATTCGTCTCGACCAAGGCCGACGGGCAGGGGCTCGGTCTGGCTCTGGTCAGAAAGCTGATCGGCGATATGAACGGCCGGATCAGATATGAGCGACTGGCGGAACCCGGTCTCACTCAATTTGTCCTTTTCTTGCCGATCGCAAAGCAGGATTGATGCTATGACCAAACAATCTGTACTCCTTGTCGAAGATGACAGTTCGGTCAGTCACATCATTTCCACGGCGCTGAAAGCCGAAGGTATGACGGTGGACAGCTGCCGGTCCGTCGCGGAACGGGACAACTTGCTGACCAGCGGCAAGTATGATGTGCTGATTACAGATGTCGGTTTGGGAGAAGCCGACGGGATTTCCACACTTGATGATGTGCGCGCTCGTGATGCCGAGTTGCCGGTCATTGTGATTTCCGCCCAGAACACATTGAACACGGCCGTTCGCGCGTCGGAAACCGGTGCATTCGAATATTTTCCAAAACCCTTCGATCTGGACGAATTGGTGGAAGTGGTTCGGCAGGCGGTCAAACCGCGACTTGCCGACTTGCCTGTCGAAAGCCTCGATGATGACAGCCTGCCACTGGTCGGTCGCAGCCTTGCCATGCAGGAAGTTTACCGGATGATCGCCCGGTTGCTGCGCAATGATCTATCGGTACTGATCCTGGGGGAATCGGGAACGGGTAAGGAACTGGTGGCCGAAGCTATTCACAGTCTGGGACACAGAAAGTCTGGTCCCTTTGTCGCGGTGAACATGGCTGCTATTCCTACCGATCTCATTGAAGCCGAATTATTCGGGCATGAAAAGGGTGCCTTTACAGGGGCTGTTGCCAGTGCCGCCGGCAAGTTTGAACAGGCGAGGGGAGGCACCCTCTTCCTTGATGAGATTGGCGACATGCCAATGCATGCGCAAACCCGTTTGCTTCGGGCATTGCAGTCCGGAGAGATCAGCCGGGTCGGGGGCAAGGGACTGGTCAAGCTCGACGTGCGCATCGTCGCGGCCACTAACCAGAATTTCGAACAATTGATTGCCGATGGCAAATTCCGGGAAGACCTGTACTATCGGATCAACGTCGTTCCGATCAGCCTGCCTCCTTTGCGCGAAAGGGTGAGCGATATTCCCGCTCTGGCTGCGCATTTCCTGAATCTTGCGTTGTCAGAAGGGTTGCCGCGCAAATCGCTTTCGGAGGAAGCTATGACAAGCTTGTCCCGGCACAGCTGGCGCGGAAATGTCCGTGAACTGAAAAACGTTATCTATCGCGCAGTGGTTACCGCGCGAGAGGAAGAGTTGTCGGAATCGGTAATCCGGCCCATTCTGAAATCTCAGCAGAATGACGAACAGCGTATACAGGCGGCTGAAGATTTTGAGCATCAGGTCAAGTCGATCGTCTCCGACCTTATTGGCGACCAGGATGATCCCGCCGCAATCTATGGCAAGGCGCTTGAAAAATTCGAACGGCCGTTGCTTGAGGAAACGCTCATCCAGGCTGGTGGGAACCAGATAAAGGCGGCCAAGATTCTGGGGATTAATCGCAATACCCTGCGGAAAAAACTGACTGAATATGACATTGATCCTGCCCAATTGAGGTAAGCCGGAGCGACAGGACGCCGCACTGCGCCGTTCAATCGTGACATAAATGTCAAAAATGTGCTTTTTTTACAACGAAACTGTTGTATTGAGAACACAATGAATGCGCCGCATCCCCCTTCAGGCAACCGTGCTCCAGTCTGGATCAGACGCTTGTCTATACTTGCGGAAAATGACGCCTTCATGAAGCGGGTGGAATGGCTGGTGTTGCTTGTTTTCGCAGGCATGCTGGTCGGAACCTATTTCCTGCTCAGCGCGCAGTCTGATCGGTCCGAACTGATTTCCCCACCCCTTGCGGCTTCCCTGCTCGTTGCCAATCTGGTGCCCGCCATCGTGCTTCTGGTTCTGTTCGGACGGCGCATCGCGAAGGGGAGGGCGGCGAAATCCGCCATTGGCAGCAATGGGCGATTGCATGTGCGTTTGGTGGCCCTGTTTTCTCTTGTGGCCAGTATCCCGATGCTGCTGGTCGTGATCTTTGCGTCCTTTCTTTTTCAATATGGCGTGGAATTCTGGTTCTCCGACCGTGCCCGGGGCATGCTGGAGAACGCCAATGGGCTTGCGCAAGGCTATTATGAGGAAAACCAGCGGGATGTGGGCGAAGAAACCATTACCATGGCCAATGACCTGCGCGACTATTTGCGGCAGGCCCGCCTCGAAAGCCCGGAATTCGCCGAAGGTTATGTATTTCAGGTCTTGTCTCGAAAGCTGAATGAGTCCGCGATTGTGGAATATGGCGACGATGGCGTTGCGCGCACAGCCGCCGCAGTCGATCCCGACAATCGGGAAACAAGCAACAAAATTTCCCCGGAAGTTATCGCAAAGCTAGCTGCTGGAGAAACCTATGTCGTGACGGCTCGTGACAACAAGATCGAAGCAGTGACAGCGCTCGATCTGGAATCCCGCATATTTCTCTATGCCGCGCGAGACACGGACATGGATGCGCTAAGTCAGTGGGAACGGGCGCAGGCAGTTTTGAAGGACTATGATGACCTGTTTGTGCGGTCGCGCAGCTTGCAGCTGCAATTCAATATCGCGTTGTTTGTTGTCTCGCTTCTCATAGTCGGGCTGGCGCTGTGGATTGCGCTTGCAGTTGCGGACCGGATGGTCCGCCCGGTGAGTGAGCTGGTCCATGCTGCCAAAAGCGTTACCGAAGGGAATCTGGCAACGAGGGTCCCTACACCTGTTGAAAAGGACGAAATCGGGACTTTGGGACGGGCGTTCAACCGTATGACAGAACGCCTGGAAACTCAGACAACAGCCTTGCTCACGGCGAATGAGCAGTTGGGGAGTCGCCGGGCGTTTATCGAAACGGTCCTCGAATCCGTGACTGCAGGCATAATGAGCCTCAACAAGGCGGGCGAGATCCGGTTGACCAATTCCCGTGCGCAGGCGTTGCTGGCCCAGAAAGGTGACGAGCTGCTTGACCAGCCAATTGAAAAGGTGGCGCCGGAATTTGCCGAACTCGTGTCGGATGGCGTAGAAAACACTATCATCCAGTTTACGTCCGGTGGGGAGGTCAAAACACTGGCGGTGAAGATTGTGGCTGGCTCAGCCGGACACGTAATCACGTTCGAGGATATCACCAAGCAGCTTCTCGACCAGCGCCGGGCCGCCTGGTCTGACGTTGCGCGACGGATTGCGCATGAAATCAAGAACCCGCTGACACCTATCCAGCTTGCCGCCGAGCGCCTGCAACGCCGGTTCGGAAAAAATATTGATGATGGCAACGCGGTCTTCACGCAATTGACGGGCACCATTGTGCGTCAGGTTGGGGATCTGCGGAATATTGTGGATGAATTTTCTTCATTTGCCCGCATGCCGAAACCCACATTCCGTCAGGAAAACTTGATGGATATTCTCAAGCAGGCGATGTTCTTGCAAGATGTTTCCCATCCGGACATCACATTCGAATTCAAGGCAGATGAGGGCGAAATCCCGCTGGTTTGCGATCGCCGACAACTCGGACAAGCCTTTACCAATGTCATCAAAAATGCGGTTGAGGCGATCGCGCAGAAGCTCGAACAAGTACCTGCGAATGGCGAACAACCAAATGGACAGGTTTGTCTGACAGTGTCGTTCGATGATGACCACATCATCATTCAGCTGGACGACAATGGCATCGGCTTGCCAGCCGACAGGGAACGAATTGTCGAACCCTATATGACCACTCGGGAAAAAGGGACCGGGCTGGGCCTCGCCATCGTCAAGAAAATCATTGAAGAACATTTTGGGGAGATCGCATTTGACGATGCGCCTGAGGGCGGCACGCGCGTGACGATCATTTTCAATCCCGCAAAACTGGAGAGGCTGGGGCAAAATCCGACACTGGAAGGGGACATTGTCGGACAAGAAGTAGGTGCCGGAAGCGATCTGGCACAAAATATAGAAGATCAGCGAAAGTAGAGGTCGCCACATGGCTTTGGATGTTTTGATTGTAGATGATGAACCCGATATTCGGGAACTGATTTCCGGTGTGCTGGAAGATGACGGCTATGAAACCCGCACGGCCGCCGACAGCGACGCGGCGCTCGCCGCGGTAAACGAGCGGAAACCATCTCTTGTGTTGCTGGATGTCTGGTTGAGAGGGTCGCGTCTCGACGGTCTGGAACTGCTGACCGAAATCAAGCAACTGGACCCCAAACTGCCGGTCATCGTGATATCTGGTCACGGGAATATCGATACTGCAGTTGCCGCGATATCGGAAGGCGCAGTTGATTTTATCGAAAAACCGTTTGAAGCCGAGCATCTGATGCATCTGGTGGCGCGGGCGACGGAGACCGAGAGCTTGCGGCGGGAAAACGAAATCCTCAAGGCAAGAATCGGGCTCGCGGACGAGCTGACCGGAAACTCGGCCGCCGTGAATTCCGTGCGGGCAACGCTTAAAAGAGTCGCGGGCACCGGCAGTCGTTTGCTGATTTCGGGACCTGCAGGCGTGGGCAAGGAAGTGGCTGCCCGCCTGATGCATAACTGGAGCACGCGGGCCAATGCACCTTTCGTGACGATCAGTGCGGCGCGATTATCACCTGAAAGCGTGGAAGAAGAACTTTTCGGGACCGAAAAAACTGGCCTGGTGGACAAGACCGGCCTGCTCGAAGAAGCGCATGGCGGCACCCTGTTCATAGATGAGGTTGCGGACATGCCGCTCGACACGCAGGGCAAAATACTCCGAGTGCTTACAGAACAAAGTTTCACGAGGGTTGGCGGTAACCAACGCGTGAAAGTGGATGTTCGTGTCGTGTCGGCCACTTCCCGTAACCTGGAAGAAGAAATTGAGGAAAAGCGTTTCCGGGAAGACTTGTTCTACCGCCTGAATGTGGTGCCAGTGGAATTGCCACCGCTGAATCAACGACGTGAGGATATCCCTTCCCTGGTGGAACATTACTCGGCGCGTTTCGCCGCGGACCAACGGCTCAATCCGCCGGAAATCTCGGCTGAGGCGATGGCGGCACTGCAAGCCTGTGACTGGCCTGGAAATGTCAGGCAGCTCAGAAATGTGATAGAGCGCACGATCATTCTGGCACCCAAGGAAAATTTCCGCCTGATCGAAATCGAAATGCTGCCAGCCGAGGTGTTGGGACACAGCGATGATCTGGATCAGGGCGTTGCATCGCTGATGGGTTCACCTTTGCGGGAGGCACGTGAAAGTTTTGAGCGCGAATATCTCAAGGTCCAGATTCGTCGGTTCTCGGGGAATATCTCCAAAACGGCCAATTTTATAGGGATGGAGCGGTCGGCACTGCACCGGAAGCTCAAAATGCTTGGGCTCGCTACACGGAAAAAGGCGGAAGCAGATCAGGCATCGAGCTAAAGACGGCGAAATGCGGTTGTAGCGTTCGCCGGAAATCCATATATCCGCTTTGACGATCCCCCGGAAATCATTCCGTCGTCACCAAAAACATAACCTGCGGCAGGCAATGTCGCCAAAAAGCGGATGTCAAAAATGACCGATAAATCGAACAACCTACAGGATCTTTTCCTGAACTCTCTCCGTAAATCCAAAACACCCGTGACCATGTTTCTGGTCAAAGGCGTGAAGCTCCAGGGCATTGTGACCTGGTTCGACAATTTTTCTGTGCTCTTGCGTCGGGACGGACAGTCCCAGCTCGTCTACAAGCATGCAATCTCCACAGTCATGCCGTCCGACAGCATCGATATGCAACCGTTCGCTGAGCTTATGGACAATAGTCGTGCCCGGAATGGCGTTCTGCAGGAAGTTTTTCTGACAGCCGTGCGGGACAGCAATGATTCTGTCACGATGTTCCTGGTCAATGGCGTGATGTTGCAAGGGGAAGTTGCGGCCTATGACCTGTTCTGTATCCTCCTGGAGCGCGAGGGCATGTCGCAACTGGTCTACAAACATGCCATCTCGACGGTGCAACCCGGCGGTCCAATCAATCTGGCCGACTATAATAACAGCGAAGATGGCTAGTTTTGATCCCATTTGAAAAAGACGGACTGGACGGAACGACCGATCGCGCGCTGATCATCCATCCTGATCTGGGCGGGATATCCAGCAATCATCTGGAATACCGCCTGGAAGAAGCGGAGGGATTGGCGCTGGCCATCGGACTGCAGGCGACGTCCACCCGTGCTTTCACCATACGCGCGCCCAAGCCGGGTACATTGTTCGGATCCGGTCAGGTGCGTGAGATCAGAACGATTTTGGCACAGGACCAGGCAACAATATTGATTGTCGATGGCACACTGACGGCTATCCAGCAGCGTAATCTGGAGGAAGAACTCAAGGTCAAGGTGATTGACCGCACTGGGCTTATCCTGGAAATATTCGGCGCGCGCGCGGCGACCGCGGAAGGGCGGCTTCAGGTTGAACTGGCGCATCTCGACTATCAGGCCGGTCGTCTGGTGCGGAGCTGGACTCACTTGGAACGACAACGCGGTGGTTTCGGTTTTCTGGGTGGACCTGGCGAAACACAGATTGAATCTGATCGGCGAATGATCCGTGATCGCATGGCCAAGTTGCGAAGAGATCTTTCGCATTTGCGCAAGACCCGGACCTTGCATCGGTCGCGCCGTCAAAAGGCGCCCTGGCCGGTTATCGCGCTGGTGGGTTATACCAATGCCGGCAAATCCACCTTGTTCAACCGATTGACTGGCGCTGGCGTGTTTGCGGAGGATCTGCTGTTCGCAACGCTGGATCCAACAATGCGGGAATTTCCCCTGCCGGGATATGACAAAGCAATATTGTCAGACACAGTGGGGTTCGTTTCCGATCTGCCCACACAGCTGGTCGCGGCCTTTCGGGCGACGCTGGAAGAAGTGACCGCTGCCGATATTATTGTGCATGTCCGGGATATCTCCCATGCGGCCAGCGATGATCAGGCGAGGGATGTCGAGCATATCCTGCGAGAACTGGGCGTGGATCTGGAAACAGGTGAGGGCGCACCGATCATTGAAGCGTGGAACAAAATTGATCTGATCAATGAAGAAGATCACCTGGCTGTTCAGATTCCGGATACGATTCCTGAACATGTCTGTCCTATCTCCGCCATGACGGGTGAAGGCGTAGGCCAACTGGTTCAGATGATTTCGCGAAATCTCTCGCTAAACCATGATGTAGAAACCGTTACACTCGACATGTCGGATGGCAAGCGCCTGGCCTGGTTGCATGAAAACGGGCGGGTGCTGGAAACCGGCGAAGAGCAGGGCGCTCTCATTCTTGCCGTGAGTATGTCCAAGAGGAATTGGGGTCGGTTCAAACAGCTGGAGAGCTGATCATCCGGACCGCAGGGCAAGCTTCGCTTTCTGCCAGGCGTCCTCCAGTTCGTCGATCGACATTTCCTTCATGTCTTGCTGAACAGTCTCCTCCACGGTGTTGAATCGTTCTGAAAACTTTGTTGTGGCATCGCGAAGAGCCTGCTCAGCATCGACTTTGTGATGGCGGGCAAGATTCACGGCTGCAAAGAGCAAATCTCCCAATTCGTCGTGCAGTTCTTCTTTGGTCGTCGCCTGCTCGACCTCTTCCAGTTCCTCGAGCACCTTCGCCTTGACCGGCGCGATGTCGGGCCAGTCAAACCCGACGCGAGCCGCGCGTTTCTGGATTTTTTGCGCGCGCAGCAAGGCGGGTAGGGCCAGCGCCACTCCATCGAGCGTCTTCGCCTTGCCTTCCGTTGCCCGTTCCTCGGCCTTGATTTGTTCCCATCCCGGTGATTTGTCACTTGCGCCGAATATGTGCGGATGACGGCGTGTCATCTTGTCGCAGATGCCGTCGACAACATCCTGAAACGTAAAGTGCTGATCATCGGTTGCGATCTGGCTGTGGAAGACAACCTGAAGCAACAGATCACCCAGTTCGTCACGCAGCGCATTCATATCGTTGCGATCAATGGCGTCGGCGACCTCATAGGCTTCCTCGACGGTATAAGGAGCGATCGTTTCAAACGTTTGCACTGTGTCCCATTCACAGCCGTCATCAGGATCGCGCAATCGTCGCATGATTTGCAGCAGGGGCGCTATTGTCTGGGGATTTTCCATAATGTCGGGTCGTATCTTTAAGGTTGATAATATTTATTATGTTAAACTATAGTTCGTATCAGGATCCGGGAGGTTCGAGGATCATTTCATTCCCCTCCACCCGCCAACTCTTCATTGCCGACAAAAAGTTCATGCCCAGCACGTTGGTTTCACCAAATTCCTCAGCGACAATGACCGGGAAATCAGATGCGGCCATGAGATCCAGATCCAGTGATTGAATTCGTCCGCGCCGAACCTCAACAGTTCCGTTGGCAGTCGACACATAAGACGGAAAACCGCCTTCATTAATCTCGATGCCGGTTTCGCGGGCTGTATTCAGATTCATCGCCGTTGTGGTAGCGCCGCTATCGATGAGAAAACGCACAGGTGTATCGTTGACCTTCGCATTGACCCAGAAATGGCCATCCAACGACTGACGAATACGCAATGTCGTGCCGACGACATCCTGATTACTGGCTCCGGTGAGCTCGTCAGTAACACGGTACCAGACGCCGGTCAGTTCATCGCGATAAGTAAAGGCCACGATAAAGACCGCAAAAATAGCCACCCAGGCCAGCGCGGATCGCACCATTTCACCAAGGCCGATTCGCCGCGAGAAAAGCGCACTGGCAACAAGAACCAGCGCACCGATGGCAAATACAAGATTGATATTCTGATCTTCGGTCATGTCATATCTCTTGGACGCGTCCGTCATATGCGGGTGCAATATTATCCGGCAACATAGATGTGAGGCGATTATAGTCCATTGATTTGTCCATATGGGTGAGCAAGCTGAAACCGGGCCGAACATCGCGGATCAGATCCAGTGTCATTTGCAGGTGGGCGTGGGTCGGATGCGGCTTCTCGCGCAAGGCATCTACGATAAACAGGTCACAATCACGATACAGGTCTCGCATAGAGTCGGTGACTTCCCCAAAATCAGTCGCATAGCAGACAGACCTGTCACCATGCTCAAAGCGCAATCCGGTTGACGTGATGCCGCCATGAGGCTGATCGACACATTTGACGGTCAGGTCGCCTATGGTCTGGCGGTCCTTTAGTTCATGTCCATGACATATTGTCGGATAATAGTCGTGACCTTTGAAAACGTAAGAAAAACGCGTTTTCAGGCTGTCCAGTGTAAAGAGTCGCGCATAGCCAGGTATCGGTTCGCGTTGATTGTGAAATATCTGCCGCAAGTCATCAATGCCGTGACAATGATCCGCATGATCATGGGTCCAGATGACATTGTCGACTTTGCGGATTTCACTTGCCAGCAACTGGTTGCGCAAATCGGGTGAGGTGTCGACAAGGATGCTGGTGATTTCGGTCTCCACGAGGATGGACACACGGCTGCGCCGGTTTTTTGGCTCTTCGGGATCACAATCGCCCCAGTCATTGCCTATCCTTGGTACGCCAGACGATGTTCCGCAGCCGAGAATGGTCGCTTTCACGGCTTCGCTTTGCTGAAAAGCCGGTAAAAATTCCGGGACGTTGTCTCGCAAAGATCGGAATAATTCTCGCCCCGCAGATCCGCCAGAAAATGGGCTGTATCCGCTACAAATGCCGGCTCCCCGGTTTTTCCCCGGTGCGGTACGGGAGCCAGAAATGGCGCATCCGTTTCCACAAGCAGCCGGTCCCCGGGCAGTTTCGCGGCCGTGTCTTGGAGGTCCTTGGCGTTTTTAAAGGTCACAATTCCCGAGATCGAGATGAACAGCCCCATATCCAATGCCTTATGGGCAAAGACTTCGCTCGCCGTGAAACAGTGGATGACACCGGTATAGGCGCCCTTCTCCATTTCTTCGGCCATGATCTCCGCCGTATCATCTTCGGCATCCCTGGTATGTACAATGATGGGCAAGCCGGTCTCGCGGGCCGCATGGATATGGGTCCGGAAACTCTGTCTTTGCCGATCCCGGTCGCTATGGTCGTAATAATAGTCAAGCCCGGTCTCGCCAATCGCGATGACCCGGTCCTGATCCGACTGTTTCAACAATTTCGCAAGGTCCACATCCGGATGGGAATCCGCCTCGTGCGGATGAATTCCAATGCTGGACCACACATCCGGTTCGCGATTGGCTGTGGCGACAATATCCTTCCACTCCGACTCCCGGGTCGAAATGTTCAGCATGGCGGTCACACCGCTTTGCCGCGCCCGTTCGAGAACAGCGTCCTGCTCTTCGACCAGGCCCTTGTAGTTCAGGTGGCAATGGCTATCGACCAGCATATGAATTAGGCCTCCTCGGTGGCTTCGGGAAGTTCAAGACGCGGAAAGATGGGACTCGGTTTCGAGATTTCGGTACCGGGCTCAAGCAATTGTTCCAGATCACTGAAATTGCGGCTGTCTGCAGATTGATTCAGCGTGTCCAGCATCTTGTCACAGCTGTCCGGAATGACCCAGCGCAGCAGGATAGCAAGCCTGCGGATCGATTCGGCGGTGTAGTAGAGCACTGTGTCCGCGCGAGCCGCGTCGGTTTTTCGCAACGCCCAGGGCTGCTGATCGGCAAAATACTGGTTGGATGCGCTCAGCCGCTCCCGAATGAGATCAATGGCCACGTGAATGGGCAACTCATCACCTGCCAGCAGTTCGGTGATGGTTTCAAAACACTTGCGCAAATCGCCCAAAAGCCGCTCTTCTGCTTCCGTAGCGTTCGCGGGTTGCGGGATTTTCCCGTCGCAATTTTTGGCGATCATCGACAGGCTGCGCTGGGCCAGATTGCCAAAATTATTCGCCAGATCGGCATTGGTTCGGGTGACGATCATTTCGGCCGAATAGCTGCCATCCTTGCCGAAAATCACGTCTGACAAGAGGAAATAGCGCAGTTGATCCACCCCGAACACATCTGCAAGATTCAGCGGATCGACGACATTACCGACCGATTTGGAAATTTTCTCCCCGCGATTGAGCAGGAAACCGTGACCAAAAACCTGTTTCGGTAGCGGCAGTCCGGCGCTCATCAGGAAGGCTGGCCAGTAGACGCTGTGAAAACGGACGATATCCTTGCCGATAATGTGCGTCATGTCGCCGCCGGCGGTCCAGTATTTCGGATAGTCAGGAGTTTCCGCAGGATAGCCGAGTCCGGTCAGATAGTTTGTCAGCGCATCCACCCAGACATACATGACGTGATTTTCCGCACCGGGCACTTTCACACCCCAGTCAAAACTGGTGCGTGAAATGGACAGATCTTTCAGGCCGCCCTCCACAAACTTTATCATCTCGTTGCGGCGGCTGTCAGGCTTCAAAAATCCGGGATTATCTCTGAACAACTGGAGGAGCGGTTCTTCATATCTCGACAGCCGGAAAAACCAGCTTTCCTCCACTGTCCATTCGACGGGCGTGCGCTGGGGGGATAGTTTTTCAGCATTCGCCCCCTCTCCTTCGGCCGCAATCAGTTCGCTTTCGTCATAATAGGCTTCGTCACGAACCGAGTACCATCCCTCATATTTGTCCAGATAGAGATCACCATTGGCCTCCATTGCAGACCAGATCGCCTGGCTTGCGGCATGATGATCGGGTTCCGATGTCCGGATGAAACGATCATGCGAGATGTTCAGTTTTTTGCTCATCTCGATGAAATAACCGGCCATTTCATCGGCCAGAGCCTGTGGTGGTACGCCTTTTTTCGCGGCTGCCTGAGCCATTTTCAATCCATGCTCATCGGTTCCGGTCTGAAAGCGCACATCCCGGCCTGCCATGCGGTGGAATCGGGCGAGCGCATCCGTTGCTACGGCTTCATAGGCGTGGCCAATATGCGGCGGCCCGTTGGGATAGCTGATAGCTGTGGTGATGTAATAGGGTTGCGACATGAAAATCTTTCTCGAATCCGGCTTCGTACCGCCGTTTAACGCCTTCTTTATGCGGGCTCCGACCGGAGGGCAAGCGATCCCATCATGCTCGCCAGCCGGAAGACAACCGCTTGACCGTCAAGCGCCTTGGGCACGGCTGTGCCCGCCAGTTTGCAGATTTCCTGCCACGTTTCGATGGACTGGATCCTGTCAGGCCAGTCAGCAGACCGAACATGATCGGCCACCAGACCGGGCACCAGGTCGAGAAAGGCGTGATATCGCGGTGTAGCCGCCTTGAGCGAAAGCTTTCGCGCCAGATCGTTCTTGATCCTGTTGTCCTCGTCTCCGGTTTCCAGAATTTGCAAGGCAAGCCCCTCCAGTTCGGAAAGGCCGGCGTCCACATATTGCAAGGCCCGCCCCGGAGATCCCTTTCCCGCCCGGATAAGGGCTTCGGTTTCCGGTTCATCAAGATCCGGGGCCATGTTCATGAGCACCTCACGCATCTGGAATTCGCCAAGCGGTTCGAATCGCAATAACTGGCACCGTGAACGGATCGTGGGCAAGAGGCGTTCGGGTGCATGACTCACCAGAAGGAAGACTGTTTTTTCCGGAGGTTCCTCGAGGTTCTTGAGCAGGGCATTGGCCCCTGCCCGCTCGAGATCATCGATTGCGTCGATGATTACCACGCGATGGGAAGCAATTGATGCCTGCGTGTTGAATAGCGACTGCAGGCTGCGCACCTGATCGATCGAGATATTGCGCTTGAGCTCGTGAGGTTCCAGCGAATCTATACCGCTCTCCCTGGCCTTTTTCTCCTCCTTGTCGGTTTTCCCGCCACGTTGCAGCATTCGAAAATCCGGATGAGATCCCGCAGCCAGCAATTTGGCGGCCTGGCTGTCAGGTTGAATCTCAAGAGGCTTTGAGGAAGCGAGCGAAGACATATCCGATTCCAGCAGAAATTGTGCAGCCAATTTGGCAAATCCTGCTTTTCCCAGCCCTTTGGGTCCGGCGAGGATCCATGCATGATGCAGCGTGCCATTGGCGAAGGCCGCTTCGAATATCCGTTTTGCCTTGTCATGTCCCAGCAGGGCATCGGAAGCGAATGACGTCATGACATCACTCCAGCAAATCGTTCAGATTTTCGAGGATCGACCCAGTCACGGCTTCCGGCAAGCCAGACGCGTCGATCAGTCGCACACGATCGGGCTCGTCAGCCGCATATTGTCGAAAATTGTTCATGACATGCCGATGGTAGTTCGCATCACGGCCACCTATCCGGTCACTTTGTCCGCGGTCGCGGGCATGTGCGCGCCGACTGGCAACTTCTTCGGGAATATCGAGAACGAATGTCCGATCCGGCAGCAACCCATTGCTGCCAATATTGTGGAGCGTCATGATATCGGCGTCCGTCAATTCGCCGCTGACACTCTGATAGGCTCTGCTGCTGTCCAGAAACCGGTCGCTGACAACCCATTCTCCCTTTTCAAGGGCGGGAGCGATCAAGGAGTGGCAATGTTCCGACCTGGCAGCGGCGAACAATAATGCTTCCGTGCGCATGGACCATTTTTCATCCTGTCCGGTGAGGAGCAATTCCCTGATGGATTCTGCTCCCGGTGTTCCACCAGGTTCTCTCGTGAGATGCACGGTCAGTCCCCGGGACTCAAGTGCTCCCACAATGGCGTGGGCCTGGGTGGATTTGCCGGTCCCCTCCCCGCCTTCAAGGCTGATGAAACGTCCGGGAGAGATCATGGCCTGTTCATTCCTCAGGCCAGCCCGAGAAGGGATTTGAGACCCGCCCAGACACGATCAAAAAATCCGGCCTCTCCGATGGATTCTCCCGCGACAAGTGGCATGATTTGCGGTCCGGAATCACCGCCTTGTACCTCAAGCACAGCAATCTCTTGTCCTGCTGCGATCGGCGCTTTGATCGGCCCATTATACCGCACTTTCAAGCGAATATCGGTATCCGCACCCTTGGGCAGGGTCGCGGCCAGATCGACTGGCGCTACCAGACTGACCGAAGACTCGTCTCCCAGTTGCACTTCGGCCGATTCTATTCGGTCGCCTTTTTTGAAAAGCGGACGGGATTCCCAGGCGTTGAAGCCCCAGTTCATGAACTTCACGGACTCATCAATGCGGCCGCCATAGCTGTCCAGACCTGCCAGCACCGAAACCAGACGCCTGCCATCTTGCTCGGCAGATCCCGTGAAGCCATATCCGGCTTCCTCGGTATGTCCGGTTTTCAATCCGTCCGCCCCGTCAATTTTGCCGAGCAGCGGATTGCGATTGGGCTGGGTGATGGGTTCGCCCTGATTGGTCTTGCCCCATGTGAATTCGTTCAAGCCAAAGAAATCGTCATAAAGATCCGGGAAATCCCGCGACAGCCTTGCTCCCAATATCCCGAGATCCCGGGCGGTAACAATGGTCTTGCCTTCATCCGGCCAGCCGGTGCTGTTGCCGAAACGGCTGTTTGTCATGCCGATCTTTTGCGCCGTCCGTGTCATGATTTCCGCGAAATTTTCTTCGGTGCCACCCAGCGCCTCGGCTAGAACGACGCTGGCATCGTTGCCAGAGAGGGTGATGACGCCATGCAGCAGATCTTTGATTGTCGGGTTGTCATCGGCGGCGAGGAACATGGTGGATCCCTGCCCTTGCCATTTCTGCCAGGTGGCCCGCTGGATATTGATCTTTTTGTCCAGTGCGACCTTGCCCTGCTTTATCTGGTCAAATGCGACATAGACGGTCATCATCTTGGCCATGGATGCGGGCGGAATCTGCCGGTCGGCATTTTTCTCGAAAAGAACCGCACCAGATGACAGGTCGGTCATATAGGCAATCGGCGCGTCCGTTTCGTAGGCCGGCGCTGCCAGGCTGGTTGCAGGAAGGATAATCAGGGGCAGGAATGCCCAGGTCACTTTGTTCATTAAATTTCCGGTTTCCGTTTGCGTTGAACCTGTTCTTATCTTCCGGCCCGCAGGATACGTGCGCCACTATACCCCCTGCGCCGTGCCTCGCTGAGCCCCTTTTCTGCGGCTCGTTCGTCCGCATATGGTCCATATCGGACACGCCAGATTTTGCCAGTGCCATCCGAGATGACCTTGGCTCCGATCTTGTTTGCCAGACTGTTTGCACGCGTGCGGCTGCTAAATGCAGCAACTTGCACAACAAATCCACTGGTTGCACTGGCCGCGCGCGGTGGCGGAGGAACTGCTCTGCGGGGAGCCGGGGCAGTCTGGTTTTCAATGATGAACCTGTCTCCAGATACTGTTGGCGTACTGGCCGGCCTGCCGGTTGGCGGGACGTAGGACGCACCAATCCCGCTTTTGTTGACGGCACCGGTTGGAACGCCGACACGTGTCGCTTGCCGAACCGGAGCTACTGGTTGCGGCAATTTGCCGAGGTTTTTTCGCAAAATCGTCAAAAGGGAGTCGGGTGTCGGAATGCGCTCGGCAACCTGACCACCATTGCGCAGAACCGCCCTCTCCTGCTCGTTCGGATTGACTTTCCGCACACGCACACCGGCAACGCCCTGCTGATCAATACCCAACTGTCTGGCTGCGCCGTAGGACAGATCTATCAGGCGGTCATTGGTAAATGGTCCGCGATCATTGACCCGGACGAGAATCGTGCGTCCGGTGTCCAGCGCCGTAACTTCGACATAGCTTGGCAACGGCAAGGTCTTGTGCGCAGCGGAAATGCCGTTCGGATTGAAACGTTCGCCGTTGGCCGTCGGATTTCCGGCCAGCTCTTCGCCGTACCAGCTGGCATATCCGACATTGTCATAACTGGCGACATCTTCGGGTGTGTAGGTTTTTCCCCCGATTTTATAGGGCTCTCCAATTTTTTGGGGAAAGTCGGAAACGCCGCCAGAAGCCGCCGCCGGAGCCGGCTCAAGGCCGCGGCCCAGATTGTCATCCACCCCGTCAAACGATCCGCAACCTGCCAGAACTCCGATTATCGGAGCGGTGCACCAGAGCCTAAGATTGAATTTCATCCGCCAGTAACCCCACTGCTAATCCATAAAAGTTCGAACAGTTATAATCCAGTATCACCCGGTAATTTCCCGTCAGCAAATAGGCGGTCCGGCCCGGTCCATCCGGCTCAAGAAGCGTCGCCAGCGTGTTGTTGTCCAGACGCCGTGCGGTTGCCGGTACAATTCCGAGCGCGCGCCATTCTGACATCGTCTTCCACTGGCTGTGACGTTCGTGAACCCGCGGGCAGCGGGCCGCAACTGTGCGGTTTTTGATCGCTTGCCGATTGAGAGACGACGGAACCCGTACCGCAATGCCCCATGGCTCACCCCGCCGCCAGCCTGCATTCACAAAGTAATTGGCAATCGAGGAAACCGCATCAAACTCGCTGTTCCAGATATCGGCATATCCGTCGCCATTGCCGTCTTTCGCAAGACGCAAGTAAACAGACGGAAGAAACTGGGGCTTGCCCATCGCACCTGCCCAGCTGCCTTTCAGGGCAGATTGCGGTACACCGTTGTCGATGATTTTTAGGACCGCGATCAGTTCCGCCTCAAACAGGGCACGGCGGCGTCCTTCATAAGCCAGCGTGGCCAAAGAGCGGGGAATATCGAAATTGCCTGTGAAAGAGCCGTAATTGGTCTCCTTGCCGTAAATCGACATGATGATGTGCCCAGGCACACCCGTTTCGCGTTCAACGTCCACCAGCTTTCCGACGAGGCGCCGATAGGCCTTCTTGCCATTCGCGATACGCTGGGCGGTGATATGGCGGCGCTGGTAGGGGGCAAAAGGCGGTATCGCGCTATTTGGTCGCCCACCGGGCTGAGACTGGTCGAGGGAAATGACGCGGGGATTATAGGTAAGACCAGCCAACACACGATCGACGGTACGCTGGCTCACCCCTTCCCTCACCGCTTTTGAGCCAACCTGATTGAGATACCCTCTGAACCCAGGTGTTGGGGAACTGCCACTGGACAAACTGGTCTGCGCCTTTGCCGGACTGACTGGCGCAGAATATGGCAATGCCAGAGAAGCTATCGCACAGCAGGCCGCGGCAAGGGTTAGACGCATGAACAAATTTCCTTCCGTCAATCTTCTGGCATAATCTGACTCACAGGGGAATCCCTAATCGTCGCTTCCAACCAACAATTCAGCTGAAACCTTCGCTGGTCTGCTCTCGACCAGAAGTCCCCTGCCCGCCTGATAAAATCTTTGCGCTTTTGTAGGGAGATCGCTAGGAGGCGTCCGACCAGCGCGGACAGGTGGCAGAGTGGTTGAATGCACCGGTCTTGAAAACCGGCGTGGGTGCAAGCTCACCGTGGGTTCGAATCCCACCCTGTCCGCCAGGATATCCCGGGAAATAGGCCATTCTGTAGGCCTATTGAATTCCCGTCCCACATTTGGTCCCTCACTATTTGAAGGAATGCCTTTTTGTCGGCGTTCGGCCTCATGTCATGCTATGCGTTGCCCGCACCGAATTATGCATGTTTGTCACACCATCAGACAAAATAATCGCAAAAATGCATATTTGGCTTGTCATTATGCATATACTATGCTCTCTCATGCAAATAATTGTGATGGGGATGCAGATCAGTGGAACATTTTGCAGTAGTCCAATCCTTGTGTCGTGTTGGCCTGGCCTCTGGAGATGAAGGATTTAGAAAACAGGTCGAGCGCCTTCGAGATCGACTCAAGAAGTCTGGAGACAAAGAGTCGGTCAAAACAATTGAGGCACTGCTTCAAAAAAAAGAACGGTCAGCTTCATTGCAACCGAGCAAGGTTGAATTGTCTCGGAATAAAGTCGGGGAGCGACTCACCGCTTCGATCAATCCACCGTTTGACAAAGAAAGTGGAGCCCCTTTGGCTCAGATAATTTTTGAGCCTGGCGAAGACTCCCTACCACCCATTCTCACAGAAGAATTGGAAGGTGCGCTAGATGGCCTGCTTCGCGAATGGAACGATAATGACAAACTTCAATCTATTGGAATCTCCCCCACCCACAGCTGTTTGATTTTCGGTGCACCGGGAACTGGAAAAACTCTCATGGCTATGCACCTCGCGTCTCAACTTAGGCTACCCTTGGTGCTTGCTAGATTGGACGGGATGATGAGTTCATTCCTCGGCACAACTGCAAGGAACATCGGAACACTGTTTGAGTTCGCCAACCGCTACCAGTGTATTCTTCTGCTAGATGAGTTCGATGCAATCGCTAAACTTCGCGATGATCCTTTGGAAGTGGGTGAAATAAAGCGTGTGGTGAATACACTTCTCCAATGTTTAGATGAACGTGCGCAGTTAGGCATGACGGTTGCAATCACCAATCACCCAGCATTGTTAGATCCAGCTATTTGGCGCAGGTTTGAAGTAAAAATGGAAATGCCTTTGCCTCCAGCGACTGCACGGAAAAGACTAATCCAGCAGTTTCTGAAACCTATGACGGTCCAAGAAAGCGGCCTCCATTTACTGACTTGGGCATCAGAAGGGGCAACCGGTGCTGAAGTGCAGTCAATTATCAATTCGCTAAAGCGCTATTTTGTACTCGAGAAATCAACACCGAGAGGAAAGCATCTGGACGCGGGCGAGGTTTTGATTGCCTTGCAGCGCTACTTCATAACCAGCGCCAATTTAGAAGATAGGAGCCGATTGGAGGTATTACGTGACGATCCGAGAAACATCGCTCGGGTTTTGCTGGACAGCGAAAATGGGTCATTTACCCAAGGATCAGTGGCGGAACTTCTAAGAAAAGATCAAGCAACGATAAGTCGATGGGTGCGGGAGGAATCAACCTAAAAGGCAAATGTTATGGCCAACAATCCAGTTCAAATCGTCCTAAATGACAACGACTACGTCATTCCACCTGAACCAGGTAAAGGCGGGCCGCCTTTTGATTTTTTTGCCGGCCGTGACGACGAGTTTTTGAAACATAAAGCAAAAATAGCTGCGCAAATCCAAGAGACTGCCACTCAGTTAAGTAGTGGAACAACCGGCGAAGTAGGGTACGTCAGGGTGAAGCTGCGAGAAAAAGCGCTAGCGAAAAGTCATCGACCAAATCGGGTGATGTTCACTAGCCAAAAATTCCCATGTGTCGGCGCGGCAGGTGTTGGAGAGCTCTTCTATTTTGCTCGGTCTGACGATTTGTCAAAGTTAATCGATACGGTTTCTGAAGCCGAGCTAAGAACAAATTGGCGAGAAAATTCAGTAGGTGACCTTGTTGCCCGACCATCAAAAATTCGATCGGAAGTAGGGGCAATAGAAGAACTCGGTGTTCCTGATCCGTCGGCAAAACGGCGATTTGATGCAGAAACGGCCGTCAGTTGGTTGTCTGAACCTCGAACCGGTGGATACTATTTACTTGAAATGTTCGAAAATCCGAAGTTCGCTGAGCAACGGTTAGGTGACGGCGATGCTAAATTGGTAAGCAGTCTAGAACAATTGCTAGGGAATCTGGGTCAGGGTGTTGTTGCGTGGCGATTGCCCGATGCCGGGGGTGAAAGACCCATAGCCCTTAAAATAACAGATCAACCTGATGCTCCAAAGTTGCTTAGTTCAAGGCCGGTGGAAAGAGAGATCTCGAGAGTAGATCCGAATTCGGTCAGGCACGATCTTGCTTTGCAGCGGTTAGCTGAACATCCCTCGATAAGACGAATATCACTTCCCGTGCGAATTGAGCTTTCAGATGTTGATGGTGCTTCTTCGGCGCTGATGCAAAGTGTACCGCCAAAAACCAACGGCGTGCGATATCCAAAAATGGGGGTTGTAGATTCCGGTCTTGGCACTGCTCTGGCACCTTGGGTGCTAGGGCGATATGATTTTTTGAGCGATTCGGAGGTGGATAAAGAACACGGATCGTTTGTCGCTGGACTGGTGGTTGGTGCTCAATCATTGAATCCCGCATTGCCTGGTCTAGAGGGGGACGGTTGTGAACTAGTAGACATCCCCTTGTTTCCCAAGAACTCCTTCAAGAGTGTTTATCCCGGCGGTTTCGATGATTTTCTAACGGAAATGGATCAGGCCATTGGTGAAGCTGTAACTGAACATGGGATCCGAGTGATAAACTTGAGTATCAATGCCGTCTCGCCCGTCGAGGCTGACCAATACAGTTACTATGCAGCGCGAATGGATGAAATCGCTTCCAAAAATGGTGTCGTGATTGTGAATTCAGCTGGAAACTTAAAAAGTGGAGAATGTCGGGCGCCGTGGCCAAAGCGTCCGGGTGAGGCCATAAAATACTTCGCATCCAGGGTCGAGCCGGACACAATCTATATGCCATCGGAAAGTTACCAAACGTTATCTGTTGGAGCCATTAATCCTCCAGGCTGCTCTGTTCATCACGAAGGATTGCCGACCACGTACACTCGCCGCGGTCCGGGACTGAGGGTGGGGTGCAAACCTGATGTCGCACACTATGGGGGAAACGATGGAAGCAGTACCAAAGGGAACCATTGTCTATCTTCGATATCTCAAAGTGGAACTTTGAAGAGTTCCTGTGGCACCAGTTATGCTGCCCCCTTGATTGCAAAATCGCTCGCATCATTGGACAATCTGATCGATGGTGAGTTGGCGGCCCATACACTGCGTGCCCTTTTGATCCACAATTGTACAACACCGGATCCACTAAATGCTAGAGGGCTGAAACATTTGGCGCGTCAATTTGTCGGTTTCGGGGTGCCCAGTCAATCCGTTGACATGATGATAACTGATGATCACTCCATCACATTGGTTTTTAACAGCCGCATTGTAGATGATGAAAAACGGCCAAAAATATTGCGATTCGGCTTCGATTGGCCTCCTTCGTTGGTCGATCCAACAACCGGAGCCTGTTTCGGCGAAGCAAACGCAACACTCGTTTATGAGCCACCAGTTGATCGATCGTTTGGAGCCGAATTCGTTCGAGTCAATCTCGATGCGAAACTAATGCAGCGACAGCCTAAAGATCGCAAAGATGGGCTACCCAGCTATCGTGATCGGTTTCAACAGTGTTTTCTTCCTCAGACTGCCAATCAACCTGTGCCTGAAAAGGAACTGATTAAGCAGGGACTCAAGTGGTGGCCCACCAAACGGTATCAAACAAAATTCCCAAAGGCGGGGATTGGTGAGAACTCACAATGGCGTATTGAGGTGTCCACGATACGGCGAGCGGAAGCCCCCTTCCCCAAAGGTGGAATTCCTTTTAGTCTCGTTGTGACAATCAAGGACCCAGAAGGAATTCAGCCGGTGTTTCAACAACTACGGCGTTCGCTTCAAGCCGGACGCGTTCTGCTCGAGGAGCTACGGACGTATCAGCGTGTTCGGACAACAGGATAACATCACATTGCCGTGCGCTCACCCCGCTGTAGAGATCTAGAGAGAGTCGGATATTCTTTGTTCAAAGATGCTCTATCATTGTAACCACCAATTTTTTCTTGTGGCGGCGATCGCTCTTCATGGAAATGCGAAACTCCAGCCTACACGGCCATTCATCTGACGAGACATATATATTTCCAAGTGGGGGATGCAGTGTTCGTCCAATATCCTTTGTCCCGGGATGGATAATCGAGCCGCCGTCATCAAACTCTGGATTTTGTTCAAAGAATATCGCCTCTTTTGGCTTAGTTAACGATACACTCTCAATTTCCCAGATGTCAGCCCTTGGGCCCATTAGCTTTGGTACCGAACCTGTCCTGATTGGCGTTGGTCCGATGTAGGGCATTTCAAGAACTGCATTTGCTTGTCGCAGCCTGACATTTTGCCAAGCAAACAAAAGGGCTATCCCTGTCGCAACCGCGCCCCAAAGTTCTATCCATCCCAAATAATCGGTCATTAGTAACCATCGATAATTGTTGAAATGATAGCTAATATCACCTGGAATTGGACATTCACAGTTACAATTGATCTTTCTAACCCAAGAGACGAGTCACCTATCCCTGATAGATTATGTTGGAACAGGCGACAGGTAGCGCGATAACTCATTTATAAACTATTTGATCTCAACCCGTTCCAATTTGTTCAAGACCTCACCAATTGTGAATATTTGCGGGTCCTACCTAGCCAAATGTATAATCGCTAAGCGCTGAGGGACCGCATTTTTGAAACCAGACCCTGTTCGCGAGATTGATGATAGTTAGAAGTTTCACTTCAATATTGGTAACTGCACCAGATCAATTTGCCGGCGGAATGTAGGTTCCGTTCATACATCTGCCCTTACCGATTATTTTTCTATCCGCAGGCCTATTGGTGATGGAGGTAGATCTCGACTCATTGCCAAATGGACCTCTGCTGACCCTCTCAGTTCTTGAATAAAGCGATTTACAATATGCAATCAATGAGTTGAGCCGAGCTGCATCAGCCTGCCTTTTCTCGGCCATTTGCAAATTGGCTTCTGCTATTCGGCGGTCTGCAGCATTTTTGTCAGCAGTGATTTGAAGTTCGAGAATTTGTTGACGCAGTTGAACGACAGTTGTGTGTAAATCAGAGTTTTCACGTCGGCTAAGTGCAAAATCAGATTGAAGTCTAGATGACATCGCTTGGAGGTTTTTGATGCGTTCTCGTGCGAAAGACAGTTCTTCCTCACTGCGCCCCGCACTGTCCAATATCTTATCATTTCCTTCTTTAAGTGTGCTCGCTGAATCCGTTAACTTGGCGATCTGCTTACCGGACTTCTTCTGTTCGTCTGCCGCCAATTCCAAGGCTTCTGTATGCCGCAAATTGTCAAAATAGCCCAAGATTCCGGTCGCCAAAATCGCCACAGCGATCACACAAATGAGAATCTTTTTCCGTGGCTTTGAAATTAGTTCTCCAATCAAAACCACTACAAATGCGAATATTGCAAGAAGGGTTGAAAATCCCAACCCCAGAAATTCAATTCCCATGATAACACCCCCCAATAAATGTAACTGAACTAGGTCCCGTAAGGGAGAGCTCGAGTCCTCAATGGTTTAAGCCTCACAATACCAATTGAGCGATCAAATTTGTCGATTAAACCCAAAACGGGTGTTTCTCGCCGAAGCGCTTCATTGACAGTTCCGGCCGGGCATGTTGCTCTAAGTACATAAAAAAACAATACGAGTCGCAATTCGTCCATCGCCCCCACGAGGAGAATTGTCATGAGAGGGATTCTTTTTTCAGCCATTGCTTTGATCGGGCTTTCTGCGCCCGCAATGGCAACCGAAACAGTGACCTACACCTATGACGAGCTGGGCCGCCTGGTACGCACCCAGCAATCCGGCACCGTCAACAATGGTGTGGATACCCAAATCGATTATGACGCCGCAGGCAACCGGACCGACTATGACGTGACCGGTTCCTCCGGGACCGGTTCGGATACCGGAGCGACGGGAGAGGTTGGCAGCGGTCCGGGCAGCTAGTCCCATGTCCGCCATTCCGCTCTGTTCGTCCTTCCCATTTTCCCATTCGACAACCGGGAGAATCTGACCATGCGCCTCGCTTCAGCCACCCTCATCGCCGTCCTTCTATTTGCCGCGCCGTTACAGGCGCAGGATGATCCGGGCGGCCCGGGCAACAATCCCAATCCGACACCGCCCTCCCCGGCCGAACAATATGCTGTCAGCGAAGGCGGCGTCGACATGCGGACGGGTCAATATACCTACAGCAATACAGACCTGTCGATCGGCGGAAGCACGGGCCTCGCGCTTGTCCGCAACAATGGCGACAGCGACTGGAAATGGTCCAAGCCGATGGGGCAATTCTCGCACAACTGGCATATCTATGCGACCTATGCGCCGATAAAAAATGGCGGCGCCAATTTCTCGGTCGTGGGCGGCGGTCGCGGTCACGGTTTCACTTCGGGTGCGAATACCAACAATTTCATCGCGTACTCAAACACGCAACGCGCTTCGATCCGCGGTGTGCCGACGGGCCCGAACCCTTTGGATCGCTATCTGGTCTACACAGCATCGGACGGGACGAAAATCACTTTTCGCGAAGAAGGGCAATATCCGGATAGTCCAAGGCTCTCGATTACTTCTGGAGGGCTGAGTCCAGGTGCCGGCTACTATGCAAGCAAGGTAGAAGAGCCCGACGGAACCACATACACGCTCACCTACGACGAACCCACCAGCTCAAGCCCTGCCTATCTGCGGAGGGTCACCAGTAATCGCGGTTACGTAATGGTGCTCGAACATACGCTGGTGTCGGGATTCAAATATGTCAGCAAGGTCTGCGTCATCAATCTCGCGGTCCAAAATGCACCGGGCACCAATATCTGCCCCGCCGGTGTGCCAACCGCCACTTATGCCTATGGCACAAATTTTCACATGACCTCGTTCATCGATGCGGCTGATCGTATATTCGGATATAGTTCCACTTACAACGCAACGACCTGGGAAAACACACCCTGGCCTCCCAAGGAGTATGAGTGGACAGAAACTTATACCTATCCCGGTGAATCGACACCCTATGTCACCAACACCATTTTCCGCAATCCATTTGTGCAATATACCAAGAACCAGACTTTTGTGGATGGGCGAACATATGCCTATGCTTGGAATGTCACGGAACACAATGAGTCGACAATGGAAGTCGCGGGCGGGACATGGACCCGCAATGACGGGGCCACCGCAACCGTGCGTTATCAGGAAATGAAGCGTCCGGGATGGGAAGAAGGCGATTCCTATTCCATTTCCGTCGGCCCCAACAAGATTATCGATCCACTGGGACGAGAAGTTCTGGGGGATTATTGCATTCCGTTAATAGTGGGAGGGCAACCGCCTTTCCCTCCCGCGACGGGCTGCGCGACGGTGCCGGTCCGCTATTGGGAGTATCCGGAAGGCAATACCGCCGAGTTCACCTATGACCTCTATGGCAATGCGCTCGAAACCCGGCAAAAGGCGAAGTCCGGCACGGGTCTCGCCGATATCGTCACCACGGCCGTCTATAATTGCGCGACCGAACTGCTGTGCAAGAAACCGCAATCCACCACCGATGCTAATGGCAACACCACGGATTACACCTATGACGCCACCACCGGCCAGCCGCTGACCGTCACCAGCCCGGCCGTCAATGGTGTCCGTCCCCAGACGCGCTACACCTACACGCTGCGCAATGCCCGGGACGTCAACGGAGCCCTGCTCCAGCCGCCCATCTCGCTGCTCACTGAGGAAAGTCTCTGCAAGACCACCGCCGCAACAGGCAGCGGTTGCGCGGGCGGCGCGGCCGACGAGGTGAAAACAACCTATGACTATGGCCCGACCACCGGCCCCAATAACCTCCACCTGCGCGGGACAGTGGTCGATGATGGCGGGCTGAACCTGCGCACTTGTTACACCTATGACAATCTGGGACGACGGATTTCCGAGACCCAGCCCGAAGGCACGGGAGGGACCTGCCCATGAGACAGTTCCTGACCCGCAATGCCGCCATCGCCGTCACCGCCGGAATTCTGGGCATCAGCCTTTCCGCCCCCGCCGCCCATGCACAGAGCACGCCATCCGACTATACCAGCGGCACCCGATATGACATTTTGGGACGCGTGGTGGGCACGATTGCGCCCGACCCCGATGGCAGCGGAGCCCTCAAATATCTGGCCACCCGCACCACCTATGATGCGCGCGGAAATGTCATCGAGGTGGAGAGCGGAGAACTGGCTTCCTGGCAGTCGGAAGCTGTGGACCCCGAAGATTGGGAATCCAACACCACCTTCTCCATCTATAACACCGCCCATTCCGCCTATGACGCGCTGAACCGCAAGACCCGGGACTGGCTCGTGGGCTCGGACAATGTGACTGCCAGCATGACGCAGTACAGCTATGACAATGTCGGCCGCCTCGAGTGTACCGCGGTCCGCATGAATCCGGCGACCTGGAACAGCTTGCCCGCCAGCGCCTGCACGCTGACCACACCGGATGGGCCGGACGGCAAGGACCGGATCACCAGGACTGTCTACGACGTCGCCGGTCAGGTGCTGCAGGTGCGCCAGGCGTTCGGGACGCCGCTGGACCAAGCGGAAGTCACCTACAGTTATACCCAGAACGGCAAGACGGAATATGTGATCGATGCCAATGGCAACCGGGCGGAACTCGCCTATGACGGTCATGACCGGCAAAGCCACTGGTATTTCCCGTCCACCACCCGGCCGAACGCCTATGATGACTCCACGCAGACCACAGCACTCGCGACAGCGGGCTCCAGAAATGCGGCGGACAACGAACAATATGGCTATGACGCCAATGGCAACCGCACGTCCCTGAAAAAGCGCGACGGGCAGATAATCAACTACAGCTATGACGCGCTGAACCGGCTGACGGTCAAGGACATTCCGGGCGGCACCGCACAGGATGTGCATTACGGCTATGATCTGCGCGGACTGCAGCTATATGCGCGCTTTGCGTCGAGCACCGGTTCCGGAATAGACACATCCTACGACAATGCCGGACGTATTCTCAGCTCTACAAACAGCATGTTCAGCACATCGCGGACGCTCTCCTACCAATATGACGCCAACAGCAACCGCACGCGGATCACCCATCCGGACGGCAAATATTTCCTGTATCTTTATGACGGGTTGAACCGGCCTTACCGCATCCGGGAAAACGGTGGTGGCATCACCCACACCTATATCTACAACTCCCGGGGAGAAAATTCCGGACTGTACCGTTTCCAGGCCACCAACACCTATGTCTATGACCCTGTGGGCCGCATGACGTCGATCATCGGCAATCTGAACGGCACGGCAAACGACAACACCTTCGGCTTCACCTACACTCCGGCCAGTCAGATAAAGTCGCGCACGACCAGCAATGATCTCTACGCCAACAGCAGCCACTATAACGTCAATCGCAACTACACCACCAACGGCCTCAACCAATATGACGTGGCGGGTTCGTCCAGCTTCACCCATGACGCCAATGGCAACCTGATCTCCGACGGCAGCACGACCTTCACCTATGATACGGAAAACCGCCTGATCAGCGCCAGTGGGGCGAAAACTGCGACGCTGATCTATGATCCGCTGGGCCGGCTGTTCGAGGTCGATGGCGGCAGCCCGGGGACCACCACCAAGTTCCTCTATGACAGTGATGCGCTGGTCGCGGAATATAATACCGCCGGCACCATCCGCCACCGCTATGTCAACGGCAACGGCACCGACAATCCGCTGATCTGGTACAATGGTGCAACGGTCGGCATCAGCACCCGCCGCCACCTGTTCGCCAACTGGCAGGGCAGTATCGCCGCGATCACCGACGCCTATGGCAGCGCGATCCAGATCAACGGCTTTGACGCCTATGGCATCGCGAACGCCGCCAATATCGGAAGGTTCCAGTATACCGGCCAGATCGCCATCCCCGAGATCGGCATCTACCACTACAAGGCACGCGCCTACTCGCCGACACTGGGCCGGTTCCTGCAGACCGATCCGATCGGGTATGATGATGGGTATCATCTCTATCGATATGTCGGGAATGATCCGGTTGGGAAAAGTGATCCGACGGGCATGTTCAAAAAAGGCGATACCCTCTCGCCTATTCACTCGCAGTACACATTGTCAAGTGTGGGGCAGGAGCGGGATGATGGCAGTTGGATTGGGCAACCTGCCCATTTTCGTGACACGCAATCGGAGACAGCTACAAGCCAAGGAAAGGGCTCTGCCGCTGTCAGCGCTATTGCGCGTGGAGCTCGGGCGTCACCGCTCGCGGCAACCACTATGCTATCATGCAGTAAGCCTCCCTGCCAAACGCGCATTTACATTACTTACACGAAGGAGAACGCCGAGACAGAACAAATCTATTCTGGACGAACAAGCGCATGGGTTGCTGGCACACCTACTCGTGCAGACGCCCTGGCAGCAATTGCCAGACGCGACGTAGCTCATCACATGAACAACAAAGGTTTTGGGGGTGCATCGCTAGATCGGTGGTCAGAATCCAGATCTGCAATTCGCGGTCGAGAACAACAGCTGATAGATTTTCATGGAGGGGCACAGCGGTGGGGCGGCACTTCAGGTAATGACATTCGAGCCGTAGCTTGGTACAATCCAAGGAGGTTTGAATATGATGCAGCCTCAAGGTTACACTTTGGAAACCTGCCCAGCAACGTCCCCTAACCAACAAGGTGCCTCAATGCTTGATATCGCGCTAAACGTAGGTGATATTTACAAACTTAAGAATGTACGCAAGCATATTTATTTGCAGATTGCCAATGGAAGGGATGCGTTGGTTTTTTCGAGTGGGTCGGAGATCACAGAGAGTTCATCGGTAGATATGATGTTTCGCCTGCCTGTTGTAGTGCAGGACATAAAGAAAAATTGGGCGAGAATCGGAAAATTCGATTTGTATCCGGAAGCACGGGGTTATAGTTCCTACTATGAGAATGATATCGGCACATCGAAGCAGTACGTGACATGCTTGGAAGACCCTGATCGTCGGATTGAAGTTGATGAAACTGAAATTCAGGGGATGGAGAAATTAGCTTTTCATTCCACAATTCACATTGTCAAACGCCTCAAAAAGCTGGGATTTGATCTGGAAGACTGGAATGACTCTAATGCGTAGAGGAAATCACACCGCTTGGAACCATCGTCGTTAATCATTTACCGTCAAGCCATCCAAAAGGGTAAAGATAAAAAAATCGTGCCGGCCAGACTAAAACTGATGAACGTCCTCCCGATTGAAAACAAATCGAATGAGACTTTGAGAATCATGCTGGAACCTTGGGCTGAAGAATATGATATTGAGCCAGGAATGTCGGTATCTCTTTCTGGAGATCTGACAGGACTCCAAATTGACTATCACACTGAGACGTACATATCATTTTGGTTGGAACATGAGATTAAGGTCCTTTTGGATAACAAGGAAATGACGCCAGTTAGTTGAGCAATTGGCTGCGATTCAATCGACATTTGACAATTAGGAGGCTATATACGGGAGTTGTGGCGACAAAAACGGGACCATCCCCATGCCACAAGAATCTGTAGTCTTTCCGATACACATCAGAGCCGAGTATGACGCTGCTAATCGGCCCTTCATGCGCTTCGAAGCCGAAGTCGACAATGTAACCGCAACCACTGAAAAGATGTTTCTCAATACCGGGCGCGAGATCAATCAGATTGTCAAAAATGCCCTCACGCTCCCACGCAATGCATTGGGATCACTAGATCTCGATTCAGGCAGATTCAGAACCGCTGCGAATGATGCGGAAGATTTTGCTCAAAGTTTGAGGCAAGTCGAAAACGCAGCGCGAAGACTAGCAAAGGAAACGGGCGATACCACCGAGGAGACCCGTCTCTATCTCCAAGCAGCGAATGCTGCGACCAAGGAAGCCGAAAAACGTGCGGGCGCCCTCTCCGAACAAGCCACAGTATACGAAAAGCTGCAACGCGCGGTAAATGAAACCACAGCAACCACACAACGCCAGATCGGAATACAACAGCGTGGCATCGCAACAACCAACGCTGCGACGAAGTCTACCAGGGCCCAGCGTTTCGCTATGGTGCAGGTGGGTCAACAGTTCCAGGATGTCGCGATCCAGTTGCAGACCAACACACGCCTTTCAACCATCTTCGTCCAACAGGGATCGCAGCTGGCGTTCGCAATGTCTGGGCTTAGCGGCAAAGTGGGTTCCGTCGCGCGTGTACTGGCAGGTCCCCTGGGTGCCGGCATCGCTGGCGCAGTAACTGCCTTCTCGTTGCTGAGATCCACCACCGACGACAATGCCGAAGCCTCCAATCGCGCTCAGCAGGCCGGTGAAGAACTCGCTCGATCTCAGCTGGATATCGCGAAGTTCTTCGATTTGGCGACAGGCAAAATCAAGGAGCAGAACAAGGCGTTGATTGCGAATGCTGTCGCCAAGCGCAAGGAACTAAGTTTCAATCTCAAAGACAAAATCAAGGAGGATACTGAAACCTTTATCGGAACATCGGTCGCCTCGGTTAGCAGGCGCGCAGACTCGCGATCGCCAACCGGGTTCGTGCAGTCCCTCGATGTTTTGAATGCGCTGAAGTCCAAGGACCGGGAAAAGGCGCTCGCTGATCTATCGCTCTCGGACAGCGTGAATGCCAATCTCGCAAAGAAGCTGAGCGATCGCCTTGCTACCATCGCCGATACCGGTGACAGAATTCGAGAGCTCAACCGCGAAATCAAATCACTTGAGACAGGTACTCTCGATGTGGGTCTGAGAACTGGATCTCTCAAAACACCCAACGGAGGCCGTTCTGCTGAAAGAGCAGCTAAGGCTGCCGCCCGGGAAGTGGAACGTCTGTCCGCTGTATCTAATCAAACAGCAGAAGCCATCGCTCGCATCAATGCACAGTTTGATGATCAGCCCCGCTTGGTCGATCGAAGTGCGGCTGCCATCCGCAAACTGGATGATCTGGCCAAGGAACTGGCTGCAGACAAGAATATCGACGCGCCTCGCCGCTCTGAGCTGCAAGCTGAGCAGCAACGGGTCCGAGCCCTGGTTGAAGAGTCCATTTCCAATGAGATTGGCAAACAGATCGAACGGTCTGAAGAAGGTTTGCGCATCCAGACCCTGCTCGTCCAAGGCAAGGAAGAAGAAGCGGAGATCGCGCAGCGTATGGGCCAGTTCGAAAACCGCTTTGGCCTGCAGTCAAAAATCAAAGAACAGAGAGAAACGCTTGGTGTCCAGCAATCCATTCTCGAGACTTCCGAAAAGGGCACTGAAGAACGCGCCAAAGCCGAGCAGATTATCGATGAGACCAGAAAGAGTCTGACTGAAAACCTCAAAAATCAGAATGAGATAAACGATGCAGTTCGCAGCCAGGTTGCTGCCGAAGAGCGATTGAATGACCTTGCTCAGATCCGCCAGGAGCAGCTTGGCCGATATGCTCAAACCATTGGGACCGTTCGAGGTGAATTGGAATCATTGTTCGCCGGCGATGGCTCCGGCTTCTTCAGCAATATCAAAAACAGTTTTCGGGATTTGCAGGCCCAGACTTCGGTCGAAGCCATCTTTGGCGATGCTTTCAGGGACCTGGAAAAGGCTCTCAGACGCAACACACCGCTTGGACGCGCAGAGACCGCGCTTGGGACTGCCATGGGCCGTACAGGCGATATCGCGCTGGATCTCGGCAATGATCTGGTCACCGTATCGGAACTGGTCCGGCAGAAGGTCATCCCTGCCCTCTCTCCGGATCCTCTCGAAGGCAGAGCGACGCGAAATCTGGGTACGCCGGCCAATGATGTGAACGGAGTTATCCCGGTTACTGGCCGGCGCATCGAAGCGGTTCTGGGCGTCGCAACCATTACGCAGTTCAGCAACGGGCTGTCGGAAGCCCTCACCATTCCCATCCTGGCGAAATTCGATGAGGTCTTCGGTACAAGGTTCTTCTCTCAATTGAGTGAAGCCCTGTCTGGAGCATTGGCCGGATATCTGACCGCTGGGCCCGTAGGAGGTGTTCTGGGAGGGCTGGAGCAGGTCATCGGTGATCTGACCAGCAAGGGCGGCATAAACGAAGCTCTGGGAGCCAAATTGAGCGCTGGGCTGGGTGAAGCCCTCAAGGGAGCCCAAACTGGCACACAAACGGCGCTGCTGCTCGAAGGCCTGGGCATCAAGTCCAGTACCACCGGTGGACAAATTGGCGGTGCCATAGGAAGCGCCCTGCCCATCCCCGGCGGTGAAATCATCGGGTCGATATTGGGTTCGGTTGTGGGAGGTGCGCTCCAATCAACCAAACGCGGTAGTGCCACTCTCGGCATTGGACTGGACGGCCGCTTTGATATCGGATCAACCAGGGGTAATAGCTCTTCCCGGATACAGCAGTCCGAGAGCCTGCTGGGAGATGCCATCACGCAAGTAGAGCGTATCGCTGAGGGGCTCGGTGGCCGCCTCAATACCAGTTTAGGCTCCGTTTCTCTTGGAGTTCGCAAAGGTAACATTCGACTGGATGCCTCCGGGCGGGGAATAACCAAAACCAAGAATGGTGCGATTGACTTTGGAGAGGATGCGAATGCGGCGGTGCAAGCGGCGGTCTTTGATCTCATTCAAGATGGTGTGATTGTTGGATTGCGCCGTGGTTCTGAAGTGTTGTTAAAGAATGCTCGAGATCTGGAAGCAGGACTTGCTGATGCACTTGCGTTCGAAGATGTGTTCCGTCGCCTCGAACAGCGCCGTGATCCTCTGGGTGCCGCTTTCCGTACCCTCAACACCGAATTCGAGGGCCTGATCGACCTGTTCGAACGCGCCGGCGCCAGCGCAGAAGAATTTGCAGACCTTGAAGAACTCTACACGCTGGAACGCGCGGACCTGATCAAACAGGCGAGCGAAGATTTCACCTCGTCGCTGCAAAGCTTCCTGGACGACCTGAAAATCGGCGACAATGGCTTGTCTGTGCGCGATCGGCTCGGTGCAGCCCTCGACCGGTTCAATCCTCTGGCAGCTGATGTACGGGCCGGAAACACCGTTGACTCCGCTCAGTTCGAGGAAGCGGCGCGCGCGGTGCTGGAATTGGAACGGCAGGTATTCGGGTCTCAGGGCAATTATTTCTCCCGCCTCGACGAGATCACAGCGCTGACTGAACGCACTCTTCAAACCGAGCAGGATCGTTTGACAGCTGCTTCGAATGACAATTCTGCATTGCAATTCGAAATCCAGGATCAAACGGCAACACTCTCGGGATATCTGGAAGCGATCAACCGCGGAAACAATGAGATCCTGCAAGCAATCAGAGCAGGTGGTGGTGGCTTCGGACTCTCATTCGGCGGATTTCCCCAAGGCGGGTTTTGATAGCTCCAAAAGGTGACCCCGGCAGATCTCTCTACCGGGGCCTCAGCGCATTGTGGCTTCGCGCTGATAATTGAAACTTTGGAGTTATCGTGACTGCAAAACATATCGGCCATGCTGCGATCTGATGAAGAAAACCAAGAACCTTTTGTCTGTGGCTGGATATTCATAAGTTTATCTCCTTTCCCATCGCCGGAAGTTGAATGATTTTCCCGTTGTGCGATGGACTGGAGATTGCCTCTCTCAATGCCTCAGCCTGATTTTGAGGAAGGGTTGAATTTTCCCGATTGAGAAAGCGAGACAGCTTGGGTTCGGATAGTCGTGTTGAACAACATGACGGGTGCCGGGCAATAGCTCTCTGGGTTGTTCGGGTCTCGAGGATATGGCGGTTGACAACCTCACGAAGGACAGAGCTATCTTCGATTGTGAGCTGCTCAGATAAACTCCTACCAACTGGTACAATGTATGGGGGGTCGATTCCTCCCCGATAGGTGTTAACGGGTTTCTGCGGTTTTTTGCGTTTTGCGGGGGTGGAATCCTCCCCAATGATTTCGGTTTTGCACCCGTTTTGCGGGGGCATCGGGGTGGAATCCTCCCTCGCAATTGAAGAATCGGGGGTGGAATCCACCCTCGCAATTTTTTGTGCGTTCAGGTCATATTGGCGCTTGATTTTCTTCTGAGTCTTCAATCCAGCCTGCATGCGTTTCAAAGCCCGCTGCTCCAAGTTCCTCAGTTTTGGCTCATCTATTTTCGATGGATCTGGCTGTCGGTCCAGATAGTCATTCGTGGGGGCTGAATGATCAGGCCACAGAAGAAATGTAAGTCGCCATGTTCTGGCTCTGGAACCTTCTCGGGCCTTGATCTTGAAATGTGCATCCCGAGTGCAATCGATGAAACCACGACGCTGCAATTCATCAAATGCTCTTTGTGCGGCTTTCTTGTCTGAGCAACCCATCAACAGAGCCGCATCTGAGACCGACAGAAAGAGCTCACCATTGTTTTTACCGTTTTCCAAGCGAACCAGCTCCCAAAGTAGCACTCGTCCGTTAGGTGTCAGGCTTCTAAAGGCTCCGCTCCCCGTTATCGTGTGATCAAGCCTTGAGTGACGAGCGCCGATCGTTCTTCCTTTTTTGTCATGTTTGGCCATGGGAAGGCTCCGGTTGGGGATCGGATGAAGATTGTTGTGTTTCCATTTCATTCAGACCGTGGCCAAATGGGAGCCGAGGAGATCGATGAGCAGCCAATCGTTGTGGGCTACTAACTGGTCAGCATAAACTCGAGCCAGCGGATAGTTATCAAACTCGCGGTCAAGCATCTCACCGGCCGGACCAGGGCTGATTTCAACATGGACATTGGGATAGAATGGATCTTCTCGGATTGTGACAAGTCGTTTTGGGTTAGCCATGGTTTGGTCCTTTCTGTCGATCGAGCCAGTCGTAGAAAGTGTCTTTGGAAATTGGGTAACCGGTCTCATGCTCGAGTAGAGTTGCGTAGACTGCTGCGGGGGCAGTCTCAGGGAACAACCTTGCCGGCGTGCCCTTCACCGGCGGGATCACTTCGACAAGGACGGATCCACAGACCAAGAGCGATGCGTATATTCGCCGATCACCCGCATTCGATGTCAAAGCATCAGCAGAAGTGCCATTTTTTAGTTCAGTTTTATCGACCATCAGCCGCTACCCCATGGAAATCAGCGGGTTTCGGAAAACTAAACTGAAAAGAATGATCCGAATTATGCTTTGCAGTTAGTTTGACAGTTTGGAGCGTTTGGTCACTCCGCTCAACGAAGAAACGCATCAATCTTCGCCGCAGAGCCGCCGAACCTCTGATGCCGGAATGATCCTGCGGCCACCGACAAGTTTGTATCTGAGTTCCTTCGCAGCCATGAGTTGGTAAAGCCGGGAGCGCGACAGGCTGGTAGACTCTGTGGTCTCTGAGACTGAGAAACCGAACTTGGGGACTGGACTTCCGTTCATAATGTACACCTCATGTTGTTAATCAATGAGGTTGGAAACATATGGATTCAGATCAGGAAGTCTTTCCCCCCAGTTATTGGTGGCATGATGTATATCTATTTGAAGGAATGGAGATGTCGCCGGATGGTGCTGATTGATGGAGCGGAAACACCAAGTATCTCTTTAACCCACGTCGTGTGCACAAATCTGACGAACGGGGGATTATAGTTATCAAGTTTGTTGTTTCCTTCAGCGCTAGCCGGCTTTCCCTTCACATTCGTCCACAGTTGAGCGAGGCACTGAAGAAACATGTGCGTGGTGCCACTTGGTGTTCGCTTGGATTCCAGCTTTGGTAACTGATCGGCAATGGTTTCAATGTTGTTGGAAACACGGCTGAGCCGATTGGAAAGAGACATTGTTAGAAAAGGTTCACCTTCAGTTTTGACATTAATCCGTGCATCATCAGGGCCGAATTCCTCTAAGACAACATCCTCAATCGCGGACAGCACACTTTTTATTTGATCTTTGCGCTCGGGCATAAACAAATTTTGACTTTGAGCTGAAGAGTACTCCAGAGCCCGCAGGCGTTTTGAAGCGGATGATATCTCAGTTGCGATTTTCTGAATCGAAGTCTCAAATTCCTTCTGACTGCTGAGACCTGAAAACTTGGTCACAAGATCAACCACCTGTGAAGAAAAAACAATTGCATATGCATGATAAATTGAAAACGAGCTGAACCAATTTGCAACTCCAAGTTCTTTTTGGCCAATGTGCACTGATGGTTCTGCTTCCTTCAGAGAATCAGCCATGTGCTTCCATGCTTCCTCGGCCAAGTCATCAGGCCATTTTGTGGACATTGATCCAAAGAACCCGATTGCAGCAAACGCGCCAGGTTCTAGATCTGTTCGACGGACAAGCCCTTTTCCCTCAGCCAAAAAGTTTTCGAAAGTGGCTTCATTGAGCTCTAACATTCTGTCCCACTCCGCTGGGCTCCGATGTGAAATGGGGAAACATGTCGGAGTGTCATGCTTATCGGCTGGCCGGCCTATCCCCTCAAAACCTTTTACGGGCTACAAAATCGTTTTTCCATGTCATTGATTGAAATGATCTAGAATGAACTTTTACGCTTCAAAGCGCCTCCGGTGGTTCCATGCGATCTGCAATCACGGTCAGTAGGCAGGACAGGCGTGTGGTGTTGATCTTCTCCCGATCTTCAGCGAGGAGCAGCAGTTCGCTTAGCGAAGAGAGAGAAGCATGCATTATCTGGCGCTCTTCCTCTAACAATGCTCCTTCGAGATCGATATCTCTTGCTCCGTTCGCATTTCCGGCGTGCATGGTAGTGTTTTCTCCATTATTCATTTCAATCTCCTTCTTCTTTCTGAACTTAGATCCACAACCTCTTCTGATTTGGCAGCGAGGTAATCCGACCAGGCATCCATAAGTATCCGCCTCTTCTCGAGAAGATTTCCCCGGCGATAGGCGGCCTCAACCTTGTTTCCGATGGTATGAGCGAGCGCCATTTCCGCGAGTTCGCCGGCAAACATGGTTTGTTCAGCAACCCAGTCTCTGAATGTCGATCGCCAGCCATGGACCGTTGTGCCAGGCGCCGCGATCTTCTGGGACTTGCCCATCGTCATGTCTGAGAGAGTACCGCCTGAAGTACTTGGGAATACGAGAGAGTTCTCCTCCCGTTTCAACGGATAGATTTCCTCAAGAATAGCCATTGCAGCTTCCGTCAAGGGGATTACATGGGCTTTGCCTGCCTTCATGCGGTCAGCTGGTATGGTCCAAACCCTCTCGTCCCGATCAAACTCATTCCAGCGGGCACTTCTGACCTCACCCGAACGTGCCACGGTATGGATGGTAAACCGAAGCGCCATACGGCCGACAGTCGAGTTCGCTTCTTCGATGCGCTTCAGCACCGCCGAGGCCTCACGATAGTCTACAGCTGCAAAGTGACCTGTTTTCTTGGGTTGATCAGGCAGACCGAGCAAAATGGCCTTTGATGGACTTTCTCGGTCCCTCCATTCCCTTGCATGGGCAAAATCTAAAACTGTTTCGATCCTTTGCTTCACTCGGCGTGCCGTTTCAGGCTTAGTTAGCCAGATTGGGCTGAGAGCATCGATAATTTCGGGTGCGCCAATGTCATTAACAAGCCGATCCCCGATGTGAGGAAACACATATTCTTCAAGAGTGTTGATCCACTGGGCCCGGTGTTTATCGTTTTTCCATGCCGGGGAGAGCGTATCATATGCCCGTTGCGTGCCCAATCTGAATGTTACGGCCTTTCGAGCTTCTTCAGCCAGAGCGTCTTTCTCACGTTGCCGTATTACCGCGGAAGGGTCGCGACCTGATTTTGCGATTTCACGCCACTCAGCTGCTTTGATACGTGCATCGGCCAATGGGATGGTTGAAGCACTGCCTAAACCAAAGTCCCTTCTCTTGCCCTGCCCTCCATCGAGTTGAGCTACCACAACGCGAAGCATCCATTGGCGGGATCCTGAATCCCTAACAATCAGGTAAAGCCCATCGCCATCGGCATGCCGACCTGGCTTTGCATTGCGTACTCCGATTGCAGTCAGCTTTCCCATTCCGTCCCTCATTTGTCCCCCAACTTGTCCCACATAATTCGTGGATGCGTCAAGATAGCACTGGACAGTATCGGATACATACTTTGATATACCTATGATAAATAATGGATAAAAATACGTTTTAGGAAAAGGTTGGAATTTAGTTAGACGGACACCCTGTCCGCCAGGATTCCTCGAAAATCCATGATTTTCAAGCAAGAAGCATATTGTTTTCTACCGGTTTTCCGACGTTTTTGGGGGTTTTCCCGGCAACGTTGATGTTTGATCCGGGCAACCATGCTCTTTTGTCACAGCAAGAATATTGTCCCGGATGCCACATCTCTGAGAAAAACGGGGAACTATCTGGTTTGCGGAAGACAAGCTTATTGTCCTTTGCTCAAAAAAAAGGGAATGATCACCGAAATTTGCCGGAAAGATAATCTTGTTGTTCCGGTCTTGGCCAAAATTCTGCCCGGAAAACTTAAGAACAACAATGTTCAGCCGTTATCTCAATCGTGGTTAACGAAAGACGGGGTTAAGATCGTGCTTGGACAACAAAATACCCAAACGGGATATGAAGATTGCAGAACCAGCGTTCGCGAGGATGTGGATGCCGAGATATTATTGCATCAATCCGGCGGTAAAACGCATCGTGCCACACTGGTGAACATATCCGCAACCGGGTTCAAGATGACCAGCATGAGCGGGCTGGATCCCAGCAAACCCGTATTCATCAGACTTCCTGGCCTCCCCATTCTGGCAGCAAATGTGCGCTGGGAAGGTTTTAGCGACTTTGGATGTGAATTTGCGCGGCCGCTGGAGGCGCATGTGATGGAAGTCTTGCTCAAAAAGCTCAAGGGACAGCGCTGAATCGCTGTTTCTCCAACAAGAATGTTATTGTTTACAGCTATTCTTCCCGGACGGGTCGCGTATTTGAGCTCAAAAAGTCGGCATATCCGTCAATAAAGGCGAAAACCACATTCTCGGTTTCCTCATTGGCATAGTCCGTTGCCTCCTGCTCGGTGCTGCCAAACTCCAGTTCGTCTCTTTTGATAGCCGCCGCCATGGCGTCCCGGTGGGTCGCGCAGGCTTCCCGGGAGATTTTCGAAAATTCGCGTCTGTTGGTTTTGGCATCCAGTTGCTCGGTGGTGAAGTCGACCAGACAGTTGCTATAAGCGACACGCATGGCTTCCGCGTCCTGCACACCGGAAGTGGCACTGAGGAGGGCAATTGTGAAAATGGCAGACATGGTAAGATCCTCTCGTCAATAATGGAGGTTCCTATCATATTTCAGGCGGTTTCTTCAATGAATACCGGGTGATCAGACAATGGATTTTACAAAATCTACAAATGGCCTTTAATCTTGTTTGAAAGGATATAATCTATATATTTAAACTAATTAAAAGCATATTCTAACAACTTACTGTAAAATAATTGGCATTTTTCGGCAACGAGCCGGTCACTGTCTTCCAGCTGGGGTGAAGATTTGGGCAGCGGGCCAAAACCGGTTGTTTCAACCACGCGATTATACCAGTGTGAGCCCCAGATTCCGTCTGTTTCCCGCCGACCGGCTGACCAGCTGAGCATGGACGGATCCCAATCAATCTCCAGAGCAATGCATAATTGTTTCAGCGCCCTTTCCGGATTGGCCAATATCGTCGAACTGTCTATGACAGGGGGCGTTTTTCCAGTCTTTTCCGCGATTTGCTCGACATAACGAAGCTGCCGCTCATAACCCAGATCATCGGGGGTTACCTTGACCCGTTTGGCGGCATAACTGGCGACAACCTGAACCGGGTCCCGGATCAGAAATACGTGACGAAGGTCGGGAAAGTCCAAAATGGATACAGGGCCGGTCATCTGGTGCGGCATATGTTTCTGGTACCAGATCGCTTTCCCGCCAGGGACAGGGCCGCGCAGGATTTCGGTGATTGACTGCCAGTCGCAGTCCATATCAGCGATAATCTGATCTGCCATTGGTTGTGGTTCCCCGGTATCCCGCAGAAAGGCTCCATAAAAGGGCTCGTCGGTCACATGCGTATCCTGGCGGCTGTCAAAGCTGCGCATCATGGCCGTCGAAATATTGCGGGGCCCGGACCACATGGCAATGCGCACCGGAGCCAAAACGCCATCTGACGTCATGACGCCGTATCCGTTTCCAGCAGCGATTTATAAAGGTTTTGCAGGCGTTTCACCATTGGTCCCCTGCCCTCGGTCAGAACTCGGCCATCGACTTCCGTCGCGGGTACTACACCGGCAAAAGTCCCGGTCACAAAGGCTTCCTCGGCACCGTAAACATCAGTCAGCGAGAAGTTTTTCTCGAACACCGGAATAGCATTTTCGCGGCAAAGCCGGATGACGTTGCTGCGGGTAATGCCGCCCAGGCAATAGTCTCCGGTAGATGTCCATACTTCGCCCTTGCGTACGATGAAAAAATGCGTGCTGTTGCAAGTTGCGACAAAGCCGTGCGGATCCAGCATCAAGGCTTCGTCGGCGCCCGCCTGTGTCGCCTGAATACAGGCGGTTATACAGTTAAGCTTGCTGTGTGAGTTGAGCTTCTGATCCTGGACCGCCGGATCGCCGCGTCGAACGTGGACGGTAAAAAGACGAATGCCATTCTCGACGGTGCTGGGAAGCGCTTGCTTATATTCCGGGATAATGACGATGGTGGCCGGGGAGATGACCACCCGTGGATCCTGATAGGGCGTGGAGCGGATGCCTCTGGTGACCATCAGGCGGATGTGCACGCCTGGTTCGGAATCCATCTCATTTTCTCTCACTGTTTCATAAAGTCTTTGCGTAAGTGACTCTTCAGAAACACCAATATCCATCGCAATGGCTTTTGCACCTTCGTACAACCGGTCGAGATGCGCCTCGAGAAAGGCAATCTTTCCATTGTGGACGCGCAGTCCCTCCCAGACGCCGTCACCCAGCATGAAGCCGCTGTCAAATACCGAAACGACCGCTTCGGCGCGCGGGGTCATGACCCCGTTCACATTGATCAGGATTGTCTGGTTTCTTGGATCGTCTTCATAATCATGGGTGCCCTTGGCCATATATCCCGATTCCCGCTCTCTGGAGTCTCTTATTGCGCCTGATTCATAGGCCAAACAGGCGGTACAGGCCAGATGGGACGTCACTTTGCCCCGCGCGGCACACCAACGACCGCTTTTGTAACGCAGCTGTCGCTGTTCCCTGTTTTCTGGGGGCTGCGTGGACGCACGCGCAAATCCAGGGGGTTATCTGTCCGGAAAGGGTGGAGCTCCTGCTCTGCTCCCCGGCTCTAACCATGGAGTAGAATATGCAAACAATCATGCAATCTGCCACTGCAGTGAAATATGCGGTGGTTCTGGCGTTCAGCACGTTACCGGTCGCCGGAGTTCAGGCCGCCACGATTATCGGCAACCAGACCGATGTAGAAGTGACGGCATTTGATGCGCTGACCGGTCTCGGATTGACATTGTCACCTTTTGGTGCCGCGACAATAGATGCGACGGGTGCTTTCCCGGTGGCGACTTTTGCGATCACCGGCGGCACGGTTGATGACATGACCGGCGAAGCGATGATCTTGCACGAGGGGTCCGGGCTGATTTTTACTGATGGCCTCGTCACCGTCACGTACAGCAATTTTGTGATCGACACGGCCACTTCGATCCTGAGTTCGACCGTGAGTACCGACGGGGGAACGCCTGGAACGATTGATCTGTTTACCTTCGATGACATGCTGAACCTGTTTCTCACAGATGCAGCTGCCGGTGGCCTGACGACCGCCTTTGGCGCACCGGATCTCGGAGGCACACAATTCGGGGTGGCAACGGTGGATCTGGCCTTGGCCGGACCGGTTCCCGAACCGGGGAGCTGGATGATGATGATCGGAGGCTTCGGTCTGGTTGGCGGGGCAATCCGCTATCGGCGGCGACAATCAAAGCCGCTCGCAGGATCGGCATTGGCCTGAATATCGGGTCAGGGGGCGATTTGCCCCCTGTCCTTTCCTTCAGATGTGCATGACCCGGTCATAAGCATCGAGCACGCTCTCATGCATCATTTCGCTGAGTGTGGGATGCGGGAACACCGTGTTCATCAGCTCTACCTCGGTGGTTTCCAGCGTTTTGCCGACCGTGTAGCCCTGGATCAGCTCGGTCACCTCGGCCCCGATCATGTGCGCGCCCAGCAATTCGCCGGTTTTCGCATCAAACACGGTTTTAATAAATCCTTCGGTTTCGCCCAGTGCAATCGCCTTGCCGTTGCCGATAAACGGGAATTTGCCCACTTTCACCTCATGTCCGGCTTCCTTGGCCTTGGCTTCGGTCAGCCCGACACTGGCAATCTGCGGATGGCAATAAGTACAGCCCGGGATATTGTTCACATCCATGGCATGGGGATGCCCGCCAGCGATGGTCTCGGCCGCGATCACGCCCTCATGACTGGCTTTGTGCGCCAGCCACGGACCAGCGGTGCAGTCGCCGATCGCATAAATCCCCTCGATATTGGTCCGGCAATGGGCATCGGTCTTGATGTGGAACCGCTCGTCCGGTTCGACGCCGAGTTCGTCTAGGCCAATGGTCTCGATATTGGGCTGGATGCCAACCGCAACTATGACATGGGTAAAGTCATGCGTGGCTTTCTTGCCCTTGCTGTCCTCGATTTCCGCTTTCACGCCCTTTGCTCCGGCATCAATGCTTTTCACACCTGCCCCGGTCATGATGGTCATGCCCTGCTTTTTTAGTGATTTTTCAAGGAATTTGGAGATTTCCTCATCCTCGACAGGTACGATCCGATCGAGCATTTCCACTACCGTTACCTCGGCGCCCATGTCATTGTAGAAGCTCGCAAATTCGATCCCGATTGCACCCGAACCAATGACCAGCAGCTTTTTCGGCATTTCGGGCGGTGTCATCGCATGGCGATAGGTCCAGATACGCTTGCCGTCAGCCTTGGCAAAGGGCAGATCGCGCGCGCGGGCGCCGGTGGCGATGATGATATTCTTCGCCTCCAGTTCTTCCTCGCCCTTTTCGGTCTTCACGGTCATCTTGCCGGGCGCGGTGATCTTGCCGTCGCCCATGACCACATCGATCTTGTTCTTCTTCATCAGGCCTGTGACGCCCTGATTCAATTGTTTTGCCACCCCGCGCGAACGCTTGACCACCGCGTCGAGATCGGCACTGATCTTCTCCGCCACCAGCCCGTAATCGGCCGCATGTTTCATATTGTGGAAGACTTCCGCCGAACGCAGCATCGCTTTGGTCGGAATGCAGCCCCAGTTGAGGCAGATCCCGCCGAGATTTTCCCGCTCGACAATAACGGTTTTCAAGCCAAGTTGCGCCGCCCGGATCGCCGCCACATAGCCGCCGGGGCCGGAACCGAGAACGATAAGGTCGTAGGTGGTGGTCAAAATGTTGCTCCTTATTCCCCCACTTTTTAGCGAGAGCTTTTTCAGAAAGTAGAACTTCCAGTTAAGCCAGCATCCCCAGCGGTTTTTCAACTAGCGTTTTGAACGCCGCCAACAATTTCGCCCCGTCCGCGCCGTCAATTGCCCGGTGATCGAAGCTGCCGGTGACGGTCATCATCGTCGCGGTGGTCAGGGCGCCATCCACCACATGGGGTCGCTTCTCGCCCGCACCGACTGCGAGGATCATCGACTGCGGCGGATTGATGACGGCGGTGAAATGCTTGATCCCCATCATGCCCATATTGGAGATGCTGGCCGTGCCGCCCTGATATTCGTGCATCTTCAGCTTGCCTTCCTGCGCACGGGAAGCGAGGTCTTTCATTTCGGTGGCGATTTTGGATAGCGGTTTGTTGGTGGCATCGGTGATCACCGGCGTAATCAGACCGCCCGGAATGCTGACCGCGACCGAAATATCCTGCCGTTGATAGCGCCGCAATGTATCTCCGAGGAAGGAGACGTTGCAATCCGGTACCTGTTCGAGCGAAATGGCCAGCGCCTTGATCAGCATGTCATTGACCGAAAGTTTGACCCCGCGCGCTTCAAGGCTCTCGTTCAGCTGTTTGCGCAGATCCAGCAGCGCGTCGAGCTGGCAATCGACAGTGAGATAGATATGCGGCGCTTCCTGCATCGACTGGGACAGGCGCCGGGCAATGGTCTTGCGCATGCCCGAAAGTTTCTCGTCGGCATGCGGTATATCATGTTCTCCGACAGGTGCTGGAGCCGGAGCTGGTGCGGCTGTTGGAGCCGATGCCGCTGCCTTGACCGGAGCGGTTCCGCTTTCTGCGGCATCAATGTCCGCCTTGATGATCCGGCCATTGGGACCCGAACCCGTGATCGCCGACAAATCCACACCCTTTTGTTCTGCGAGGCGTCGCGCCAGTGGGCTGGCTTTGACCCTTCCCGACCCGGATTGCGGGGCGGCGGGAGCTGGTGTCGGCGCGGGAGCTGGCGCAGGTTCGGGTTCGGTTTTGCGATTATCCTCGCCCAGCGCATTCGAGCCTTCATCGACCTGCCGTCTTTCCTCCTTGGCAGGTTCAGGCGCAGCTTTGGGCGCCGGCGCTGGTGCGGCTTCCGCAGATGCAGCATCGCCCACATCTTCGCCCTCTTCGGCGATAATCGCGATCACTTCGCCGACCTGGACATTATCGGTCCCTTCGGCGATCACGATTTTGGCAATCGTGCCTTCATCCACCGCTTCAAATTCCATCGTCGCCTTGTCTGTTTCTATTTCGGCGAGCAGATCGCCGGATGCCACTTCATCGCCTTCCTTGACCAGCCACTTGGCTAATGTGCCCTCTTCCATGGTGGGAGACAGGGCTGGCATCTGAAGATTGATCGGCATGAAGTGAGACCTTTGCGTCTGAATCAGTATTGGAGCCTGTTTTGCTCAATCCGCCGCGAAGCGCAACGGGCTAAATCTTGCATATGATAGGCTTTTATCGCAAGCAGGGCATTAGTAAAACTAATACGCAGACAAACGGGGAAAAATCATGCGTACTTACCTGGTGGTTATCGACGAGACCGACGAGGCCGGGGTCGCGCTTCGGTTTGCTTCCCGTCGTGCGATGAAAACCGGAGGCGCACTGCACATTCTGGCGTTGGTAGAGAGCGAAGGATTTGTTGCCTGGGGCGGTGTTCAGGCAACGCTGGAGGAAGAGGCCAAAAATCGCGCGGAAGCTCTGGTTTCCAGCGCCGCCGGCACTTTGTTTGACGAAACGGGTATTCGCCCCTCCATCACGGTGAAAGAGGGCAAGGGCCCGGAAGATGTCCGCCGTGTGATGCAGAAGATTGACGGTCTTGCCGCACTGGTGCTGGGAGCTTCAGCCAGCGGTTCTCCCGGACCTTTGGTTACCCATTTCGCGGCCAGCGAGGCAGGGTCATTGCCCTGCCCCGTCATGGTCGTCCCGGGATCGCTCTCCAAGGAAGAAATTGATCGTCTGAGCTAGGCGATTTCGCCGCGCGCCGGATAGTCGTTGGCCAGCGCATAATCGATACCCATGATCAACTGGTCGAGTGGGGGCCGGGTGAACGGCATATTTTGTACGCTGGCGAAATACAGTGTCCGATCAGGTCGCACGAGAAACAAGGCCGGTTCCGAAAATAATGCTGGTTCACTGCTGTCCGGAAGCCCAGCCGAAAGATACAGGCCGAGTTCGCGTGCCATATCTTCGCTCAGACCATAGCCCAGCATCAATTCGTCGATGCCCCAATTGGATGCCGATTGTTCGGCACGTTTCTGATCGTCCATGCTGATCGCAACAGCGGCCACACCGCGTTTGCCAAGATCTTCCAGCTTGCGCTGGAGGTCACGTAACTGTCCTTTGCAAATCGGGCAATGCAGGCCGCGATAGAAGAGGAGAAGGGTAAAATGGTCACCCGCACGCTGACTGAGCTGAAACTGCCCGCCATCGGTCATCGATATGGTGAAATCGGGAACGGTCTGGTTGGGAATCATTCGGGACATGGGTGACACCTTTCTTGCTATCCAAGGCGCTATTCAAAGCCGATGAATAAAAGGTTACAATCCGAAATAACTGTGGGTCTAGCCCAAGTTTAGCGGCTTTTGTGGCGAATATTGGTCGGCCGCCCCCGCTTGCCCTTTTTATGATATCTGCCCTTGCCACCCTTTCGGGGACCAGAGGGCCTTCCACCTCCGCTAGGCATATGATTGGCTCCTTCCGGCAGTTCGAAAAGCAGGCTTCCTGTGGCCGGGTTGGCTTCAACAAGACGCAGTTCCAGTTTCTGGCCAATGGCATAGCTGGTTCCGCTATCCATTCCGGTCAGCATGTGTTTCTGCTCGTCATAGTCGAACCGCTCAATACCCAGTGTACGAACGGGAACCAGCCCGTCACCGCCAAGTTCCTCGACCGTCGCGAAAAAACCGAAATTCTGGACTCCGGTGATCCGGCATTTCAGCACCTGCCCGACATGACTGGACAGATGAGCTGAAATATAGCGATCAACGGTTTCCCGTTCGGCCATCATCGCGCGGCGTTCGAGCTGACTGATCTTTTCAGCAATCCTGTCCAGCCGTCCGGCACTGTCGGCATCCAGTCCGGTTTCCTTGGGAATTTCACGGTTTTTCGATGCAGGTTGCTCCAGCTTGCAGGCAGACACCAGCGCGCGATGGACGATCAAGTCCGCATAACGGCGGATGGGACTGGTGAAATGCGCATAGCTCGCCAGTGACAGACCGAAATGCCCCATATTCTGATGGCCATAATAGGCCTGGGTCTGGCTGCGCAGGATCTGTTCCATGACCAGAGGCAGCAAGTCCTCATCATCGACTTTCGAAATCAGCTGATTGAACACTCCGGGCTTGATCACCTGCCCCATCGCAAAACTGATCTCGAAACTTTTGAGATAGTCCTTGAGTGCAATCAGCTTTTCCCGTGATGGTGTCTCGTGGACGCGGTAGATCAAGGGAGACTTGAAGGATTCCAGTTTTTTGGCTGCCGCGACATTCGCTGCAATCATGAAGTCTTCGACGAGTCGATGCGCATCCAGTCTGTCGCGGATAGCGATTTCCGCGATTCGGCCTTCATCATCCAGCACAACCCGCTTTTCCGGAAGGTCTAGATTGAGTGGCTCCCGGTTGTCACGGGCTTGCGCCAGCAGTTTCCAGCAAGCCCAGAGCGGTTTCAGCGCGGATGACTTCAGATCATGCGCGATATCTCCATCGATTGCGGCCTGAGCATCTTCATAAGCAATATTACCGGCGAGGCGGACAATCGCTCGCGTGAAACGGGAACCGGTAACCTGACCCTTACTGTCAATCGTCAAGTGGCAAACCAGCGCCGCGCGGTCGACATCCTGCTTCAGCGAACAGACATCAGTTGAAAGCGCCTCCGGCAACATGGGAACGACCCGGTCCGGGAAATAGACGCTGTTGCCGCGTTTATAGGCTTCCCTGTCGATCTGGCTGCCCGGACGCACATAATAGGATACGTCAGCAATCGCGACGAGTGCCTTGAACCCCCCGGGATTAGCCTTGTCGTCATCGAGCTCCGCCCAGATCGCATCGTCATGATCCCGGGCATCCGCCGGGTCAATGGCGACGATCGGCAGTTGTCTGAGGTCTTCGCGCTTCTGGTCATCCAGCGGGAGCGAGGTGACCTGTTGGGCTTCGTTTTCCACCCGTTCCGGGAAATGGTTCGGAATATCATATTTATGTATCGCGATCAGGCTGAAGGATTTGGGCGCGAAAGGGTCTCCGAGGACATCCTTCACCCGCGCTTTCACTTGTGAACCGCGTCCCGAAGGTTCCGCGAGAACCAGATTGCCGACTTCGGCCTCGCCGAGGTCCGATATGGGAGTGCTGCGACGAATTTTGCGGTCGACCGGCTTGAGCCAGAATCGATCCCGCTCATCCTTTTCAACGATACCCATCAGCATATCGCTGCTCTGGGCCAGCTTTTTCATCATCCAGGCAACATAGCCCTGCCCGCGTTCTTCGGTTCGGGCGAGAATTCGGTCGCCAACCGCCAACGCAGCCCGGCGGCCCTTTTCACGGACCCTGATTTTCGGCGCAGGCTGTCCTTCGGCGTCCCAGCGGTCCGGAATGCCAATCGCTTCATTGCCGTCGATTTCTACAATCTTGAGAACCGTGACCTTTGGTACGCCGCCCATTTTGTGAAAAGCACGGCCTGGACTGCTGTCGATCAGGCCTTCGTCCGCCATATCCTTGAGCAGCGCCTTGAGTGCGATCTTGTCAGAACCGCGCAGACCAAAGGCTTTGGCAATCTCCCTTTTACCGGCGGGCTGCGGTGATTGCTCGATAAATTCCAGTATCTGCTTGCGGGTGGGAACCTGCCGGGCTTTGTGAGGTTTCCGGGATCGTGCCATCAATAGGCTTTGCCGACCAGAATTCGTTCAACCGCCGGTTTTCCGGTAAAGATGCAATTGCCGTCCACCGGTGCCGCATTTTGTGGCACGTTGCGGAAAGTGAGTTTCAGCTTTTTCAATCGTTCCTCGATCTGTTCCAGTTCATCGCCGGTTGCACGACACCACTGTACCTCCAGCCACCCCGGATATTTCTTGTTCTCTTTGTAGAAGGCTTCCAGTTCCGAGAAATCGGAAAACCCCCGCGTGATGTTGGAATTGAGCCGTTCGCTGGCTTCCTGATGGAGACGTGACTGAATCTCCTCCAGCAATCCGGCTGCTTGACCAGCAAAATCATCCTTTGCCATGATATGTGAGTCCAGCTTGCCATTTTCCTTGTAGAGCGCATCGCGCCGGATCATCGACACATTGCCTTCGGCCACATCACGCGGTCCGATTTCCAGAATGAGCGGCGCGCCCTTTTTGACCCAGCCCCAGCGCTTGTTTGACGCCTTTGCGCCAGTCTTGTCGAGTTTCACCCGGACATTTTCGTCAAACGCCTTTGATTGCGACAGCTCCTTGGTCAGTTCCTGACAATAGTCGAGAACCGCTTCGTCTTCCGGCTTGTCGCGCAGCATCGGTATGATCACGATTTGATAAGGTGCGATCAGCGGAGGAACACGAAGACCGTCATCATCGCCGTGGGTCATGATGACTCCGCCGATCAGACGCGTCGAGGTGCCCCAGCTGGTCGTATAGGCGAACTGGAACTGACCTTCCTTGTCCTGGAAACGGATATTCTGGGCCTTGCTGAAAGTCTGCCCCAGGAAATGCGATGTGCCGGCCTGGAGTGCCTTGCCGTCCTGCATCATGGCCTCGATGGAATAAGTGGCATCAGCCCCGGGAAACCGCTCGTTTTCAGGCTTCTCGCCAGCGATAACCGGCATGGCGAGCACATCTTCGGAAAAGCTGCGATACAGTTCGAGAATGTTCAGCGTCTCTTCCATCGCTTCTTCGCGGTTGGCATGCGCCGTATGGCCTTCCTGCCAGAGAAATTCGCTGGTGCGCAAAAACATGCGCGTGCGCATTTCCCAACGAACGACATTGGCCCATTGGTTGATCATGACCGGCAGATCGCGCCAGCTTTGTACCCATCGTGCAAAGGCAGTACCGATCACCGTTTCCGATGTCGGCCGCACGACCAGAGGTTCTTCCAGCTTCGCATCCGGATCAACGACCAAACCGTCTTCCTCGTCTTTCATCAGACGGTGATGGGTAACGACCGCCATTTCCTTGGCGAACCCATCAACATGCTCCGCTTCTTTCGCGAAATAGCTGAGCGGGATGAACAGCGGGAAATAGCAGTTTTCGTGGCCAGCCTGCTTGATCCGTTGGTCCATCAGAAACTGGACACGTTCCCAGATGCCATAACCCCAGGGCCGCATGACCATGCAACCGCGTACCCCGGATTCTTCGGCGAGGTCGGCTTCGGATATCAGTTGCTGATACCAGCCCGCAAAATCATTTTCCCGGGTTACCGAGAGCGCATTTTTTTTCACGATCGTCTAATTCCTGCCAGCCTGTTCGGATCTATTCGTCCATCTTGTCGATCTTGGACTGGATTTCCGCAAGCTGTTGCTTCAGTTCCATGATCTCTCGATCTTTTTCGGACATTTCTTCTTCTTCCGGTTCTTCCTCATTATTGCCGCTTTTCAGCGGGGCCAGGGCTTTTTCCACAACGCCGGCCAGTGGACTTGCCTTGAGCGCATTTTCCACGGCTTCCTGAAATTGTTTCTGGTTCTTGACTGCCATCTGACCCAGCGGGTTCTTGTTCAATGCGCCTTCGACAGCTTCCTGGAACTGTTTCTGGTTTTTGCGGAAATTTTCCATCGATGCTTCGAGATAGGAAGGCATGAGCGACTGCATGCTGTTGCCATACATCGAAATCAGCTGCCGGAGGAAATTGACCGGGAGCATGTTCTGTCCGCTGCTTTCCTCTTCCACGATAATTTGGGTAAGAACAGTGTGTGTGATGTCTTCGCCAGTCTTTGCGTCCACCACGACAAAGTCTACATCATCGCGGGTCATATCGGCGAGGAAATCCAGCGTGATATAGTTGGACGTCTGCGTGTTATAGAGGCGACGGTTGGCGTATTTCTTGATGGTAATAGGACCGTCCTCGGTCCCTTTTTTGGATTTTGCCATGAATTCTCCTGCCAAACCCGTCTGTGGATGGTCTCATGCCTCTCACATAGGTTTTCATTGTTGCGATATTATCACTCCAATAGACAATATTGTGCATCGCCGCAACAGAAGCTGTTCTAGAGAAGTTTTCCGCTGATTTTTCCCGGAATTGCTGCGGTTTCTGATTTGCGGCTGCAATATAGCGGATGCACAATCAGGATGTATCTGTCCAGTTGCGGCTGAAACGCTGTCCAAGAATTGTCAGTAGTTCATATTGTGCAATCCCAGAGGCGGCGGACGCTTCTGGCAGGTTATAGGCGCACTCCAGCCAGTCCCCTTCCCTGAGCGAGGGAACGTTTCGGATGTCGATTGCCGTCAGGTCCATCGAAATCCGTCCCAGAACCGGCAGGTGCTGGCCATCAGCGATGAAACTGCCGGAACCCGAAAATGACCGAAGATAGCCGTCAGCATATCCCATCGCCACGATCGCCACCGGGTGATCTTCCTTCGCAACATAACGGGCATTATAGCCCAGCTTGTCTCCTGCCTGAAGCTGACGGACCTGCATGATCTGGCATTCGGGCCAGGCAACCTGTTTGATTTGCCGTTCCAGTTCCACTCGGGGGACACCGCCATAAAGCGCTAGCCCCGGCCGCGTCGCATCGAAATGATAATCCGGGCCGAGGGCAATGCCGGCACTGTTCGCAAAGCTGACCCTTCTTGCCCGGACCTTTGGCAAAGCGTCGCGAAACATCGCAAGCTGCGCAGCATTCTGATCGACATCTTCATCAGCCGACGCGAGGTGGCTCATGACCATGTCAATGTCGAGATGGTCCAATCTTGCCTGGTGCAGTTCGTCAGGATCAATTCCCAGCCGATTCATGCCGCTATTGATCATGAGGTCGCAGGGCTGACCGCTATCTTTCCAGCGAGCAATCTGTTCCAGACTGTTCAAAACGGGCTTTGCAGGGGATGCCAATGCTGCTGACATATCCGAATCCTGAACGCCATTCAGCACGGAAATTTGCGCACCATCCCGCACCAGGTCCGCGATTTCTGATGCTTCCTGCCAGTTGGCGACGTAGAAGTCACGGCATCCTGCGGCGATCAGCCTTTTCGTGACTTCGCGTGCGCCCAGCCCATAGCCATCGGCCTTGACTGCTGCGCCGGTACTTGCTGATCCGCTCATTTTATCCAGCACACGCCAGTTGGCAGCCAGTGCGGACCCGTCGAGCCTGAGCCGGGCCGAAGCCGGAATGTCTCCGGTACCCGCCGTCATCTCGCTCCTGTCCGCTGCATCAGCTTGTTTCGGCCAATTCGGCTTCCGGATCGTTTGGAATGCCCCACCAGGCTACGATGACGCCGAAGCCGACGACTGCCATTGTGTACCAGAGGCCTGCGTAGATGTCGCCAGACCGCGCCACGATGTATCCGGCGATCAAAGGCAGGAAGCCACCGAGATAGCCCGCTCCGATATGGTAGGGTATCGACATCGAGCTGTAACGGATCTTGGCCGGGAACATTTCGGCCAGCAACGCAGCCACGGAGCCATAGGTCAGCGCACTGAGCATGCCCAGCACGAGAAGGATGGCCACGATGCCCAAGATACTGCCCATTCCCAGTTGCTGCTTGCTGAAGTCATAGCCATGATTGCCCAGTGCCTCCCGCACGCCGGCACTGCGCAATCCGCCATCGGTGAGCCATTTCTGGTCTATCGAGATCTCGTTGTCGCCTGCGGTCATCTGGAGGCCTTCGCCATCCGTAATATCATAAGCCACGCCAGCCGATGTCAGTGTTTCCAGTATCTTGCCGCAATCGCTCTGTTCGCGGTTGAACAGTTCGGCGAAAGGATCGGTGCTGCACTGGCTGCCTTCGACCCTTACCGGATTGGCTTGCGCGGCCTCGGACAGGCCTGGATTGGCAAAATGGCCCAAGCCCCAGAATGCCGGGAAGAGCAGAAGAAGCGACAACAGCGCACCGACGATGATCGGCTTCTTGCGCCCGACTTTGTCCGACCATTTTCCCACAACCAGATAGAAGGACATGGCGATCAGCCCGGCGAAAAACAGGATGAGGTCAACCGTCAGCGCCTCGACATTCATCGGACCGCGGAGGAAGGACATGCCGGAGAAGAAAGCCGTGTACCAGATAGTCGTCAATATGCCGGTTATCCCGAACAAGGCGACGAAGATGCGCTTCTTGTTGCCGGGATAGGAAAAGCTTTCGGTGAACGGATTTTTGGACGTCTTGCCCTCCGCCTTCATCGCCTGGAATACCGGACTTTCATTGAGCTTGATCCGCATCCACAGCGATATGGCCAGCAATATGATCGAAAGCAGGAACGGCACGCGCCAGCCCCAGGCTTCAAACTCGGCTTCCGGGATAAGAAACCGGCAAGCGAGAACAACACCGATGGACAGAACAAAGCCGCCAGCGACACTCGCCTGGATATAGCTGGTATAATAACCGCGCTTCTCGGTCGGTGCATGTTCTGCGACGTATATAGCCGCGCCGCCATATTCGCCGCCTAACGCCAGTCCCTGTAAAATCCGGAAGAATATGACGATGGCAGGCGCCCACAGGCCGATTGTCTCCGCGCTGGGGATCAGGCCGACCCCGGCCGTCGCGATGCCCATCAAGGTCACTGTGACAATGAAGGTATATTTGCGCCCCAGCTGATCTCCCAGATAACCGAACAGCACCGCACCTACCGGACGGAAACCGAAGCCGATGGCGAATGTGGCCCAAACCAGCAGAATCTCCAGCGTTTCATTGCCGCTCGGGAAAAATGTCGGGCCGATGATGTAGAATAGCGTTCCGTAGATGAAGAAATCATACCATTCGAAGACTGTTCCAGCGGAAGATGCGCCGATGACCATCCGGATTTCCTTGTCGGTCGGCTCCCGCTGCATTGCTGCACCTGCTTCACTGGCCATGAATCACTCCCCTATGGCCGCCAATCCGGAGAACTCCGGACGACGAAATTGTCTTACTCCAATTCCAATATAACCGCATCGACGGCAAGACTATCCCCTTGCGCCGCTTCGACTGATTTCACGACACCATTTTTCTCGGCGCGGAGAATATTCTCCATCTTCATGGCTTCCACGACGGCCAGTGGCTGGCCTTCCTCGACCTTGTCCCCTTCGTCGACATGCAGGGCGACCAGAAGACCCGGCATCGGGCAAAGCAGGAATTTGGACATGTCCGGCGGGATCTTTTCGATCATGTGCACGGCATGTTGCGCGATATGGGCCGGGAGCACCTGAACCTTGTGGGTCGCTCCGCTGGTGTTCAACGCAAAGCCATTGGCGGTTCGGGATATTTTGACTGACAGAGGCTTGTCGCCAATCGATGCGGATATCAGGCTGTCTCCGGGCGTATAAGCCAGGGACAAATCCACATCTGTGCCGTCTACGACAATCCCCTCTTCCGATACGGAGACTTCAAATTTCGTATCATTGATTTTCGCTTCCCATTCGGAGGGCGGGTCCAGCTGCTGTCCGAGCTGATGATCAACCCGACGGGCGCGATCGGCATGAGCCGTGGCAACGAAGGCCGCGATCGCCGCAAGATTGCGCTGCAGTTCTTCCGAAGCAGGTGCGCCCTGAAATCCTTCAGGATATTCCTCTGCGATAAATCCGGTGGTCAACTCCCCTGAGCGGAAGCGCGGATGCTGCATGAGGGCGGACAGGAAATCGATATTGTGGCCCAGCCCTTCGAGCTCAAACCGGTTGAGCGCTTCGATCTGGCGATCAGCGGCCTCATCCCGAGATTCGCCCCATGTGACGAGCTTGGCGATCATCGGATCGTAGTAGATTGACACCTCGCCGCCATCCATAACGCCGTCATCAACCCGGACACCGTCTGTACCGCGAATGGGATCGCCGGACCAGCCGGGAACCGGCGGATTGTAGCGCACGATCCGGCCTGTGGAAGGCAGAAATCCGCGATAGGGGTCCTCGGCATAGACCCGGTTTTCAATCGCCCAGCCGTCGATGCCGATATCTTTCTGTTTCAGCTCCAGCTTTTCGCCAGCGGCCACACGAATCATCTGTTCGACCAGATCGACACCGGTAATCGCTTCGGTAACGGGATGTTCCACCTGCAGGCGGGTATTCATTTCGAGAAAGTAGAAACTCTCACCAGTCTCGTCGGCACCGGAGACAATCAGTTCTACCGTACCCGCACTGTGGTAATTCACCGCTTCCGACAGGGCCACACATTGTTCGCCCATCGCCTTGCGCATTTTGGGTGTGACGAATGGCGAAGGTGCCTCTTCGACAACCTTTTGGTGTCGGCGCTGGATCGAGCATTCGCGTTCATTCAGATACAGCACATTGCCATGTTTGTCGCCAAGGATCTGGATCTCGATATGGCGCGGGTCCTCGATAAATTTCTCGATAAACACCCGGTCGTCGCCGAAGGAGTTGAGGCCTTCGCGCTTGGTCGCTTCAAAACCTTCGCGGACATCCTTTTCCGAATAGGCGAGTCGCATGCCCTTCCCGCCGCCACCTGCAGAGGCTTTCATCATCACCGGATAGCCGATATCATCGGAGATCTTCACCGCATGTTCGGTATCCTCGATCTCGCCGACAAAGCCGGGGACGACATTGACGCCAGCTTCCATCGCCAGTTTCTTGGACTCTATCTTGTCCCCCATCGCCGCGATGGCATTGGGCGGTGGTCCGATGAAGGCTATCTCGTTTTTCTCGAGCTCTTCAACGAAACTGGCGCGTTCAGAGAGGAATCCATAGCCCGGATGTACCGCTTCCGCGCCAGTTTCCTTGCAGGCGGCGATAATCTTGTCCGCGAGCAGATAGCTTTCCGCGGCAGGGGGCGGACCGATATGCACAGCTTCATCCGCCATCCGAACAAAGGGCGCGCGCGCATCGGCATCGGAATAGACCGCGACCGTGGCAATACCCATTTTCTTGGCGGTACGTATAACCCGGCAGGCAATTTCGCCGCGATTGGCGATCAGGATTTTTTTGAACAAGTCAGGCCTCCAGCAAGCCGTCACCCTGAACTTGCTTCAGGGTCCATCGTGCGGAAGGCACCAACGGCGAGAGTTGAAAAATGGGTGCTGAAACAAGTTCAGCATGACGGGTGGGCGAAAAGTTCATTTGGCTTGTCCACCTCTTGTCTTCGATGGATTCGTAAAACGTGACGAAAGCAAGAGATAAGCTGCCGACAATATAGTATATCCAAACGCCATAATCGCCAACGGCCAAGGAGAGCGATCGTCGGTGATGCCAAAGTCGGGTTGACCTCCCCAAGCATATGCAAGATGGTCTGCTATTGGCGCGCCACCGATCCAATAAACTAGCGAAACGCCCAAAAGTATTGTTAATTTGAGCCAAGTCTTCACTCGACCATCTCCTGCAAGCTGTCACCCCAGCGAAGGCTGGGGTCTCTGGTCAAAAGTCTGTCTATTATCGATTGAGATTCCAGCCTTCGCTGGAATGACGAAATTTGAATCACTCGGCCGCCTCCAGCGTACCGCAAGTCTTCTCGGCACGCATCGGCTCCTCACCTTCCAGTGCTTTCAGCCCCAGACGTTCAAATAGGGCGGCATCGCTATCGTCGCCAGCATTGGGTGCGGTGAGCAGCTTGTCACCTGTGAAGATCGAATTGGCACCCGCCATGAAGCACATTGCCTGCGTGGCCTCGCTCATGCTCTCCCGACCAGCGCTGAGCCGGACCATGGATTTCGGCATGGTGATGCGCGCCACCGCGACGGTGCGGACAAATTCGATATCGTCGATTTTGGCCATCGGTGTGTCATGCAGCATGTCACCCAGAACCGTGCCCTTGACCGGAACCAGCGCATTGACCGGAACGCTTTCGGGGTGCTGTTCGAGCGTCGCCAGCGTATGGACAAAGCCGACGCGGTCGGCGCGGGTTTCGCCCATGCCGATAATGCCGCCGGAGCAGACGTTGATGCCGCTGTCACGGACATTCTGCAGCGTATCCAGGCGATCCTCCATTTTGCGTGTGGAAATCGCTTTCTCATAATATTCCGGGCTGCTGTCGATATTGTGATTGTAGTAGTCCAACCCGGCTTCGGCGAGCATATCCGCCTGTTTCGGCGTCAGCATCCCCAGAGTCATACAGGTTTCCATCCCCATGCTGCGCACACCTTTCACGATTTCGACAATCGCTGGCATGTCGCGGTCCTTGGGATTGCGCCAGGCCGCGCCCATGCAGAAACGTTGGGAACCGGCGTCCTTGGCCTGCGCGGCCGATTGCAGCACTTGTCGCACGTCCATAAGCTTGGTCGCTTCGACGCCGCTGTCGGCGTGAACAGACTGGCTGCAATAGCCGCAATCTTCGGGGCATCCGCCGGTCTTGATCGAGAGTAAGGTGCAGAGTTGCACTTCATCCGGTTTGTGATAGGCCCGATGCGCGGTGGCGGCTTGAAACAGGAGTTCGGTAAAAGGCAAATCGAACAGGGCCGCGATTTCCTCGCGGGTCCAATCATTCCGGATGTCACTCATTCTGCAGCTTCCTCCATTTCTCCCTCGGGCGGCATATTGTGCCCGAGCAAGCGCAAGATATCGGCTGCACATTCCACAATATTGCTGCCGGGTCCATAGATTCCGACAACACCGGAATTTCTCAAAAACTCATAGTCCTGCGGCGGAATGACACCACCCGCGAAAACCTTGATATCGCCGCGTCCCGCCTCTTTCATAATGTTGATAAGTTCGGGGATAAGTGTCTTGTGCCCAGCAGCCAGACTGGAGGCACCCACCGCATCGACATTTTCGGATAGCGCCAGATCGGCGGTTTCTCGCGGTGTCTGGAACAAGGGACCCGAAATTACATCAAACCCCATATCGGTAAAGGCGCTGGAAACAACGTTCGCTCCGCGATCATGTCCGTCCTGGCCCATTTTCGCGACGAGGATTTTCGGTTTGCGTCCCAGCCGCTGCGACACGGCATCCACGCCATCAATCACCAGCGCATATTGCGGGTCGCCCTCATAGGCCGCACCATAAATGCCCTTCACCGGTGTTGGCTGCGTGGCATAGCGGCCAAATGCGGCTTCCATCGCATCCGAAATCTCGCCGAGCGAGGCCCGTTTGCGCGCGGCATCCACGGCGAGTGCCAGCATGTTGCCGTCTGCCTTCGCCCCATCGGTAATTGCCTTGAGGGCCGCCTGACAGGCGTCCTCGTCGCGTTCCGCGCGCATTTTGTCCAGCCGCGCAATCTGTCCCTGACGCACCTTGGCATTGTCAATGTCGAGTGTCTCGATCTGGTCTTCGTCTTCCAGGCGATATTTGTTGACGCCGACGATCACATCCTCGCCGCGATCAACCCGAGCCTGACGTCCAGCGGCGGCTTCCTCGATCATGCCCTTTGGCCAGCCATCGGCGACGGCCTTGGCCATGCCGCCTTCCTTTTCGACACGCTCGATGATTTCCCACGCCTTTTCGACCAGTTCGTCGGTCAGTGCCTCGATATAGTAACTGCCGCCGAGCGGATCGACGACCTTGGTGATGCCCGCTTCTTCTTGCAAAACGATCTGCGTATTGCGCGCAATCCGTGCGGAAAAGTCGGTCGGGAGGGCAATAGCCTCATCGAGCGCATTAGTGTGTAGCGACTGGGTCCCGCCGAGCGTCGCCGCCATGGCTTCGATGGTGGTGCGGATCACATTGTTGTACGGATCCTGCTCGGTCAGGGAGACGCCGGATGTCTGGCAGTGGGTGCGCAACATCTTGGAGCGTTCAGCCTGCGCACCTAGGCCGTCCATCACGCGGTACCACAGCGTGCGCGCCGCGCGCAATTTAGCCACTTCCATGAAAAAGTTCATGCCAATGCCGAAAAAGAAGCTCAGCCGCCCGGCAAATTTGTCGATATCCAGCCCGGTCGCCATGGCCTGTTTCGCATATTCCTTGCCGTCCGCGATGGTGAACGCCAGTTCCTGGACCGCCGTCGCGCCGGCTTCGTGCATATGATAGCCGCTGATCGAAATGCTGTTGAATTTCGGCATGTTTTCGGACGTATATGCAATAATGTCTGAAATAATCCGCATGCTGGGATCCGGCGGATAGATGTACGTGTTGCGGACCATGAACTCTTTCAAAATGTCATTCTGAATGGTACCGGACAATTGTTCCTGCGAAACGCCCTGCTCTTCCGCAGCGATGATGTAGAAGGCGAGGCACGGAATGACTGCGCCGTTCATGGTCATCGATACCGACATCTGATCGAGCGGAATCTGATCAAACAGGATTTTCATGTCCTCGACGCTGTCAATCGCCACGCCGGCCTTGCCCACATCGCCCACGACACGCGGATGGTCGCTGTCATAGCCCCGGTGCGTGGCGAGATCGAAGGCGACCGACAAGCCCTTCTGTCCGGCCGCGAGATTCCGACGATAGAAAGCGTTGGATTCTTCGGCCGTTGAGAAACCGGCATATTGACGGATCGTCCAGGGACGCCCGGCATACATGCTGGCTTTCACGCCGCGGGTGAATGGTCCAAAGCCGGGAAGCCCAGGATCACCGGCATCGTCCTGCGTGTAGAGCGGTTTGACAGCAATGCCTTCGGGCGTTTCCCAATTCAGATCACGTCCCTTTACTTCCTTGTCTGCAAGGGCCTTCCAGTCATCAATTGTCGGTTTGTCAGTCATGCTGTGTACACTAGCCATTCCGTAGCGTCATGTCGAAGCCTGTTTTGCAATATCCACTCTTCGACAAGTCGCTGGGAACGCGCTTATTCTCCCTTGAAATCCGCCTTGCGTTTCTGGAGGAAGGCAATCGCCCCTTCCCGGGCATCATTGCTGTCACCGGCTATGCGCTGCCCTTCCGCTTCGGTGTAGAGCGCCGTGCTGTAATCGGTGTCCAACGCCTTGGCGATATTCTGACGCATGACGCCCAGAGCCACGGTTGGACCATCGGCCAGGCGGCGCGCCAATGCGCCTGCCTCGGCCATCAGCGCATCGTCTTCAACGCATTTGTAGACCAGCCCCCAATCGGCCGCTTTTTCGCCTGGAATTTTCTCGCCCAGCAACATCATTTCGGTCGCGCGGGCCTTGCCGATGAGGCGCGGCAGCATCCAGCTGGCACCGCCATCCGGTACCAGACCGATATTCACGAAAGCCTGGAGGAAATAGGCGGACTTGCCTGCGATCGCGAAATCGCTGGCCAGGGCAATCGAGCAACCCACGCCCGCGGCCGGACCGTTGACCGCCGTGATGGTCGGAATTTGCAGCTTGGACAGCTTGAGCATCAGCGGGTTGTAATTCTTGTTGAGCGCCATGAACGAGGCTTTGCCGCCGGTCACAGCGCTATTGTTGCTCGCCTGAAGATCGGCGCCAGCGCAAAAGGCACGCCCTTCTCCGGTGATGATGACCGCACGGGCATCTTCGAGAACATCCAGCGCGGTGAATATCTCGTCTGCCATTTCCAGAGAACAGGCATTGAGCCGTTCCGGCTTGTTGAGCGTGATCGTGGCCACCTGATCGGTGATGTCCAGCTTGATCGTTTCGAATTCCATAGTATTCCCTCTGCGTTTCAGGAGTCCGCTTCATCCGCGGATCAGTGATTTTGATTCGTACTGGATCAGTGATCCTTTGGCGTTTCCATAATCTCGGTTAGCATCCCGCCCATGTCCTTGGGATGCACAAAAAAGATAAGCGTGCCGTGGGCGCCGATGCGCGGCTCGCCCAGCACGCGCTTGCCCATCGCTTCGAATTCTGCCTTGGCAACGTGAATGTCCGGAACTTCGAAGCAAATATGATGTTGTCCGCCCAACGGATTCTTTTCCAGCCATTTTCCCACAGCACTGTCCGTTTCGGTCGGTTGCAGCAGTTCGACCTGCGTCCCGGCAGTCCCGCCCTCGCCCGGCGTATTGACGAAGCACACGCGAACTTTCTGCGATTCCAGAACGAATGGCTTGGTAATGTCCTCGGCCCCCATGACATCGCGGTAAAAGGCGATGGAAGCGTCCAGATCCGGTGTTGCCACACCGATATGGTTCATGCGTCCCAGTTTCATGGCAGAATTCCTTGGTTTAATTGATCAGTTAAATGCCCAATTGATCCCGTTTTTGCAACAACGGAAATCAGTGCTTTGCCCCATGCGGAATGAATCTGTGGACCAGCGGTGCAATCACGGCACCAATCGCCACGCCCATCAGACCGGAAAGAACCGCAAACAGGATCCCTTCGCCGAAATAACCCCAGGATTCTGGCAAAATGCCGACAATGGGATGCGAGATCAATGCGATGAGATGTTCCGGCCCGTGCCAGCCGACCGCAGCGATATTATGCACCAGCAGCCCCCCGCCGACCCAGGCCATGGCCAGGGTTCCGATAATCGAAATTCCGGTGAGCAGTTTCGGCATGAAATTGACCAGTCCGCGACCGAAAGATGCGGCAAAGCCGGTATTTTCTGTCGCGAGATGCAATCCGACATCGTCCATTTTCACGATCAAGGCAACCGCGCCATAGACCGCCACGGTAATGACCACGCCAATCAGGGCCAATATGATTCCCTGCTGCCACCAGACCTCATCGGTCACCTCGGACAACGCAATCGCCATGATTTCAGCGGACAGGATGAAGTCGGTACGGATCGCGCCGGACACCATTTCCTCCTCGCGGCCGTGCCCTTCGATGATGGCCGGCTCCTCATGCTTGGTGGTCTCGTCGACATGCAGCCATTCGAGCACCTTCTCCGCCGCCTCATAGCAGAGGAACAGCCCGCCCAGGATAAGGATGACGGGTATGAGAAACGGCGCAAATTGGCCCAGCAAGACTGCAGCGGGGAGCAGGAAAAACAGCTTGTTCTTGATCGACCCCTTGGCGATCTTCCAGATCATCGGCAATTCGCGGGCGGGATCGAAGCCAGTCACATATTGCGGGGTCACCGCGGCATCATCGATCACGACACCGGCCGACTTCGCTCCGGCCCTGGCGGCTGCGGCACCAATGTCATCCATGGAAGCCGCCGCCACCTTGGCAATCGCGGCAACATCATCGAGAAGGGCTACTAGTCCGGTGGGCATTACGGTCCTTCATCTAGGTTTGCTAAGTCGTCGATGCTTAAGTCGGGATTGTCCAATAACCGCTGATCCCAAGCACCTAGAGGTTTTCGCAAATTCGCCTCCCACCGGCCCAGTTCAGCATTCAACTCACGAACCATTTGTTGAAAACCCGGAGAACAAGCTTGCACGTCATCGCCATTAAATTTCACGGACTGTTTTGACCATTTTTCAGAATTTCCGTTCCAGAAAAACAACGATCGTTTTCCTCCCGCAGTACATTCCAGCTCGGCGATGAGCACATCATCACTATTCATTATTTCAAAGCTGATTGTATCGGGTTCAACTGGCGCGGCGCTGACAAAGGTAAGATCGCTGTAGCTCACGTCTTTCCTTATATCAGAGGGGAATATTGTCATGCTTTTTCCAGGGGTTCTCCAGCTGCTTGTTGCGCAGCTTTCTCAGCCCCAGGGCCACCCGTCGCCGCGTTGAATGTGGCATGATCACTTCGTCAACAAAGCCCTTTTGCGCCGCAATGAAGGGGTTGGCAAAGCGCGCTTCATATTCGGCAGTACGTTCGGCAATCTCTTCCTCGGTCCTGCCGCGGAAGATGATCTCGACCGCCCCTTTGGCGCCCATCACCGCGATTTCTGCAGTCGGCCAGGCATAGTTGAGATCGCCGCGCAAATGCTTTGACGCCATGACGTCATAGGCCCCGCCATAGGCTTTGCGGGTGATGATCGTGATCTTGGGCACGGTCGCTTCAGCATAAGCGAAGAGCAGCTTCGCGCCATGCTTGATGATGCCATTATGCTCCTGATCAGTCCCGGGCAGGAAGCCGGGCACATCGACCAGCGTGATGATCGGAATATCAAAGGCATCGCAATAGCGCACAAAGCGCGCGGCTTTCTTTGAGGCATTGATGTCGAGGCAACCCGCGAGCACCATCGGCTGATTGGCAACCACACCCACGGTGCTGCCTTCCATCCGGCCAAAGCCGCAGATGATGTTGCCTGCATGGCCGGGCTGGATTTCGAAAAAATCGCCCTCGTCGAGCATTTTCCGGATCACTTCATGCATGTCATAGGGCTGGTTGGCATTGGCCGGGACCAGCGTATCGAGGCTGTCTTCGAGACGGTCCCAGGGATCTGCCGTTGGCCGCTCTGGCACTTCCTCGCGATTGGACAACGGCATGAAGTCGATAAAGTCGCGGGCTGCCAGCAGCGCTTCGATATCATTGTCATAGGCGACATCAGCAACGCTGGTCTTGGTGGAGTGAGTCACCGCCCCACCCAGTTCTTCCTGGGTCACCACTTCGTTGGTCACTGTCTTGACCACATCCGGGCCGGTGACGAACATGTAGCTGCTGTCCTTCACCATGAAGATGAAGTCGGTCATGGCGGGGGAATAAACCGCTCCACCGGCGCAAGGGCCCATGATCAGGCTCAGCTGCGGGATGACGCCGCTGGCCAGCACGTTCCGCTGAAACACCTCGGCATAGCCGCCGAGAGATGCAACACCTTCCTGAATCCGGGCCCCGCCCGAGTCATTTAGGCCGATAACCGGCGCCCCGACTTTCATCGCATTGTCGAGCACCTTGCAGATTTTTTCCGCATGGCGTTCGGAAAGGGAGCCGCCGAACACGGTGAAATCCTGACTGAATACATAGACGAGCCGGCCATTGATCGTACCCGATCCAGTGACCACGCCATCACCAGGGATCTTGGTTTCTTCCATGCCGAAATCAACGCAATTATGTTCGACATACATGTCGATTTCTTCGAACGAGCCTTCATCGAGCAGGACCTCGAGACGTTCGCGGGCGGTGAGCTTGCCCTTGGCATGCTGAGCGTCGATCCGCTTCTGGCCGCCGCCGAGATGGGCCTCGGCCCGTTTTGCTTCGAGTTGCGCGATAATGTCTGACATCATTCCCCCATGGCTGCACGGCGCTAAGATGCACGCGGCTTATCCTTTGGGTGGCGCGCCCGTCAATAGCTAGCTGCTATTGAAAATGGTATCTTTGGAAACAGTCAGACTTTGACCACACCGTGATCAATCAGGCTATTGGCGGTGTCGACAATCGTATCTTCCACCGGCCGCATTTGCCATCCCAGCTTGTCCTGGGAATGAGTACCCTTGACCAGACGCATCTTGCCAATTTCCGTCTTGATCCCGCGAACATCGGAATTGAATATTGCCATGATGGAGACCAGCCAGTCCGGCATTTTCCTTTTAGGGGCTTTTCGCGCTTTTTCACCAAGCTTATCATGTAATACCAGAGACATATCGAGAAACGTTAGAGTTGGGCCGGCTGCCAGGAACCGGTCTCCCTCTATCGATTCTGCTGTCAGTGCCTTCACATGCAGGTCCGCAACATCCCGGACATCAACCAGGGGATAGGCAATATCGGGTGCCATCGGCATGGCCCCGTCCATGATCTGTTGAATGGCCAGTACCGATGCCGAAAAATCCGCATCGGTAACAGGGCCAAGAACCATTCCGGGATTGACCGAACAATATTCCATTTCAGTGGGATGATGTGCCATCCAGTCGCGCGCCGCGCGCTCGGATATCGTCTTGGATTTCACATAGGCATGTGCATCCGGATGGGTGATGTCCGTCCAGTCATTTTCGTCAAATGTCTTTTCACCGCGATCCATCCCGTAAGCGACAGCGGCCATGGATGACGTCTGTACGAATCTTTTGACGCCTGCCTCACTGGCAAATCGCAAGGCACGTAACGCGCCTTCGCGTGCGGGAACGATGAGATCGTCTTCGTGTTTCGGTGTTGCGGCTGCGATGGGAGATGCGATGTGGGCGACATGCGTACACCCGGCCATGGCCGCGGCCCAGCCCTCGTCATGCATCAAATCTGCCTGGAAGAACTTCAAATTGTCTCCGGCATCTGGAAACCGCTGGCGCACCTCGGCTTCGCGTTCTAGATTTCGGATCGTGGTATGAACCGTCCATCCCTCGGCGAGCAATCGCTGTATCACAAAGGTAGCGATATAGCCCGATCCGCCGGAGACCATGGCAATTTTGGACATCCTCTTTCTCCCTTTTGTGGGAGAGAGTTTACATTGCAATTTGAAACTGTCCAGTGTGGCTCGTTATTTGAGCAGAACCAATTCTTCCGACATGCTGGGGTGGAGAGCCACGGTATCATCAAAAGCTTCTTTGGTCAGTCCCGCTTTCACCGCCACCGCTGCTGCCTGCAAGATTTCAGGAGCCTCCGGTCCGATCATGTGCAGACCCAGGATTTTCTCGCTCGTCGCCTCGACGATCATCTTGTACAAGCTGCGTTCCGCGCGGTCGGCGAACACATTGCGCATCGCCCGGAAATCCGAGGAATAGACCTTGATATTTCCATATTGATCGCGCGCTTCGCCCTCGGTCAGTCCGACTGAAGCAATCGGAGGTTGGGAAAAGACCGCCGACGGGATCATGTCATAATCCACTGTCCGCGGGTTGTTGCCAAATACCGTGTCGGCAAAAGCCTGCCCTTCCCGGATAGCGACCGGGGTCAGCTGGACCCGATCGGTCACGTCACCGACGGCGTAGATGCTCTGGACACTGGTCTGGCTGTATTCATCAACCTTGATCGCGCCCTTTTCGTTGGTTTCCACTCCGGCATTTTCGAGGCCGAGTCCATCAACCTTGGGCCGTCGCCCGGTCGCCGCCAGAACCACATCGGCAATCACTGGCCGATCCCTGCCATCCATGAAGACATCCAGCGCACCATCTTCGCGCTTCTCGATCTTGTCGAAGGTGCAGTTGAATTTGTAGGTGATGCCCTTGCTGGTCCCGATCTGCAGCAGGCGATCGCGCAGACTTTCATCATAACCACGAAGAATGACATCAGAGCGATTGACCACAATGACTTCGCTTCCAAGACCGTTGAAGATACCGGCAAATTCGTTTGCGATATAACCGCCTCCGGAAATGATGACGGTTTCTGGGAGCTTCTCCAGGTGGAACATCTCGTTGGATGTCAGCATATGTTCACTGCCTGGAAACTCGGGAACATCGGGCCAGGCGCCAGTTGCGACGAGGATGGTCTTGGCCGTGACCGTCTTGCCCGAAGCCAGTTTGATTTCATTGGGTCCGGCAATTTCGGCGCGCTCCAGGATCATTTCGACATTGTGATTTTTCAACGTATCCATATAGGCGTTGTTGAGGCGATCGACATCGCCCAGCACATGATCCCGCAATTTGGTCCAGTCGAACCTGGCATTCTCCCACGTCCAACCGAAATTCTTGCCATCTTCCAGGTCTTCGGAAAAATGGGAACCGTAAACCAGCAGTTTCTTGGGCACACAGCCACGTATCACGCATGTTCCGCCGACCCGATATTCCTCGGCCACAGCCACTTTGGCGCCATAGGAAGCCGAAACCCGTGCAGCCCGGACTCCACCGGAACCCGCCCCGATGACGAAGAGATCATAATCATATTCTGACATAATATTTCCTTGATGTTCAGGCTGGAAATGCCCGCTTTTTCAGCTGTTCGGTCGAAGGGTCCGTTTTGTTACCATCGCCTGACATCAGTTGATTGGCCATTTGTTTGCCAAGCTCAACGCCAAACTGGTCAAAAGGGTTGATCTCCAACATTGCCGCGTTGACGAAGGTCCGGTGTTCGTAAAAGGCGATCAGGGCACCCAGCGTTGTGGCGTCCAGTCGGTCCAGCAAAATCGTGGTTGACGGCCTGTCTCCGGGATAATTGCGATTGGGGTCGTCAGATGTTTTGCCAGCCATTAGTGCAGCGGCCTGCCCGAAGCAATTTAACAGCAATCCCTTGTGATGCTCCTCCTGCAGAGAATGGCCGGGCTCGACCACTGCCAGAAATTCGACTGGAACGAGGTGCGTACCTTGATGCAGCAACTGGAAAACAGCATGCTGCGCATCCGTGCCCACTCCACCCCAAGTGATGGGACTGCTGTCCCCATCAACCGGGGTTCCATTGAGTTTCACAGACTTGCCGTTGCTTTCCATTTCAAGTTGCTGAAGATAATCAGGAAGCAATCCAAGTCGTTCGTCATAGGCGAAAACCGCACGTGTTTCGCATTGGCGCACCTGGGAATAATATTGATCGCACCATGCGGCCAGAACGGGTATATTTTGATCAAACGGCGTATCGGCAAAATGTCTGTCCATTTCAGCGGCACCCGTGAGCAGATCTTCAAATGTTTCTATTCCGACCGTCAAAGCGACGCTGAATCCAATGGACGACCAGAGAGAGTAGCGACCGCCGATTGTCTCGGAAAACGGCAAAATCCGGCTTTCGTCCACGCCCCATTCGACAGCTTTTTCCGGTTTGGCTGTCAAGGCGACTATCCGGCCGAAGGGATCAGTTTCACCTTCTTCTTGCATCCAGTCGATGACGGATCTCGCGTTGAGAAGAGTTTCCGCAGTCGTAAAGCTCTTGGATGCAATCACCAGCAGCGTTTTGGCTGCTTCAAACCGTTCCAGAACCGGTTCCAGCGCGCTGCCATCGATATTGGAGACGACGGCCGTTTCATATTTCTCATCGCCGAGAGAAAGCGCCTGCAATAGGAGCTCCGGGCCCAAGGCGGACCCGCCGATACCAAGATGAATCACATGATTGATGTCGCCCAATGCACCAGAGTCGATCGCCTTGATCAGACCAGCCATGCGGGATTGCAGCAGTCCCGCCATGTGCACGCTGTCCGCATTGCCGATCCCGCGCTCCGCGCAATGCTCGGCGGCCCGCCCCTCACTTGGGTTGACAATGTCACCTGCGAGCAGGTCCTTGATCCGATCCGCAACTCCCAGCCTTTCGGAAAGCTCGCCAAATTCGGCGATCAGCCCCTGTTCGAGATGGGTCTTGGAGAAATCGAACAATATGTCTGTCAGTTCGAACGAGAATTGTTCCACCCGATCACTGTGGTGTTCAAACAATTCGGCCAAAGTCTTGCGCGGTTGGGTTTTGATGCTGTTCCAGTCTGCCAAATTCTGTTCCTTCTGTATCGGACCCGGAAGCTGATCGAACCTCAGGCACTATCGCCAGCATGTCTTTCTCACAAGCGCAAATTGTCGGATCCGGGCGATTGAATTGGCGAGAGCTTCGGCACTTGACCGCGCCGGGCATTGTCAGCAAAGGGGCGCGATGACAAAATCTGGAAACCGGAAATCCGAAACGGTCGAATTTATAGGCTTTCTGTTCAAGCTCGCCCTGTTTGTGCTGGTTCTCAGAAGCTTTGTGGTGGCGCCATTCAACATTCCCTCGGAGTCCATGCAGCCGCGCCTGATGGTCGGGGATTTTCTGCTTGTCGCCAAATGGCCATATGGCTTTTCAAAATACAGCATGCCCTACAGCGTTCCCGTCATCCCCGGGCGGACCCTTCCCAACCCCCCTGCTCCGGGCGATGTAGTCGTTTTCAAGGCTCCGCCCAATGCCAAAGAAGATTACATCAAGCGAGTGATCGGTTTGTCCGGTGATATTATTCAAGTGTCTGGCGGTATCATTTCAATCAACGGAGAAGCCATTCAAAGAACCGAGATCGAACCATTTGTCCATGCCATTACGCCAAACAGTCCCTGTTACAGAGAATCCTTTGAAACTTCGGACGGCCAAGGCAACGCCATTTGTCGCTATCCGCAATTTGAGGAAACGCTGCCCAATGGCCGATCCTACCGGATTCTCGATCTTGACGAGAATTCCGAAGGTGACGACAAAGGGCCCTTCGAGGTTCCAGATGGCCACATGTTCCTGATGGGCGACAACCGGGACCGCAGTGCTGACAGTCGCTGGCCGGCACAGGAAGGGCAAGCTGTCGGGATGGTGCCCCAGGAAAATCTGGTAGGCCGCGCACTGGTTTCGGTATTTTCTACGGACGGATCCGCAGAATTGTATAATCCGTTGTCCTGGTTCCCGGCCGCGCGCTGGGAGCGAATTGGAGAAGGATTTTGAGCAATTCGGATTTCCGGAACTGGATAACGGATATTGTCGGAGAAGAACCCGATAACATCCGTCTTTATGTTCGAGCCGTCACTCATGGCAGCTTTGGGGAAAAGGACTATCAGCGCCTGGAATTCCTGGGTGATCGGGTACTTGGTCTGACGATTGCTTCCGAACTCTACACGCAATTTCCGGACGAACCGGAAGGCAGATTGTCACAGCGGCTCAACGGCCTGGTCTCCGGCAAAACCTGTGGTGAAGTTGCAGAATCTCTGAACGTCAACGCCCATCTCCGCCTTGGAAAGCAGGCACGAGACGACGGCGCCCGCAATAGCAAAAAAGTGCTGGGAGATGTCATGGAGTCATTGATCGGCGCGGTGTATCTGGATCACGGCATGGACCGGGCGCGGTCCTTCATCGTCAGATATTGGAATAGCCGGATATCGGGGATGGAAAAAGATATTCAACATCCCAAATCGGCTTTGCAGGAATGGGCAGCAGCTCATAAACGCAAGATGCCTGTTTATGAACTGATCGAGAAAACCGGACCACATCACGATCTGAGGTTCAAGGTGCAAGTGTCCGTCGCTAATGTCGGGTGCGTGGAATCTACCAGCTCCTCGATCCAGACTGCGGAAACGCATGCCGCGCGTCTTTTTCTGGAGACATACGCATGACCCAAAAATGCGGAGTCGTGGCACTGATCGGTGCCCCCAATGCGGGCAAATCCACCATCATCAATGCTCTGGTTGGACAGAAGGTCGCAATCACAAGTTCGAAACCGCAAACAACCCGAACCCGCTTGCTCGGCATCGCGATTGAAGACGACACACAGCTTTTACTGGTCGACACTCCAGGCATATTCGAGCCTCGACGCCGGCTTGACCGCGCGATGGTGTCCGCCGCCTGGGAAGGTGCGGAAGATGCTGATATTCTGGTATTGCTGGTTGATGCCCGCGCGGGCCTCGGACCAAAAGTTACATCGATTGTCGAACGGATGCAGCATCGCAAGGAGCGGAAGATTCTGCTACTGAACAAGGTGGATATCGCGGCCAAGGACAAGCTTCTCAACCACGCCTCCCGGCTGAACGAGATGGCGGAATTCGAGGAAACCTTCTTTGTCAGTGCGAAAACCGGCGACGGCCTTCCGGAACTAAGGGAATATCTCGTGGAAGCCATGCCGCAGGGTCCCTGGCATTTCCCCGAGGAACAGGTGTCTGATGCCAGCGAACGGCTATTAGCCGCTGAAATCACGCGCGAGCAGGTCTTTCGCCAGCTGCATGCGGAATTGCCTTATGCGATCGCCATTGCGATGGAACAATATAAGGCCCGGCCGGACGGATCACTGGAAATACATCAGCAAATCCTGGTCGAGAAATCGAGTCAGAAGGCGATTGTGTTGGGTAAGGGCGGGCACCAGATCAAGGAAATCGGCGCAAAAGCTCGGTCCGAACTTGCGAAAATCCTTGGCCGCAAGGTTCATTTGTACCTGCACGTCAAGGTGAGTGCTAACTGGGACGAAGACAAGGGTATCTATGAGGATATGGGGCTCGACTGGGTCAAATAGACTCGCCTGAATACCCGCCTTAGCTTGCGTCGGTTTTCGCTGCCGCCTTCTTTTTTGCAGCGGTTTTTTTCTTTGCTGCGGGCTTTTTCTTTTTCGGTGCGGCTTTTTTACGCCGTTTTTTTGCCGGTCCCTTCGCGGCCCGATCGTCAATCAATTGAGCAGCTTCCTCAAGCGTCAGTTCATCCTTGTCGACAGTTTTGGGCAGTGAGGCATTTGTGTTGCCGTCCGTCACATAGGGTCCGTATCGACCGTCCATCAGCTTGATTTCTTCTTCAGTTCGCGGATGTTTGCCGAGTATCTTGAGCGGTTCCTGGCGTCCCCGACCCCGGCCCTTGCCGTTTTTCGCCGCGTCAGCCAGTTTGGCTACCGCTGCATTCATGCCAATCTCGAACACTTCCATCGTGCTTTCAAGCCGGGCGGAAGAGCCGTTGTGGCTCAGATAGGGTCCATAGCGTCCAATTTGGGCCGTTACGGTTTCACCGGATTCCGGATGTTTGCCGACTTCCCGTGGCAATGAAAGGAGCTTCAGCGCCCACTCCAGACCGAATTCTTCCTGTGGAACATCCTTGGGGATGGATGACCGTTTGGCTTCTTTGCCCTCTCCGCGTTGAACATAGGGGCCAAATCGGCCAACCATTTTGGTAACTTTTTCGTCCGTATCCGGATCAATTCCAAGTTCTTGCGGGCCCTCGTCTTCCCCGTCATTGGCGCCACCACCCTGTGCAAAACGCCGGGTATATTTGCAATCGGGATAATTGGAACAGGCCACAAAGGCGCCAAAACGTCCGCCGCGAAGCGCGAGCTTGCCCTCCTTGCAACGCGGGCAGAGCCGCGGATCACTGCCATCCTCTTTTTCCGGAAACAGATAAGGTTCGAGAAACTTGTCCAGCTCTGCCGTTACATCCGAAGGCAGTTTCTCCATGACCTCTGCGGTTTTCGGTTTGAAATCGTGCCAAAATGCTTCCAGAATTTTCTGCCATTCGGCGCGCCCACCGCTGACATCATCCAGTTCTTCTTCTAGTCCGGCGGTATAGTCATAAGCGACATAGCGGTTGAAAAAACGCTCCAGAAAGCCCGTCAACAGACGACCGCTTTCTTCTGCAAAAAAGCGGTTCTTTTCGATCCGGACATAGGCCCGGTCTTTCAGTGTCTTGATGATCGAGGCATAGGTGGAAGGACGACCGATACCGAGCTCTTCCATTTTCTTGACCAGGCTTGCCTCGCTGTAGCGAGGCGGAGGCTGAGTGAAATGCTGATTTGCCTCGACAGATTTCTTCGCGGGGCTGTCCCCCTTGTTGATCACGGGCAGCAGACCGCCGTCTTCGTCCCGCTTTTCATCCCGGCCCTCTTCATAAAGCGCCAAAAAGCCAGGAAACTTCACGACCTGACCCGTGGCACGGAGACCCGTCTGACCCGTCCCGTCAAGCATGTCCACGGTTGTTCTTTCAAGCCGGGCTGCTGCCATCTGGCTCGCCATCGCTCGCTTCAGAATCAGGCTATACAGTTTTGCGTGATCACCGCTGCCGACCGAGTCGCGCGTGAAATTTGTGGGCCGGATGGCTTCATGAGCCTCCTGGGCATTTTTGGCTTTGGACTTATAAATTCGCGGCTGATCCGGCACATAGCTGGCATCATATCTGTCAGAAATCGCCTTGCGGGCGGCAGATATTGCGCTGCCATCCATTTGGACACCATCGGTACGCATGTAAGTAATCGCACCATCTTCGTAGAGTTGCTGGGCTATGCGCATCGTATGGCTTGCCGAATATCCCAGTTTGCGCGCAGCTTCCTGCTGCAAGGTCGAGGTTGTAAATGGCGGCGGCGGGTTGCGGGTTAAAGGTTTTGTTTCCACATTTTCGACCGTGAACAAGCCTTGCTCTACAGCAGCTTTCGCCACCATGGCCTGTTCCTCTGTCGCCAGATCCATCTTGCCCAGCTTTTCGCCCTGATGAATCGTGAGCCTGGCTTCAAATGCCTGCCCTGCTTGCTCCATCTGGGCAGCAACCGACCAATATTCCTCGGGATTGAAAGCCTCGATTTCCCGCTCGCGTTCCACAATAAGCTTGAGCGCAACAGACTGTACGCGCCCGGCGGACTTGGCGCCCGGCAATTTCCGCCACAGAACGGGAGACAGGGTGAAACCTACAAGATAGTCGAGAGCCCGCCGCGCCCGGTAAGCATCGATCAGGTCATCATCAAGCGCGCGGGGTTGGCCCATGGCTTCCGTCACCGCTGCCTTGGTAATGGCGTTGAACGTCACCCGATCCACTTTCTCCGGGAGGGCCTTGCGTTTTTTGAGCACCTCCTGGACATGCCAACTGATCGCTTCCCCTTCGCGATCGGGGTCGGTTGCGAGGATGAGACGGGTAGCCTTTTTTGATTCGTCCGTAATGGCCTTCAGTTGTTTGGTCTTGTCGGAATAGGGCTGCCAGATCATCGAGAAGCCGTCATCCGGGTCGACCGAGCCGTCCTTGGGAGGCAGATCGCGGATATGACCGTAGGACGCCAGAACCTTGAAATCGGATCCGAGATATTTTTCGATGGTCTTGGCTTTGGCGGGTGATTCGACAATGACTAGTTGCATAAGGTCCGTTTTCGTTTCTCTCACGTATACGCGCGAGGCTGTGACAGGGAATTGGATTTCGTCAAGGCCTTCATGTCGGAACTGACAAAAAAATCTTTGAGAAGGTCAATGGATACTGGACAGTGCGACACGAGCACCTGCGCTTCGCGTCAGTTTTCCCGCCAGCTCAAGCTCCAGAAGGATCAGTTGCATTTCCGCGGGATCAATGTGTGACTGCCGTACGAGTTCATCAACCGTGACGGGTGTTGTACTGAGAAGATCGAGAATATTGGCCTGCATCTGTTGTTTCGAACCGCTTTTGTCCGCCTTTCGGGTTACCTGCATTCCGGCAACCATAGCAGCTGGCTGCTTTGTGGTTATTGATTTTTGCACCATCCGTTCATCCATTGGCCTAATCAACTCCAGCACATCTTCTGCGGACTGGATCAGGGAGGCTCCATCCTTGATAAGACCATTGCAACCCTGAGATCGCGGATCCATTGGCGAACCTGGAACGGCCATTACATGCCGTCCGGATTCTGCAGCCAGTCTTGCCGTGATGAGGGAACCGGACTTGGGAGCGGCCTCGACGATAACGGTGCCCATCGCCAAACCGGCGATGATACGGTTGCGAAATGGAAAGTGCCGGGCATGTGGTTCGGTTCCCGGTGGTTGCTCGCTCAGCAATAGGCCTTCGTTGGCGATCTGCTCCTGCAACTCCTGATTTTCAGGAGGAAAATAGGTGTCGGCACCACCTGCAATAACTGCAACTGTAGCGCGTTTTAAAGATCCTTGATGTGCTGCGGTATCGATCCCCCGGGCAAGCCCGGAAACTATGGATACACCATGTTCCGTGAGTTCATCTGCCAGTATTCTTGCAAATGACCGCGAGGCAGCGGATGCATTCCGGGCACCCACAATCGCAACCGCCGGTCTTTGAATAAGTGAGATGTCGCCTCTCCAGATCAATACCGGCGGGGCATTCCGAAGCTCGGACAGAATTGCCGGATATGTATGCTGATCATGAAAAAGGTACTTTCCGCCCAACTTCTCAACCGTCTCCATTTCCTGCTCGATGGATATTTCGGAAGCGATTTCGGGGCGACGCCGGCCCTCTGCATTCGCCAGTTCCGCAAGAGCTCGCAAAGCAATTTTTGCGGTGCCATATTTCTGCATCAAACGATAATAGCTCACCGGACCGACATTGGTTGATCTGATCAGTCGAAGTCGATGGAATATTTCGCTTGAGTCCATCATGTTTTGCGAGATGCGCCCACTTTGGGCTCTTCACCAGCGAGAAGCCGTTCGATGTTGGTCCGGTGTTTCCACAGAACAAGCAAGGCAAAGCCTATGAACATCGGAATAAGGGTATATTTCCCCAAGAAAACTGCAGTTAACGGAGTGGAAATTGCGGCCAGCATGCCCCCCACCGATGAGAATCGCCATATGACCAGCGAGCCCAACCAGACAACCGCAAAAACTGCACCCAGAACCGGATTAATCGCTGTGACGATGCCGAGCAAAGTTGCGACGCCCTTCCCGCCCTTGAAGCGAAGCCAGACCGGGTAGAGGTGCCCCAGAAACGCGCCCATGCCTGCCAGAATACCCCAGGCTTCCGAAAACTGGTTAGCGAGCAGTACAGCGACCGCTCCCTTGCCGATGTCCAGAATTAAAGTCAGTGCTGCTATAGCCTTATTACCGGTACGCAGGACATTGGTGGCGCCGATATTGCCCGAGCCTACGCTTCGAATATCTCCGCCACCGGTCAGTCTTGTCAGGAGAAGTCCAAAGGGTATGGAACCCAGCAAATAGCCAGTCAGAACCGCCAGTACAGGTTCAATCCACATGGGCAGCATCTCAAGTCTTCCCCTTCTCTTTTCAGGCGCTATCGTTAACAGCTTGAACGAGCAAGTGTTTTGCTATGTAAAAACGGGTAATATCGGCCATCCGATGCGGGTACCATCTCGCGCAATGGACCCGAGTCGAGGAGTTTGAGGGAACGCATGTCCATAAAACCACCTGAAGTCAGCAGCCCATTGCTGTTTTTCGACACGGGTGTGGGTGGTCTGTCCGTGCTTGGTGAAAGTCAGAAGCTGATGCCGAACGCGCCTGTTGTTTATGCTGCTGACTATGCGGGAATGCCCTATGGTCAGAAATCAGAACTGGAGCTCGCTGCTCGGGTACCGGCCCTTCTGGGTCGCCTGGTCGAAAGGTATCAGCCTCAGCTCGTCACGATAGCCTGCAACACCGCTTCAACCATCGCACTCGATTATGTGCGCTCGGCACTGGACGTGCCGGTAGTGGGGACGGTACCCGCCGTCAAACCGGCGGCCGAAAAAACCAAAACGGGAGTTATCGGTTTGCTGGGAACAGAAGCGACCATCAGGCAGCCCTATGTCGATCGGCTCGCTTCAGAGTTTGCGGTGGGCAAGCGGATTTTGAGATTTGGGGCTCCGGACCTGGTTTATGCGGCTGAACAGAAATTGCGTGGGGAAGAACCAGAGAGGGAAATTATCGACAAAGCCCTGGCAGGTCTGTTTAACCAGGAGGATGGGGACAGGATCGATACAATCATTCTTGCCTGTACTCATTTCCCCCTTGTGGAGCCGGAGTTACAAAAATCGGTGTCCAGAGATATTCAGTTTGTCGATGGGTCGATGGGAATCGCCCGGCGGATCATGCATCTTGCGTCGCACAAAAAATGGCCTGAAAATGGCGGAAACGGTGTGTTTGTGACGACGGGTAGCCTGGCCAGCGTCAAGCCCTATGAACACGCATTGCGATCTTTTGGGTTGAGCGAATTCCATACGCTTTGACCGCATTGCTTATTGCGAGCCGTTCGCGCTGGAAATTCGGAAAAAAGGTCGTTAAAGCCCTTGATCCGAGGATCGCGGAACGAAAGAATTGAAGCAGGGAACGATTGAAAGTGGACTACGACAAGATTTTTTCCCAGGCGATTGACCGCCTTCATGCCGAAGGCCGTTACCGGGTCTTTATCGATATTTTGCGGAACAAGGGGACATTTCCGAATGCCCGCTGTTTCGCGCACCACAATGGGCCAAAGCCCGTTACCGTCTGGTGTTCCAATGACTATTTGGCAATGGGACAGCATCCCGATGTGATCAAGGCGATGGAAGAAGCCTTGCACGATGTTGGAGCCGGATCTGGTGGCACTCGCAATATCGGTGGGAATACGCATTACCATGTTGAGCTCGAACAGGAACTGGCGGATTTGCATGGCAAATCAGGAGCCTTGCTGTTCACGTCTGGATATGTGTCCAACGAAGCCACATTGTCAACGCTGACCAAAATCCTGCCAGGCTGTGTGATTTTTTCTGATGAACTCAATCATGCATCGATGATTGCAGGTATCAAGAACAGCGGCTGCGAGAAACGTGTGTTCCGGCATAATGATCTGGAACATCTGGAAGAATTGCTGGCAGCCGAAGATTCGGAAACACCCAAGCTTATTGCTTTCGAGAGCATTTATTCGATGGACGGCGATGTCGCACCGCTACATGCGATTTGCGATCTGGCAGACAAATATAATGCCCTTACCTATTGTGACGAAGTGCATGCTGTTGGGATGTATGGCGAGCATGGTGGTGGAATTTCGGAACGTGATGGAGCAGCAGATCGCATCACCATTATTGAAGGAACTCTTGCCAAGGCTGTCGGCGTCATGGGTGGATATATCACCGCGGATCGGAAGATAATCGATGTCATCCGTTCCTATGCACCGGGTTTCATCTTCACTACCAGTCTTTCTCCTGTTCTGGTTGCCGGAGCGCTGGCGAGTGTCCGGCATCTCAAACAGTCTTGCGTCGAACGCGAAGGTCAGCAGAAGGCAGCTCAGAAACTGAAATCCCTTTTTGCCGAAAATGGTCTTCCGGTGATGGATAGCACGACACATATCGTTCCGCTGCTCGTCGGCGATCCGGTAAAGGCCAAGAAAGTCAGCGATATCTTGCTGGCCGAATATGGTGTCTATGTGCAGCCAATCAACTATCCAACTGTCCCGCGGGGAACCGAACGCCTGCGCTTTACGCCTGGCCCGGTCCACAACGAAGAGATGATGGTTGAGCTGACAAAGGCGCTTGTGGAAATCTGGAGCCGAATGGAGCTGCAACGGGCCGCCTGATCAACCGGCCAATATCTTCGCAAAGAGCTGGCGATCGACGTTTCCCCCGGACAGGGTCACAACAGTCTGAGATCCGGCCTCGACTTTTCCCGACAATATGGCTGCCAATGCAACGGCGCCACCCGGCTCAATGCAAAGGTGCAGCCGATCAAACGCGATGCGCATGGCATGTTCCACTTCACTTGCCGAAATCGCAACGCCCGTTGCATCATGTTGAGCGAGTATGTCAAAGGTGATGGGCGCAACTTCCAGGGTCTGGAGGGCGTCACAATTGGTGCTCGGCGGATGGTCTTTCACCGGGACGATCCGGCCCAATTCCAGCGAGCGGCGCATATCGTCCCAGCCTTCCGGTTCCGCAACGATGATCTTGCAGTCAGGATTGGACAATATTATCCCTGAAGCCAGTCCACCGCCTCCACAGCATGCCACGATTTGATCAGGAGCATGTCCGGTCCGGTCGACGACCTGTTCCCGCATTTCGATCCCGCAGCTGCCCTGTCCCTCGACAATCCAGGGATCATCGAAGCTGGGTACGACAGTTGCACCGGTTTTTGCGGCGAGTTCCTGCGCCAGTTGTTCGCGTGATCCTGTCATCCGGTCATAGGTGACCACGTTAGCACCCAGTGATTTGGTATTGTCCATCTTTGTTGCCGGTGCGTCTTCGGGCATTACTATGGTTGCGGGAATGCCCAGCTGTTTTGCGGCCCAGGCCACGCCTTGAGCATGATTTCCGCTGGAAAATGCCACAACCCCTTTCCGGCGCTGATCTTGATCCAGATCGGTAAGGCGGTGCCAGCCACCGCGGATCTTGAAGGCACCGATGGGCTGGAGGCATTCGGCCTTGCACCAGATCCGCTGGCCATCGACATCGAGAGACAACAAGGGCGTCGGGGGCAGGATTTCGGAGATTTTTTTGGCGGCGCGCTCAACTCCCGCCAAACTCGGCTGTCGGTCCGGGTCCAAAAGGGATTGCTCTGTCATGGGGTCGTTCTATATGCGGATCGGACACATCTCCAGCAAATTGAGGACATTTGATGAGCAAGGTTCTGGTTATTGGCGCGGGCGGGGTGAGTTCCGTTGCTGTTCACAAAATGGCGCAACAGATCGCTGCTGGAAGCGGTCCATTCTCTGCCATATTGCTAGCCAGCCGCACAGTCGAGAAATGCGCAGTCATTGCCTCGTCCGTGAAAGAACGAACCGGCGTGGATATCGAAGTTGATCGGATTGACGCTGATGACGTTCCGGCAACAATTGCGTTGATCGAAAAAACCAACCCGGATCTCGTGGTGAACCTGGCGTTGCCTTACCAGGATCTCCCGATCATGGATGCCTGCCTGGCGACGGGAACCGATTATCTGGACACCGCTAACTATGAACCGCGGGACGAAGCAAAATTCGAATATAAATGGCAATGGGACTATCATGACCGGTTCGAGGAGGCTGGCATCATGGCCCTGCTGGGATCTGGATTTGATCCCGGCGTAACCTCTGTCTTCACTTGCTGGCTAAAGAAGCATCATTTCGACCGGATTGATACACTGGACATACTGGACTGTAATGGCGGTGATCACGGGCAGCATTTTGCCACCAACTTCAATCCCGAGATCAATATTCGCGAAATTACCGCTCCTGCGCGGCATTGGGAGGATGGGCAATGGGTGGAAACTCCGGCGCTGTCGCACAAACAGACCTTTGATTTCGAGGAAGTTGGCGAGAAAAATATGTACCTCATGTATCATGAGGAGATTGAATCGCTGAAAACGCATATCCCGGAGATTGGCAGGATTCGCTTTTGGATGACATTTGGTGAAGCCTATCTGACTCATCTCGAAGTTTTGCAGAATGTTGGAATGACATCCATCGAGGAGATTGAATATCAAGGCCAGAAGATCGTTCCGCTGCAGTTTCTGAAAGCGGTACTTCCGGAACCCGGCAGCTTAGGAGAAACCACCACGGGGAAAACCAACATCGGGGTTATCGCTACCGGCGAGAAAGATGGTGTGCAGAAGACCGTCTATGTCAAGAATATCTGTAGCCACGAGGCGGCGTTCGAAGAGACTGGCAATCAGGGCGTCAGTTACACCACAGGCGTTCCGGCAATGATTGGATCGGCCTTGATGCTGTCCAACCAGTGGCGAGGCGATGGTGTGTTCAACATGGAACAGTTTGATCCTGATCCCTTTATGGACATGCTGAACGCGCATGGTCTGCCCTGGAAAGTGGAAGAACTTGATGGGCCGCTGGATTTCTGATGCAGACCAGAGCTGGTGATCCAGGCGCATTTGCGCAATTTGATCTCTCACGAGTGCCCACTCCCGCATTTGTGATCGATGAAGCCAGATTGCGCACCAATCTCGAGATTCTGATGGACGTCAAACATCAGTCGGGGGCAAAGATTCTCTGCGCGCTAAAAGCGTTTTCGATGTGGGAATTTGCACCATTAATAGATGAATACCTGGATGGTGTCTGTGCATCCGGTCTGTGGGAAGCGCGTCTGGCCTTCGACAAATATGATGGACATGTCGCGACTTATTCTCCGGCATTCAAGACATCTGAACTGGCTGAAATCGCAGCTATATCCGATCATGTCATCTTCAATACCCCGGGACAGATCGCCCAGCATTCTGCCGCAATACGCGGGCTTCGCGATGGTGGTGAGCAGTTTGATATCGGCTTGCGGATCAATCCTCTTCACCCTGAAGGTGAAACAGCCAAATATGACCCGTGTCAGCCGCACAGTCGTCTCGGTTTTCCGGTAAACCAGCTGACCGACGCACATTTTGAAGCCGTTGATGGCATTCATTTCCATACTCTGTGCGAACAGGATTTCGAGCCGCTCTACCGGACCTGGGAAGCAATCACACCGTATATTGAAAACCAGTTGGACGGTCTGAAATGGCTGAACTTCGGCGGTGGGCATCATATCACCCGAGCGGACTACCAACGGGAAGAACTTGTTGAATTCCTTGATTATGCGGCCGATGCAACAGGATGCGAGATCATATTGGAACCGGGCGAAGCCGTCGCGCTTGATGCCGGTATTCTCGTGGGCGAAGTTCTGGATATGTTTGAAAATGACATGCCGGTTGGAATTACGGATATTTCTGCTACCTGCCATATGCCCGACGTCTTAGAGGCGCCCTATCGCCCGGCGATGCTGGGAGAATTGAGAGAGGGTCAGCCCATCCGTCTCGGCGGACCAAGCTGTCTGGCCGGAGACATCATCGGTGACTATGTCCTGCCCGAGACTGCGCAAGTGGGTAGCCGGATCGCCTTTCTCGATCAGGCCCACTATTCCATGGTCAAGACCAGCACGTTCAATGGTGTTGCCCTGCCCTCGATTTGGATCTGGAACAGTGAAACAGATGACTTGCGCTGCGTAAAGGAGTTTGACTGGTCCACATTCCGGGATCGGCTGAGTTAGAATCCCTGTCGCAATTGGGCTTTACAGGATCGAAAACTGGTCATATAGCCGCGCTCTGCTGCCCCATGGCACTTGTGATTCCGCAAGGCAGCTCAATTGATCACAGTCTTTTAGGGGGTCCCTTGAGTTGCACAATTTCCATGATGCGCAGGAGCTGACAAAGGC
>JBCDCK010000005.1:0-280340 GCA_039181895.1 Pseudomonadota bacterium
ATCACCCCTTTTCTCGATCGTTGGGGAGACCATCGTCACCGGATATTGTGACGCGTGCTCAACGGCCTCCCCGAAAGACCCGAATTGTGCCAACCGTTCCAGATTCCGCCGGGTCGGGAAAATGATCTTCACATCTCCGGCATCCGCGCGTTCGAGAACTGACCGTGCACTGCCCCAGAACAGATTGTAATTTTCTGTTTCATCCACACTTGCCTCGGCATCATGATCTTCATGCGCAATCATGTAGAAGCGCGTGTCAAAAACCCGCTTTTCAGCAAATGGCGGGCACCAGCGGGTGAACGGCACCAGCTTGTCCAGTTCCAGCTCCCAGTCCAGAGACCGGCATATCTCGGAGATGACCGTTCCCTCATGGAGTGCCACCCGTGCGTCCTCAATCCGGCGCGGTTCCAAATCTCCATTGACCGCGACCGCGATTCCGGTTTCTTCGATGGATTCCCGTATCGCCGCAATCCGCGCGCCATATTCGTCTACATCGGAATGACCAAGGTCCCGGGCCATTTCGAAATCCGCTTCATCGATGCGACCGCCCGGAAAAACCGCAGCTCCGGCGGCAAATGCCATTTTGGCAGACCGTTCCACCATCAGCAAATCCGGCGCCCTGCCAGGCTGCTTGTCGCGGAAAATGATCAGGGTCGCGGCCGGGATCGGCTTCGGCATCGGTTTGCCGGTGAGCGCATCGGTTTCAGGTGCCTGATTGCGGGAAGAGTTTTCGGTCATAACTTCATATGCATAGCAATTTGAGCCAATGCAAAAACTTTCCTTGTCCTGCGCAGGAAGCATTGCGGGGCAATAATTTGCCAAGCTGCTTCAATCGTGGCAATTCTCACTCATGGGTATTGTGGAATTGCTGGGTCTGGCGGGAAGCGTCAGCCTGTTATCGGGATGGAGACTCTATCTCACGGTATTTGTGACCGGTCTTGCCATGCGTCTGCAATGGATCAGTCTGCCGGAGAACCTCCAGATTCTGGATGCTCTCGCCAATCCCTGGGTCCTCGGAATCAGCGCATTGGGTGCTCTGGCCGAGTTTTTCGCCGACAAGATCCTCTGGCTCGACAGTATCTGGGACACCATCCATACCGTTATCCGACCGCTGGGCGGCGCCTTGCTTGCGTTGGCTGTAGTCGATGCGGGAGATCCGGCCTGGCAGGTGATTATATCTCTGCTTGGCGGAGGAGCCGCCTTGATGAGTCACGGGGCGAAAGCCGGAGCACGAGCAATGGTGAATACAAGCCCGGAACCGGTCAGCAATGCGGTTGTATCCACCGGAGAGGATATTGCTGCAGGCGGTCTGTTGGTTTTGGCGTTTACAAATCCTGTCGTTGCACTGGTGATCGCTGTGCTGCTGATGACCCTCTGTATTTTCCTGGTCTACAAGGGCTACAGATTGTGGCGCAAGATCGTCTCCAGCGGCAGTTGAACGCCCCTATGGCGACCCATCCGTTATAATGATTGAAGCCCGCAGACCACCATTTGGCCTGTTTTCCAGCCTGACATCCCCGCCATGAATCCGTGCAATCGAACGGGCAAGGGTCAAACCCAGTCCCGATCCGCCTGTCGCGCGATTCCTTGAACCTTCCACCCTTGCAAAGGGGTCAAACATCGCTTCGATCTGGTCGTCCGGAATGCCCGGCCCCGAGTCTTCCACAATTATGGACAGATCATCACCGGACTTTTCCACAGATATCACTGCATTGTTTCCATAGGCAATCGCGTTGCTGATGAGATTTCGCAATGCTCGACGGAGCAATACTCCGCGCACTTTCACGACATGCCGTTCGCCGCGCTTGAATGTGACATCCCGGCCCAGATCATCAAACTCATCCACTACCGTTTCAATCAAGGCGGAAATGTCCGTGGCTTCCATCGGTTCAGCGGAGCGTCCCAATCGTGCCAAGGACAATATGTCATCCAGCATCCGGTCCATGTCTTCTATGCCGGCAATCATACGTTCCCGCTCGACATCATCAGCGACATTTTCGATCCGGACACGCAAGGCTGCCAAGGGGGTGCGCAAGTCATGGCCGATCGCGCCCAGCATGATGTCCTTTTCATCCAGCATCGCTCCAACCCGCTCGTTCATGTCATTGAATGCGGATATCAGCTGGCGGGTATCCGGTGGGCCGCTTTCGGGCACAGGATCGTTCTTGCCCGGCTGGAAATCATTGGCGACTTTGGTCAACCGATGCAGGGGCCGCGAAATATATCGCCCGATCCAGATCAGAGGCACCAGCAACAGCAGGTATAGCACTACCGTCTGGATCATCAGCGGCCGTAAGGCACGAACATCGCGGTCCTTCAGCGCCGTTGCCACGCTCATCCACCGGCCATCTTCCAGTTCGGCCGACACGACAACAAATCCCCGCACTGGCGGCCGTGCTGGCTTGCGTGCCATCGGCCGCCGGATTTCCTCGGTCAATCGGCGTCCTCGACCGACTCCGATCACACTCTGCTGGAGAGCAGCAGGCAGCCTGGCGGTTTCCCATACCTCCACCGTCCGGATGCTGAGGCCCATGTTCACAAAGGCTTGAACGGCGCGTTCCGTGACAGCACGCAATGGCTGAGCATCTGGAACAGCGGGAGCAGCATCAGAAAGCAGCGGGATTACCCGTCGACCCCTTCGAAATCGGCGCTCCCTTCTTTCTTCATAGCGTGAATCGTTCATGCGCTCTATTTCGCCGACTATCCTTGCGACGGCCGCCGCAGATGCCTCGGACAGATGCTGGTTCTGAGCACCTCGGTATAACAGGAAAATATTGAACGCCTGGGCAATCAGCAGTGTGACTGCGATAAGCAGCAGCAACTGCCCGACCAGACTTTTTGGCAAAAAACGCGTCATATCTGTGTAACGGGTCCCGCCAGAACATATCCCCCGCCCCAGACAGTTTTGATGATCTCCGGATTTTTAGGATCTTTCTCAATCTTGCGTCGAACGCGGCTGATCTGGTTGTCAACAGCCCGATCGAAGGCATGGGCTTCCCTGCCCTGCGTCATGTCCAGCAGCTGATCCCGGTTGAGCACATGACCGGCACGGGACAAAAGGGCCAGCAACAGCTGATATTCGCCACTGGAAAGCGGGACGTTGACGCCGGATTCATCAAGAAGACTGCGCTGGTCGGTTTTCAGGGTCCAGCCACTAAACTGATAGACAGCTCCCTTGTTGTTACCGGATTTTTGGCCATTTCCGGCGGCCCGCCGCAAGACCACCTTGATCCTCGCAACCAATTCCCGAGGACTGAAGGGCTTGGTAATATAGTCATCTGCCCCAAGTTCCAGACCGATTATCCGCTCGGTTTCCTCTGTCTTGGCACTGATAAATATCACCGGGATATCGGTCCGTTCGCGGACATGCCGACAGAAGCTCAAACCATCTTCGCCCGGCATCATGATGTCGGACAGGATGATATCGAAATCCCGGGCGTTGAGCAGCGACCGCGCGACGCTGGCATCTGCCGCCTGCTGGACCCGAAAATTCTGTTTTATGAGATAGTCTGCCAATGGTTCCCGCAACGTGGCTTCGTCGTCCACCAGAAGAATATGCGCGGTTTCGTTCATGTCATCTGCCTATCACAGCCTGCACAAAAAGGAACGGGTCGCCGTTCATTTAGGGAGGGGGAAGACCGACGACCCGTTCACAACAGAGTAGGTTCAGGGATTAACCACCTCTGTTTTTCCGATTGGCCTTGCGCGCTTCGCGGGCGGCCTTGCGTTCTTCCTTCGTAACCATGCCATCACCATTGGCATCTGCTCGTTCAAATCGTGCGATTGCCGCGGTTTCGAATTCAGCCTTGCTGATCATCTGATCACCATTGGTATCCGCACGGCGCATCATGCCGCGCATGCCTTTGCCACCACGACCGCGCATGCCCTTGCCGCCGCGCTTCTTGCGCATCTGCTGCATTTCTTCCTGACTCAGGCTGCCATTGCCGTCTGCATCGGCCCGCGCAAACCGTTTGGCCTTGCGTTCCGCTCTGGCATTTTCAAGTTCCTCTGGGGAAATCTCGCCATCACCATTTGTATCGGCTTCAGAAAAACGTTTCGCCCGACGGGCTTCCCGATCTGCTTTGGAGAGCTGTCCATCACCATTTACATCCATTTTCGCGAAGCGCTTGTCGATCGACGCCGTCAGTTCGGCGCGCGAAATATTTCCGTCGCCATCGGTATCCGCCCGCATGCCCCCTTGATGACCTGCCGCATAGGCAGCACCACCAGCCAGAAGAACCGCGGCTGCACCGGAAAGCAAAATTTTCTTTTTCATGTCAATCATCCTTGTCAGTTCACATTATTAGTCCACTCAGGGAAGCAATCATTCCTGATCACCATGCTCTTGGTTCTAGAGACCATTTGTCATCGGAATTTGTCAGTTTGGATGAAAATTGTCGCAAATTGTAACAATGTACGGGTGCCGTTCATTGCTCCGACAGTTTTGAAATTGTTTTTGGGGAATGTCTGCAAAGTTCACAAAAGCAAACGAGGTTCTATTGTCTCGAAAGCAGACACTATCGTTTATTGAAAGTGGCCGGTCATGGATGCAATAATGCGGCGGAGTAAAGAGAAGATGCTGTTTTGGGTGATGGCCAGCCATATCTGGGACAACCGTTTGGTCTATTGACAATATCGTTTCCATCAAGACACTTTGTCCATATACATATACACGCCTATCAGAACCTATTCTGGCCTGCACGATACGGAAAACGCTAAAATATGTTGAAGATGCAAGGGTGGATAAGAGAACATCCGATAACCTCTGGGATCATAGCCCTTGTCATCATTCTGCTTTTGGCACGCCTGATCTTCGGCGGTGGACGAGACTATGAATATGTCACTGCAGAAGTAACCCGTGGTGAAGTGGTACGCGTGGTATCGGCAAGCGGAACCGTTCGGGCGCTGAACACCACCAATGTCGGCTCTGAAGTATCCGGGCAGATCACCAATGTCTACGTCGATTTTAACACGTCAGTCACCCAGGGTCAGTTGCTTGCGGAGATTGACTCAACAAGGCCCCGCGCGCGCGTGACTCAGGCCAGGGCACAGGTTGATCTGGCACGCGCCACTCTTGCCCAGGCGGAAGCCTCCATTCAGCGATCTCGAACCGAAGTCGAAGTCCAGACCCGCGAATATGATCGTCGCAGGCAACTGGCTGACAAAGGCTTTGTGTCGGGTGCCGGATTGGATCAGGCCCAAAATGCACTGGTTTCAGCTCGCGCTGCTTTGAGCACGGCGCAAGCGCAGGCGCAAAGCGCCAATGCGCAGATTGCACAAAGCTCCGCAGAGCTGGAGTCGGCACAGCTCGATCTTGCGCGAACGAAAATCACTGCGCCATCCAGTGGCGTCGTGATCAACAAGCTAGTCGAAGCTGGCACCACGGTTGCGGCAAATTTCCAAACGCCTAACCTTTTTGAGATCGCCGCCGATACCAGTCGGATGCAGGTCGAAGCAGCTGTCGATGAAGCCGATATTGGCCAGGTGCGCGAGGGACAGGGTGTCCGGTTCACTGTCGACAGTTATCCTGACGAGACCTTTGAGGCGAAAGTCCAGCAAATCCGCAAATCCGCAACCGAAACCCGTAATTCGGTGAGTTATCTGGTCATCCTGGATGTTGACAATAGGTCCGGCAAATTGCTCACGGGAATGACGGCCAATGTTGAAATTATCACCGGCCGAAAGGCTGATGTGCTTCGTGTACCTGTCAGCGCTACCCGGTTTCGCCCTCGCCTGCAGGATCGTGATGTCGATGGACAATTGCAAGGCCAGAAAGCAGGTGAGAAAAAAAGTCAGAAAAACCGGGAAACCGTCTGGCGGGAAGGAGATGATCCGTTTGAACCCGTCAAGACTGATGTGACCGTCGGATTGGCTGGCGAGGACTTTGTTGAAGTCACCAAAGGGCTATCGGAGAATCAAAAAATTCTTGTCAGTTCCCGTGATCTGTCTGGCGAAGGCAGCGAAGAAGACGAAAACAATGACTGATGCGGGCGATCCTCATGGCGGATAAATTAGTCGAAACGATTGATCTGGTTAAAACCTATGAATTGGGCGGTGAGGTTATTCACGCGGTGGATGGGGTTTCGGTCTCTATAGCGGCCGGCGAGTATGTTGCGATTATGGGCGCCAGCGGATCGGGCAAATCCACCTTCATGAATATGATTGGTTGCCTCGATATCCCGACCAGTGGCGAAGTCTTGATTGACGGCCTGTCTACAGCTGAAATGGAAAGCGATGATCTCGCAAAGCTGCGAAACCAGAAAGTCGGCTTCGTTTTCCAACAGTTCAACTTGCTCGCCCGAACGACATCTATAGACAATGTTGCCGTTCCCTTGATCTATGCTGGATTTGACAATGAGACGCGGCGTGAAAAAGCGACAGCCAAGCTAACTGAAATGGGTCTGGGCGACCGTCTGCTTAACACCCCGGCGAAATTGTCCGGCGGCCAGCAACAGCGCGTCGCCATTGCCCGAGCGCTGGTGACTGAACCAGTTATCCTGCTCGCTGATGAACCCACCGGCGCCCTCGACAGCAAAACGTCTGAAGATATCATGGCAATCTTCCAGCAGCTCAATGAAGCCGGAATCACCATCATCGTAGTGACGCACGAGAACGAGATTGCTGAACATGCCAAACGCAGGATTGAGTTTCGCGACGGAAAGGTTGTGGAGGATCTGCTAGTCGCCGATCGCACCAAGACCAGGAATGGGTCGCAATCGAAATTGGAGGATGCCAACTGATGGCGGTCAATTTTGCGCAAATGATTTCTGGCTGGGCTGTAAACATTGCCATTGCGATGACCGCATTACGCACCAATTTTATGCGTTCCATTCTGACCATGCTTGGCGTCATGATCGGGGTGTTCGCTGTAACTCTGGCAATTGCAGTGGGCAATGGCGCGCAGGTGAGTGTCGTGCAGACTATCAATAGTTTTGGCTACAATATGGCTATTCTGACACCGGAGGCAGAAGGCGATGGACCGCGCCGCTCTTTCACGCGTGGAAGGCTCACTTTGCGGGACATAACGGCCATCGAACGAGAAATTCCGGGAGTGCGAGCGACCGCGCCGCAATTGCGTTTCTCGATTGATATGGTCGTTGGAAACAACCGATCGACTACCAATGCGGTTGGCATTACCAGCGGTTATGGACTGGTCACGGACACAAAATCGGAATTGGGAAGGTTTATCGAGAAGGATGATGTGCGCGGTGCAGCCCGAGTTATCGTTCTGGGAAAAACTATCGCCGATGAACTTTTTGTCGATTCCGATCCCATTGGAAGTTCTGTCCGGGTTAACGGGATTCCCTTTGCCGTAATTGGCCAAATGGAGGAAAAGGGTGGCGCTTTTGGTGATGACAATGACAATGTCGCATTCATGCCGATTTCGACTATGCGCCAGCGTTTTGCTGGTGACGGCCTGCCAGGACCAGATGACATAAATCTTGCCTTTATCGGATTTGAAGACGGCTACTCACTCAGACAAGCGAAAAAGGATCTGACGGAATTAATGGTCGACCGCTACAATGTCCGGGAAGGGCAGGTCCAGCCTTTCAAAGTGCGCACAACGGAAGAATTCCAAGAAGATTTCGGCTTTATTACCGGTATCATGCAAGCAGTGCTGGTCGCTATTGCATCCATTTCCCTGCTTGTCGGCGGTATTGGCATCATGAATATCATGTTGGTCAGCGTTACGGAGCGCACTCGCGAAATTGGACTTCGCATGGCGCTCGGGGCGCGGCGAACCGACATCCGCAACCAGTTCCTGGTCGAGGCAGCAGTGCTTTGTGTTTTAGGCGGAGCTGTTGGACTGCTGCTGGCCCTTGTGATCGGAACCTTGCTCACTGTATATGGGAATTTCCCAGTGCCGATTGGAATTGGCACGGCCCTTGGGGCAATTTTGTTTTCGGCATTTCTAGGTTTGATGTTTGGAGGCTATCCCGCAGTTCGGGCATCCAGACTATCACCCATCGAAGCCCTCAGAACCGAGTAACCCTGTTCTTGATCAATGCCATCGTTCGGCTTTAGCGCGGGAAACGCGGGCTTCCCTGTCGAACCAATCCTCATCAGCACAGCCATAATTCTATTGAAACCCAAATGATATAAGCCTTGTGCATTGCCAAACTCGCGCTTCCGGAACAAAGCAATCCTTCAGGAAATCGCCAGCTGCACGCTTTTCGGGTCAGGCAATCCCGCAGCGGCAATCAGATAAGGTGACACGCGGCGACGGGTGCAAAGACCGCCAAAACCATCATTTATCAGCCTTTGCTCAAATTCTACACCCATCTGATTGTCGTCCGTCCGACGGACTGTGGCCAGGGCCAGCTGCCCGTCACCAAGATCAACCACCAGTTTCGTGCCTTTCGGCAAACAGATCAGACCTTCGATCAACGCTCCGCTCTTCGACAGGTTGCGAATGACAGCCGCTTCGAAACTGTCTCCAAAAACAATTCGCACCTTGCGGAAAATGCTCATCCGGTCGTCGCGTTGCAAGGCGGGGCCTTCCGGTTCAATCTTCCACTCTCCCGACCCGAAATGCCCCAGGACCTCTTCCTGGACAATGGGCTTGCTGTAGATGTAGCCCTGTATCTGGCTGACGTTCAGGCTTTTGATCCAGTCCAGCTCATCATGCGCCTCAATGCCTTCGGCTGTTGTATCCATGTTCAACGCGTCTGCCAGCGCGACAATGGCGGCGATGATTGCGCCATTTCTGGATCCGGGTTTGTTGGAGCCCCTGACGAAGCTCTGATCGATTTTTATCTTGTCGAACGGGGCGTTTTGCAAATAGCTAAGTGATGAATATCCGGTACCGAAGTCGTCCAGAGCGAGACGAACCCCCAATCGTTTGAGACTGGCGAACATCTCTTCTGTTTCCGTCGTTTCCTCAAGGAACACACTTTCCGTAATTTCCAATTCCAGACGATCTGGGTGCAGGCCGGAGGACTTCAGCGCCTGTTTGACGATGTCGGGCAGGTTGGGGTCTGCAAATTGAATGGGCGAGACATTGACCGCCACGCGAACCTTTCCGGGCCAGCGCATAGCATCCTCGCACGCGCGCTGGATGGCCCATGTGCCAAGCTCCAGAACAAGTTTGGTTTCCTCGGCAATCGGTACGAAAATTCCGGGCGAGATCCAGCCACGATCATGATGGTTCCAGCGCATGAGGGCCTCGAAACACGAAACTTTATCGGTAGAGGATTTCACCAGCGGCTGATAATGGAGCTCGATTTCATTCTTGTCCAAAGCATCCCGCAAATCATCTTCGAGAATTTTCCGCTCGTTGACCGCTTCCAGCAGCTTTTCGGAAAAGAAACTGAAGCGCCCGCGGCCCGCGCCTTTTGCTGCATAAAGCGACATGTCTGCGCTTCTGATCAAATCCTCGGGAGTCCGTCCATCGAACGGGCTTATCGCAATTCCAACGGAAGCACCGATCACGCATCGGGTGCCTTCGACCGTATACGGCTGGGAAAGGCTGGAGATAATTGCATTTGCAAGATCACTCAATTCCCCGCGGTCGTCCCAATCGGGAAGTAGCACCTGAAACTCATCGCCGCCGATCCGTGCGACCTCTCCCCGGCCGGACAATAGCCGCATCAGTCGTTCTGCGACATTTTTCAGGAGGGCATCGCCAGCGGGATGACCCAGCGTATCATTAATCAGCTTAAACCGGTCGAGATCGATCTGCATCAACGTACAGGCACGTTTCTGTTGTCTGAAGGTTGATAATGTGGATTCTAGCCTTTTTGACATCAACGCGCGATTTGCGAGCCCAGTCAGCGAATCATAATGGGCCAGTCGGCTCTCTTCGTGCTCCGCATCAATCCGCTCTGTAATGTCGTTGCCGACACCAACAAATCCGGTGAATTCTTCGTCCCGGTCACGTTGCGGAATCCCGGTCAGGTCCCACCAGATATCTTCGTCGTCACCCTGGGTTTTGAAAGGAACATCGCGGAATTTTCTCTGCTTGGTCAGGATGAACCGTAGCGAGCGATTCTGTTCCGTATCTTCTTCTCCGGCATCAAAAATGCCGGCAAAGTCTGAACCGAGCAAATCAGCGGCATCCCTGCCCATAGCCTCAGCTGCATGAGATGAAATATAGGTCAGCTTTCCCTGTCGATCGGTTGACCAGAACCAGCCCAGCCCGGCCGCTTCAAAACAGTCTACCAGCCTTCTGGCCTCTTGGCCGTCCAGAAGCTGTGAATCATTCGGTTCACTCTGATGATTTAGGCCAAAGCTTTGACCAATGCGGGACAGCAGGCCATTGGCCTGTTCCGCATCCAGACCTTCGGCCTGGGACTTGTCAAAATGGTCATGCTTATGTTTCATTGCACTGGTCAAACAACGCGCCCTCGTGCCTCATAACCAAAAACTGTAAATTTTCCTTAACAGCAGCCAGACACCGGGCTTTTTTCCAAAAGACAGAAATTCAATTGTTGAAGATCGTGAACAACACCATTTAACTATCCCGTCAGGACGGAAGAAAAACCAATCATTGTCCAAAGGTACAGGCTTGGCATTACCCACCCAGAGAATTGCGATAGTTGGTTGCGGCCCCGGTGGCATGGCCCTGGCCTTGCTGTTGGCGCGACAGGGCCATGAAATCACTCTGTTTGAACGATTTGCCGAACCCGGCCCAATCGGATCCGGACTTCTGATACAACCCTCCGGACAAGAGGTTTTGTCCGATCTGGGTTTGCTGGATACGATCAAGAATCTCGGGAGCCCGGTTGTCCAGCTCCAAGGCATTTCCATCCTGAACAACCGCCGGGCGCTGGATATGAAATACGCGCATACCGGCAGCGGGATTCCGGCACTGGGCATCCATCGGGATAGTCTTTTCCAAACGCTGATGCACGCAGTCACCAAGCAAAGAATACCGATATCCGTCGACAGCGAATTGGTCGACGTCGAAGAAACAGACTCCTTCATTCGCCCCAAGTTCCTGAGAAAACAGATGGTCGAGAATTTCGATATTCTGGTCGATGCAAGCGGTGCCAACAGTCCGCTGGCAAGCGGCAGAAAAAGAGACCTGAAGTTCGGGGCTTTCTGGACCACTGTGGATATGCCCCCAAGCCACAAAATCGTGCCCCAAGCTCTGGATCAGCGCTATCTCCGGGCGGAAAAAATGGCCGGCATCATGCCGATCGGCATTAATCCCGCGACCGGCAATCCGGGTGCAGCAGTTTTCTGGTCGGAACGGCCCGAAGAGGCTGACAGGACGTTAGACGCCGGGATCAAAGCGTTTCGAAGCAATTATTGCCAACTTTGGCCCGAGGCAGAGCCTTTTGTATCGCAAATTGAGTCCGTCAAATCGCTAACCATGGCGGTTTACGCGCACCGAACCGGCCGCACCAGCAGCAGTCACCGGCTGTTTCACATTGGCGACAGCTGGCATTGCACCAGCCCGCAACTTGGGCAAGGCGCGAACATGGCGTTGATGGATGCCGCAGCACTGGCGAAAGCTATTGCCCATGCAGAGTCTCTGCCGCAACTTGTCATCAACTATCGAAGATCGCGCGTATTCCACATCGGATTATACCAGATGCTCAGCAGGGTCTTTACGCCGCTCTATCAGTCGGACAGCCAGCTGCTTCCCCTTGTCCGCGACGTTACAATCCATAACTTCGCCCGGTTGCCCCTGATACGCGGCCTGATAGCCAGAACAGTTTCCGGAAGACTGGGATGGAGCGGAGATTGACCACCGGTCCGGGGAAACGCCAACCAGTGGTATCGAAAATTGCAAGTTCTGATGTTCTAGACTGGAGCGGGTGAAGGGAATCGAACCCTCGTCGTAAGCTTGGAAGGCTTCTGCTCTACCATTGAGCTACACCCGCCCATCTCCAAAAGATGTGCCTCCACCGGAAGCAGCGCCGCTATTGCCACCGACAATGGCGCGCGTCAATCAGGAAACCGTTTCCGGAGATGCAGAAACCAGGTTTCTTTTCTCGAACCAATCGGCAACAGCGTTCTTTTCTGCCTCCGACATGTGCAGACCAAGTTTGGATCGTCGCCACAAGATATCCTCGGCTTCCAGGGCAAATTCATGCCGGATCAGCCAGTTGACCTCCGCTTCGTACAAACCCGCACCGAAACTAATGCCAAGATCGCTCTCGTTTTGCGCATCTGCGAGAATTTTTTTTGTGTCAGTGCCATAGGCCCTCACCAGGCGAGTTATCACCGCTTCCATCAGGAATGGCCAGCATTCCTGACATTCGGAACAGAGCTGGTCAAAATCCTCGGGCAAAAAATCTCCGCCGGGGAGAGGCGCATCGCGAGTCCAGTCATCTGTTTCGGTTCTCAGCGCGGCCTTAAGTGTCTTCATGGCCTGCCTTGCAAGCACGCGGTAGGTTGTGATCTTGCCACCGAACACGGACAGAACAGGCGCATCGGGCCCGTCGCTATAGTCAAAGACATAATCCCGTGTGACCGTTGATGCCGACTGGCTTTTGTCGTCAAAGAGTGGACGCACGCCGGAATAGGTCCACTGGACGTCCTCCCGACGAACCGGTTCCTCGAAATATTCACTCGCTGCGCCACAAAGATAGTCTATTTCATTGTCGCTGATTTCCGCTGGCCCTTCATCATAGCTCCACGGCTGGTCCGTGGTGCCGATCAGCGTATGATCCCCCTCATAAGGAATGGCAAAAATGATCCGGCCATCCTTGTTCTGGAAAATATAGCTATGCTCGCCTTCGAACTTGCGGGCGACAACAATATGACTGCCTTTGACCAGCCTCAGCTTCGCAGCATTGCTGCTCTGATCATAGAGCGCGGTGACCGGATCCACCCAGGGGCCTGCCGCATTTACCAGCACTCGCGCTTTTTCTTCAACGCTGCCATCACCCGAACGCAAGGTGAGAGACCAGTCATCTTTTCCTCGTATCAATCCTGTGCAATCCGTGCGCGTACGAATATCTGCGCCACGCTCGGCTGCATCGCGAGCGGTCAGCGAGACGAGCCTGGCATCCTCCACCCAGCAATCTGAATAGGCAAAACCCTTTTTCAGGCGTTTCTGAAGTGGATCACCTCGGCGGTCCTTGAGCAGATTCAGGCTCTTCGTGCCTGGCAAAAGCGAGCGTGACCCCAGATGGTCATAGAGAAACAGGCCCAATCGCAAAAACCAGGCCGGACGCATGCCTTCATCCACTGGAAGGACAAAACGCATGGGCCAGATGATATGCGGTGCCGCGCGAAGCAGAACTTCCCGTTCCAGCAGTGCCTTGCGGACTAGGCTGAATTCATAATGCTCGAGATAGCGCAATCCACCATGTACAAGTTTGGTGCTGGCTGACGATGTATGAGACGCGAGATCGTCTCGTTCCACGAGCAGCACCTTCAGGCCGCGGCCCGCAGCATCCCGGGCAATTCCGACCCCGTTTATGCCTCCGCCGATTATCGCGAGATCATACATGGCAGACGTCATAAAGCTTCTGGCTCGATGTTCAATGTTGCAGTGCAATAAATTTGGAACCAGTTGCTTTTGCTTGCCTTTTGCAGGTCACAATTTAGCCTGCCTCCCGGCAAAGGAGCATCTGCATGACATCAGGGCAAATTCTCGTCATTGACGAAGGAACAACATCGACACGCGCAATGCTGTTCGGTGCTGATGGCAAATTGCATGGGTCACAACAGGAAGAACTGACCCAATTCTATCCGGAACCCGGGCTTGTCGAACATGATGCAGCGGAAATCTGGGAAAAAACGGTCAATTGCTGTCGCAAGATGGTTGAACAGGCAGGCGGCGCCGAAAAAATCCGGGCTATCGGAATTACCAATCAACGGGAAACTGTAGTTGCCTGGGACAAACGCACAGGCGAACCGCTCTGCAAGGCTATTGTCTGGCAGGATCGCCGGACCGCGGCGACCTGCAATGAGCTGCGCGAAAAAGGTCTGGAAGAAGACATTCAGTCCAGAACCGGTTTGTTGCTGGATCCCTATTTCTCCGGAAGCAAAATGGGATGGATGCTTGAACATTGGCCAGCCCTGCGCGATGCCGGTGACAATCTGGCACTGGGCACGATCGAATCCTACTTGATTTTCCGTTTGACCGGCGGAGATCATCTCACAGACGCCACAAATGCCAGTCGCACCATGCTTATGCCCCTGGATCAGAATGACTGGGACGACGCGTTGCTGGACCTTTTCGGAATTCCGCGTCATGCCCTCCCAAAAATCACTGACTGTGCCGGTGACCTGGGAACCACATCCCCCGGACTTTTTGGCGGTCCGATTGCGATATGCGGGTCCGCGGGTGACCAACAGGCCGCAACCATAGGTCAGGCCTGCCTGCAGCCGGGAGACACCAAGGCCACATTCGGGACCGGCGCTTTCATTCTAACCAATAGTGGTGACACAGCCCCGAAGTCCGCACATCGTCTGCTTTCGACCGTCCTTTGTCAGATTGGCGGCAAGCGAACCTTTGCACTGGAGGGCTCGGTATTTGTTGCCGGGAGTCTCATGCAGTGGCTGCGGGACGATGTCGAATTGATTAAATTTGCCGGTGAAAGCGAGGAACTGGCACGGTCTGTTGATGACAATGGCGGAGTATATATCGTACCTGCGCTGTCAGGACTTGGTGCTCCACACTGGAAGGCCGATGCGAAGGCTGCCATTTCAGGACTCAGTTTTTCAGCGAAAAAGGCGCATATTGTGAGGGCCGCACTCGAAGCCATGGCCTATCAGTGCCACGATCTTAAAACTGCGTTCGCTGCGGATGGAGCGAACTGGCAGGGCCTCCGGATTGATGGCGGGATGGTTGCCAATGACTGGATGGTGCAGGACCTGGCCAATATACTGGACATCACGGTCGAAAGACCGGAATTCTTCGAAACCACAGCGCTCGGTGCAGCCATGCTCGCATCCGTGGGCTCAGGAATCTACGATTCACTGGAAGATGCGGCATCGATGATATCCGGCCTGTCGAGTCATGTTCCGGCTATCAAGCCGGATGAGCGCGAATTGCGCCTGAAGGCATGGCACAAGGCGGTGGAGTCGGTGCTCGCGCAATAGGCAAAAAAAGACCCGCCACAAGGGACGGGTCTTTGCAGGCTGTCAATCTGTTGCCAGATCAGGCCTTTTTCTTTTTCTCAACTTTCACATCTGCCCAGATGGACTGGTAGGACATGAAGGCCAATATGGTGGCGATGATCAGGAACGCAATTACCGCCCAGCCTGTCTGGTTGCGTTCTTCCAGCTTTGGCTCGGCAGTCCAGACCAGGAAGGCAGTGACGTCCTTCGACATCTGATCAATTGTAGCGCTTGTACCATCCGAGTAGGAAACCTGGTCATCCGCGACGATCGGTTGAGCCATTGCGAGGTTCAAGTTGGCAAAATAGGGATTGTAATGGAGTCCGGGACCAGGCTTGGCAGCTTCCGGCAGATCCGTCGGCGGCTCCTCATAGCCGGTGAGCAAGGAATAAAGATAAGGTGCGCCGCCCGTCCGCGCCTTCGTGATCAGGGAAAGATCAGGCGGGATCGCGTTATTGTTGGCAGCAGCGGCCGCAACATCATTGGCAAAGGGCATGGGAAATTTGTCAGCTGGAAGAGAAGGACGCGTCGACATTTCACCGGTGTTGGGATCCACGTCCGGTGTTTCAATTACCCAGTTGGCCGCTATCGCCTTCACTTCATCTTCATTATATCCCAATTCGGCAAGATTGCGAAAAGCCACAAGCCGCAAAGAATGGCAAGCGGCACAAACTTCCTTGTAGACCTGAAAGCCGCGCTGCAGCTGTTGGCGATCAAATTTGCCCAGCGGTCCATCACTGGCGAATGACACATCTTTCGGGTCAAGATGATAGTCGTAATAAACAGCTTTTTCAGGAGGATTTGTAATAAACTCCTTGGCGCCCAGAACGAAGGACACGAGCAGCCAGCCAGAGAAGAACAGGCCAACCAAAATGCCGAAAAATCTTACCATTTGTTCAAATCCTCAAAAATTCTAGCTGGCTTTTTCAAGCGGCTTGCCGGTCACAGCCTCGGTGATACTGTTCGGCAATGGAAGGGGTTTCTCGATCCGTGAGAGCAGTGGCAGGATGATCAGGAAATAGGCGAAATAATAGGCGCCTGCGACCTGGCTCAGCATGACATAGGGCTCTTCGGCTGGCGCACCGCCACAGATGAACAGGATGATCGTTGCGACGATCAGGATCCAGAAAGCGATCCGCATTTTCGGACGATAGGTGCCGGACCGGACCGGGCTGGTGTCGAGCCACGGCAGGAAGAACCATACCAGGATGGCCGAGAACATTGCCAGCACACCCAGCAGTTTCGCCGGAATGAAGAGGAAGTCGAAAGTGAAGGCACGCAGGATCGCGTACCAGGGCCAGAAATACCATTCCGGAACAATATGCGCCGGCGTCGAGAGCGGGTTGGCCGGGATGTAGTTGTCCGCATGGCCCAGAGCATTGGGCAGGAAGAACATCATCAGGCAGAAGAAGATGAGGAACAGCCCCAGTGCCCAGCCGTCCTTGGCGGTATAGAAGGGGTGGAAAGGCACAGTGTCCTGCTTGCCTTTGACGTTCACACCGGTCGGGTTGTTCGAACCTGGAATATGCAACGCCCAGATGTGCAGGATAATGACGCCTGCCATGACGAACGGCAGCAGATAATGCAGCGAGAAGAAACGGTTAAGCGCGGCATTGTCCGGTGCGAATCCGCCGAGCAACAGTTCCTGGATGGGCTTCCCAACCAGCGGAATGGCCTCAAACAACCCGGTAATCACCTTGGCGCCCCAGAAACTCATCTGACCCCAGGGGAGGACATAGCCCATGAACGCCGTAGCCATTGCGAGAAGGTAAATCACCACCCCGAGCAGCCAGAGCATTTCACGCGGGGCCTTATATGAGCCGTAATAGAGGCCGCGGGCAATATGCATATAAATGGCGATGAAGAAGAAGCTTGCACCATTGGCATGCGCATAGCGGAACATCCAGCCACCGTTGACGTCGCGCATGATATGTTCGACCGAGTCGAAGGCAATATCCGCGTTCGCGGCGTAGTGCATGGCGAGGATGATGCCTGTGACAATCTGGACCACCAGGAAAATGCCGGCCAGCGAGCCGAAGTTCCACATATAGTTCAGATTGCGCGGTGTCGGATAACCCGCGCCAAGGCTGTTATAGACAAGGCGACCAATCGGAAGCTTTTCGTCCATCCACTGGCCGAAAGCGGTTGTCGGAGTATATTCTTTTGCCCAAGGAAAGCTCATATTCTGGTGCCTCTAGCCGATCTTCACGACTGTATCAGTTAGAAATTCATGTTCCGGTACTTCCAGGTTGGTTGGCGCCGGACCTTTGCGAATTCGCGCCGCAGTGTCATAGTGCGATCCATGGCAGGGACAGAAATATCCGCCATATTCTCCTTTGACCTCACCCTGTGCCGCGCCCAGCGGAACGCAACCCAGATGGGTGCACACACCCAGTGTAATCAACCAGTTTTCCTTACCATCTGACGTGCGATCCGCCAGTGATTCCGGATCCCGCAAATCGTCGGCGCTGACCGCATTGGCTTCTTCGATTTCAGCATCTGTCAGGTTGCGGATAAAAATGGGCTGTTTACGCCAGCTGGTCTTGATCGCCTGTCCGCGCTCGATTGCGGATATGTCCACCTCAACCGAAGCCAAGGCCAGAACGTCAGCACTGGGGTTCATTTGATTGACCAACGGAAAGACCGTAGCAACCGCGCCCGCGCCTGCAAAACTCAGAGCCGCAATGTGAATAAAGTCCCGGCGACGTACTTCGTCTTCGCCATTTCCGGACCCCGACGGGTCCATTGTTTCAACTCCAGAATCAACCGTCGCCATGCAATTGCGCCTCTAATTTGTTTCAGTCCCCATCTGCCAGATGATATGTCAACGCTCAATCAGTTTTGAGTCGCGGCGACAGCGGCAGTAAATTGCGCGCCTGATAGCCGTCCAGATACCGGTTTGCCAACAGGGAATTTTGTGATTGACCACAGATTAAAAACTGCCACATGATTTGCCGATCATGAGAGTGGCCTTGTATCAACCAGATATAGCAGGAAATTTGGGAACTATTCTAAGGACTTGTGCCTGCCTTGACGTGCCAGTGGACATCATTGAACCCTGCGGTTTCCCGTTCAGCGACCGTAGCCTGAAACGGTCCGGAATGGACTATTTCGATCAGGCAGATTTCACACGGCATGCGGACTGGTCAGATTTTCTTCATCAGATCACACCGGATTCGACCAGAATTGTGCTTCTGAGCAGCAAAGCCAGCCAGCCGATTCACGAATTTGCATTTCACGAAAACGACATTCTGCTGTTCGGATCCGAAAGCGCAGGCGTCCCGGATGATGTGCATGAACGTGCGGACCAGCGAATCACCATCAGGATGAAGCCCGGCATGCGATCATTAAACCTTGCGGTGGCCACGGGCATGGCGTTAGGCGAAGCACTCCATCAGACAGGACAATTTCCCGAATGACTGAGCAAACCCTCGACCAGCAACAACTGACAGCCCAGTCCTGGTTCCGGGAACTGCGTGATTCCATATGCACGGAATTTGAAGCGATCGAAAATGAAGCCGGAAGTGATGCCACCTTTGACTATATATCCTGGGATCGAAAGAATCCTGACGGATCCCCGGGCGGAGGCGGTATCCAGGGGCTGATGAAAGGCAAAATATTCGAGAAGGTCGGGGTGAATATCTCCACTGTCGACGGGACTTTCAGCGAAGAATTTGCGAAATCCATTCATGGCGCAGCGGAAGATCCGCACTTCTTCGCGACCGGGATCAGCCTGGTTGCGCACATGACAAACCCGCATGTGCCCGCGGTTCACATGAACACGCGCTTTCTTTGTACGACCAAAAGATGGTTTGGCGGCGGCGCCGACCTCAACCCGCCCATCGAATACACCGACGACACTGCGGATTTTCATGCACGCCTGAAACAGGCTTGCGATGCCCATGATCCCGACTATCATCCGAAATATAAGAAATGGGCCGACGACTATTTCTATATCCCCCATCGCAAGGTGCACCGGGGTGTTGGCGGGATATTCTACGACCATCTTGAGCTCGAGTCTGGTGATGATTTCGATCGCCATTTCGCTTTTACACAAGATGTCGGGCGGGCCTTTCTCGACATCTTTCCGCAACTGGTGCGCCGCCGGATGCAAATGGAGTGGTCTCCGGAAGAGAAAGAAAAACAGCTGGTCTGGCGCGGGCGCTATGCCGAGTTCAACCTCGTCTACGATCGCGGCACGACATTCGGCCTGAAAACAGGCGGCAATGTCGACGCGATTCTCATGAGCCTGCCACCGGAGGCCAAGTGGACCTGAAGGCGGATATCTTGCCCGGCATGCAGGTGCCAAATGACCACATTCCCATGGTCGTAACCTATCTGGAAATGACCAAAAAGCCGGATGCAGAAGCAATCGATTCCCTACTCCGGCTTGTGCCCTGGCCCGACCCCGACCCTGAGGATTACCTTTGGCTGTTCCGAAAAGTGGGTGAGCCGTGGCTATGGGCGTCGCGGCTGTACATGGATAAGCCGGGTTTGCGGGCCCAAATCCACCATGCAGACGTTGATATCTATACCGTTGAAGCAACCTCCGGGCGGGTGGGCATGCTCGAACTCGATTTTCGCGAAGCCGGACAATGCGAAATCGGTTTTTTCGGTCTAATCCCCGAAATGGCGGGCGGAGGGCATGGTCGGTGGCTGATGTCGGAAACACTCAAAAAGGCATGGCGTAGCAACATAGAAAGAGTGTGGTTACATACTTGCACCGCGGACTCGCCGAGAGCCCTGCCCTTTTATCTGCGATCCGGTTTTGCCGCCTATAAACGGGAAATCGAGACCATGGCTGACCCTAGATTGTCTGGTCATCTGCCCCGCGATGCGGCGCCGCACATTCCCTTGATCAGCTGAATATTTCTGCCACATCGCTGCCCTTGCCGGTTAATTGCCGGTAAACCGAAGCGACATTGGCTAGCAGCAGAATCTGGAAGCCGGTTCCGAGAAGATTGGACAGAATATTCTCCGCCAGAGGCCATCCGGTTCCTCCCGAAAAAAGAGTCAGCACCAGGCCGATGACCAAGCCAAAGACAAGCAGCGTCACCAGACCAACCATCAGGATGATCAGCAAAAAGAAGAAGGTGGACCATCCGTTATTCTTCGTGATCGCCCAGCCCTTCTGCAAAGCGGCGGCAGGATTCCGCTCATTCTCGTCGGCAATGACCATCGGCACTACGGCAAGCCGTCCGATCAGGTAGAGGCCCGGTACAATGAAAAGGAACAACCCGCCAAACATCAGCAAGGCAATGAGGATATTGGCGACAATGAAAAAGATCGCCAGCGCGGCCGCCTGTGTGAGGGCATTGCTCACCGTGCCGGCAAAGGAAGGGCTTAAAAGCCGATAAATGGAAAGGCTGCCAATCGCAGTGACAATGAACATCAACAGATAAGCCAGCCAGTTCTCGGCAAAAAAGGTCAAATTGGCCGCCTGGATGGCTTCGGCATCCACCAGTCCCTCGACATTGGGCTCGCCAACAAATTGGGCCAGCAGAACCGATGGCAGGAACAGGAAGACACCGGCGATGGCCAGAACCGCCTCCTTGTGGTCCTTCAGCAATCCCATCGCACCATTCCAGCATTCCATGTAATTCAGCTTCATAGCTTCTGCTTTCTGGTCATTTACCGTGCGGAGCCCTATTGCCATCACCATATGAAGAGTGCACGAAAAAAAGACATGACCGAACCGTTGAAAATCGAGTGGCAGACCAGTGCCGCATTGATCGAATATCCCGATGCCCTGTTGCAGCAGGAAGAACGCAATGCCGCGATTCGAAAGGGAGAGAAGCCGGAGCTGATCTGGTTGCTGGAGCATCCGCCGCTATACACTGCTGGCACGAGCTCGGACCCGATGGAATTGCTTTCGAGCGAATTTCCCGTTTTTGAAACCGGACGCGGCGGCCGACATACCTATCACGGGCCAGGTCAGCGTGTAGGTTACATCTTGCTTGACTTGAAACGGCGCCAATCGGACGTGCGCAATTTTGTGCACGCCTTAGAAAATTGGGTCATTGATGCACTGGGCGAGTTCGGAGTGGAAAGCCGGGCCGTGGATGGCCGTGTTGGCATTTGGTGTGACACTCCGGATGGCCAGGAAGCCAAGATCGGGGCCATCGGGATACGCATCAGGAAATGGGTGACGATGCATGGCTTTGCCGTGAATATCGACCCTGATCTGTCGCACTTTTCCGGTATCGTCCCATGCGGCATCAGCGAGTTTCCCGTGACCAGCCTGCGCCAGCTCGGCGTCAATGCGACGCTAACCGAATTTGACGCGGCATTGAAAAAAACCGCACCTTCCTTTTTCAACGCAATCGCATAATATGGCGGTTTCTGTTTCCGAAAATATGAGAGTTACCATGTCCATCAAATTCGCTTCACCTTTGTTCTTCGCTGGCCTCTTTCTGTCATCCTGCTCGGATGATGCCGAACTTCCGGAATCAGATGAAGTTACCGAGACCCGCATGGACGAAGTGGATGTCATTGACGGCACCATCAGCGATGACATGACCGATGTCGATGCGGCCGATTCCGAGAAGTCGGAAGAGACGGATGGGGACGAAACAGATGAGTCCGCGTCGGAAGACGCCGATTGATTCAATCCAGACCAAGTATCTTGTGAGTCTGCAGTGACAGTCGCCATTTAGGGTTCCGCTGGACAAATTCGATGGTCGACTGGACATGGGCCGCACTAGCCGCGGAATCGCCGAGAGCCTCCATCGGCTGGATCAGCAGATTGGCGAAATCCCAGTTTTCCATGTCCTGCCAATCGCTTCCGGACTGCGGCCAGACGAGCTTCAGTTCGTCACCTGATTTTTGCACGGTTTCGCTACCTGCCTTGGGACTGATGCAAATCCAGTCAATGGTTCGCGGTACGGCGATAGTCCCGTTGGATTCGATTGCAATTTCAAATCCGGCCTGATGCAATGCATCAATCAGCGCGTCATCCACCTGCAGCATCGGTTCGCCACCGGTGAGAACCACAAATCGTCGTTCAGTCCCGGATCCCCAGAGACGAGCCACCTCGTTGGCCAACGCTTCAGCATCCGCAAACCGGCCTCCGTCCACACCATCAATTCCGACGAAATCGGTATCGCAAAATCGGCAGATCGCGCTGGCGCGATCTTTCTCCAGACCGGACCAGAGGTTGCATCCGGCAAAACGTGTGAACACGGCCCGGCGTCCTGCATGAACACCTTCACCCTGTAACGTCAGGAACATTTCCTTGACGGCATAGCTCATGCCGAAATCACATATCTGGTCGGATCAGCAATGCCTGCCTCCTCAAACCCCTTTTTGCGCAAGCGGCAGCTGTCACATCGGCCGCAATGCAGGTTTCCCTCAGCGGGATCATAACAGGACCAGCTGAGCGCTGGATCAATCTGGAGCCTGCTTGCCTCTTTGACGATATCCGCCTTGGTCATGAACTGGAGAGGCGTGCGGATGTTGAAGCCGCTGCCCTGGTCTCCCGCTTTGGTTGCCAGATCGGCGAGGCGTTCAAATCCCTCAATAAATTCGGGTCTGCAGTCGGGATATCCTGAATAATCCAGCGCATTGACACCAATGAAGATGTCTCGCGCATTACGCGCCTCTGCCAAGCCAAGTGTCAGCGACAAGAATATCAGGTTGCGCGCGGGAACATAGGTGACCGGTATATCATTGGTGACACCAGATTTCGGAACGGCAATATCATCGGTCAGCGCCGAACCCCCGAAACGGCTGAGGTCAAGGGGCAGAACAATATGTTCGATCACATTCAGCTCGTCGGCAATCTGCAATGCGGACTGCAACTCGATCTTGTGCCGCTGGTTATAATCGACCGTAAGCGCGACAATGTCATAGCCCTGCTCCCGCGCGATCGCACCTGCGACCATTGAGTCGAGACCACCTGACAGAAGGATTATTGCTGTTTTCCGAACCTGGCTCATGGACCGCCCGCTAGTCATCTTCCTGCCGGGAAGCAAGCCCCCTCCGCACAACCGGAACTATCGCCGTAAAAAAAATGGGCCGCCATTCTGAAGGAAAGCGGCCCAGTGTGGCTTCTAGTTCAAGCCATTAAGGGAGGAATTCATGCAATCGCATGATGTCCCAGTTTCTAAATGAACAAGGTTAAAAAACCATTAAACGGTTGCCCTGCGCCGGCGATCTTCAGCAAGACCCCGTGCGACGACCTTCAACGGCAAAGGAAAACGGCGCATTGCTCTTGATGCCTTGCGACTGGATCTGGACCAGCTGGCTCGACTCGCGGCGAATGGTGGTGACACCATGATCGCTGCCGCCACATTTGTAGCTGACCCGAACGGACTGGGGTCGATCCTCGATCACGTAATAGGAGCAGCTTTCCTGCGCGTGCCGTATTTGGAGCAAAATCGCCGGGTCCCCCAGGCAAACTCGTTGTCCGGCATCAGTGCTTCCGCGCGGCTTCAGCGTCCACTGGCCTTTTTGCAGTCCGTCGAGCAGCCCAAGTTCCGGCGCTTGGGCAGGAGCAGATACAGTAAAGGCCAGAAAAGCCACTGAAATCGTGCCGAAATGCTTCAACATTGTAGTGCCTTTCATCTTTCTTACTCCTGTTTGGTGCCCGGGACCGCAGCCTTGAGAATCAGGGGATATCTCAAGAATATGGCGCTTATCGCGCTCAATTGCGGCATTTGATTGGACAGATTGGACAGTTGTTGCGCCGGATGCCCCCTTCGCAGGTTACTAGTTGTTCAGACTGGCAGCAGTAATACTGAACTTCTTGCTGCAGAACGCACAGTCTATCGAAATGTTACCATCATCGCCGACCATATGCTCTTTGTCTTCTTTCGGAAATCTCGCAATGACATCCCGAATATGATCATCTGTACAACGACAAGCCTTAACACACGGTTTACCGCTCAAAACCCTCACTTCGTCGCTCTCGCTGAACAATCGCCAGAGCACATCCTCCAGCGGCAAACTGCTGTTGGTCAATTCGGAAGACTCCACACTGCCCGCCATGATCTCGACATGCTCCCATTCCGGATGATCCATCCGGACATGCAAGCGTTCGCGGCCCTCTTCGCCTTCGGGAAGGTGCTGAACAAGCAGTCCACCTGCCACAATCTGATCGCCTTCATCATCCACGGACACACGCACAAGAGTTGGCAATTGTTCAGACTGCACGAAATAATTCTGCACCGCTTCGGTCAAACTGGCTCCTTCTAGTGGCACAATTCCCTGATTGCGCCCCTGCGGAGCCGGAAGATCAAAAGTGATCGCGAGATATCCCTTGCCGAACAACGCCATCAGACTGGGTTTCACCGGTTGCTCCACAAGGCGTTCCGCATCAAACTGGACATAGCCGCGTAGCCCACCGTCTTTATAGTCACAGGCAAGCAGGCTGATGACCCCGTTTTCGGTCTGCGCCTGCATCGTAAGCTGGGCATCCTCATGTTTGAGCAGCGCACCCAGCATGGCTGTCAGACAAACCGCTTCCGCCAATACAGTCCGGATCTGTGGCGGGTAGTTATGGGCGGTCAGGATATCATCCAGCGCAGGGCCTAGGCGCACCGCCCTGCCCCGGCAATGTTTCGCCGGGATGGCGAAGGACAGGTTGCGGTCAATAAGAGAGACTTCTGCCACTAGATCTGACCGAAGACCCATCGCAGGATCGACTTTTGTGCGTGAATGCGGTTCTCCGCTTCATCCCAGACGACCGATTGCGGGCCGTCAATCACTGACGGCATGACTTCTTCACCGCGATGGGCTGGCAGGCAATGGAGAAACAGCGCATCGGGTTTGGCCTTTTCCATCAGCACGTCATTGACCTGGAATGGCATCATCGCCGCCATCTTGTTGTGGACATGCTCCTGACCCATCGAAACCCAGGTGTCGGTGACGACGACATCTGCACCGGAGACCGCTTCGGCCTCGTCTCGGAAAGTGGTGATACCAGCACCGCTTTTCCGCGCTTCCGCAATGAACCGGTCGTCCGGATCATAGCCTTCCGGGCAGCCGATACGGACATTGAATTTCATCAGTCCCGCGGCCTCGATGATGCTGTTCAGGACGTTATTGCCATCGCCCAGCCAGGCGACTTCGAGCCCGGGCAACGCTTTGCCATGCTCCACCAGCGTCAGCAGATCAGCAACAATCTGGCAGGGATGAGAAAGATCCGTCAGACCGTTGATCACAGGGACATCGGCATATTCCGCCAGTTCTTCTATCTTCGCATGATCATCAGTCCGGATCATGATGGCATCGCACATGCGGGACAATACCCGGGCGGTATCGGCGACGGTTTCTCCGCGACCCAGTTGCATCGATCCGCTGTCCATCACGATACTGGTGCCACCCAGTTGCCGGATCCCGATATCAAAGGAGACGCGCGTCCGCGTACTGCTTTTCTCGAAAATCATCGCCAGAACATGATCGGCCAAAGGTGCATCCGCATCAGCCTTGCCCTTCGGCCAATCCTCGCGCGCATCCTTGCGGTCCATAGCGTCGTTGATCATAGCAGCAATTGCATCACCGCCAGCATCAGCCAGATTGAGGAGATGCCGGGTCATGATTCCGGCGCCTCATAATCAGCTGCGCCGGCCGACAGTTTCTCGATAAATGTCGCAATATGGCTGTCATCGATATTGAGCGGTGGCAGCACGCGCAGCGTATTATCGCCGGCGGCCACGGTCAGCAGACCATGATTGTCCCGCAGATGGGCCACGAACGAACGGGTTTCCCGCGTCATGGTGATACCCAGCATCAGACCCTTGCCGCGCACGCCGGTGAAGAGATCGGGGTAATTGCCGATAAACTGCTCGATAGCGGCCCGCAATTTGTCTCCGGTGCTGCGGACATTTTCCAGAAACTCGTCATTCGCGACAATATCCCAGACAGCATTGCCAGCGGCGATGGCAAGCGGATTGCCGCCATAGGTGGAACCATGTGTTCCCACAACCATGCCACGCGCGGCTTCTTCCGTTGCCAGACAGGCACCGAAGGGGAACCCGCCGCCAATGCCCTTCGCGCTGGCCATGATGTCTGGCTTAATTCCATATAGCTCATGGGCATAGAGCGCCCCTGTCCGGGCCACTCCGCATTGCACTTCGTCGAGCACCAGCAAAATGCCATGCTCGTCCGCCAGCTCGCGCAGGCCTTTCATGAATTCGTCAGAAGCAGGACGCACCCCGCCCTCGCCCTGGATTGGTTCGACCAGAAACGCGGCGGTTTTTTCGTTGATTGCCGCTTTTGCGCCTTCAAGATCATCGAAATCGACATAACGGAAGCCGTTCAGAAGGGGCGAAAATCCGTGGTGCATTTTTTCCTGATTGGAGGCCGAGATCGTGGCCATGGTCCGGCCGTGAAAAGCGTTTTTGAAGGTGATGATCTCGAACCGTTCACTGCCCTGTGACTGGTGATAGACCCGCGCCGCCTTGATCGCGCATTCAACAGCTTCCGCACCGGAATTGGTGAAGAACACGGTATCTGCAAAAGTCGTATCAACCAGACGCTGCGCAAAGACTTCGCCCTGCGGGCTCCCGTAAAGGTTCGACACGTGCATCAAGGTCGCGGCCTGATCCTGAATCGCCTTGGTCAAATGGGGATGACCATGGCCCAGCAGGTTCACGGCAATGCCGCTGGCGAAATCGAGCGCGCGGCTGCCATCTTCGGAAATCAGCCATGCGCCCTCGCCTCGGACGGGACGAAAACCACACCGGGGATAAACGGGCATGAGAGGTGTAATCGTCATCATCTTTTCCTTTGACGGCCGGGGTCTGCCGGCGTTTCGCAAACAGAAAAGGCGACCCGATTGGCCGCCCTTCGATAGCGTTTCCGCCTATACGCTTCACCGCGAGGGTCCGTCAATCCGTAGCGTCGAGCGCGGCCTTTGCTTTTTCCCAGTTTTGCCCGTCAAAATCGCGCATGACCGGTTGCAGTCCATGACCGGCATCCAGGCAATTATAGTTGATGCTCCAGCTGTCCGGATGCGAACGGGGCTGGTAGTAGCTCTTGACCCCGCATTTTGCACAAAACAGATGATCCGCCTGGTTGCTGCCAAACTGATAGCTGGTCAGTTCAGCTTCTCCCTGCAACAATCGGAAATCGGCATGGGGAACGATCAGATGCACAAAGCCCGTGCGAGTACAGATCGAACAGTTGCACACCAGCAGTTCGGGTGCAGGCGGGACGTCCGCTTCAAAACGGATGGCGCCACAATGGCAGCCGCCTGCGATCCTGATCATTCGCGCACTTCTGTGCTGTGAATGTCAATCCGGTTCTGCAATGTCCGGTGCACCGGACATTTGTCGGCAATCTCCATCAGTTTCGCGCGCTGGTCATCAGTCAGATCTCCACGGACGGTGATTGAGCGGTCGATCACATCGATGCGATTATCGTCATTGTTGCAATTCTCGCAATCTGCCACATGATCGCGGCTGTGTTCCAGCTCGATATGGACACCATCCAGCGGAATGCCTTTGCGGTCTGCATACATTTTCATGGTCATCGACGTGCAGCTGCCGAGCGCCGCAAGCAACAGGTCATAGGGCGTGGGCCCGCTGTCGAGCCCGCCAATGGAAACCGGTTCGTCAGCAAGAAACTCATGCTGACCCACCTTTACAGTTTGCTGAAATTTTCCGTCTGCAGTTTCGACGGCGACGATTGAGGGATTGTCGGACATGTCTACTCCACGGTGACCGATTTCGCGAGATTGCGGGGCTGGTCGACATCTGTCCCCTTGGCTACCGCGACATGATAGGCCAGCAATTGTACAGGTACAGCATAAACCAGCGGCGCGATCAGCGGGTGGACACGGGGCATTTCGATAGTCGCCATGCAGCCTTCGCCCGCTTCGGCTAGGCCATCAGCATCCGAGATCAGCACGATCTTGCCGCCTCGCGCGCGGACTTCCTGCATGTTGGACACGGTTTTTTCGAACAGCGGACCGGATGGCGCGAGCACGATAACCGGGACGGCTTCGTCAATCAGCGCAATCGGCCCGTGTTTCATTTCTCCAGAAGCGTAACCTTCGGCATGGATATAGCTGATTTCCTTCAGCTTCAGCGCGCCTTCCAGAGCCAGCGGATAGTCCGGACCGCGGCCCAGATACAGCACGTCCCGGGCTGGTGCGACCAGATGCGCCATATCGGCAATCGCCTCATCATAGGCCAGCGCCGCGTTTAACGCCGCCGGTGCTTCCGTGAGATGTTTCACGACATCACGTTCTTCCTTGCGAGTCATTTTCCCTTTCACCACCGCCAGATGCGCTGCCAGCGCGGCCAGAACCGCCAGCTGGCAGGAAAAGGCCTTGGTAGAAGCCACACCGATTTCCGGACCGGCATGCGTGGGCAGCAGCAGATCAGCCTCCCGCGCCATCGAGCTGGTCGGGACATTGACGACCACTGCGATCTTCTGGTCGTTTTCCTTGCTGTGCCGCAGGGCTGCCAGCGTGTCGGCAGTCTCTCCGGACTGCGAGATAAACAGCGCCAGGCCGCCGGGCTCCAGCACCGGCTCGCGATAGCGGAATTCCGATGCCACATCGAGATCAACCGGGACCCGGGCAAATGTTTCGAACCAGTATTTCGCAACCATCCCGGCATAATAGCTGGTCCCGCAGGCGACGATCGTGATCCGCTGGATGCTTTCCAGATCGAAATCCATCTGCGGCAGGGCGACTTGCTGTTCGAGCGGCCGGATATAGCTTTGCAGGGTCTGCGCCACTACCGTCGGCTGCTCGAAAATCTCCTTCTGCATATAGTGGCGGTACTGGCCCTTTTCGATGGTCGCAGCAGAGACTCCTGAAGTGGTTACTTCGCGCTCCACCGGACTGTTTTTCTTGTCATAAATAGTCGCGTCTTCATCGGTCACGACCACCCAGTCCCCTTCCTCGAGATAGGAAATCTGCTGTGTCAGGGGCGCCAGTGCCAGCGCGTCAGATCCGAGATAGGTCTCGCCATCGCCATAGCCGACAACCAGCGGCGATCCGAGCCGGGCGCCGATCAGCAAACCGGGATGCGAGCGGAACGCAATGGCCAGCGCAAAAGCCCCGCGCAATTGCGGCAGCACGGCTTTGACCGCTTCTTCGGGCGATTGGCCATTTTCTACCTGCTCACTGACCAGATGCGCCACCACTTCGGTGTCCGTCTCGCTTTCGAAATGCCGTCCCCGCTTGATCAACCCGTCGCGGAGCGGCTTGAAATTCTCGATAATGCCATTGTGAACCAGCGCCACTTCGCTGGTCGCATGCGGATGGGCATTGGAGGTCGTGGGCGCGCCATGCGTGGCCCAGCGGGTATGGGCAATGCCGGTATGACCCGGCGCGTCATCTGTTTTGAGCACATTGACCAGATTGAACAGTTTTCCCTCTGCCCGGCGGCGGATCAGTTGGCCATTCTCGACGGTGCACACACCAGCGCTGTCATAGCCGCGATATTCCATCCGCTTGAGGCCATCGACCAGCCGATCCGATACGGCTTCCTTGCCAACAATTCCAATAATTCCGCACATGGATTCAGGACTTTCTTCTAAAGAGTATAGGGGATGCGAATGCCCGGCATTTCGGCCGGAAAGTCGCGGGAGTTGCGGGTGATAAGGATCCGTCCAGTGAGCTGGGCGGAAGCAAGGATCACCGCATCCATGGACTTCAGCCGTCGCCGGTCACTGCGCAGGAGGGCGGCGCGGCGGCCGATTTCCTCGTTAACTTCGATAATGTTGAAAAAGGACAGGAAGTCCTCCGCCCGTTCAGCATCATCGGGCAGCGCCTTGGTGAGGACTTCGACCCAGGTCAGCCGGCTGATATAGCGCCGGTCATAGCGCTGCAGCTCGACACTGGCCCGGCCGATATCGTTGAGCGCGTCGAACAGAATATTGGAATCAAAGACCGCCTCGTTCATGCGCCGCGGCCTCTGCGTTCTTCCCGCCCGCGATACCGTTCGGCTTCGCGGTCGTCGGCAGCGTCGAAAAGATCGGGAAATTCCTTGCGCACATCCCAGTAATCCGGGTCCCAAGGCCGGGTCCAGGAGGCGCGCTCCCGCCGCTGCCATTCAACCGGATCCTGCGGACTGCGCCGGTCGCGCCAGATCCCGAAATATTTCTCGATACCCTGTTTGGATGCATCCGCCCGAAAGGCCGCCACGGCATCGCGCAACAATTGTGCCCGCGACGTCCCTTGCTCCGCCGCCTGCGCGTCGAGCCACTGGACATCGTCTTCGGAAAGATCTGCAAGGATGCGAGTCATGATATGGTGATATCATATCATGATATCATGTCAATCAGGAAGATGATGCCGCATCTTTTTCAGCAGTAATTCAATGAGATCCGGATCCATGAATCGGTAGTTATCTGGAATGCCCAGGACGACAATCTTCTTGTCATTCATGACGGATTTGTATCTTTGTTGAATTTTGCTCCGATGGCGACGTTCCATTGCAATAATGACATCAGCCCACTCTATTTGCTCGGCATCCAGAGGGTTTTCCGCATCATTGTTGGTGCCGGCAGAACTGGCGCGAATATCTGTCCGTTCAGAAAATATCTGCTCTGCGGTCGGGCTTCTCCATTTGTTCTGACTGCAAACAAACAGATAGTTTTTGGTCACTTCCCCGCCTTCTTCTTCGCGCTCACGGCGTTAAACCGGTCGGCCCAGCCCTTTTTCGCGGTCTGTTCGGGGCGGACCAGTGCGAGGTCGCCCGCTTCCACATCCCTGGTCACTGTTGCGCCAGCTCCCACAATTGCCCCGTCACCAATGTTCACCGGCGCCACAAGCGCGCTGTTACTGCCGATGAAGGCACCTTTGCCGATGGTGGTTCTATATTTGAAATAGCCGTCATAATTGCAGGTAATCGTACCGGCGCCGATATTGGCACCCGCGCCCACTTCCGCGTCGCCGAGATAGGTCAGATGACTGGCCTTGGCGCCTTTGCCCAGCACCGCTTTCTTCATTTCGACAAAATTGCCGATTTTCGCGCCTTCTTCGAGCACAGCCCCGGGGCGGAGCCGGGCAAAAGGACCAGCCTTCGCGCCCACCCCAATGGTGGCGCCTTCAATATGGCTATGACCGAAAACCGTTGCTCCGGAAGCGATCGTCACGCCTGGTCCAAAAATCACATTGGGTTCTATGACCACATCTGAAGAGATGGCTGTATCATGCGAAAACCAGACAGTTTCTGGTGCGATCAGAGTAACGCCGTCCGCCATGGCCTGTTCGCGGCGGCGCGCCTGCCAGTCGGCTTCGACGGCGGCCAGTTCACTGCGGCTGTTGACGCCAGCTACTTCCGCCGGATCATCGACTTCAATGACTGCGCTTTGCTGGCCTGGGAGCATGACGATATCGGGCAGATAATACTCGCCCGCCGCATTGTCATTGCTGATCTGGTCGAGCAATATGAACAGATCGGTGGAGCGCACCGCCATCAAACCGCTGTTGCACAGATTGACCCCGCGTTCGGTGTCACTGGCGTCTTTATATTCGACCATTTTCTCGATTTCGCCCTGCTCGCCGGCGATAATCCGTCCATAGGCACCCGCATCATCCGGCCGGAAGCCGAGCACGACTGCCCGCGGATCTGTGCCGCTATTCAGTCGCGTAATCATCTCCTGCATGGTGCTGGCGCTGACCATCGGCACATCGCCATAAAGAATCAGCACATCGCCCGCGAACCCTTCCAGCGCGTCTTTCGCCTGTGCCACCGCATGGCCGGTGCCGAGCTGATCTTCCTGCACAGCGATATCGACCTGGCGATCCGCGACACTCGCTTCAATCTGCTCTCGCCGCGCGCCGACAACAACGACCGTGCGTTCCACGCCGATAGCGTCCACTGTGTCCAGCAGATGATGCAGCATCGGCTTGCCGGCAATGGGGTGCAGAACCTTGTGGGTTTCGGACTTCATCCGGGTACCCTGACCGGCGGCCAGTATGATTGCGGCGAGGGGTCGAGTGGTCATAGAGTTGATCCCGTAAACATGACTTGCCGCCCCATGCCACGGGACAGCGGCTTATGCCAGCATGATTGCAGCCAAATGCTCACGCCGTCCCCTGCCCCTTGCGCCATTTTACAAACAGGTGCCGTGCCAGCATCAGCGGCGGCATGCGGAGCCAGTGGGAGCGCATGTAAAACAGGAGCCGGGTGAAAGCACGGGTTTCCCGTCCCCAGCCATCACGGGCGAGCAGGCGACGTTGATAGAGATAGTCGCTAAACTTTGTCTGTCCTGCGCGATATTTGTAGACCGGTGTGTCATAAAGCCGCGCCGCGAGCCGCAAAGCGCGGGCCAGATGCGGCACTAGGCCATGAGTGCTGGCTCGCATGCCCAGCATGGTCCAGAATTCCTCGTCGGCATCGGAAAATTCCCGGACCAGCCGATCAATATCCCACAAGTTGCGAAGGCCGCCGGCCAGATCGCCATCGGCAAATAAATGCGCCACCGCGTGCAGCACCATGTCCTCGGGCGACATGACATACAGGCCTGATTCAAGCTCAACAGCCACATCCAGCATGGCCTGCGCATCCGGGGTCGGACGGGCTGTCAGCGGCAATGTCGTGTGATGGACATCGATCATCCGGTCACGGTCGCGATGGATCAGCGGCGGGAGCTCGTGCATATGCTCGCGATAATATTCATCATCATAGGGGTCCGGCTTGACCCATTCCCATCCCGCGTCGAGCAGCATCTTCTCAACCAAATCCAGATCCTCGCGCACCACCATGATGTCAAGATCGCCAATGCTCCGACCGACACCCGCATCCAGACCGCAGGCGACATAGGCGGTGCCTTTCATCAGCACCACTTTCCCGCCATAGTCCACCAGAGCGCGCCGTGCACAATCGGCCTCCCAAAGTGCCTGTTTCCGGGCCAGTTCATGCGCGGCGATGGCATCATCGAGCACGGGACGCACTTGAGCGGGCACCTCCACTTTCCGCAATCTTTGCGCCAGACTGCCGATCAGGGATTCTGCCCTTGCGATACTGATCAGCGCGGTCCAGCCAGAACTGTCCAGCTCCCGAACGCTAACAGGATTGCGCAACGCGCGGACAAGAGGCAATGCATCGCTCATGTCGCCAGCTCGTTCCACAGCGTATCGATAATCTCCTCCGCTTCCTCTCCCGACTGATAGTCGAGCGCACGTGCCGGTACGTTATCGACAAATTGCGTCAGCGCCTGAAAGCCCGCCTCTCCGAGAGCAACATAGTTGGTCGAAGCCTGAGTGAGGCGAACAAAAATCTCGGATTTGCCCATCTCGCGAATGGCGCGTTCATGACCGAAACGCGGAAACAATAGCAGCGCGGGTCGTGCCGGCACCTGCATTTTTGAGATTGCGTCAGGGGCCGGCTTCAGATGGCGAATATCCCCTTTCGGCGTCGCTTCCAGCAGCGGGCCGAACCTGTTGTCCGGAAGCTCTTTCTCCATCGCCGCAATGGCGGAATTCTTCAGGCTGACCAGACGCGGAAAGGCATGCAACATTCCGGTTTCCGCACATAAAAGAGCAAATTCATCACCCATGAACCGCCAGCCGCGCTCACCGAGCATTGCTGACAGGGTCGACTTCCCGGAACCGGACAGTCCGGTCATGATCAAGGCCTTGCCATCCTTTTCCACCGTGCTGGCATGCAGCAGCAGGTGACGGCGCCAACCCAGAGCCATTTGCAGGTTCATCCCCATTTCGGCTGCGAGGAGCCCCTGCCGCAAAGGCAATGGGGCGGCATCAGGCAGCCAGAAGTCACCGGATATGTGCACGGAGGGACGAACAAACCGGCGCCAGGGCCTGTCCGGTTCCAGACGGACTGTGAAATCGGCAAATCCGTCTTCCGGCTCCGGATAGCCCGCATAAAGCTCGTCGAGCAGATCAAGCGGCCGCCGCCACGAAGAAGCGATGCGAAATCGGGCAGGACCGATTGCGAGATGTGTTTCGAGCAGCGGCTTCACGTAACTGCCTGCCTTTCGACCAGCCCCAGCTGCCAAAGCTCATCCAGGCGCGCTGCGACAATCGCTTCGACATCGCCATCGGCTTCCAGCTCAAATTGCTTTTCCAGAAGTGCCGCAACTTGTTGGCAGTCCGCAAACTGATCGGTCAGCACCTGCAGGATTGCAGGGATCGGATCGGTCACAAGATGGGTGATACCGGATGACATCTGATATATCGCGGTCATACTGTCGAGTGGATGCGCGGCCAGGGCGTCATTGGCCTTGAGTTTATACTGCTGGCTCATCGGTCTTCAATATTGCCCCGCGTCATGCAAGTCCTTCAAATTGCATGGTCTGATAGCAGAAAATCGTTAAGATTGGATGCCCGGATTATCCGGTTAAAATCCCGGCTATCGCGGCATCTGGAGCGATGCGTAGCAGGTGAAGCCGCTTTGACCGGACTGCAGTCGGCGGACATAGTTGACATAGGCCTTGGACTGTTCCCGCGAAACGCCCGGCAGCGACCGGCCGTTTATGGCGCGCTTGATTTCCTCACCGGTGAAACTGTCATAGGCAGGGGGAAAGGCACCCGGCGTATCCGGTGGCACCACCTTGCCGTCTGGCGCGATATATCCACCTGCGGCATGATTACCAGGAATCGGGATCTCGCAGTTCAGAACCGAACCGGCGGTCTGCGCAAGGGCAGGCTTGATACTGACAACAGCGGACGCGGTAACCGCGCCCATCATCAGCGCACGCCGCCGCGTGACAATGCCGGGATTCTCACCTTGCTGGTGATCTTCACTGGCTGGCTGATTCGGATTGGTTTCGTTGGTCATGATGCAGTCAGATCCTCTTATCCGGCCATATATAGGCAAAACCCGTTAATGGCGAGGAAACAGTTGCTCGATATCCAGCCCGTCCATTATCGGGACAAAAGTCCGGAAACCGTTAACGCAATCGTCAATGACGTCATGACGCCTCCCGCCCAGCTTCCACAATTCCGTTGCGATGGAGACCGGTTCAGGCGTAAAACGCGGATCGTACCAATACTCTCATCCGGGTGGACCGATTTTTGCCTGTTCGCTTTCTTGTAGCCATGTTCCTGATCGTTGCTGGCGCATTATTGGCCAGCCGCGCTGCCAGCAGTCTCGCGGAAATCCTGTTCATGTCGGTCATGGGGCTTGCCGCCATTGCGGTTGTGGCCTTGCACCGCCCGCGCGAAGCTCCGCCCGATCAAGCAGCGCTGGAACGACAGCGAAAACAGATATTGTTTCAAGGTCGTGCGGAGGCCTATCAGGATGTGATCAATCCGATTACCGATCCGATCCTGCTGGTTCGCAACGCCAAGGTTGCGGCAGCAAATCCGGCTGCCGCAGCCGTTCTGGGAAATCATATTGTCGGCGAAGATGTCCGCATCGCCATTCGCCATCCGGCCGCCGCCGACCGGCTGGCCAACCCCAACGCCACCCACAGCGGCGAGCCGATATTGCTGGTCGGGGTCGGCAGTGCCGAGCAGCGCTGGGAATTGCGTATTCACGGGCTGCAAGACGGACTCAAACTGGTCCAGTTGTCGGACCAGAGCAGCCGCTATGCCGCAGAGCGCATGCGGACTGATTTTGTCGCCAATGCCAGCCACGAACTGCGCACGCCTCTGTCGGCAATCAAGGGCTTTCTGGAAACCCTTGAGGACCCGGCTGCCGGAAAGGACGATGACACCAGGGCGCGATTCCTGAAGATCATGTATGAGGAAGCCGACCGGATGCAGCGGCTCGTTGGCGATCTGATGTCGCTGTCACGCATCGAGGCCGAAAAATTCCAGTTGCCCGAAGAGCCGCTGGATCTCGAGAAACTGATCGAGGATGTGCGGCGCTTTTATCTCGAAAGCCGCGGCAGGAAGGAAGCCGACTTTCAGGTCGAACTGCCCGATGATCTGCCGATGATCCGGGGGGATCGTTCGCAATTGTCGCAACTGCTGCACAATCTGGTCAGCAACGCCTACAAATATGGCCGCAAGGGTGCGCCGGTTTCGGTCGGTGTCGAACCCAATCGTTCCGGCTCCATGCTCAAGCTGTCCGTGACCGATCAGGGCGAAGGCATTCCGGTTGACCATATCCCCCGCCTGACAGAGCGGTTCTATCGGATCGACAAGGGCCGCAGCAAAGCAATCGGCGGAACTGGTCTGGGCCTCGCCATTGTGAAACATATCACCGAAAGACATGGCGGCCGAATGGAAATCAACAGCGAACTGGGCGTCGGGACAACGGTCAGCGTTTTCCTGCCCATACTCAAGCCTGACCCGGCAAATACGGACCTCGGCCAGTCTTCCGAAAAAGTGGTCACAAATTTGTAATATATCTGTCATGGACAGGACACCGCGTCTGCCTAAAAACAGGCCATTCCGGAATGGAATTGCCAGGCGATTCTTGAAGGTAACCTGCTCAAGTCTTGGATTTACGGGGACATCTACATGATCAAAAGATTCGCGCTTCTCGCGGTATCTACTCTTGCACTTTCTGCTTGTCAGGATCAGGCCTCTGGAGGTCAGGGAGGAAATCGCAGCGAAATACGGATCGTCGGTTCTTCAACCGTGTTTCCATTCGCCAAGGCCGTGGCAGAGCAATTCAGCGCGGATGGCGGCGGCAATTCCCCGATTCTCGAATCTACCGGCACCGGCGGTGGCATGAATCTGTTCTGCGCCGGTATCGGGGCGGAAACGCCCGACATTGTCAATGCCTCCCGGCGCATGAAGGCAACGGAATTGCAGATGTGCCAGAATAATGGCGTCACCGATGTGGTGGAATTGCAGATTGGCATTGACGGCATCGCTTTTGCCCAGGCCAATAACGGTCCGGCCATCATCCTGACTCCGAAACAGATTTACGAGGCTATTGCCGAGAAACCCTATGGCCAGGACAACACGACCGAGAATTGGTCGGATGTCGACAGCAGCCTGCCGGATATTGCGATCAGTGTTTATGGCCCTCCGTCCACGTCCGGTACGCGTGATGCGCTGACTGAACTCATCATGGAAGTTGGCTGCAAGACCAACGCAACAACTGCCGCACTGAAAGACACGGATGAAGACGCCTTTGATGCCATCTGCCACGACGTTCGGGCGGATGGACCCTATATTGATACGGGCGAGAACGACAATCTCATCGTGCAGAAACTCAAGGCAAATCCCAACAGCGTCGGGATTTTCGGATTCAGCTTTCTGGAGGAGAATCTGGACAGCGTCAGAGGGATCGAAATCTCGGGAGTTGAACCAAATTATGCAGCCATCGCATCCGGCGAATATCCGGGTGCCAGACCGCTGTATATTTACACGAAAAAGCAGCATGTCGGAGTCATTCCCGGACTGCAGGAATATTTGACCGCATTTGTTGAAGCCGGAGGTGAAGGCGGCTATCTGGTCGATACGGGATTGATCGCGTCCCCGGAAGATATTCGCACCCAAATGGCAGGTGTTGCGCAGGATCTTCCGGTACTCGTCGAAGCTGACTTGAAATAGTGTTTACGCGAACGAATCTTATGTTCCACGAACTCCCATCGCTGGCCATTCAAGGATTACACGTTTCGTCGTGACTGGCTCCATTCTCTTCCTTCTGGTTATTCTGCTCGGCGCTCTTGCCTGGTTTTTTGGCAAAGCCAAGGCCGCGAGTTTCACCGACGCGGCCGATAACCGCAGCCTTGTCCACTCGCGCCCCAATTATCACGGCTGGTATGTGGCCCTCTGGGCGATCATCCCGGCATCGATTTTTCTGGTTGTCTGGAACCTGGCCACTCCGGCTCTCATCACGGAAACGGCGTTGTCCAGCCCGGCGGCACAAGCGCTTCCCGATGATCCGTTTGCCCGAGGCTCGATCCTCTCCGAAGCGCGCTCCATTGCTCAGGGACAACAGGACAAGGCCTTCAACCCCTTGTCCGAAACGATGGTCGAACCCTATCGCGCGGCCATTTCCTGGTATCAAACCATCGGAATGATTGCGGCACTTCTACTGGTCTTTGCCTGCGGGGTGTTTTCCTGGCTGCGTCTCAATCCGGACTTGCGTGCCCGAACACAGATCGAACGCGTGACGATGGTCACCTTGTTGCTCGCCTCGCTGATAGCCATCATCACCACCATCGGTATTTTTGTTTCGCTGATATTTGAATCCGTACGCTTCTTTTCGATGGTTTCACCGCTGGATTTCCTGTTCGGAACGGAATGGAATCCCAAAGCAGTCGCTGGTCCGCGCGGAGAAACAGGTTTCGGTGCCATCCCGCTCTTTTGGGGGACGGTCTTTATCGGCGCGATCATCGCCATGATTGTTGCCATTCCGCTCGGTCTGATGAGCGCGATATACCTCACACAATATGCGCCAGCCAATTTCCGGCAATGGATGAAGCCGATACTGGAAATTCTCGCCGGTGTTCCGACGGTTGTTTACGGTTATTTTGCCGCGCTGACCGTCGCTCCGGCTTTGCGGGACTTTGCGGTTTCCATTGGCATATCCGGCGCCTCTTCGGAATCTGCACTCGCGGCAGGTGTTGTCATGGGGATCATGATCATTCCCTTCGTCTCATCCATGGCGGATGACAGTATCGCCGCGGTTCCCAGCGCGATGCGCGATGGTTCTCTGGCAATGGGCGCGACCAAAAGCGAGACCATCAAGAAAGTCCTGATTCCAGCAGCTCTGCCAGGCGTCGTGGGCGGCGTATTGCTCGCTGTCAGCCGGGCGATCGGTGAAACGATGATCGTCGTCATGGCTGCCGGTCTCGCTGCCAACATGACCGCTAACCCTTTCTCGAGCGTGACCACAGTGACAACCCAGATCGTGAAATTGCTGACTGGCGATCAAGAATTTGACAGCCCGAAAACACTTGCCGCCTTCGCTCTAGGTCTCGTACTGTTTATTGTTACCCTTTTGCTCAACCTTATCGCGCTTCGTGTCGTCAAGAAATATCGGGAAGCTTATGAATAATATCGCAAGCACATCCGAGGCCCGCCTGCCAACCAACTGGCAGAGTGATGCGATGCAAAAGCGCATTGCCAAACGCTATGCCGCCGAACGCCGGTTCAAGGCACTGGGCCTGACCGCCATTATCCTGTCGGCCGGGTTTCTTGCATTTCTTCTGATCGTCATGATGGGGAACGGTCTGCGCGGGTTCACACAGACCGAACTGCCGCTCCAAATCGACTTCCCGGCCATGACCGGCGGCGCGTCGGCCAGCCAGTATCAGGGGCCCGATGCAGCGGACAAATTGCGTACACTCGGACTGCAAGACATCGTGAACACCAGTATTGAGCTACAATATGGCAGTGAGGGCACTGATTTGTTTTCCGGTGGATCCTGGCGCGCGGTGAGCAATGCGATTATCGACAACCCCGCGCTTTTGGAACAGACGGCTACAATCTCCCTGCCCGTCGAATCCGAACTGGATGTTGCCTACAAGGGGGCTGGCAGCCCCGAGGCCGAAAGCAAGGTAGAAGAACTGTCCGATCAGCTCAGTACCGGGTTCAACTGGAATTTCCTGAGCAATTCCGACGCCACGGACCCGATGCAGGTCGGCATCTGGGGCGCGCTCAAGGGTTCGCTGATCACCATGTTCGTAACCCTTGCCCTCGCTTTTCCGATTGGTGTTCTGGCGGCCTTGTATCTCGAGGAATATGCTCCCAAGAACCGGTATACGGACATGATCGAGGTTTCGATCAACAATCTGGCGGCGGTTCCTTCGATCATCTTCGGACTGCTTGGTCTGGCAGTTTTCCTGAATCTTTTTGCCTTGCCCAGATCAGCGGCATTGGTGGGCGGTCTGACACTGGCTCTCATGACCATGCCGGTCATCGTGATCTCCGGACGTAATGCCGTAAAGGCTGTCCCTCCCTCGATCCGCGAAGCGGCGCTCGGCGTAGGTGCGAGCCCGATCCAGGTCGTGTTCCATCATGTCCTGCCACTTGCGCTTCCGGGCATCCTCACCGGTACCATTATCGGCATGGCCCGCGCACTGGGCGAAACCGCGCCGCTTCTGATGATCGGCATGCGGGCATTTATCGCCACGCCACCTGGCGGTGTGACGGATCCGGCAACCGTATTGCCGGTGCAGATTTTTCTCTGGTCGGACGAAGTCAATCGCGGCTTTGTTGAAAAAACATCAGCGGCGATCATCGTTCTGCTGATCTTTTTGCTCACGATGAACGCTGTTGCGATATATTTGCGCAACCGCTTTGAAACGCGATGGTAGGTGAAGATATGACTGACACGCAAACAGCGGATATGGCCGCCGACAGTTCTCCGGCTTCGGACAGCAATCCTTCCGGTATCAGCGCGGGTGAAGGCCCGCCGAAGATGACCACACGCAATGTGAATGTCTTCTATGGCGAGAAACAGGCGATCAACGATGTTTCGATTGATGTAAACATGGACAATGTCACGGCCTTTATTGGTCCGTCCGGTTGCGGCAAATCGACATTCCTGCGGTGCCTCAACCGGATGAATGATACGATTCCCATCGCGAAGGTGACGGGCGACATCACGCTGGAGGGCGAAGATATTTATGCGCCAAAGATGGACGTCGTGCAGTTGCGCGCCCGGGTTGGCATGGTGTTTCAGAAACCCAATCCCTTTCCCAAGTCGATCTACGAAAATATCGCCTACGGCCCGAAAATACATGGTCTCGCAACAGGCAAGGAAGAACTTGACGAGATTGTCGAGAATTCCCTGCAGCGGGCCGGACTATGGGGCGAGGTGAAAGACCGGCTGCAGGACAGCGGTACGGCCCTCTCCGGTGGCCAGCAGCAGCGTTTATGTATCGCCCGAGCCATCGCCGTGGATCCGGAAGTCATCCTGATGGACGAACCCTGTTCGGCGCTCGATCCGATCGCTACGGCGAAGATCGAGGAGTTGATCCACGAAATTCGCGGGAGATATGCTATTGTGATTGTGACGCATAACATGCAGCAAGCCGCGCGCGTGTCACAACGGACCGCGTTTTTCCACCTGGGAACGCTGGTCGAATATGGTGTGACATCGGATATCTTTACCAATCCGGTACAGGATAAGACGCGGGATTATATTACCGGCCGTTACGGATAGACGAGCCTGAAGGGAAGGAACCCAGAAAATGCCCAATACTGGCACAGAACATACCGTTAAAGCGTTTGATACAGACATCAACGAACTGCGCGGCATGGTCGCAGAGATTGGCGGACGCAGTGAACAGGCCATCGCCCGATCGATGGAAGCGCTGAAGAATCATGATCTCGCGCTGGCCGCACAGGTCGTGAAAGACGACAAGCTGATTGACGAGCTCGAGCAAAAAATTGACGACCTGACCTTTCAGACAATCGCCTTGCGCGCGCCGATGGCGGATGACCTGCGCGAACTGATTGCGACGTTCAAGATCTCTGGCGTCGTCGAGCGGATTGGCGATTATGCGAAGAACATTGCCAAGCGTGTGCCTTTGATCACGGGCGGCCACAAGCTGGGTCCCATTTCATTGCTCCCGTCCATGTCGCGGATCGCATCCGAACTTGTCCGCGATTCCCTTGAGGCCTTTGCCAGACGCGATGCCGATCTGGCGATGGAGGTTAGCGAACGGGATCAGGTGGTGGACGACTTTTACACAAGTATTTTCCGCGCGGTGATCACGCACATGATCGAAAACCCAAAGGATATTGGTGAGGCCGCCCATTTGCTGTTCATCGCCAAAAACCTTGAGCGGATCGGAGACCACGCCACCAACGTAGCGGAAATGGTTTATTTTGCAGCTCGCGGCGAGCCGATGCCGGAACGCGATCGCGGAGAAAATCCCACCGATCTCCTTGAACAACCATCTGGAAATGAGGCAAGCTGATGCAGAATGCAAAGCTTCTCCTGGTCGAAGACGACGCCGCGCTGGCAGAACTTCTCTCCTGGAATTTCAAGAAAGAGGAATATGACGTCCTCCACACGCCGGATGGCGAGGAAGCCTTGCTTCTGGTGCGGGAAAACCGGCCAGATGTAATTCTTCTCGACTGGATGATCGAGAATCTGTCAGGGATCGAGGTTTGTCGTCGCCTTCGGAGGTCTGCCGAAACCGCGAATATTCCGATCATCATGCTGACCGCGCGCGGAGAAGAGGAAGACAAGATTCGTGGTCTGGAAACAGGTGCGGATGACTATATCACCAAACCGTTCAGCCCACGTGAGCTGATCGCCCGGGTCAAGGCCGTTCTCCGTCGGGTCCGCCCTGCCCTTGCAGGGGAAAAGCTGGCCTTTGGTGATCTGGAAATGGACACTGTCGGACATAAGGTGAAACGCGACGGCGATACCATACCCCTCGGTCCCACAGAATTTCGCCTGCTCCGGCACTTTCTGGAACATCCCAACTGGGTTTTTTCCCGGGAACGCCTGCTTGACAGCGTCTGGGGGCAGGACAGTGATATCGAGTTACGGACCGTTGACGTGCATATCCGCCGTTTGCGAAAGGCACTGAATGCCGGTGATCGTCCGGATATCATCCGAACCGTGCGATCGGCTGGCTATGCCCTGGATACCGAAGCCGCCGCCTGATTGGCCCGGGCGCTAAGCGGCCCTCAAACTAGCTTTCAACAATCTTCACGAGGCGCCGTTCCATCGGGGCGAGTACGCCTGCAAGTTCATGCCCGCGTTTGAGAATCTGGCCATGCTCACCATGCAGGGTCCACATGCCTTGCTTGTTGCGGTTGGCAGGTCGCTTCTCGATCCGCATCTGCGGTCGTTCGGACGATCTTCGAAAGGCGGCAAAAATCGCTGCATCTCGCCCCATGTCCATCGCATAATCCCGCCAATGCCCAGCCGCGACCATCCGGCCATAGAGATTCAGGATCCGTTCCATCTCACTGCGCTCGAAGCCGACCTGCAGGACCGATGATCCACGTCCCGGGAATATGGCGATATTGGACGCGTCAGCCCGGTTCAAGCACTGTCTCTTTCATCGGAAATCTTGTCCGAGGATCCGGACTCCCGCTCTTCAGCAAAGGCCGCGATCCGTTTCTGGAGCTGCTCCATTTCACATTGCAGGATTTCCAGTTTCTGAGTCGCCGGATCGAAAACCTCGCTGCAAGGCGTTCCGTAGGGCGTAAATTCTTTTTGATATTGCTCTACCTGAACAAGGGTCGGACGTGCCCTGACACCAACCATAGTCGCACCTTCCGCCACATCCTGAGTCACGACTGCATTGGCGCCGATCCTGGCCCTTCGGCCTACCGTGATCGGACCCAATATCTGTGCGCCCGAACCCAGGATCGCATCATCTTCAATCGTGGGATGGCGCTTGCCACCTACACCATTGGCCGGATTGGTTCCGCCCAGTGTGACACATTGATAGATTGTGACATTATCCCCGATTTCTGCGGTTTCACCAATTACCGAAAAACCATGATCTATAAAAAGATGCCGCCCGATTTTCGCTCCCGGATGGATATCGATCCCGGTTAGAAAGCGCGCCATGTGATTGATCAGCCGGGCGAAGAAATATAGCTCCCCCTTGAAGAGCCAATGCGCGATCCGGTGCATGCCGACCGCCAATATGCCGGGGTAAAGCAACACTTCCCATCGCGACCTCGGAGCAGGGTCCCTAGCCTTGATGGAGTCCAGATATTCGCCAAGGTCCCGAAACATTATGCTCTCCGGATTGTCAGAAGTTGTAAAACTAGGCCTCGTTCAGACGTTTTTCCAGTCCTTTTTTGCAACTGATTGATCGGGGACGAATTTTCCCCCTCGCATTCATCACCAAACTAGATTAATAACCAACTATATATCGAGGAATTAGATTGTGTCGACCTATCTCCCCACATTGAAACAGTTGCAATATCTGGTCGCCCTCAAGGAGCACGGCCATTTCGGGCGGGCAGCCGAGGCTTGCTATGTCACGCAGTCGACCCTGTCGGCTGGTATCAAGGAACTGGAAACATTGCTCGACGTGGTTCTCGTTGAACGCACCCGGCGCGTGGTCCGGTTCACCGAGCTGGGTAATCAGATGGTCGAAAAGTCACACAGGATCTTGCGGGAGGCGGAAGAACTCTCGGAAATGGCGCGCTCGGCGGGCAAACCGCTTGCCGGTGATGTGCGTATGAGCGTCATTCCGACCATAGCACCGTTTCTGCTGCCCAGTCTATTGCCGCGATTGCGCGAGGATCGCCCCGAATTGAAGTTGTACCTGAAGGAAGAAACCAGTCAGGCTGCGTGCGACTCTCTCCACCACGGACATGTCGATTGCGTGCTTCTCGCCCAGCCATTCCCCTGTGGAGACGTGGAGTCCGAAATGCTGTTCCGGGATGAAATATTTGTCGCGTTTCCGAAAGACGATCCCCGTGATCCGCCGAAAACTGTCGATCCCGCCTTGATTGACGAAAACCAGCTATTGTTGCTCGAGGACGGACATTGCCTGAAAGATCACGCGCTCGCCGCCTGCAACCGGCCGGAACTTCGCGCGTCGGCACGAATGATGGGTACGTCACTTCATACGCTGGTGCAGATGGTCGACAATGGTCTCGGGCTTACACTCTTGCCGAAAATGTCGATCGACAGCGGCATATTACAGCATACCAATATCAGCGCCCGTCCGATCAAGTCCGATAGCGCCTACAGGGACATAACTCTGGTCTGGCGACGCAACAGTCCGCGCAAGGAAGAATTCCAGTTGCTTGCCAAAATAATGCGGGATGGACAGGACTGGATGCGAACGAGGAGCCGGAAGGAAGCGGCCTAAGTCCGTTTTTTCCAATCAGCAGCGGCATCAAGATCGGATTGCCGTTCTTCGACCCAGCTTTCCGATCCGTCCTGCCAGATCTCCTTTTTCCAGAATGGCGCGACCGTCTTGAGCTTGTCCATGATGAAAGAACAGGCAGAAATCGCCGCCTGACGATGATCGGACCCGGTACAGACCAGAACGATTTGATCGTTCACCGCCAGCCTGCCCACTCGGTGTATCACGGTGATCCCGTGCAACGGCCATTGGGCTGCTGCTTCCTCGGCGATGGATTGTAAAGCCTGTTCGGTCATCGCGGGATAATGTTCCAGCTCCAGCGCGACCAACTCTCCGTCCCCCCGAACCTGACCCGTGAAGCTGGCTACGGCACCACCGCCCAAGGCCGCGATTTTCTGGATTTCTTCACCCGCACTAAAATCTGCTGGAGAAACGGATATTTTGATCATCCTCCGGTCACCGGTGGGAAAATAGCCAGCTCCCTGGCATCGGCCAGCTGTGTATCAGGCTGAACCAATTGCTGATCCAGCGCAAAGCGCAGGCGTGACCTGTCGGCAAAAACTTGATGATAGATTTCGTCCCGCCTGCAAAGATGATCAATCACATCTTCGACAGTGCGAATATCCGCGAGGATATCAAGCCCATCTTCGGTTTTTCCGAGCCGTTCTTTGACCCAGGCGAAATAGACGATGTCGAGTTTTCGGGTCATGTCAGGCCAGTCAATCCATGTGGTTCAGACCGACGCGGAGATAGTCCCAGCCGGTGATCAGCGTCAATATCGCTGCAGCCCAAAGCGTCCACAATCCAACGGTTTCGATGACCGCATATTGCGGCAGGCCAGCTGCCAATATGAGCGATCCCAGAGATATCAGCTGAAAGGTGGTTTTCCATTTTGCGAGCTGGGAAACGGGAACGCTCACTTGCAATCCTGCCAGAAACTCTCGAAGTCCGGAGACAGCGATCTCACGCAACAGGATGATCAGAGCCGCAACAACATGCGGCCCTTCAATATATTGCTTGGCGCACAGCATCAGTATGACCGACGCCACCATGATCTTGTCGGCGATCGGATCGAGAAATATCCCGAGCTTGGAAACGGTGCCCTGAGCCCTTGCCAGATACCCGTCGAAATAGTCGGTTATCGCCATCAGGGAATAGAGACCGAACGCCAGCAAATAGCCGAACTCCCATTTCTGCCACCACAGCAACGCAACCAGAAAGGGCAAGGCAAATATCCGGGACAAGGTCAGAATGTTAGGGAGATTCAGCATTTCGGGAACGGCCATAAACGGTTTCGGCGGAAAGGGAAATCCCATCCTTTCCCGCACCGCTCTCTTTTGGCTGCTCCGGGGTGGAAGCTCGGGAAATTCAACGTCTTGCGCTTCGCGTGCACATCGTTACGGTGGCGAATAATCTAGCCCTGTCGGAACACTGGAAACAACAGGAAATCCCGAACATGTCATCAGCCATCAGACTTCTGGCCAAGCGCCGTTTTTGGCCGCTTTTTGTCACACAGCTGCTGGGAGCATTTAACGACAACCTGTTCAAATTCTCAATGGTCATCCTGGTGACTTACGGAATTTACCAGGATCCCGCGCAGGAGTTCCAGTTTAACGCACTCGCATCCGGCATATTCATATTACCGTTTTTCCTGTTCTCGTCCCTCGCGGGCCAGCTCGCCGACAATTATGACAAGGCCCGGATTACCCGGTTTGTAAAAACACTCGAAATCGGCATTGCCATCATCGGTGGCATCGGATTGTGGATCCAGTCCGTGCCCATCATGCTCACGGCGCTGTTCCTGCTTGGACTCCAGTCCACCTTTTTCGGGCCAATCAAATATGCGGTTCTGCCTCAGCATCTTGAAAAGGATGAAGTTCTGGCGGGCACGGGTCTGGTTGAAGCCGGCACATATATCGCTATCCTAGCCGGAACAATCCTCGGCGGGATAATCATTGACCGTTACGGAAACGGAGTGGAAGTCGCTGTAATCGCGGTTCTCGCCATTGCTTTGATCGGGCGGATAGGCAGTCAGTTCATGCCGGAAGCTCCCCCCCAAAAGCAAGTTGAGAAAATCGACTTCAATTTCATTCGCTCCTCGATCCAGCTTATTTCCGCAACCTTGCATATCCGGCGGCTCTATCTGGCCATCGTTGCAATCAGTTTCTTCTGGACCATCGGTTCGGTGCTGGTCATTCAGTTTCCTCCGCTTGTCAAAAATGTCCTGACCGCCACACCAGCTGTCGCCAGTCTCTTTCTGGGTGTGTTCTCGATCGGCATTGCTGTGGGTTCCATCCTTATCAACCGCTTGCTCAAGAGCGAGGTTTCAGCCCGGTTCGCTCCCATCAGCGTGATTATGATGGGTGTCTTTGTTGTCATCCTGTTCTTTATCGCTCGCAACTGGGAAGGTCTTTCCGGCGGAGAATTATATACGTTCCAAACCTTCATGATGCATGATGGTGCCTGGGCATTGCTGGCCACCCTGGCCGGCGTAGCCATTTTTGGCGGGATGTTTGTTGTGCCGCTCTACGCCTTTCTGACTACGACGGTGGATATCAGCGAAACCGCCCGCACCATCGCGGCGAACAATGTCGTCAATTCGGGATGCATGGTACTAGGAGCGCTGGCCGCTCTCGCACTTAGCATGCTCGGCGTTTCCACAACCGAGCAATTGCTGCTTGTGGCCGGGATGTGCGTTGTGGCCGCTTGGCTCGGACAGCAACTCCATCTCGCTTGCGATCCGATTCCGGGCCAATCCGACCGGTGATCGTCTGCTATCAGAAGATAAACAGGTAAAAGGCCGTAAAGAATGCCAGAAAACTGAGGAGGAACATGTGGACATCCTCATTCAGCAAAAGCTTCCGTTCCGCTTCTGCAGTTGCCGCAATTTCCTCTGGCGCGACAATCAGCGCTTCCCTTGGCAACTTTAACCGAAAAGGATGCCTTGCCCCCTCGTTGCGCAGCGCCAGCGCCCTGTTTCTGTCCTCAACCATGATTGGGCGTTAACAATTTGTTAGGGATTAACACCAGCCCAAAATTCGGGTCACCTGGTGGCTGTTTCAATGCGGTACATCACGCAAGCCAACTTAACCATGTTTGCCTTCGCCTTCTCCGCGCGACCCCGTCGATCTCGGGCAGGCAGGATTCTGGCACTGATTGCGACGGAAAAACTTCCTCCGTCAGGGGTGGGTCCTCACAAAGCAGCTCATCAAAAATCCCAATTTTCAAAGTGATTTACGAAGATGATCGGCAGTTTCATGACAGCCAAGCCAACCACGCATGTGTGATCTTTGCCACAAAAGAGCAAAATCGGTGTAGGATGATGAAATCTGGTTGATTTCAAAATATTGTTGTGGCATTCGCCTGTCTATTGAATGAAATGCGAAACCCTGAAGGAGCAATATATGCGTTTCGGTAAAGTAGGTATGGCAGCTGTTGCAGCTGCATCTCTGGTAAGTGCACCCGTGTTCGCACAAGCGGTTCAGCCAGTTTCGACTCCGGTAGAGCGCACCGGCGCTGCGACGTCCGACGAGAGTGAACTCGAAGGCGGATCCGGAATCATCATCGCTGTTTTGGCTGCCGCGGCAATTATCGCAGGTATTATCATTGCAGCTGACGGCTCTGACGACACACCGACCAGCCCCTGAGCGAATTCGGAAACCAGATTTCAAAATGGCTGCCAGTTGGTCGCCATTTTTTTTGCCATCAGCGCCGTCGGGATTGGCGGGATTGAAGGTGGAGGGAGAGATGAACATGATAATGGTTTTGGGCTCGGTCGAAATTGCCGAGATGGAATTTGAATCCATTCGTCCGGCTGTGACAGACATGATGAAAGCTTCGGCTGCAGAAACTGGCTGCCTACATTACAGCTTTTCCCAGGATGCCAGCAATCCTGGCCTGTTTCACATTGTTGAACGCTGGAAATCGGAAGAGGACCTGGGTGCCCATTTCCAAACGGACCACATGGCGCGGTTTAACGCAGCTCTGGCTTCGGTGAAGATCGGAAAGATGGACGTACGCTTGTATGCCGGAGAAGAAGTTCGGGTAATGATGCAAAGCTGACCGGTTGTGGTTGCAGAATGCATCACCATTTCCCATATGCCATTTCATGACAGAAAATCAGCAACATGGCCTGCAGCAATGGCATGGCACAACCATTTTGTCCGTCCGGAAAAACGGCAAGGTTGTCGTGATTGGAGACGGGCAGGTATCCATGGGTCAGACAGTCATGAAGCCCAACGCCCGCAAAGTTCGACAGCTGCATGACGGTTCCGTGATTGGCGGATTCGCCGGCGCGACAGCCGACGCGTTCACGCTGTTTGAGCGTCTTGAAGCGAAACTGGAGCGGCATAACGGACAGCTTATGCGCGCCGCTGTCGAGCTGGCCAAGGATTGGCGCACGGACAAATATCTGCGTAATCTTGAAGCGATGATGATCGTCGCTGACAAGGAAGTGACGCTAATCCTGACCGGAAACGGAGATGTGCTTGAACCCACGCACGGCATTGCGGCCATCGGATCCGGAGGCAATTATGCACTGTCAGCCGCCCGTGCTCTGATGGACTATGAAAAGGATGCGGAAACACTGGCGAGACAGTCGATGGTCATCGCTGCGGAAGTCTGTGTCTACACCAACGATCAGGTGACTGTTGAAAGCCTTGACAGCTCGAGCTGATCGGCGTCGGAGCAGTCACCTCCTCTCTTGTGAAACTCTTTCCTGATTAAAGGCCCAAAATGCTGGATGAACTCACTCCCAAGGCTATCGTAAAAGCACTGGATGAACATATTGTTGGACAAAAGGACGCCAAGCGCGCTGTCGCCGTCGCGTTGCGCAATCGCTGGAGACGACAGAAACTACCGGTCGAACTGCGCGATGAGGTAACACCCAAGAATATTCTGATGATCGGCCCCACCGGTTGCGGGAAGACCGAGATTTCCCGGCGCCTGGCCAAGCTGGCCGATGCGCCGTTTATCAAGATCGAAGCGACCAAGTTTACCGAAGTCGGATATGTCGGGCGGGACGTCGAACAGATTGCCCGCGACCTCGCAGAAGAAGCGGTGCGACTGGAACGTGAACGTCGACGCCTCGCGGTTCGCGATGCCGCATCTGAAGCAGCCATGAAGCGACTGCTCGATGTCCTTTGCGGCGAGAATGCCAGTGAAGCGACTCGCGAGAGTTTTCGCCAACGAGTGATCGACAATCACATGAACGACACCGAGATCGAAATCGAGGTGGAGGACGCCCCCAATGCGCCGATGGAAATACCCGGCATGAGCGGACAAGTGGGGATGATCAATCTGTCCGACATGATGGGCAAGGCCTTTGGTCAAGCCAATATGAAACGCCGGAAAATGCGCGTGGCAGATGCCTGGGACAAGCTGGTCGAGGAAGAATCCGACAAGCGGCTGGATGATGACGATATCGCCCGTTCGGCCATTACCGATGCTGAATCGAACGGCATTGTTTTCCTTGATGAAATTGACAAGATCGCAGTCAGTGATGTGCGTGGCGGATCGGTCAGTCGCGAAGGCGTGCAGCGGGATCTGCTCCCGCTGATCGAGGGCACCACTGTAGCGACCAAATATGGTCCAATGAAAACCGATCACATTCTGTTCATAGCATCCGGCGCTTTTCACGTATCCAAACCGAGCGACATGCTCCCCGAATTGCAGGGCCGCCTCCCCATTCGCGTAGAATTGCGCGCGCTGACGGAAGAAGATTTTGTGCGTATTCTGACCGAAACCAAAGCCAATTTGCCGGAACAATATGTGGCGCTGCTGGAAACCGAAGAGGTGACGATCGAAATTACCTCCGATGCGATTGAAAAGCTGGCACAAATCGCCGCCAATGTTAATGAAACAGTGGAAAATATCGGTGCCCGACGGCTCCAGACTGTTATGGAAAAACTGCTGGACGAGATCAGCTTTGAGGCGGAAGACAGGAAGGGACAAACTGTCAAGGTTGATGCAGATTATGTCGATAGGCAGCTGTCAGACGTTGCAAGAGACACGGATCTGTCCAAATATGTGCTTTAAGATCTGATTGATCGTGGCAGCGGGGAGCCAGATATGACTTTGAAACGAACCAAGCCCCCCATTCTCTTCAGGATTTGGCGGCATTCTGATTGAATTTTGGTATTCCGTTGTAACCTTTGGCCCAAACCCCGCGAATAGCGAGATATTTATGCGAGGACTTTTCATGCTCAATCACCGTTTCGCAATACTGACGGCCACATCTGCAATGGTGCTTACCGCCTGCGGATCCCCTGAAACTGCAACGGAAAGCGGTGATGCAGAGGCTGCCACTACACAGATGCCCGAGCCGGAGCAGCTGAGCCTCGAGGATCTTTCGACGATAGATGTCGGGATTGCAGTCGGTGAATCCGCTCCAATGGACTCCGTTTTTCAAACGGATGAGGGCGAATCAACCCTTTCCGATATCATTTCACAGGGTCCAGCGGTACTCGTGTTCACCCGATCCGTGGAATGGTGTCCCTTTTGTCAAACCCAGCTCAAAGGCATTAACGGCATTGTCAGTGACTTGGAGGAACGCGGATTCGCACTCTACGGCGTCAGCTATGACAGTGTCGAAAGTCAAAACCGTTTCTCGAAAAACCAGATGTTGAATTACCGCATGTTGTCGGACGAAAGCTCCGCGGCAATTGACGCTTTTGGCCTAAGGGATCCGCAATATACCGAAGGTAAAGCCAAGGGCGTGCCCTATGCGTCAGTCATCGTCATTGACAAGGACGGCAAAATCACCGCGAAATCCGTATCTGGCGACTATCGCAAGCGGCCGACGAACGAACAGGTTCTTGCCATTGTGGACTCAGCCAGCTGAGAAGCCTCTGAAATCTATTCTCCCTGCGCTTCATTGCGCCTGGATTCCGGCAGTACGACCAGCTTCCAGCGACGTGAGTCGACCAGATATTTCTGCGCCAAGGCCTGAACTTCAGCAGGCGTTATGACCGTATAGTCAGACAAGAAAGTCCCTAGAACGTCAAATTTGCGCGGGTTGAACGTGGCGCCTTCCATCTGGCTCATCCAGAAACTGTTGCCGCTGCTCGCCCGGGCTATGAGCTGACGCAAGGGTTCTATTATGCGTTTCAATTCATCTTCACTGACCGGATTCTCCCGTAAGTCCTTTGCGATCAAATCTGCCACTGAGTAGAAGCGGTCGATATTGTCCGGTGTCAATTGGCTGGACGCGCTGATAAAGCCGCCGCTGTCAAACTCGACCGGCCAATTGTTCACAACCTGCGGGCTGTAACTGGCCCCTTCTCGCGAACGCAGAATTTCAAACATGCGATCATTGAATATGGAAACCAGAACTTCCAGTTTTCGGCTCTCACGAACCTGATCCAGCCCGCCTCCGGTCGGCCATGCAATCAAGGCCGCCGCCCTTTGGGGATCGCCTTTGTGCACCAGAATTTCCGGGCCCGGTTGCGGATCGGGAAATGCTGGAGACTGTACGTTTTCATCTCCCTGGGACACACGCCGTTTGCGCAAGGCTCCGAACGTCCTCAATATCGAATCAACCGCTTCATCCCGATCAAAATCCCCGAACAGCATCAGCTCGACCGGGCCGCTCTGCAGAATCGGTTTCCAGAAATTCCGGAACCTTTTCGCCGTAAGCTGCTCGAAATCCGCCTTGTCGGGTGTTTTCCAGCGCGGGTCCTTGTCGCGGATCAGCCAATCGAAATCACGCCGCAACACGGCCTGCGGAGATGCCGAATAGCTGTCATATCCGATAATGGACGCTGCGCGCGCTCGAACTACCGGAGCTTCGTCCCAACGTGGATATCTCAGTTTCGCCGCAATCAGATGCAACTGGTCCTCCAGATCGGCAGCGCGCGTATCTGCCGTGATTTCAAAAGCGTCATTGTCGATCCCGAAATTCAGGCTGATGCGGCGACCGGTTGTGATCTTGTCAATCTCTTCCTGCCCCAGCTTGCCAACGCCGCTGGCCACCAGCGCCAAGGCTCCGGACCAAGCGAGACCCTCCTCTTCCGCTGAAAGCCCGGCATATCCACGGCCAAACCTGGCATTGACCATGATCTTGTTGCGCTCGGCCTTGTTCGGGAAAAGCAGCACCCGCACCCCATTGGAGAGCACCAGTTTCTCGACGTCAAAACGACGTATCTTCTCACTCGATTTGACGCGACCCTTTCGACCGATTTTTCGAAGTGAGTCAAATCCCAGATCTCTTTGCGCCACGCGAACATCTCGCGCAGCTTCAACTTCCTTGCTCAGGATCGAAGCCAGTCGTTCCTTGCCGTCTTCCACAACCCGCGGTGAAGTGAGCAGCGCGCGGGTCGCAACGCCTTCGAACAGGTTGCGGGTAGATTCCAGCAAGCGTTCAGGCGTGTAAAGATCACGCATGTCGCGGAACACATCGAGTGCGGTTTGCGGTGTGGCTACGGTTTCCCGGATGTCGACCGCGTTGACAATATCATCAGCCTGTTTGCGCGCCGCTTCAGTTGCATAGCTTTCGACGCCAATAGCCAGTGCTGCATCAAATTCGGAAATTTCTCGCGCGATATCTGCTTCGGAAGGTGCATAGGTGGTCGCATCAGCGATGACCGCCCTGACATCACGCAAGGCCGCCTGCCAGTCTTCCTCGATCGGAATGATGCTGATGAATGTCCCGTCAACCGAGCGGCTGACATCTTCCTGGCTGACGCTGGCCTGCAAATAGCTGCCTCCGGCTCTCGCTCTCGCCTCGAGCCGACGATTGATCATCTGCAACGCGAGCAGGTCGATCAGGATTTGCTGGTTGTAGACAATCGTGTCATCGACCTGCCTCCACGGACGGACAACGGCCATGGAAATGAATTGCGGCAAAGTTGGTTCGATAACCAGGCGGCTGGTATCGCCTGTATCGATCGGATCGCCAAAATTGGGAGCCCTGCCTGGATCGCCTTTGCCCGTCCAAGGAGAAAAATGCTTCCGGATCATCTCTTCAAACATTGCCGGTTCACCGTCTCCGGCAATAACGATCACCGTGTTTTCAGGTCGATACCAGCGCTGATGAAACAGCTGCAAGTCTTTCGGATTTGCAGTACGCAGCGTGTCCGGCGTCCCGATCGGTGACCGGTTGGCCAGGCGTTGGCCAGCGAAGAAAAGCGCGCGGGTCGCGTCCTGAACCTTGGTCTGAGGCCCTTGTCTTTCGTTCAGTTCCGCGAGCACAACCGGGCGCTCGGCATCAATTGCCGTCTGGGTCAGGCCTGGAGAAGACATCATCCCGGACAGGATTTTCATGCTCTCATCGAGACTTTCGGCACTGGCATTGGGCAGATCCAGTTTGTAGACCGTATGAGTCGGCGAGGTTTCGGCATTGCTGTCGCTGCCGAAGGTGGCACCAAGCCTTTGCCAGACGCGCTTGGCTTCGCCATCGGGCACGTAGGTGGAGCCCCTGAAGGACAAGTGCTCCATGAAATGGGCAAAGCCCTGCTCATGGTCCATTTCCATCAGCGATCCGACATCCAGGCGCACGCGAATGGAAACCTGACCCGGCGGAACACCATTGCGTTTGACCGCATAGCGCAATCCGTTTTCGAGCGAACCGAACGTCCAGCTTCGATCGATCGGAACATCGCTTCCCTTGTATAGCCACGGAAGCTGTTCGGCTTGTTCGGCATCGTTCTCGACTTTCGATGCCTCGTCGGGCTGCGACTGCGCTGGAAAGGGTGAGAGAACAAGGGACAGAGCGAATGTACCAGACAGGAAGGCAGTCGCTATTCTTGGGAGAGTTGCGTGCATGATGTGAATATAAGCAGGCCAATTCTGACTGACCAGTGAATAATGATCTCCAAAATACCGCAATTTCTGCGCGATCAGCACATTTTGGTCTTGATAGCCCCGACAAATGGCACCACATTGATCCTATGCTGATAGAAACCGAAAAAACGCCCAATCCGTCGACGTTAAAATTTCTCGTCGGCCAGACCGTGATGCCGGAAGGCACACGCGATTTCGCCTCGCCAGAAGATGCAGAGATTTCGCCGCTTGCGGAAGCCCTGTTCACCCTCGGCGATGTGTCAGGCGTGTTTTTTGGTGCCGACTTTATTTCCGTGACAGCCGGCCCCGGGTCCGACTGGTCCGACCTGAAACCACAAGTATTGAGCATCCTCCTGGATCATTTCACCGCCGCCATTCCCCTCTTCAAGCCGGGCTCCGCCGGTGAGATCCATATTCCACCGGAGGAAGAGGTCCATGACGATCCAGAAGATGCGGATATCGTTGCCCAGATCCGCCAATTGATTGACACACGTGTCCGTCCGGCTGTGGCAAACGACGGCGGTGACATCATTTACCGCGGCTTCAATCGCGGGGTTGTGTTCTTGAAAATGCAGGGTGCCTGCGCCGGATGCCCCTCCTCGACTGCAACGCTGAAACATGGCATTGAATCGCTTCTCAAACATTATGTACCGGAAGTGATTGAAGTCAGGGCAGCCTGACTCACTTTCCGGATTTCAGGGAGCCCGGAAGAAAATGAATATGCCACTCGATGATGCCGCGCTGGACCAGCTTTTTCGCGAAGCGCGTACCTATAACGGATTTCAGGACGAGCCGGTCACAGCCGACCAGCTGCAGGCAATATGGGATCTCATGAAAATGGGGCCAACCAGCGCCAACATGCTCCCGGCAAGACTGATCTGGTGTCACTCGGCTGAAGCCAGAAACAAACTGGCGGATTGCTCGGCAGAAGGTAATCAGGCTAAAATCCGAAAAGCACCCGCCGCAGTGATTATTGGAATGGATCAGGACTTTCACGAATTTTTGCCGGAGCTATTCCCCCACACCGATGCGAAAAGCTGGTTTGCAGGCGATGCCGAAGCGCGGAAGGTCCATGCGATGCGAAACAGTTCGCTGCAGGGGGCCTATTTCATTCTCGCCGCGCGTGCACTGGGTCTTGACACCGGCCCGATGTCCGGGTTCGACAATGATACGGTGGACAAGGTCTTTTTTGCCGATCAGCCAACAGTGAAATCCAACTTTATCTCCACCCTGGGATATGGCGACCCTGAAACCATTTTTGAGCGTAGCCCACGTCCGGAATTCAGCAAGTTCAACAAGATCATCTGACGGACGGCTGTGTAATGGGCCGCCGGTTTCTCGCAATTGATACAGCAACAGCGGCCTGTTCGGCAGCCTTGTTCGAGGAAGGGACTGTTCTCGCAAGCGATTATCAGGAAATCGGGCGCGGACATGCCGAAAAGCTGATACCCATTATCGCAAGCTTGCCGGACAGGGGAAAAGCTGACCAAATCCTCGTCAATGGCGGTCCTGGCAGCTTTACGGGAGTCAGAATCGGCCTGTCCGTCGGCAAAGCGCTGGGGCTTGCCTGGCAGGTTCCCGTATTTTCCTATCAGTGCCTGCAACTCGTTGCGGTCCAGGCTTTGGCGGCGGATGCATCCAGAGGTCCGTTCCATGTTGCAATGATCGGCGGACATGGCGAATATTTTATCCAGAATTTTGATACCAAAGGCGGTGCGGTTGATGATCTTCGATCTTTCCCGCCGACAGAAGCTCTTGCATATGGCAAGGGAGATCTTGTTGCCGGATCCGCTGCAGAGGCGCTCGCCGAGCTAGCGGAAAACCGTACCGCTCTGCCCATGTTTCCTGATGCGTCCAACGCCCTGCTTTTACCGGAATCCGAACGAAAGCTGTCTGCGGTTCCTGTCTACGGGCGGGCCCCGGACGCGCAAATAATGCCTCGGGGAACCTAGCTCATGGCAACTGTCAAAAACCCCGATTTCGGCAAAAATCCAGCCATATTCATTCGCGAGGCCGGGCCGGAAAAAATCGACGCGGTCATGGAGATCATGGCTCGCGCCTTTCCCAGCGAGTTCGGGGAATCCTGGAACGAGGGTCAGTGCCGGTCAATGCTGTCGCTGATGAACACCCACCTGATGCTGGCAGGAACAACAGTGGGAGAGCAATCCTTCTTCTGCGGTTTTTGCATATACCGCATGGTAGCGGGTGAACTCGAATTGCTGATGATTGCAGTAGACCCGGAGCAGCAACAATTCGGAATCGGTCAGATGATGATCCGGCAGTTGATCTCAAATGCCCGGGCAAATGAAGTTGAAGCCATTTTTCTGGAAGTCCGATCGAGTAATCCCGCACAAAATCTTTATCGCAAACTGGGTTTTGAGCGGATTGGTCACAGAAAAGCTTATTACACTGGCAGTGACGGCCAGAAGCATGATGCCATCACGTATCGACGGAAAATATAGGCCCAGATTCGTCTCTTGCAGATTAGCCGGTAGCTTTTGCCAGTTGCCAAGGAATGACATCTTTGCAAATAAGTTGTTGGGGGCAACCCATGTACCCAAGCAAAAAAAAACAAGTCGCAAAGAGGGATATTATGACAAATGAAGAGATGGTTCTCGATGAGACCCTGATTACACTTACATCGGACATTGTAGCCGCCCATGTAAGCAATAACAGCGTAGCAGTTTCAGATTTGCCGCTGATCATCAACAATGTGCATGGCGCATTGGCAGGACTGTCAGGTAAGGCTGCCGAACAGGCCCGGCCGAATCCGGCGGTACCGGTCAAGTCGTCGATCAAGCCAGACTATGTTGTTTGTCTGGAGGACGGCAAGAAACTGAAGATGTTGAAACGCCATCTCATGACTCACTATGGCCTGACGCCCGACGAGTATCGCACCAAATGGGGGCTTCCCAGCGACTATCCGATGGTGGCGCCAAATTATGCGGAAAAGCGCCGCCAACTGGCAAAATCCATTGGATTGGGAAAGAAACGCGGAAAGCGCTGAGCCACCGGCTCTTCACCGGCCTCACCAAACCGTAGCCGATTCACATTTTCCGCTTTGCTTTATGGGCACGGCGCAATAAAGTCTGAACTGCTAGACAGGACGAACATGCATGCCCGACAAAATCGATCTCGAGAAATTATGTGCGGAGAAAGGTCTGCGGATAACAGACCAGCGGCGCGTGATTGCCCGTGTGATATCTGACGCCGATGATCATCCGGATGTGGAGACACTGCACGAACGAGCGTCGGCGGAAGACTCGCGGATTTCAATCGCGACGGTTTATCGTACTGTTCGCCTGTTTGAAGAAGCAGGCATTCTCGACCGGCATGATTTTGGCGATGGACGGGCCCGTTATGAGGCCGTGCCCGAAGCGCATCACGACCATCTGATCGATGTCGAAACCGGAAAAGTGATCGAATTTGTCGATCCGGAACTGGAAGCGCTGCAAAAACAGATAGCAGAAAAGCTGGGTTACCGGCTCGTTGATCATCGCATGGAGCTTTATGGCGTATCCTCTGACCGCAAAAACTGACGGTTCGGAAGAGCCGATTTCTTTTTTCGGCATGTTATTGCTCGGTTTGCGGGTGGCGGGAATATTAATGAGCCTGCTTGTTTGCCTGCCCCTGCATTATTTGTGGCGCCTGTTTCGCTTGCCCTCCCCCTGGCCGCGATTTTTCCTCTGGTTGGTTGCTACCAATTGCGGCGCGATAATCCGGACGGAAGGAAAGCGTCTGAAACAAGACGTTTTTTATGTGTCCAACCATATTAGCTGGTTTGACATTCCTGTTGTAGCCGGAGTCACGGGCTGCACTTTTGTGGCACAAGATGGTATTGCGGACTGGCCAATTATCGGCTGGTTATGCCGGATCAACAAGACGATATTCGTTTCCCGGACAGACCGCATGAATGTCGGCGGGCAGATCGAGATTATTCGGGAAGCCATTGAAGAGAAATACCCGATTACCGTGTTTCCTGAGGGGACTACCACAGAGGGAGACAGCCTCCTGCCCTTCAAGCCGTCGCTCTTTCAGGCCATGGCCCCTCCGCCCAAACCGATCCGTGTTCAGCCCATGCTGCTGAATTTTGGCAAGGTCAGCAAGGAGATCGCCTGGGTAGGAGATGAAAGCGCGGCAAGCAATGCCACAAGCCTGTTTTCACGATGGGGCGTTATCCCCGTCACCCTGCATTTTCTCGAGCCTTTTGACCCCTCGGAATTTAGCGATCGCAAAGCCATTTGCGCCGAGGCTGAGCGCCGGATTTCCAAGGCGCTTTCCGCTTCCCTGTCAGGACGCCCCGTTGTATAGGCGCCCGCTATGAATCGCAAAAATCCCACGAAGTTCCGGGTCAAATCCTTTGGCTGCCAGATGAACGTCTATGATGGCGAACGCATGTCCGAAATGCTGACCGATCAGGGCATGACCAGCGCAGCTGAAGGCGAAGATGCAGATCTGGTCGTCCTGAACACCTGCCACATCCGGGAAAAAGCGGCCGAGAAAGTCTATTCCGACATTGGCCGTTTGCGCGGAAAAGATGGCGAAAGCCCGCTCATTGCGGTTGCAGGCTGTGTGGCACAAGCCGAAGGTCGCGAAATATCCCGTCGCGCACCGAGCGTCGACATCGTCGTCGGTCCGCAGGCTTATCATCGGCTGCCCGAACTGATCGAGCAGGCCAAAGGCGGCAAACGCGCATTGGACACCGACATGCCGGCGGAATCCAAATTTGGCGCCCTGCCCACCCGTAAGAAACAGGCCCATCCAACGGCTTTTCTGACCATTCAGGAAGGGTGCGACAAATTCTGTACCTATTGCGTGGTTCCCTATACACGCGGAGCCGAAATTTCCCGGCCATGGAAGGATCTGGTCGATGAAGCCAAAGCGCTGGTTGATGGTGGCGCGCGTGAAATCACGTTGTTGGGCCAGAATGTCAACGCCTGGTCCGGAGAAGATGACAAGGGTGTAAAAGCTGGGCTTGATGGCCTGATCCGAGCATTGGACGGCATCAATGGTCTGCAACGCATCCGCTATACGACCAGTCATCCCAACGACATGAGCCAGGCGTTGATCGACGCCCATGGCGAAGTCCCCACTTTGATGCCTTATCTGCACCTTCCTGTGCAATCCGGAAGCGATCCGATTTTGAAGGCCATGAACCGCTCCCACAGCACGGAAAGCTATCTCGATATTCTGCGTCGGATCCGGAATGTGCGTCCGGACATCGCCATTTCCGGAGACTTTATTGTCGGTTTTCCCGGTGAGACTGATGAAGACTTCGAGAAAACCATGGAGCTGGTGGCCGAGGCCAACTATGCGCAGGCCTATTCCTTCAAATATTCACCACGGCCCGGAACTCCAGCGGCCGTCATGGATGAACAGATTGAACGTGCAGTGATGGATGAAAGGTTGCAGCGCCTCCAGGCTCTGCTCAACGAACAGCAGCACGCATTTAATCGCCAGACCGTTGGGCGCAGGACCAGTATTCTGCTGGAACGAAAGGGCAAACTGGAAGGGCAGTTGGTTGGCAAGACACCCTGGCTGCAATCTGTCCACGTCATCGCACCTGATCTTGCGATAGGTGATATGGTTGAGGTCGAAATCGAATCCGCCGGTCCCAACAGCCTGCACGGACAGATACCAAGGAGTGAAGCCGCCTGATGGCCAAAAAAGCGCAAAGCGAACAAATGCGAGGGGTCATCACGCTGGATCTGGAATTTGACAATCCGCAGCTGCTCGGTGATCTGTTTGGTGAATATGACCGCAATATCGTGGCGATCGAAAATCGCCTCGGTGTCTATATTGCCGCGCGCGGGACCAACCTGAAAATTGAAGGCGAGGAAGACGCAGCCACCAGAGCCAGGGATGTCCTCACCGGTATTTACAACCGGTTGGAAAAGGGTCAGGAAATCGATGCAGGAGCGGTCGAAGCCATTATCGCCATGGCCGGCGATCCGCGGGTTCAGAAAGCCGCAACGGGCACTTCCGAATCCGAAAACAGCGGGAAGAACGATATTTCCGAGCCGCCCAGGGTGATGATCCGTACCCGCAAGAAGACCATTGTTCCGCGGTCAGTCGGTCAGGCGCATTACATGGAAGCTCTCGCCCGGGATGACATGATCTTTGCGCTTGGTCCGGCGGGGACTGGCAAGACCTATCTTGCGGTGGCCCAGGCTGTGGCCATGTTGATCACCGGTGCGGTCCAGCGGCTGATCCTGTCGCGGCCGGCGGTGGAAGCAGGCGAACATCTGGGATTCCTGCCAGGAGACATGAAAGACAAGGTCGATCCCTACCTGCGACCGATTTACGATGCCCTGTTTGACTGCCTGCCTGCGGAGCAAGTGGAGCGGCGAATAGAATCTGGTGAAATCGAAATCGCACCGCTGGCGTTCATGCGCGGCCGGACACTGGGAGACGCCTTCATCATTCTGGACGAGGCCCAGAACACGACGCCCGCTCAGATGAAGATGTTCCTGACCCGGTTTGGGATGAGCAGCCGCATGGTAGTGTGCGGAGACCCCCGTCAAGTCGATATTCCGGGTGGTGATAGCCGTTCAGGCCTCAACGACGCAGTGAAGCGCCTTGAAGGCATTGACGGGATCTCAACCATTCGATTCACCAGCAGCGATGTGGTGCGTCACCCGCTGGTAGGCAGAATTGTTGATGCCTATGAAGGCCCTGATGCCAGCTGAATTGTCTGATTTTTGGACAAGTTCCGGTGCTTGACGTTGCGACACGTAACGAGGGTTGGGATGAAACCATAAACTGGCAACAGCTCGCACAGAATGCGGTCGTGAATGCCCTGAAACTGACGCCGTATCAGCCACTGTCCGAACTTTCTGCAGATTTGGAAATCGCGGTCCGGTTCACTTCTGATGAGGAAGTCCGCAAATTGAATGCAGCATATCGGGACAAGGACAAACCCACCAATGTACTGTCCTTTCCGTTGGTGCCAAGGGACATGCTCAGCGGCCTGGCAAACACCGATGATGGGGAAATTTTGCTGGGAGATATAATATTGGCGAAAGAGACTTGCCTGAGGGAAGCGCAAGAAAAGCAGGTTTCCATGTCAGATCACACTGCACATTTGGTTGTTCATGGGACCCTGCATTTGCTAGGCTATGATCATCAAAATGAGGCTGATGCATTGACAATGGAGGCTCTGGAAACCAGAGCATTGGAAAGTCTCGGGATTGCCGATCCCTATCCCGATGAACATATGGAATAAGTGACCAAAACGAAAATCATGCCAGACGACCAAACCAGCAGCTCGGGTAACGGCATTGCCGCAGCCAACAAGAGTGAAGACGAAGAACCCGGGCGAATATGGCGCAGCCTGAAGGCTCTGCTTTTTGGCGAAGCAGAGGATAACAGCCTGCGCGCGCAGCTCGAGGAAGTCATTGACGAGCACGAAAGCGAAACCGACGGGGATGATGACAAGGCCGAAGACCTGTCGGCCGTCGAACTGGAAATGCTGCGCAACCTGCTGCATTTCAGCGATCACCGGGTGGACGACATCGCGGTTCCACGGGCGGATATCATCGCGATCGAAGAAAGCGCGCCATTCAGCGAATATGTCGATATGTTCTCGGAACACGGGCACAGTCGGCTCCCTGTTTATCGGGAGAATCTCGACACAATTATCGGCATGGTCCATATCAAGGATATATTTGCGCTCGTCGCGAAGGGTGGCACGCCGCCGTCGGACATCAGTCCCTTCCTGAGGCAGCCGCGTTTTGTACCGGAATCGATGGGTGTACTCGATCTTTTGGCAGAAATGCGGGCCACAAGGACCCATTTGGCGATCATTTTCGATGAATATAACGGCACCGAAGGACTGGTGACCATCGAAGATATTGTCGAGGAAATTGTCGGCGATATCGAGGACGAGCATGACGATGAACCGATTCCGATGCTCAAGCAGCTGAGTAATGGCATCTGGGAGGTCGATGCGCGGGCCGAACTGGATGATGTCGGGGAAGAAGTCGATCCTGCACTGGCCGAGATTGATGAAGACATTGATACGATCGGAGGACTGTCCTTCGTCCTCGCTGGCCACATCCCGGAAGCTGGTGAAGTACTGGATCACCCCAGTGGCTGGCAGCTGGAAGTCATCGAGGCCGATGACCGCCGGGTCAGACGGCTGAAATTGCGTCCCCCGAAAGACGGCGAGCACAAAGACGATTAGTCACTGCTTCGCGGCCAGCTGTTCTGCACGATTTCGCCATGTTTCGGCCAATACCGGCAATTTGGCGAGCCACTGCAATTCAGCCTTGCGGTCCTTGTGCGCGCCACTGATGAGGATCCGGAACAGTTGTTCGAGCGGCCAGTCCGCATGCGGCCGTTCGCACTGGACAATCCGATCCCCGGCCTGCACAAGGCCAGGCTCCAGCACCCGAAAATAACTGCCGGAACGCGCCGTCTGGATCACGGTTTTCATCACATCTTTCCGACCAAAGCGGTGGTTGAGCTTCCAGCAGGGTTGCCGCGCATGGCTGCATTCTATCAGGGCTTCACCAACCCGAAATTTATCGCCCAGGCAGAGCCGGTCTTCCGTCAACCCTGCACAACTGAAATTCTCGCCAAAAGCCCCTGGTTTTTCAAGAATTTCCAGATCGGGATATTTTTCCGCCCACCAGGCATAATGCTCTGCCGGGTAGAGATGGACCGCCTTGTCCGGGCCGCCATGGTGTACAGAATCGGCAACCTGATTTCCTTTCAGGCCCGAGGGGCCGAGAAAAACCGGCTCAGACAGCGCAGTCTTGACGATCGCGCTTATTTCCCCGTCATCCCGGAACGGTTGCGGTGTGCCGACAAGCAGAAAATCCAGTTTCGTTTCGATCATGACTTGTCGCTAAACGAGCAAGATGAGATTGGCAATTTCTGTGTGACTGTGCTTGAAGCAGCCGATGGAAATAAGTGATCTGCGTATCGCCCTGTACAGCGGCAATTATAATTTCGTGCGTGACGGAGCCAATCAGGCGCTGAACCGTCTCGCCGGATATCTGCTCGAAAACGGGGCTGCGGTTCGCGTATATTCACCGACAACTGATACGCCGGCGTTTGAACCAACCGGTGATTTGATCAGTGTCCCGTCTGTCGCTTTTCCGGGAAGAGGCGAATACCGGTTTCCGACCCACATATCCTCTGTTGCGAAACGCGATCTTCAACAGTTCCGGCCCAATGTCATGCAGATTTCCAGCCCGGATTTTGTCGGACATCGCATGGTGAGCTGGGCCCGGAAGCAGGATATTCCGGTACTCGCTTCCGTACATACCCGATTTGAAACTTACCCACGCTATTATAATCTGGCCTTTCTGGAACCCTTGATCGAAGCCTTATTGCGGCGGCTATACCGGCGTTGCGACGCGATTGTGGCGCCTTCCGAATCCATGGCCCAGGTTCTTCGCGAACAACGGATGAACTATGATGTCGGCATCTGGTCCCGCGGGGTTGACCGGGAGGTTTTTCATCCGGGACGCCGGGACCTGGCCTGGCGTCGGGCATTCGGGATCGAGGATGAGATTCCCGTCATCGGTTTCCTTGGGAGGCTGGTGATGGAGAAAGGCCTCGACGTCTTTTCCGACAGCATCGATGAACTCAAGCGCAGGAAAATCGCGCACCGTGTTCTGGTCATCGGGGAAGGTCCAGCCCAGCAGTGGTTTGAAGATCGCATTCCCGACGCCATTTTCGCTGGTTTTCAGCAGGGCACTGATCTCGGGCGGGCGGTGGCAAGCATGGATATGCTGTTCAATCCCTCGGTGACGGAAACTTTCGGCAATGTGACGCTGGAGGCCATGGCGTGCGGCATTCCTGTCGTTGCAGCCAAGGCCACCGGAAGCCAGAGTCTGGTTCGGGCGGGCGAGTCCGGACGGTTGATAACACCTGGTGCGATCCGGGCTTTTGCCGATGCTCTCCAGCTCTATTGTGAAGATTCCGATGTCCGGAACGCGCATGGCGCTGCCGGAGAAAAGCGATCGGATGAGTTCAGCTGGGATCAGATCAACAATACGGTGGCGCAGAGTTATTTGCGACTGATTCGGCAGCGGCAGCTGGGTCATAGTCCGATCCGTCAGGAAGCGATCCGGTAACCGGCCATGCTTCCCGATTCCCCTCCCCAATCCCAGGCAAACCGAAATGGTTCGGAGCATCGGAAACCGGACAGATGACTGATCTGTTCCAAAAAGAATCTGATACGGAAGAGGAGAACCCGGCAGCTGCCGTTGCCCCACTGGCGGAAAGACTGCGACCGGCTGGTCTCGCTGATGTTGTGGGTCAGGACCATCTCATCGGCCCTGAAGGCAGCCTGAGCCGGATCCTCGCATCGGGCAAATTGTCATCAATCATTTTCTGGGGCCCTCCTGGTACCGGCAAAACCAGCCTCGCCAGGTTATTGGCCGAACAGACAGACCTGCATTTCAAATCCATATCCGCTGTCTTTTCAGGGGTTGCCGATCTCAAGAAAGTCTTTGCCGAAGCCGAGCAACGCCTGGACTTGGGACAGCAGACACTATTGTTCGTGGACGAAATTCATCGCTTCAATCGCTCCCAGCAGGACAGTTTTCTGCCCTATGTTGAGAAGGGGGCCGTCATTCTGGTTGGTGCGACGACTGAGAATCCGTCCTTTGAGCTGAACGCCGCCCTGCTGAGCCGGACGCAGGTGCTTATTCTCAATCGGCTAGACAGCACGGCATTGATGCGATTGCTGGAAAAAGCCGAGACACTGGAGAAACGGTCTCTTCCGCTCACGGAAGACTCTCGCGAGGCGCTGGTGGCAAGTGCGGACGGTGATGGCCGCTTCCTGCTCAACCAGGCAGAATCCCTGTTCGCGATGAACATGGATAACCCTCTGGAGCCTTCGGATCTGGCGAAGCTGCTGCATCGACGGCTCGCCGTTTACGACAAGGATCGCGACGGGCATTACAATCTCATCTCCGCTCTGCACAAATCGCTGCGCGGATCTGATCCGCAGGCGGCACTCTACTATCTCGCCCGGATGCTGGTGGCGGGTGAAGAACCGCTTTATGTCCTGCGCCGGATCGTGCGGTTTGCCAGCGAAGACATTGGCCTCGCAGACCCCCAGGCCCTCGTTCAGGCCCTCGCCGCCAAGCAAGCATACGAATTTTTGGGCAGTCCGGAAGGTGAACTCGCGATCGTGCAGGCCTGCCTCTATTGCGCCACTGCACCCAAATCCAATGCCGTTTACAAGGCCCAGAAATCGGCCTGGAAATCGGCAAAGAAAACCGGTTCTCTGATGCCGCCGCAAAATATCCTCAACGCACCAACCCGTCTGATGAAAGACATCGGTTATGGCAAAGACTACAGCTATGATCATGAAAGCGAAGAGGGATTTTCCGGCGACAATTACTGGCCGGAATCGATGAACCCGGAAGATTTCTATCAACCAGAGGATCGCGGTTTTGAACACAAAATCCGGGAACGTCTCGCCTTTTGGGACAATCTCAGGAAACGGAAAAATGACGCTTGAGACGCTCGGGATAATCGTCATGGCAACGCTGCTTGCCATCTCGCCAATCAACGCGGCCGAATCAGGTTTGGCTGTTCCGGCCAAAACCCCCGAATGGTTTCTTGTTGACGAGATTATCAGGGATGACGCCCCGGAATATCGCAGCGAGATCTATTTTGCCAACAAGGCCAGCGTTGTGAAGAGCAGCGAGACGGTAACTGTTGCAATTTCGATGATTGCCACAACCGGTTGGCCGGACCGGACCTTGGCGGAAAATATCCGCGATCTGCGGTCAAACATGGTGATTGATTGCAGCACCCGGGCCTATCAGCTGCACGAGCAATTGGTTTATGATGGCGATGAACGGCCGATTGCATCTCTTGCACCCGGCGATCTGCAAAAAGACTTCCTGCCTTCGGCACCTGACCGTGGTTTCGGAGCGATTGTGGGGTTTGCCTGTGAAGCGGACTCGGAGATTGGCAGGCGGCAATCCCCGGCTCACATGCAGCCCCTCACTTGGTTCATCGCCTATATTTCTGCAGATTGGAGCAAATAATGACCACCTGGAAACACAGATTGCACCTTATCGGAATCATGGCAACTGCATGCATGATGTCAGCCAATCCTGCCGGAGCCGAGGAGCCTTCAGATTATGACCTCGCCCTTGCCGCTGGTTACAAAGCCCAGTTTATCTGTTCCGGTTTGTGGAACGGCGGAAAAACGCTGGCCGATATCAAGGCGGATGAACTGACAGGGATCTATGACCGGGTGGCCGAAATTGTGCCGAAGCTGAAAATGGAGGTGGATAAGGAGAACCGACAAGTTAGAGTCCACTACGGTGAAAGCGGTCCCCCGCGGACGGCAATCTGGGACCCGGTAAGCGGCTGTACTGGCATGCCGATCGGGTTTGAAGCCCCGAACCGGCCAGCGTCGAAGGCAAAACGGCCTGATCTCGATGATCAACCCTGGCCAATGGGCGATGCCGGTGCGATGGCCCCGGCCTCCGCTGTTCCCGAAAAGCTTCGCGCCGTCGTTGCTGAAGCGCAAGATGGCACACAATTTGGCGGAAAAACCAGTGCGGTACTTGTCATCAAAAACGGCAGAATACTGGCAGAAACGTTCAAGCAGGGCCACGACCTCCACACCGCCCAGAGGACTTGGTCCGTCGCCAAATCCATTGCCGGCACCCTCGTCGGACATGCCGTACACAAACATGGGTTTGACATCGATGCGCCCGGCCAGATTCCCCAGTGGATTGACGATGCAGATCCGCGGAAGCAGATCACCGCAGATCAGCTGATGCGGATGGCCAGCGGATTGACCAGCGATACCGCAGGAAACCGCACCGATCCCATATATCTGGGCGGCGCCAGCGTGATTGAAAGAACCACAAGTTGGCCACTGCTCTACCAGCCGGGCAGCCGATTTCGCTATGCCAACAACGACACATTGCTGGCGGTTCATGCCGCGCGTCTCGACGGATTCTCGCCGTTTGAGTTTTTCATGAAACTGGGAATGACCCGGACCTATGCCGAGACGGACTGGCAAGGCAGCCACATCCTTTCCAGTCAGGTCTGGACGACAGCAAGAGATCTCGGGAGGCTGGGCCTGCTCTATCTCAACAATGGTGTCTGGGCCCACGGGAAAGCTGGTCCGGAACGCCTGCTTCCGGAAAACTGGCGAACATATGTCAGTACCCCTTCCGGACCTCAGCCCGACAGGCAGTTCGGATATGGTGCCACCTTCTGGCTGATGAACAATTCCGACGGAATTCCAAGGGATGCCTTTGCCGGATTTGGCAATCGCGGACAGTTTCTGGTGATCATTCCTTCACGTGAACTGGTCATCGTGCGCCGCGGTTATGATACGCGGGCCAATCGCTTTGATATCGCGGCATTCACCCGGTCCGTGGTAGAAGCTGCGGGTTCATGAGCAATACTTATCGCGCAGCCGTTTGCACCGCCCTGACAGGGCCAGGCTCTTTGAAAATTCAGGAAATGGAAGTCACGCCTCCTGGGCCAGGCGAAGTCCGGATCGCGGTCCAGGCTGCCGGCCTGAATTTTCCGGACCTGCTGATGACTTATGGCAAGTACCAGTTCCGCCCGGACCCGCCCTTTGTGCCTGGTCTGGAGGTCACGGGGGACATTGTCGCGATCGGTGCCGGAGTCACAGATTTCAGCATTGGCGACCGCGTCATGGCGGGGAACAAGGGTGGTGGATTTGCCGAACAGATGACTGTCGCGCAATATGCGCTGAAAATCCTGCCGCCGGCCCTTTCCTATGCCGATGGCGCCTGCTGGCACACAGCGGCCATCACGGCGTGGCACGCGCTCCATGACAAGGGCGACACTGTGCCAGGACAGACGGTGCTCGTCCTCGGCGCGAGCGGCGGGGTCGGACTGGCTGCCGTAAAGCTGGCCAAACATATGGGTGCCTTTGTGATCGGAACGGCTTCCAGCAAGGAAAAACGCAATGTGGTGCTGGATTGTGGGGCTGATCATGTGCTGGATCCTGCAGATCCAGAGCTTGCCAAAAAGGTGAAAGCGCTCACTGACGGAAAAGGCGCGGATATTGTCTATGATCCTGTCGGCGGTGACCTCGCCATCACCGCCACACGCGCCATTGCTTGGGGCGGCCGCTATCTGATCGTCGGCTTTGCCAGCGGTGATATTCCCGCCTTCCCGGCCAATCACGCACTGATCAAGGGATATAGCCTGATCGGCCTGCGCGCGGGAGAAAGCGCACGCCGCGATCCGGAACTGGCCAAACGCAACACCGCAGCGATGGAGGACCTGGCCGAACAGGGTGTGATGAAGCCGCATATCTCGCATCGATTCTCGCTGGAGGATGCCCCCGAAGCACTCCGAATACTGGAACGACGCGAAGCTATCGGCCGTGTCGTTCTGGAAATGTAAAACGTCCTTTCCGCGATACACCTGATTACATTTTGACCCGGGCCGGGAGAGACTCACGCCTGTCTATTATGTGCTTTTCATGGTAAACCGTTGCCATTGAAACCGAATTCATAAGGGGAATGAAAATGGATGGTTTGTTTGGCAATTACGTGCTCGATATGGACGTAGCCAGCGAATGGGGATTGAAAATTCTTTACGCGGTGCTGATTTGGCTGGTGACTTGGCTGGTTGCCAGAGGCAGCAAATGGGCCTTTGCAAAACTGGTGGACACTATTTCCTTCCTACAACGGGATATTGGAGGAAGCGGTGAATCCATCGGCATGTCATTGGGACGCATCGTCAGCTTGCTGATCTGGCTGTTTGGCTGGATCGCAATATTGACGGTCTTTGAACTTGATGCGGTGACTGAACCATTGCAGCAGCTTCTGGACACGGTAATGGGTTTCATTCCCAATATCGTCGGAGCAGGAATCATATTCTTCATTGGTTCGATCGTGGCCAAGATCGTCAAAGATCTGGTCGTGACATTCATGCAGACGATCAACCTCGACAAATGGGCCAATCGCGCCGGCGCCGAGCAGGTGACAGGAAATTCCGCGATCAGCAACACGATTGGTACAATTGTCTATGTCCTGATCATCGTCCCGGTCTCGATCGCAGCGCTTCAGGCATTGCAGATTTCCGCAATCAGCGATCCGGCCGTCACCTTGCTGGAAACCATTCTCAGTGCCATTCCGCTGATTATCGGTGCGGCTTTGGTATTGGGCGTTGCCTATATCATCGCCCGCTGGGTCGCCGGACTGGTAGAAGAATTGCTGCCGGGTCTTGGCGTCGACCGCTCCGTCGGAGCTCTGGGTATCCTGCCCGAAGGCAGCAATGTGTCGTCTCTGGTGTCAAAAATCGTGATGATTGCGATCATGCTTTTCGCTGCGATCGCTGCCACCCGTTTGCTCAACTTCCCTGAGCTGACCAATATTCTCGATAATGTGCTCGACCTGGGCGGTCGTGTCATCTTCGGCGGTGTTGTCATTGCGCTGGGCTTCTTCATCGCCAACATGCTGGCAAGACTAATGGGTGAAAATGCGCTGGCTGCTTCAGTCGTGCGCTATGCGGCGTTGCTGCTCTTCGCCTTCATGGGCCTGCAGTTCATGGGTGTCGGCGAGGAAATCGTGCAGACCGCCTTTACCGCCATCGTCGCTGCCATCGCGGTAGCCGGTGCGCTGGCCTTTGGTCTGGGCGGGCGCGACGCAGCGGCCAAGACACTGGAAGATCTGCGTAAAAAGTAATCGCACATTTCAATGTTCAACAAGGGGCGGGGCCGCTGGGCTCGCCCCTTTTCTTTTGCGCAACACCCGGGCAGAAGCAGAACATGCGCTGCTTCGATAATTTTGCCTGTGTCGACTGGTCCGGAGCCCGAGCCGAACGGCCGCCGGGTATTGCCGTGGCCACCATCGGACCGAACGGACCGCCAGCGCTGCTCAACCCCTCCCCGCGCTGGTCGAGAGAAGATGTCAAGGACTGGCTGTTCCGGCTCGCGGAAAACAGGCAAGATATTCTCGTCGGCTTTGATCTTTCCATGGCGCTGCCGTTTCATGATCTGGGATGCTATTTTCCAGAATGGGAAGACAGCCCGGATGATGCCCGCAGCCTGTGGCATCTGATTGACCGACTGTCGAAAGATGAACCCTGGATCAGTTCCGGACAGGTTCTGGCACATCCCGAAGTCCGGAGACATTTTCGCCATGCCAAAGATGATGTCGGAGACCTGTTCCCCGGCGGCACGGGCAGATTGCGCAGGGTCGAGCAACATCAGCGTGAAACCGGTCAGGCAAATAGCGCCAGTTGCTTCAATCTGATCGGGCCGGCCCAGGTGGGTAAGTCCAGCCTTACGGGCATGCGACTGCTGCATCAACTGGATGGCGTGATCCCGGTCTGGCCTTTTGATCCGGTCCCGGAAACCGGTCCCGTCATTGTCGAAATATACACGACTATCGCAGCACTGGCAGCCGGTCTGCCACGGGGTCACAGCAAGGTTCGGGACCGTGAGGGGCTGGAAGCAGCGCTTGAACATCTGGGCGTTCCCTGCCCTGCCCCTCTGGATCGTTATGATGATCACCGGACAGACGCGATGATTACGGCCACCTGGATGAAGGAAGCCAGCGCGGATAGCCGGCTATGGGCACCGCCTGAAATGACCGAAGAGGTTGCACAAAAAGAGGGCTGGACCTTTGGCGTATTTTGAGCCAAAGAGCGCTCGCTGCGGGTCGATGCCCGTCAAACCAGCGCCGAATTAGCTCAGCTGGTAGAGCAACCGCCTTGTAAGCGGTAGGTCATCCGTTCGAGTCGGATATTCGGCACCATTTTTCAGGTTTCCGAAATCATTCGGGGAATGATTTCCCTGAAAAATCCCGACCTCAAGGGAGGGCTCACAGCTCGTCTGACAATCAGAGAACCATTAGCGGTCCCCCTTTTCATGCACAAAAAAGCCCCGCCAGTTTCCAGGCGGGGCTCCGTTTTAGTCGTGACGATCGTTTAGAACTTGATGCCAGCTCCAATGCCATAGCGCCGCGGATCCAGCGTGAAGATATTCGTGAACAGACCCGAAGATGCATCGGTCAGATACAGCCCTGTCGTCGAGTTGCTGTCGAAGATATTCTGGATAAAGGCCCGAACGAACCATTTTTCGTCATTGCCGTTCAGCTGGATCGAGGCGTTAGCCTGGGTAAAGCCTTCGATCTTGTTGACATTGCCGTTGAAGACACTGCCAAACTGATCACCCGTATAGGCAATGTCGACACGCGGAACCAGGGTCCAGCCACTGTCGAAGTTATGCGTATACTGAACGCCAGCCGAGACCTTGGCCACAGGCGCTTGCGGCAAGGCGTTGCCACGCAGATTGACCTGCACACCTGGGCTCAGGACCGTCAGTCCTCCTGCGTCAAAACCGCCACCAATCGCTGCAGCTTGAGCTTCAAGCAGCGAACAGATGCTGAAAGCACCGGTAGAGGCAATGCCACCATCAGCCGGGAAAGCCGTGGTTCCCTGGAGACCGAGGCCACCGTTTACGGCATTGACGAAGGCATTGGCGCCGGCAGCATTGCCCGCCGTTCCGGGAACAACCGCACAGTTTGCACCATTGGTAATGTCCTTGATGATCACGGTATCCGCACGTCCGCCACCCGGGTCACGCGGGTTGCTGAAGAACTGGTCACCAGACACTTTGGTTTTCAGATAACTGAAGCCCATGTTGATCAGCCAGTCCGGATCCGGCCGCACGACACCTTCCAGTTCGATCCCATAGATATCCGCATCAATCGTATCGTTGACCGACGTCCGGGCGATAATCCGGCTGAGCTGGAGATCCTTGTACTTGTAGTAGAAAGCCGTGGCATTGAGCACCAGCGCGCCATTTCCAAACACGTTTTTCGAACCGATCTCGAACGCGTCGATTTGCTCGGAGTCGAACGATTCGGACACGGCAAAAATCGGCTGGAGTGGTGGATTGATACCGCCAGACTTGTAACCGCGCGAATAAGATGCATAGATCAGGTTGTCCGGTGTCATCTGCCAATCCACAACGAAGCGCCCGGTAATTTCGTCAAAGGCCACGTTGCGTGACTGGACCAATTGGTTGCCCGGCGTACCAGGATCGGCATCAAAACTGCCCACAAATGGCGAGTCAAACACATCTCCGGTCTGCCCGAACGGGACCAGGAAGCTGGCCAGCGTGGATCGCGCGGTGATCGACTTTTTGTCGTTATTGTAACGCAAACCGCCGGTCAGCTTCAGATTGTCGGTAACATCCAAATACACTTCACCGAAGATGCCATAGGATTCCAGCGTAAAATCCTGGGTGTTGTTGCGGAAGAACGGCGTGCCCAGATAACCAGCCCCACCGCCCAGAATACCGGCGATATAGTCAATGGCGAAAGCATTCACATAATAGCTGTTCTGACCCAGATCGTTCTCAGCATAAATACCGCCCAGCAGGAAGTTGAAGGGACCATCCAGATCGGAACTGATAATACCTTCAATCGACCAGGAGGTATTGTCCTGATCGGATCGGTCAAGCGAGATTGGGGTGTCGGCACAAATGCGGTTTCCGCCATAACTTCCCAGTCCGGTCGGATCGGTATCCGAAGTACATAGCTGTGTACCCGAGGTCACGGCATCCAGAACCGGCTGGAAAGCACCAAGAGGTCCGGCACCGCCAGCCGACAGAGCGTTGAATGTGGCCAAAGCCGCATCAATGTCCGTTCGATTCAGAACTGAGGTGTTATAGTCCTGACGAGAGTCGACTTCGGTTTCCTGATAGGTACCCGTGATAGCCACATTGATCGGGCCAAAATTATGCTCGATATGGGCCTGCAACTGCAGCTCGTCGGTGAAATATTCCGGTGTGAAATCGGTCCGAACCTGACGCACGTCATTGGGTTCGACAAAACCGGCATGGCCATCCGGGCCATAGAGGCTGTTCAGACCCAGCGCGGCTGGAAGGCCGTTGATGGCAAAGAATTCGGCCGAACCAAGCGTACCGGTGAAGGTCGCATTGGTGTTGACCTTGTCAAAATCGCGGCGGTTGTTCAAACAGCCGAGAACACCGGTCGGATCGCGTTGACAGAGTTGCTTCTGAATACGTGCCCGGTCATCGTCTTCCCGGAAATAGTAGGCCAGCAGGTCGACTGTCGTATCGGGCGTCGGTTCCCACTTGATCGAACCACGAACGGCATACATGTCGCGCCCGTCGATCCGGGTGTTGTCGAACAGGTTCTCGGTATAGCCGTCACGGTTCAGATAGAAGCCAGCTACGCGCACGCCCAGTGTTTCGCCGAGCGGGATGTTGACCATGCCCTTGAGGTTGATCGAATTGAAATTGCCATATTCGCCTTCCAGAGACGCACCGAACTCGCCGAGATCGGGTTTGGCCGTGACAACATTGACCACACCAGATGTCGCGTTTCGACCGAACAGAGTACCCTGAGGTCCACGCAGAACTTCAATCCGCTCCAAGTCAAAATATTCGGTTTCAAACAGGCGCGTGCTGAACAGCGGTGCGTCATTCAAATGGATCGCGGTGGCCGAGTCACATGACACGCCCACACACAAGTCGCCAATGCCGCGAATGGTAAAACTCGAGGCGGTAAAGTTGCTTTTGGTGAACGATACGTTCGGCAATGTCAGCTGCAAGTCACTGGCATTTTCAATCTGCTGCGCTTCCAGCGCATCGGAATCAAATGCCGATACCGCGATCGGCACTTCCTGCAGGCTCTGAGCCTGACGTTGTGCGGTCACGATGATAATATTGTCGTCTGAGGTGTTTTCCTGGTCTTGTGCCAGGGCCGGCGCGCTCATTGTAGATATAGCTGTAGCGGCCAACAAAAGCGATTTACGCATGTCTCTCTCCCAATCCCATTACGTTTCCGGAGAGTGAAACTTTGCGATCATCCCCCCAGACATTCCTACACTCAACTAATCAATCGATTAAGTCCAGTCAGAATCGACCGTTTCCGGGAAATCCATGAAATTTTGTATCTCGATTGTCACAGTTTGTGCAATTTTAGGACGACACGCGAGGCGGGTGCGGCGGAAACGCGCAAAAAAAAGGCCCCGCCGGTTTCCCGGCAGGGCCCATTTTTGACATTTTCGGTGAGCTTAGAACTTGAAGCGAACAACCCCGCCATAGGTACGCGGCTGGCTCGGGTAACCGGAAACGGTACCCGCTTGGGCAACGCCATCAAACACTGTCAGGATGCGTTCGTCATCTGTAAGGTTGCGACCCCAGATACCAACTTCCAGACCGTTGTCGAGCGCAAGGGTCATCGATGCGTTCACCAGGTTCACTTCCCGGCGGAAGATCTGGGTGTTACCAAGCGAAGCGTTGAAGGTGGGCAGACCATTATTGATGTCGGTATTGCTTTCATGATTATAATCAATACGCGTGATCAGGCGATTGCCGGACGCGCCGAACTCATGGGTATATGTCGCTGAAGTTGCAATCGACCATTCGGGAATTCCGCCTGGACGTTCGCCCGTCAAGTCGCCCAGGACACTGCCCGGGAAATCATCGAACAGCGGATCCAGATGCGTTGTGGCAAAGGTGAACACCAGTCCATCCGTCGGCTGAATGTTCACATCCAGTTCAAAACCACGAACAGATTGCTCACCCGCGTTACGCAGCGCAAATCCGGTACCGGTGAAGGCAAAGCTCTGGAAGCCCTCGATCGTCTGATCAAACAACGCAAGATTTACGCTCAATCCCGGCCAGTTGGCTTTCAGTCCAACTTCGTAGACTTCGGCCTCTTCCGGCCCCGCAAAACGTGAACCGGAGACCAGGTTTGGCACAGCGAGGCCAGCATCAATAATCGGCGAGGATGGCGCTGCAAAAGTCGAGCCGCCTGGTCCTGCCAGGAAGTCGGCATTTGATGGACGACTGTCCCGCGACAGGTTGACCGAGCTCGCCTTGAAGCCGGTTGCATAGCTTGCATATATGTTGATTTCCGGAGAAATCTCGTAAGATGCACGCAGCAGGTAGGTAAATTTGTCATCATTGGTCCGACCATCTTCCACTGCATTGGGAATGGTCAGGAAAGGCGGCTGGAACTGGAAGGCTGCCAGGCCAAGCAGCTGGTTCACCGCTGGATCGGTGGCGGCCGCCAACAAAGCAGCTTGGTTCGCGGCAGGCAGAGCCTGGAACTGGTCGCGGGTCGTCACGGTTCCGCCTGTGGCGCCGACGATGAAAGCATCAACCAGATTGACCTGACCAAGAGGATCAAAAGATTGTTGCGCAAGTGCAAAATCCTTGGAGTCATCTGTGTAGTTAAAGCCACCTGTAAACACGAGCCCGTCAAGTGGTTCGAAATCCACCGTACCGAAAATCGACCAGGAGGTGTTTTCCATGCTGAACTGTTCGGAAGTCAGCAGCGGAGTGGTGAAGATGCTTTCCTGTGGCAAGCCGAGAGCTGCCTCGACGCCATTGAAAACCGAAGGCTGTCCACCGAGCACATCAGCCGGATCACCGCCAGCCAGCAGTTCGAAAACATCACGAATATCGCTTCCGTTCTGGATCGCACTGTCTTGCGAGATCGATTCGTCGAAATAGTAACCACCGAGCAAGAAATTGATCGGACCATCAAAATCCGAAGCAATCCGGATTTCCTGCGTGAAGGTTTCCACGTCCTGATCCCGCGTTTCTGTCGCTAGAGACGCACTGGTATAGTCAATGTCGGACAGGAAGAAATTCTTCAGTTCCCGATAAGACGTAATCGAGGTGACCGAAATCGGACCGGTTTCCCAATCAATTTGAACCGAGCCACCATAATTATCGACTTCGTTTGTCGGTACAAAGTTCAGGAACGCATTATAACTGAACAAATCCGTATCAAGTTGTCCGCCAACAGCGTTGATCGCCGCTGTCGCTGGCCCGGAAACCACGGTGCCTACCTGACAACATACTTCGTCGATCCGGGAATAGTCGGCGATGGCACGAATGCGCAGATCGGGTGTGGCTTCGATCATCAGCTGACCGCGCGCAGACCAGCGATTGCGGTCATTCTGTTCCTCATCGAGATTGACGATAGTCGCGTAGCCGTCACGGCGATTGTAACTGCCGTCAACAGAGAAAGCGATGTTTTCGGAAAGCGGGCCCGTCACGTCGGCCTTCAACACAACCGCATTGAAATTACCGTAGCTCGCTTCCACAGAACCGCCGAATTCAAACTGCGGTTCGCGCGTAACAACGGATATAACACCAGCGGACGCGTTCTTGCCGAACAGTGTCGATTGCGGACCGTTCAAAACCTCGATGCGCTGCACATTTGGAAGATCGGAAAGTGCTGCGGCAGAGCGGGAACGGAACACACCGTCAATAAACACGCCCACGGACGGCTCGATACCAAAGTTGTTATCGCCATTACCAAAGCCGCGAATGATAAAAGTGGAAGCGGAAGAGGTTTGCAGCTGGCTGACACGGAGCGAGGGAGTCACAGTCTGCAAATCGAGAACATCGCGAATTTGTGCGGCTTCAAGTGTTTCTCCCGTGGTCACGGAAACCGAAATCGGAATTTCCTGCAATGTCTGTTCGCGTTTGGTTGCGGTCACGATAATAACGTTATCGTCAAACGAATCTTCTTCTTGTGTTTCCTGGGCATAGGCTGGTGTAGCCGAAATAACGCCACCAAGTGCGGTAGCGGCCAAAAACCGTGCAATTTTCATGAATCTCTCCTGCGTCCCCGATGATGGGTAACTTTTACTTACTAAGTTGGCCCTCCAACTGAGAAAACCTGTTATATATTTGTAGGCAGCAGTCCACCGAAACCGAGCAAAACGAACGCACAAGTGCCATATTTGTAACGATGAAGGCCAATTCGTTGCACCAATACAACAACAGTTGTGTCAAAACGGGAAATGGTGCCCCTGGCCCGACTCGAACGGGCACTCCTTGCGGAACTCGATTTTGAGTCGAGCGCGTCTACCAATTCCACCACAGGGGCTGATTTTGATGCCGCAGACGGGCATCGCCAAAATCGGGCTTCTGTTAGCGAAGACATTGGGAGCTTGCAACGGCTTTTACAAAACCAAACTGCCAATCAGATCCGTCACTGGAATAGATGTCGTCACAAGCCATAATGGAAAAGCGGCGACGGCAAGATAGCTGCCGAAGGGTAATGCCGTGTCTGCACCGACAGTTTGCCCTTTCAACCGGGACAACAAAATTCCCGACAGTCCGATCAGGCATGCCAGCAGGACCACAAGTGGTAATGCCGCCCAGCCAAGCCAGGCACCGATGCCGGCCAGCAGTTTCGCATCCCCCTGTCCCAGACCCTCCTTCCCGCGTGCGAGAAAGTAGAGATAGCGAATTGCGGCGAGAGAACCGAAGCCTGCAACAGCACCGATGGCCCGATCGGCCAGCAAAGGCTCGCCCGGCAAAAGGCCAGCCAACAATCCGCTCAGGACAAGCAGCAAAGTCAACCTGTCCGGCAGCCAGTGATGTTTTACATCAAGGGCACCGAGCAACAGCAATTGCCAGCCCAGAACCGCACCCAGCAGTCCGTTAACATCCGGAGCCAAGGCGAATGCCAGTGCGCCTATGATTGCAGCCGTAATCTCGATAGCGGGATGTTCCGGTGCGATCTTTTCGCCGCACGATCTGCATTTGCCAGACCGGAGGACATAGCTCAGGATGGGAACCAGATCACGGAACCCGAGCTCCATCTGGCAATGGTCACATCGCGAACGTCCCGATACCACTGACTGTCCGGCGGGCCAGCGCACCAATATGGTTGCCAGAAAGCTCCCGACGATGAGACCGATAATGGCACCGGCCACGGGATGGAACAAAAGCGACATCGGATCTCCGGAACTCTGCAAGGTCTTCCGATTGGCACGGTGGTCGAAGATGATCAATGCAATGATTGAAAAGGCTGGATTGAAAAGGCGGATATGTCCGCTTATGTGGACAGCATAAAATCTCGTCTGCCGGAATTTGCTGCAGAACCCGGAAAAATTGAAAGGCCACCTCATGCTGAACCCAGATCCCGTCGTCATTCTGTCCTTTGCCCGGACACCCATGGGCGGAATGCTGGGTGCCCTTGGTGATGTCAGCGCTCCGGATCTGGGCGCCGTTGCAGTCAAAGCCGCTGTCGAACGGGCGGGCATCGACGGATTGGATGTCGAACGCATCTATATGGGTAATGTCTTGTCTGCCGGGCAAGGCCAGGCGCCGGCCCGGCAAGCTGCCATACTCGGCGGCCTCCCCCAGTCGGTTGAGGCGACAACCGTCAACAAGATGTGCGGTTCAGGCATGCAGACGGCCATTATGGGTGCCGAAGCGCTGGCCGCGGGTTCGGTCGACATCATTGTGACGGGCGGTATGGAAAGCATGACCAACGCGCCGTACCTGCTCCCCAAAATGCGGGCGGGCGCGCGTCTTGGCCATGCCGAAGTCAAGGACCACATGTTTCTGGATGGCCTGGAAGATGCCTATGAACCTGGCCGGGCGATGGGCAGCTTTGCCGAGGAAACCGCAGGCGAATATCAACTGACCCGCGAGGCACAGGATGAATATGCGATTGAGTCCCTGGCTCGCGCGAAATCGGCGGTTGAAGGAGACGCCTTTGACGAAGAAGTCGTGCCGGTCGAAGTCAAGACACGAAAGGGCAGCGTCGTTGTCGACAAGGACGAACAGCCACTCAAGGGCAATCCGGACAAGATCCCGCTCCTGCGCCCCGCCTTTGCCAAAGACGGCACGATCACAGCCGCCAATGCGTCTTCCATTTCGGATGGCGCGGCTGCCATGGTCCTTTCTCGGGCCAGCGTCGCGGAGGAAAAGGGACTGAAACCGGTCGCCAAAGTCGTCGCCCACGCGGCCCACGCTCATGCGCCAGCCAAATTCACGACCGCGCCGGTGAGTGCGATCAAGAAAGTGCTCGAAAAATCCGGCTGGGGTATCGAAGATGTCGACCTTTGGGAAGTCAACGAGGCTTTTGCCTGTGTCGCCATGTTTGCAATGCAGGATATCGGCATTACCCGCGACAAGCTCAACGTCAATGGCGGGGCAACAGCTCTTGGCCACCCCATCGGGGCAAGCGGCGCGCGGATCATGGTGACGCTGATGGCGGCACTGAAAAAACGCGGTCTGAAAAGAGGGGTCGCGGCCCTGTGCATCGGCGGAGGCGAAGCGACAGCGGTCGCGATTGAAATGGCTGACTAGGGGCCAGACTTACTTGAGGGGCTCATCACCCCACATGTCATCATAAGACACATAGCCGCGGCGACCGCGCACATCGAACAGGCACCATCCGTTTTCGCATTGCGAAATACGTCCGACCACGCCGGGTTCCACGCGCCAGATGATGCGCGCGCCGGCTTCGGGTTTCGATCGCAAGGCGCGCGGTTCTTCACCGATGATCAATCCGGTTCTGGATGCCGTTAACAGACGTGCATGCATCCATCCCTGTGCGCCGTCATGATCTTCCACTTTTCGCCAGGCCTTGTAACGCGCAAGAATTTTCAGCGGCAGTCGCTCGCGCCGGTATATCCACATGGTCGGATATTCCGTGCTGGGTCCGGTGCGCATGCGTGCTTCAGGTTCATCTATCGAAGCCCAGTAAGGCGGTTGCTGTTGCGCGCCGGCCGGGCTCGCCAACGCCGCCGTCGTGATGGAAGCAAAAATGACAATCTTACGCATAACTGATCGTTGTACCTCTTCCCCAGCCGCCCGTTCCTAAACCGAAAGCCGCGCCGTCTTCAAGCGTCGCCTGCTTGACCTGATGTAAAATTCAGGCATAGCAAATCCCCATGCCCGACTCTGCCCGCCCAGCGAAACCCCGCGTCATCATTACCCGTGAACTGGCCGATGCCGTGCATGATCGGATGGCGGAACTGTTTGACGTGGTGCCCAATCTCACAGACCGCGAATTCTCCCGCGACGACCTGATCGCCGCCATGACAGATTGTGACGTGCTGGTACCGACTGTTACGGATCGCATTGATGCAGAGATGATCGCAAGTGCACCGGATCGCCTCAAGCTCATCGCCAGTTTTGGCGCCGGAGTGGATCATATCGATCTGGCTGCAGCCCGGGAACGGAAGATCATGATCACCAACACACCCGGTGTGTTCACCGAAGACACGGCCGACATGACAATGGCACTGATCCTTTCTGTCCCGCGGCGACTGGCGGAAGGCGAGAAACTGATGCGCACGGGTGAATGGGAAGGCTGGAAACCTTCCGGCATGCTGGGACATTGCATCGGCGGAAAGAAACTGGGCATCATCGGAATGGGCCGTATCGGTCAGGCAGTAGCACGCCGGGCATCAGGATTTGGCATGTCGATTTTCTATCATAATCGCAGGCAATTGCCTCCGGCAGTCGAGGAGTCGCTGAACGCCAGTTTTGTGGAAAATCTGGATAGCCTGCTCTCAGAATGCGACATCATTTCACTGCATTGCCCACGGACGGACGAGACATTCCGGATGATCAACGCGGACCGCATCGCGATGATGAAGCCTTCCACCTATCTGATAAACACCGCCCGCGGAGACTTGATCGATGAGAATGCGCTTATTGACGCGCTCCAGAGTGAAGCCATCAGCGGTGCCGGGCTGGATGTCTATACCCGCGAACCAGCGGTCGATAAACGCCTGCTGGATATGAAAAATGTAGTCCTTCTGCCGCATATGGGCAGTGCGACCTTTGAAGGCCGGGAAGCGTCCGGCAACCGGGTAATCGCCAATATCCGGGTCTGGGCAGACGGCCACCGTCCACCTGATCAGGTGCTGGAAGGCTGGATTTAGCTGACACTGCCGCTTGGCTGTTGAGTCCTCCCTGTCTCTCGATTAGACCTGCGTTCGATAATGATTCGGCGAAACAGCCGGACGCAATACCATTATGGTCTCAGGGGAATTCATGAAATATACAAGCAAGACTCTCACCGTGCTGTTTGCCACATTTGCGGCAGCGGCCCCTGCAATGGCACAAGATGTGATTGATCCGGCAGCAGCTGCGGGGGACACAGGTGATACGGCCTGGATCTTGACGGCAACAGCCCTTGTATTGCTCATGACTCTGCCGGGACTGTCGCTTTTTTATGGCGGCCTTGTGCGTTCCAAAAATTTCCTGTCGGTCTTGATCCAGTGCATGGCCATTGCAGGAATATGCTCGGTGCTGTGGGTCATTGTCGGCTACACGCTGGCATTTGGTCCTGTATCAAACGGCATATTGGGCGGTGGCCTCAATTGGATGTTGCTGAACCTCGGAAATGTTCGCGAAGGGCTCAGCATTCCGGAGTCGACATTTGCCATGTTTCAGATGACATTCGCCGTCATTACCCCTGCCCTTATGGTTGGTGCGTGGGTGGAACGCGCGCGTTTTGGCTGGGTTGTCGCCTTCTCCGCGCTTTGGCTCCTCGTCGTCTATGCGCCTGTGACGCACTGGGTCTGGGGCGGCGGCTGGCTAAGCGGCCTGGGCGTGCTCGACTTCGCCGGCGGCATTGTCGTCCACACAACGGCAGGCGTGTCGGCACTTGTTGTCGCCATCATGCTGGGCAAGCGCATCGGCTGGCCGAAAACTCTGATGTTACCGCACAGCCCTGCCCTCACCGTCGCAGGTGCCGGTTTGCTTTGGGTGGGCTGGTTCGGATTTAATGGCGGCTCTGCGTTGACGGCAACCGATGACGCATCGGCCGCGATCATCAACACGCATGTTGCGGCTTCCGTGGCCGCGCTGATGTGGATTGTCATCGAGCGGATCAAGGTCGGCAAATCCACAGCCGTTGGTATCGCGACCGGGGCCATTGCCGGTCTTGCAACCATTACGCCAGCGGCAGGATTTGTCGGTCCCGGCGCCTCGATCATTATTGGCGCAGCAGCCGGCCTCATCTGTTTCTTCGCCGTCAGCCTGGTCAAGAACAGCTTCAAGATTGATGACAGTCTCGATGTTTTCGCTGTCCATGGAGTCGGCGGCATCTTGGGCAGCCTGCTGTTGGCGCTGTTCATCGCCGACGGCTTTGGCGGCGTGGGCTATCCCGAGGGCATGGATTTTGGTGGCCAGTTTGTCGCACAGCTTATCGGTGTCAGTGTTGTAGCAATCTGGTCTGCCGTCGCCACATTCATCATTGGCTTCGGCATCTCGTTCCTTATCCCGATGCGGGTCAGCGAGGATGAAGAGCGTGACGGGTTGGATATTTCCAGTCACGGCGAACGCGCCTGGGACCTGGACTGAACTTTTGAAGAAGTCGGCTAACCGGAGAAGGCTTTCCAGCCGACATAGGCCAGAAACGGCAGTCCGACGGCATCCACCAGCGCGATTGTCCTGAGCGAAGGCTGTTGTCCGTAGGCGAAGTAAATGATCAGGAAACTGATCATTGACAGCGAAGTGAGCAGGACCGCCAGTTTGCGAACGCCCGGATCAAAAGCCGCCCAGACGCAGGCAAGGACAACAAGACCGAACAGGGCCGCCCGATGATGAAGCAATGCAAAACCCGGATCATCCCGAGCGACACCATAGAGATTTGTCAGCAGAGCGGGCCGAAAGAATGCGATGAAAGGTGGCAAATGAACAAGTACACCAAGAACGAGCCAGGATATCCGCTCCGCCATTCACTGTTCTCCCGTAATCACAAATCCATATGCAGGAACTGGTTGAAGTCCGTCGCACGATAGTCTGCAAATGCCGGTCCGTTTTGAAAGCCCCGCTTGCGATACATCTGCAAGGCAGGTTCAAATTCGTCACCGGAACCCGTTTCGAGACTCAACCGGCGATATCCCCTGCTCCGGGCTTCGGCAATGATCTGCTCCAGAATTGACAGGCCGACCCCTTTGCGCAGGTGCCGCGAATCGGTTCGCATCGATTTGATTTCCCCGTGCTCATCCGTAAGATGCTTGAGCGCTCCCACGCCCAGAACCTCATCCCCGTCCTGGCAGGTCCAGACTGTAACATCCGCTGATTGCAACTCCGAAAGGTCGAGGGCATAGACGCTTCCCGGAGGCGAATTATCCCGCATCCCCTGCAAATGTTCGGCCAGCAAGGACCTGACTGAATCGCCCGACAAATCATCTACCCGCACGTCCACCGTTATTCCCCATCATGATTTGCACAAATCGGGTCAACTATTAGGGGATCCGGGGGTTTAGGCAACCATGTGTTGCCGTGGCCAAATCAGCGAGCCAGTGTCAAGCGCCGCAAAATCTCGGGATCGAGAGCTTCCTTGAACCGGCAACCAGCCTGCTTGACCTTGTGCCAGACCACCACCGCAGTAACCGGATCGGCCGATTCTACGTTGAGGCGGATTTCTTCACCTTCCTTGAACACCGCATCCGCTTCCAGTCGGCATCCGTAGACGGAGATATCGACGAGATCGGCTTTGATATCGCTGTTACTGGATCGGCGGAAAGAAGCACGTCTGACTTTCACGCTGTGGCGCATGACCGACCTGCGATTTAACGCTGCCGGCTCAACCTTTCTGTATCGCGTGGATTTCAACGCCATTGCGTGCCCCAACATCCCTTTTCGCGCCCCTCACGAGAGATAAACCAAAATGGGTACCGAGAAGTTAACGGCAGCAAAAAAATCAGTCGCCAGTCAGGATACAGTCCACCAACTCTTTGACAGTTGCGACAAAATCATTGGAATAAAATCGATCTGCTTTGCTGTTATGGGCGCCATAACTCCCGTGGCGTCACCACCTTTGCCCTGGACAAGACGACCGCTTGCTCAATGCGTTCAAAATATGCTGACGTGATTCATGACGTGGCCACGGCGGCGTCTGCTGTCCAGTTTAATCAAGGGTTTTTCCGAAACACCTCTAATTGCAAATGAGAAATCCATGCGCTCTTTCCCTTGGCAATGCAGGGTGCTAGACGATGCCTCGATCAATTGACCAAGGGCAGGGAGTACCATCGGGGATGACAGATTTTCCAACCAGCTTTGACCGTGATGAGCTGTTGAAATGTGCGCGGGGCGAGTTGTTCGGCCCCGGCAATGCACAATTGCCCGAACCGCCGATGCTGATGATGGACCGGATTACCGATATTTCCGGCGATGGCGGTCCCCATGGCAAGGGTCATGTGGTGGCGGAGTTTGATATCACACCGGAGCTCTGGTTCTTCGACTGCCACTTCCCCGGCAATCCGATCATGCCTGGATGTCTTGGCCTTGACGGGTTGTGGCAACTGACCGGCTTCAATCTTGGCTGGCGCGGCTGGCAGGGACGCGGTTATGCTCTGGGTGTCGGCGAGGTCAAGCTTACCGGCATGGTACGACCTGACCGCAAGATGCTGTCTTACTATGTGGATTTCACCAAGGCCGTGCAAACCCGTCGATTGACCATGGGGGTGGCCGATGGCCGTGTGGAGGCCGATGGCGAGGTCATTTATCAGGTCAAGGATATGAAGGTCGCCTTGTCAGAGGCTTGAGGAGGGATCATGCGTCGCGTCGTCGTTACAGGGCTGGGGATTGTTTCCTCAATTGGTACTAATGCAGAAGAAGTGCTGGCCGCGTTGAAGGCCGGCAAATCCGGTATTTCTTTCAACGAGGCCATGGCCGAACATGGCTTCCGCTCTCAAATCGCTGGAGCAGTGGATCTTGATGTCAAAGAGCATGTGGACAAACGCACCTTGCGTTTCATGGGGCCGGGTGCGGCCTATGCCCATATTGCCATGGGGCAAGCCATTGCTGATGCGGGACTGGAGGAAAGCAACGTCATCAACCCGATGACGGGGGTAATCGCCGGGTCCGGCGGTCCTTCCACTTCGGCCATGCTGGCTGCACATCAGACAGTTCTCAAGACCGGCGGCACCAAACGCATTGGGCCTTTTGCTGTTCCCAAGACCATGTCCTCCACTGTGAGCGCGAACCTGGCTACGGCCTATCAGATCAAGGGCATGAACTTCTCCATCACGTCGGCTTGCTCGACCTCGCTGCATTGTATCGGCATGGCGGCGCAACAGATCGCGCTCGGTCTGCAGGATGTGATGTTTGGCGGTGGCGGCGAAGAACTGGACTGGACATTATCTTGCCTGTTTGACGCTATGGGGGCGATGTCGAGTAAATATAATGACACGCCGGAACGGGCCTCCCGCGCATTTGATGCCGATCGTGATGGTTTTGTGATCGGTGGCGGTGGCGCCATGGTCGTGCTGGAAAGCCTCGAGCATGCGCAGGCGCGAGGTGCAAGGATTTACGCCGAAGTCACGGGATTCGGCGCTACTTCCGACGGCGCCGACATGGTGGCGCCTTCCGGCGAGGGCGGTGAACGCGCCATGCGCGGGGCGCTGAAAACACTGAGCGCGGATCGCAAGGTCAGCTACATCAATGCCCATGGTACTTCGACACCCGTGGGAGACGTTGGCGAGATCGAGGCGGTGCGCCGGGTCTTTGGAGATGGTGCCACCCCGCCGGTCAGCTCGACAAAGTCGATGACTGGCCACAGCCAGGGGGCCACCGGCGCGCAGGAAGCGATATACTGCCTGCTGGCGCTGGAGCATGATTTCATCATTCCATCGATCAATGTCGAGACCCTTGATCCTGCGCTGAAGCCGGAAGAGATCGCCACAGAGGTCGTGGAGAATGCCGGGCTTGATACCGTGATGACCAATAGTTTCGGATTTGGCGGCACCAATGGATCAATGCTGTTGTCGAAATTTCACGGATAGATTTGTTGCAGGGGTTTCTGTGCGGATAAATGAGGTGAACTGAACATGGGCGTGCTGGCAGGAAAACGCGGCCTCGTCATGGGCGTTGCCAACGAGCGCTCGATCGCTTGGGGGATTGCCAGGGCCTGCGCCGAAGCAGGGGCGGAACTGGCCTTCACCTATCAGGGCGAAGCTTTTGGCAAGCGACTGGAGCCGCTGGCCGAGAGTGTTGGTTCGGATTTCATGGTGGATGTGGATGTTACACATGACGCCTCGCTGGATGCCGCCTTTGGAGCATTGCAGAAGCGCTGGAGCACTCTGGATTTCCTGATCCATGCCATTGCCTATTCTGACAAATCGGAACTGACAGGCCGGATCCTCGACACCTCAAGGGAAAATTTCAAAAACTCGATGGACATATCGGCGTACAGTCTCATCGAAGTGGCGCGCCGTGCCCATCCGATGATGCTGGAACATGGGGGCACCCTGCTGACGTTGAGCTATATGGGTTCATCACGTGTAACCCCCAATTACAATGTGATGGGCATGGCCAAGGCGGCGCTGGAAGCGGCGGTGCGTTATCTGGCAAATGATCTTGGCCCAGAAGGTATCCGTGTGAACGCCATCAGTCCCGGCCCCATGAAAACGCTGGCCGCCAGCGCCATCGGTGGTGTGCGCAAGACCTACAGACACACCGACACCAATGCGCCGCTGCGGAGCAACGCCACGCTAGAGGCAGTGGGCGGCACGGCGGTGTACCTGTGTTCCGATGCGGGGGCCTGTACGACCGGAGAAATCATCCATGTAGATGGCGGTTTCCACGTTCTGGGTATGCCGCAATACGACAATCTTTAAGCGTTGGTCGACCTGCAAAACTCATTTTGACCAGATCAGAGTTTCGGCCCAAACTGCTTGCGACCAAGAGCGTGGCCATAGAGTATGGCGTAGCGCGCCAACATCTTGGTTTCATTATATTCCGCCTGCGCTTTCATCTGGTTTTGCAACCCTGTATCCTTGCGCAACTCTTCATGCTGAACCAGGGTGGTCAGCGCTTCCGCAAATTTCGGTTCACTATCGACTGGTCTGATGAATCCCTGATTGGACTGTGACACCATGGTCCGGATGTCTCCGACATCTGTTGCGACCACCGGACACCCCGCAGCCATCGCCTCGATCAGAGATATCGGAAACTGCTCGCTGTCAGACGACAGGGCAAAAATGTCAAACAGACCCACATATCGCGCCGGATCAGCGAGAAAACCGGGCATCAGCAACCTGTCTTCCATATTGCATCGCTTCGCTTCCGCCAGAATGCGATCTTTCTCCGGCCCCTCACCCACGATAACCAGCCGGACATTTTCTCCCGCTGCGGCACAGGCACGGACCAGTCGAGGCAGGTTCTTGATCGCCCGCAGCCCTGCGACAGTACCGACCACAATCTCGTCCTTGCCCTTGCGAAAACCCGGCAGTGCGCCACGCTGAGGTTTCTTCTGGAACCGTTTCACATCAATCCCGTTGGGGATCCGCTGAATTTTCTGCTCTGGCTGCCTCCAGACATCACGTGCGATAAGCTGGAGCCTCTCCGACGGCACCACTATGGCCTGGCTGCTGCCGAGCGCCAGTTTGCGGAACCAGTTTCGTTTCCAGCTTAGTTTTTTCTGCTCGCTCTCGTTAAATCCGTCTTCATGATGGATCAGTGGTGGCAGGCCTTCGACCCGTGAAAACAGAGTTCGGGCCATCACCCCGTCCATCGCACCCCAATTGTAGGACAGGATCAAATCAAAATTGCGGAAATAGGCGGTGAGATCCCGATACCGGCCAAGTGACGGTTTGCCGGTCAATGAAGGCGCATCCTGGGGAAAGTCGACTGTGATCGACTTGTCTATCTGATCCCGCGCGCTCAGGTTTTGCGGTTCCGCTGACAGAATGACATGTGCGGCCTGCTTGCCGAAATGATTCATCAGACGCACCGCGCGCGCTTCTTTTCCGCCGAGATCAAACGTGCTGTGCAGGTGCAGAATTTTCGCAGGTTTCATAGATGGTCGAGCGGACATTTTGTGATCAGAAATCAGTCGATGCGTTGAAGCATGCCAGCGATGGCGTCAAGGGCAGCGGGTTCTTCCAGAGTAGGCGCGTGGCCTGCTCTGGGGACAGTGGCCAGCTCACCCTGATCGAGCATGCCGAGCATCCTGTTTGCGGTCGCGGCGGCAAACAGGTCGGACAATTCCCCCCGAATGATCAGTGTAGGGATGTCTTTCATCGCTGTCATGGCGTCCCATAGCGCCTTGCTGCCATCGCCCTGGGAATTGAAAGGTTCGGAAATCTTCATGTCATAGTCCAGCTTGATACGGCCCGAACTGTTCATTCGATAGACTTTCTTGGCGAAATCGATCCAGTCCTGCAGTTTGAAATCAGGAAAGATATCTCCGCTTGTCGCGGCAAGGTCCCGGCCGGCATGAGCCCAGGTTTCAAAGCTGCGGCCCTGCCCGACATAATCGCCAATTCTTTGCAGGCCAGCTGGATCGAGTTCAGGACCAATATCATTGAGCAGGACCCCGCCAACTCGATCTCCGTGCTTTCTTGCGAGCAGCATGGTCACGATCCCGCCCAGCGAAGTACCGAAAAATACCGCCTTCGGGATGGCTTGTTGCTCCATCAGCCTTACAATATCGGCGACATAGCTTTTGGCATTATATGTCGAGCTGTCCTTGGCATATTCGCTCTCACCACGTCCCCGCAGGTCCACCATGATTGTCCGGCGCGGTTCGTGATCCGGCTTTTGCGTGAGCAAATCCGGTAAATTGGCGAAGTCGCGGGCATTGCGTGTCAGTCCGGGAATGCAGATGACCGGCAACCGATCGGAAGCGCCCGAATAATCGCGGTAATGCAGCTTCAATCCGTCTTCGGATTCCCAATTCCCGTCCTCATATGACTGCTGTCCGCTCATATGTCTAAGCCCCTTCCCCTAATGGCTTGCCGTTCCGGCCTTTAACCTGCACAGATAGCCAATGCCACACAAACCACAAGCCGAACCGGTCAAAGTTCCGTACCGGGCCGATGTCCGGATCACCTCGTTGGGAGCCAATATCGGTGACCCGGTCAAGGCAGCCGCATTTCCGGCCCACAGATTGCGCTTCCGGAATGATCGATGGGATGCATCAGTTGGTCTCGAATCCTTGACGGACGAGCAATGGATCGCCCATTTCGGCAAATTTCAACCGCTACCCGACAATCTCGACCCGCCCCTGGCCCTGCGCTATCACGGACACCAGTTTCGCAATTACAATCCTGAAATCGGCGATGGTCGCGGTTTCCTTTTTGCGCAATTGCGCGATGCCGAAGGGCGGTTGATGGACCTCGGCACCAAAGGTTCCGGCACCACACCCTGGAGCCGGACGGGCGATGGCCGGCTGACCCTGAAAGGTGGTGTCCGGGAAGTCTTGGCTACCGAGATGCTGGAGGCGCTTGGCGTCAGCACGTCCAAGACATTCTCGCTTGTCGAGACCGGCGAGCAACTGTGGCGGGATGATGAGCCCTCCCCCACCCGATCCGCTGTCATGACTCGGCTCAGCCACAGTCACATCCGGTACGGAACGTTTCAAAGGATTGCTTTCGAACGCAATGAAGATCTGATGCACGAGCTGGTCGAATATTGTCTGACGCACTTTTACGGCGGATCCAAAACCGATAACCCGGCAGAGGAACTCTTTGCCCATGCCGCCGAAAGTGCTGCCAAGCTGGTCGCGGGTTACATGACCGCCGGCTTTGTCCACGGCGTGCTGAACACGGACAATATCAACATCACAGGCGAAAGCTTCGACTATGGCCCCTGGCGCTTCATGCCGCACTGGGAACCCGGATTTACGGCGGCCTATTTTGATCATGAAGGGCTGTACTGCTTCGCCCGGCAACCTGAAGCGTTGCACTGGAATCTCGCTCAATTGGCCAGCGCGTTGCGGTTGATTTGCGAAAGCGATCCGCTGGTCGCCATACTTGAGCGTTTCCCGCGGGCCTATGGCGAAGCATTCACACAGCATGTGTTCTGGCGTCTTGGTCTGGAGAGCCAGGGCTTTGATGACGACAAGCCGCTGGTGGTGGCGATGGAAAATGCCCTTTCTGCCAAATCGGTTAGCGTTGACCAATTCTTCCGGGACTGGGGACAGGAAGATGTGCCTGCCGATGCGGCCTATTCAGAGAAGGCTTTTGCCGAGTTCCGCCAACTGATCGCCAAACAGAACCGCATCCGGCCCACGACAAGCAGTTTCTGGTCCGATGACGCTCCCCAGTCCATGCATATCGAGGAGGTCGAAGCTATATGGGATGCCATTGCAAAGGATGATGACTGGGGACCATTGAACAGAAAAGTGGCCGCGATCCGGGACATGGGAACCGCCCTGAGAAGAGGTTAGCTGGCCAATCGGGCGCAGTCGCGATAGATTTTGTAATTAGCCGCAGCGATCGCACGGAATACAAATTGTTGAACAATTTGCGAGATAGTTTAGGGATAGCAACAATATAGATCAGCACAGGTTCCCCCGAGATTGACCGACCTTGTATCCTATGAACCCGCCACAGGCGCCACATTGTGGACCGGGCCGGAAGGCGATGCCGATGATGCTGTCTCCAGAGCACGTCAGGCGTGGCCCGACTGGGCCGCATTGCCGCTGACCAAGCGAATAGAAGCGGTGCGTCGCTACGCCAATCGCTTGCGAAGTCAGTCTGATGAACTGGCCGATCTGATCGCCCGCGAAACGGGGAAACCCGTGTGGGAAGCTCGTACCGAAGTCGAAGCCGTGATCAAGAAGGTCGATATTTCGGTGAATGCTTATGCCGAACGAACCCCGCAACGCCAGCTCTCGTCGCAACAGGGCATGCGCACCGCATTGCGGCACAAACCGCATGGCGTGCTGGCCGTTTTGGGGCCTTATAATTTCCCCGCCCACTTGCCCAATGGCCATATCGTTCCAGCACTCATCGCCGGTAACTGCGTGGTCTTCAAGCCATCCGAAAAAACGCCCGCCACTGGCGAGTTTCTGGTCCAGGCGTTTACCAAATCCGGACTCCCCGACGGCGTTGTAAATATCCTGCAAGGCGGCCCTGCCGTGGGCAAGAAACTGACCACAAATCCGGAAATCAACGGTGTGCTGTTCACCGGATCCGCCCGCACGGGAATTGCCCTGAACCGGCAATTTGCGGAACAGCCGGACAAGATCCTTGCATTGGAAATGGGCGGAAACAATCCGATTGTGGTCTGGGATACCGATGATGTGCACAGCGCGGCGGTACTGGTCGTGCAATCCGCCTTTCTGACCGCGGGACAAAGATGCTCTGCTGCCAGCCGGCTGATCGTCAAAGACGAACTTTATGATCGCGTAGTCAAGGAAGTGAAGCGCATAGCAGATCGCCTGATCATAGACGAGCCGTTCAGCAAACCTGCGCCATTCATGGGTCCGGTGATCGACAATGACGTTGCAGACGGCCTGACCGAGAGCTTTCTGGCCTTGATGGGTGCGGGCGGGCGCCCGATCAAGCACATGGCAAGACCGGTGCCAGATCGGCCGTTTCTGACGCCGGGCATCATTGATGTAACGGAACTGGAAGAGCGCCCCGACATCGAACTGTTCGGTCCGATATTGCAGGTGGTACGCGTCCCGGATTTTGAGATGGCCATCGCGGAGGCAAATAACACGCGTTACGGGCTTTCTGCGGCGCTGATCGGTGGAAGCGCCAAGCAATATAGTCAGTTTTGGTCAATGAGCCGTGCTGGCATTGTCAACTGGAACAAAATGACGGTCGGAGCGTCTTCAGAGGCGCCATTCGGGGGAATTGGCCTGTCCGGGAACCATCGGCCAAGCGCTTTTTATGCGGCCGATTATTGCGCATTTCCGGTCGTTTCCATGGAAGCCGATCAGACCAGAGCATCGATCGGAATTGGCCTCAAAGACGAAGACCACTCCCCTGCCAAGCCGGAATAGAAAAAAGCTGCAATAGTTTAACTTAGCGCGCTGCAAAAACTTCTGCTTTGTACTGTTTCCAGCCGTCCTTCATATCTGCAGCATGAAAAAACCATCGCATCCCGCAAAGTCGACCCAAACCGCGGAAGGCAGTGTCTATCTCGTCGGCGCCGGTCCTGGAGACCCCGAACTGCTGACGCTTAAGGCGGTCCGACTGCTCAGCGAAGCGGATGTGATCGTGCACGACGGGTTGGTGAGTAACGAAATCCTTGCGCTCGCACCAGAAAGCACACCGCGGATTTCCGTGGCGAAGAAACGCTCGTTGCACAGCGTTGCGCAACCTGACATCAATGCATTGCTGGTCGCGGAAGCCCGCAAGGGCCATAAGGTTGTCCGGCTGAAAGGCGGCGATCCCTTCATTTTCGGGCGCGGTGGAGAAGAAGCAGATGATTGCGCCCGAGCCGGCGTCGACGTGCAAGTTATCCCCGGTATCAGCGCCGCTCTGGGCTGCGCCGCCCAAGCCCGCATGCCCCTCACTCACCGCGATGCCTCCAGCGCCGTGTCCTTCGTAGCCGGTCAGTGCAAAGGCCTGTCGGACCAGAACTGGTCGGGGCTCGCGGGTATCGGGCGCACGCTGGTCATCTACATGGGTGTCGCCAATGCACAGGCCATTGTCGAAAAACTGATTGCCGACGGCGCGGCGCCGGACCTGCCGGTGGCTGTCCTCGAAAATGGAACACGCGAGAATTTCCGTGTGCTGAAGACGCTTCTTACCGATCTCGGCGACCTTGTTCACCGGGAAAATGTAAGAAGCCCTGCGCTGCTCGTTGTCGGCGAAGTCGCACGTTATGGCGACGCCGAGAGCCGGTTTCAGGAATATGCCCAGCTTGCGGGAGTGATTGCATGAAAATCTTGACCGGAAACGACTTGAAAACTGGCGACGTGATCTGGTGGACCGGCAGCGACTGGTCTCGCCATGTAGAAAATGCCGTGGACGTTGGCGAACATGGCGAGCGGATCCTCCACGAAGAGGAAGCGACACGCCGTGTAAACGCGCCCTATATTATCGATGCCGAGCAGACAGAAGACGGTCCCCGCCCGGCGCACATCAAGGACCGGGTCCGTGCCCTTGGACCAACCGTCCGTCCCGACCTGACATTGAAGCCGGCTGACCCCGAAGCCGGAAACTGGGTGATCTGAACATGTATCAATATGACCAATATGACCAACAGATGGTCGATACCCGCGTTGAAGAATTTCGCGACCAGGTGAAACGGCGTCTCGCCGGTGACCTGACCGAAGACCAGTTCAAGCCGCTGCGTTTGATGAACGGCTTGTACCTCCAGCTCCACGCCTACATGCTGCGTGTCGCCATCCCCTATGGCACGTTGAACAGCAAGCAGATGCGGATGCTGGGCCATATCGCCCGGACATATGACCGGGACTATGGACATTTCACCACTCGCCAGAATATCCAGTATAACTGGATAAAGCTCGAAGACGCCCCCGACCTTCTGGCTGATCTGGCGAGTGTTGAGATGCACGCAATTCAGACTAGCGGCAATTGCATCCGGAACATCTCATCTGACCAATATGCCGGCGCAGCGAAAGACGAAATAGCTGATCCTCGGCCTTGGGCAGAAATCCTGCGCCAGTGGTCAAGCTTTCACCCGGAATTTTCCTATCTGCCCCGCAAGTTCAAGATTGCGGTGATCGCCAGCGACGAAGATCGGGCAGCGATGCGCCTGCACGATATAGGCATTCAGCTGGTCCACAAGAACGGTGAACTGGGTGCGAAATTCTTTGTCGGCGGCGGCATGGGCCGGACGCCAATGATTGCTCCGGAAATCCGCGATTTTGTGCCCGCCGACGAGCTGATCAGCTATGCCGAGGCGTGCCTGCGCGTTTACAATCGCTATGGTCGCCGCGACAACAAGTACAAGGCGCGGATCAAGATCCTCGTCCACGAACTCGGCGTGGAAGAATATACCCATCAGGTCGAGGAAGAATTCGCGCATATGAAGACCCTCGGCCTCAACCCGCCGGTGGAAGAACTGGCGCGGATCACCGAATATTTCGCCGATCCGGCCTTTGATACGGGCGCTTCCGACGAGCTTGATCTGTCCGATCCGGACTTCAATTTGTGGGTGGATCAGAATGTGGTGGAGCACAAACAACCTGGCTATGCGATCGCGACCATCAGCCTCAAGCCGAAAGGCGGCATCCCCGGCGATGCGTCATCCGCACAGATTGATCTGATGGCCGACCTGGCTGAGCAATATAGTTTCGACGAACTGCGTGTTACGCACAGCCAGAATATCGTGCTGCCCCATGTAAGGAAGAACGATCTATACGCACTTTGGCAGAAGCTTGATGAAGCCGGACTGGCGCCGGCCAATCTCGACCTGATCACCGACAGCATCGCCTGCCCCGGTCTGGATTATTGCAGCCTGGCCAATGCCCGGTCGATACCGCTGGCGCAGAAGATCAGCGAACGTTTTGCCGACCTTGGACGGCAGCGGGAACTGGGCGAGCTCAAGCTCAAGATTTCCGGCTGCATCAATGCCTGCGGACATCACCATGCCGGTCATATCGGGATCCTGGGCGTAGACCGCAAAGGCACCGAGAATTATCAGCTGCTGCTGGGTGGTTCGGCAGCGGAAGATACCAGCCTCGCGAAAATCACGGGCCCGGGATTTGATGAAGATGGTGTCATCGACGCGATCGAGACCGTGACGGATGTGTATCTCGAAGAACGCGAAGGCGACGAACGTTTCATTGATACGTACCGCCGGGTGGGCATGGCTCGGTTCAAGGAGGCGATCTATGGTTGAGGCAATCCGGTTCCGCGATGATGTCCACGAAGAGCCAGCGGTGTCGCTGGATGCTTTTCTCGACCAGTCCAATGCAACTGCCGTTCGCATCGAGGCTGGCGAAGATGCCCGGCTGCTTCTGCCATTGCTCGACCGCATTTCACTGGTGGAAATCGATTTCCCGGTATTCGGCGACGGCCGTGGTTATTCGGCCGCCCAAATCCTGCGTGAAGCCGGTTATGAAGGCGAGTTGCGCGCCAGCGGCGATGTGCTGGTCGACCAGCTCGCCTATATGCGCCGCTGTGGCTTTGATTCGTTCATGCCCGATGCCCCGATAGATCCGAAAGTCATGGAAGATTCCCTGGCGCGATATGACAATGTCTATCAGGGCACGTCCGATCAGCGCACGCCGATCTGGAAGCGTCGTCATGGGTGAACCCTTGCGCAAAATCGATGTCATCGACGCTCGCCCGGCCTTTACCCAGGCTGATGCAGATGCGCTCAACGCGCGGTTTGAAGATGTCCCCACATCTGAAATGCTGAAAATCCTGTTTCAGGAAAACAGCCTCGGCGAAGTAGCCGTTGTATCGTCGTTCGGAACCGAAAGCGCTGTATTGCTGCATCTGGTGGCTGAAGCGGACCCGTCCATTCCCGTGACATTTGTCGATACCTTGCGCATGTTCCCGGAAACTCTTGAATATCGGGAGACCCTGATCGAAACGCTGGGTTTTACCAACACCAATATCGTGCGCCCGAATGCCGAAGTGCTGGCAGAGAAGGACGCCAATGAGTTGCGCTGGTCCTTCGATCCGGACGGTTGCTGTGAAATTCGCAAGGTCGAACCCCTCGCCCGTGCCAAAAAAGGTTTGAACAGCTGGATCTCGGGTCGAAAAGCGTTCCAGTCATCCACTCGGCAGAATCTGCCGCGGTTTGAAGTCGAGGACGGTCGGCTGAAGATCAATCCGCTTGGTGACTGGATCAAGGATGATCTGGAAGCCTATTTCGAGGAGCATGATCTGCCCCGGCACCCGCTGGAAGAACAAGGCTATCTCTCCGTGGGCTGCGCCCCTTGCACATCCAAAGTTCTGCCAGGCGAAGACCCGCGGGCCGGACGCTGGCGCGGATGGGACAAGACCGAATGCGGGATCCATGAAGATGTCACGCCGCTGCCCGGCGTTGATGATGACGACGGCGCAAACGACCCAATCTTCTAGCCATTGCTGAACAATAGATGGCGGCCGACCCCGCGAGGGATCGACCGCACACCACAGGGGGCTGGGTTTAAACAGAGTCGCTATCTGACCTATTTGGGGTCAGGCGCGCCATCTCCGTCCTGATCAAATGTATCCGGGGCTCCGTCGCCATCGGTGTCCCAGCTGTCGGCCTTGCCGTCTCCACGCTGGTCCCAAGCATCCATTTTGCCATCGCCATCGGAATCAATCGTAGGCGGTGGGGGAGCCGATTCCGGAGCAGCTTCCGTGCTGGCTTCTGGTGGCGTGTCCTGTGCCAAAGCCGGCACTGCCATCAATCCCGAAGCCGCAAATGCTGCTGTGATTAAGGGGAATTTTCTCATCAACTATACTCCATATTTATCCCCTGTCGCCTTTGAAAATGAGTGTTGAGCCGCATATATCCAGAACGAAGCGATCAGGTGGACATTGCGCAAGCCCAAGTGAAAAAGCCCGGAATTTCGTCGTTTTTTGCGGTCATCTTGTCTTGTCTGACAGTTTTTTGAATATCCCGCTGCCGGTCGAATCGCGGACCATCTATCCTTTTCCACGATTGGCACGATGCTTGCTTCCTTTCTTCTGATTCCTGGCGCGCGCCAGAGTGATGAGAAGGAAATGAACGAGCATGAAACAATCGGTTGTTGCGAGCGAAATACCTACCCTGATCGAGCAGCAGGAGGATAAGCCTGAAATCCTGTCACTGGACTGCTTCGACACGCTGATCTGGCGAAACGTCAACATGCCCGTCGATATCTTTCATGATCTCGATATTCCGGGTGCCAATATGGAAATGCGGGTGCGTGCGGAAAACCGAGCGCGCAAGGCGTTGATCCTCAAGTCCGACAGCAGTGAAGTCACGATCGCGGAAATCTATAGGAATATGTTCCGCGATGCGGATGAGACAGTCGTGGGCGAATGTATTGCAAAGGAAATGCGGGCAGAGGCACGCCATTGTTTTGCATTCAAACCGGTCTGCGATCTTATCCGCGATGCCAAAGTGCGCGGGATGAAGGTCATCATCGTGTCCGATACCTACCTGCCGGAACCCCTTTTGCGGCAGCTCATTTCCGATGCGGCAGGGCAAGACATCCTGGACATGATCGACCAGATTTTCTGTTCCTGCGAATATGGCGCCAGCAAGTCCGCAGGTCTGTTCAAGCCTGTGCTTGCGGAACTCGGCATTTCTCCACACAAGATCCTGCATCTCGGAGACAACAAAAAAGCCGACCAGGAATCGCCCGGGAAACTGGGTGTCTGCGGTGTCCATTTTCGGCAGTTTGACGAAGAAGCTGAAGAACGCCTGCGGCTCGAAGCCAATGCCTCAACGTTGCTCGAAAAGGACTCCCGCCGTGGCATGCCCGTTTTCCAACCGCATCGCGCATGCATTTCACTGCGGAACGATGACCAAACGGTTTTCCAGTTCGGCTATGATGTGCTCGGTCCTGTTTTTCAGGGATTCTCCCAATGGGTCGCGGACGAAGCGGATGCACTGGAAGAAAGCACCGGACAAAAACCGAAACTGCTGTTCATGCTGCGCGACGGTTTCCTCCCCGCGCAAGCCTTCCTGAAGGCCTTTCCGGAACGGGCCGATGACGTTTCGATCGTGGAAATCAGCCGGTTTACCGCCAATGCCGCCAGTTTCTCCAGCAAGGCAGCGATCAAATCCTATCTGACGTCCGAAGCCACGGGCAACAAGAACGACGCCTATTCGCAGCAACGACAGGCAGCTTATTGTCGGCAGCTGCTCTTCTTCAACAATGAAATCCAGACCCTTGCGAAGATCAGGAAGCCCGAAGATTTTGTGCGCGAAGTTCTGAAAACCAAGAACGTGAAAAAGATCATGGCCCGGTCGAAGAAATTTGCCTCTCGGCTCTGCGCCCATATGCGCCAGGCGGGCGTGGAAGACGGCGATGCGGTGATGTTTGTCGACCTTGGCTACAACGGGTCCGCCCAGAATGTGGTTGAGCCGGTTCTGGTCGAAAAAATGGGTCTGACGGTTGCGGGGCGCTATCTTCTGCTCCGGGAACTGATGATCACCGGCCTCGACAAGAAGGGCCTGATCGACAAGCGTTATTATGACAACAGCGCTCTCAATGCCCTGTGTGAGTCCATCGCCGTGCTCGAGCAGCTGTCGACACAGGCTCAGGGATCGGTTCTGGGATATGAAGATGACGGCACCCCGCGCCGCGATACCGCCGATATCAAGGGCCGCCAGAGCGAAGCCCGCGAGCAGGCGCAGGCTGCTTGTCTGGCCTATATGGATGATCCGCAATGCGGCTGGGAAACAATTCCCCAGTCATGGGATGGAGATTGCGCCCGCCGAATGGCCGCTGCTTCTCTTACGCGCTTGTTGTTCTTGCCGGTCAGCCGGGAAGTCGACATATTCGAAAGCTTCCATCATGACGTTAACCTGGGAACCAAGGACATGGTCCGGTTGGTTGACCCGCAAGCTGCCGAGAAAGGCATCCGGCGGCGCGGGCTGTTTTACACCAAGAATACCACCCGAATCTATCTGCCAGGGGAATTGCAGCAGCATGGCATGCAGGCCCTGCTCCCCAATTTTGCCAGTAACCGCTTTGCACTTGATCTTCGCCAGAGGGATTTCCAGGCCGAAGCGCTTACGCTTCCCGTGGTGCTGGCCGATGACAAGGAGCATGTGCAGGTGGAGATCGAGGCCCATCCCACCAGCGACGGATATTATCAGGCTCTGATCCCGGCCGGCAGGGGCAATTACAATATTGCTGTGATGATCGGACAGGTCTGCGACTGGCTGCAGATCGATGATGTCAGCTTCCACGAAGTCGACAATTTCTCGGCCAAGAAACTGGATGACGATAGCATCCCGGCTTATCCGGTATTTGAGGCAGTCGTTGAAAAGGCCCCTGGCCTGCTGGCTTGTTCAAGCCCTGAGGCTTTCATCATGGTCCCGCCATCGAGCATCACTACTGGCGAGCAGATGATGCTCAGCCTGGTATTCCGTCCCACCGTCATGCGCGACAAAAGCGCTGCCACTCTCCAAGAGGTCGCTTGAACATGCCCAATCTTCTCATCCATAGCATGTCGGAATTTGCCCCGATCATTGTCCAGACGCTTCACCATGCGGGGGCATCCCGCATCGCGGAAATCGGCGCCGAATATGGCGGCATGTCGAGCATTCTGGCCGATTATGCCGAACAATCAAAAGGCCATCTGTACAGCATCGATCCCATGCCCAAGCCGGAATTTCTGGAATGGATCGATGATCAGGACCATGTCAGTCATATCGCGAAACCCAGTCTGGAAGCCTTTGAAGATCTAACAGATATCGACGCCTGGCTGGTCGATGGAGACCATAATTGGTTCACCGTCTACAATGAGCTCAAATCGATTGATGCCGCCTGTCAGCGCGACGGCAAACCCCTGCTTGCCATATTGCATGATGTCTGCTGGCCTTCAGCCTTTCGCGATTCCTACTACGCACCCGACAACATCCCCCCGGAGTTCCGCCACAATTACAGCATGGATGGCGGTGCCAAGCCGGGCAATCCGGGATTGCTTCCCGGTCAGGGATTTCGCGGCATGGGCCAGTTCGGCATGGCGATGCATGAAGGCGGAGAACGCAATGGCGTGAAGAAAGCCGTACTGGACTTCATTGCGGAAACCGAAACGGACGAACGCGCGCTGTCCTATGCCGAGATTCCCGCCGTATTCGGTCTTGGCATATTGTTTGACACAAGCGCACCCTGGGTTGGACCGGTCAGCGATTTGCTGGTCCCGTTTCACCAGAACAGCCTGATCGCAAAGCTGGAGGAAAACCGGCTCGCCAATTTCCTGACGGTACTGGACTGGCAGGACGGACATATCCGCCGGCCGGACTGATCAATAACCTTCCGGTGCGTCGCTATAGGCGAGGTCCCCGAACTTGGTGAACTCGCTCTGGAAACTCAGCGCGATATTGCCGGTCGAACCCTGACGATTCTTGGCAACGATCACCGTGGCCTTGCCAACCTTGCTCTGGTGGTCCGTTTCCCAGGCCAGATATTTGGCTTTCTGTTCCTCGGTCGAATGCTCGTCCGGATCATCCGGCTTGACGGCAAGATGGTAATATTCGTCGCGATAGATGAACATCACGATATCGGCATCCTGCTCGATTGAACCGGACTCGCGCAGATCCGACAGTTGCGGACGTTTGTCTTCGCGGCTTTCCACCGCCCGACTAAGCTGTGACAGCGCGAGCACGGGACAATTGAGCTCCTTCGCCAGCGTCTTCAGTCCGCGACTGATCTCCGAAATCTCGTTGACCCGGTTATCCTGAGCTCGGCCGGAACCCTGGAGCAGTTGCAGATAGTCAACCACGATCAGGTTGATTCCGCTGCGCCGTTGCAAGCGTCGTGCGCGTGTCCGCAGAGCCGCGATGGTCAGACCGGGCGTGTCATCGATAAACAGCGGCAGGTCCTGCAGCTCACGCGATGCCAAAGCCAGCTTGTGCATCTGGTCGCGGTTGATACTCCCCATACGTAGTTTCTCGGAGCTGATTTCGGCCTGCTCCGAAAGGATTCTTGTCGCCAGCTGGTCCGCCGACATTTCTAGACTGAAAAAGGCGGTGCGAGCACCCAGAGAGTCTTCCGGTGCAATTCCATCCTCCATGTCCCGGCGAAACCGATTGGCTGCATTGAAGGCGACATTGGTGGCGAGCGACGTTTTACCCATGCCCGGTCGTCCGGCGAGAATGAGCAGATCGGATTTGTGGAGACCACCCATTTTAGCATTGAGATCCGACAGACCGGTCGTGATCCCTGATACCTTGCCGCCGCTGTTAAATGCGCGCTCGACATTGTTGAGCGCCTCGGTGGAAGCTGTCAGGAAGCTCTTGACGCCCCCTTCTTGCGCTTCGCCCTCGGATACCCGGTAGAGCGCAGTTTCCGCTTCCTCGATCTGCGTTTTCGGATCGACGGCCTCGCTGGTATCGAGCGCACTGTCAACCAGCGTCCTGCCCACGCTCACCAGTTCCCGGAGCAGCGCCAGATCGTATATCTGGTCAGCAAAATCTCGGGCGCCAATCAGCCCGGCGCCATCACCGGTCAGTTTCGCCAGATAGGACGGCCCACCCAGTTCCTTCATGACCTCGTCTTGCTCAAAATAGGGTTTGAGCGTCACCGGCGTGACCACCATGTTGCGGTCGAGCAACTTCAGGGCCTGCTCATAGATCCTGCCATGCAGCGGTTCATAAAAATGTTCGGGCCGCAATTTGATCTGCACATCTTCGGCAACACGATTGTCGATCAGCAGGGCACCGAGAAATGTCGCTTCTGCCTCGACATTGCGCGGCAGGCGCTGGGTCCCCTCTTCATCATTATCGAAACGCATCAGTTCGGCCATACCCCACCATTCACCTTCCAGCGATTCCCGGCAAGGGCGTTCCGGAATTTTTTGCAAATCAGGCGGGGACATTCCTGTGGATAAAGGCCCGATATTTCTGCTGCACTGCAAAAACTCTTGTCCGAAGTCTTGTCCTGCGGCAACAGGGCCGTCATGTCTGATCCGCGCATCATCCACGTTGAACTCGACGAAGCGACGATAATCTGGCGCAATGCCGATATCGAGCAGGAGCGCCGTATCGCGATATTCGATCTGATCGAAGAAAACCATTTCAAGCCATTGCGCGAGCATCCCGATGGCTATGCCGGACCCTACAAGCTGCATCTCAGCGTCCAGGAAGGCCGTTTGGTGATATCCATTGCACGAGAAGATGGCGAACCACTGGAAACGCTCATTCTCGCGCTCGGCCGCTTTCGCCGTCCCGTTCGAGACTATTTCGCGATCTGTGACAGCTATTACCAGGCGATCCGCAAGGCCACGGCGCAGGAGATCGAGACGATCGACATGGCCCGACGGGGTGTGCATGATCACGGCGCGGAATTGCTCACCGAGAGGCTCGACGGCAAGATTGAGGTGGACTTCAAGACAGCGCGTCGCCTCTTCACATTGATATGTGTATTGCATATCAAGAACTGAACGATTCTCTTCGTTCGATGTCGCAAATATTTGTGAAATCCGGAAGTTTTGGTGGCTGAACAAGACAAGAAAAGACCATTGCTGCGTATCGCCTTCATCCTGCTTGCATTGCTGGTTATCGGTCTGATTTTGCGGAACATTGCGATCAGCTGGGCGCCACCGCGGGATCAGTATCCGGTGCAGGGTATTTCTGTCGATGCCAGCCATGGCAAGATTGTCTGGCATGTCGCTGGCGCGACCGGCGTCGATTTTGCCTATATCCGCGCCACCGACGGCGCCGAAGATCGTGACCCCGCCTTTGGCGAAAATATCCAGGGTGCTCGCGATGCAGGGATCCGCTACGGCGCTGTTCATGAGTATACGCTTTGCCGCCTCGCAACAGATCAGGCGATGATGTTCGTGACCACCGTTCCCCGCGCCGATAACATGCTGCCTCCTGCGATCCGTCTTGCCTTCGACAATGGCTGCAATGATCGCCCTGGACGCTCGCTTGTGTTGAGCGAGCTCAATACATTTCTCAACCAGATTGAAAGTCATAGCGGCAAACCAGCCGTGATCATCCTTTCAAAGCAGTTTGAGGAAGACTATGCGATCAGCAGCGCCATCAACCGGACATTCTGGCTCGAGGGCAATTTCTTCCCGCCAGACTATGCGACCAAAGCCTGGGTGATGTGGCGAGCATCGGACATGCGCCGGATCAGCGGAATTGACGGCCCGGTCAACTGGAATGTTGTGCGACCCTGAGCAAGCTGGCATGACCGCACGAAGACGAGAAGAAAGACCAGAATGAGCATATTATCTGACAAGTGGATCCGGGAGCAGGCACAATCGACCGGCATGATCGAGCCGTTTGTCGAGGGGCAAAAGCGCGACGGCTGCATCAGCTATGGCCTGTCCTCCTATGGCTATGACGCAAGGGTATCGGACGAGTTCAAGATATTCACCAATGTCGACAGTGCCGTGGTCGATCCCAAAAATTTCGATGCCCAGAGCCTCGTGGATCGCAAAACTGATTGCTGCATCATTCCGCCCAACAGCTTTGCCCTTGCCCGCACGGTGGAATATTTCCGGATCCCGCGCGACGTTCTGGTCATCTGTCTGGGCAAATCCACCTATGCGCGTTGCGGGATCATTGTGAATGTCACGCCGCTCGAGCCCGGCTGGGAAGGTCATGTGACCCTCGAATTTTCCAACACGACACCCCTGCCCGCGAAGATATACGCCAATGAAGGCGCTTGCCAGTTTCTGTTCCTCAAGGGCAACGAGCCTTGTGAGACCAGTTATGCTGACCGGGCGGGCAAATATATGGGGCAAAAAGGTGTGACTCTGCCCAAGCTCTAGGCCATAAGCGCGTCTCGAAACACAACTGATCGAAGAAACGGGAGCAACACCATGTCTGACGCACGCGAATTTGATGTCATTATCTATGGCTCAACCGGCTATACGGGGCGCCTTGTCGCGGAATATATGAGCCAGCAATATGGCGTGGGCGGCGATGCCCCCAAATGGGCCATGGCCGGCCGTTCAATAGAGAAGCTGGAGGAAGTCCGCGACCTCATCGGTGCACCAAAGGAAACACCTCTTGTCGTTGCCGATTCCGATGATATGGATTCGATCGACAGCATGGCCAGCCGGACCAAGGTCCTGCTGACTACCGTCGGACCCTACCAGCTCTATGGCAGTGATGTCGTCGCCGCCTGCGTCGCCAACGGGACGCACTATGTCGATCTGTGCGGGGAACCCGGCTGGATGCGCGAAATAATTGATGCGCATCAGGATGCTGCCGAAAAATCCGGCGCGCAGATTTGCCTGTCCTGTGGTTTTGACTCGATCCCGTTCGATCTCGGCGTGCTGATGCTGCAGAAAGATATGACGAAACGGTTCGGCAAGCCGGCAAGCCGGGTCAAAGGGCGCGTCCGGGCGATGGAAGGCACATTTTCAGGCGGCACCGCAGCCAGCCTGAAAGAGACGATGAAGGCGCTAGCGAAGAACCCGTCCATGGTGAAGGTTCTGGCCAGCAGCTTCGGCCTCACACCAGGCTTTGAGGGACCGGATCAGCCCAACATGATGATCCCCAAATATGACAAGACCATCGACAGCTGGGTCGCGCCCTTCGTGATGGCTCCGATCAACACCAAGAATGTCCACCGCACCAACTTTCTCGCCGATTTTCCCTATGGCGAAGATTTCCGTTATGACGAGATGGTGGTGACCAGCCCCGGGGACATGGGCAAGCAGGCCGCGGAAATGCTGGCAAAGGCCAACCCGCTGGGTGGCGAAGGCGGACCGAAACCGGGTGAAGGACCGACCAAGGAAGAGCGGGAAAACGGCTTTTATGACGTGCTGTTCCTCGGAGAAACCGCAGACGGCGAAACCGCCAGCCTGTGCGTCAAGGGTGACAAGGATCCGGGATATGGATCCACATCCAAAATGATCGCCGAAGCAGCGCTTTGCCTTGCCCAGGATGAGAACAAGAAAAGCGGTGGCATCTGGACGCCCGGCGCGCTGATGGGCAAGAAGCTGGTCAAGCGGCTGGAAGCCAGTGCAGGCCTCACATTCACCGTCGAAAGCTGAACCAGGCTGAACCAGACCGGCACAGACTTTTTGCAAATCCTGATAATCACAGGGGCAGCCGCTCGATGAGCGTTCTGCCCCTTGATTTTCCACCCGCGGATACAATTTTGAGAGCATCATGCTGAAGAATCTGTTTCGGAAAAAGGCCAGAGAGACATTTCTGGGGGAAGCGTTGATTCCCGACGGTCAGCGTGTCTATGCGATTGGCGATGTGCATGGCCGAAACGACCTGCTGCAAATTTTGTTGAAGAAGATTGCGGATGATGATGTTGCACGCGGCGGTGGTCACAGCGAAATCGTTTTTCTCGGTGACCTGATTGATCGGGGACCGGACAGCTGCGGCGTTGTCGAGACAGCCATGCAGTTACAACGCGAAAGAGGCAGCGTCCGTTTCCTGATGGGCAATCATGAGGAGGTTTTCCTTGCCTCCATGGCTGGCAGTGACCGGGCCACCCGCTTTTTCACGCGCATCGGCGGCAAGGAAACGATTCTGAGCTACGAGATCAGCATGAAAGAATATATGGATCTCGACAACGAGGCGCTGACGGCTCGATTGCCGGAAATCATTCCACAATCCCATGTCGATTTTGTCCGCAGCTTTGAAGATCAGATCGTCATCGGGGATTATGCCTTTGTACACGCGGGCGTTCGACCGAACGTTCCGCTGGCCGAACAAAAAGCCAAGGACCTCCACTGGATTCGGGAGGATTTCCTTTCCGCAAGCCAGTTGCACGAAAAAATGATAGTCTACGGACACACGATCAATGAAGAAGTCGTGGAAGCGGACAACCGGATCGGCATAGATACCGGGGCCTATTATACGGAAAACCTGACCGCCATCGCTCTGGAAGGACGCGACCGCTGGTATCTGGACACGAGAGACACAGAATAAATCGGCGGAATCCTTGGGATCCCGCCGATTGATTTGGTCAGATACGCAGACCAGAAGATAGGGTAGTGAACGTAGTGCTTTAGGCGACCTGTGCCTCCGGGCCGTTATCTTCTTCGATATCCCGAAGTACATAACCACGGCCCCAAACGGTTTCGATGTAATTTTCGCCACCACAGGCCAGAGCCAGTTTTTTGCGCAGCTTGCAGATAAATACGTCGATAATCTTGAGTTCTGGCTCATCCATCCCGCCATAGAGATGGTTGAGGAACATTTCCTTGGTGAGCGTCGTGCCTTTGCGCAGCGACAGCAATTCCAGCATCGCATATTCCTTGCCGGTCAGGTGAACGCGGTTGCCGTCCACTTCGACGGTCTTGGCATCGAGGTTCACTGCGAGCTTGCCGGTACGAATGACCGACTGGCTGTGTCCTTTGGAACGGCGCACAACTGCGTGAATACGGGCAACCAGCTCTTCGCGATGGAACGGCTTGGTTACATAGTCATCGGCACCAAAGCCAAAGGAACGCACCTTGCTGTCCATTTCGCTGATGCCGGAAAGAATGAGAACCGGGGTCTGTACCTTGGCAACGCGCAATTTCTTGAGAACGTCGTAACCATGCATGTCGGGCAGATTGAGATCCAAGCAAATAATGTCATAATCGTAGAGCTTGCCGAGATCGAGGCCTTCTTCGCCGAGATCGGTAGTGTAAACATTAAAGCCTTCGGTCGCCAGCATCAGCTCGATCGCCTTTGCGGTTGTCGGCTCGTCTTCAATCAACAGTACGCGCATCGGGAAACCCCTTTTTCCTTAAATTCGTTCGGGTGTCGAGTAACGTCCCGAAGCCCCCGGATCATTTATTAACCATAAGATAGATGAACGTAAAAGGTTAATTTTCAATTAAAGCAGGACTCAGCACGAGTCGCGGCCTGTCTCGCGAGTCTGTAACCCGCAGAAATGAGTCGTTTCAGGACTCACGCCACGCCCGAAAAAAAATTAACTTTCTGATGCTTGCCAACAGCAAATTTGATGTTTCAGATCGATTTTCGAACGCCGCCATGCCTGATCCGAACCGATCAACAGAGCCGCCGCGCTGCCTGTTTCCATCTTCAGGAAATGGCTTGCGCTGTCTTTCCAGATGGCGGCGGGGTGTCTAGACAGGCCACATGTCGTTCGAGATTCCGGATCATGCTGTTCACGAAAGTTTTCTCGCTGCGTCGGGTCCAGGGGGTCAGAATGTCAACAAGGTCGAAACGGCCGTACAGATGCGGGTCAACGTTTATGCCTTGCGATTGCCGCCTTTTGCCTTTCGCAAGCTGAAGGAACTGGCCGGGCGGAAGATGACCGCCAATGGTGAGCTGATTATCACCGTTCGAGAACATCGCACCCGAGAAGCGAACCGGACCGAAGCCCGGCGCAGATTGCAACAGATGATGACGCTGGCGCATCGCCGCGATGCCCGTAGGATCAAAACCCGGCCCAGCCGAGCCGCCAAAGCGCGAAGGATAGATGCAAAGAAGAAGAAATCTTCGGTGAAAAAGATGCGAGGCAAGCCAAAACTGGACTGAAACGGTTCGGCTTCACAACCCCTTTTCACAGGATATGTAAAAACTTGTAACCGACTGGTCGCACGTAGCGGTCGGAACGTCGCTATGCCTAATATCCGTTAACCATAGGTCAACAGTTCCAATTAAAACAGGCTCGGTAAGTCGTCCCCCATGACAAACCGAACTCGCTCCCTCGCCCCGCGCCCTGCGCATACTTTGGTTCTCGCTTTGGCGGCTTTTTCCACGCTGTCTGCTTGTGGCAAGGAAGCGGCCGAGGGCAGCGGCCAGCCGGAAGTGACACTTCCCGACACGCCCACGCCGACACCAACGCCTACTCCGACGCCCACGCCAACGCCTACTCCGACGCCCGCGCCGGCGCCAACACCGACACCGACACCGACACCAACCCCAACTCCGACGCCAACTCCGGCACCCACGCCCACGCCAACACCCACCCCGGCTCCTGGTCCGGATGGTGGTCCCATAGAGGGCCTGCCCAAGATACCCAGCAATTTCGATGTCGAGCAGTGGTTGCAGCCATCTTGGGGTCATGGCAATCCGGCTCCATCCGCCGAGCCAGATGTGGTTGGAGCCTTTCGCTTCATCTGTACGCCAAGCCACAATGCCTATGATGATCCGATCGTTTATCCTGGCCAGCCGGGCGCGTCCCATCTGCACACATTTTTTGGCAACACGCTTGCAGATGCCAATTCGACCTATGAGTCGCTCCGCACGACAGGTGACAGCACGTGCAACAATCCGCTTAACCGCTCGGCTTACTGGATTCCGTCAATGATGACCGGCGATGGCAAGGTTGTCATGCCCAACCGCGTTGCGATCTACTACAAGCGCCGCCCCGAAACAGATCCGGAATGTCAGGTTCAGGGCCAGGCTTGCATAGCACTGCCACGCGGCCTGCGTTATGTTTTCGGCTATAACATGCAGTCGCCTTCCAGCAGCGACACCTTCTACATCAACTGCCAGGGACCGGGAGCAACGCCTGGCGCGTACCGGAATATCCCGGAAGCTGCGGTAAATTGTCCTGCCGGCTCGGAAATTGGTGCAATTGTCGGTGCTCGGGAATGCTGGGATGGCGTAAATCTGGACAGTCCGGACCATCGCTCACATATGGCGAAGCTGTACCGCGACAATAATGGTGTTCCCCGATGCCCTGACACCCATCCCTTCATCGTGCCCACATTTACGCTTTCGGCATGGTGGACAACCGACGATACACTCGATCGTTCCGGCAACTTGGATCCCTTGAACGATACCTGGCATTTCTCGTCAGACCGGATGCAGGGCATGGCCCCACACATACCGGGTTCAACGTTCCACTCCGACTGGTTTGGTGCATGGGACGATGATATCATGGACAAGTGGATGGCCAACTGTATCAACCTGCTGCTCAGTTGCTCAGGAGGCGATCTCGGGAATGGCGAACAGCTCAAACTGTTCGACGGATACACTACTGTGGCTGATCCCCGGCTCGTTGATGCGCCGACCCGGCCTAGCTAGAATTCAAAGCTCGGTCCGAAGGGACCAAAGCTCCGGAAAAGCCCGTTTGGACAAGGTTGACTGCAGGTAGGAAACTCCAGCAGTCCCCCCTGTTCCCATTTTCCCGCCGATGATCCGCTCGACCGTCAGGACATGCTTGTGGCGCCAGGTGGCCATGGCATCGTCCAGATCCACCAGTTTCTCGGCCAGTTGATAAAGTTCCCAATATTTCTCGGGCGCGCGATAAACCTCCAGGAATGCGGCTTCGACTTCCCTTGAAAACTGATGTGGCATCGTGAAATCCCGCTCCAGCACTGATGGAGGAATGTCAAACCCGGCTCGTGAGAGAGCCCCAATCGCCTTATCCCACATGCTCGGGTTCTCAAGCGCGGTCTGCATGGCAATACGGGCCTCGGGACGATCATCCTGATATCTGAGAAAGGACTTGTCCTTCAGACCCAGCATATATTCCACCGTCCTGAACTGATCAGACTGGAATCCGGAACTCGGGCCGAGCACCGAACGGAAGCTGGTATAGTCGCTCGGCGTCATGGTTGACAGCACATCCCAACTCAACGTCATGACCGACTGGATCCGGCTGACCCGGGCCAGCGCCTTGTAAGCGGGCACGATTGCATCCTCGTCAATTCGCCTCGCAGCAAGTTTCAGCTCGCGGATAATCTGTTTGAGCCACAGTTCCTTGGTCTGGTGAATGATGATGAACAACATTTCATCGTCGAGATCCGATTGCGGGTGCTGCGCTGCCAGCAGGTCATCCAGCGCCAGATATCGGGCGTAGGTCATAAGCGGTTCTTGAGGCATGCCCGTGCTTACCGCCAGAGCAATTCAAATGGAAGAGGCAGCGCAATCGTTCTGGTCGCCTCGCCTTTCAGTTCTGCTTGATCTAAAGCATGCTTCATTGGTAGCAGCGGTCATGTTCGAATTTTCCATCAATGAAGATGTCTCTCCAGAGGCGTTCTATCAGGACCTTGAGGCAGCCGCCCGAGCGCTTGTCGAGGGCGAACCGGATACGATCGCCAATATGGCAAACATCTCTGCTCTGATCTGGCAATTTGTTCCTGAGTTGAACTGGGCGGGATTTTATCGGCTGGTTGACGACGAGCTTGTCCTGGGGCCGTTTCAAGGGAAAACCGCCTGCATTCGTATTCCGCTGGGAAAAGGTGTTTGCGGGACCGCCGCCGCGACGGGTCAAACACAGCGGGTTGCCGATGTGCATGCCTTTCCGGGACATATTGCTTGTGATGCCGACAGCCGTTCGGAACTGGTCGTCCCTGTGATGCAAGACAAAACGATCGTGGGGGTTCTGGATCTTGACAGTCCGCGCACCGACCGTTTCAGCCAGCAGGATCAAGAGGGCCTGTCACGGCTGGTGACGGCAATCGCACCTGCACTGACCGGTGCGCTGTCCTGATCTTCAATTATTGCGAAAAGCGCCCCATTTCGAGACAGTCGTTCGAAACAAGTCTATTTTACAACTGCATAATGGCCTTAATCCGCAGAAAATGGTAACTATTGATTAACCATTTTCATGCGGGCGTCGAGCGATCGTCCGGTTTACAGGAGCTGTTAACCATGAGAACCCTTGCGATTGCTGGCATGGCCAGTTTTTTAGCACTCTCCCCGGGCCAAGCAGGCGCGGCTGTCGAATCGCTTTCCAGCGCTTCCCCTGGACCTTTGGAACTGACAGGACTGGATCTGGTGTCCGGTAAACTGGGTTTGACAGCGCACGGTGCGAAACGCGGCATGCAAAAAATGGGCGGCCATCGCATGGGCAAAATGCGGCATCGGGGTTTTCGAACCGGCCACCATGTTCGCATGGGCAAAATCCGACACCACCGCGGCTACAAGCGGCCATTCCGGGGTTTTCGCTTGCCGCGCACTTTTGTTGCACCCAGCTATTTTATTGGCAATTTCGGTTATTACGGGCTGAGACAGCCATCCTATGGTTATGGCTGGTCCCGTTATTATAATGATGCCGTACTGACCGATCGTCATGGTGTGGTCCACGATACAGTCCGCGATCTCGACTGGGATCGTTATAGTCAAGGCTATAGTGACGGATATCGCGATGGCCGGGCAACTTATGACGACAGCGTTCTGCTGAACGATGACCGCGTTGTCGCAACACCGTCCGATGCCATTGGCACCACCACCTATCAGGGAGATTGGGACGGGGCCTATCGGGAAGACGGCAGCTATAGCGGCGAATGGAGCGGCACGTACCGCGATGCAGAAGGCCGGGTTTACCAAGGCAATTATAGCGGAACTTTCGTTGGCGAAGGCGATACCACTCAGATTGGGGCTGACTATGCTGAGGGCATACCTCACTGGAGCGCTCCGGCAGAACACCAGGATTCCCGTGGCGATCATTATAGGCACTACAGCCAGCAGGACGAAGAGTTGGCCTATCTGGAAAGGTGCCGGAAAAGTTCCGGTGTCGGAGGCGCAGTAGTGGGAGGCGCGCTGGGCGCGCTGGCCGGAAACAGAATTTCCGGCCGTGGAAATCGTTTGGGCGGCTCACTAATCGGCGGCGGCCTGGGCGCCGTTGCTGGAGCCGCCATCGAGCAGGGAACCGACCGGTGTCGCAAGCTGCTCAAGAAACATGGCGCAGCAAAACAGCATGCTCAGCGCGGTCATCATCGGCAGCGCTCGAGCAGACATCACACGTATCCGAGCGGTTGGCAGGGCCATTATTATTATCCCGCCTATTATTACCAGCATGCCCAGCCCATGGTGACGACCATCATCATTGAATCGCAGCCGGTAACGACAACCACGACCACCACGACCTATATTGAAGAGGAAGTGGTCTATACCAAACCAAGGCCAGTGGCGAAGAAGCGTTGGAAAAAAGCGGCACCAAAAAAAACCTGGAAACCCAAGCCGGCCCTCAAAGGCTGTCAGCAGGAAAGATGCCTGTACGACTGAATTGCTGACAGATTACCTGAAAAAGCCCGCTGGCCAGTATCGGCTGAAGCGGGCTTTTCTGTTTTGGCATGTTCAACAGGAGCAGGTTTTGATCAGGTAAACCGCACCCATCCGTCCGGCCCGAGTTTTTCCAGCGGACGAAAGCGGATTTTGTATTCCATTCGCCGCGATCCTTCGACCCAATAACCGAGATAAACATATGGAAGCCCGGCGGTCCGCGCGCGCAGGACATGATCCATGATAATATAATTCCCAAGGCCCGTGCGCTCAGGATGATCAGCATCAAAGAAGCTGTAGATCATCGACAGGCCATCACCCTGCTGATCTGTCAGGCACGCACCGACAAGGCGCCCCTTTGAACCATCGTCGGTCGGTTCCCGATATTCGACGACGAAACTTTTGACCGGTGATTGTTCGATCATGTCCGAATAGTCCATTTCGTCCATTTCGGTCATCCCACCGCCCGGATGGCGTCTGGAGAGATATGTCTGGAGCAAGGCAAATTGTTCTTCGGTGGCCCAGGGTTGGCAGGCCTCCACCACAAGGTCTTTGTTTCGCCGAAGCAGTTTGCGCTGGGTTGCATTAGGTGTAAATTCATCGGCCAATACCCGAACGGAAACGCAGGCCTTGCAGTCCAGACAACTTGGCCGATAGGCAACGTTCTGGCTGCGTCGAAAGCCAATACGCCCAAGCGCATCATTCAGTTCTTCTGTGTGAGGGCCGTTGAGTTCAGTGAAGACCTTGCGTTCGCTTTTCCCAGGCAAATAGGGACAGGGGCTGGGATTGGTCACAAAAAATCGCGGAAAGCGAACAGGAGCAGTCACAGTCAGGGGCCTCGTTACAGCAGGGACAGAATCAACAAAAAAGACTATGCCCGCTGGAGCTGCTGATGAAAAGGCAATTTACCAGTTCTGGAAACCAGACAAAAAAAACGGGGCGAAAAACGCCCCGTTTTCCAAAAAATATCTAGCGCCAGAATTCAGGGGCTGGTTGGATCATCATCATCAGCAATGATAATGATGCCGGCAATTACTGCAGCAGCGGCAAGTACACCGATGATAATTCCGGTGCTGCCTTCGAGCTGCTCAGCATTTTCCTGCACGGCGGCTGTGCGTTCCGCAACAGGTCCGATACTTTCAACTGCCTGAGCTGCTACCGGAGCTGCGATCAGCGAAACAGCCGCGGCCGCGGTTGCCAGTTTGGTAACTTTCATTTTGTACTCCATTCCTAGTTCATGTTTAGTCGGATCAAACCGGCTAGCCGGTTTTGCCCCCCCAACACATTCAACAACGTTGCACGACCTGTTGTTTTGATATTCGGCATCCACTGTCAATCACAGTCCTTACAGCCGGTCGTTGCTAGTTGCAACAGATCAAAGGAAACTTTCCGTTCACACGCCCAATTTTTGCGTCACTTTGACGAAAGCGGCCGTATCGGTATCAATCTGCTTGATAGACCGGACGCCCCGCGATCCATGTTTGTTCAACTCGAAAATTTCGAATTGCCGCCGGCGAGCTCAACAACAAATCATCGGCTACGATAACAAAATCCGCCCGTTTTCCGGGCTCTAGACTGCCCAGCCGGTCATCTGCAAATCCCGCAAACGCGGCGTCGAGTGTATAGGCGCGCCAGGCTTCTATCCTTGTCACGCGTTCCCGTGGCAACCACCCGCCAAAGGGCTGCCCGTTTTCGTCCTCTCGTGTCATCGCAACCGCCAATCCGGGGAAAGGATTGGCGGATTCGACAGGCACATCAGTGCCAAAGGCCAATTTCGCACCCGAATCAATAATCGATTTCCAGGCGTAGGCGCCATCAAGACGATTCGGCCCCAGCCTTATTTCCGCCATCCGGCGGTCCGATGTTTGATGGACTGGCTGCATCGAGGCGATCGTTCCGGTTCTCGCAAATCGAGGCAAGTCGACAGGGTCGACAATCTGTGCATGTTCGATCCGCCAGCGTCGATCTCCGCCATAGCTGGTCTGCAATTCTTCGATTGCCGACAGGGTTTCCGCATTGGCAGCATCACCAATGGCATGGATGGCTGTCTGAAAACCGTCCATCGCGGCGCGGCTCATCTTGTTTTTGAGCTGAGCGGGAGTAAGCAATGCCAGCCCCCGGTGTCCGGCCCGGTCCGCATAAGGTTCTTTGAGCAGGGCTCCCCGCGAGCCAAGAGCACCATCGACATAGAGCTTCACGCCTGCCAGCCGCAACCGGTCATCATATAGCCACGGGCTGGGTCCCGGACCGCCGATTGCAATCATGTTGTCGATTTCAGCCGCATAGGAAATAATCCGCACCTTGAGCTGGCCTTTATCCCCTGCCCTGCGATAGCTTTGCCAGTCCTCCATCGTTGTCCCCATGTCGGCAATTGTCGTCACGCCGTTCGCGAGCAGGATTTCCTGAGCCTTCATCAACGCCAGGTCCCGCTCAATGGGACGGGGTTGCGGTATGACCCTGGCAAAAAGTCTCTCGGCCTTGTCCACAAATATGCCGGTCGGCTGGCCGTCAGTCTTTTCAATGGCTCCACCGGTCGGCGCTTTTGTCTTCGCATCAATTCCGGCGGCTTTCATGGCAAGGCTGTTCACCCAGACAGCATGACCATCCACCCGAGCGAGAAACACCGGACGATCAGGCACGACGCTGTCCAGTTCTGTCGCTGTGGGAAATCGCCCCAGGTCCCAGCTTTCTTGATTCCAGCCAGTTCCGATTAGCCACTGGCGGTTCGGATAGCGCTCGGCATAGGCTTTGATCCTTGCCAGCGCCTCATCCAGTGACCGGGCACCGCTCAAATCCAGTGTCAGCGCGGCAAAGCCCATCCCCATGACATGGCCGTGGGCATCTACAAAGCCGGGGATCAGCGTCTTGCCCTCGCCGTCAAACTGAAAATCCAGATTTTCGGGTCGTTTGTCTGTGCGATTCAGGAGCTTCTTGACCCGGCCCTCGTCATCAATGACCATCGCGGAGAACCGGATCACCTCCCCATTCTTGTCCAGCGTCATGCCGTTGACATTTTCCACCAGACTGTCGGCATGCGCAGCCGTCGCCAGCAAGCCCGCGAGGCCGATGCCGGAGATGAGCCTGATTGCGCCCTTGAATAGCGAGATCATCTGCATATGGACGCCCTTCATTTCCCCGTCTTCGGCAATCGGGACACAAGAGAACTGGTGTCCTTTCTCCCTCCCCCGGCGGCCTGAACTTCTGCGTAGAGCTGATCGACCAGCGACGCCACGGGCAACGCAGCGCCATTGGACCGCGCTTCCTCGATCGCCAGCCCCAGATCCTTGCGCATCCAGTCCACGGCAAATCCGAAGTCAAATTCGTCTTTGGCCATCGTGTCCCAGCGGTTGTCCATCTGCCAGCTTTGTGCGGCCCCACCCGATATGGCCTGATAGACCTTGTCCAGATCAAGCTTGCTGGCCTGGGCGAAGCGCAATGCTTCGGAAAGACCTTCCAAGACGCCCGCGATTGCGATCTGGTTGCACATCTTGGTGGTTTGGCCGGCGCCGGGCCGACCGACATGCACGATGCGGGCGGCATAGACGGACATGATGATTTCTGCGGCCGCAAAGGCTTCCTTGCTGCCGCCACACATGATTGAAAGCGTGCCATTTTCCGCACCGGCCTGACCGCCGGAAACGGGCGCATCGACGACGTGAACCCCGCGGCCTTCTGCTTCGACCGACAATTGCCTGGAAATCCGGGCGGATACGGTTGTGTGATCGATAAAAAGCGAACCGGGAGCCATCGATCCGAAGGCTCCGTCACGCCCCATGGTGACCGCGCTGAGGTCGTCGTCATTGCCGACGCAACTTATCACAATCTGCTGGTCCTGCGCCGCGATGGCCGGGTTTTCCGCAACAGTTCCGCCGTGGATCTCGACCCATTTTTCCGCCTTTGCCCTGCTGCGGTTGTAGACCGTCATTTCATGTCCGGCTTTTGCCAGATGCCCCGCCATCGGACCGCCCATCACGCCGATCCCGATAAATGCAATTTTCGCCATATTTCAATATCCTCGTCGCCCGCATAATCATTGTTTCCATGAAAGACCAGATGCGTTAGGGGCAGTCGCATTATGAACGACGTCAAATCCGCTTCGCTACCGACTTTTGACTATGCTGACGTGCAGGCCGCGCAGGACCGCATCCGGGACCGGATCGTCCAGACGCCGACGCTGAAAAGCCTGACCCTGTCAAAGCTGGCCGGAGCCGAAGTCTGGCTGAAGTTCGAGAACCTGCAGTTCACGGCCGCTTACAAGGAACGCGGCGCGCTCAATGCGTTGTTGCTGATGGAAGAGGACAAGCGGCAGGCCGGGGTTATTGCTGCGTCGGCCGGCAACCATGCCCAGGGTCTGGCGTACAATGCCCGCAATCTTGGAATTCCCGCAACCATCGTAATGCCCAGCACCACACCCATGGTGAAGGTGGAGCAGACACGGGGTCATGGCGCCGAGATTGTCATTCATGGCGGCAATTACGATGAATCCTATGCCCACGCTATGGAGTTGGCCGAGCAGCGCGGATTGACCTACATCCATGCCTTTGATGATCCCCATGTGGCCGCCGGTCAGGGCACTGTAGCCATCGAGATGCTGGAAGCCGTGCCGGAACTGGATCGACTGATCATCCCGATCGGTGGCGGTGGCCTGTTCTCGGGCATGGCGACAGCCGCCCATGCGATTAAGCCCGGAATCAAGATGACCGGCGTTCAGGCCGCACTCTATCCCAGCATGTACGGGAAGCTGACCGGCCAATCGGTATCCCCGGGCGGCGATACGCTGGCCGAGGGCATTGCGGTGCGCAATCCGTCGGAATTTACCGCTGCGATTATTGAAAAACATGTCGATGAAATCCTGCTGGTGGGGGAGGCTCAGCTGGAGGGCGCCGTCAGCCTGCTGCTGCAGATCGAGAAAACCGTCGTCGAAGGCGCGGGTGCCGCCGGCCTTGCCGCGCTGCTTGCCAATCGCGACAAATTCGCCGGAGAGAAAGTCGGACTGGTGCTTTGTGGGGGCAATATCGATACTCGTTTGCTCGCCAACGTCCTGCTCCGGGATCTCGCACGCTCCGGCCGACTGGCCCGCCTGCGTCTGCATCTGCGTGATCAGCCAGGAGCGCTGTACAATGTTGTCCGCGAATTTGCCGAGCATGAGGTGAACATCATCGAGGTCTACCACCAGCGCGTGTTCACCAACCTCCCTGCCAAGGGTCTGATCACCGACATTGAGTGCGAAGCCAAGGATCGCGAACAGCTGGAGCGACTGATCGCGGCGCTCAACAAGTCGGGATATGATGTTCGGCAGGTGGAACTGGCGGATTGAGCTGAGAGCCGGCACTGTTTTCGCCCAAAAGCGCTCCGCCACTATGTGCCAAAACAGAACATCTTTGAAATAGGCCCACAAACAGTTAGCTGTCGCTACAAGCCTATGTTAACAATCTGTTAGGGTACGCAAAGTGTTTTGGGTCTTCAGGCCTGCGAGTAATTTTCTGTCATTTAACAACCGGGGATATTCATGAAAAAACTTCTTCTTGCAGCAACATCCGCATTTGTATTGGCCTCGTCCGCCAATGCCGCCACTTTTATCGGCACAAGGACGGTCGGTGGTTCAACCGCCAACCTCTCTATCACAACAGATGATACTCTCGGCGTTCTTTCCTCGGCCAATATTCTTGACTGGACAATCTCTCTGTCGGACGGCGTGGACAATTTCACATTGCTCGGCCCGCTCAGCGGCAACAACTCCGGCCTCCTGCTTTCTGGATCAGCCCTGACCGCCACAGCTACCGACCTGTTGTTCGATTTCGGTGTGAACGGTTTTGCGCTGTTTCAGGCTCCCAACCCGGGATCCGGCGACACATTTTACTGTGCACAAGGCGGTACCAGCGCCTGTTTTGACTTTGATGGCCCGGCCGAAGGGATTGAGGCCGGGACCGGTTTCACATTTGACCGGACTCCCCGCCGCGGGAATCTGGTTCTGGCATCCGTCCAGGCCGCAGTCCCCGAACCAGCCACATGGGCGTTCATGATCCTGGGCTTTGGTGCCATTGGCGGAGCGATGCGGCGTCAGAAAAAACAGGCGCGCAAGGCCAATGTGAAGGTCAGCTACGCGTAAGCGGAAATCGATCGATTATACCCCAAGGCCCTGCCGGAGAAATCCGGCGGGGCTTTTTGATTCCATGTGAAAAACCCTGTTCGGATTGGATCGGAGATTCCGGGGAAACCATATCGCAACTTCGCCGTGCGCGGTCCGGGAAGCAAAAAAAGCTGAGAGACCCTAAACCGCCACCTGCATGAATTTCGGCTTGCTGGCGGGAACGGACGAGATCTGGGCCAGCGGATAATTGCCTTCCGGCAAGGATGCCAGGGGCATTCCCGCAGCGGCCAGGTCATAGGGGGACACACGGTGGCGGGTACACAGGCCACCTGCCCCGTCACTGACCAGTGGTGTTTCAAATTTTGTCCCGACAATGGTGTCCTCGGAACGAACGACGGTACAAACAACCAGTTGTCCGGCACCCAGATCCAACACCAGATCCGTCCCCACGGGGACGCCGATCAGGCCTTCAAACTGTGCCCCTGTTTTCGACAGGTCGCGCATGACGACTTCATAGCGATGGTCTTCGTGAATAGCTCCGATACGGCGAAAAACCTTGCGTCTGTCGGGCCGGTAAAGCTCGGGTCCGTCGGGTTCGATCTTGAATTCGCCGGCGCCCAATTTGTCGGCAATCTCCTCCAGCTTCAAGGCTTTGGAATAGATCCAGCCCTGAATGAAACGCGCGCCTTTTGAGCAGACAATGTCGAACTGGTCGAAAGCTTCCACACCTTCCACCGTTGTTTCCATGCCCAGCGCATCGGACAGGCTGACAATCGCGGCAATGATCTTCTCGCTGTTCTGGTCCTTCTGGGTACAGGAATCGACAAAGCTCTTGTCGACCTTGATCTTGTCAAAGGGTGCAGACCGCAAATAGCTCAGTGAAGAATAGCCGGTACCGAAATCATCGAGCGCGAGCCGGACCCCCAGCTCTTTCAGAATCTTGAAAGTCGTGTCGACGGTTTCACTGTCCCCCATGAAGACGCTTTCGGTGAGCTCGAGTTCCAGCCTTTCAGGCGCCAGACCGCTGCTTGCCAGGGCATTCATGACCAGTTCGGGGAAACCGTTGCTGGCGAATTGAACCGCCGAGACATTAACGGCAACCCGAACCGAATTCGGCCATTGCAACGCATCTTCACAAGCTTTGCGCAAGGCCCATTCGCCGAGCTGGTTGATGAGATTCAACTCCTCGGCAATCGGGATGAACTCCCCCGGACTGACAAAGCCACGTTCCGGATGATCCCAGCGCATCAGGGCTTCGAAACCGACCACCATGTGATCATCGGTTCTCACCACCGGCTGGTAATGGAGTTCCAACTGGTCATTGGCCAGCGCTTCGCGCAAATCCTCTACCAGCAATCGCCGTTCTTCGGCTTTATCTTTCAGGTCAGCTGAATAGAAGCGGAACTGCCCACGTCCCGAGTTTTTCGCGGCATAGAGCGCGAGGTCGGAACTGCGGATCAGTTCCTCCGGTTCCACGCCGTCATAGGGCGCCACAGCGATGCCGATCGAAGTGCCGATGATCGCTTTCTTGTCTTCTATATCATAGGGCTGGGAAATCAGCTTGACGATTTTCTCACCAATTTCTCCCAGTTTTCCACGGTCATCAATATCCGGCAAAATGATCTGGAACTCATCACCACCGAGCCGGCCAATTTCGCCGCGGTCACCGATGACGTCGCGCATCCGCTTGGCCACCTGTATCAGCAATTCGTCACCGGCCGGATGGCCCATTGTGTCATTGACCTGCTTGAACCTGTCGAGATCGAGCATCATGACGGCGCAGCTGCGACTGGCTGCCTTGAAAGCACCAAGGAGTGTTTTGAGCTGGCTGTCCATCCGGTGCCGATTGGCAAGACCAGTCAGCGCGTCATACTCGGCGAGCCGGGAATCTTCCAGCTTGCGCTGATATTCCGCCGAAACATCCTTGGCATTGCCACGATATCCTTCGAAATTTCCGGCATCATCAAATTTTGGATGGGCGGTGATCTGCCACCATCTCTGTTCATCACCAGGACGCAGCGCCAGTGACACTTGCCGCACCACCTGATCGTTGATCTTGCTCCGTTTGCTTAGCCGATATTTCAGCGGACGATCGGACTTTTCATCCGGATTGTCCGGATCATTTTCAAAAAAGGCGGTGAATTTCTCTGAGATCAGGTCGGAAACCGGCCGTCCCAGATTTTCCGCTGCCTTTTCTGTGAGATATATGATCCGGCCATCTGCATCAGTGGCCCAAAACCAGCTGATGCCGGCTTGTTCAAAGTCATCGAGAATATCTGCACGCTGCGCCTGACCGGACCCGGCAGCAACCGGATCAGGACTTTTGTCTGACCGCGCATTCTCGTTTCCGGAAAATGCCTTTAATAGTCCCTTGACCGCCATGATCTTTCTGATTCAGCCCCGTATGTTCGTTCTGGTGACGCAGGACAGGCATAGCGAAACATAGTTTACATTGGGCTAACGACGTTTTTCCGCTTTTCTCAGACTCTGGCCGTCAGACCGGCATCACGCATGCCGCGCCAGACCTGCACTGCCTGCTCGGTTTCCGGCACATCATGTACGCGGACGATCTGGGCTCCTTGCTGGACTGCGTGATGAGCAAAGGCAATCGATCCGCCCAATCGCTGGTCGACCGGAGCTTCCTTTGAAAGAGCGCCGATCATCCGTTTGCGGCTGGCACCGATCAAAAGCGGCTGACCCAGACCATGAAATAGCGCGATATTATTCATCAGTGCCAGATTGTCGGCAAGCGATTTGCCGAAGCCCAAGCCGGGGTCAACAATGATCTTCTCGCGCTCGAATCCGGCTTCGACGACATCTGATATGCGCTGTTCCAGCCAGTCGAATGTGTCGGTCACGACATTGCCGTAATCCCCGCCCTTATGAGGGTTCTTTCCGCTGGATGGCGCATGCATAAGGACCACCGGGCGTCCCGATACTCCAGCGACTTCCAGCGATCTTTTGTCGTGGAGAAGGGCCGATACGTCATTGACAAGATGCGCGCCTGCCTGAATGGCTGCCTCCATGACGGCGGCCTTGCGTGTGTCGATGGACAGCGCTGCCCCGCAATGAGCCAGTTTTTCAATAACCGGAACCACGCGGTTGATTTCATCACCTTCCCAGACCGATTCCGCGCCGGGACGGGTGGACTCGCCGCCAATATCGATGATCGATGCACCACTGGAGGCCATGTCAAACCCGGCCTCCGCTGCTTTCTGCGGGTCCCCGTCATGTTTCCCTCCGTCGGAAAAGCTGTCGGGGGTCATGTTCAAGATGCCCATGACATGCGGCTGGTCGAAACGCAGCACGCGATCTCCGCATGTCAACGGGACATGATCCCGGGATAGATTGGCAAAAAGCGCGGTTGCGCGCTGTTGCAGATGGCCCGGCATCTGATCCATCATACCAGACCAGTTCTCCACTGGCACGAGCCCGCGAACAACCGGTTTATCCTCTTCAAATATCCAATATTCAATCTGAGAAAACCAGATTAAGCTATTATTTAATTTATGGTTTTTTCCGTCATGATATTGTGGACTGTCAAGAGATCCCGTTGGTTGGAGATAGATCCGGGCATCCGGCCCGCAAGCGTCCAGTCCTTCCAGTTCCGTCATGAGGTCAAGGTTCCGTTGCCAGCAAATAGGTTTGCCGAAGATTGTCGATCGGCTTCAGATCCTTGCCGTCCTTATAGTACCAGTAGGTCCAACCATTGCAGCTGGGCGCATCCTGCACCGTCGCGCCGATTTTGTGGATCGAGCCCTCCTGCCCTTTCCAGACCAGCGAACCATCGGCCCGCACTTTCGCCCGGAACTTGCGGTTCTTGCTGCACAATTCGTCGCCTGGCTTCAAATATCCAGTTTCCACCAGAGTTCCGAACGCCACGCGCGGCTTGGCCTTGGGTGACTGCATTGTTTTCAGAGAGCTTTCATCTAGCGGAAGAGCCGCCGCAATGCGTTCTTCAGCGACTTTACAATAGGCATCTTCCTTCTCGCACCCGATCCAGTCGCGGCCGAGACGCTTGGCGACTGCCCCGGTCGTTCCCGTTCCGAAAAACGGATCGAGGACCACGTCGCCCGGGTTGGTCGTAGCCAGCATCACGCGGTACAGCAAAGCCTCCGGTTTCTGCGTCGGATGCGCTTTCACGCCATTGCGTTTCAGCCGTTCCTGCCCGCCGCAGATTGGCATGACCCAGTCGCTGCGCATCTGCAGTTCGTCATTGAGGTTCTTCATTGCGCGGTAGTTGAACGTATATTTCGCCTTTTCCGACTTGGAAGCCCAGATCAGCGTCTCGTGGGCATTGGTAAAACGCGTCCCCTTGAAATTGGGCATCGGATTGGCTTTCCGCCAGATAATGTCGTTGAGGATCCAGTAGCCTAGGTCTTGCAGCGAGGCGCCAACCCGGAAAATATTATGATAGCTGCCGATCACCCACAAAGACCCGTTGGGCTTCAGAATGCGCCGGGCTTCCTTGAGCCAGGCTCTTGTAAAGGCATCATAAACGGCAAAGCTGTCAAACTGGTCCCAGGCGTCATCCACCGCGTCAACCTGACTGCCCTCCGGGCGGTACAGATCCCCGCCGAGCTGCAGATTATAGGGTGGATCAGCAAATATCATATCGACCGATTCATCGGGCAGCGACGCCATGGCTTCGACGCAGTCCATCTTCAAAATCTGGTTCAGTGGCAGTTTTCCCGCCTTTGCGGCCTGCTTCGCCGGTTTTCCGGGCGTCTTGATACGCTCTGCAATGCCCATAAAATCTGCCCTTTTCGTTTCGAGAGGCGTGAACGGTGAGTCCAACCGCGCCAACGGTCAAGGCCGTTAACTTAGGTTAAAGGCGTATCTTTATGGTTAACGGAAGCTTGCACGGGAGAACGAAACGAGTCCGCCACCAGATATGGAGTCATAGCGGCTAAAGCGGACTCAATCCCTAGTGGTGTGGCGCAAAAGACTCGATTGCCGCGCTTAATCCGAATTTGCGATCAAATGAGGCTGAGCTGGGCTACGGGTGCAAAACTTTTGCGGTGGAGCGGGGTCGGTCCATGCTCGTGCAGTGCCGCGAGATGCTCTGCCGTTCCATAGCCCTTGTTACGCTCCCAGCCATATTGCGGGTATCGCTGCGCAGCTTCGATCATGATCCGGTCGCGATATTCCTTCGCGAGGATGGAAGCTGCAGAAATGCAGGGATGGAGGGCATCCCCACCAACCACCGCTATCGCGTCATGGTCCCAGTCAGGCAGCCGGTTACCATCCACCAGGACTTTGGTCGGCCGGATATCCAGTCCACTGACAGCTCGGGACATGACCTGCATTGTGGCCTGCAGGATGTTCATCTCATCAATCTCAGCCTCGCTGCACAAGGCAATGGAATAGCGCGTATTTCCAAGAATTTCCGCTTCCAGAACGGCCCGCCTTTTTGCGGTCAGCTTCTTGCTGTCATCCAGTCCCGCAATGTCATGATCATCAGGCAATATCACGGCTGCGGCAACAACTGGCCCGGCCAATGGTCCCCTTCCCGCCTCGTCCACTCCAGCTATCATGAAGCGATTCCAGTCATGCAAAATCTCGTTTACTTGCCAACAGCCTTGGTCCCATCCCCGGACACATGGGTATATGCGCCGCCGTCTCCATCGGCTCTGAAGGTAATCGGCACGTCGTAATTCTGTCCGCAGGTTTTGAACGTCCAGATTTCCTTCCAGCTTCCGGTGTAACGAACGCCGAAAACATCTGGTCCAAGGTCATCGCTTTGCGAGACAATCCGGCTTCCGACGAGATCCATGTCCTTGCCGTCACAACTGGCATCCGTTTTCTTTGCAGCAATGTAGGCGCTCATTGCTGCACTCGCGCTGGTATCCCGCATCACCGACATGTTGGCCAATGAACGTCCGGGATTGATCTGGATGGCCCGGCGGAGACCATCCGAGAAATCCAGAACTGCAAATCTCTGGACCGGCGTTTCCGGACACCCATTGTATGTTGCGTAAACCTGCCACCCATTTTTCAACTGACCGGCAATCACGCCCTGAAGCACCAGTTTTACGCCGGTTGCTGGCTGCGGTTTCTCGATGGAAACCGACTCCGGCATGCAAGTGTTCTTGGTGTTCGATATCTCCGCAACAGTGATCATAATCGCTGCAATCGCATCATCCTCAGTCAAGGTTGGGTGACTGGCATTCAATTCGGTGATTTTGTCGATCACCATCTGATTTTGGGCACTGGCAGGCAATGAGATACCCAAAACAACAAAAGAGCTCAAAACTTTTAATAAGATACGCATCAACTTTCCTTTTTCTATTCCGGTACACCCATTGGACCATGACCAGCTCCGAACCCTGGAGCCCGTTGCAGGCTTTTCCGAACGTGATCCCGCGCCATGCCAATTGCCTCCTCCAATGATCGGCCGTGACCCAAATGGGTCGCTATGGCAGCGGACAATGTACAGCCGGTGCCATGGTCATGGCGCGTGTCAATCCGCGTACCCTTCCAGCTCGCAATCAGACCATTTCTGTCGATCAGCCTGTCGGTGAGCAGCTCGCCATCATCATGACCGCCCTTTACGAGGAACGGCACCTCATATCGCGCGACGCCTTCTTCGCCGCCGAGACGCTCCATCTCATGGCGATTGGGAGTGACAAGCGAGGCATGGGGGATGATGTCCGCGAAGGCCGCAATGGTCGCATCATCCGCCAGGCTGGCGCCGCTGGTGGCCACCATGACCGGGTCCAGCACCGTCGGCACCGGTTTCAGCATCTGCTGAAGAAATACCGACACCGTGGCGATTATGTCCGGTCCGCCCAGCATGCCGATCTTGATGGCATCAACGCCGATATCCTCCACAACGGCCGTGATCTGGGCGAGGACCATGTCTGACGTCATGATCTCAACAGCAGTCACACCTTTACTGTTCTGGGCTGTTACCGCTGTCACAGCTGTCATCGCATGGCCACCCAGATGCGTGATCGTGCGAATATCAGCCTGAATACCCGCACCGCCGCCACTGTCAGACCCGGCGATGGAGAGAATTCGGGGCGGCTTGCTGGCAGTCACTGGCGGAATTTACGCGCAGTCGCCGTCGAAATATTCATGAGCAGCTCAGCGGGCCGCATAGACCGCGCCACCAGCTCACCCCCGAGATCTGGACGGATCTCCGGCATCAATTCGCAACCTCTTCAACACAGGCACAGATTCGGTCGACAACCTGCTTCACCTGATCCGCATTGTCCCCTTCGGCCATCACCCGGATCAACGGCTCAGTACCCGAAGCACGAATTACCAGCCGGCCGGTAGCCTCCAGTTCCTTTTCCGCTTCGGCGATCACGGACTGTACCTTTGCATCTTCCAGCGGCTTACCGCCAGAATAGCGGACATTTTTAAGCAGTTGCGGAACGGGATCAAACAGGTGCAGCAATTCGCTGGCGGGTTTTCCGGTCTCGACCAGTTCCCCCATGACCTGGAGCGCCGCAACCGTTCCATCTCCGGTGGTTCCATGATCAAGGAGGATCATGTGACCAGACTGTTCCCCGCCCACATTGAAGCCGCCCTTTTTCATTTCCTCGAGAACATAACGGTCACCCACTTTCGAGCGCACAAGATCCAGATGCTGGGATGCAAGATATCTCTCAAGACCGAGATTGGACATAACAGTTGCCACAACCCCGTCCCCTGTCAGCAATCCGTTGCGGCTCCAACTGGCACCGATCAGCGCCATGATCTGGTCACCGTCGACAATGCTGCCCTTGTCATCAACCACGATCAGGCGGTCGGCATCGCCATCCAGCGCAATGCCAATATGGGCCTGGTTTTCCACGACCGACGCCTGCAATGCAGCCACGTCCGTCGAGCCGCACTGGTCGTTGATATTCTTGCCGTTCGGTTCCACGCCAATGGTAATCACTTCGGCACCCAGTTCCCAGAATGCCGAAGGCGCGACCTGATAGGCAGCGCCATTGGCACAATCGACCACAACCTTCAGACCGTCCAGCCGAATATGATCTGGCAAGGCCATTTTCAAGGCATGGATGTAACGTCCACGGGCATCCTCGAAGCGCCTGGCCCGTCCGATATCTTCAGCCTTGGCCAGTCGGGCGGGTTCATGAAGGTAGGATTCAATTTTTAATTCGGCTTCATCTGACAGTTTGAAACCGTCCGGGCCAAAAAGCTTGATCCCGTTATCCTGATAAGGATTATGGCTGGCGGAAATCATGACGCCAAGGTCAGCACGCATGGACCGAGTGAGCAAGGCCACGGCAGGTGTCGGCATCGGCCCCACCTGTACCACATCCATACCTACGCTCGTGAAACCCGCAACCAGCGCATTTTCCATCATATATCCGGACAGCCGCGTATCCTTTCCGATAACGACGCGGTGACGATAATCCCCGCGGAGGAAATGCCGGCCCGCCGCCTGACCGACCTTCATCGCCACTTCCGCCGTCATCGGGTGCTGGTTGGTCAGTCCGCGAATACCATCCGTGCCAAAAAACTCTTTCGCCATATGTATCCAATTCCCGATCCGGTTTCCTGATGCCTGCAAGGTCTGTAGCCGAATCCATGCTGCGAGACCAAGCGCGAAAAAGGGTGGCGCAACATTTTACAACCAATCATGGCTTGCCACATCGGAGACGGGATGTATCACAGGGGTTTCAGGAAGTTGCAGGGGCCCGGAAATGATTAAGGCTGTCGTCATTCTCCTGGCACTGGTACTCGGTGTCTTCACCGGACTGTTTTTCGGACCACAGTCTGCATGGCTGGTCAGCGGCGCCGATGTGATCGGCAATATGTGGCTCAACGCCCTGCGCATGACCGTTATTCCCCTGGTGTTCACCTTGCTCGTTGTGGGTATAGCCAAGGCGGCCTCCATGGCCCGCGCCGGACGGATGACGGCCAGAGCCATTGCCTTCATGATCTTCATTTTGTGGTGCTCCTCCGCCATGGCCGCAATTGTCACACCGGCGCTGCTCGAGCTGTTCCCGCTTCATCTCGATGCCGCTGCTGCGCTGCGCTCCGCTCTGGGCGATGCGGCGTCCCCCGGGGAAGTGCCACCATTTTCGGAATTTCTCCGCGCGCTGATCCCCACCAATGTCATTTCCGCCGCCGCTGAAGATGCGGTGCTCCCGCTGATGATTTTCGCCCTCGCCTTTGCCTTCGCAATCACCCGATTGCCTGACGAGCAGCGGATCATGCTGGACAAGTTTTTCAATGCGCTCGCCGACACCTTGCTGATCATCATCAAATGGGTGCTCGCACTGGCACCACTGGGTGTCTTCGCGCTGGCTGTCGGCGTTGGCGCAAAAGCGGGCGTGGCAGCGTTTGGCGCATTGCTCCATTATGTGCTGATTGTCAGCAGCGTCGGCGCGGTGATCTGGCTGTTCAGCTATATATTGACAATGATCGGCGCCAAGCGTGGACCCGTGGCCTTTTTCCGGGCTTCTGCCCCGGCGCAGGCTGTTGCCATCTCTACCCAAAGCTCGCTGGCGTCGCTGCCGGCAATGGTGAGCGGTGTGAAGGCCATGGGTGTTGGTGAACGTTCGGCCGATGTGGTTTTGCCGATCTCCGTTGCCCTGTTTCGAGCCACCGGGCCCTGCATGAACCTGGCGGTTGCGATCTATGTCGCGCATTTGATGGGGATTGAACTGTCGATGGGCGCGCTGGCCATCGGCATTGTGGTCGCGGCGATTACCACAATGGGTGCGGTCAGCCTGCCCGGATCTATCAGCTTCATCACTTCGATTGCCCCGATCACGATCGCTATGGGCCTCCCCATCGAACCGCTGGTCCTGCTTTTGGCGATTGAGACATTCCCTGATATCATGCGCACGGTCGCCAATGTCAGCATGGACATGAGTGTCGCCGCCACCGTCGCCCGAGCTGAAGGAGATATCGAATGAAATACCGCCAACTGGGAGCAGAGCTCGAAGTCTCAGCGCTCGGGCTCGGTTGCATGCCGATGTTCGGTATCGGCGCAGGCATGTACGGCAAGGCCGACATGGCGGAAAGTCTCGCCACGCTGGATCGGGCCATCGAGCTTGGCGTGACCTTTTTCGATACGGCTGAAGTTTACGGGCCTTTCAAGAATGAGGAACTGCTGGGACAAGCCATCAAAGGGAGGCGAGACCGGCTGATCATTGCGACCAAATTCGGTTTTGATCTTACCGATCTGCCCAATATCGGAACCGACTCTTCTCCTGCCAACGTGCACCGCGCTTGCGATGCATCACTGATGCGACTGGGCATTGATACAATCGACCTGTTTTATCAACATCGCGTCGATCCGGATGTGCCGATCGAGGAAACTGTTGGCGCCATGGCGGAACTGGTTCAGGCTGGGAAAGTGCGCTATCTTGGGCTGTCCGAGGCTGGCGCAGATACAATCAAGCGCGCCCAAGCTACCCATCCGATTGCCGCGTTACAGTCCGAATATTCCCTGTGGGAGCGCAGTATCGAGGAAGAGATTTTGCCGCTATGTCAGGACCTCAATATCGGATTTGTCCCCTACAGCCCGCTCGGCCGGGGATTTCTGACCGGTCAGATCAAGAACCGGGATGATCTCGATGCCGATGACTATCGCCTCCGCGACCCGCGTTATTCCAAGGAGAATTTCGACCAGAACCTGAAGCTGGTGGATGTCGTCAAGGGCGTTGCCGGACGCCATGGCTGTTCCGCCGCGCAGGTGGCACTGGCCTGGCTGCTGGCGCAGGGTGACTTTGTTGTGCCCATTCCCGGATCCAAGCGGCGTGCGACGCTGGAGGACAGCATGGCAGCTGTCGATGTGACGTTGACCGATGCCGACCTCGACGAACTGGAAAAGGCCGCTCCGATTGGCGGCACATCCGGCCCACGCTATGGTGAGGCCATGATGTCAATGGTCCGGCTCTAACCCTAGTGATCGTAGGCTTTTGGCAGAGCTCCTGGCGTCGGATTGCGATAGCGTTCACGCAGCCGTTCCTGCCGGTTTGACAGGGATTGCTCGACGCCGTCGATAAACACTTTTTCCACCTGGGTTGTCAGCTCCAGCGGATCACTATTCCAGATTACCACATCCGCTTGCCGCCCGGTTTTCAGCGAGCCGAGCCTGCTGCCCATGCCCATGATTTCCGCTGGACCCGAGCTGATCGCGGCAAAAGCTTCGTCCCAGCTCAGTCCGCTCGCCCGGGGCACCCTGTTCAGCGCCACCAGATTTCCCGCATATTGCATGGAATAGCGCAGTTGATGGGCGTCCCTGTCGTTGATCATGCCGATGGCCACCTGAACGCCAGCCCGTTTCATGCGACCAATGTTCGACTGGGTAGCGCCCAGCTGCTCAAACTGCGCCGGCAGATCATTCAGCGCGGAAGCGAGAACCGGCACACGCGCTGCCGCAATATCATCCGCCACGCGCCATCCTTCGCTCGCTCCAACCAGAACAAGTTTCAGTGCCGGAAAATCCTTGCGCAGATCGAGAACCTTCAGGATGTCGTTGGCACTCTCGACATGGACGAGCAGGCGGGTCGTGCCATTCAGCACTGGCAAAAGCGCCTTGGCGTCCGATGCCTTCATCAGATCACCGTCAAAACGTACGGGATTGCTGGCATAGTTGCGCGCTTCGCTGAGCATGGCCCGGAACAGAATATGGGCGGCCGTCCTGCTGCCTCCTGCCCGGCGATGGCCGGTTTCTCCGAGCTCGACAAACTGAAAAGCTCTGGCTTTGGTGATCGGCCTGCTGTCCTGACCGAGGTCAATAACGGCTCCGAAACCACCGAAAATATTCGAGGAAGTGCTCGGCGAAACCACGGCGCGAGTCACACCTGCGGCTCGGCTGACCGATATTGGCGAGGCAAAGGGATTGACGGCATATTGCACGTCAAGCGCGGCGGAAAAGACCGAGCCGCTGGCATTGGCGTCATTGGTCTGAGTGACCGCTCCTACCTCGATCAGACCGACGCGGCTGAAGCCGGCAAAAATTCCGGGTGTCACCCATTTGCCGGTTGCGTCGATCTGACGAGCATTGGCGGGAATGGTGACATTGCGACCGGCCGCTATGACCTTGTCATTGCGGATAACTACCGTAGCCCCTTCGATCGGGGCGCTGCCATCACCGACAACCACTGTGCCGCCGGTAATCGCAACGGTTTCGGCCAAGGCTCCGCTGGCCAGCAGCGAAACGGAGCAAAGGAGAAGTGTTGCGAAGCGCTTCATTTCACGTCTCCTTCACCGGGCTGGCCGAGTTCGAAATCGCTGACCGGCCGGCGGTTCGGATCGGCACTGTCAAACAGCATCGCCCCGTCTATCCATACCTTTTCGGGCCGCGAATAGACGCTCAGCGGATTGCCGTTCCAAAGGACGACATCCGCCATTTTGCCCGGCTTGAGGCTGCCCGTCTGATCGGCAATGCCCATCGCCTTTGCCGCATTATACGTAATCCAGCTGATTGCTGTTGCTTCACTGATATCAATACCCATTGCCCGGCCGTCCGCCATCGCCTTTGCGGCTTCCTGGTTCAGTCGCTGGATCTGGTTCTCGTCATCCGAATGAATGATGGTACAGGCGCCGGCCTGATGCAGCAGCGCCGCATTTTCGGGAATTGCGTCATAAGCTTCCATCTTGAAGCCCCACCAGTCAGCCCAGATCGCGGAACAAATGCCTTCCTCTGCAAGAATGTCGGCGATCTTGTAGCTTTCCACGGCGTGATGAAAGGCCGTGACCTTGTAACCGAACTCCCGGGACATATCGATGATCTGATAGAGTTCGTCCGCCCGATAGCAATGATTGTGGACCAATATCTCGCCGTCCAGGACACCGGCCAGAGTGTCCATCGCCAGATCGCGCTTCGGCGGCTTGGAACTGCGCATTCTCTTCCGATAGTCCTGCGCCTTGATCCAGGTCTGCCGGTTCAGCGCCAGATTGCCCATTCGGGTGGAAGGCAAGCGATTGCGGTTGCCATAGACCCGTTTCGGATTCTCGCCGCAGGCCATTTTCATCCCGTAGGGAGCACCGGGAAATTTCATCGCCTGGACCGTGCGAGCAGGTACGTTTTTCAGAGTGACCGCACGACCGCCAAACAGATTGGCGGAGCCCGGAAGAATTTGCAGCGCGGTGATTCCCCCATTGGCCATCGCGCGGGAAAAACCGGGATCCTGCGGCCAGACGCTATGTTCGGCCCAGACCTGCGGAGTCACCGGCGAAGTGGCTTCATTGCCGTCATTATGGGCCGCAACACTGGGCGTGGGATAATCGCCGAGATGGCTGTGAATATCGATGATCCCGGGAGTCACATATTTGCCGGTCCCGTCGATCACCATGGCGCCTGCGGGAATTGCCGTGCCCGAATCTCCGACAGTGCGAATTTTTCCGCCAGACATGAAAATCACGCCATTGTCTATCCGCCCGCCCTCACCATCAAAAATCGTGACGCCGGTAATCGCCGTGTCAGCAGATGGATAGGGCTTGTAGGTGGAAGGAAACGGGGTGGCGGACTTTGTAGATTGTTCCGCGCTGGCATCCGACGCGCTGGCGGCATCCCGCTCCGCTGCGGTAGCGGCACAACCGCCGACCAAAGCGCCAGCAATCGCAACCGCCAGCAATCCCCGTGTTTTCATATGTCTTCCCTTATTGTATTTCAGTTGCCTCAGGATTTGGTTGCCGGATGGATGCCCGCAGCCTGAGGCTCACCGATTTCCCGCTGACCCTCGAGATCGTCGTCGATCGTGTCATCCGTCAACGTATCGAGATGCATCAGTTTCTTGATCAGTGGGGACACCACCATAACGGCCACGCCGATGCCGACAGCATACCAGCCGACAGTGCTATAAACATCAAGAACCAGTTGCTTGCCAGCTTCTTCGCCAACCCCGTCACCACCGGTTGCAGCAGCAATGAGACCCGCGGCAAAGTTGCCGGTCGCCGAAGCAAAAAACCATGTGCCCATGATCAGCGACGCCATGTGTCCAGGCGATAGTCGATTCATCGCCGACAGTCCCACAGGACTGAGGCAAAGCTCACCAGTTGTGTGCAGAAGATAAATCAGGAAGATGAATATCACTGGCGTCGGGACGTTGATCCCGGCATTTTCCGAACCCCAGACCAGCACCAGAAAGCCGAGACCCACCTGAATCACGGCCAGTCCGAATTTCATGGGAGTCGAGGGCTCAGCATTTCTGGCTGCCAGCCCCTGCCACAACATCGCAAAAACCGGAGCAAGCAATACGATGTAGATCGCGTTGATCGACTGGAACATAGATGCGTTGACACCCTGCGTGTCGACATGCCTATCAGTGAACAGATTGAGAGATGACCCGGCCTGTTCGAACAAGGCCCAGAAAACGATTGAAACAAGGATGAGGAACATCGCCGCAAAAATCCGGTCGCGTTCCTCTGGCGCCAGTTTGGTCACCGCAGTGAACAATACATACAGTACCAGGCCGCCGCCAAATGCTCCCAGCACATAACCTACCAGATCCTGATACTGTATCGCAGCCCAGCACAGCAGAACCATCGCGAGACCGGCTCCATAGATCGCCCATTCCTTGCCCCCGGCAATTTTCGCGGGGTCCTTTGGTTCCCCTTTGCCCAACAGCAATGGTTTGCCGATGATGAAGAACACCAAGCCGATCAACATCCCGATACCGGCCAGGCCAAAGCCATATTCCCAGCCATAAGTCTGACCCAGGAAGCCGCAAATGATGGAGGCCGTTGCCGCACCCACGTTAATGCCCATGTAGAAAATCGTGTAAGCCGGATCACGTCGAATATCGGTGCGGTCATAGAGCTGACCGACAATCACGGAGATATTGGCTTTCAGGAAACCGGAACCGACAATGATCAATGCCAGAGCGAGCCAGAACACATTGATCATCGGGTCGTTTTGGCCGCCACTGCCCTCAAAGGCCATGAAGAAATGGCCAAAAGTCAGTAATACTGCGCCAAACAGTACAGCCTTGCGCTGCCCGATATAGCGGTCAGCCAGATACCCGCCAACAACAGGTGCGATATAGACGAGAGCCGTGTAGGCTCCGTAGATGACATAGGCCTTGTCCTCGGCGAACATCCAGTGTTGCACAAGATAAAAGATCAACAGCGCTCGCATCCCGTAATAGGAAAAGCGCTCCCACATCTCTGCCATGAACAGCAGGAAAAGCCCCTTGGGATGGCCGATGACTTCAGCCTGGGGACGCGTAACGAGGAACAGGCCGCCCAAAAGGAAGCCTGCCAATGCCACAACGGCGATCCAGAAAGTCCACAATTCAAATGCGGAATCAAATGTGAAAATAAACTCGTGCATGGTACCGGAAACTCCCCACTAAGCTGACAAAGCTGTCTGTCGCAGCTTGATTGCCGGATACACTAATGGAAAAAAGCGGCAAGTGAAGCAGATTGTTGCATATGAGACCAAAAAGCCCCTTGCAATTGCGCTGCGGTCCCACAATGACGACTGCATGACTAACACAGCCTTTAATGACCTGTCCGGGCTGGGCAATTATCTCCAGTCGCGGCGGTCCAGCCGACCGCGCAATATGACGATGCCCGGCCCCAGCGACGAGGAAATTCGCGATATTGTTGCAACTGCGATGCGCACACCTGATCACGGCAAGCTGGCGCCCTGGCGCGTTGTCCAGATCGATCTAGATCAGCGTGATGCCCTGGCGCAGGGTTTTGTTGCAGCATATCTGGCGGAAAAGCCCGAAGCGGGCCGACTGGAACTGGAGGGCCTCGAAAAAATTGCTCATGAAGCCCCTTCCCTGCTGGTCGTGCTGTTCTCGCCGGTTTCGTCGACAAAAATCCCGGCCTGGGAACAGGAACTGAGTACCGGCGCCTTGTGCATGAATATCCTGCACGCCATTCACGAAAAAGGATATGTCGGCGGCTGGATCACCGGATGGCCGGCCTATAATGACCAGGTCCGCGACATGTTCGGGAAAACGCCGGAAAAGATAGCGGGATTTGTCTTTGCCGGTTCCGCCCGGGAGCCTCTCGAAGAACGCGGACGCCCCGAACTGGACCAGATCTTCAGCAAATGGGATATTTCCGGTTCCTGATCGCATGCGTTTTTGTAAAAATCGCGGATTTTCGCGTAAAAGCCCTTGCCTGCATCGCTGTATTATGTCAGTGATGCAGTATGAACAACTCCGGCAAGCCCGTCTATCTGAAACTGCGCGATATCATTTCGGATTCCATTCTCGACAAACAATATGCCGAGGGGGACATGTTGCCCTCGGTGCGCGCTTTTGCCGCTGAACAGGGCGCCAATCCGCTGACGGTTGCGAAGGCCTATCAGGGTTTTCAGGAAGATGGCCTGATCACGGTCAAGCGTGGTGTCGGCATGTTTGTGGCGCGCGGCGCGCGGACCAAGCTGCTGGAATCGCAGCGCAAAGATTTCGTCAAGAATGTCTGGCCACCGGTCGAACGCCAGATGCGCCGACTGGACATCCGGCTCGACGAGCTACTTGAGAAAGACGCCTGATATTCCGGCGTTTCAGCCGGATTCCGTTTCCTTGTCCTGTCTGAGCGTCGCTTCTGCCATCTGCAGGCTGTTCCGGTACATCTGATTATCCGGCACCAATGCCACTGCCTTTCGCAGAAGATCAGCCGCATCCTTGTTGCGCGACCCGTCGGCGAGCAGGGCCAGCCCGTAGAGATGCGACACCACAGGACTGGAAGGCTGGACATAATAGGCAATGCGCCCTGCCCTGATCGCCTCTTCCGTGCGTCCAAGGCCGGTATATGCTTGCGCCAGCCCGGCCATGATCAGCGCATCATTGGGGCCGATCCGTAAGCGCAGATTTTCCAGAATACGCCGGGCCACATCCCAATTCTCGGTCTCGAGATGGGCATAGGCCATCCACCGAAGAGCCGCGACACTGGCTGGATTATGATGCAGATATTCCGCGAGAATTTCCCCTGACCTCTGCATTTCGCCCTGCGCGCGCAAGGCTTCGACCATGCGCAACATCACCGGTTCGGAAAAACGAATCCGTTTCGCCTTTTCCAGCGCATCTATCGCGGTGCGATTATCGCCTCTGGCAATCGACACGTCTGCGACCAGCAAATGTGCATCGCTCACGCCGGGATTGCCCCGCTGCAACTTGCGCGCCTGCGCATAAGCCCCGCCAAGATCTCCGCTGTCCGAAAGCGCACGAATATAGGGAATGACAACCCGGGCATTGCCTGGATTGCGCGAAACCTCTGCGCGAAGCAACGCCAGCGGTGTTTCGGTTTTCAGTGCGACATCCCGACCCACGCGGTGGCTCGCGGCCCTGTTCAGCCACTGCGTGGCGGCCGCACGTTCGCCTGCCGCCTCGAGCGCTCTGCCCGCCTGCCACAAGGCATAAGGCTCAGCGCCATCCCGCCCGACCTGCGGACGGAGCACGTTTGCCGCATCGCGCGCATCTCCAGCCAGATAGAGTGAACGAGCGAGGAGATTCTGGGCCTTGCGGTTGTGGGGCTGCATCGAATTCAGTCGCCGGAATCTTTCGATTGCCGTGTTGTAATTGCCCTCGGCATGTTCGATCACGCCCTGCACAAGGATCACTGCCGGCACATCATCCAGACGCCCCTCGGTTTTCAGCATCAATGTCCGGGCCAGGTCATATTTGCCTGCACGCGCCGCCAGCACCGCCTGCATGAAAAAGGCACGCGGGTTTTTTCCATCGAGAGAAATGATACGCCGGGCAACGATCAGCATCTCTGTCATGCGGCCCATATCCCCAAGGGTCGCGGCATATTCGGTAAGTACCGGGATGTCGTTTGGATCAATTTGCAAAGCTCGTTCGAACCACGGCAAGGCCGCTTTCAATCCGAACTGGAAACGGAGCATCTCCCCGCGGGTTCTCAGCGCACCGATATTAGCGGGGTCCAGTCTGACCGCCTCGTCCACCGCTTCGGTCGCGCCAGCCTGGTTGCCCGAACGCAGGCGAAAGCGCGATACATCGACCCACAAATCGGCATTTTCCGGTTCAAGCTGGATCGCGCGGTCAAATGCCCGGGAAGCCAGATCGTCGTCGCCAGAAAGCATAGCCACCCGACCCAGAATACGTACGGCATAGGCCTGGTTTTCAAAGGGAATATCCCCGGCAAGCAACTGTTCGCGCGCGTCGCGCCAATTGCCCTGCAATTGCAGGGCATGGCCATAAAGGTGACGGATTGCTGGGGCGGGATGCCCAAGGTCTACCGCGCGATCGAGTTCCGCCTGGGCACCGATGCCGTCGGACAATCGCAGCAGGATCTGCGCCTGGGCAATGCGCGCTGAAATCCAGTCGGGATCTGACTTGATGGCGTTCATCAATTCTATGCGGGCTGATCTGGCATCACCAACAGATTGAAACTCCTGCGCCCTGTCAAAGGCGGCGCGCGCATCCGCATTTCCGCTGCTTGCTGCTTGCGATGCCGTCAGCGACCACCCGAGAAATGCAACCGCCGGCAGGACGGAAACAACCGTCCAGCCAGTCCAGCGTTTGAAGGGCATTATAGCGCCGACCATGGTTCAGCTCGCTTGCTGCAACTGATATTGTTTCAGCAAATCGTAGAGAGTTGGCCGGCTGATCCCCAGCAACTTGGCCGCGTTTGAGATATTGCCATCGGTTTGTGAAATGGCCCGGATGATTGCCACCCGGTCCGCCGCTTCGCGCGCGGCTTTCAAATTGAGCAGGTCGCCGGTCTGTTCCTCGTCATTGTCGAGGTCGAGATCAGCCGCTCCAACGAGCTTGCCATCTGCCATGATCACTGCGCGCTTGATCCGGTTTTCCAGTTCCCTGACATTGCCCGGCCAATTCCAAGCTTCAAGCGCGGCCAGCGCATCCGGCGCAATGCCCTTGACCGCGGGATTGATTTCCTCGGAAAACTTCTTTTGAAAATGCCGGGCCAGCAGGCTGGCATCACCCGAACGCTCGGCCAGTGCCGGAATCTTGATCACGATTTCGGCCAGACGGTAGTACAGATCTTCTCTGAACGCGTTTTCGGAAATCATGTCTTCGAGATTCTGGTGTGTTGCGCATACGATCCGCGTGTCGACCGCAATCGCTTTCCGGCCACCGATCCTTTCAATCACCCGTTCCTGGATGAAACGCAGCAGCTTCACTTGCAGGGGCAAGGGAATATCGCCGACCTCGTCCAGGAACAATGTGCCGTTGCTCGCTTGCTCGATTTTGCCTTCGGTCGTCTTGATAGCCCCCGTAAAGGCGCCTTTTTCATGACCAAATAGTTCCGCTTCGAGCAGATTTTCGGGGATCGCGGCGCAATTGATCGCAACAAAGGCCCCGTCCCGCCGGTCGCTGGCATCATGCAGTCCCCGTGCGAGCAGTTCCTTACCGGTGCCGCTGGCACCCAGCAACATGACCGAAGCATTGGTGTTTGCCACCCGTTCGACCATTTGCGCCACCTTCAGCATTTCCGGAGCGCCCGTGATAATCCGTCCGAGGACCCGGTTGCCGTCATCTTGCTGCGAAGATAACTGAATATTTTCGAGTTCCAGTTTGCGGACATGAAAGGCGCGGCGGACGATCAGGCCGAGTTCATCGATATCCACCGGTTTCTGGTAAAAGTCCCATGCACCGTTGGCGATGGCGCGCAATGCGCTGTCCTTCTCGCCATGGCCGGAAGCCACAATGATTTTGGTATCCGGTTTCAGGCTGAGGATCGCATCCATGGTCGCGAAGCCTTCGGTGGTACCGTCGGGATCCGGCGGCAGTCCGAGGTCGAGTGTGACCACATCTGGCTCTTCCGAGCGCAGCAGGTTGATGGCCGATTCCCGATCGCCGGCGACGAGCACGTCAAAATCCTCATATGCCCATTTCAATTGCTTCTGCAGGCCCGGATCGTCCTCGACAACCAGCAATTTTTCTTTTTGCGCAGCACTTTTGTCAGCCATTTCAAGCGGCCCTTTCATTTATCGAATCTGTGTCCGTTTCCGGTTCTTTCGTCAGTTCCGTCGCCAGCGGCAGGATCAGCGTGAACCGGCTGCCTGCGCCTTCCTTGCTTTCCACTTCGAGCCGTCCACCCATGGCTTGCGCCAGTTGCCGCGCTTCATAAGCACCAATGCCAAAGCCGCCTTCCTTGCTCGAGGCAAAGGGCTTGAAAAGCTGGCTGCGGACAAATTCACTCGACATGCCGATACCGCGATCGCGGATTTCAATGGCCGCGCTCAGCCCGCGACGCCGGGCGTTCATGGTGATCGCTTCACCTTCTTCGCTGGCATCGATCGCATTCTGGATCAGGTGCCCCAGGATCTGATCGACCCGGCCCGGATCCGCCATGATCGTCAGGTCATCAATCTGGCTAGTCTGGATGTCATGCAACAACCGCTTCTTGTCGATGATCGATTGCAAGAGCTCACTCAATTTGATCGGCCGCGGATCTTCCGGCTTGCCCTTGTTGTGCTGGGCAAGGCGCGCCAACAGACTGTTCATCTTGTCCGCCGAGTCCTGCAGCGTCGAAATCATGTCCTTGCGGAACTCCGGATTGTCGGCATGGCGCTCGGCATTACGAGCAAGTAAACTCAGCTGGCTGACCAGGTTCTTTATGTCGTGCATAATGAAGGCCATGCGGCGATTGAATTCGTCAAATCGCTGGGATTCGGAAAGGGACTCCTGACTACGGGCTTCGGCCAGATAGCTCGCTACTTGCCGGCCGACGACCCGCAGCATGTCGAGATCTTCCCAGTCCAACGTACGGTTGATCCGGGGTCTCGCCAATATGATGAGACCAGCGAGCCGATCAAAATGCACCAATGGCACTGCCGCCCATGTCTGACCGTCATTGGTCATCCATTCGGGAACCGCCTGAGAATCGCATTTGTCATCCTGTTCCGCCCGGAGCGCATCAAATTCCACGATATGGCTGGTTTCCTCAAAAAAGGAGACTGTCCGGGTTGTACATGCACGCGGCGGAACCTCAATCGAGGGCCAGTTCCACCGCGATTGCAAAGTCAGACGTCCGGTATCATCGGGCATCAGCAAAATGCCAGCGGGTGAATCAGTGATATCAGCTATGGCCTTGACCACGCGTTCGTGGAAAGGCGCGCTGTCATCGCCGGGACGACCGATGGTGTCAGTGAAACGGATCCACTCTGAGCGATAATCGTAGCGATGCTGGAAAAAATTCTTCGCCAATTTCACCTTGAACCAAGAGCGGAATTTTCCTGATGGCAAGAGCAGCAGCGCAGCAACTGATGTACCGAACAGGAAGCTTATCTGCGCAAGCCGGGCATAGTCGCCGCCGATGATCTGCAGCGCAGTCGCAATAATCACCATCATCATCAAATAGCCGCCAATGGCCACCAGCGAGAGCGAGCGAAATGCCACACTGCGCGACAGTTTCAGCTGCCAGTCTGAATTGCGCATCGAAGCCAGACCCAGAATAGGCGCGATACATGCAATGGCAGGACCACGCATAGCCAGCAGTTCCGCGGAGTATTCCTGTGTCAGATAGGTGATAGTGAAGAGGTTCAGATCATAAGTCCAGATGGCGGCCAGGGAGGCCATCGGCAGACGAATGCCCCAGCGGGTTTCCGGCGCGGAAATCGAATAGAGATTGTGCACCAGCACCAGCGCCCCGACCGAGAAGATCATCCGCAACACCAGCGAGGTGTAAATCGCTACGCCGGTCAGTCGCGGGCTGCCATCGAACAGCGGAACCATGAGATCTACCACTATCTGGCCACAAAGGATGAGCGCCAGGGCGGCATAGATATACATGACAGTGCGCGGCTCGTCGCGACCTTCGCCGGTTCGCAGCAAACCAAACATGAAGGCCAGCCAACCCAAATTGCGCAAAGTTTCCGCAAAACTCGCCATGGGGGACAAGGCACCTTCAACCGATACCGCCAGCGCCCAGAAACTGGTCATGGCGATGGCACAAATGAGCCAGATCTGTGTCACATTGCGATCGGACTTGCGCTGGAACAGCCAGATGGCGAGCGCCGCAAACAGGGTGGCCGCGAGGCCATGCCCATATACACTGATCTGTTCGAGGATCTGCTGCATATCAGCGCGCACCCTCTGGCCACAGCACGACCCTTATGGTCTGCAGCAGGATCAGGATATCCAGAAACGGCGTGTAATTTTTCGCGTAATAAAGGTCATATTCCAGCTTGTGCCGGCTGTCCTCGATGGAAGCACCGTAGGGATAGTTGATCTGTGCCCAACCTGTAATGCCCGGCTTGACCATGTGCCGTTCAGCATAGAAAGGCATTTTGGTCTGGAGATCGTCTACAAATTGCGGCCGCTCCGGACGGGGTCCTACGAAACTCATCTCGCCTTTGAGTACGCTCCACGCTTGCGGCAATTCATCGATCCGCACCTTGCGGATGAAATTGCCGATGCGCGTGACCCGCGGGTCATTCTCGCTGGCCCACACCGCCTTGCCTTCCACCTCGGCATCAGCGCGCATGGATCGCAATTTGGGAATGAAGAATTTCTGGCCATACAGGCCAACGCGTTCCTGGCGAAAAAACGCCCCACCCCTACTTTCCAGCATGATCAGACACGCAAAAACCAGAATAATCGGTCCGGTCAGGAGAAGCAGCGCCAGACTCATGAATATGTCAAAACTGCGCTTGAATACGGACGATATTCGGCGGCCCGATGAAAATCCGTCGGAAAAGATGAACCAGCTGGGATTGACGCTGTCCAGATCCACCCGTCCGGTCTCGCGCTCAAGGAAACTGGACATGTCATTGACGTGCACACCTGTTGTCTTGATCGTCAGCAAATCGGCGACCGGAAGCGAGTTGCGCCGTTCTTCCAGCGCGAGGACGACTTCACTGACTTCCAGATCAATCACATGCTGAGGCAGATTGCAGATCTGGCTGCGCTTGACCACGCCGTTCACGATGGCAGGTCCCTCATTCATGTCGACATAGCCTGCGACGATGAAACCGCTTTCCTTTTTGTCTGCCAGTTTGGCAATCCGGCTGGCCCGTTCGCCAGCACCCAGAATCAACAGCCGCCGCTTGAAAACCGTGCTGTCGAGCATTGTCCCCAGCAAAATACGCAAGACCATCAACAGGAAAATCGACATCGCCATCGCGTAAAGCGAATTGGAACGCCACAAGGTGATACCCGGCAAGGTAAAGGCAAGAATGGACAGGAAAATGACGCCCAGCGATATCGCCACCAATATACGCGCGGCAGCGAAGCGGAGCGACTGCAGGGCTTCGGTGCTGTAGACACCCACCGCAACCAGGGCGACTTCCAGCGCTATAGCGAAGCTCAATATCGGCGCGGGCCGGTCATAAATCGAACCGACATCCATACCGATCTGTACTGCGCGCAATATCCAGCTCAGTTCTGCTGCAGCAACAAGCAGCAGAAAATCCAGCAAACCCAGTAAAAGCAGGGGATAGGGGATATAGTGTTTGAACAGTCGGATCATTTGATGCGCATTCTTTCCGTAGTGCGCGTCCCTGTTATCCAAAAAACGTAAGCTGTCGGTTAATTTTACAGTGATCGGCTGGAATTATCCCGGAATTCCCGACAGATTGTATAATCTACCGACAGATAAACAGGTTAATCCGCGACAAAATTATATGGCGCGAAACCGCGTTCTCTCTCATCGAATTTGAGGCTGCGGCTTTTTGGCGGTGCAGAGCGCTGGGTACATTGTTGCCGCGTACATGCCGGGCAGCCCAGTCCGATTGGCACCGCGCTCTCGGGCGAAAGATCCTGTCCTCGGGCATAAACAAGCGATGACGCGAGTTCAGCGGACACCCCAAGGCCGATGGCAAATTGCGGGGCGTAGCCACCTGCTCCCGAACCAATGCCTTGCACAGATCGCGCAAGTGTAAACCAGGAAGACCCATCTTCCAGCACGACCAGCTGGGTCTGTACTTCTGACGGTTGTTCAAACACGCGATGAATGTTCCAGAGGGGGCAACGATACTGGCTCTCGACCAGCGGCGCGTTGCTCGCTCCCGAGTAGCGCTTGGAAATAAGGCCGGACCGGTCGATGCGGACCATAAAAAAAGGCAATCCGCGTGCGCCTACTCTCTGGAGCGTTGTGAGGCGGTGTGCGACCTGCTCAAACCCTGCTCCGAACCGTCGCTGCAAAATCTGAATGTGATAACCTGTTTGCTCGCAAGCCTTGAGAAACCGGGCATAAGGCATCATCAGTGCGGCCGCAAAATAGTTGCTCAAATGACGACGGTGCAAACGCTCGGCGGCCCGATCGGCAAATGAGCCTCCGGCTACCAGCGCATCAATTTCCGACTTCGCTTCAATTTGCCCGAGAACCAGCGCTGCCTGGAATGTGCGCGACGCGGGATCAAGCATCTCGGAAAGTTGAAGCTGCCGAGCGTGCAGGTCCAGCCTTCGAAGTTTGTCTGGCAACACGGTTTCGGGCAAAATCCGGATGGTCAACTGATGTTTGACCCGCAGCCGTTCGGCAATGGCACCATAAAGGTCACCAGCCCCCAGACGCAATTCATCGGCCAGGTTTTCTGCCATAGAGTCAAGATCCGAAAAATGATTGCGCCAGCGCTCGATTTCCCTGCGCACCAGCTGAATTGGATCTGCATTGGATGCGGTGCTGTCAGGTTGGGCAGAGCGGTTGTCAAACACGCGTACAAAAGCTTCGGCCGTATTCGGAGCGGCGTTCAGCCACTCTTCCAGTTCTGACCGGTCGATCGAAATGTCCTCAAAAACCGGATCTGCCAGGCGCCGCCGCAATCCATCTATACCCCCGCCCGGTTCCGCTGCCATGAGCTGACGCGGGTCAAAATCAAATCGCTCGGCGAGCAGGAGCATCAGCCGGGCACTCAGCGGACGCTGATTGCGTTCGATCAGGTTGAGATAGCTCGGCGAAATATCCAGCGCTTCAGCCAGGGCGACCTGGGTCATTCCAGCCCCGCGCCGCAACCGCTTGATTGCCGCACCAGCAAATAGTTTTTTGTCTGCCATCCATGAACAATGTAAATATTTTGACTAAATTACAACTCTGTTCACCAATTTTCTGATCATTTACAAGAATCCCCGGCGCCGGGAGTAGCAACCAGCATTGCGTTTGATTATCGTTCAACATTCAGAAATTCAGACTTTTCCTGGGGAGGAAAAGCTGTCCGCCGGAGCACCGCTTGCCCGGTTTGTTCCGGCGGATTTTCGCGAAAAGCTGCGTAATCAATTGTTAAGGGCTGGCTGATAGCTTCCATCGCAGTTTGTGTTGCGAGGTTTTGACATGTTCAAGCAAGTTCTGATTTTGGCGGGTTCGATTATCGCGATTGCTGCGGTCGTCGCAACCACAGCAGGTGCACCGGCAGAAAAGCCTGCCGAACCCAAGGAACAGGCTGAAGAAACGGCACCGCCGCCTCCAAAGCCGGTCACGACCGACGAAAGCTATTATGACGATGATGAGAATTTCGTTTTTGGCGAACCGCTCACATATGACGAAGACGGCGGTTCTGGTTCAGCTGCAAATGCAAACGGCTCCGAATACCGGACAACATCGGCACAGCCCAGCCCAAGCGGAAGCACCAATACAGCTCCTGTCGGAAGCAAAGAAAATCCGATCGATGTCATGCCCTCGGGTGTGAAGCGCCAGAACTAGCAGATCGATCTGGATCATCGCCTGCCCCCGCCCGCTTTTCCGGGCAGCCACCTGTTGTTCGGCATTTCGAATGGTTTGACAAAAACCGTTCGCATTAGAGATTACCGCTTCAGGGCAAACATCGCTTGAGAATATAGATATCGGGTTCGACAAATAGCGTGAATTGATCCGCTCCAACGACCATCACCGGCCCTTCCATTTGAAATCGACCGCCTTCCTCCCCGGTCTCTTCGTCCAGGGCCATATCCAACAGATTGAGCACTAATTTTTCACCCGTCCATTCCCATGTGCCGGTCAGGTCTTCGGAAACAAAATTCCCGCCACCAGCCAGTGTCCAGTTGGACGGCATATCGCATTCTTCGTCGGCAAAGGCCCAGCGAGCTTCAAACCATGCTGCCTCGACAGATTCCTCAGCTTTTGGCGGTTCCGAGGTCTGCCCGGGCAGCACACCCGTCGCGCTCGTCAACAGGAATGCTGCCAAAAATGTCAAATCAATTGGCCTTCCTCATCAGATTGAGCGCAGCCGCTGCCAGAGCTTCGGCGCCGGTTGCCACAACTGTTTCGGCATCGGGGGCCCAATAAGGACTGTGCAGTGATGGCAGTTTGGCCCCGGTTTTCTGCGCCTCAAGATATTCCCCCAGAGGCACGCCGCCCACCCAGAATATCATGCTCTTGATCGATGTGTCGGCCCGGCGATAACGGCTGAAATCCTCTCCCCCCATGACGGGCTTGGTCTGGTGCACGCGGTCCTTTCCGAAGCGCGAGGCAAACAGCGCTGCCATCTCCCTGCTGAACTCGGGGCTGTTAAAGGTGGCGGGCGTGTATTCATCTTCCCGGATGGTGACGATCGGCATCCGGTCCTCCGGCATGCCAGCCGTAATCGCCTCGCCTTTCACAATCCGCTTGATGCCATCGAGCAATTTCGCCCGGGTTTCATCCGAATAGCTGCGAACCGTCAGCAACAGGTTCGCTTCGTCGGAAATGATATTATGCTTGAAGCCCGACTGGAAGCTGCCCACGGTGACCACGGCCGGGTCCTGCGGATCAATTTCCCGACTGACCAGAGTCTGCAATGCGCCGACAATCCGGGATGCGAGAACAATCGGATCCTTGGTCGTGTGGGGATAGGCACCATGCCCGCCCACGCCCTTGATCTCGATATCCACGCTGTCGACATTGGCGAGCGCATAGCCGGGTGCATAGCCGATATGCCCTGCAGGAGCGCCAGCGGCATCGTGAAAGGCCAACACATATTCCGGTTTTGGGAAACGCGTATACAACCCGTCTTCCAGCATGGCCTTGGCTCCCTCGCCGGTTTCTTCCGCCGGCTGGAGTATCATGACCAGTGTGCCGGACCATTCATCCTTGCGTGCGGACAGCTGCCGCGCGGCTCCCACCCATCCGGTCATGTGCGTATCATGTCCGCAAGCGTGCATCACACCAGTATCATTGCCTTCACGCGTCTTGGCCATGACTTTCGAAGCATAAGGCAATCCGGTTTTCTCGATCAGCGGCAATCCGTCCATGTCGGCTCTCAACATGACGGTTGGTCCTTCGCCATTCTCCATCACGGCGACCACACCCGTTCCGCCAACTTTCTCGGTAACCGCAAATCCCAGCCGGCGGGCTTCGGCTGCCAATTTGGCGGCCGTGCGGAATTCCTCCCCGCTCAGTTCCGGATTGGCGTGCAAGTCCCGGTAGATTTCCATCAATGACGGCAGATCGGCAGAAATGGACTCGTTCAGGTTGTCTGCCTGCGCCTGGGTGGCGACCAGCAGGGAAGCCGCAAGTGCCAAAAAGGATTTCGAAATTTTGCGCATGATGCACTCCGCATGATTGCTCAAATTGAAAGTCGCCCGAGCCTAATGCGTCTATCGCGGATTGCGAGTCCGAATTTCCCTGGCAGGACGACTAAGGGCGAACCGGGGTCAATTCCATCACGTTCACAACGGACTCGTAATAGGGAAAGGGATACACCATACGCCATCGCTGATTCCCGATGCGGTGGATAACAGCCACCTCATCACGCTTTTCCGACTGGCCATAGGGCTCAGCCTTGTCTTCATATCCGTAAAAGGCCGTTCCAACATAAACAGATTGTTTGTCGCCGTCCGGATAAATCCAGCCCGCTGTCAACTGCGAACCAGTCAATTTGGTAAACTGAAACCGGTTACCCTGCTTGACCACACGGCAGCGAAAGGCAGGATAGGCAATATATGGCAAGCCGCCATCCGGTTTCCCGTCAAGCTTGGTCACAGAGCAATTGTAAAGTCCGGCAGGCAGCATACTGTCTGACATTCCCGCATCGGGATCAAACAGGCGACCACGGCTGGTCAGCTTCTGGGATTCTCCGGCGCCGATAACTCCGGCCGTGCCTCTGGTGAGCGCCTCCCGCCATTGTCCCGCGCGTTTCTGATCTGCTTCGGTGGCTTTGTCCCGCCAGTCCGGTTCGACAACCGGCACTGCTGGCGCGGTATTGCTGGCGATCAATGTCAGACTTGCGAATATGGAAAGAGTAATCATTGTGCTGTCCACCCCCCGTCTATCGATATGTTTGCACCGGTAATTGCGCTGGCTTCGTCCTTGCAGAGAAAAACCGCCAGCGCAGCAATCTGGTCGATCTGCACAAATTCCTTGCTCGGTTGTCCGGCGAGAAGAACGTCGTTGACCACTTCTTCCCGAGTGAGCCCCCTCACCTTCATCGTATCAGGAATCTGCCCTTCGATCAGCGGCGTCCAGGTATAGCCGGGCGAGATCGTGTTGACCGTGATACCCTGCTGCGCGACTTCCAGCGCCACCGTCTTGCTGAACCCCGCGATCGCGTGTTTGGCCGCATTATAGGCGGATTTGAACGGACTGGCGACCTTGCTGTGCATGGAACCGGTATTGATGATCCGTCCCCATCCCTTTTCCTTCATGCCGGGCAGCACCGCCTTGGTCGTGTGAAAAGCGCTATTCATGATGATGTCCATGATCGCATTCCACTTGTCTTCCGGAAATTCGTCAACCGGGGCGACATGCTGGATACCGGCATTGTTGACGAGAATGTCAACCGGTCCGAGCTCATCCGCACATTGCTCCGCCATGGACCGGATCTGATCCGGCTTTGTCATGTCCGCATCGCTGTACAGCGCTTTGGTCCCGCTGGCCTGTTCCAGTTCCGCGCGAAGAGCCTCAATGTCTCCGCTGTCGCCAAATCCGTTGATCATGACCGCGGCGCCTTCAGCGGCCAGGGCTTTCGCATACCCCCCGCCAATGCCTGACGTGGATCCTGTTATCAGCGCCGTCTTGCCTTTCAAAAACATAAAAAATCTCCTCGTCCGAACCTTAGGACTGTCTCCTGTCACTGCAACGGCTTTTTGTAAAACTTGCCACCCGGGTGGTTGCGCTTGGCCACAATTCAGGCAAACTGGGTCACAACCAAGGAGACTCCGCATGCGCCTCGATGATCTGGATCCCAGCAAAAATGCCCGCGACCATGGACGCGGCAGCGGTGGAAGAGGTATGGGCGGCGGTGGTGGCGGCGGTCTGGGCCTGTTGCTCAGCTTTCTCCCGATGTTGCTCGGTCGGAAAATGGGATGCGGCACGATCCTTCTGATTGGCGGAGCAATTGCACTGTTCATGATGTTCGGTGGCGGTGGCAATATGCTGGGCAGCGGGGGCACACAGACCGCAGGCACGGTATATGACACGGCGGAAGAACAATTTGCCGGACGCGTGCTGGCGTCCACAGAACAGACCTGGGACGAATTGTTTGCGGCAAGCGGGCAACGCTATCGCCCGACAATCCTCAACTTCTATGACGGCAATGTCAGTTCGCAAGGCTGCGGTTCGGCCACATCGGCGGCCGGCCCCTTCTATTGCCCGGCGGATGAGGGAATTTATCTGGACACTTCCTTCTTCCAGGAAATGTCCACTCGGTTGGGAGCGAAAGGCGATTTTGCCCAGGCCTATGTCATTGCGCATGAAGTCGGACATCATATCCAGAAACTGACGGGAGTTGCGGACCAGGTGCGGAGCGCACAAAGCCGGTCCAGCAGAGCGGAAGGCAACGCCCTGCAAGTGCGCATGGAGTTGCAGGCCGACTGTTATGCCGGTGTCTGGGCGGCACGAAATGCCGAGCGGATGGAACCGGGTGATGTCGAGGAAGGTCTCACCGCTGCCCATGCCATCGGCGATGACACGTTGATGCGCAAATCCGGTCAGCGGCCAATCGAGAGCATGTTCACCCATGGCTCATCCGAGCAACGCATGACCTGGCTGCGGAAAGGCATGCAGACAGGCGATCCGGCCGCGTGCGATACGTTCGCACGCGGCGCGGTCCGTTAGGTTCTTCAGGCCGTTTCACCGCTTTTGCCCAATGTGCTCGACCAGTCGAGACGCCGGGTGACAAACATGACCCCGGCCAGTGCCGCGAAGATCAGCAGCGATCCGATCAGCAGCGAGTAGGCCTCGAGGCTGAGCAGGATGTAGATGGCTCCGTACAGGCCGGCCAGAAGCCCGCCGATCAGCGACGCCCGACGCCAGCTGGACAGAACCGATGCCGAATAGGCCGTGATCAGTCCGATCGTTGCGGTTGACGCTGCCACAAAGGCCATCGCAAAACCGATGATCTCGGCAAAGGCGAGCAACAGCACGAAGAACAGGATCAGGGCCGCGCCGACCAGAATATACTGGACGGACGAGATCCGCACTCCGCCAATCAGGTCAAACAGCAGGAAGGCGACAAAAGTGAAGCCGATGATCAGGAAACCATATTTGGTTGCCCGATCGACCTGACCGTAGAGATCCACCGGCTGGATCAGGTTGACTGTGGCGCTCGCGCTGACGCCGCTATTGCCCGGATCATAATAGGATCGCGCATCTGCCCGGATCGGCGTTACCTGCGAACCCTGCTGGGTCGAAAGCAACGATGCCCCCAGAGCGAGATTGGTAATGACATATTTTGCCTCAAATCCGTCCGCATTGATGGTGCGGCTTTCTGGCAGGAAGCTGCCCGAAAAACTGGGATGCGGCCATTCCGATTTCACCCTCCATTCGGTTTGTCCGGCATGGGGCGCAATGGTCACGCCCTGGTTGCCTTTGAACCGGACATCAAAGGTCGTGTCGATCTGACCCTCGGCCAGCGCACTGGCGTCGACCCAGGCAAAGAAACCGCTATTGCCGGTTTCTCCAAGTCCCTTTCCGGGTTGCAACACCGAATCCTCGCCGTTGATGGTGACGATATTGTCGCCAGCCAGTCCGCGAGCATCCGACAGTCCAAAGCGCAATTCGGCACGGGTGAAGTCGATATCGTCCAGCGCTACTCCGTAACGGTCCAGATCATCCGGAAGCGCGAAATTCGCAGTGCCGGTGACATTGGTGTCATATACGACGACCTCATAGATCGCCCGCGTCTTCACCTGCGTGTTGAGCTTTGTGTCCATCTTGATGGATTCCGGAGCGAGGAACAGTTCCCGCTGCACCGTGTTGGTCCGGGTGACGGTTTTGCCATCCTGCTCCACCGTCTCCTGTACACGGGTGGTGTAGGGCAGAACCAGCTTGGGTCCGGCAAAGACCTGCTCCCCGCCCCATCCGGTGACAATCGACTGTTTCGCTGTTTCACTCTGCGACTGCCGATCGTAATTGAGTAGCCAAACCGAAAACAGCGGGATGGTCAGCAAAAAGCCGGTCAGCAGAACCAGCAGAAATTTCGCTCCCGGAGAGCGTTCCTTTCGCGGCTCCTCGTAAGTTTCTTCTGCAATTTCAGTCATTTTCATTCCCTCCAGTCAACAAAATAGAGTGTTGCTCCCGACTTGTGTTCGACTAAACTCTCCGCTCCTGACAGCCAATACCTGCGACGAGTCGAGCCTGACGTGCGTCGAATCGAAAGGCCTTTATGAGAATTACGGATTGCCACAATGTGAACGACTTCCGTACGCTGGCAAAAAAGCGCCTGCCGTTCCCGATTTTTGACTATATTGACGGGGCCGCCGATGACGAGGTCACGCGCCGGCGAAACACCGCCGCCTATGAAAGCTGCGACCTTGTGCCCAATGTCCTGGCCGGCGTCGAAGATATTGACATGAGTGTGACCGTCATGGGTCAGAAACTGGCCATGCCGCTGTTTTTGTCGCCTACTGCATTGCAGCGCCTGTTCCACTGGCAAGGCGAACGCGCTGTTGCGCGAGCGGCGGAAAAATTCGGCACATTCTTTGGAATCTCCTCTCTCGCCACTGTCAGTATCGAGGAAATCGGGGAGTCGATTTCGACACCCAAAATGTTCCAGTTCTATGTCCACAAGGACCAGGGACTGAACCGGTCGATGATCGAACGGTGCAAGGCCGCGCGTTTTGATGCGCTAACCCTGACCGTCGATACCATCGTCGGCGGCAATCGCGAGCGCTGCCTGCGATCCGGGTTCACCAGCCCGCCGAAGATAACGCCGACAAGTTTCATCAGCTATGCCGCCAAACCCGCCTGGGGCCTGAACTATATGTTCCGCGAGAAATTCGAGCTGTCCAACCTCAAGGATCATGTCGGGGAAGGCACCAATGTCGCGCTGTCGGTGGCGGATTATTTCAACACCATGCTCGACCAGTCGCTGGACTGGGGCATGGCCGAGGAAATCCGCAAAAACTGGGATGGCCAATTCTGTCTGAAAGGGATCATGTCGGTGGAGGACGCGAAACGTGCCGCCGACATCGGTGCAACCGCGATCATGGTCTCCAACCATGGCGGGCGTCAGCTTGATGGATCGCGCGCGCCCTTTGATCAGCTGGCCGAGATTTGCGATGCGGTGGGTGACCGTCTGGACGTCATCTGTGACGGCGGGATCACCCGCGGCAGTCATGTCCTGAAAGCCCTCAGTGTCGGCGCGAAAGCCTGCTCCGGTGGGCGCCTTTATCTCTATGCTCTGGCGGCGGCAGGACAGGCCGGGGTTGAGCGAATCCTCGGATTGCTGCAAACAGAGATCGAACGTGACATGAAGTTAATGGGCGTCACGTCCGTGGATCAGCTGAGCAGGGACAATCTGCGCTGGCGATAATACGGGTCGTAACAGGGGATGAGAAATGATCACCACATACAGACTACCCGCGCTGCTATTGCTGGCAGCAGTCGGCACCAGTCCCGCACTGGCCCAGGAAGGCGCACCGAAGGAATCGACCATAGAGAGTGCCGGCAACAAGGTCGCGGAACCGTTTGACGGCAAGGAAATTCCGCCCAAACTCAAATCAATACAGGATGACCCCTATTCCATGCGCGGCATGCGGGGTTGCGCCGCGATTATCGCTGAAGTGCGCGAACTGAACGCAGTTCTAGGCGCTGATGTCAATGAACGCGTGAGCAAGAGCAAGGCCAAGAAGCGCGAGGAAACTGCCGGACGTGTGGCCGGGAGCGCGATCGGTTCGATCATTCCGTTTCGCGGGCTGATCGGGGAAGTGACGGGAGCCAACGCCGAACGGCGGCGGTATAACAGGGCGGTATATGCAGGAACCGTAAGGCGAGGATTTTTGAAAGGCGTGGGCCGCGAGCGAGGGTGCAAGAAACCGGCGCGACCGTAACGGCACAAAAGGGGGCAGCAAGGAGAAGATGTCATGGCGCTTGCCAGGGCAGTTGTTGCCATATTGTTTTTGTCCCTGACCGGGCTGGAGTCCGCTGACGCCGAGACTCCCAATACCGAAAAACCGATGCTCAATCACATGGGAGACGCGGTGACACAGCCCGCGAAAGACGTGAATCTGAAGAAGGTGAAGATTCCCCCTCGTCTGCTCGAAATACAGGAAAATCCCTATGATCTTGCAGGCATGGACGCCTGTCTGTCGATCAATGCCGAAATTGAAGCGCTCTATCCGCTGCTGGGACCGGATGTGAATGATCCTGCCGAGTTTTCGCGGGCAGAGAAACGCGAGCGCAGCGTAAGCCGTGTGGCTGGCGGCATATTGGGTGGACTGATACCGTTTCGCGGGGTTGTCCGGGAAATCACCGGCGCAAACAAGGCAGAGCGACGCTATTTGAAGGCGCTAGCCGCCGGCAACGCCCGGCGCAGTTTTCTGAAAGGATATGCCTTGAGCCGGGGCTGCGACCCTTGGACGTTAGCGGCTAGTCAGGCCGTTTCGCGGTAACCACCCAAATGCCGCCTGGAAGGGCAACGCGTCCACCCTTGTCATGGGGTTCAAGCGCCTCCTTCAGCGCTGCCAGCAGCTTTGGATGGAGCGCCTCGTCCGCTTCCTTCAGCGCCCGAGATGCTGGCCCGATACGCGAGGAAAATCTGACGGCTTCGTCAATCCCGCCCGATTGAGAGAGACAGACTTCCAAATCCTGTGGTGCGATCGCGATCTCGCCGAATCCGGCATCGCGCAAAATACCTTCCAGTCGCTCGGGATCAGCAAAGGCAAACGGGCCCGGATCGTACGGATCGGTTTCCGGTCCTTCCGGCAGCAAAGGTTTCAATGCGCTCATGGGTACCATCACCCAAAGATTGGTTTTAGGAGACTGCCAACAAACAAACGCCATCCTGCCTCCCGGCCTCAGGTTTGCCCGGATATTCTTGAACGCGGCCAGCGGGTCTTCGAAAAACATCACGCCAAAACGCGATAGAACCAGATCATATTTTTGATCGGACTGGAATTGAGCAGCGTCTTCCAGCAGAAACTGCACGTTGTCCCCGCCGCGAGAGCGCGCCAGATCCAGCATCGGACGGGACACATCGACGCCAGTGACGTCTGCGCCCTGCTCGCTGGCGATCAGACTGGTCTGTCCCGTTCCGCATCCGATATCGAGTACCCGTTCGCCGGATCGAACCACAGCCGCCTCCATAAGGGCGGCGGTCGCCGGTGCCAGCATCGCATCCAGAGCCGTCTGATGTGCCGCCCACTGCGTGCCGGCATCATCATTCCAATATTCGATCTGCTCTTCGTTTGGCATTCAGCACAATTTCCTACAAAACCGATCTCAAAAATCTCAGATATCCAAATTTATCGCGGACTAGGCAATGCAACAGGAACCCCATTTTCATCAACAAGATTTCCATTCTCATCAATCTTGATTCGCCTGGGATGCGACACAAGTGAATCCTGTTTTTGGGGTGTCTGTTCCTCAATAATTTTTTCCATGAAAGCTTTGGCTTTCTCTTTATCCTCCGGAAGGATCTGGCCGCCAAGGATTGATGCTACACTGTAGTAGATCACCGATCTTTTCCCTTCAGGCTGTGCCTTTTCGCCGTCTTTAACCATCTGGAAAAGTATTCTGCACGAATGGCTTAGCCTGGCTCCGTTCAGCGTATGAGTTCCACAGTTTTGCTTCGTCATCCCAATACGAGGAAAACCCTTCGCATCGGCCATCTTTGCCGCCTTTTCCATTGCGCGCCGAAATGCATCACTGACTGTTTCACTGCGATCAGCGACCGAGTTAACTCTTATGACATTGTTTTTACGATACTTTCCGTACGCGGATTCGGAAAACTTTTTGCCAAAAAGCAAATCTCCCAATTGCGCGCTAGCTGGTTGCCAGACAATCAGGCCCGACAAACTGATCAGGAATAGAAAACGCAAGCTTAGTAAACCCGCTTCTTCGGTTTGATATACTCCGCTTCGTCGGTGAGCGTGAAGTCGTGAACGGGTCGCGTAGACAGCCCCACATCATTGGACTGGCCACCCCAGCCTTCAAACGTACCCACCGAATGGTGCATCCAGTTTGTGTCATCCCGGTCCGGACAGTCGTCGCGCGCGTGTGCCCCGCGGCTTTCGGTCCGGTTGAGCGCGCTCTTGATGGTGACCATCGCCTGCCCCATCAGATTGTCGAGTTCGAGCGTTTCAATCAGATCCGTATTCCAGATCATCGAGCTGTCCGAAACTTTGACATCCTGCAGCTTCTTGTTGATGCCCTCGAGCACGCTCACGCCCTCGCTCATCAACTCATCGGTGCGGAACACGGCGCAGTGTTTCTGCATCGCCTTCTGCATGTCGAGACGCAGTTCAGCCGTCGGAGAACCGCCATTGGCATTGCGGAAATGATCGATGCGGGCGAGAGCCAGATCGGCGCTGTCCTTCGGCAATGGCTTATGCGCCGTGCCTGGTTTCAGCGTGTCTTTCAGCCGGAGGCCAGTCGCCCGGCCAAAGACAACAAGATCAATCAATGAATTGGAGCCGAGACGATTGGCGCCGTGGACCGACACACAGGCGGCCTCACCGACTGCGAAGAGACCCGGAACCACATGGTCGGGATCGTCCTTGGTCGGCATCACCACTTCACCGTGATAGTTACAGGGGATGCCGCCCATATTGTAATGAACCGTCGGCGTCACCGGCAGCGGTTCGCGGGTCAGATCGACACCGGCGAAAATCTTGCCGCTCTCGGTAATCCCCGGCAGGCGTTCCGCCAGCACATTGGGATCGATATGATCGAGATGCAGGAAGATATGATCCGCATCCTTGCCGACACCGCGACCTTCCTTGATTTCGCTCGCCATGGACCGCGATACCACGTCGCGACTGGCCAGATCCTTGGCGCTGGGCGCATACCGCTCCATGAAACGCTCGCCCTCGCTGTTGGTCAGATAACCGCCCTCACCGCGCGCGCCTTCGGTGATCAGCACGCCGGCCCCGTAAATACCGGTGGGGTGGAACTGGACAAATTCCATGTCCTGCAGCGCCAGTCCGGCCCGAAGCGCCATGCCGCCACCATCACCTGTGCAGGTATGCGCAGACGTACAGCTATAATAGGTTCGCCCACTACCACCGGTCGCCAGAACAACGCTGTGGCTGCGGAATCGATGGATGGAACCGTCTTCCATGCAGATCGCGATCACGCCGCGACATTCGGGACCGTCCGGTCCGTCTTCCATGATCAGGTCGACCGCAAAATACTCAATGAAGAAATCTGCGTCATATTTCAGGCTCTGTTGATAGAGCGCATGCAACATCGCGTGCCCCGTCCGGTCCGCTGCTGCGCAGGTGCGCTGAACCGGTGGCCCCTCGCCCATATTCTGCATATGCCCGCCAAAGGGCCGCTGGTAGATCGTGCCGTCTTCGTTGCGCGAGAACGGCACTCCGGCATGTTCCAGCTCATAGACCGCCTCGGGCGCCTCGCGCACGAGATATTCGATCGCATCCTGATCACCAAGCCAGTCGCTGCCCTTGACCGTGTCGTACATGTGCCAGGACCAGTGGTCGGGGCTGTTATTGCCAAGCGAAGCGGCAATGCCGCCCTGTGCCGCAACGGTGTGCGAACGAGTCGGAAAAACCTTGGTGACGCAGGCTGTCTTCAGGCCCGCTTCAGCCGCACCCATGGTAGCCCGCAGGCCGGATCCGCCGGCACCAACGACGACACAGTCAAATGTGTGATCGATAATCTTGTAGGCAGGCTGTGTGTTTTCTTCAGTCATTATGCAGCCACTCCGGTAAAGGCGACCTTGGCGACCGCGAATATTCCCAGCGCCGCACCGCCAATGGCGAAAAAGTTGAGCAACAGGATCAGACCGAATTTCATGCCGTGATCGGGCACATAATCTTCAATCAAAACCTGAAGTCCTAGGCGCAAGTGCCAGAAAATACTGACCAGCATCAATATCATGGGCACAGCAACGAGCGGAGAGGCGAGCCAACCCATCATCAGTTCGTGCTCGTAATTGGGCAACCGCAAAAGCGAGAAGATCAGCCAGGTAATCAGCGCCAGATTGCCGACAGCCGTTACACGTTGCAAAATCCAGTGATGGGCGCCTTCCTGCGCGGAGCCCAAACCGCGCACACGGCCAATATTTGTTCCTGAACCCATATGTCTATCCCATCAGCTTGGTGTAGATGAAAAACCACAGAGCAGCGGTCGAAGCCAGTGCGAGCACCGGTACGACAGATGACCACAGCTTGTTCTGCTGCAATTCATAGCCCGCTCCGGCATCCAGCACGAAATGGCGCAATCCGGAATATGTATGTTCGAACAGGGCGAAGGTCATGCCGATCAAAACGAACAGGCCAATCGGATGGGTCATGATCCCGGTAAATGTCTCATAAGCCTCCGGACCAGCGGAAATGCTGTACAACCACCAGATCAGGAGCGGTGCTCCCGCAATCGCAAGTGCATCGCCCGTCGCCCGGTGCAGGATGGACACCAGCATGTGCGGCCCCCATTTATAGACGCCCAGATGCGGCGATAATGGTCTGTTTGTCGGCTTCACCAATTTCTGTCCCCTGTTCCTGAAACCCGGCCCTGACCGGAGTCTCTTCAAACCAGTCAGTGCCTTAGCGAAAACAAGCCTCCATGCAAACAGGCTAGCTGGCTTTTTCTCGGTCTGAAACACGCATTGCAGGCGCAAATCCGCTGTCCGCAAATGCAAAATCCTGAATGACTGGCAAAATTGGCAGGCCAAGCTGCGCATATGTTGGACCTTTCATACAGTGGCCGCTATTCCCGCTGCCATGACAGGAACAGACACGCATATACTGGTTTCCGGTTCCAGCCGCGGAATTGGCAAGGCCATCGTTGAAGCTCTGGACGGAAAAGCCGTTGTCGCCGGACATGGAACCAGTGATCAGCATGGCAGGCTGGCGGCAGACTTCGCCGTTCCGGGCGCGGCGACAGACCTCTGGAACCGGGCGCTCGATCGCCTGGATGGGCGGATTGACGTACTGATCAACAATGCCGGGATTTTTGATCCCAATCCGATTACAGCAACTGACGAGCAATGGCTGGAAAGCTGGAACCGGACGATGCAGATCAACCTGACCGCTTCGGCGGAACTTTGCCGCCTGGCAGTAAAGCATTTTCAAGACAATTCACGCACCGGCCGGATCGTCAATGTCGCCAGCCGCGCCGCCTATCGCGGAGACAGTCCGGATCACTGGCATTATGCGGCATCCAAAGGCGGCATGGTCGCGATGACAAAAACCATCGCGCGGGCCTATGCGAACGAGGAGATCCTGGCCTTTGCCATCTGCCCCGGCTTCACCATGACCGGCATGGCGGAAGACTATCTGGAAAGCCGTGGCGGCGACAAATTGCTTGCCGATATCCCATTGGGCCGCGTGGCTCAGCCCGAGGAAATCGCTTCCATCGCCGTATATTGCGCACTGGATGCACCTCCATCGATGACCGGGGCGGTGCTCGACGCCAATGGCGCCAGTTTCGTGCGATGATTGAGCGAAAGTTGCTGGGCACGGCTGCCATTCCGGACGACGGCGGTGAGCTGAAACTATATTCCCGCGCGCTCAAGGGTGGTGACGAGTTTTCGATCATGCTCGGCGGAACCGAACTGATGAACAGCCGGAAAAGCGGGTCGGAAGAAGCGCTTGCCACCCTCGTCTGCGAACAGATCCTGCCACGCGCTGCTCCAAAAATCCTGATCGGCGGTCTCGGCATGGGGTTCACGTTGCGCGCTGCCTTGCCCTTGCTTCCGGACGATGCCTGCATCACAATTTCCGAGCTGGTTCCGGCGGTCGTCGACTGGGCCCGCGGTCCTATGGCTGGAATCCACGGGATCAGCCTGGATGATCCCCGTGCCGAGATTCGACTGGAAAATGTCAGCAGGCTGATTGGAAGCGCCCGTGAGGATTTTGATGCGATTCTGCTGGACGTCGACAATGGCCCGGACGGACTGACCCATGAAAGCAATGCGGCAATCTATTCCACAGCGGGCCTGAACGCAGCGCGCGCCGCACTCCGGGCAGACGGGGTGCTGGCGGTCTGGTCATCAGCGTCTGATGCGGGGTTTACCCAGCGGCTGAAAAATTGCGGGTTCGCAGTCAAAGAAGTAAAGATCCGCGCCCGCGGCAATCGCGGCGCACATCATGTCATTTGGCTGGCCAAGAAATAAGGATATCCCTTTTCCAGAAAAATGGCCGACAGAATTGCGCATTCTGCCGGCCATGATGCCGTTCAATTCAGTTGGGCTGGTTCAGTCGGTGCCGACTTTCGGCTCTTCCTCGAGACCGGCCAGTTTTGGGCCAATGGTTTTGGCAACATCGACGCGCACCGCGTCATTATGTTCGTTCACCGACATGGTGACATTGCCATCCTTGTCGAGCAGCACGGCTTCATCATCGCTGCCTTCTGCGGCCAGCTGGACGATCAAGGGCCGGGGATAAAGCCGGTTGCTGGCCCCATTGCTGCCATCAACAACAGCTCCGACACCGCCACCCAGAAGAATGTTGCCAAAAGTCGATCCGCCAAGCTTGGACTGGATCAGGACGTAGGTTGATTTGTAGCCATCGAGCCAGATATCGGCCCGCAGGTCATCCTTGCGCTTGGCTTCGATTTCACAAGGCGTGGTGCATTCTTTCCCGTTGGTAAACTTCACCATCGCGCCCTCCGGACTCGAGTTCGCCGAATAATCGACATTGGTTCCGTTCAAAACGGTTGCGCAACCGCCAAGGTTAAGCGCCAAGCCGGCGACAAGCACCGGCATCAATTTATTATTCATTTCTGATTGCCCCCAAATGTTAAGGTCTACTGTACTAGGGGGCAGTTTTATTTAATCAAGTGCCAAAAACAAAAGCGGAAAATAATAATTCTGGCGGGAATTGCTAAGTCAGGTTCTTGTAGTGCGGTCAGTTTCTCATGTCCGCCAGGAAGGCTAAACCGCACTAGCCACTCGGTCGAACCAACGGCCCTTCGCCCGATCGGCGCGGCCTGTAGCGTTTCGTTTTCGCTCAAGCCGCATGCACGACTGAAAGGTGGGGTGGTCGCCGTGCAATCGAGAGCTGGATTTGTTCAACCACAAAGTCGATGACCGTGCGGATATGGGGCTGTCGACGCGCTTCATCGGTTGTTACCATCCAGCCAGGTGTTGTCAGCTCCGAGATCGGCCCAAGCAGCCTGACGAGACCGCGTGTGTCGTCACCCATCAAACAGGGCAAAATCGCAGCGCCGATTCCTGATCGTACACTTGTGATAATGCTCGAAAGCGAGTTCAGTCGATGCGCGACTTCCGCGTCCGGCAAATTCTCGGACAGCCATTTGTTGATGCTGCTTTCGCGGTTCACCGACGTGACAATTGGGTAACGGATCATTTCGGAAAGATCTTCGGGCATGCCCAGTTGGGAAACCAATTCTTCACTAGCATAGAAGCTCTCCTGCATATCGATCAGGTGGCGAACGATCAGCGTTTCTTGCGTCGGCTTTGGACCAAAACGGATCGCAACATCTGCTTCGCCGCGTGCAAGATCCAGATACTGGTCCGACGTCATGATCTCTACGCGGAGATCCGGATAGCGGGCGCGGAGCAATCCCAGTGCGGGGACGACCCAAGCATTGGCCGCCGATTCCACCGTGGTGATTTTCACAGTACCGGCAATGCGACGCGCTTCAGCCGCAATGCTATCTGAAAATGACAAAACGGCAGCCTCCACCGTTTCAGCGGAAGGGAGAACGGATTCCCCGCGCGGTGTCAGGCTGTAGCCGGAAGACTTGCGAACAAACAGCTTCACTCCGATCATCTCTTCAAGAGTGGTCACCCGCCGCGAAACTGTCGACTGGCTCACCTTTAGCTGTTTGGAAGCCGCCAGCGTACTGCCTGTTCGAGCAACGGCGAGAAAGTATCGAAGATCGTTCCAGTCCAAAATCGCTGATTCTCCTGATAAAATCCGGGCTATGCGTTTTTGCATAACATATTTGCAAGACTAGTGTTAGCACTTCGATCCGCACCGGCGTATCTAGAGTTCAAGACGATGGAAAGGTCCACCGCCTAAATCGAATTCCAAAGATTGGAGAAACAAGATGACCAAATTCTATCCAGCCGCATTCGCAAGTGCACTTCTGGCTTCGGTGACAAGCTTTTCGCTTGCTCTCTCAGCGTCACCCTTAACCGTATTCGCTGCGTAACAGCGTTCGGGAAATAACGTCCCGAAGCGGATCAACAGCACTTTCCTCTCCCCAAGTGCCACTGTATCTCCCCGCCAGTCCCCCCTGGCGGGGAGTTTCATTTAAGAAGCAATGCTCGAAAAATTTCAAGTCAATCTGGCTGAGGGGCCATGCAAGGTCCACTTAGGGGAGAATTCGGACTCGCGACCAAATCCCTCACCCCTAGCCGAATCCCCAAAGCTCGGCTAACCAGCCGCCATGCTTAATTTCAGCAACATTACCGTCCGTCTGGGCGGCACAGTTATTCTGGACGGTGCAACTGCGGCGCTGCCTCCGGGTGCGCGAGTCGGGTTGATCGGACGCAATGGTGCGGGGAAATCCACGCTGATGAAAGTCGTCGCCGGGATGCTGGAGCCGGACGATGGCCGGGTCGACATGCCGAAGGGCGCGCGGCTTGGTTATATTGCGCAAGAAGCCCCGGCAGGATCCACCAATCCGCTCGATACGGTTCTCGCGGCCGATACCGAACGTGCGGCGTTGCTGGCCGAGGCGGAGACGGCGGATGATCCACACCGTATTGCGGAAATCCATGAACGGCTAAACGTGATCGAAGCGCACAGCGCACCCTCCAGAGCGGCGCGAATACTCGTCGGGCTGGGCTTTGACGAAGCAGCACAACAACAACCGATGGACAGTTTTTCCGGCGGCTGGCGCATGCGGGTGGCACTTGCGGCCCTGCTGTTTTCGCAACCGGACCTGCTTCTTCTCGACGAGCCCTCAAACCACCTGGATCTCGAAGCCACACTCTGGCTGGAAAATTTCCTCACCAGTTATAACGCCACGATATTGGTGGTCAGCCACGAGCGTGATCTGCTGAACAATGTGGTCGATCACATTCTCCACCTGCAGCGCGGGAAGACGACGCTTTATCCGGGTGGCTATGATGCGTTTGAAAAGCAGCGCGCCGAGCGTCAGGCACAAATGGAATCGGCGCGCGAAAAACAGGTTGCGGAGCGGGACAAACTTCAGGCTTTCGTCGACCGCTGGCGGACCAAGGCGCACAGCGCGAAACAGGCCCAGAGCCGGATCAAGGCGCTGGCCCGGATGGAACCGATCGCCGCGACGATCGAGGATCCCTCGCTGAGCTTTCATTTTCCGAGCCCGTCGGAACTGAAGCCGCCGCTGATTACGCTGGACGACGCAGCAGTCGGCTACGACGATAATATTGTCCTTTCGGGACTGAACCTGCGCATGGATCCCGATGACCGCACGGCGCTGCTCGGCCGCAACGGCAATGGCAAGACCACGCTCGCACGTCTGATCGCAAGTCAGCTGGAGCCGAAAGCTGGTGCAATCAACAAGTCGGGAAAGCTGACCGTTGGCTATTTCACGCAATATCAGGTGGAAGAACTTGATACAGAGGACACGCCGCTGGAGCATATGACCCGGCTGATGCCAGATGCCAAACCGGCAGCTGTGCGCGCACAACTCGGCCGTTTCGGATTTTCCGGAGACAAGGCCACGATCAAGGTCGGCAAATTGTCCGGCGGTGAACGCGCCAGATTGGCGCTCGCCCTGATCACGCGGGACGCCCCGCATCTGTTGATCCTTGACGAGCCGACAAACCATCTTGATGTCGACGCCCGCGAGGCGCTGGTTCATGCGCTGAACGAATATCAGGGGGCGGTAATGATGGTGAGCCATGACCGGCACATGCTGGAATTGACCGCCGACCGGCTGGTGATGGTCGATGGTGGCCGGGCCAACGAGTTTTCCGGCAGCCTGGAAGACTATACCGATTTTGTTCTTGGCAGAAACCAGGAGAGCAAATCCGGACCGGACCAGGGTGGAAAGAGCACCGGAAACCGGAAAGAAGAACGGCGCCAGGCCGCCGAACGACGCAAGCAGCAGGCAGACCTGCTCAAGACCGCCGCGCGCGCGGAAAAGCAGATGGAGGAGCTTGGCAAGAAACTCACCAATCTTGACCGAGCGATGTTTGATCCGGGCAGCGCCACCGACGATCTAGCAGGCCTGACCATGACCGATCTGATGAAAAAGCGGTCCGATGTCCAGGATGCACTCGACAAGGCGGAATCAGAATGGCTGGAGGCCAACGAGGCGTTGGAAACGGCGGATGCCTGAAAGCTGGAAAATCACCCTGCCCTGTACCCGTGCCGAAGCGGAACAACTCGCGGAACAGGAACTGTCCGAAAGCTCGACCAACTTGAAGTTGTCGATCGTAACGCGGGAAGTCGATGCGGCAGAACCTGATATCTGGGCGATCGATATCTATGCGGACGCGAGGCCAACCAGGGAATTGCTGGCGCGTCTGACTGAGCTCTCCCCCTCCGCCCTCGCTGCAAAAACCAAACCGGAAGTGGAAAAGCTGCCGGACGCGGACTGGGTATCACTGAGTCAGGAAGGTCTCGAACCGATCAGCGCCGGGCGTTTTCATGTTCATACCGGAAACGATGCGCCGCTGTCTGATCCGGATGTGGTGAATTTGCAAATCGATGCCGGTCAGGCTTTTGGAACCGGGCATCACGAAACCACCCTGGGGTGCCTGAAAACACTGGACCACCTAAGAAGCCAGGGCCGGCATTTTCGCAACATTATCGACGTCGGAACCGGAACCGGGCTTTTGGCCATGGCCGCGCGTCACCTTTGGCCCGTCGCCCGGCTGATGGCGAGCGACGTTGATCCGGTTGCCGTCGAGGTGGGTCGGCGCAATGTCGCACTTAATGGCTTTCAGACCGGAACCGGGCGTCATGCCATAGCCATGGTGGCAAGCAATGGTCTGGATGACCGGACAATCCGCCAGCGCGCACCTTTTGACCTGATCATCGCCAATATTCTCGCCCGCCCGCTCATCGGCCTGGCTCCCCAGATATCGGCTGCCGCTGCACCGGGCAGTATATTGATACTGGCGGGTCTCTTGACCGAACAGCAGGAGGAAGTGGTCAAGACCTACAAACATAACGGCTTTCGATTGCAGACAACGCATTTGGTGGACCAATGGCCCTGCCTCATCCTGCAACGGTGCCCGGACTACCGCAACAGGCGCGCATTACGTCAGATCCGTTCCCCACTTCCGGAGACATATTTCGGAGAATGGTAGGCCGCGAGCAATCTAGATAATCGTCGCCGCACCCGACCGCGATTTGGCATAGGCCTGCGTGCCTTTGGTCAGCACTTCGTCGCTGTCGATCATGTCGGCAATTGCGATGTCGGGCATGTCGGCGATCTTGTCATAGACCGGCTTGAAATCCGTTTCCACGGTAACGCGCAGCAGTTCGTCGAGGCTGGGGATGACAAAATAATTCTGCTGGTAATCGTCAATGCGATATTCGGTACGCAGCACGCGCTCGAGATCAAACATGATCCGGTTCGGGCTGTCGTCATCCAGCGCAAATACGCTCTCGCCATAGCTGGATACAATTCCCGCCCCGTATATGCGCAGACCTTCCGGTTCCTGGATCAGGCCGAATTCCACCGTGTACCAATACAGGCGCGCGAGCTGTTTCAGCGTCCCGAATTTCAGTGCCCGCAGTCCGCCGCGCCCATAGGCTGCCATATAGTCGGCGAAGCGCTGATCCGCGAGCATCGGCACATGGCCAAAGACATCATGGAAGATATCCGGTTCCTCGAGATAGTCGAGCTGATCCGGCTTGCGAATGAAATTGCCCGATACAAAGCGGCGATTGGCCAGATGTTCGAAAAACACGTCGTCAGGCACAAGGCCGGGAACCGCAACCACTTCCCAGCCCGTGGTGTCCTTCAAAATCCGGTTAAGCTCCCGAAAATCGGGAATGCCGGGCTTCGACAGTTGCAGAATATCCAGTCCGTCGAGAAACGCCTGGGCAGCACGCCCCGGGAGCATATCTTTTTGCCGGGCGAACAGCGTGTCCCAGACCTGATGTTCTTCATCGCCATAGGATTTCCAGTCCTGATCAATCGTCCAGTCCGCATTTGCGTGTGCGGGGGGCGATGAGTAAACATGGCTTTCCGGGTCGGGGGCTGTCAGCATGGCAGCACCGTACAGCAGAAAAGGTTTCAATGGCAACTTTTCGGATCACACAATTGCGCAAATGGGCCGTTCGAACGGTCGGCTTGCTGATACTGGTCATTGTGACTTTCATGCTGGCCGCACTGGCTGGCAGTATTATTCCGGCCAATCAGGACTGGAAAAGCCCGGCAAGAGGTATTCAGCTGTTTATCGAAACCAATGGTGTGCACACCGGTTTGATATTGCCTCTGCAAAGTGACGTGCATGACTGGACCGATCTGATCCGGCCGGAACATCTGGAAGACCCTTCACTCTTTGGCAGTCACGTTCTGATCGGCTGGGGCCATGAAGGTGTCTATCGCAATGCCATGCGCTGGAAGGATCTGCGCGCCCGGGATGCCGCCAGTGCCATATTCGGCAGCCGGGACGTCCTGTTGCATGTTTATCACCTGAAATATCCACAGGCTTATCCCCATTATCGGCGCAGTTTCGAGGTGACGGAAGAGGAATACCTCCGAATTGTCGACGCCATCGAAAGCCGCTTCGTGCTCGACCCCCAGGGCCATAGCCAACCGTCCAGAGGCTATGGCAAAGACGACCTGTTTTACGAATCCCGGGGCCACTACACCGCGTTCTACACCTGCAATAACTGGACGAGCGACGTATTGCGCCAAGCCGGCATAAGAACCGGCATCTGGACCCCGTTCCAGGGCGGTGTCATGCGCTGGTTTCCGGAACCATCCTGACTATATTGGTTATGGATCAGGCGAGACAAGCGCTTGCCGCGCGGATACGATAATCTTGCCATAACTGCGTGTAATTACACCCATCGCCTCCAGTTCGGCGAGCGCCTTACCCAGCGACACTCTCGATACCCCGACAAGGTCAGCCAGTTCCTGCTGTGTCACGGGAACCGCAATGTCCCGGTCCTGCCCTCCGCAAAGACGGAACAGCGCTTGCCGGGTGCGATCCATGGTCGACAGATTGCGGCTGGCATCTACCAGATCAAAGGCCTGCTGAACCATATGCGCCATCGTTTTGAGCAAGATCCGTGCTGCCAGGGGGTCAGACTCGATCAACGATTGCAATTCTGTTTCCCCAATGCGGATCAGTACTGAATCACTGCCGGAAATCGCATCAACCATTCGGGGAAATTCCCCCAGGAACGCTTGCTCTCCAAACGATTCTCCCGGTCCCAGCAATGCGAAGAGAGTCAGCCGGCCGTCGATGGAATAGCGGCCAACCTGCACCGAACCGCTCTCGATATGCCAGAATTCCCTGCCCGGATCGCCCCGCTGCTGGATGATTTCTCCCTTGCCGAAGTTCCGGGGACGACCCGCACCGAGCAGCTTTTCCCGGACATCCGCGGGCAATCCGGCAACAAATCCGGTAGCCCCCATGGTGGAACTGGCAGCCAGGGATTGCTTTTCCAAATGCTAACTCCTTTGCATTTCTGAGTGTATATCTCTGCTAGGTCGGAAGAATAGTCAAGACGAGAGCGAATGAGGAGAAGAACCATGCGACCTGAAATCTATGCCATTGCCGGCGTTTTCATCTTCTTTGGCCTGCTGGAACTGGCTCGGACACAGCTTTTCAACAAGCCGGATCAGACCCGCGATGATGCCATGGTCGAAATTTTCGGCTCTGCCATATTGCTGCTCTTCACCCAGCCAGCGATTATCTTCGCTGCCCAGTTCATCCTCGGCGCGGCTGTGCCTCAATGGGCGGGCATATTGGCCGGGATCCCGCTGATAGCGGCCATCGCTCTGTTCCTGCTCTTTGACGACATGATGCAATATTGGTGGCACCGGCTGTCCCACAGCGTGCCATTTCTCTACAATCTGCACCGGGCGCATCACAACGCGAAATATATGAGCATCCGTCTCGTCTACCGGAACAATATCTTTTATTATCTCACGATGCCGAGCATCTGGTTCTCCGGCGCGCTGATCTATCTGGGTCTGGGCTGGGTCTATGTCGGATATATCATCGTCAAGATGACGGTGATCATCGGTGCGCACAGCGATGTGGCCTGGGACAAGCCGCTCTATCAGATCAAGTGGTTGTCACCGGTCATGTGGGTGGTCGAACGGACCATTTCCACGCCGTCGACCCATCATGCCCATCACGGCCGCCATCTCGAGGACGGAGTGACCAACTACAAGGGCAATTACGGAAATCTGCTGTTCTTCTGGGATGTCCTGTTCGGGACCGCCAAGATCACCCGGGACTATCCGGACAGCTATGGTGTCGAAAATCTGGCGCCCGCCACCCTGGGGCAGCAACTGGCCTGGCCGGTCTTTCCGGAAAACAAGGAAGGCGGCTATGGGGTGCGCGAACTGGCTGCAAAGGAAGCGGCCGCCAAAGGATAGAAGATACAAACTTCGCGAGAGCAGAATCGGCTGATGGAGAGAAAGCGCTCCACCAGCCGTTTCTGATTACTGGACCCCGGCCAGCGCCTTGGCCTGTTCCAGTGCGGCATCCCGTCCAGCTCGGAAATCCACGATGTTCCGTTCGACCACCACATCCGGTGTGACACCGGTACCGGTTTCAAAGCCCGCACCCATGTCCGCGACGTAACGCACCGCAGGAACTCGCGCCCGGATATTGCTTTCAGGCAGTGTCAGGAAAAACAGCACCCCGGCCGTTGCACCGTCCGGACTACCGCCGGTTTTCTCTCCGACCAGCAAGGCGCGATCCTTCCGTTGAAACAGTCCCAGCAAGTGGGTGCTGCCCGAGCTGTTCTCGTCACTGGTCAGAACGATCAGCTTACCTTTGAACGCGTTTTTCTTCGGCTTGATGACTTTCAAATTGTCCTCAAACATGGGGCGGAGGGAAAATGTTCCGTTCTCGTTTTTTCGAAACCCCAACGGATTGGGATTGATCGCGCGCTTGTCCCATGTCCACAAATGCTCTTCCAGACCCTTGTGACTGAGCGTCACCATATAGGCGTCGTCCATGGCGATGAGATTTTCGCCAAACAGGCGGGAGACCAAACCGTTTTTGGCATCAGTGGAACCGCCGCCATTTTTGCGCAGATCGAGGATCAGAACCTCCCGGTCCTCCACCGCAATACTGTCGAATATCGGATCATAGATAGTGCCTGGCTCTATGGGATTGCGGTAGTTTACAAAGCTGTCGACGCGCAGATAGCTGACCTTGTCGTTCAACCGTTCATAAGTGACCGCATTCGGAAAGTCCCGGCCCAGCGCCTGGCCGGCTGCCTCGGGAATGGCGCTCCAGCCGTCGAGAGTGGTGCGGTCCATCATGACCACATGCTCGGAACCATCTGGCCGGGCGATCTTCAAGCTGGCCTGGGGTGTGATGTCCCACAAAAGCGCTCCAAAATGATCAACCGCTCCACCCGCGAACTCCAGAGATTCCGATACACCGCCCCGGTTCGACCAGCTGGTGAAGCCGTCCACAGGGATCAGCGGCCGCACCTCGGCAATCATCTCCGCAATCGGGCGGCCATCAATTTCGAGCAATTCATCTCCGCGGTCCAATCCGCTTTCTCCGGGTATGGAAACAATTGCCCGGTCTTCGATCAGCGTCCAGCGGAACGGCAGGTAGACCGGAATCGTGTTCCGTTCCTTGCGCAGCGCGGCGGGCAGTTCCACCTTCGTATGATCGCAACGGATCAGGGTGAGCACTTTCTGCAATTCAATATAGAATTGTCCAACGGTCATGCCATGTGTCGCTTTGGCGCGGGCCACAAGGCGGTCCCAGGCCGCGTCCATTACCGCGCGTTCGGTGTGACGTGCATAACCGGGATGAATACGTTCGTAGCTTTCCCGGGCGAGTACAATATCGCTGCCAATCTGTTCGGCGGTCAGCATGCGATCTGCCTCTCCTGCCTGGACTGGCACGGCCAGACCTGGAGTCATCAATGCGACAAGGGGGGCGGCCAATAGATGTAATCTCGTCATAAGTTTGTTCCGTTCCTGAATGTGTTCCCGCCAGCAGCAACGGGCTGCGGCTTGGGAATGGAGATGAACGGAACCGGTCATGCTTGCGCCCCAATCGCCGGATTGAGACCCTGTTTACCGATATTGAGACGTTTCAGTGGGCGCTACTGCGCCGATATTCACTGGGTGTGACTCCAGCCATGTCCTTGAAAACACGGTTGAATGTGGCCTTGCTGTTGAAGCCAGACGCAAAGGCCACCTGAATCAGGCTTTCGTCGCTGGAAGTCAGGATTTTCCGAGCATGATCCACGCGCAGGCCATTGACAAAGGCGTTGAACGTGACGCCCAGCCCCTTGTTGAGCGCGCGCGACACGTATGTTTCATTCGTCGCCCGACGTGTCGCCACGTCCCTTATGGTCAGCCGAGGTTCCAGATACCATTGCTCGTCGAGCACCTGCTGCCGCAAAGACTGGCTCTCTGCTTTCCAGTCGCGCTGATCAGCAACATCTTTCGCCCGCTCCAGTGCCGCAATTTTGGGAAAGGCTTCGCGGATCGAAGACAGCGCGTCAAAACCGGCAATGGCCACCAGCAATATCATCAGCAGAAGCACCGGATATTGCTCATTGTAGCTGAGCGATATCACCCAGACATCGATAATCTCGAGCAGCAACCAGGCAAGCGCCGCGACACCGGCCAGCCAGAACAGGCGAACGATCCATCGCGGATCAAAATCCGATGCGGCAGACTGGGTTGCTTGCAGATACTGGCGGTACTGACGGAGCATCCGAGCGGTGGCGACAACCACCAGTCCGACGCCAATGATCACCAGCGCGCTTTCCACGGGAACGACATAGGGAACGTGAAAAGCCTCGTCATAGGCCCATTTGGACTTGTAGTCGCCCAGCGCAGTGAACGCCCATAGATAGTAAAAGGTCTGGATAAGTCCTGGCACCAGCAGATATTTGCGCCAGCCCAGCGGCTGGTCATGCATCAGAGACCAGGCATGCAGATAGAACAGCGCTGGAATCCACAATTTGGTGTTGAACGGGAAATAGGTCAGCCCCGGCCACACTGTGTAGAAATTCGCATATCCCAGGATCTGCGGTGTCATCAGGAAGGCGGCGGCGAACAGAGTCGCCGCAAGAAACATGCTGGCGCGCCGTTCAACCGGACGGAGAAGCAGGAACAGGACGCAGCCATAGACCGGCAAGGCCGCGGCCAGCATCAATGCGCTGCGCCAGCCGATATCGATATTTGCCGGATCACCCATTGCCCCTGCCCCGAACTAGCCTGCAGCCTTCACAATTTCCGCCCAACCCGCTTCGTCGATCACTTCTATCCCCAGTTCCGTGGCCTTTTTCATTTTTGAACCAGCCCCGGGACCCGCGACCAGCAGATCGGTCTTGGCGCTGACCGAGCCTGAAGCCTTGGCGCCTAGCGCTTCCGCCTGCGCTTTCGCTTCGTCCCGGCTCATCGTTTCCAGCTTGCCCGTAAAGACCACAGTCTTGCCGGCAACGGCGCTGTCGCGCGTTTCGACGATGTAATCGGGCGGAGACACTTCCCTCAGCAGATCATCCCAGACAGTTTGATTGTGCGGTTCATGGAAGAAATCTGCCAGTGCCTGGGCAACGGTTGGCCCGACACCGTCAATCTCGGTGATTTCCTCCCGTACCGCTTCATCTTCGCGCGCGGCCTTCCCGATTTCGGCGAGTTTTTCCAGAGTGACGAAATTCTTCAGCAAATCCCGGGCTGTTACCGCGCCAATATGCCGGATTCCCAAGCCGAAAAGCAGTCGCGCCGCGTCTGCGGACCGCTTGTTTTCCACCGCCGCCAACAGATTATCCACAGACTTTTCCTGCCAACCATCACGCGCGAGAATGGCATCGCGATGCTGGTGCAGGCGGAATATATCGGCTGGGCTTTGAATGAAACCCGCCTCGATAAATTCCGCGATACTCTTCTCACCCAGGCCATCAATGTCCAGCGCCGCGCGCGAGACAAAATGCACCAGACGCTGAAAACGCTGGGCCGGGCAAATCAGCCCGCCGGTGCAGCGGACATCGACCTCGCCTTCCTCAGCCACCGCCTCGCTGCCACATTCGGGGCATTTGTCCGGGAAAACATAGGGATCACGCTTTTCGTCCCGGCTCAGGTTTTCGACGACCTGCGGGATGACATCCCCGGCGCGCTGGATCACCACCCGATCGCCCGGACGCACGCCGAGCCGTTCGATTTCGTCGCGATTGTGCAGCGTGACATTGGACACGACCACGCCGCCAACTGTCACTGGTTTCAATCGGCCGACCGGTGTCAATTTTCCGGTCCGGCCGACCTGGATATCGATGCTTTCCAGCGTCGTTTGCGCCTGTTCCGCCGGGAACTTGTGCGCCAGTGCCCAGCGCGGGGCCTTGGCAACGAAGCCCAGCCTTTGCTGCCAGTCCAGACGGTCGACCTTGTAGACGACACCGTCAATATCATAGGGCAAATCCGCGCGCTCGGCCTCGATATGGCGATAATGGGCCAGCATGTCCTCCAGCGATCCGAACCGCTGCACCAAAGGCGACAGCGGCAGGCCCCAGGAGGCGATTGCCGTCATGACGTCAAACGCCGTTTCACCGGGCAATTCGCTGTGCACGCCCCAGCCATGGGCCCAGAATTTCAGCGGGCGTTTTGCGGTAACACTGGCATCCTTTTGCCGCAAAGAGCCCGCAGCCGCGTTGCGGGGATTGGCGAACTGGCGGATCTTTTCCGGATCGAATTCGGTGCCTTTCACCTTCGCATCGGCCCGACCCTCTTCCATCAGACGATCATTCAGTCCGTCAAAGTCTGCCTTGGACATATAGACTTCGCCGCGAATTTCGAAAATATTGGGCACATTTCCGCTGAGTTGCTCGGGGATATCGGCAATTTTCCGCACATTCGCGGTGACATCCTCGCCAATCTGGCCGTCTCCGCGCGTGGCAGCCAACACCAACTCCCCTTTCTCGTAGCGCAGCGCACAGGACAGGCCATCAATCTTGTCCTCCGCCGTCACGGCAACCGGCTCGTCCTCCGGCAAGTTGAGAAAACGCCGCACCCGCGCCAGCCATTCGGCGATATCCTCGTCCGAAAAGCCGTTATCGAGGCTCATCATCCGCTGTTCATGGGTCACCTTGCTCAGCGGAGACGCCGCCACCGCCGCACCGACCAGCTTGTTGGGACTGTCCTCGCGCACCAGATGCGGAAAGGCCTCTTCCAGCGCGGTGTTCCGCTTCACCAGTGCGTCATAGTCGGCATCGGAAATCTCCGGCGAGTCCTCGGCATGATAGAGCTTGTTGTGCTTCGCAATCGTCTTTGCAAGACGCATGAGCTCGTTCGCGGCATCGGCTTCGGTGAGGTTTTCGACTTTCATGCTCATCCAAATCCCTTGTCATTCCCGCGAAGGCGGGAATCTAGAATCGCCGATCGCTGCTTATCTGAATTCCCGACAGCTCCCTTCCCTTACAAAATCGCAGATTTTGAGGAAAGCGGCTTCTGGAATAACGGTGACAGAAAAATTCAAACGCCCTCCAGCAGGCGGTCCGCCTGGGCGCGGGCTTCGTCAGTGACATCGGTCCCCGAAAGCATCCGGGCAATTTCCTGGCGGCGGTTGTCGGGGTCCAATGCATGGACATCCGTGCGCGAAACGGTGCCATCGGAGCTTTTGTTGATCAGATAATGCGCATCGCCGCGCGAGGCGACCTGCGGGCTATGGGTGACCACCAGCAATTGTGCCCCGTCCGACAGGCGCGCCAGGCGCTCGCCAATGGCCGCCGCGACGGCGCCGCCGACACCGCGATCCACTTCGTCAAATATGATCGACTTGGCACCGCCTTCTTCGGCCAGCGCCACTTTCAGCGCGAGGATGAAACGCGACAATTCGCCGCCTGACGCGATTTTGCCGAGCGGTGCGAGCGGCGCACCGGGATTGGTGGATATCAGAAACTCCACCCTGTCCATTCCCTTTGTATTCCAGTGCTCTTGAGGTGTTTCTTCAATCAATGTCTCAAATTTGGCGGCATCCAGTTTCAGCGGCTTCAATTCCCCCGCCACTACCTTGTCGAGCGCTTTGGCAGCCTTGATCCGCCTCGCACGCAACTTCTCAGCAGCCTCAACATATGCCGCCCTTGCCTCTTGCAAACAAGCGTCCAGTCGTTCCAGTGATTGCCCCCCATCGCTGATCGCCAGAAGCCGTTTTTCCAGTTCAGCCAGAAACTGTTGCAGCCTGTCTGGCTCCACCCGGTGTTTGCGCGCGAGCGCCCGCAATTCAAACAGCCGCGTTTCCATGTCATCGAGACGCTGCGGATCAAATGTCAGAGCATTGGCAGCGTCATTGAGCTTGTCTTCTGCCTCCCCGGCCTCGATCACCGCCCGGTCAATCGCTGCCAGTGCCTCAGCAAGCAATGGGTGATCATCCGATATCCGGTCCAGCCGGCGCGCCGCGGCCCGCAGCGACGCGAGTCCGCCTTCCGAACCATCAAAGGTCGACCGGATCGCTTCCAGATCACCGGTCAGCTTCTCGCCCTTCATCATGGTGGCGCGTTCGAGTGCGAGTTCCTGCTCCTCCCCTTCCTGCGGGGCAAATTTCTGCAATTCGCCGACACTATGTTCGAGATAATCGCGGTCCTTTTCGGCCGCTTCCTGATCCACGCGGGCCGTTTCCAGCGCGTCTTTGGCCGCTTGCCATGCAGCATGGGCTTTCTCGACCGCCACCAGATCGGCTCCGGCAAACTCATCCAGCAACGCCCGGTGGCCGCGCGGGTTGATCAGGCCGCGATCATCATGCTGGCCGTGGATCTCGATCAGCCTGCTCCCCATTTCGCGCAACAAGGCCGCCGAACAGGGCTGGTCATTGACAAAAGCCCGGCTTCCCCCGTCGGCCCTGACCGAGCGCTTGATGATCAGCAGCTCGCCGGATTCAAGGGTAATGTCGCTATCCACCAGATATTGTGCGATCTTGCTGTCGGCGGCGGGAGCGTCAAAAACCGCCGTCACCTGGGCTTTTTCGGCTCCCTGACGGACCAGACCACTATCCGCTCTGCTACCCATGGTCAGCCCCAGGGAATCGAGCAAAATGGACTTGCCTGCGCCGGTTTCGCCGGTCAGCACCGACAGACCTGATCCGAATTCCAGATCAAGCGCGTCAATCAATACGATGTTGCGGATGGAAAGAGACTGCAGCACAGCTCTTCCTTAAATCACGTTCATGCCAGCCGCAACGGGGCATGAAAAAATCGAAACCGAAATTCAGGTGGCGCCGTGCTTGTTGACCAGTTCAAAAGCCCGCTCATACCATTTCGATCCGGGATAATTGGCGCCCAGCACTGCGGCAGACTTTTTCGCTTCCGCAGGAATGCCGAGCGACAGATAGGATTCCGTCAGGCGCATCAGGGCCTCCGGAGCATGCGTGGTGGTCTGGTATTTTTCGATGACCGTCCGAAAACGGATAGTGGCCGCCAGCCATTTTCCGCGGCGCTGGTAAAAGCGGCCGATTTCCATTTCCTTGCCCGCCAGATGGTCGTTGACCAGATCCATTTTCAGCAGGGCATCAGCGGCATAGCGGCTATTCGGGTAGCGCCGGGAAACTTCGCCCAGCGAGGCCAGTGCCTGTTCGGTAATTCTCTGGTCCCGGGTGACGTCACTGATCTGCTCGTAATAGCTGAGCGCAATCAGGTAATAGGCATAGGGTGCGTCCTTGTTGCCGGGATGGATCGACAGAAAGCGCCGGGAGGATTCAATCGCCTTGTTATAGTCCCCGGCGACATAATAGCTGAACGCGCTCATCTGTTGCGCGCGCCGGGCCCACGGCGAATAGGGATGCTGGCGCTCCACCTCGTCGAACAGCGCCGCGGCAATCTTGTGCTGGCCACGATCGAGACGGTCTTTCGCCGCATTGTAGAGGGTGTTCACGTCGCGCGCGACATAACGCGTGTCGGCGCCGCTATTACCACCACCAAATGCTGCACAAGCAGACAATGTGGTCACGGACAAGCCCAGAAAGGCCGCTTTCAAGATCTGTGTTTTCATAACGTGACCCTCTTAGCCAGTTGATTTGATCCCGCCAAGAACAAACGGCACAAAACAGCCCGGCAGGATGATCTTCTGACCTTGCATGGCGCAGCTTTATCGGGAATGAACCATTTGCGACCAGCACCTTACCGGGCGATGGTCCTCACGGCTTTCGCCAGTCGTCACGGGCGATAAGCTGACCATTGGACAGCTTGATGGCGGTGATATCATCAAATGGCGCAGCAAAAAACAGCCCCAGTGTCAGCCCACCGTCCTTGCGAAATGTATATCTGAACCGATTGGGAGGCTCTCCTTCGCCAGATCGATGAAAGATCACATTGCTCTCGCGCACAGAACCCCATGTCTTCTCACTTCCTTCAATCGTGATCCCGCCAGAACCACCGCAAATCATTTTCGATCCTGTGCTTTCCAGGTCATAGCCAAAGGGCGCCTTGGGGATGAAGGACCGGGCTTCCCAGCTTTTGCCGGTATCATCAAGCGCCAAGGTTTCCGTTGCGTCGAGATCAAGACGGGCATTTGCGTTTCGCGCGGCCAGTTCGATCCAGAATCCCGACAATTCTGGCACTTTCAAACAGGGGTTAGTCGCCTTCCCGCTGGCCACAACATTGATGTCAAATTCCCGAATTTCCGGCAGCAACTCTTCCTCCGGACTATCCACAGCCGGATTGCAGGCAAGCAGAGCAAAAACCGCCAAGAGCGAATAGCGACGGAACATTGGTGGCCATCTCCCTCCATCGACCCCATATTTTCCATTCGGTCACGGGCCGAGCAGGACCCTTATAGCGGATTTCGAAATATTTTCACGCATAAGAAAAGGGCCCCGCATCGCGGAGCCCTTTCTCATTATATTGGCTGCGATTAGTCTTCGGTAATCGAGTCCGGAAGCGGAATATCAGCACCGCCCTTGTCGTCGCCGCCATTATCGCGACCACGACCGCGTCCACCGCCATCGCGGCCACGTCCGCCGCCATCACGGCCACGTCCACGACCACCGCCGCCATCGCGGCCCCCATCTCTTCTGGGGCCCTTGCCACGCGGTTCGCGCGGCGGCCGGGTGTCTTCGAGTTCCTCACCCGTTTCCTGATCAACCACCCGCATCGACAGGCGTACCTTGCCGCGCTGGTCAATCTCGAGAACCTTGACCTTGACTTCCTGACCTTCGCTGAGCTCGTCGGAGACTTTCTCGACACGCTCGTTCTTGATCTCGGATACGTGAACGAGGCCGTCCTTGCCGCCCATGAAGTTCACAAATGCGCCAAAGTCTACCAGATTGACGACCTTGCCTTCGTAGATCTTGCCAACTTCGGCTTCTTCCACAATGCCTTCAATCCACTTGACCGCGGCTTCGATCTGCGACTTGTCGGAAGAGGAAACCTTGATCAGGCCTTCGTCGTCAATGTCGACCTTCGCACCGGTTTCCGCGACGATTTCGCGGATCACCTTGCCGCCGGTACCGATTACGTCACGGATCTTCTCTTTCGAGATCTGCATCGTTTCGATACGCGGCGCATGCTCGCTCATCTCTGTACGGACCGAGCTCAATGCCTTGGACATTTCACCCAGGATGTGCGCCCGGCCACCATTGGCCTGTTCCAGAGCAGTCTGCATGATTTCCCGGGTAATGCCGGCCACCTTGATGTCCATCTGCAGCGACGTGATACCCTGTTCGGTACCGGCCACCTTGAAGTCCATGTCACCGAGATGATCCTCGTCACCGAGAATATCCGACAGAACAGCAAAGTCTTCACCATCGAGGATCAGGCCCATGGCAATACCGGAAACCGGACGCGCCAGCGGCACACCAGCGTCCATCATCGCGAGCGAACCGCCGCAAACCGTTGCCATCGAAGAAGAACCATTGGATTCGGTGATGTCGGACAGCACACGGATGGTGTACGGGAAGTCTTCCACCGTTGGCAGAACCGGACGGAGCGCGCGGAAGGCGAGCTTGCCGTGACCGGTCTCGCGGCGGCTGGTGAAACCAAAACGCCCCACTTCGCCCACCGAATAGGGCGGGAAGTTATAGTGCAGCATGAAATTGCTGTAGCTCAGACCATCGAGACCATCGATCATCTGCTCGGCATCCTTGGTGCCCAGCGTCGTGGTCACAATCGCCTGGGTTTCCCCGCGGGTGAACAATGACGAACCGTGGGTCCGGGGCAGCAGGCCAACCATGGCTTCGATCGGGCGCACCTGATCGAGCTTCCGGCCGTCGATCCGCGTGCCATCCTTGATTATCGCGCCACGAACGATTTCCGCTTCCAGTTTCTTGACCATCTTGCCGGCGGTCATCTGGACCTGGCCTTCTTCCTCGGCATATTTCTCTTTGGCTTTGTCACGCGCCGCATTGAGTGCATCGCTGCGCTCGGACTTGTCGGTCAGCTTGTAAGCTGCGGCAATATCGTCTCCAACCAGCTTGCGCAGATCTTCCTTGATATCACTATTGTCTTCGCCCGCATCCAGCTCCCAAGGCTCTTTTGCAGCCTGTTCCGCCAGATCGATGATCAGACCTGCGACATCTTTTGATGCAGCATGGGCAAATTCCACGGCCCCGAGCATGACTTCCTCGGACAGCTCTTTTGCTTCCGATTCCACCATCATCACGGCACCCTGGGTTGCGGCAACCACGAGGTCGAGTTCGCCTTCGGCGACTTCTTCCATCGACGGGTTGAGCTGATACTCGCCATCCTTGTAACCAACGCGCGCCGCCCCGATCGGACCCATGAAGGGCACGCCGGAAATGGTCAGCGCTGCCGAAGAGGCGACCATGGCGAGAATGTCGGGTTCGTTCACGCCATCATAGCTCAGAACCTGACAAATCACGTTGATTTCGTTGTAGAAACCTTCGGGGAACAGCGGACGGCAGGGACGGTCAATCAAACGCGATGTCAGCGTTTCCTTTTCCGTCGCGCGACCTTCGCGCTTGAAAAAGCCGCCCGGAATACGTCCGGCGGCCGAGAATTTTTCCTGATAATGTACGGTCAGCGGGAAGAAATCCTGTCCTTCGCGAACCGATTTGGCGGCGGTAACTGCGCACAGTACAACCGTTTCGCCCATGGTCGCGAGTACCGCACCATCAGCCTGACGGGCAATCCGGCCCGTTTCCAGAGTGAGGGTCTGTCCGCCCCACTCCATTTCAACTTTCTTTACATCAAACATTCTTGTTTTCCTTTGTCCCGCCTGCCCTATGCAGTGCGGGGGCTTTCATTTGTCCGGCAATCCGGCCGAACAGCGGTTCGGGATGGTTTTTCATCCCCTTTCATGGCGCTTCCGGGCCGAATTGCCCGAAATTACCGTTTCGTTCCCCAGCGAAGGCCGGGGTCCATCTCCTCTGTTATCGTCTATTTGCAACTTCGGGAGATAGGCACCTGCATGCGCAGGTGCACAATGCGAAAACGGCCCCCGAGTGGGAGCCGCCTTCAAAACTCTTATTTCCGGAGACCAAGGTCCTTGATCAGCTTGGAATAGCGATCCGCGTCTTTCTTGCGGAGATAATCCAGCAAACTGCGACGCTTGTTGACCATCGTCAGCAACCCGCGACGCGAGTGATTGTCCTTGTGATGGCCTTTGAAATGCTCGGTCAGGTTCACAATACGCTCGGTGAGGATTGCAACCTGGACTTCCGGGGAACCGGTATCACCCTTTGTCTGGGCAAATTTTCCAATCAGTTCCTGTTTTTTTTCAGCAGTAATTGTCATTATTATGGTCTTCCTTCGAACATCTTACATGTTGAACCCGCGGACCACTTTGATGATCCCTTCTACAGACTCTGCCAGTGCAACCGGGGATCCTTCCTCGGTGGCCAGAAAAAGCCCGTCGATTGCGGGGTTCCCGATCAATTCCTGCCCGTCCAGCCGTTGGCCTTGGCGGAGCAGTCCTGCCTGATCAGGGGTGAGGTCAAAAGCCGGGATGTCGTCCAGCCCTGCCTCCAGCGGCAAGAGATACTCTATAATGTCCGCGCCTCTACCAATTTCGTTGAGTTTGTCCAGTGAAATCGCCTGATTCAAGGTAAATGGCCCAGCTTTGGTGCGTCGGAGCATGGTCACATGCCCAAAAGTGCCCAAAGCACGGGAAAGATCGCGGGCCAGAGATCGGATATAGGTCCCTTTTGAGACATGGGCAGTTAGGGTGATTGTGTTCAGCTTATCCTCCCCAGAGCTTCGCTCCAGGGAGGAAATATATAAGGAAAACACCTTCACCTCCCGCATCTTCATTTCCACCTCTGCCCCGGCCCGAGCCAGGTCATAGGCGCGCTGACCATCAATCTTCAGCGCCGAATATTTCGGGGGAATCTGTTCTATTTCCCCAGAGAACCTTGGCAATACCGCGTCCACATCCGCGAGCGTTGGCCGCTGATCCGACTTTTCCGTTATCTGTCCTTCCGCATCCAACGTGTCTGTCTCGCAACCAAATGCGACGGTAAATTCATAGATTTTGCTGGCATCCAGCATCCGTCCGCACAATTTGGTCGCCTCTCCAATGGCAATCGGCAGCACGCCGGTGGCCAGCGGATCCAGCGTCCCGCCATGCCCCACTTTCAGTTTGTTCTTGCCCTTCCCAAGCAGGCCAGCCTCACGCAAATTGCGCTTCACCGCCCCGACCGCCTGGGTCGAACCCAGCTCCAGTGGCTTGTCGAGTATGATCCAGCCGTGGGGAGATTTCACCCCACCCACTCCTCTTCAAGCAGGCCGAAAACCGCCGTATCCCGGACATATCCGGTCCAGGTGATCCGGTTTCTGCGCAAGGTGCCCTCATGCTGGGCCCCGAGCTTCAACACCGCCGCCATGGACCGCTTGTTGCGCGTATCCACGCGGAACTCGATCCGGGTGAAGCCTTGGGCAAAGGCGTGTTCGATCATCAGTTTCTTCATGACATCATTAAATCCGCTGCCCCGCACCGATGGCGCGATATAGGTGCCGCCGATCTCTGTGACTTTCATGGCCAGATCGGGATTGATATAATTTGTCATGCCGACCACCTGTCCCGTCTCGGTATTGATCACCACAAATTGCGCCCAGGATTTCAGATCGTGAAAAGCCCGCATCGCCTGGTCGAAATTGTCATCCAGCATCGAAACCGGATAAATGTCCCAGATCTCCAGGTCCTCCGCACAAGCGGCGCGCAGCGGTTCCAGATGATGTTCCTGCAACGGCTCCAGCCGCACCGGTCCGCTTTCGAGGACCTGCAAAAGGTCAGCCATTGAGTCGTTCCATGAAATGCTTCCGGCACAGGGCAACATATAGCTCATTGCCTCCGATTTCGGTCTGCTGGCCTGCCAGCACCGGATTGCCTTTTTCGTCCACGCGCATGTTCATGGTCGACTTGCGACCGCATTCACAGACGGCTTTAAGCTCCACCAGTTCGTCGGCAATGGCCAGCAGCTGGGCGCTCCCGGGAAAAAGCGCGGCCTGAAAATCCGTGCGCAAGCCATAGGCGAGAACCGGAATCTTGAGCTGGTCGCAGACGAGAGCGAGCTGGAACACCTGATCCTTGGTGAGGAACTGGGCCTCATCAATCAACACACAGTCCAGAGGCGCCTGCTCGTGCAACTCACCAATCGCGGCCAGCATGTCGGTCTGATCGTCAAACAGGTTCGCCTTTTTCTTCAGGCCGATCCGCGAATTGATCCACCCCGCATCATCCCTGTCATCAAGTTGCGCGGTCCATACCATCGTCCGCATCCCGCGCTCACGATAGTTGAAATCCGCCTGCAGCAGCGTGGTCGACTTGCCCGCATTCATCGAGCTATAGTAGAAATAGAGCTTGGCCATCGGGCCTGTGTATCAACAACATGCGGCAGGTGAAAGCCGTGAAATGCGGCTTCGGCAGGTCACGGCCTGCAAATTATTCCGCCTCTTTCGATCCACCCAGATCCTGCGCCACCTTCGGGTTGCTCAGCAGGTTTTCGATATGCGCAGCTTCATCGAAACTCTCGTCAGCCAGAAACTTGAGCTTCGCGGCATATTTCATCTTGATCCGGCTCGCGACCTGCTTCTGAAACCAGGCTGTGTTGGTTCGCAAGGCCTTGATGATTTCTGCTTCGTCCGTGCCGAGCAGCGGTTTCACGAATACCGTCGCGTGGCGCAAGTCAGGTGACATCCGGACCTCTGTAACGCTGACGCTGCTGCTGGTCAGCACTTCGTCATGCACTTCGCCGCGCATTAGCAATTCCGACAGAATATGCCGCACCTGCTCGCCGACACGCAGCAAGCGAACCGAGCGCCCTTCAGGTGATGTGTCGTTAAATTTCGCCATTTTGTGAGAGCGGATTTTGAGAGGATGGCACAACTTCGGACCGTTGAGCGGGAGCATTTTCGGTATGTTGAGATTTCTTTTGTTCAATAGACCCAACAACAAATGGCGCTCCGGTGATTCCAATAAGAGTTAGGAGAAAGCCAAAAATCAGGCCATACAATATTGTGATGTCGTTAGAATGTTCAAGCAGTTTTGAGGAAATAGATTTTTCCAAATATTGCAAGTTCAAGTTTATCGCATTCAATTTTTTCGTGGTTTCAAAATGTTCATACTTTTGTTCATCAATTAGATCTCGCAATTTTCCTGTTTCTTTATTTGAGATATTATTTTTTTCTTCATTGAAGAGTTGTTTGAGAGCTTCAGCTTCAATGACGTAGTCTCGACGTTTGCCATCTACTACAATATCCTTTATTTTGAAGTCACCACTTGAGAGTACGGAAAATTGGGCATTTTGCACCCCTTCTACTTGCCATATGGGAATAGAAGGCTCGTTCGCTATCATGCTCATCAGCACAACCCGATCGAGACCCAAAGTCGGGTCAAATTGATCTTCTAAAATGTGAATATTTGCCGCCGCGACGTCTATCGATGTTACTACTTTTTTGATATCACGACCATTTTTTACGTGTAAAAATGCGATTGCGGAAGTGATAACCAACAACAAAAGAACAAATACAAATAGTATTTTATTGTACTTTTCTTTTGTCACGCTGCCTCCGAATATCATGCAAAATATCTTTGTTTGTCCCTCAAAGAACCCGCTCTTTCTCTTCGACTTCAAAGACTTCCAGCATGTCGCCCGGCTGGATGTCGTTGGTGTCCTCGAGCACCGCACCGCATTCCATGCCGGCACGGACCTCGTCGACATCATCCTTGAAGCGCCGCAGCGAGGCGATGGTTGTCTTGCTGACAATCACGTCTTCGCGGGTCAGGCGGGCAAACAGTCCCTTGCGCAGTGCACCCTCTGTAACGAGCAGACCGGCGGCCTTGTCCTTCTTGCCGGACTTGAACACTTCCTTGACCTCGGCACGCCCCATGACATTTTCGATCTTCTCCGGACCCAGCTCCCCGGCCATTTCCGCGCGGATCTCGTCGGTCAGGTCGTAGATGATATCAAAATATTTGAGCCGCACGCCATCCCGCTTGGCAATTTCGCGTGCCTTGGCATTGGGCCGCACATTGAAACCGATAATCGGCGCCTTGCTGGCAGCGGCGAGTGTCACGTCACTTTCCGTGATCGCGCCCACTCCGCTGTGCAGGATCCGCACCTTGATATCATCGTTGGAGATCTTGTTCAGCGCCTGGACAATCGCCTCGGTCGAACCCTGCACATCGGCCTTGACGAGCAGCGGGAATTCCACCGCGCTATCAGCCGCGGCAGAGAACATGTTCTCCAGCGAGGTCGGGGCCTGTGTGGTGCGCTGCAGTTTTTCCTGTTCGGCACGATAGGCCGCGACTTCGCGGGCCCGGGCCTCATTCTCGACGACGGTGAGCTTGTCTCCAGCGGATGGCACACCCGACAGTCCGAGAACTTCAACCGGAACCGACGGTCCCGCTTCCTTGGGCTGTGCACCCTTGTCGTCGATCATGGCTCGGACCTTACCGGTTTGCGAACCGACAACGAACACGTCGCCGCGTTTCAGCGTGCCGCGCTGGACCAGAACGGTAGCCACGGGACCCCGGCCCTTGTCGAGCTTGGCTTCCACCACAATGGCTTCCGCGGCCCGGTCCGGACGCGCCTTCAGCTCAAGCAATTCGGCCTGCAGATGGATTTTCTCCATCAGCTCGTCGAGATTGGTCTTTTTGAGTGCAGAGACCTCGACATCCTGCACATCGCCGGACATTTCCTCGACAATCACCTCATGTTCCAGAAGCCGGGTCCGAACCTGTGTCGGATCCGCGCCTTCCTTGTCGATCTTGTTGATCGCCACGATCATGGGGACTTCGGCCGCCTTGGTGTGATTGATCGCTTCAATCGTCTGTGGCATCAGGCCATCGTCGGCCGCCACCACAAGGATGACGATATCCGTCACATTGGCCCCGCGCGAGCGCATGCTGGTAAAGGCTTCATGGCCCGGCGTATCGAGGAAGGTAACCTTGTCGCCATTCTTCATTTTCACCTGATAGGCGCCGATATGCTGGGTGATGCCTCCCGCTTCGCCGGCAACCACATCGGTGCCGCGCAACGCGTCGAGCAGCGACGTTTTCCCGTGATCGACATGCCCCATGATGGTTACGACCGGCGGCCGTGGCTTCTGGGTTTCAACCGGATCAACGTCTGCTTCGGTATCTATTTCCACATCGGCTTCGGACACGCGTTCAATGCGATGACCGAATTCCTCGACCAGCAGTTCCGCCGTGTCCTGATCAATGGTCTGGTTCACCGTGACCATGGAACCCATGTTGAACAGGGATTTCACAAGGTCTGCGCCTTTTTCGCCCATCCGCTTCGACAGTTCCTGCACGGTAATGGCTTCCGGAACGACAACATCGCGAACCTGCTTTTCACGCGGTTCGCGCGGCTGACCCGACATGGATGCCCGTTTTTCCTTTTCGCGTGCCCGCTTCAGGGCAGCCAGAGAACGGGCACGCGCCGCTCCGTCTTCGCCAGCAAGCGCCCGGTTGACGGTCAGCTTGCCGGATTGCCGGCGATCGCCACGGTCGGACCGTCCGGTCTTCGACTTGTCCGGCTTGGCCCGCTTGGGTGCTTCCACCGGTGTAAACTTGCGAGCCGGCGGGTGGGCACCGGATTTTGCAGCGGGGGCGTCCGTCTTTTCGGATTCGGCAGCTGCGGCAGCAGCAGCAGCATCGGCCGCCGCTTTCTCGGCAGCAGCTATTTCCTCTGCAGCTTTCCGCGCAGCTTCCTCATCCGCCTTGCGGTTTTCCTCCGCACGCTTTTTCTCTTCTTCGGTCTGGTCCTTTTTCGCCTTCGCATCCCGCTTGCGGGCTTCTTCCATCGCCGCCAGACGCGCTTCTTCCGCCTCGCGGAGAAGTTTGGCCTGCATTTCCTGACGCGTCAGACCATCGTCTTTCTTCGGCGCGGGAGCTGGCTTTTTCTCTTCCACGGGCGCAGGTGCGGGGGCCGGAGCCTCCGGTTTGACGTCCTTGGCTACTTCCTGAGCGCCAGGTTTGCCCACCAGCTTCCGCCGCTTGACTTCTACAACAACCTTGTTGGTACGGCCGTGGCTAAACGTCTGCTTGACCTCGCCAGGCTCTACCGAACGCTTCAGCCCCAATGGCTTACGTGCTGGTTTTGGCGTATCTTTTGTATCATCACTCATCGAACAGACTTAATCCTTAATCATCAAATTGAATTTGGTACTCGGTACAACAACTTTCACTCACGCAACCTTCCGGGGCACTTCATCATCCGTTCCATCGGAACCGATAAAGTGACGCCATCTGTTCAGCATGTGCGAAACACGCCCCGCTGCGCGCTTGTCGGTTATTCCGATATGCACCACATTCTGACGGCCCAATGCCACAGAAAGGCCCTGTCGGTCCACCGGCAATATCACACCGTGCAGCTTGTCACCTTCACGATCAGACCCCACGCGCCAGGCCTGATCCAGTTTTCCGGAGCCATCCTGTCCCGCATCTGCTGCGTGCAGCAAGAGAACAATGTCCCCCTGACGGGCAGCATTGGCGATTTTTTCCGAGCCCGTAAGCAAGCTGCCGCCTCGTGCCTCGAGGCCCAATCGGTCCAGCGTTGCCCGTTCAAGGCCGCGTTCCACCTGCGCCGCCAAATCTTCCGGAATATCGAGCTTTCCGCCCTTGAAAGACCGCGCCAGCGCAGACTTTAGCTGGCCCTTGGCCTGTGCGTTTTCAAGTGCCATCCGGTCAACACCAATCCACGCGCCGCGCCCCGGCGCTTTTTCGCGGATATCGGGAGCAATCTGATTATCCGGCCCGAGCGCAAGACGCACCAGTCGCTCCGCGGGAGAATTCTCCCCGGTCAATATGCATTTACGGTGTGGTACGCGATCTAGAGGTTTAGAGCGCGTCTCATTGGGGAGCTTCCGCATTCGCGTCCTCCCCGTTATCCGCATCGGCTGGCGCAGCTTCTGCTGCAGGCGCCGCGTCTTCCTCGTCCTCGAACCAGTGGGCACGAGCGGCCATGATGATTTCATTGCCCTGCTCTTCGGTCAGACCATATTCGGCCAGCACCCCATCGGGTTCCGGCTTGCGGTTGTCGTTCCGACGGCGCGGCTCGGCCTTGCGTTTGAGCACCAGCTCGTCGGTTGCCAGATCGGCAACATCATCCAGTGTCTTCAGTCCGGCCTTGCCGAGAGTCACGAGCATGGCTTCGGTCATGTAGGGCAGTTCGGCAATGGCATCTTCAACACCCAGTTCAGTCCGTTCGGCCTTGGCTGCCTGCTCGCGGCGTTCGAGCGCTTCGAGAGCGCGGCTTTGCAGTTCTGCCGCCAGTTCTTCGTCAAAGCCTTCAATGCTGGAAAGCTCTTCCGGAGCAACATAGGCGACTTCTTCCATTTCGCTGAAGCCCTCGGCAACCAGAAGCTGCGACAGGGTCTCGTCGACATCAAGATCTTCCTGGAACATCGCGGTGCGCTGGGCGAATTCGGCTTGGCGCTTCTCGCTGCTGTCCGCTTCGGTCATGATGTCGATGGCGAGGCCGGTCAGTTGCGAGGCGAGGCGCACATTCTGTCCGCGGCGGCCAATGGCGAGGCTGAGCTGGTCATCGGGGACAACCACTTCAATCCGGCCCTCTTCCTCGTCAATCAGCACGCGGCTGACTGTGGCCGGCTGTAGCGCGTTGACGACGAAGGTCGCAATGTCGTCAGACCAGGGAATGATGTCGATTTTCTCGCCCTGCATTTCCTGAACCACGGCCTGAACCCGGCTCCCTTTCATGCCGACACAGGCGCCGACCGGATCGATCGAGCTGTCCTGGCTGATCACACCGATTTTCGCGCGGCTTCCGGGATCGCGCGCAGCCGCCTTGATTTCGATGATGCCGTCATAAATTTCCGGTACTTCCTGCGCGAAGAGCAATTTCATGAAATCGGGATGCGCACGGGACAGAAAAATCTGCGGTCCGCGGTTTTCCCGGCGGACATTGAGGATCAGAGCGCGGACGCGGTCTCCGACACGGGCGGCTTCACGCGGAATCTGTTGATCCCGGCGAATAACACCTTCGGCCCGGCCGAGGTCCACGACCACATGGCCAAATTCCACGGATTTCACGACACCGGTGATGATCTCGCCGGCGCGGTCCTTGAATTCCTCAAACTGCCGCTCGCGTTCTGCGTCGCGAACCTTCTGGAAGATGACCTGCTTCGCCGACTGGGCATCAATCCGACCCAGATCAACGGCGGGAAGCGGATCAACGATGAAATCGCCGACTTTTGAGCCTTTTTCCAGCTTTTCCGCCTGCTTCAGGTCGACCTGCTTGAAATAGTCCTCGACTTCCTCAACCACTTCCACAACCCGCCACAAGCGCAAGTCGCCGGTCTGGACATCGAGCTTGGCGCGAATGTCATTTTCCGCCCCATAGCGGGCACGGGCCGCTTTCTGGATCGCCTCTTCCATCGCTTCGACAACGATTTCCTTGTCGATCATCTTTTCCGATGCGACAGCATTGGCAATCGCAAGCAGTTCAGCCTTGTTTGCAGAAATGGCACTGGCCATGATTAGTCTTCCTGTTCTTCTACTAGAGTATCTTCTTCAATCTCGTCCGCTCCGTCCGGGGATACCGGGACCGTTGCGGCAATAAGGGCATCGGTGAGAATCAGTTTTGCGCTGTGCACGTTGGACAGAGCCGTCTCCTGACGCCCGGACTTGCGATCGTCAATCGCTATTATCTCACCTTCGACGCCAGCCAGCAAGCCGCGCAGCTGTTTTTTCCCGTCCACGGCGTCGATCAGGTTGATCCGCGCTTCGTGGCCGGCCCAGTTCGCGTAGTCCTTCGCCCGAGTCAGCGGCCGGTCGATGCCGGGGGAACTGACTTCGAGACGATAAGCTTCCTCGATCGGGTCAACCTCGTCAAATTTCTCGGAAATGCGCCGGGAAAGTGCGGCGCAGTCATCGATATTGAGCTGTCCGGTGTCCGGACGCTCTGCCATGACTTGCAGCGTCAGCTCTTCCGCGCCAGCCACAAACTGAACGCGTACAAGATCAAATCCCAAAGCCATTGCTTCCGGTTCGATCAGCTGTTCAAGTGTGTCCAGGTCGGCCAATAATTTTCCAGTCCATTGCACAAAGGCTAAAACCGCCGGCCCCTTTCGGCGCCAGCCCCTTCACTTCTCACCATGTCGGGATGACTGCTATTTAGGGACTGATTCCCTATTTTGCAATGGAAGATTGCGCAGCCGGCAATTTCGGTTCGAACAGCCAGATGGCCAGCGCCCAGGCAAGCACGGCACCGGCAAACTGGGCGATGACAAACCCGGCGACATTTTCCGGCGCAATCCCGGCAAAACTGTTGGAAAAAGCCCGGCCGACGGTGATCGCCGGATTGGCAAAGCTGGTGGAGCTGGTGAACCAGTATCCCGCCGAGATGTAGAGCCCGACCGCTGGTGCCACCCATTCCGGGCGAAACCGGACCGTTCCCAATATAGTGAATATCAGACCAAAGGTCGCGATCAGTTCGCCCAGCCACTGGCCATTGCCGGTCCGGATTTTCTCGCTCAGCTGGAAAACCGGCATTTCAAACATGAAATGCGCCGCCCACACTCCGATCAGTCCGCCAGCCAGCTGGACCAGCAGGAAAAGGCATGCGGCAAGAACTGGCAATTCCTTGCGCAGGAACATGACAAGCGTGACAGCCGGATTGAAATGGGCACCGGATATAGGTGCGAGAATGGCGATCAGTACAAACAGGATCGCACCGGTCGCCAGCGTGTTTCCCAGCAGAGCGACGGCAACATTCCCGCCTGCCAGTGTTTCGGCCATGATGCCGGATCCCACAACGGTCACGAACAGGAAAAACGATCCCAGTGCTTCGGCGCCCAGCTTTTGCGCCAGTGAAAAACCCCCCATGATATGCCGTCAGTTCAGACAGCAGGAGGTGGGGTCGGACATTTTCCCAACATCGGGCATCTTGCCATAATGGGTGACCTGGCCATCGGTATGAAAGGCTTCCCAGATCACGCCATCCGGATCGCTGGTCCAGTTTTTCTCCGAAGAGGCATAGCAACAGGTCGTCTCCCCTTCTTCGAACCGCGGACCTGCAGCCTGTTGCACGCGATCGTAAATCGTGCGCAGCTCTTCCGGATCTTCAGCTTGCAGTCCGACATGGGCAATACCGGTTTCCCCGGCACCTGGCTCAATGGAAAAGTTGATGAACGGATCGTCCAGCATCCACTTGATATAGTCCGGTTTCACAACCGCGGGCTCCGCCCCAAACAAATGGCTGTAAAACTCGCGGGACTTGTCCAGATCAGATACCTTCAGGTTCAGGTGGAATCTCTTCATGATACTGTCTCCTTCATGTCGGTTTGGCTGGCACCGGGCAGGCAGTCTTCGCCTGCACAGCAATTTTCGAGCAAAAAAGCCATCAGCGCATTCATTGCGTCAAAATCGGCCCGATAGATAATCGACCGCCCTTCCCGCTCATCCCGGATCATGCCGCCATTCCTCAGATGGGACAGATGAAAGGACAGCGAACTGGCAGGCATGTCGAGCTTCTCTGCAATTCGCCCAGCGGGCAGACCGGAAGGCCCGGCCTGCACCAGCAGCCGGAAAATCGCGAGGCGATGATCCTGGGCCAGCGCTGACAATGCAGCAACAGCGGAATTGGTGCTTGTCGTTTCCATATTTCCAGTATTATCGAAATGTAGAGTCGGTGTCAACAGCAAATAAGCGTCCAGTTCGTCCAGGCCGATTATCAGACCGCGATAAGATTGTAGACTAGCTGCGCCACATACATGGTGAGCAAGATGGCCCCTTCCCAACGGCTGATCTTGCGGCCAGTAATGGCAAAAATCAGAAGAATGGCCGAAGCCACGATCAGCAAGGGCAGACCGTAGCTGGAAATTTCGACCGGAATAGTTCCGGGAGCTATCACAGCGGTTACCCCGCCGATCAGCAGCAGGTTGAAGATATTCGAACCGAGCACATTGCCCAGCGCAACCGCGCTCGCTCCCTTGTAAGCGGCAATGACCGACGTCACCAGTTCCGGCAGAGACGTACCGATGGCAATGACGGTCAGACCGATTACCGCTTCGCTCATGCCGAGCAGACGCGCCAGATCGACGGCGCCTTCAACCAGCCAGCGTCCACCGACCACGATCAGCACCATTCCGCCCAGCAGGACCAGAATGGCGCGCCACAACGGTTGTTCATCATGCAGATGGGTATCGGCAACCTCCAGCGCTTCGGCTTTTTCATGCAGTGCGCTGGCCCCAACCGGCTGGGTACGTTCGGCCCAATAGGCATATCCCAGATAGGCTGCCAGCAGCACCAAAAATCCGGCACCGAACAATATTGTCGTTCCTGAAGATGTCGCGACCAGCCACAGCACGATGGTGGCAGCGAACGCCAAGCCGCCATCCCGCCCCAAAGGACCGCGCGGGACCATCATCGGCAGGATCAGGGAAGCCGTTCCCAGGATCAGCAGGCTGTTGGCGAGATTGGATCCGACAACATTACCCCAGGCAATGCCCGGCGAGCCGGCCCGTGCGGCTTCGACACTGGCCACAAGCTCGGGAGCCGAGGTGCCAAAGCCGACAATTGTCAGGCCGATCAAGAGCTGCGACATGCCGGCCTTTTCCGCCACCCGGACAGCGCCACGCACGAGCAGCTCGCCGCCGACAATCAATACGACAAAGCCCGCCAGCAGCGTGAGGATGGCGATCAGCAAAATCTAGCCCAGGCGCTTGCCGAGAAGGCGCAATCGCAAAGCGTTCAACTTGATAAAGCCTTCTGCGTCTTTTTGATCATAGGCACCGGCGTCATCCTCGAACGTCACCACATCTTCACTGTACAGGTTGAAGTCGACATCCGCTTTTCGGCCAACCACGCCAACGGAACCCTTGTAGAGTTTCAGCCGGACGGTTCCGGTCACGCGCTCCTGACTCTTGTCGATCGCCGCCTGCAGCATCTCGCGCTCGGGCGCGAACCAGAAGCCGTTATAGACCAATTCGGCATAACGAGGCGCCAGCTCGTCCTTCATATGCGCCGCGCCGCTGTCCAGTGTCAGCTGCTCGATTCCGCGATGGGCCGCGTGATAAATGGTACCGCCAGGCGTTTCGTACATGCCCCGCGATTTCATGCCCACAAACCGGTTCTCCACCAGGTCCAGCCGGCCGATGCCATGCTCGCGGCCATATTCATTGAGTTTTTCCAGCAAAGTCGCCGGGCTCATACCCTCGCCATTGATCGCAACCCCATCGCCACGCTCAAAATCGATCGTGATATATTCCGGCCTGTCCGGTGCATCCTCGGGATTGTTCGTCCGGCTGTAGACATAGTCCGGCACTTCTTCCCACGGATCCTCGAGAATTTTCCCTTCCGACGACGTATGCAGCATGTTGGCGTCTGTCGAAAACGGTGCCTCTCCACGTTTGTCCTTGGGAACCGGGATCTGGTTTTTCTCTGCAAATTCGATCAGCCGGGTCCGGCTGGTCAGATCCCATTCGCGCCAGGGGGCAATGACTTTGACGTCCGGGTTCAACCCATAATAGCCCAGCTCGAACCGGATCTGGTCATTGCCCTTGCCGGTCGCCCCGTGTGCCACCGCATCGGCACCTGTTTGCGCGGCAATCTCGATTTGCCGCTTCGAGATTAGCGGCCGCGCGATGGAGGTGCCCAGCAGATAGAGACCTTCATAGAGCGCATTGGCCCGCATCATCGGGAAGACATAGTCCTTGACGAATTCCTCGCGCAAGTCGTCGATGAAGATATGTTCCGGCTTCACTCCCAGCAATTCTGCCGTCTTGCGGGCCGGTTCAAGTTCCTCGCCCTGCCCCAGATCTGCCGTGAAAGTGACCACCTCGCAGCCATATTCCTGCTGCAGCCATTTCAGGATAACGCTGGTATCCAGTCCCCCGGAAAAGGCCAGCACCACGCGTTTTACGGAATCGTTCATCTGTTTGTCTTTCGCTGAATGAAGCGCTGCGCCTAACAGGGTCCAAATTTCGGTGCAATATGATATGCATCGCGCGAGAGGAGAAAGTGATGGCTCAGGCACAGAACAAGACAGTTGAGAATGAAGGGGATGTGGATGCCTTTGTCGAGAGCGTCGAACATCCCGTCCGCCGGGAAGATGCGAAAACGCTGCTGGAGATGTTCACTCGCATTACCGGCTATCAGCCGAAAATGTGGGGCGGCAGCATCATCGGATTTGGCAGTTACCATTATAAATATGAAACAGGCCGCGAAGGCGATATGTGCCGATCCGGCTTCAGTCCGCGCAAGCAGAATATGAGCCTCTATGTGCTCAGCTGCACCAGTGAGGCGAAAAACAAGGCGAAACAGACCGAACTGCTGGGGAAACTGGGACCGCACAAACGCGGCAAGTCCTGCCTTTACGTCACCCAGCTCAAGAAAATTGACCTCGATGTCCTTGAAGAACTCATCGCTTTTGACAAGGCCGCGATGGATGAGAAATACCCGGTCTGATCAATCACGCAGTCTCTGCTCGACTTCGCCCAGATAGTCGCGGGTCAGCGGCAGGCTGTGCCGGTTGCGGCTGAACTGTATCTGGTAATTGCACATGCCGCCGCTCTCGAAAGCTGCCGTCGCGCCAGCCAGATAGAATGACCACATCCGGAAGAAACGCTCGTCATACATGGCGACAATCTTGTCCCGGTTTGCCTGGGTTCGCTTGTACCATTCCCGCAAGGTGAGCGCATAATGCAACCGCAGCGTCTCGACATCCGTTGCGATCAGCCGATAAGGCTCGCTCGCTTCCAGCGTTTCGCTCAGCGCCGGAATATAGCCGCCGGGGAAGATATATTTGCGCGTGAAGGCATCGGTGGTGCCCGGCTTACCCATCCGTCCGATCGTGTGAAGAAGCATCACACCATCATCCGTCATCAAGTTGGCCGCACTTCGGAAAAAGGTCGGAAAATTGGGTGCACCGACATGTTCGAACATCCCGATGGAGACAATCCGGTCAAACTGCCCGGTGTCTCGCTCGGCGAGATCGCGATAATCGATCAATTCAAACCGGACCTTGTTTGAAACACCAGATTTTTCCGCACGTTCCTGTGCGACAGCAAGCTGTTCTTCCGACAGGGTAATCCCCAGCACTTCAACATCAAACTTGCGATTCAGGTAGAGCGCAGTCCCGCCCCAGCCGCATCCGATATCCAGGACCTTCTGACCGGCTTTCAAATCCAGTTTTGCAGCAATATGCGCCTTTTTGTCGAGCTGGGCCTGTTCCAGACTGTTGTCAGGGCTGGTCCAGTATGCGCAGCTATATTGCATGTCCTCATCGAGAAACAGTTCGTACAATTCCCGGCTGAGATCATAGTGGTGCGCGACATTGGCCTTCGATTTCCGCTGGTTGTTAAGACCATCGAGCTTGCCCGCGACCCGGTCCTTGAACTGCCTGATTCGGCCCGGCTCCTTCAGTCTGCCGCCACGTTCCCATTTGCGGTTGGCACGCAACAGCTGGATAAGTCCCATGATATCGCCCTTTTCGAGGGTCAACCGGCCTTCCATAAACGCCTCGGCAGCCCCCAGGCGCGGGTCGAGCAGGATCTGGCGCATGACACCTTTGTCAGCGAGCCGTACCGCAACATCCGGGAATCCGTCCGCTGCACTCCCGAACTGTTCGGTCGAGCCGTCGGGATGATGCACCGCGATCGTGCCCTGCTTGATCACGCTTCCCAGAAACTGGCCTAAAATGGACATGAATATGTTCCTTCAAAAACTGAAATTGTCACCGTCAGATGCCGGCATACCATTCGTAATTGCCGACATCTTCCCAGTATCCGCCTTTACCCTCGCCAATATTATCAAGCGAGGCCACAGCCTCGATGCCGGTCAGATATTTGGCATGCTTGTACCCCAGTTGACGCTCGACCCGGAGCCGCAGTGGCGCGCCGTTCTCGATTGGCAGCGTTTGGCCATTCAAGCGGTGAGCAATAATCGTCTGGGGATGGAAAGCATCCAGCAAATCCGTGCTCTCGTAATAGGGGCGTCCCCCGAGACTGTCTGCGCAATGGAAGACAAGGAAACTGGCGCTTTCGCGTAGCTGAGCCAAATCGAGCAGCAGTTTGAGCGGCACGCCGGTCCACTGACCGATGGCGCTCCAGCCTTCAACGCAATCATGCCGGGTAATCTGCGTACGTTGCGGCATCGACTGCAACGCTGCGAGCGAAAAGGACTGTGGTTTGCTGACAAGGCCAAAAACACGCAGCTGCCAGTCTGAAAATCCCCTGGCGGCACTGGCATTGTAGCTTTGTGTGTCAGGATTGCGCGTGCCATTGGCCCGAAAAGTCGGTGACAGGTCGGCGGTTGTGTACTCGCTCGCCAGTTCCATCCGGTCCCCCAGCGCGCGCTGGACATGAAAATTCCCGGCTTCAGCCGTGGCCAGCAGGTTCTGGAATGCAGGACTGCGGTTGAGTGCATCACAGCCGCTCAGCAAACCACCCGCGCCCAGTGCCGCGCCACCCAGCATTGTTCTGCGGGTCAGCAATCTAGTCATTTTCAGACTCCTTCGTATCACGGCCTGTGATCATGCTGCGGGTCAATCGCCACGGACCGGCCAGTAAAAGCGTAATCATGTGCACCAGAAAAAACAGCACGAGCAAGGCCATTCCGATAAAGTGAATGGAACGCGCTGATTGCCGGCCACCGAAAATGTCGGTCAACCACGGCCAGTTGGCATCCATGGCCGGGGACATGGCAAGGCCGGTCAATATCATGATGGGCAGGACCAAAAATATGACGCCGATATAGCTGAAACGCTGGATGATGTTGTAACTGCCGTCGCGATCATCCGCGTGGAAACGCAGCTTCAGATGATTGCGGAAATCTTGCCAGATCGCCGACGGACGCCAGTCTCCTCGACGCAGATGCAAATCGTTCTGGATATGCCGGTTCCACAGCGACCGGATCATGAAAAGCGCCAGCCCGAAACTGAAGATCCAGGCAAAAAACAGATGCCAGCGCCGCCCGTCCGCCAGACTGTAAGACGAAGGAATGGTCGCCCAGTCGGGAAAGGCCCAGGTCTGGATATTCCCGTTCCGGTCTTCCCAGTTGCCAATATAGCCGGTGGTATCGAATCTGGTCTCGCCAAATCGCACATAGCCTTTGGTTTGCGACGAACCCACTGCCGCCCAAGCATAGTCGTCATTCGCCCCATATTCGCCCCAGTACAAACGTGGATGTGCGTTGAAAATGGTGAGACCACTCATGATGAGGACCAAGAGACACAACGCATTGACCCAATGCCATATGCGGGTCGTCAAGCGGTGCCGCATCGGTTTGGGGGTCTTGCTGTTCTTCATTTCCTGGTTCACTGTAATGAGCTGTTCGTCAAAAGGAAGTTTATCGTTACAAGAAGCTGAAACTCGCAGCCAAAAAGGAAGACAGATTGTCCAGCAAGCCCAAAGTCCTCACACTCGACCCGGATCCGCTTGCCCCCTATGCCATTTCTCCCGGATGGCGGGTCGGAGATCTCCTCTTTCTGTCAGGTCAGGCGGCGATTGACGAAAGTGGCGCGATTGTCGGTGTGGACAACTTTGACCAGCAGGTAAAACAGACGTTCGCCAATATCGACAGAGTGCTGGCGGCCGGAGGGAGTAGCCGGGAGCGGATAGTGAAAGTCACCATCTATCTGACCGACATGGCGAATTTTCCGAAAATCGTCCAAGCTCGACAGACATATTTCACGGAACCTTGGCCTGCAGATACTATTGTCGAGGTGCGGGCGCTCGCGCTTCCGGAATTGATGGTCGAGATTGATGTAATCGCCGCCGTTTAGGAAACGATCAGCCGAGGACGGTTTGTTTTTCCTCCGCCAAGCGGTCCAGTTCGGCCCGACTTTTCTTTTCGCTGGCGGATTTCAGCTGGCCACAGGCGGCCATGATATCCCGGCCCCTCGGCGTCCGAACGGGAGCACTGATCCCTGCATCGAAGATGATCTTTGAAAACGCCTTGATGCGTTGCGGTTCCGAGCATTCATATTCCGAACCGGGCCACGGATTGAACGGGATCAGATTGACCTTGGCCGGCAGGTCATATTGCCGAAGCAAGTTCACCAGCTCGCGAGCATCTTCATCGCTGTCATTCTTGTCTTTCAGCATCACATATTCAAAAGTGATCCGGCGGGCATTGCTGGCGCCCGGATAATCAGCGCAAGCCTGCAACAGCTCTTCAATTGAATATTTGCGGTTGAGAGGGACAATCTCGTCGCGGGTTTCCTTGTTCACCGCATGGAGCGAAATCGCGAGATTGACGTTGATCTCTTCACCTGCGCGCGCAATCATCGGGACCACACCGCTGGTGGATAAAGTGATCCGCCGCCTTGACAATGCCAAGCCGGCTCCATCCATCACGACTTTCATCGCATCGCGCACATTGTCGAAATTGTAAAGCGGCTCACCCATTCCCATCAGGACGATATTTGTCAGCAGCCGCCCATCGCTCTCATAGGCTGTTGTGCTTTCCTCATCGTCAAGCGCATCCATCGCGCCCTTGGGCCATTCTCCCAGTGCATCGCGTGCCAGCATGACCTGACCTACAATCTCTCCCGGGGTCAGGTTACGGACCAACCGCATGGTTCCGGTGTGACAAAATCGGCAATTGAGCGTGCAGCCGACCTGGCTGGAAATGCACAAAGTGCCGCGATCGGCGTCGGGAATGAAGACCATTTCATAGTCCTGGCCATCCGCAGAGCACAAAAGCCATTTTCGCGTGCCATCCGTGGAGACATGCGCCTCGACGATTTCCGGGCGGCCGACAACGAAACGTTCGTTCAACCACTGGCGCATGGACTTTCCGAGGTCTGTCATCTCATGAAAGTCCACCGTGCCACGATGATAAATCCAGTGAAACAGCTGCTTGGACCGCAGTTTTGCCTGCTTGGGCTCCAGTCCGGATACTCCCAGCAATTCCTGAATTTCCGGCTGACTCAAACCGATCAGATCCGCCCGGCCGTCTTCACGCGGCGTGACTTTGGCCGGCAGAGGCACGGGGTCGATATGTCCGGGAATTTGCATGGCTGCGATATAGGGGCGCTTTTGGGCAAAAGCCAGCCCGGTAATTGGCGTTTTGTTTGATTTGGCTATTAGATTTAGCGCGAGCGAAGCCCGGGCCTTCTGGTCGATACTTGATGCTGAAACCCTGTCCAGACATGTCCGTTATCGATCTGCTGTACAAAGTGCCCGTCCTTGTTCTGAGTCCCAAAATTGAAATGATCCACGTTGATACGCTCAACAAACTGGACGCCAAACTCTGTATCACTGGTCCAGCGAACAGATGCGCGCAATTCACCAAATCCTTCTTTGCGGATCGATAACGTCTCTCCTGCAATCGGAATTTCAGCTGATTTTGCGCAAAGTCCAAAAGATGACAGATTGCGGACAAATCCGTCTATCGGAGCCCTCCCGTCGCGAATGATCTCTATTTTTACAAGACGGCGCAGCCGCGGCTCCCGAAGCACATTCTGTCCTTCAGCATCCTTCGGCCTCTTTTCTGCTCCTGTCTCTCGGTCCATCCGAAATCGCCATTAACCCCTTCTCTACCATCAAGAACGGCTGGAACGTGGGGATTTTTAGCTGGGCAGCTCATTCGATGACCACATTTCCTTTATTGCGACCGCTGCCAATCAGCTTTGCAGTTTCTGAAGGCTGTTGCACCGCGATTCAGGACCGATGCCATGCATTTTGATTACCTTTTGAGCCGGTTGGTAAAACCCGGCCTTTTCATGGCATTACGGGAAACCACACTGCGTCTGATCGTCACGTTTTCATCTTTAGGCTTGAGCAACCCTTCGCTATTCCGATCACCAAAGCTGAATTGCTCCACATCAACTTCTTGATCGAATTCGACACCGAATTCCTGGTCATGCGTCCACCGGACGGTGCCTGATACCGGCTCAAAGCCTTTCTTGCGGATGAGCAGGGACATGCCGGGACGGACAAAACCCTCGCCCCGTGCACACAGACCGTCTGCCGATATATTGCGGACAATGGCGTTGAACGTCTTGCAACCTTCAGTGCTGACCTCAACCTTAAACAGCCGGTGCTGCCGCTGTTTGCGCGGCTTTTCGTTCTCCAAAACTGATTTCCTGGCAGATCCACTAGCCCCGGAACATCGAGGCTATTCCTCTAACTGAGGTACAGGATTGACTTGCGCAAAACTTGCATGGGAGCTTCAGATTAACGTTAGATTTGGCAAAAGGCTCAGGAACGTTCCAGGCGTGAGCACCCAAGCGAAGCGGCATCAATCGCCGTCGCCGCGCCCCTCAACAAATAGGCATCAACGATCGGCTTTCCATCCCGTCCAATCGTTTCTACGCTCATGCTATTGGCGGACCGCAACGCAGCGATTACCGCAGCATCCATTCGCCGGTCCTGCGACCAAGCGTCCGAGCGATTGGCAGTCAGCTGGAAACGACGACCAGAAATGCTGACCGTGACCCGGCTGTTGGTCGAGCGGTCGCGGCTCAGCCGAACATGAAATTGTGCCCTTATCCCGCGTTCTGGCCAGAAACCAACGGAAGCGTAAGATTTTCGCGTGGCCTTGCCTGTGATCTCTTGGGGCTCCGCAATAGCATAACAGCGCGGGACATCCGGATCACGAAATGCGCCCCAATTGTTGAAAACACCCAGTGAGTCTTTTGCCAAGGCAGCTGGAGGCATGACCAGCATGAGCAGAAACAGCAGCTTGCCCATGTGTTTCACGCCTTCTCCCCTCCCCCGCCACCGCGGTGGATGACAGTTTCGGCCCCGTCCCTTATCTCGACCATTGACCCCTGCGGCAATCCTTCCGCTATCGGCACGCCAAACCGGGCATGCGGCGCGAGCCCGCACAAAAGCCCGCGCAGAACGCGGCTTGTCATGCCATGACTGATCAGAACCGTATCACGCTCCAGCGTCTGGTCCGCAATCCAGTTTTTCAGTCGCAAAGCAACATCGGCATAGCTTTCTCCGCCCGGAGCCACAGTGACAAAGAGCATTTCCTTCTGATCCACCTCAAGCTTGTCCTCAAGATCACGATAATAGACACCTCCCCATTCCCCCATGTCTATTTCACGGAGCCTCGCATCATGCCGGGCCTGGTGCCAGTCAGCCCCGATATGCTGGGCAACAATTGCCAGTGTTTGCAATGCTCGTCCCGTGTCAGACGCGATCAGGTCCAGCGGTTGATCCTGCGGCAACCGGATCGCCAGCGCCCGGCCCATTTCATCCGCCTGCGCAAACCCGCTCAGGGTCAGCGGAGTGTGGGCATGTTCACCCTGGATCCGTCCCGTTAAATTAAATATGGTTTCCCCATGCCGCGCGATGAAAAGGCGATAGCCGTTTGAATTCAAATCACTCATAAATCGGGACTTTTTCCTTTGAAACCAGGCGTATTTGACTGACCAGTGCCCAGCTTTAACCCCGTTGTCCGTTTTTTCCACAGATTTTCACCGTGATATGTCTGATCAGGACCCTATCAGGCTTGCCCTTGTGTGCGATATTGTTAATGAAGCCATGAACTCCCCGTGTTTTGAGCGGATTCTGTTTTGCGCCTGTGTTTCCCGCACCGGCATCGGATCGAAGGACGATAAATGAAAGCCACCATCGAGAGAGCGGCATTGCTGAAGAGTCTGGGCCATGTCCAGTCTGTGGTAGAGCGGCGCAATACCATTCCGATCCTGTCCAACGTGCTGATCGAGGCCAGCGACGCTGGCAGCATCAAATTAATGGCTACCGATCTCGATCTCCAGGTTGTCGAAACCGTTGAAGCGCAGGTGGAAACGGCTGGCTCGATTACGGTCTCGGCGCATACCCTGTTCGATATTGCCCGCAAACTGCCAGACGGCGCACAGGTAGAGCTGGATGCCGCCGATGGCAAAATGAAAGTCAATGCCGGACGGGCGCGCTTTAATCTGCAGACACTGCCCCGCGATGATTTTCCGATTATTGCTGAAGGCGATCTCCCTACCAGTTTTGAATTGCCAGCCGCGTCGCTGATCCAAATCATCGACAAGACGAAATTCGCTATCTCGACGGAAGAAACCCGCTATTATCTCAATGGTATCTTTCTTCATGTACAGGATGAGGAAACACCGGTCCTGAAAGCGGCTGCGACCGACGGTCACCGGCTGGCCAGGGTCACACTGCCTCGACCTGCCGGTGCAGAAGGCATGCCAGACGTCATTGTTCCGCGCAAATGTGTCAATGAATTGCGCAAGCTTCTTGACGAAAATGGTGAAGCAGCAGTCCAGATAGATCTGTCCGCCAGCAAGATCCGGTTCACCCTCGGCACCGCGATCCTGACCAGCAAGCTGATCGATGGCACCTTCCCGGACTATACCCGGGTGATCCCGACCGCAAATGACAAGATTTTGAAGATCGATCCCAAGAGCTTCGCGCAAGGCGTCGACCGCGTTTCGACCATCGCAACCGAAAAGACCCGGGCGGTCAAAATGGCCTTGGGAGACGACAAGATTACACTGTCCGTCACGTCGCCTGAAAATGGTACAGCGTCCGAAGATGTCCCGGGAGCCTATAAGGAAGACGGATTCGAGATCGGATTCAATTCCCGTTATCTGCTGGACATCCTCGGCGAAATCGAAGGCGACAATGTCGAATTGCATCTCGCCGATGCGAGCGCGCCGACCCTGATCCGGGAAGACGACAAATCTGCCGCGCTCTATGTGCTGATGCCGATGCGGGTTTAGAGATTTTTCATCTCCAACGGATCGGCACCTATCTCTCATAACTCACCGCCAGCATCCAGGCGACCGCGCCCAGACCCAGTAGTGCCAGCGGCAGAATGAGGCTCAGCGAAACACCCCACCAGATCATCCCTGCAGCGATCAGGCATCCGGCGGCCGATCCCAGATCCCAGCCGCCTTCCGTCGCCATGTTGAAACGCAGCGGACAGCCGGACTCCTGCGCAAGACTGTATAGCCTCGCCATGATCACCGGTGCCTGGATCGCGGCAACCACGGCGGCAATGGCCGTTGCCGCTACCGCCAGCCAGGGCTGGTCCATCGCCGCCGCCTTCAGCAGCGCCACCCCGCTCGCTGCGCCATAGGCGATCAGCGCCGATTTCCGGCCATGACCAAGATCAATGGCCCGACCAATCGCGAGACTCATCAACGCGCCGAACAGGCCCGCCAGTACCATCGTGCCACCATATTCCGCGATATTTTCGCTCAGCGTGACGAACAGCGCGATCTGCCAGAGGAAGTAGGTGAAGGCGACTTCCCAGCCCTCAGCAAAGAAAAGCCATCCGCCAAAACGGCGGATTTTCCGGTCGCTATTATCCTCCATCTCGACCGCCAAATTGGGTGTGGAAATGAGCGGTATCGCCGCTGCCATCTGGATCAGGGCGACAAAGGCAAAGGCAAATTTCGGTCCGGAGTAAATCAGCAGCAAGCTCATCACGGCCGGTGCGATCACCCCGACCAGTGCCGCCAACGCCTCGATGACGCCCACCTGCTTTCCCCGGCTGTCATCATCACCGATTGCGGCGACAAAGGCGTGGTAACAGGTCCAGTAGATCACGCTGCCGACCGAACTCATGATGACAAGCAAAACGAGCATCGTTCCCGGCCCCTCGACCCAGGGGACCAACCAATAGCTGCTCGATTCCAGCAATGTGCCAACAATGAGCGTGTTCCGCAGTCCCCATCGCCGGGTCATGGGCAAAACGCCACGTCGCAAAACGAAACGCAAGATGTTGATCGTCGCGATGGTGCACAATATCAGCGGCACGGACACGCCAGCAACGAGCAGAAAGACGAACAGGAACACGCCACCGCCGGTCTCGGCGAAAGTCTGGATTGCGCCGTGGAGATAGACGCGATTCAGCGCCTTGCTGGAAAAAACCGTCATGAGAGAAAACCGAGTTTCAGGGACAAACAGGACCGGGCCGCGGAATGGCGGCGGATCAGGCTATGTTGGGTTTCTCAACCCCTGAGTTTTTCGGTGCACATGCCAGCCATCAAACACGGCTGTCAGCAAAATGCAAGTGCCGGGGCTGGAGTTTTTGACAAAGGGGAATTTGGGGGTGGATATAAACCGCACATAACAATATAGCCCCAACCAGCGTCATGATCCGCAAGACATCTTCATTTCGGTTCCTGAGAACCCGTCCGGCGATCCCGCTGCTCGCGTTACTCGCACTTTTCTTCGGTGCCTGGACTCCGCAGGGCTTCATGCCCATGCAGACGGAACAGGGCTTCGCCATCGTTTTATGCTCGGATTACGGCCCGGAAAGTCCCATGAACGGGGAATTGTTTGCGGACCACGCCAACAGCATGGACCATTCCGAACATGGCGCAGGACATGGTGAACACGGTTCTTCTGAATCGGAAAACTCCACCTGTACTTATGCGGGAAGCTCGAACAGTGGGCTCGATACAACCCCAGTCAAAACCCCTTCCGTCGCCACCCCGGCTCCTCAATATATGTCGCACGCGCGGCACAGGTTTGCCGTTCGCAACCGGATCAATATCCCTCCGGCAACCGGACCACCTGATTTCGTCTGACAGTTTTACCCGTAGGGCGCCTGCGCGCCAATATCAGACTGAATACAGGAAAAATTCATGAAACACCTTGCTTCCGCAGGTGCGCTTGCCGCCGCCTGCTCACTCGCAGTACCCGCTCTGGCCCATGATGTCCGGGCGGATGACCATGCCCCGATCGGTGTCATGGCCGATCATGCCCACAAAACGGGAGAGGTCATGTTCTCGGTCCGCCACATGCACATGGAAATGTCCGGCGCCCAGGTCGACACAGACCAGATCTCGCCCAATGACATCGTGACCACTATTCCCAATCGTTTTTTCGGCGCCCCCGGACAACCGCCTACTCTGCGGATCGTTCCTACGTCCATGCGGACAGACATGACCATGGTTGGCGCCATGTATGCCCCTACCGACTGGGTCACGCTCATCGCCATGGGGAGTTATATCCAGAAGGAAATGGATCATGTGACCTTTGCAGGCGGCATGGGCACCACGGAACTGGGTGAGTTTCGGACAAGCCCCGAAGGCATTGGAGATATCACGGTGGGCGGGATATTCCCATTGCTGGGCGTTGCCGATCGCAAAGCCGACAATCAGCAGGAACTGAATGTCCGCGCCGCTGTCTCCATTCCCACCGGTTCGACCACCGAGACGGATGACATTCTGACACCCATGGGTGGGAATCCGACCGTGCGAGTGCCTTACATGATGCAAATCGGATCGGGGACGTGGGATCTGAAGCCGGCGGTTACTTTCAAGGGGTGGGCCAGCAAGCTGGGCTATGGCATCCAATATTCGGGAACAATCCGGACCGGCACCAATGACCAGGGCTATAGTTTCGGAGACATTCACGAAGCGACGGCATGGATCAGCTATCTGGCCGCTCAGGGCGTCAGTCTCTCAGGCCGCGTGAAAGCCCGGACCACGGGTCGCGTCGACGGCATTGACCCGATGATCATGGGCCCGGTCCAGACAGCCAACCCCGATTTTCAGGGGGGTGACCGCGTGGACCTGATCGCCGGTATCAATACGGTCGTGACCCATGGAGCCTTGGCTGGGCATCGCTTTGCCCTCGAAGTCGGAGCACCGATTTACCAGAATCTCAATGGTCCGCAGATGCCCGGTGACTGGATGCTGACTATCGGCTGGCAAAAAGCTTTCTAGGCATATGGAGGCGGTCCTCACCGGATCGCCTCCGCTTTCTCAGGCGGCTCGTCCGACACCGGAATACCAGAAGAGGAACGGGTAGCTGAGCACGATCAACAGGAAAGTCGTGGCAATGCCCCAGGGCACAGCATCAGACTTTCCGGCCAGAACCAACGGCAATATGAACGCCAGAAGCCAGAGACTTTTGTAGACTATTTGGATCAGAACCACCGGAGCAAAAAAGCGCGGTGCATATAGCCCGGCAACCGAAGCCAGCAAGATTGCGAACCACAAACTGCCGACAAGCAATCTCAGGCCGGGGGATTCCTCTACTTTGCCTTCAAATACCCCTGCGACACCGCTGCCGAAAAACATGCCCCAACAAATGGGAACCAGAATGACGATATTGGCTAAAAAGGCGAGCCGAAGCAGGCCAACTCCGGTCAACATTGGTTATTCCGCGGCTTCCAGCATCTCCACAACCTGTGGCCCGCGGATCAGGCCTCCCGGACGCTTGTCGGTCACAACGCCGCCCTTGAAGGTGACCTGTCCGGACTTGATCGTATAGTCATAGCCATCTGCCTTTTGCAGCAGTCGCTTGCCACCGGCCGGCAGGTCAAAGGCCAGCCAAGGCTTGCCGAGCTTGATCCGGTCCATATCGATAATGTTCAAATCGGCCAGATAACCCGGTTGCAGCACGCCACGATCATTCAGGCCATATAGCCGGGCTGTGTCGAGGCACTGCCGCTTGACCGCATTTTCCATGCTGATCGTTCCGCGTTCGCGGTTTTTCACCCAATGTTCGAGCATGAAAGTCGGGCTGGCCGCATCACAGATCGTCCCGCAATGCGCCCCGCCGTCTGACAGGCTGTTCACGGTATCATCCGCATGTTGCAGCGGATGCAGGAAATCGAGATTGCCGTCGATATAGTTGAGAATCGGCAGATAAATCAGACCTTTGCCTTCATCCTGCATCAATAGATCATAGGCATATTCTGCCGGCGTCACTCCTTTTGCATTCGCCCGGCTGTTGATGCTTTCTTCGCTCGTTGGCTCATAATTGAAGCCGTCATCCATCTGGAACTGCATCGCCCAGCCGTCGGTGACAATGAACTGCACCGGCGCCATATCGACATTCTCTGCAGGCAGGCTCGCTTCGGCGATCAGCTTTGCCTTGAAATCCGGGTCCTTGAGATGCGCCAGTTGCTCTTCCCAAGGCAGCTCCGCAATTTCCTCCCAGCTCGGTTTGCGCACAAACGGATGCACAGTGCCCTGCCAGGCCATGATGATCCCGTTGCCGCGCAAAGCAATTTGCGCGACGATATTCGCGCCATTGTCATTTTCCGTGCGCATGTTCGAAATCTGTTCCTCCAGCGGCTGGTCCTTGGCGATGGATTGCAAGGCGGCGAAGGTGACTGGCAATCCGGTCTCGCGACTCAGATCACCCATCCAGCCAAATTCGTCCCATTCGCGATTCAGATCGCTGGCCATTTCAAACACACCATAACCTACGCGGCCCATCGCGCGCCCGAGTTCGATCAGCTCATCCTTGGTGGCAGTCGTACCTGGCACAAGCTCCCCATCAACCGACCGGTGCAATACCGTTCGCGAGGTCGAAAAGCCCAACGCCCCTGCCTTTACACCTTCCTCAACGATGTCCGCCATTTTCTGGACATCTTCATCGGTGGGAACGGCTCCGGGCTGCTCGCGGTCACCCAGCACATAAGCGCGTACGGCACCATGCGGCACATGCGTGGCCACATCCACGGTCCGCGGCATTTTTTCCAGCTCATCGAGATATTCCGGGAAGGTCTCCCAGTTCCAGCTCATCCCCTCCGCCAATGCCGTGCCAGGAATGTCTTCCACACCTTCCATAAGGCCGATCAGCCAGTCATGCCGGTCAGGTTTGGCCGGAGCAAAACCCACACCGCAATTGCCCATGACCACAGTGGTCACACCATGCCAGCTGGAAGGCGCCATTTCATCATCCCAGGTCGCCTGACCGTCATAATGCGTATGCACATCAACAAAGCCAGGTGTCACAAATTTGCCTGTCGCATCTATTTCTTCGCGCGCCTCTGCAGTGACAGTTCCGACCTTTGTCACCCGATCGCCATCAATGGCTACGTCTCCGACAAAAGGTTCTCCGCCAGTACCATCGACAATAGTGCCGCCTCTAATGATCAGATCATGCATCGATTCTCTCCTGAAATTTTTTTACTGAATAGCAGAATTAACTGGCTGATTAAAGGTTCTGCCTGCTAGCATTAATGGCATGAGCAACACGACTTCCTGGCAGCCTGAACCTGAGACCGGAATCTCTATCGACTGGGTGCATGCCAACGGTCAGAAATTCGAAGTGGCCCAAGCAGGACAAGGCGACCGATTGGCACTCTGCCTGCACGGTTTTCCCGAACTGCATTATAGCTGGCGTTTCCAGATGCCGTTGCTCGTCGATATGGGATATCGGGTCTGGGCACCCAATCTGCGAGGCTATGGCGGGACGAGCAAACCCGAGGGCATCCGGGCCTATGCGCTCGACCATTTGTGTGCGGACATCGCAGCACTTATTGATGCGAGCGGGGTGAAAGAGGTGACTCTTTTCGCTCATGACTGGGGCGCGATAATTGCCTGGGCTTTTGCCATTCAGAAAATCCGCCCGCTGGTCCGATTGGTCATCATGAATGTCCCGCATCCCATGGTTGGCCGCCGAGAAATCCGGCACTGGCGCCAGCTTCGCCGCAGCTGGTACGTCTTTTTTTTCCAGATCCCCTGGCTTCCGGAAAAGCTGTTGTCCCGAAAGGACGGGGAACCGATCAAGGGCGCCTTTTCCAAAATGGCCTGTGATCAAACCAATTTTTCGGAAGAGGTGCTGAGTGTTTATGCCAAGGCCGCCATGCGGCCGGGATCGCTGAACGCGATGATCAACTATTACCGCGCTCTGCTGCGCCACCAGGATGCAATCGACATTGGCGATGGCAAGGTTGATATCCCTACGTTGATGATCTGGGGCGAGGAAGATACCGCGCTCAACATTCATTGCACCGAGGGAACGGAAGAGTGGGTCAGCGACTTCACGCTGCGCCGCCTTCCCGGCGTATCACACTGGGTCCAGCAGGAAGCACCGGAAAAGGTAAATACGATTTTGCGGGAGTGGCTGTCGGCCCACAAACAGACCGCAACCTGAAATGCGCTTTTCGGCTATTCCCCTTCCTTCTGTAACCTCGCCTACCCATTTATGGTCTACGCATTGCATTGACCTGCCCGGAGACTGAATACATGGCACGAATCAAAGTTACGACGGCTTCGCTGGTCGCCATTCTGTTGGCTGGGACATCTCCCCTGAAAGCAGAAGACGGGACATGGATCATTCAGACCGGGGATAATCTCGGCGAGTTTCTGGATTGTCATGAGGCAGCAGGAACGACCCTGATCTCCGCCCATCGCGGAGGTCCGTCACCCGGACTGCCGGAAAATGCCATCGAAACCATGGATGCAGTGCTCACTGCGCATCCGACCATCATGGAAGTCGATATCGCGCAAAGCCGCGACGGGGTCCATTTTTTGATGCACGATCGAACGCTGGACCGGACGACCAATGGGCAAGGCGTAGCAGCAGACCTGAACTGGTCCGCCATATCGCAACTGCGTCTGAAGGATGCAGATGGATGGGTGACACCTTATCGCGTCCCAACTCTGCGATCAGCGCTTGAGTGGGCAAAGGGCCGCACCGTGTTGCAACTGGATTTCAAACGCTCCGCTTCCCATGAAGTGGTGATCAATGAAGTGCGCAACACGGGCAACGCCCAGAATGTGATCCTCATCGCTTATTCGGTAGAGACCGCTGCAAAGCTGCATTCCCTGGCACCGGAGATGATGATTTCTTTGTCGATGGAAAAGCCTTCCGCCCTCGCCGAAGTTGAGGCTGCCGGCCTTCCGAAAGATCGTCTGATTGCCTTCACGGGTACTCGCCTTGTCCGTCCAGACCTCTACAAGGCTCTTGATGACCAAGATATCGAAGTGATTTTCGGGACACTGGGCTGGCGGAACTCGATTGATCAGCAGCTGGATCGTTTGGGTATGGAGGAACGCTATGCAGAGCTCGGTGAAAATGGCGTCGATATTATCGCAACCGACCGGCCGCGGGCCGCAGCGAAGGCACTGGAAGAAGCAAAGCGACTACCCGTGGCTGGAGCCTGCGGGGTAGGTCGGAGCGCAGATCAATAATCTGGGCTAGCTGCCTCTGGCGGCTATCATTGCCTCAATATCCGTGAACTTTTCGCGAGGGGCACCATCACGGGCATTGGCGATTTCGGCTTCCTCGATTTTTTTCCAGTCGCGGAACGTCACGCCTTCCACGCCCCGGCGCTCGAGCAGTCGATCGAGGCCGCTACGCCCGTCCCGATTGTCCCCCAAACCGATATCCTCCGCCACTGTTTCGATGATGGCGAAGCCGTCCGGCTTGTTCGTTCCGATCGTACCGGTTGGTCCCCTTCGCGCCCAGCCAACGCAGTAGAGCCCCGGCAAGATTCGTCCATCGACATTTGCGAACCGACCCCGCCCATGTTCGTAAGGCACGCCTTCAATAGGTGGCGTGCGATACCCGATACAGCTGACCACCATCTCGCAATCAATTTCATAGGTCTCGCCAGTACCGGCTGAGCGAAGTTCCTTGTCGAGTTGGGTCTTCTCGACCACAAGGCTTTGCACGCGTGTTCCGCCTCTGATCTCGACGGGCATAGCAAAGAAATCAAAGTCAATCGCAACCGGTTTCTGCCGCAATTCTCCCGCGTTCCGGAAGAATTCGCGCAAATGGGTGACCGATTTACGCATGCCGGGTTCAAGCATGGCATCATCGCCTTCATCAGGAAAATCAAGCGGATCGACAACCGGGCGCGCCCGCTCAAGATGCATCAGCTCTCCCAATTCTTTCGGTGTCATTGCAATCTGATGAGGACCGCGCCGGCCGAGAAAAATTATCCGCTCGACCGAGCTGCGGGTCAAGGCATCAAGTGCATGGCCGACAATATCGCTACCGACAAATTCGTCTTCGGTTTTTGCGAGGATGCGTGCGACATCAAGCGCAACATTGCCATTGCCGATAATGGCCACAGTCTTGGCATCCAGTGGCGGATGAAGTTCGGCGAAATCCGGATGTCCGTTGTACCAGCCAACAAAGGCTGCGCTGCCAATCACTCCTTCAAGATCATTGCCCGGAATTTCCAGCGGACGATCATTGGGTGCACCTGTCGCGAGGATAACGGCGTCATAAAGACCTTGCAGTTCTTCGATGCTGACATCGGTGCCGACAGTGACATTGCCAATAAACCGGACATTGTCAGTAAGCGCGGTTTTTTCGTACCGTCGCGACACGGCCTTGATCGATTGATGATCGGGCGCAACTCCTGTCCTGATCAGGCCGAAGGGAACGGGCAGCCGGTCGATAATATCCACTTGTACGTCGTCGCCATATTTTTTTTGAGCTGCTTCTGCGGAATAGTAACCGGCGGGCCCCGATCCGATTATCGCGATATGACGCATTCCAGTACCTCCCCGATCACCTTCCCTGCGAATAATCGCATGCTAGCGCGTAAATTCCAAAAGGGAAGAGAAAGGGTTGCAGCGCAGAGTCGTTACCCTGTTCCACCGGAAAAATATGTGCTCAGCCACCCGCCTCCTCATCAATATTGGCCACATTATATTGGAACGTTTCCTGACGAGTCAAACATCGGCGGGTGCTTTTGTCGCCATCACCCGTCTTGACCGCTTTCTGGCGATACATGACATCCGTCAGCAACTTGCGGGACACACCCATCCGGATCAGGAAATCATTGTCTTCGGAAGCCAGCAAGGCACTGTCCTGCTCGACTTCCCCGATCAGTTCAGCAGTGGATTCGGCCCCCATTTCGACACTGAAACTGATTGCGTCGCGGTCGCCGGTCATTGTGAACATGTGCACAATGAAAAGGCCACCTTCGTCAATAATTCGTGCACGTCCGCCCATGAAAACGAAATTACAGGCGCTGAAACAGGCCCAATTGGACGGAATTCGCGTCAAAACTCCGGGCTTGTCGGCGGTTTTCTTGCCATCAGCGTCGCGGACAACCCAGGTTTCGCGCACCACCCTTCCCGCCTCGTTTCCAGCCCGCGCATCTCCCCCCGGTGATCGCAGCCAGATTTCGGCAATATCCGGATCGGAGGCCAAGATCTGTTTGAGGCGATTGGGCAAATCCCGATCAATTCGGCCCTCGGCGAGTAAGACTTTGACTCCGCTTTTTTCAACCGTCTTCAGCGTCATCGCGGAAATGTCGCTCCAGTTCGGATCGATGGGGCAGGTTGGATTGTCCGGATCCATTTTTTGGTTCGTTGCTGACATCAAAAACGCAGCAGCAATCATCATCAGGCCCGACCGAGTATGTCTTTTTTTCATATCAAACAAATGCCCTGCGCAGTCATATTGGGTGATCGTAACCCGTGCAAAAAGTTACCGAAACTCGATATCAATCGCTCCCTCACTGCTGGCATCCCGGAAAAATTGTCCAAATTATGCTATCGATCACAGTCAGGCCGACTTATACGGTTCAAACATTGATTTGTAAATTTCGCGGTCGCAAGCCACCGTGCCATGTCTCTGACATCTGGATGCAACGCCAGTGAGCCAATGGCCAGAATTTATACCGGAGGGAAATCATGTTAACAAAAATCATATCAGCGCTGGCCATATCATCGCTCGCACTCACCAGCGGAACGGCTATGGCACAAAGCCGATCCAAGGGTCAGAAAGCACAGGATCGCGGCGTTGCGGAAATTCCAACTTGCTACAAACGCCTCGGAACAATCGCGATTGTCGAACCCGAAGTCCAGTGGTGGCGCAGCTATAAAATCGGTTCTCCCGAAGCATTGATCAAAACTTTTGTATCCCGATCCGGCTGTTTCGGTCTTGTTGATCGTGGCCGCGGACTGGCCAGTCGCGCTGTTGAACGGGCTCTAGCGGATTCCGGCGAACTGCAGCGCGGTTCCAACGTTGGCAAACGCCAGGTCAAGGCGGCTGATTATGTGATGGTGCCGGACATCATCTCCGCCAATAACCGTTCCGGCGGCGGCGGAGCGCTTGGTGCGATTGGCGGTGCTCTCGGTGGCCGGACATTTGGCGGACTGTTCGGCGGCCTGAAGGTCAACAAAAAGGAAGCCAATGTCACGCTGGCCCTGGTCAACGTGCGGACGACGGAGATAGAACGTACGGTTGAAGGTTATGCCCGCAAATCGGATGTGAAATTCGGAGGCGGCGGCGGAGGCTTCTTCGGCGGTGCCATTGCCGGGGCAGCTGGTGGCGGATATACCGACACCCAGATCGGAAGGGTGATGGCCCTGGCCTATCTCGACGCTTACACGCAACTGGTTACACAGCTGGGTGGATTACCCGAAGATCCAAGTGCCGCGGCACCGCAGGCCGAATGATCACTTGTCGAGGCAACCCGGATTGCAAGGCCCGGTTGATGCTATTTGCATCGACCGGGCCTTTTGTTGTCGGACGATATTGAGAAACAGAAACGGGTCGATTGAAGAATGAGAAAAATTCTGTTCGGGGTTTGTGCGGCGCTTTTGCTATCCGCTTGTACCGCTTCAGCTGAGGGCTCCGGACCCGCTCCATCCGGAAAATCCGGCATGCTGCTGGTTGGCAACAAAGGCGAAGATACGATCAGTTTCATCGACCTTGAGACCGGGGAAGAAATTTCCCGCGAGGCAACCGGAAAAGAACCGCACGAAATTGCGATTTCTCCAGATGGCCGACTGGCCGCGGTGGTATCCTTTGGCGGAGAATCGATCGATCTGTTCGACACCGCGGCCCGGAAAAAAGTGGAAACCATCATGCTAAGTCCCAACAAGCGGCCCCACGGCATTGCCTGGCTGAACGATGGGAGGATCGTGGCCACGACAGAGGGCAGCGACAGCATCACTGTGGTTTCGCCACCCGACGGAGAGACCGGAAAGCGCACGATCACCAGTTTATCCACAGCGCAAAAGGGCAGTCATATGCTGGCGGTTTCCCCGTCACGTGACCGGATTTATGTCAGCAACATGCAGTCGGGAACGGTCAGCGTTATCGATTTCAGAAAGAAGCGGAAAATCACGGACCTGACGGCGGGGCGGGAACCGGAAGGCCTGGCTCTGACACCGAATGGCAAGCGCCTGCTGGTCGCTGATCGGCAGGAAGATATCCTATATGTGTTTGATACGGAGAGCCTGACAGAAATCACGGCGCTGGAAACCGGGAAATTCCCCATTCGTGTCGCAGTAAGCCCAGACGGCCGCTTGGCAGTGACCTCCAATCTGGGAGATGGTGCACTGGGCCTGTATGATCTGGAAAAACTGGAACCAATGCCCCCGATCATAGTCAGCGGGGATCCGCGGGCGGCTCAGGTCACCATCCTTTTTTCCGACGATGGTCAAACCATTTATGCTGCAGAGACCGGAACAAACCGGGTGGCGGAAGTGAATATCGAGAGCGGAACTGTGGTTCGACGACTGCCCGCCGGAACCAAGGGCGACGGACTGGGAATTGTCTCAGCAATCCCCTGACAACCGCCAACCGAAGAAAGTAATTTTCCCGGGTCGCTGCTAGGGAGACAGAATGTGCAAAAACCTTTCAACTGGCTTCAGGCGCGAATGATCAAGGCGTTGACCGAAACGCTTTTCTATGAAACGCCGATGGCAATCTCGCCCGAGCAGGTCGTTGAAAACCTGCAGGAGCATTTCTCCAACATCAGCGGTGACAAGCCGAAAGAGATTGCTCTGGCTTTGACCGGGCTTTTCTTCATTCTCGGCGGTCCTTTTTTTCTCTGGGGCTCCCCCAAGTTCCGCCGCACTCGTATCCGCAGGCGCCTTCAAAACAGCCGTGTCGATTTTTTCCAGGACATTGCGCGCACCAAGGGCGTGATTCTGGCCGGATATTATGGACATTGGGAAAAGGGCGACGAGGAAGCCAATTTTGACAATCCGATCTATCAACGTCTCAAATATGACCTTCCCGGAAAACGCGATCGATCAGCCCCCGGGGAACTGAAGATCGAACGGGAAGACGGACGTGATCTGAAGGCCGAAGTTTTCGTCGGACATGACGCCGTCCCGGAGGAGGTGGACGTGATTGTCGTCGGGTCCGGAGCTGGCGGTGCAGTCGCCGCGGCAGCGGTGGCCGATGAAGGGCATGACGTTCTGATACTGGAAGCTGGAAACAATTATCCGTCCTCCCGCATCACCCATGAGGAAGCGCGAATGACGGCCCGGCTGTTCAAGGACGGCGCTCTGCAGACGACAAAGGATCGCGACATCATCGTCTTCCAGGGACGGGTCGTGGGCGGATCGACCGTTATCAACAACGGAATTTGCTTGCGGATGAAACAGGACGGTCTTGTCCATCCTGATGCCGAGGACGTTTTTGAAACCTGGGCGGAGCTCGGGGCGCCGGTGACGGAAGCCGAACTGGCCACCAGCTACGAGGCCATCGAGAGCCGTCTCGAGATTTCGGAAATGTCCCAGATTTCAGGCCGCTACAACGGCCCTCACCTGATCGATGGCTGGCAGCAATATGCGGCACAATCGCAGGATCCGATGGACAAGCGCGCAATCTCCGCATGGTTTCATAAAAACTACGGCCCGCAGGCTGCCAAGACCGAATGCGTTTATTGCGGCTATTGCAATACCGGCTGCCCCTATGGCCGAAAGAAAGCAATGCCGGAGAGCTTTCTGTCCCATGCCACCGACAGCGCACGCTTGAAGCCGGCGCGAATTTTGGATGGGGCTCAGGTGGACAAGATCAGCTGGGCTGACGTCAATGGCACAGATCGCGTCGCGGAGATCGTGCATGTCACGCTGAGCGATGGACGGAAAAGAGTTATCAAGGTGCGCAAAGGCGTTGTCGTTGCGGCTGGTGCGCTGGCCTCGAGCGTGATTTTGCAGAATAGCGGGATCGACAAATCCGGCGGGGGCATATCGCTCAATATTGCCTGCCCCGTAGTGGCCCTGATGCCCGACGGGACGCAGGCCAATGTCTGGAATGAAGATCAGATGGCCACCTATGTGGATCGCGGCGACTTCCTGATCGAGAGTCATTTCCAGCCGCCGATGAGCATGGCGACGCTTATCCCGGGCTGGTTTGACGAGCATTTCCGCCGGATGCACAATTATAACCGGCTGGTGTCAGCTGGTGTACTGTTCCCGGCAGATCGTCTGGGTCATATGGAAAACGGCAAGCTTAAACTGAAAATCGGAGAACCGGAACTGGCCCTTCTACGCCGTGCCCTGGCGACAATGACCAAGGTGCATTTTCTGAACGGAGCGATCGAGGTCTATCCGGCTCTGCTCAAAGGGCAAACCCTTCGCAAGGGCATGACCGATCAGGAAATTGACGGATTCTATGAACGCGCAATTGTGGAACCGGATGACGTGGTCCTGTCCAGCTCCCATCCCCATGGCGGTAATGGGATCAACGTCGACCCGGCCAAGGGCGTCGTTGACCTCGACCAGCGCGTACATGGAACACAGAATGTGTATGTCACCGATGCCAGTGTCATGCCGAGCTGCATCAGGGTGAATGCACAGCTCACAACAATGGCCATGGCACATCGCGCCATGGCCGGAAAAAACCGTTTCGGCTGATACCGGGTTTTGGTTCAACAAACCGGGGAATGATCATTCCCTTCGCAAGAAAACGAGACGCCGAAATCATCCGGCGCCTCGCCCCATTCGGTTAGCCTCCAAAGGGAACCGAACTATGGTGAAGATTGATTTTCAGATCGCCGTCTGCACCGCGCACATATCCAAAACTATACTCAACCTTGGTGTCGTTGCCATCGGTGTCGGTGAAATAGTAGTTACCCATCGCCATCGCGCTGTCGCCATCAACAATGGTTCCCTCGTTTTCCCAGCGCACGGCTGTCCACGGCTTGATCGCAAATCCCTTGTCTTCCGAACCTTCTGTACCGATGAAGTAGCTCATGGCTTCCTCAAAGGTGCCACGGAACTGATCTTCGGCTGCGAGGGTTGGCTTGAAGAGAACCGTCGCACCGTCTCCATAGGCATAGAATTTCTTAATATGCTCATCAGCTGCGGCATTGTAATCAGCTTCGTCGGTAAATGCTTTGCCGATCGTAACAATACCTTCACCCCAAGCCTGCTGTGCGGCGGCGACTTCTTCAGCCGTTATAGGCGCTGCTGCATCTGCAGCTTCGGTGCCGTCGGCACCTGATGCGTCGCCAGTAGCGTTGGACGTGCAGGCTGCGAGAGCCAATGGGGCTGCTGCAAGCAAGATAGAAAATTTCTTCATGTTGGTTTCCTCGTTTAACTTTGCGCCAGAATCAGCTTTGTGCGACTATATCAAAAAATCGCCCGTGATGACCCGGCAAAATAAGTCGCCTCCGGCTATTGGTTTGCAAATGCGCGTGATGGAGGTTTCTTGATATTCTCAAAATGTTGCACAAAATATTTCTATTTTGTTGCGCGGGATATCCATGCCAGATGACTAAAGGGCAAATCAAAAGCATCTTACTATCTTGATAGATTTTATCTATGTAAATGTTTGCCGGCCATCTTTGGATTCATCAGCAAAATCAGCTTATTTTGATGGGGTTAGAGCAGTTGTGTGGATCGATACTTTACTTAATCGACCAATCGTCTAATCGAAGCCCAGCTTAACTGGAGAGTTTGTAATGCGTGCGGAAGCGCAAGCCTCTGTCGACCGGATCAATGCGGCACTCGATCTGTTGAAAACATCCCTGAATTGGGACGTCGCCCTGCGCCGACTGGACGAGTTGAATGCACGGGTCGAGGATCCGACGCTTTGGGATGACCCGACGGCGGCACAGTCTGTGATGACGGAGCGCCGCCGGCTGGATGAATCCATCACCGCCGCTCGCGAAATCCAGCAGGAAATGGAAGATGCGCTGGAATTCATCGAAATGGCAGATGAAGAGGGCGATACCGCTGTTGCCGACGAAGGGGTTGCATCACTCGAAGCACTTGCAGAGCGCGCTGATCGCGACAAGGTTCAGGCCCTGCTTTCTGGCGAAGCGGACAATCTTGACACCTATCTCGAAATCCACGCCGGGGCGGGTGGGACCGAGAGTCAGGACTGGGCGGAAATGCTGCTCCGCATGTACCAGCGCTGGGCCGAATCTCGCGGTTACAAGGTGGCGATGGTGGACTATCAGGCCGGGGATCAGGCCGGAATCAAGTCCGCCACACTCGAGATCAAGGGAGACAATGCTTACGGGTTCGCCAAAACGGAAAGCGGCGTACATCGGCTGGTGCGAATTTCGCCATTTGACAGCGCTGCAAAGCGCCACACGAGTTTCTCCAGCGTCTGGGTCTACCCCGTCATTGACGACAGCTTCGAAGTCGAAATCAATGAGGGCGATCTCAAGATTGATACCTACCGCGCGTCTGGCTCCGGTGGCCAGCATGTCAATACAACGGACAGCGCCGTGCGTATCACGCATCAACCGTCCGGGATCGTCGTTGCCTCCCAGAATGACCGGAGCCAGCACAAGAATCGGGCAACCGCTATGGGCATGCTGAAGGCCCGGCTTTATGAAGCAGAACTGCAACGCCGCGAGGCAGAAGCCACGGGCGAGTATGAAGCCAAAACCGAAATCGGCTGGGGTCACCAGATCCGTTCCTATGTGCTGCAACCCTATCAGATGGTGAAAGATCTCAGAACTGGATTGACGAGCAGTTCCCCCAGTGACGTGCTCGACGGCTCTCTGGACGATTTCATTGCCGCGGCACTTTCGCAGAGAGTTACCGGAGAGAAAGTCGAAGTGGAGGATGTGGATTGATCAAGGCCATTGAACAGCGTGCGCCCCTCGCCTAACCTGAAATCATGATCGGAATCTTTCCAGCCTTGCACAAACTGTCTGCCCTGATTGTCGTTCCGATGCTGCTGGCCACCCCGTTGTCCGGATGCAAACGGGTCAGCGAAGCGGATGCCAATCGCCCCGAAACATCCAGAGCCTACCCGGCCGCGCCGCGACCTGTTGCCAGCCTCGGTGCGAACCAGTGGTCCACTGAAACAGCACGTGACAAAGTGGGGGAAGCCGAAGAAATCATGGCTGCCGCCGGGCTGGAGCTGGGGATGACCGTCGCCGATATCGGGGCTGGCGAAGGTTATTACACGGTCAGACTTGCCGACAAGGTAGGTCCCGAAGGTCGCGTTCTTGCGCAAGACATTGATGAAGGCGTGATCACGCGCCTGGCGGATCGTGTTGCCCGAGACGATCTCGACAATGTCTCCATCAAACTCGGGGCGGGTGACGATCCGCGTCTGCCCGAAAACAGTTTTGATCGCATTTTCCTGGTGCACATGTATCACGAGGTACAGGAGCCCTATGCCTTTTTGTCGCGCCTCCGGCCGGCAATCAAAAGGGATCGGGACCATCCTGGCGAAGTGATTGTCGTCAACGTCAATCGGCCCATCGAAGAACATGGCATGCCCCCGAAACAGCTCTTCTGCGAGTTTGAAGCGGTCGGTTATCAGCTTTTGGGGTTCATGGAACGACCGGAACTGGGCGGCTATTTTGCGCGCTTTCGGCCGGTCGGGAAAGCCCCACTCCCCGGGCGGATAAAACCATGTGAGATGAAAGCGTCTGGCTGACCCGGGTTCAGCTAAAATTTAGCAGAGATTCAAGGCTCGAACTTGCGCGATTTGCGCAACAATCTGCGCCAGTGTCGGCAATCGCGCTCATTGTCGATTGTTGCCTGCACACGCTTGCGCAATATGGAACGCGTTTTGTCCCCATATTGATTGTAGAGATATTTCAGTTCGCGCTCGTCTTTCTCACGCCGAGAGCGCGTTTCAAAAAGATCCAACATTCTTCATGCCCACCAAAATGGCACGACCCGTCGATTTCATTATATCGGCATTGTTACGATTTGAAAACAGTCGACCCAGAAATCGACTTGATCAGGCCTCGTCACCCATCTTCAAAGCCGCGATAAAGGCTTCCTGCGGAATGCTCACATTGCCATATTCTCGCATCTTCGCCTTGCCCTTCTTTTGCTTGTCGAGCAGCTTTTTCTTGCGGCTGATATCGCCGCCATAGCATTTGGCAGTCACGTCCTTGCGCATCGCGGCAATCGTCTCACGCGCGATGACCTTTCCGCCGATCGCCGCTTGGACGGGGATTTTGAAAAGATGACGCGGGATCAGATCCTTGAGCCGCTCGCACATATGGCGGCCGCGACTTTCGGCCGCGGCACGATGGACTATCATGCTGAGCGCATCGACCGGGTCGCCGTTGACGAGGATGTTCATTTTGACAAGATCGCCGCTGCGCAATCCGATCTGATGATAGTCAAAACTCGCATATCCGCGCGAGATGCTCTTCAGGCGATCATAGAAGTCGAATACGACTTCGTTGAGCGGCAGTTCGTAAACAACCTGCGCGCGGTCTCCCACATAGGTGAGATTTTTCTGCACCCCGCGCCGATCCTGACAAAGTTTCAATATCCCTCCCAGATAATCATCCGGGCAATAGATGGTCGCCTCAATCCAGGGTTCTTCAATATCCGCAATCTTGACCACATCAGGCATGTCGGCCGGATTGTGAAGGAATTGCTCGGATCGGTCGTTCATCACCATGCGATAAACCACGGACGGAGCGGTGGTAATCAGGTCCAAATCATATTCGCGGGTCAGCCGCTCCTGAATGATCTCAAGATGCAAAAGTCCCAGAAAACCGCACCTGAACCCCTGCCCCAACGCGGCGCTGGTTTCCATTTCAAAGGTAAAGCTCGCATCGTTCAGTCTGAGCTTGCTGATGCTTTCCCGCAATTTCTCAAAATCTGCGGCATCCACCGGGAAAAGGCCACAAAACACCACTGATTGCACTTCCTTGAACCCCGGAAGAGCTTCCGCCGCGCCGTTTTTCACGGTGGTGATCGTGTCACCCACCGCAGTTTGGGAAACTTCCTTGATCTGGGCCGTAATAAACCCGATCTCGCCAGCGGCGAGTTCCGGCAACTGTTCGATCTTGGGACGCATGCAGCCGACCCGGTCGACCAGGTGCTCGGTACCCTGCGCCATGAACTTGATCCGTTGGCCTTTGGTCAGCACACCATCAATAACGCGGACAAGAATAACAACACCGAGATAGGGATCATACCAGCTGTCAACGAGCATGGCTTTCAAGGGTGCATTGCGATCACCACCCGGGGCCGGAATCTTTTCGACAACCTGTTCCAGTATGTCCTGAATGCCAATCCCGGACTTGGCAGACGCCATAACGGCCTCCGATGCGTCCAGCCCGATAATTTCCTCAATCTCGGTGCGAACGCGCTCCGGCTCCGCCGCGGGCAAGTCAATCTTGTTGAGGACGGGCAAAATTTCGTGATCATGTTCGATCGACTGATAGACATTGGCCAGAGTTTGCGCTTCCACTCCCTGTGCCGCGTCGACCACCAAAAGAGCGCCCTCGCAGGCAGCCAGACTGCGGGAGACTTCGTAGGCGAAGTCCACATGTCCCGGCGTATCCATGAGATTGAGCTCGTAACTCTCGCCGTTTTTGGCCGTATAGCTCAGGCGAACGGTCTGTGCCTTGATCGTAATTCCGCGTTCGCGTTCAATATCCATATTGTCGAGCACCTGCTCGCTCATTTCCCGTTCTGTCAGGCCGCCAGTATATTGAATCAGACGATCCGCTAGCGTCGATTTGCCATGGTCAATATGGGCAATGATGGAGAAATTGCGGATGTGGGAGCGATCGGTCATGCGGCGCAGTTAGCAGGGCTCAGGGCGGATGTCAGCAGGGAAACGACGATGGTTCGAAAGTCTTTGTTGCAGGCAAGCAGGCTAGAATGTGTACCCGATTCCCACGGCTCCGAAAAACTGGTCGGCGGAACCGCGGATCGATGTCACCGGCGATCGCTTGGCGTCTTCCAGCAGGCGGGAGTAGCTGCCGATAAATATCACTCCAAAACCCCCATTGGTGACATCCCCGTCCAGATCAATGCCTGCAAATACGGTGGCACCGACATTTTTCCATCCACCTTCGGCGGTAAAAGTCGGCAAGCCGCTGGCTACTGAACCAGCAGGTGTGATCGAGAAATAGTAATCGGCATAGTCATCATCAACATATTCCGCACTCAACGAAAGGCTCACTGCCACGCCCCGGTTAATGGGCGTGAAATAGGTCAGACTGGGAAACACAACCATGCCACTGTGGGCTCCAGCCACATCCCAGCGCAAGTCTACTTCTGCGGTGATTGAGTCAAACGGGTGCAATATCCGGTTTACCTGCACGCCTGCGACGCCGCCCAGTTCTAATGCGACATCCAGCTCGCCCAGGCTGCGGACAACGTCATCCTCAATGGAGTTGTTGCGGTCAAATCGTGCGCGCACGACCGGACCCAGCACGAAATCGAATTTTGCCCGATCCTGATCGGGGATCACATCCAGTGCAACGCCTGGACCGCGGGGTTGAAAATCCACCCCTGCAAAACTGCCCAAAATGACGGGCAACGGGGAAATTGTATAATTGTCCGAGCCTTCATAGCTCGACCCGACCACAGCTCCGATTCCTACCGTCAGATAATCTCCGTCAAAAACCGTTTCTGCGGGTGGCCCTTGTTGCCGGGCTTCGTCAGGAGGTCCTTGATCCTGAGCACTGGCCATTCCTGCGCTGAGCAGCAATGCAGTAGCAATGATGACGTCTCTTGTGGTTTTCACGCGGGGGGGAGTGAGTTTTGTCATTTTGCTATAATGCGCAGCTATCGCGCAGGTTCCAAGTCATTTCCCTTGGTGTTCACAAAATATATTTCATTTTCACGGCATAATTTGCGTCATCGGTGCCGACGGTGAACTGTGCCGACTTGAACTTGGGCGGGCCCATCCCGATTTTCGGATTGCGGGAAAAGCCAAAGCCCTCGCGCGGAAGAAACAAGCGCATGTCCATTTTTCCGTTCGCATTCTCGTCGTGAACAAGCGCAACGGCATAAGTTCCGGGTGCGACATCCGTGATCGAGATATTGGAGGCCTTTGTTGCGGCCACTTTCAGTTTACGGGCCTGATCATCTTTGCGACAATCAGGGAAATATTTCGGATTGTTGCTCAGACACACCAGGATATCGCCTTTTTGGGAGCGAAGATTGGTGATGGAAATATCCAGAGTGGCGGCCATGACCGGCGCCACTGCCGCCTGGTTAGCTGTTGCTCCCCCGAGCGGTACTGTCATCAAAAGCCCCAAGCCCGACATCAGTGCCGCAGACCTTGTCCCAAAACCGGAAATACAAACCATAATTACCCCTGTACAACTCATGATGCTTCTCGTGATGGGATGCGGTTATCAAGCCCTTCCCTAACGACCCCTGAACCAGCCAGCGCGGGAACATTTCCCACCCCATATGGTTAGTCACTCCCATAACGGTCATGATCAGCAGCACAAGAGCCAAAACGCCGACATGAATCGGAACAGCGATAACCAGAACGGGAATGACAATGGCCCCGGTTATGGCTTCCACCGGATGAAAACTCATCGCTGCCCAGGCAGTTGGAGGTCGACTGTCATGATGCACAGCATGCGCTATGCGGAACCATGATGGTCGGTGAAACAGGCGATGCGTCCAGTAAAACCAAGTGTCGTGGATAAAAAGATACAGGAACAGGGACACGGGCAAATACCAGATTGGGTACATATTGATGTCCGCGTAGATTTGCGTCCAGCCGGCATTCTGCCAACCCCAGGCAACAATTCCAGCCGGAAATCCGTAAATGGCGGCAGAGGCCAGGGACCAGCGTCGCTCTCTTGTCATTTGGGCTCTCAGCTCGGCATATTGCGCTGGCAATATCCGGTTGGTCAGCCAGGCGAAAAACCCGCTGCTCAAGAGATACCGGATGCCGATAATCAGCGTCATCGCAACTGCGGACAAAAGGATGGGAAGAACCAAATCCATATCCGGGGAATATGCCGTGAAACAGGGCGGAGCAAGGTCAAATCAGAATAAATGCGTACCTGCTTTCAGACAGGCTTTCCCCCGCGCATGGCTTAAGCTAAGGCTGCGCCATGTCCGGCAAAATCCATCCTCAAAACCAGTATGACATCGCCATTGCTGGCGGTGGGTTGGCCGGGGGATTAATTGCTCTCGCATTGCAGGACCTGCGCCCGGAACTGGACATTGCTCTGATAGAGGCTGAAGATCATTTTGGCGGCAATCATATCTGGTCTTTTTTTGACAGCGATATTGACCCGGACAATCGCTGGCTTGTTGATCCCCTGATCTCCTGTCATTGGGACAGCTATGATGTGCATTTCCCGGAATATAGCCGCAGCATAGCCAACGGTTATAACTCGATTAAGTCTTCCAGTCTCGACCGCTTATTGCGGGAAAAGCTGCCGAAAACCAGCTTGGTAACCGGTAACAAGATTCGCAAGATCAGCAACGGTCTGGTCAAGATCAGGGATGGCGAGGACATCGCAGCCAACGCGGTCATAGATGTACGCGGCGGCGGGAACATTGATGCGCTGGAGTTTGGCTGGCAGAAATTTTTTGGCCAGATGCTCAAGCTTCGCGAGCCTCACGGGCTTGACCGGCCCGTCATCATGGATGCCATGGTGGACCAGCTGGACGGTTATCGCTTCCTCTATTGCCTTCCTTTCGGCAAAAAACAGATTTTCGTGGAAGATACCTATTATGCTGACACAAAAAAAATAAATCGAAAGGCTTTGAGAAACACCATTGCTGAATATGCCGCGGATCAGGGCTGGGATATCGAAGAGGTCCTGAGCGAAGAACAAGGCCAGTTGCCGGTGATTTATGGCGGAGATTTTGAAGCGTTCTGGAATGACAATGACGGCCCTGACGCGCGTGCGGGAACACGTGCCGCTCTCGTTCAACCGATTACCGGCTATTCCTTGCCCTTGGCAGTCCAGAGTGCGATCAAGATTGCAAGCATGCCGGAAATCACCCAGGAAAAACTTGATGAATCACTGAAGGATATGGCTATAAATAACTGGAATATAGGTAAATTCTACCGGCTGCTATGTGCCTTCATGTTCAAGGGCGCTGATCCCGAAAAACGATATCTCACCCTGCAACATACCTATAAAAGGGACGAAGATTTGCTGGCGCGTTTCTATGCCGGCAAGACAACCAAACGGGATCAGGCGGCACTGCTGTCCGGCAAACCGCCCATCCCGATACGCCGCGCCATTCCTTTGCTGATGAAATATCGATGAGTAGTGAAGCCATGAACGAACTATCCTCTTCCCAACCCGGTCTGTTCCGCAAAGCCGCCGTTATCGGCTCCGGATTTGGCGGACTGGCCCTCGCTATTCGATTGCAGTCGGCCGGCATCCAGACCACTATTCTGGAAAGCCGGGACAAACCCGGCGGGCGGGCTTATTATTGGGAAAAGGACGGTTTCATTTTTGATGGCGGTCCGACGGTGATTACCGATCCTGACTGCTTGAGCCAGCTCTGGGAGCTGACCGGGCATGACATGGCGAAAGATATCGAACTGATGCCGGTATCACCCTTTTACCGGCTCAACTGGCCCGATGGCATCAATTTCGATTATGTCAACGATCCCGAGCAGCTGCGTGAGGAAATTGCGAAAATCGAACCCGATGATGTCGAGGGATATGAGCGCTTCCTGGAATATAGCGGCGGTCTTTACGAAGAAGGCTATGTTAAACTTGGCACCACGGCGTTTCTGGATTTCAAGTCGATGATCAGCGCTGCCCCTGCATTGATGAAATTTCAGGCCTATCGCTCGGTCTATGCCAAGGTTTCCACTTTCGTCAAAAACGAGAAACTGCGGGAGTTCCTATCCTTTCAATCCCTGCTTGTTGGCGGAAATCCGATGACTACCAGCGCCATATACGGGCTTATCCACAAACTGGAACGGCTTGGGGGTGTGTGGTTTGCCAAGGGTGGAACCAACATGTTGGTCGCCGCGATGGTCAAACATTTCGAGCGGATCGGTGGAACGATCCGCCTGTCTGATCCGGTGGTTCGGATTGATACGGTGGGAGACAAGGCATCGGCTGTGGTTTGTCAATCCGGGTGGTCAGAAGAATTTGATGCGGTAGCCTCCAATGCCGATGTCATGCACAGCTATCGTGATCTGCTGGGGCACAAACACCGCAGCCAGACGGTTACCAAATCACTGAAGAAGAAAAAATATTCTCCCTCGCTCTTTGTCGTGCATTTTGGATTGAAAGGCAGCTGGCCCGGGATCCCGCATCACATGATCCTGTTCGGCCCGCGCTACAAGGGCTTGCTGGAGGACATCTACAACAACGGGGTCCTACCGGAAGACTTCTCGCTCTATCTTCATCATCCAACAATCACCGATCCGGAAATGGCACCCGATGGTCACAGCACTTTCTATGTTCTCGCTCCCGTCCCTCATCAGGGCAAACTGCCTATCGACTGGGAGGAAATGGGTCCGATCTATGAAAAGCGGATACTGGACGAGATTGGCAAGCGGTTGATCCCGGATATTCATGACCGGATCATCACCAGTTTTCACTATACCCCTCAGGATTTCGGGACAGACCTCAATGCGCATCTCGGCAGTGCATTCAGTCTGGAACCGTTGCTGACCCAGAGCGCCTGGTTCAGGGTGCATAATCGCGATGATGTGATCAATAATCTCTACTTTGTCGGCGCCGGCACCCATCCGGGCGCCGGTATTCCGGGCGTTGTCGGCAGCGCCAAGGCGACGGCGGAGCTGATGATCGAAGATCTCGGGTAGATTCCGGGATGAACCGGGAAAATCTTGTCCGGCTAGCCAGGACCAGTATCGAGCAGGGATCGAAATCCTTCGCTCAGGCCTCCCGTCTGTTTCCGCTTCAGGTGCGCGAAAGGGCCTGGTTGCTCTATTTCTGGTGCCGGGCTTGCGATGATCTCGCGGATGGTCAGGATCATGGCCATGGCATGTCAAAAGTTCCTGAACCCGAAAAAACGGTGGCGGACATGCGAATGATGACCCTGCGAGCGTTGGAAGGAGAGCAAACTGGAAATCCGCCCTTTGATGCTTTTGGGCTTGTGTCTGCCGAATGCCGCATTCCCAGGAAATTCGCCGATGACCTGATGGACGGCTTCGATCTCGATGCGAAAGGTTGGCGCCCGACATCCGAGGATGACCTGATGCAATATTGCTATCATGTCGCCGGTGCTGTCGGTTGCATGATGGCGATTGTCATGGGAGTTCCGTCCGGAGAGGAAGAAATGCTGGACCGCGCCTGCGATCTGGGTCTTGCCTTTCAGCTTGCCAATATCGCCCGGGATGTTGCTGAAGATGCCAGAGCCGGGCGTTGCTACCTACCAGCGCAATGGCTGAGCGAGCAGGGACTTGGTCAGGACAACCTGCTGTCACCGGACAATCGCGCGAAGACCGCCGCCCTTGTGGTACAACTCTGCATGCGTGCCGAAGATTATGCTGCATCCGCCCGGGTCGGTGCCGCCCGTCTGCCGTTTCGCTGTCGCTGGGCGGTTCTGGCCGCAGCCGGTATTTACGGGGACATTGCGCGCAAGGTCCGGAAAAACCCTGAAGAGGCCCTTCGGCGACGAGTGATTGTCGGGAAGGCGGCCAAGCTGGCCTGGATTGGCCGGGCACTGAGTCAGGCGATTATCTCGCCCGCCACTGTCGATCGCACCGGTCTTTGGACGAGACCAAGGCCGCAGGAAAACTGATCAGGGTTCGCCCTCGGCATTGGCGGCAAATTTGGCCAGCCGTTCCACGGCCGCGTCATAAATCCCGTTCGAGCAGCAAAGCACGCCAAGTGCCTTCCCGTGGGTGCCGTTATAGGCGAGGGTTCTGCCCAGAGCATCGGTGACACTCGCTCCGGCTTCCTCGGCAATAACATGGGCTGCGGCGATGTCCCATTCATGTCCCCAGCGCGTCGATGCCACCAGATCCGCACGATCATCGGCAACCATCGCCATGCGCAGGGCAATGCTGTTGGGTTTGAAAACCGAGGTCAGCTTTATTTCAGGCGGCAGATTTTCGGCCGGTATCCGGCACCCCTCATATTCGGTCCGCTGGCTGGCCGCGAGCGATTTGCCATTGAGTTCCGTGTGGCTGCCTGCCCGGGCCACCCACAGCTCCTCCATTGCCGGTGCATTGAGGATGCCAAAGATCGGTGATCCATTTTGTACCAGCGCAACCGAGATACACCAGCCAGGCTTGCCAGCGACAAAATCCTTCGTGCCGTCAATCGGATCCACTACCCAGGTCAGATCGTCACCGGCCCCACTATGGTCGATATGGGTTTCTTCGGACAGCCAGCCCGCCGACGGAACAAGTTCTTCCAGACGTTGGCGCAAGAACCGGTCGACGGCAATATCGGCATCGCTCACGATCTGACCCGGTGACTTTTCCCAGGTTCCGGATGCCTTTTTGCCCGCCTGCCAGTCACGCATGGCGAGATCACCGGCTTCACCGGCTATGCGGATCAACTGGTCAAAGTCCAGGTCAGCCACCGGCCACCGTCATGCTGTCTGTCCGCAATGTCGGCGTGTTTATGGCGTGACGGTAGGTCAGGTCATTGGCCGGAGTCAGGCTTGCGAACATATCCTTCAGATTGCCGGCGATAGTGATTTCCGAGACCGGCGCACCAATTTCGCCGTCGACGATCAGAAAGCCGCCCGCACCCCGACTATAATCACCGGTAACCGGATTGACCCCCTGCCCGATCAGTTCGGTGACGAGAACGCCCAGCTTGATGTCGCTGATCAATTCCTCACGGCTGACTTCGCCATTCCCCATGTGCAAATTGGTTACACTGACTCCCGGTGCCCCGCCAACGCCACGCGAGGCGTGTCCGGTGGGTTGCAGGCCGAGCTGCCGGGCCGATGCACTTTCCATGATCCATTGCGTCAGCCGGCCGTTGTCAATCAACTTGGCCTTGGCCGTCGGCAGTCCCTCGCCATCAAAGGCCTTGGATCGCAAGCCACGTTTGCGATGCGGGCAGTCGATGATGTTGATGGCACTATCAAATATCTGTGTGTCGAGTGCATCGAGCAGAAAACTGGTCTTGCGCGCAATGCTGCTGCCGGAAATCGCTCCGACAAAATGCCCCAGCAACGAGCTGCTGATGCGCGGATCAAACACAACCGGCATGGCTCCGCTCTCAAAGTCGACCGGGTTCAACCGCGAAACGGCCCGTTTACCTGCCTTTTCTCCGATTTCGGCAGGGCTATCGAGATCCACGAAATGGCGGGTGCTGTGATAGGCATAATCCCGTTCCATACCGTCGTCCGCCCCGGCGATCACGCTGGCAGAGATACCATAACCACTGGTGGAATACGCCCCGGAAAAACCGTGGCTGGTCGCAAGGGCCACTATCGATCTGCCGGCAGATGCACCACCGCCTTCACTGTTGGTAACGCCTTGAACGGCCCGGGCAGCGTCTTCAGCCTGCAGAGCCAGTTCGCGTAATTTCGATGGATCTGGCTCCCCACCATCGTCGCCGTCAATGGTTGCCAGATCCGATTTTGCGATCAGTTCTTCGGGGGCCAGACCCGCATAATCATCTTCCGGTGCTTCCCGGGCCATATCCATGGCCCGACCAACCAGTCCGGCGAGAATGTCTGGATTCATGTCCGAGGAAGAAACAGTGGCCGACCGTTTGCCAACAAAAACACGCAAGCCGATCTCTTCGCCTTCCGACCGTTCCACATCCTCCAGCTGTCCCAGACGCATCTGTACCTGGGTTGAAGCATCGCAGACATAGATGGCATCCGCAGCATCTGCTCCGGATTTTCTGGCCTGGGAAATGAGGGCGTCGGCGCGGTCTTGCGCTTCTTCAGGTTTTAACATGCAAAGCACATAGGTGCGGGACCCTCAAGCGTCAATGTCGCGCCGGGTGTGCCGTTAAAGAATTCAAAAACAGCGCTCCTTTTGAAACGCCAAATGTCAGAACAGATATGCGAATAACTGGATGACGCCCACGAAAATGATGGGCAGGACTATGGCAAGCAGCCAGAGCGTAATCACATCCCGTCGGAAACGCAGGGCCATGTTGGTTTCAGGAATGCTGGAGTTCGCCAAGCCGTCCCACCGCTTCTCATATCCGCGGCAAAAGGGAATGATGATGGCCACAAGGAGCACAAGTCCGAAATAGGGCGCGATCGACATGCCTTTGGTCTCGATAAAGCTCAGAACAAAGAATATTTGCATCATCGTATAAAACAACAGTGCACCGGCACAGTGGTTGCTCATCTTCTTGTCCCAGCGGACAGAGCGCGATGATTGAAGCTTGTTTTCGTTGCGACTGATCTCCACGGATTTGCGTGGTGATCTTTGCGAGGCCGCTGTAACCATATGACTTCCCCTAATGGCGTCCAGTTCCTTGCCGCCCGGTGTAACCCCGATGCTGGCCTCTGCACTATACCGAAAATTAATCAAAAGCCAAATGCCCCATGATTCAGCCGATTATAGGGTTAATATCGGGAATTGCTTGCAAATTTGCCGGAAATAGCCAGAATCAGTTTTCATTCGCAATTCAATTGAAAGCCTATTTTGCATGACTGTTACACTTGACAGCCCGATCACTCTGCCCTGCGGCGGCACCTTGTCCAATCGACTTGCTAAAGGCGCCATGACCGAAGGCATGGCGACGCCCGATGGCGTTCCGACCAAAGAGCTGGAAAGGCTTTACGGGATCTGGTCGGATGGCGGTGCCGGCATGTTGCTCAGCGGCAATATCCAGATCGACAAGGATCACCTCGAACGTCCGGGCAATGTTGTCATTGACCGCCCTGCCAGTAACGAAATGAAGGACGCGCTGAAAAGCTGGGCAAGCGTAGCAACCCGGAACGGCAACCATTTCTGGGGACAGATCAGCCACGCCGGCCGCCAGACCCAGGCCAATGTCAACAAGACGCCCAAAGCACCCTCGGCCGTCAAACTGGGTCTGCCCGGCGGTCAGTTCGGAGAACCAGTTGCCCTCACCGGCGCCGAAATCGAAGAGTTGGTGGATCGCTTTGCTCTCGCGGCTGCAACCTGTCAGGAAGCCGGTTTCACCGGTGTGCAGATCCATGCGGCCCATGGCTATCTGTTGAGCAGCTTTCTGAGTCCAAGGGCCAATCAGAGAACCGACCAATATGGTGGCAATCTGGAGAACCGGGCACGTTTTCTGCTGGCGGTGATCGCAAAAACACGTGCCGCGGTTGGACCTGATTTCCCGATATCGGTGAAACTTAACAGCGCCGATTTCCAGAAGGGGGGATTTGCCTTTGAAGACAGTCTGCAAGTCGTCCAGTGGCTGGAAGCTGCCAGCGTCGACCTGATCGAGATATCAGGTGGCACTTACGAACAGCCGGCACTGATGGGCACCGATGGGATGGAAGAAAAGGAAGAGCAGAATGTCGCGCCCTCCACCCAGGCACGCGAGGCTTATTTTGTCGACTTTGCAAGGGCTATGCAGGACTCGGTCAAAGTACCATTGATGGTCACCGGCGGTTTCCGGACGCGCGCCGCCATGGAACAGGCGCTGGCAGATGGTGCGGCCGATGTGATTGGCCTGGGTCGACCGATGTGTGTCATGACAGACGCACCGAAACAGTTGCTGGCAGGCCGCGATGAACTGCCCCGCTATGAAAACCAGCTGCAACTGGTTCCGGACTGGTTAAGCTTTCTCAAACGATTCCAGATGGTCAAGGCTATTGATGGCTTCGCCAATATCTACTGGTTCTACGAACAGCTCTACAATCTCGGGCACCAGGGGCACACCGATTCAGAGCTGAGCGTATTCAGCGGTCTGCGGGCGGTGGAAGCGCGCAACAAGGAGATCCTGGCTGCGCGCAGCTGATCAGGGGCGGGATATCATGCCGCCGTCGAGAACAATAGTGTGTCCAACCACCCATGACGATGCGCGGGATGAAAGATAGAGCGCTGTTCCGGCAATATCCTCCGGTGTTCCCGCGCGGCCACGCGGAATCTGGGAAATCGCCATCTTCGTCATTTCCTCATTCTCGACAATCTGTTTGGTCATGTTGCTCGGGAACAGCCCCGGCGCGATCGCATTGACGTTGATGTGATAGGGCGAAAGATCGGTTGCCAGATGCTCGGTCAGGTGGATCACGCCCGATTTGCTGGCGGAATAGGCATATGTCGGCATACCGGAATTGCGAATGCCGTTGATCGACGCAATGTTGATGACCCGGGCCGGATCTTCGGCATCACCGGCGGCCTTCAAAAGCGGCAGAAATTTCTGGGTCGCAAAGAAGATCGACTTGATGTTGATATCCATCACCTTGTCCCAACCGCCTTCCGGAAACGTTTCAATTGGTGCGGCCCAGTTGGCCCCGGCATTGTTGATCAGGATGTCGACATGGTCTTCTTTGGCGCTAACTGAAGCGACCAGTTCTTCAATAGCGTCTACGTTGGACAGATCGGCGGGAACCGCAATACATTCGCCATATTGCGACAATTCTTCTGCCATGGCTTCGAGCCGCTCAACCTTGCGAGCGGTGATGTAGACCCGAGCCCCGTTCTCCAGCAGACCGCGCGCCATCATGGCACCAATCCCGCTGGACCCCCCGGTTACCACCGCAACCTTACCGCTGACGTCGAATAATGCCTTCATGATCGTTCTCTTTCCTATTGGTTTGCGCAAAAAGAATTCAGTCCCCGCCCCCTTTTCACAGCCGGGTGCCCATGTCCATGTGCGATTTCCCCGGACAGCATGTAGGATGGATTGCCGAGCAACCTGAAAACAGCAGTTTCCGGCAGTTCAGGTCAGTATTTGGCGAGGAAATTCTTGACCCGATCAGGTCTCGGCTTCGGCGCTTTTGTCATATTTCAACTCGAGATAGCGACCGCGGATCGAGAGATTGTCGATATCGCCCTTGGCTATCTGATGCGTAACGCCGGCAATTTCCTTCTCGATCAGACTCAGTCCGCCAATCAGCTGCTCATCGGGCGTTGTCCCGTGATCATTGTCCTGCTTGCGCATGGATTCCGGAATCGCGCGATACCCGGATATCAATTCCGGCAGATGCTCTCCCATCAGTTTCCGAATCTCATACGCAGCCGCGTCTCCTTCATTGAGCTTCTGTAACTGCGGCGACAACATGTCGAGTTGTGTACCGATATTGTTGACGATTTTTATGGCAGGCTTCGGCAAGGCCGGGCGCTGCGCTTCCAGCCAGATCTCGGTCTTGCCAGCCAGGGATTTGAGGTCCGACTGAACCAGCGATTCCGGAGTCGGAATCTTCATTTTCGGGAATTTCATCGCCGCCCAGATACCGCCGGCGATCAAACCCGCGGAGATCATGACACCCCAGAAACCGATGCCGTTCAATATGCCGCCGACGATGCTGGCCCCAACCAGAACGCCAGCTGTAACAAGAGCAGCACGGCCAAGTTTCTTGAAAAAATGCCCGCGTTTCATCTGGTGCGATTTATGTCCGATTGACCGTCGAAACTGGGAGTCCTTCAGCGCACGGCTGGCGCTGGCCATGATCTGGTCAGAAGTTTCGCCAATCGCCACTGATTAATCCTCCAATGCGCTCAGAGGGTTATCTGCCGGTGCTTCCAGTTGCGCCTTCGCTTGGCCTTCGGAACGCGCGATATAGCCTTTGGACTTCTCGATTTCGCCGGACAGGGAGTTCACTGTTGTCTTCATGTTTTCCAGTGCCTTGAGCTTGAACGTGTCGATATTGTCCATCGTGTCATAGACATTCTGGAACGCACGTTGCAGCGTTTCAAGCGGTATGGTCGAGGAAGCGGCCTGCTCATGGATCTGGCCGGTCTGGTTTTTCAGCATTTCGCTGGTGGAATCGATAACGCCTGCGGTTGTGGTGTTCAGCGCCGTGATTTGATCCAGCACCAGTTTCTGATTGGTCAGGGCTTGGGCCACGGTCACGCCGGTCCGCAAAGCTCCGACTGTTGTCGTGCTCGCCCGGTCAACACCCTTGACCAGCTCCACATTGTTCTTTTTGACCAGATCAAGGGCGAGATAGCCCTGCACTGTCACTGCCATCTGGGTCATCAGGTCCTGTGTCCGCTGGCGCACATAAAAAAGTGCACTTTCCCGCAAGGCCTTGGCTTTCCCAGGATCGGTCGCGTCCAGTTCAGCAGCCTTGTCTTCCAGCCGCTCGTCCATCGTCTGGGAGACATGGATCATCTGTTCCAATCGACCCATTGCGGCCCAAAGGTTCTTGCGTTCGACGTCAATCGCCGCATTGTCCATCAGAAGTTCGTCTTTGCCGGAGCGCAATCGATCAAGAATAGAGCCAATATGCCCCTGGGCGCTCTTGTAGCCGTCGAAATAATTCCGCAGTTTGTTTCCGAATGGAATGATTCCGAACAATTTTCTTTTTGTCGTCAAATCACCGCGCTTGCCGGGATCAAGATCTTCCACGGTCCGGCGCAGCTCCGCGAGGTCAGCGCCAATGCCGCTTTCCTCGTCCATCGAACGAATGGGGCGATCGAGAAAGCGGTTGGATTGACCTGCCGCTTCCGCAATTTCCTTGCGCCCCATATTGGTGATCTGATCGACTTTCTTGCCGAACTCCGGGCTGTTTTCATCCTGTGCAATCAGGTCGTCGATGAAACCGTCGACTTTTTCTTCCAGTTTGGATTTGATCTCGTCCCCAACAGGTACCAGGCCTGCGGCCTTGGTGGGTTCCACCGCAACCACCGGTTCAGGCGGCGTAAGGGTCAGATCTTCGGTTGCGGTCTTCGTTTCGGTGGCCATCAGGTCAATTCTCCATATCGCTGTCTCTCATGCAGCATCATAGCATAAATGGCTACAAATGCCGCCTTTTTCAAGCGCTTCAACAACTGTATTATAAAAATAATACAGTTAAGGCAAGAGGGCTGAACAACCGTCCAGTTCGTCCAGGTTTCTCACCCGTCGGCCGGCTCTTCCTCTGGCAGGGCTGACAAGACGGTCGGCGTGATCTTTTCGACGATCAAATCAATACCTGCGGCACTGGGATGGAGGCCGTCATCGAGCAGAAGATCAGCCTTTCCAACCAGTCCGTCCATGAAGAAGGGATAGAGTGCCGCATCATATTTTTGTGCCATTGCAGGAAACACGATATTGAATTCATCGCTGAATTCCTTGCCAAGATTTGGCGGCGCCAGCATGCCCGTCAACATGACCGGGATTTCGCGGTCTTTCAGCTTTTTGACCATCGCTTCCATGTTGGCGCGCGTTTCAGAAGGCTTCAATCCCCGCAGGACATCATTTCCGCCCAGACCCAAGATAAAGAGGTCAGGCTTTTTCGGGAGGCTGTCGAGGACGAAATCGATCCGTCGCAACCCTGCGGCTGTCGTATCACCAGAAACGCCTGCATTATGGACACGGACATCTTTTCCTTCTGCTTGCAGTGCTTTTTCCAGCTCGGGCGCAAAGCCTTCACTCTGGTCCAGACCGTAGCCGGCATAGAGACTGTCGCCAAAGGCCACGACAAGCAAGTCCGCTTCCGCAATCTTCACTGCATCTGCCTCAGATTCCACGGCACCACGCTGATCGGGCGGTGTTGTTTGGTCGGTTGCTGCACCGCAGGCAATCAAAAGTTGAAGAACCGCAATACACAACCCATATACACCTAAAGTTCTCAACATTGGATATCCTTTCCCGTCATGGCTCAACCTCTCGCCGCTACCAGCGACGCCGCACAATCTGAATCCCATATTGCCATTGAGGCAAGCAATGTCACCCTTTCTTTGGGAGAAGGAGATGCCCGGGTTGATATTCTGGGCGGAATCAATCTGTCGATCGAGTCCGGAAAAACCGTGGCGCTGTTGGGACCCTCCGGTTCTGGCAAGTCCTCGCTGATGGCGATCCTTTCCGGTCTCGAACGCGCCACAAGCGGAGACGTCCACATCGCGGGCGCAGATTTCGGCCAAATGAACGAAGATGAACTCGCTATCGCCCGCCGGGGTCGTGTCGGAATAGTGTTGCAGGCCTTTCATCTTTTGCCGACCATGACGGCACTGGAAAATGTTGCTGTTCCCCTGGAACTGGATAGCCAGGGCGATCCGTTCGCCATAGCTGCAGACGAACTCGCTGCAGTGGGACTAGGCGACCGTCTTGGTCACTATCCGACCCAGCTTTCCGGCGGCGAACAGCAGCGGGTTGCAATTGCCAGGGCCATGGCATCCCGACCGCGGATCATTTTTGCCGACGAGCCAACTGGTAATCTGGACGGGGCAACGGGCGAGAAAATTATCGAACTGCTTTTTGACCGGCAACGGGCCACCGAGGCCACCCTGCTTATCATCACCCATGATCCCGAACTTGCGAAGAGATGTGATCGCATCATCGAACTTCGGGATGGCATGATCGAGAAAGACAGCGCTGCATGACTGATCAGCTATCCAGATCCGGCAGCTGGGGCAAAGCCTGGACGATAGCAAGGCGAGACCTGCGCGGTCGCTTTGTCGGCCTTCGTCTGCTGATCGTTTGTCTTTTCCTCGGCGTCGCCACCTTGGCCGCCATTGGCAGTCTGACCAACTCGATTACCGAAGAACTCGCCAATCGCGGACAGGCCATACTCGGCGGCGATATTGAGATTTCCATTGCCCAGCGGGAAGCCAGCTCTTCCGAGCTGGAAACACTCCAGTCCGCCGGTGAGCTATCCGAAACATTACGCATGCAGGCCATGGCCCGTTTGCCGGATGGCAGCGATACCCAGCTTGTCGAATTGAAAGGCGTAGATGCACCTTACCCTCTTTATGGCGAATTCACTCTGGCTGATGGCAGCGCAGCACCACCCCTTGGCGTTGGGGAAATCTATGTAACTCCGGCCCTGATGCAGCGACTTTCGCTTTCGGTTGGGGATAGTATAGAGTTCGGAGAAACAGCATTTACCATAGCGGGCGTTATTGGCGACGAACCAGATCGTCTCAGCGAAGGTCTTTCCCTTGGACCAGTAGCGATCACATCTCTCACAGGTTTGCGCAGCACCAATCTCATTCAGCCCGGCAGCCTGTTCGAAGGCAAATATCGGCTGAAGCTCGCCGCGGAAACCGATCCGTCCGAGTTGGCCGACACACTGGAAGCCCAGTTCAAGAACGCTGCCTGGGAAGTGAAAACTCGCGATAATGGGGCACCTAGTACGCGCCGGTTTATAGAACGCATGGGGCAGTTCCTGACGTTGGTAGGCCTGGCTTCGCTTGTCATCGCCGGCATTGGTGTGGGCAACGGCGTCGCTTCCTATTTGCGCGGCAAACAGGGTGCTATTGCCACGCTGAAGATTCTGGGTGCCGACAGTGGCATGATCTTCCGCATATATATGCTGCAAATTTTCGCCATCTCTTTTGTCGCGATCCTTGCCGGGCTCATAGTCGGTGCATTTGTTCCCTTGCTGATCATTCAGGTTGCGGGCGACGTGTTGCCAATTCGCCCGGATTTCGCGCTCTATCCCCTGCCCCTGGCGATCAGCGCTGCTTATGGATTCCTGATTGCTATCATCTTTGCTTTGCCTCCGCTTTCGCGGGCCAAGCTGATCCCGGCAGCCGGACTGTTCCGGGGGGAAATCAAGCCATGGAGCCAGTTTGACCGACCGACATGGATTGCCGTGGGGCTAGCCATCTCTGCCATCATTTTGCTTGCAGTAGGCGGAACCAGAGAACCGCTGTTCTCGATCTGGTTCATTATCGCTGCTCTGGGTGTCTTGTTGCTGCTGACCGTCCTCGGCACAACAATCAGATGGCTCGCCAGCAAGGCACCGCGCCCGAAACAACCTTTGCTGCGACTTGCGCTCACAAATCTTCATCGTCCCGGAGCGCAAACCGGTCAGTTGGTGGTGGCGCTTGGACTGGGACTGACCTTGTTCGCCACTCTCGCGGCTATCCAGACCAGCCTGACCAACGAGATCCGGCTAAGTGTGCCTCGCGAAGCACCCAGTTATTTTGTTCTCGACATTCCGGTTGAAAGAGCCGCAGAATTCCAGGAGCAGGTGACCGAACGCGCACCCGAAGCCGAAATCAACATCGTCCCGACGTTGCGAGGCATAATCACCGAATATGGTGGACAGGTGGTTGCGGATCTGGAGCAGATACCGGAAGGCGCCTGGGTTCTCCGGGGGGATCGCGGACTGACCTATAGTGCAACGATTCCCGAAGGCAGTGAAATCGTGTCGGGTGAATGGTGGCCGGAAGACTATGCCGGGCCGCCGCTGGTATCGGTTGACGCCGAACAGGCTGCCACACTTGGCCTTGCTGTTGGTGACAGCCTGACCATCAGCTTGCTTGGGGTGGAAATCCAGTCGACCGTAGCGTCGTTGCGTGAAGTGAACTGGCGCAATTTCGGATTTAATTATGTGCTTGTGTTTCCGCCCAGCGTGTTGGCCAACACCCCACATAATGTTGCTGCGACGATCCAGATCGACGAAACGCGGGAAAGCGGCCTGCTCAGTAGCTTGCCCCAGGCTTTTCCTTCCATATCAATGGTGAAGGTGAAGGAAATCGCCTCTCAGATCGGCACAATTCTCGACCAGATGGCAACAGCGATTGGATCGGCCGCTTCCATTGCGATATTCTCGGGTATCGCGGTATTGGTCGGTGCGGTGGCGGCGTCGCGTCAGTCCCGCATCTACGACAGTGTCATCCTGAAACTGCTGGGCGCCACACGCCGCCAGATTTTGACTGCGCAAGCCATCGAATATGCCGTTCTGGCAGTTCTGTTGTCCCTCGTTGCGCTAGGCCTCGGGCTGCTTTCGGGCTGGTTTGTCATCACCCAGATATTCGAGTTCACCTGGCAGCCGGACTGGGCAGTGGTTTTGGTTACCCTGGCGGTGGGCGCGATAGTTACGCTCGGTATCGGACTGGTGGGATCTATTCCCGTCTTGTCTGCGAAGCCGGCAAGAGCGCTGCGCGAACTTTAGGTCTACCGATTTGGACCGAGCGTCAATCTTCCGCCAGCCGAACCGCCAGTGGCGCGGACAATGTCAGGCTGCTCAGGTGGTAAAATAACAGCGGCACAAGCAGCATCCCCGCCGCATCTGGCGGAAACAATATGGCCGCCAGCGGTGCACCGACCGCAATGCTTTTCTGAGCGCCGCCGAACAGCAGCGCCTTTCTGTCACCGGATCCAAAGCCCAGCGACTTCCCAAGGCTCCATGCGCCGCCAAAAGCGAACACCAGCAACGCAACGGTCCCGACACCAACAAGTATCAGTTCGTTGCCGCTGACCTGCTGCCAAATCCCGCCGACGACTGCCCCTGAAAACGCCACGTAGACCGCGAGACTGATCGCCAGGCGGTCGGCCCAGCCGGTCAGATTCTTGTGCTGCATAATCCAAGGTCTTGCCCAGGACTGGATGACCTGTCCCAGCGCAAAAGGCAGCAGCAGCATCGTAACGATCTTGATGAATGACGCCCCTGTAATGATGATGCCGACGCTACTGGCAATCAGCGCGAACAAGACCGGTGTCAACACAATCGATGACAGGTTGACCGCAGCCGCCGCGACCACTGAGGCACCGACATTACCTCTGGCAATTAACGTGTAACTGGCAGCGGACTGCACAGTTGATGGCAAACACCCCAAATAGAGAAATCCGACGGCGATCATCGGAGTGATATGATTTTCCAGCAGCAACGACAGCACCAGTCCGGCGACAGTCATCGCACCAAACACAAACCCGAATATGGCCGACTGCAATCGCCAGTTGCGAAAGCCCTCGATCACCTCCTTCCGCTCCAGTCGTATCCCGTGGAGCAGAAATATCCAGAAGATTGCGGCAGAAACGGCAAAGGACGCGTAGGGAACAAGGTTACCGCTTACCGGCAAAAGTGTAGCCAGTGTCACGGCAATGGTGAGCAGCCAGATAAATTTGTCAGAAAGGATTAAACGGATAGTTCGCATGCTGGTCCAGCCGAATGGCTCGGCAGGTCGACAATTGCAAGCATCCAGTGAACCCAGGACATTTCAATTTTCTGAATTGGGTACGTCACAATACCTACGGTTTTTTGCCCATAGAGAAAATGATCAGACTAGTGTAACCTTTCCACCCTCAAAGCGAATAATGGAAAAGTGATTAGATAAGCTGGAGGAAGTGATGTCCCGAATTTCCCGCACCATAATTGGAGCTGCCTTGTTGGCACTTTCTGCAAGTCCTATGGCCATGGCAGCCGGGGGGGGCGGAGGCGGATTTTCGGGTAGCACCGCGCCTAGCTACGATCCGGCGGTAGAATACCAAAAGGGCCTGGCTGCCTTCCAGGCCAAAAATTACAAGAAAGCGACGACGGCGTTCAAGAAAACGCTCAAGGTGACGCCCAAAAATGCCAATGCGCAATATCTGCTTGGCCTGAGTTATGCGCGGCTCGACAATTACAAAAGGGCGCGAAAGCCGCTCGAAAAAGCAGTCAAATATGCGCCTGGAATGATTGACGCCCACCGGGATCTTTCGCTGGTCTATCTGAAACTTGATATGACCGAGAAGGCGCAAAAAACGCTTGCCGGCATCAAAGCCGAGAAAGCCAAATGTGCGGGAACTTGTGCAGATGCAGGCAAAATCAACCTGGCAATCTCGAAGATAGAAAAAGCTATGGAAGGCGGCACGATCACCGTTTCCCTGTCCCCTGAATGGCAAACAGCAAGTTTGAAATCCGGTGAGAAACTATATCTGGAGGCCGTCGGCCTGATCAATGAGAAGCGTTATGAAGAAGCGTTGGTCGAGCTCGACCGCACGGCGCGCGCTGTCGGACCGCATCCGGACGTGCTGACCTATATCGGCTTCGCTCACCGCAAAATGCAACAATTTGATATCGCCGAAGATTATTATCAGCGCGCGCTGACGGTAGCGCCAGATCATCTTGGAGCACTGGAATATTATGGCGAGTTGAAGGTTGAGCGTCAGGATCTGGATGGTGCCAGACAACATTTGGCAAGGATCGAAGAGCTCTGCAGTTTTGGTTGCTATGAAGCGGATGAACTACGCAAGTGGATCGACAACGCAAAAGCCTCCTGATCGCAACATTGGTGGCGCTGTTTGGCGCTGCGGTTGCACAAGCTGCTGATCAACCGGCAATTAGGGCCTTGAGCTGGATAGCACAGGGCCAAGCATATGATGCGCTATCTGCAGAACCAGCCGGAGATTTGAAGCTTTCGCACATAGTAGCGGACAAAGATCAGCATATTGCGATTGGCCGCGCTTTGTTCGAAACACCGACATTACTGGGGGGGCAAGCTGCAAAAGCGGGGCTGAGCTGCGGAAGTTGCCACATGAACGGGAGGGACAATCCGCATTTCCAGTTTCCCGGGGTGTCTGGAGCACCTGGTACAGCAGATGTCACACACAGCTTTTTCAGCTCCAACCGGGGGGATGGCACTTTCAATCCTGTCAAAATTCCCGATCTGGTCAAGCCTGGCAAGGTTTCGCGAGCGCCCGACCAACAGGAACTGGAGAAGTTTGTCAGGGCGCTGATTGTAGAAGAGTTTGACGGAGAGGATCCCGGCGAGTTTGCTCTTCTGGCGCTTTCTTCTTACATCAGAGCGCTGTGCGACAACTGTGAAAAAACCATGCGTCCGGTCACCGTTCAAATCCAGCTTGATCGGGTTGAGCAGGTACTGATGCTATTGGAACCTGGAAAAGCGGTGGTTTCAGCCAACGTGCAACACTTACTTGTCGCGAGCGCTCGTCATCAACTGGGGTTAATCCATGAACGCTATGTCGCGCCTGATCTTTCCCGGCAACGGAAAGCTCTCAAAAACCTGAGCTTCGAACTGATGCAGCTTCAGCAAAGCCTGACAAACGAGTCGGGCGAATATCATCCGCAGCTCATTGAGGTCCTCGACGGTTTTTCCACCTTGCGTGAAGATCTTGTCCGACTTGAGTCACGTTCGCTATACAATCCCGAGAAGCTTGCCCGGGCAGTTCAGTGAAAGCATATGTTGCACTGCGGTAGCGACACAGCTATAGCGCCCGCAAATTCGGGCTTTGGAGCAGCCATCGCCCGCCCCTCTTTCTGGCAGAAAATCTATGTCGCTTCGCAATATCGCCATCATTGCCCATGTTGATCATGGGAAAACAACCCTCGTCGATCAACTGTTCCGTCAATCGGGAACTTTTCGCGACAATGAGCGCGTCGAAGAGCGTGCAATGGACAGCAATGATCTCGAAAAAGAGCGCGGTATCACTATTCTCGCCAAATGCACCAGTGTCGAGTGGAAAGGCACGCGGATCAACATCGTCGATACACCCGGCCATGCTGACTTTGGTGGCGAGGTGGAGCGCATTTTGTCGATGGTGGACGGTGTTATTCTCCTCGTGGACAGTGCCGAAGGGGCCATGCCGCAAACCAAGTTTGTGACGGGCAAGGCTCTGGCGCTTGGCCTAAGGCCGATTGTAGTCGTCAACAAGATCGATCGGCCAGACGGACGGGCGGAAGAGGTTCTCGACGAAGTATTTGACCTGTTCGTCAATCTGGATGCCAATGACGAGCAACTCGACTTCCCATCGCTCTTCGCCAGCGGGCGCAATGGCTATGCCGGCGAAACACCAGATGTGCGGGATGGCGATTTGTCATCGCTATTCGACACGATTGTGGATCATGTCCCTGCACCTGATGTCAACCCGGACGAGGCCTTCAAATTCCTTGTTACCTTGCTGGACCGAGACAATTTTGTAGGCCGGATCCTGACCGGCAAGGTTGAGAGCGGCAAGATAGATATCAATGCACCGATCCACGCTCTCGACATGGACGGCAAGGTTGTGGAAAGTGGCCGGGCCACCAAGATCATGGCGTTCCGTGGCCTGGAACGGGTTCCGGTGGACAGTGCCCAGGCAGGCGATATTATCTCGCTCGCAGGGCTTACAGAAGCAACCGTAGCCAATACTATATGCGATCCGTCCGTATCGGAACCACTGGAGGCGCAGCCGATTGACCCGCCGACATTGTCGATGCGCTTTGCGGTGAATGACAGCCCGGTCGCAGGCCGCGAAGGGGACAAGGTCACCAGTCGTGTCATTCGCGATCGGCTGCTTCGTGAAGCGGAGTCGAATGTGGCCATCAAGATAACCGAAAGTGCGGACAAGGACAGTTTCGAAGTGGCTGGTCGCGGCGAACTGCAACTGGGCGTGCTGATCGAAACCATGCGCCGCGAAGGATTTGAACTCGGTATTTCCCGGCCGCGTGTTCTGTATCGTGAAGAAAATGGTCAGCGTGCAGAACCCTATGAAACTGTGGTAATTGATGTCGACGATGAGCATTCCAGCACCGTGGTTTCGAAAATGCAGCGACGGAAGGCCGAACTGACAGAACAACGGCCATCCGGCGGAGGCAAAACTCGCCTATCCTTCTCTGCTCCTTCTCGCGGTCTGATCGGCTACCATGGCGAATTCCTGTCCGATACTCGCGGCACAGGGATCATGAACCGATTGTTTGAAAAATATGGCCCTTACAAAGGCACGATTGACGGACGACCCGTTGGCGTTTTGGTCTCCAACGGGACTGGCACAGCCATGCCTTATGCCCTCAATGCGCTCGAAGAGCGCGGGATATTGTTTATCGGCGGACAGACGCCAGTCTATGAAGGCATGATCATCGGTGAAAACGCCAAACCAGGCGACCTGGATGTCAACCCCATGAAATCCAAGCAACTCACTAACTTCCGCTCCACTGGCAAGGATGATGCTGTGCGCCTCACTCCGCCGACCATCATGACCCTCGAACAGGCCATTGCCTATATTGATGATGACGAACTGGTTGAGGTCACACCAAAAAATGTCCGGCTACGGAAACGCTATCTTGATCCCAATGACCGCAAGAAAGCTGCCCGAAAAGCAGAGGCGGCCTGATCGGCAATTGCCGAAAAGACGCTGATTTCTCAAACGAATAGCAAACCGGTCAGTTCACCCAAAAGATGATTTGCAACTTTCAAGATTTTGGATCAGGAAGTATCCATGAAGTCCATCACGATTTCCCGTGGCAAAATCTTGGCAGCGCTGTTCGTGACGCTGACTGCATGTTCGGATGAGCCGCGTAACACAAACGGAAAGGATGAATGCTCTTCCCACCCGGTTGCTGTTCAGACATTAGGCTCTGGCGGTCCAATCGCCGATGATCATCGTGCGGGATCCAGCAATACTGTCTGGCTAGATGGCAAGGCCCGCTTGCTGATAGACGCGGGTGCAGGCGTGTTTGCCCGATATGCTGAAGCAGGAATTGATTTTCGCGATCACAGCGCAGTTTTGCTGACCCATTTGCACGGGGATCATGCCGCCGGAATACCTTCCCTTCTGAATCTCGGCAGCTTTTCCAGGAGGAAAGAAGGCCTGTCCGTATTTGGACCTACCGGTAACAATCTGTTTCCTTCAACAACGGAATTTTTCGACGCGCTGATTGGCAAAGAGTCCGGGGCCTTTCGATATCTTCACCCCTATCTGGAGCAAAGTGAAGCCTTGCCGCCGATCCGGATCAGTGAAGTGGACGTATCGCAATCAGGAATGCAGACCCTGATGGATAGCTCCGACTTTTTCGTTGGCGCCATCGGGGTTCATCACCTTGATGTACCTTCGCTTTCCTATGTCATCAAAGCAAAAGGAAAAACCATTGTTTTTGCGGGCGATCAAAGCTTCTTGAGCGAAGATTTTGTGACAACTCTCCGAAACAGTGATCCCGACTTGTTGGTGATGCACAATGCCATCTCCATGTCCGACGGACAGCCCCGCGGGCTTCATCGGGACCCGGAGTCGATCGGGGCAACTGCTGCCGCTCTCGGCGCGAAAACCCTGCTGCTAACGCACCACATGCAACGGGCCATCAAAGTCCAGAATGAGGTCAACGACGCCATTGCCGTCAACTATTCGGGGCCAGTCCTGCTGGCAGACGATCTCTCCTGTTTTCCGCTTTAGCCGCTTGGTGCTCGGGCGGGTTTAGCTTGCTACCTGGTGATCTATTCCGGTAACCTCTTAGGTGCTAAACAAAAGTTGAGGGGAATGAAGATGGAATGGATGATCTTGCCACTAAAACGATATGCCGACTTCAGCGGTCGTTCGCGGCGCAAAGAATATTGGATGTTCACGCTTCTTCTCATCCTTCTGATTGTACCTTTCGTGGCCATCATGTTGGCAAGTGCAGATCCGGCGGGCGACGGTGAAATCTCGACGCTCGGCACCGTGGCATTGTTGATTTTCGGTCTTTTTTATCTGGCGATTATTATTCCCAGTATCGCCGTGCAGGTGCGCCGTTTTCACGATCAGGACAAGTCGGGATGGTTTGTACTCATGAATTTCATTCCCTATGTCGGCGGTCTGATTGTGTTAGTTTTCATGTGCCTCGAGGGTACCAAGGGAGAAAACCGATTTGGCCCTGATCCAAAAATGAATGACAATGTTGGAGATGTTTTCAGCTAGTCTTGTGGGCGTTGCAACACACATCGCAATAACTTGATTTTCCTCACGGCTATGGCAAAGCAGGCCGTACAGTTTGGATATCATAAGAGCATAAGCGCATGAACGAAACGACCAAAGAAACCGGTGCCAAGAGTGACGCCCCGCCTGATCGCTTGGCTATTAATCCACGCAGTCCGCATTATGGCGGAGATTTGCTGACCCGGGGAATTGGAATCAATTTCCGCGGCGAGCGCAAGCACAGTGTCGAGGAATATTGCGTCTCGGAAGGATGGGTAAAAGTTCAGGCTGGCAAGACTCTGGATCGCAAGGGAAACCCCTTGCTGATAAAGCTCAATGGCGAAGTGGAAGCATGGTTCGAAGATCTCGGCGACAACGCGCCGAAAACGTCGAAATAAGGCGAAACACAATAACATTGTCGTTCTGCCGGACGACGAAAATTCCCAACCAATCTGAGCATTTCGAAGTTCGAGTCTTTCCACGTTCTAGATAGTATCATGCCGCCATCCCTCTGCTATGCTGGCACCCGATAACAAACCAGCGGTTGAGAGGTTCTGATGTCAGTGTTTGAAAATAAAATAGTCTGGATCACCGGAGCATCGTCGGGGATTGGCGAAGCACTTGCCCGATCGTTCGCCGAAGAAGGCGCAAACACTATCCTGTCCGGGCGACGGACCGAGGCTTTGGCTGACATCGCCGGAGACCTTTCCTCTGAATCATTTGCTCTTCCCTTTGAAACAACCGACTATGACGCCCTGCCCCGCATTGTTGACGAGGCACTTGGATGGAAAGGCCAGGTCGATATTCTGGTGAACAACGCCGGCATCAGCCAGCGCAGCCTCGCGCTCGACACCCACCCGGATATTCATCACAAGATCATCAATGTAGATCTTCTGGCGCCAATCTGGCTGACCCAGTTGCTGCTCCCTCATATGATTGCATCTGGTGGCGGACATATTGTTGGTATCAGCTCGGTCGCCGGTCGGATCGGAGTTCCTCTGAGAACGGCCTATTGCGCAGCCAAACACGGGTTGATCGGTTATCTGGACGCGTTGCGTGCCGAAACGGAAAAACTGCACAATATCCAAGTTACCAACATTCTGCCCGGGTCCATCCGTACCAACGTATCGCGCAATGCCCTGACCAAGGACGGAACGCGTCGTGAAAAGTCTGACGCAGTGATAGACAATGGCATGGAACCGTCAGAATGTGCGCGTCAAATTTTGGATGCCGTTCGCAACAATCAGCCCGAGCTTATTGTCGCAGAAGGCCCCGAGCTCATGTTGGCGCAATTGCGACAATCCGATCCCGACAAACTTTTTGAAATGACGGCCGGATTCGGCGCCCAAATTGCGGAAAAATATGAAGCCGGAGATGATGACTGATGTCACTTGTTTTGCTCGAAAAAGCCGATGGCATCGCAACGATCAAACTGAACCGCCCGGAAGCCATGAATGCTTTGTCCCATGCCATGCGGGGCGAAATATACGATGCCTGCCAGGACATTCGAGCCGATGACGATATCAGGGCTGTTATTGTCACAGGCTCCGGCCACAGAGCTTTCACCGCCGGCCTTGATCTGAAGGAACTAGGACAGCATGGGCTGGGCGCCGCGACCGATCAAAACCCAGCGCGAAACCCCTGCCGGGCGATCGAGGAAATTGAAGTTCCCGTCATCGGCGCGATCAATGGCGTAGCCATAACCGGCGGCTTTGAGCTAGCCATGTCCTGCGATATCAGAGTAGCATCTTCGAACGCGCGCTTCGCAGATACTCATGCGCGCGTTGGTATAATTCCTGGCTGGGGACTATCTCAGAAACTTTCCCGCACCATCGGCGTTTCACGAGCTTGCGAACTAAGTTTCACGGGGCAGTTTCTGGATGCTGAGACAGCCTGTTCCTGGGGGCTGGTAAATCGTGTTCATGCGCCTGAAGACCTGATTCCGGAGGCACGGAAACTCGCCGAAGACATGACCACAATTGATAGAGACTTTCTGCAAGCTTACAAGAAACTGATTCTCGATGGATATGACCGAAATTTCAAGGACGCTCTCGCGCTGGAGAAGCAAACGACAGATGCATGGAACGACAATGTTTCTGCTGCAGAAGTTGAAGAACGTCGAAAATCCGTGATTGCCAGAGGCCGTAAACTCAAGGATTAAAGCTCAGCGGAAGAAGCAATTGGTCCCTGCATAAAGCGACTCGACCACAGCATTGCCCTCGGTTCCGGAAAGAAAACCGCCAATAAAACCTTCATCCCCACGTTCCGACAGAAATTCATTTCCCAGCGTACTGTGTGGCTGCAAGACAACGGGCATTTGGGCTTCAGCGGTTTCCCGAATGGAACCGATCCCGACAGCTTCCGGGGTTTTTACCAAAGGTGATGCACCGTCAACAAACCAGCCCACAAATGCATCTTCCTGAAAATTGAGGGTGAGGTCGCCAAAGGCAACAAACTGCATAGGTCCTGCGCCGCACTCATCATTATCAGCTGAAACGCCTTCCATTGCCGTGTGCGCGCCAACTGCCGAAACCGCTTTTTCTTGTAACGTTCCAAATGGAAGGGAAACCTGCTGGTCACTACCAGCTGACCGCAAGCGCAAGCCGTCTGCCGCAACGATTGTTTCGGGCTTCTGCAACGCTGCCGAAGGCGCCTCGCCAGAATCTGCAGAATCGGACTGCACTCCACAGGAAGCCAGGAGAATCGCCGAACCGGCGACCCAAAAAATCTGCTTTGACTGGAGCATGAAAAACCCTTCTGTTTAGGTTGAGTAAGTAAATACAGGTGCGAGCTACAACTCGCCGCTTATGTCATTTCCTTGATTTGGTCGACAATCACCTCTCTCACCGCCTTGGCTTCGGGTATCGGAAACAGCATCCAGACATGCTGCATGGCGGGATATTCATAGTAATCCAGCGGCAATCCTGCCTCCTCTGCTTTTTCCTTCAGCTTCCTTGCATCCGGCCACAGAATATCAAACGTTCCGGTGAATACGGAAATGTGCGGCAATCCGGTGATATCACCATATAGCGGGCTCACGGGGCTCGCTCCCGTCTCGCCAGCATCGCCTGCCCACCATGTACCCGCGGCCTTCAATCCAGCAATTCCCAATACACGGTCTTTTTTCTCAATTGTCGGCTGCATCGGATCGGACATCGTTACATCGAGCCAGGGAGACAGCAAAATGAGATTGCCGGGCAGATCTTTCCCTTTATCTCGCAGCAACTGGGCAAAACCCAGCGTAAATCCTGCACCGGCGCTGTCACCCATGATCGTGATCTTGTCGCTTGCCGTTCTTGTGAGCAAATCTTCATAGACTGTCATCATCCAGTCATAGCTCGATTGCCAGGTGCTTTCCGGAGCTAACGGATAGCAGGCAACCACGGTTTCGGCATCGGTTTGATCGGTGATCTCGGACAGGAACTTCCAGTATACGGACTGGATGCCAAGCACGTACGCACCACCATGAATATAGAGAATATAGCGTTCCGGATCCGGTTGCGAGCTCAGCCTGTAAATGGGGCGTTCGGCATGTTTGGATTCTCGGACATGCATTTTTCGGCGCAACGCCCTGCCCGGAGCGGCCGGTCTCTTTTTTCTTTGGCGGTCAATATGAGCCTTGAGTTTAACAGGGTCCGAAAAATAGGCCTTCACCCGCGCAAATCGCAGGGCTTTATCGAGCAGCCACGCGCGTTTGCTTGCCAATATTCTATCCAGGGTTACCGGGAATCTGGGCGAGACTGGAGTCTATTTCCACCCAGTTTTGAGAGCTTTTGGTCCAAAAGTGAATTTGCGGATTAAGGTGGCTGGTATCATCGAGCGTACCTGCCTTTACAAAAGTCATGCCGGGCTGGGCTGGCAAAGTCGAGAACAAGGGCGATCCGCATTTGCCGCAAAAATGGCGCTCCACGATGTTCCCGGTGTCACTGCTATCCTCATAAGTGGTCATCTCTCCTTCGACCGTCAGCTGATCATTGGCGATCGCAAAAAGGACTGAATAGGAGCTTCCGGATTGACGTTGGCAATTCTTGCAATGACAGACACCCTCCATCTGAGGTTCGCCGCTAATGCTGTAACAAACTGCACCGCAAAGACATTGCCCGGTCATCGTCATCTCAGTTCTCCTGCTTAACCCACCTTTTGAACAAAAACGGTTCCGGCCGAATAGCCTGCACCGAATGAGCAGATAAGTCCAATGTCCCCGTCTTTAAGGTCTTCATTATGCTTGTGAAACGCGATGATTGAGCCCGCCGAAGACGTATTGGCATAAGTGTCCAGCACCGTCGGACTCTCATCATCATTGGCTGCATGTCCCAGCACGCGCTGCGATATCATCCGGTTCATGCCGGCATTGGCCTGATGCAGCCACAGTCTGCGCAATTTGCTTCCATCAAGACCAGCCACCTTGGCCTGATCAATAATCATTTGCGCAACCATCGGCACCACTTCCTTGAATACCTTCCGTCCTTCCTGGACAAACAGTTTGTCGGCCTCGTCCCTGCTTTCCGGATGAGTCCGATTGAGGAACCCAAAATTGTTGCGGATATTGTTCGAAAACTGAGTCTTCAACTTTGTGCTCAAAATTTCCCAGTGGCTGGGCGGCGCAATGTCTTTGGCTTCCACCAATATGGCGGTGGCGACATCGCCAAAGATGAAATGGCTGTCGCGATCACGCCAGTTGAGATGGCCGGAACAGACTTCCGGATTTATCACCAAAACGGACCGGGCACTGCCAGATCGAATATAGTCTGCCGCTGTTTGCAGCCCGAAGGTTGCCGATGAACAAGCCACGTTCATATCGAAACCGAAACCGTCTCCCATGCCAAGTGCGTCCTGAATCTCCACCGCAATCGCCGGATAGGCACGCTGCAGATTTGAGCAAGCACACAAAACAGCGTCTACATCTTCCGGCTTGCGACCGGCACGTTCGAGCGCCTGCCGGGCAGCCTTGACACCGATCTCTGCCAGGACGGAAATCTCCTCATCCGGCCGTTCAGGAAGCCTTGGACACATAACTTCGGGATCAAGAATGGGCTCCTTGGAAAGGACAAACCGGGATTTGATCCCCGACGCTTTTTCGATGAATTCAACGGAGCTTGGCTGGAGCTCGGCGATTTCGCCCGCAGCTATGGCATCAGCATTTTCTCGGTTGTGCAGCTCAACATAAGAATTGAAACTGGCTACCAGTTCCTCGTTGCTGATGCTGTTTTCCGGCGTAAACAGTCCGGTCGCGGATATGACGGGTAAGGGCGTATCTGACATGAAAACAATTCTTTCGATCTTTGGCAAGGCAGGATAGCGTTTTGCTCCGAAGGGTAAAGCCGGATTTTGCAAATCTCCCCATTGTCATCGTAAGTTTGCCAACGAAGATGCTTTTGCTATCGATAGTACATGGTTCAAAATGATCAGATCAAATTACATGACAGCTGGAAAGCTCCTCTGCGGGAAGAATTCTCCAAACCCTACATGACGAAGCTCAAGGACTTCCTGGTCGCGGAAAAAACAACAGGCAAACGGATCTTTCCCAAAGGTTCAGAATATTTTCGAGCCCTTGATCTGACTCCCCTCAACGATGTGCGTGCCGTGATTTTGGGCCAGGATCCCTATCATGGCCCTGGCCAGGCCCATGGGTTGTGTTTCAGTGTCCGACCCGGTGTCAGACCTCCCCCGTCGCTGGTCAATATCTACAAGGAAATGGAAAGCGACATCCATATCCCGAGACCGGGGCACGGGTATCTGGAATCCTGGGCCAGACAGGGCGTGCTTCTGCTCAATAGCGTGCTGACTGTGCGGAGCGGAGAGGCAGCCTCCCACCGTGGCAAGGGTTGGGAGCAGTTTACAGACGCAGTGATAAACCTCATCGCTGCAAAATCCGAGCCGGTCGTTTTCCTGCTTTGGGGCAGCTACGCTCAAAAAAAAGCCGCATTCGTGAGCAGCATCGAACAGGGTGGACAGCACATGGTATTGAAGGCTCCCCATCCCTCGCCCTTGTCTGCGCATAACGGATTTTTCGGATGCCGGCATTTCAGTCAGACCAATGCCTTTCTGGAATCCAGAGGACTTGCACCGATAAAATGGGCCTTGCCGGACTTGGATGTTTCGATAGGATAGAGGGTAACTTCAAATGGTGGGAACAAGGCTATGACGGAAAACCGGCAAAAAGAGCACCAGAGTTTTGAGACCTTCTGGCCCTTTTATCTGCAGGAGCATGCAAAACCGGCAACCCGCAACATGCACTATGCCGGTACAAGCTTGGTCGTAGCCATCGCCATTTATGCCATAGCCACCGCCAGCTGGTCCTTATTGTGGGCCATGCCGGTAGCCGGATATTTCTTTGCCTGGCTGTCGCATTGGCGAATTGAAAAGAACCGGCCAGCAACATTTACCTATCCGCTTTGGTCTTTGATTGCCGACTTCAAAATGTGGGGTCTTTGGTTGACCCGGCGTCTGGATCCCGAACTGCGCAAAGCAGGAGTAGAGGAACTTTAACCAGCTTCTGTATCAATCAACTCGGGCTCTGCTGGGGCCTCGATCTTGTCAATCCATGTTCTGATATCTCGTGCGACTTGTTCGGGTGTCTCTTCCATAGGCAGGTGGCCGGCGTCATCATAGATGACAAGCTCCGCTCCAGGAATTGCCTCTTCGAAAGCTTCGCCATGAGAAACGGGAATGACTTTGTCTTGTGCGCCCCATAGTAACAGTACGGGCATGTCCAGCGAACCGACCTGATTCCACATTTCCGGTTGTCTTGGGGCGTTTCCACGCTCAAGAGCGGCTTGCCGGTTCCCCGGAAAATGCAACATGTCATGATAACGAGTGACGATCTCATCAGATAACCGCTCGGGTTGAGCATAGTTTTCTTCCAGAGATGATCGAACCAGAAATTTCGGTGTAATTTGCGGCAACAGCCATTGGCCAATGGTTGACTGCGCGAGACGCGCCCCAAGATAAGGTTTTATCTTTTCCCCGGTTTGCGCGCCAGAAGCATCTATCAAGACCAATCCAGACACTCGTTCCGGAACCGAGAGGCCCGCTCTCCAGCTGACCCATCCACCCATGCTGTTTCCAACCCAGTAGGCCTTGTCGACTCCTGCCTCGTCCAGAATTCTCACCACCGATGCAATATTGGCATCAGCGCCATATTCCCCGTGACCACTGGGACCGGTCAATCCGTGACCGGGCAGGTCCAGGGAAATCAACCGGAACCGATCTCCGAGGAGCCGAACAAGATCCTCCCAAGTCTGCAAATGGCTATTGGAACCATGGATCAGTACTATCGCTGACCCATCCCGGTTTCCTTCGTCGCGGTAATGAATTTCACCTCCGGCTCCATCCGCTACAAAACGGGAAGCTTCGGATCCATATTTGGCGATCATTTCAGCCTTGTCGGTATCTGGTGTCCGCAACAGGAAAAACGCTGCAACCACAAGAATTGCAAGGCCAAGAACAAAGCGAAAAGCCAGCTTCATGATAGTGTCTCCAATTGTCGATCATCGGGGCATTTGCATATTCCGCATGCTGCAGACAACAAAAAAGGCGGGCCCGCCATAGCAGTCCCGCCTTCTCGAAAAGTGAATCCGGCTTATGCCTGCTGCAGGTTCACCGCGGCCTTTTTACCGTTATTGCCCGTTTCGATATCGTAGGTCAGACGCTGTTCTTTCTCCAGAGTCTGCATGCCTGCTGCCTGTACAGCCGTGATATGTACAAAGCTGTCGTCGCCGCCATCTTCTGGTTCGATAAAACCATAGCCTTTTTCAGTGTTGAAAAATTTTACTGTGCCTGTGGGCATATTCTTGTTCCAATTCATAGTTTAGTTATGCTCGATCGCCACCGAAACAGCACCGCTCGAGCGGTAAGGCCAATTTCGAGAAAGGGGAAAAAGAAGTAGGCGAACCCGCAGGGATGCGCGAAACTGAAATTTCGTCGAGACGCGATTATTAGCTGAAGGCCCTGTAGCAGCCTGATCACCGATAAGCAAACGGCTCTCGACCATCCGATTCAGGTTCGCGCCAAGCAGCAGAATTGAAAAAAGTCAGCGGAACGATTTCAACAACTCTGGCGATCGTGTAACAACAAAATTATGAAAATTTCTCGATATTACGGCATCCCCTTAGCTGCATCCATTTTCCTGTTGCCCGCATGCGAACGCACACCGCCTGTCGCGCCAGAACCTTCTCTCCATGACACATTCTTCGAGCGGCTTTCGCTGCTATGCAGCAAGGCTTTCGCGGGGCAGCTGGTATCCAGCGACACAGTCGACGAAGATATGCGCGGCAAAAACATGGTGATGCATGTCGATAATTGTGAACCGTCGAAAATAGAAATACCCTTCCATGTTGAACTGGACGAGGGAGAATGGAACCGGTCTCGCACTTGGATTATCACCCGAAGCGAAAACGGTCTGGTTCTCAAGCATCGGCATTTGCATGAGGATGGGACACCTGACGACATCACCAATTATGGTGGCGCATCCGACAAACCCGGATCAGAAACCAAGCAGCAATTCCCGGTGGACCAGGAGTCGGTGAGGTTATTCAACGAGCATGGTCTGGGGCAGTCGATCACAAATATATGGTCGCTTGAGCTTTCTGCTCCGGGGGACGGGACTGCAATATTTGCCTATCAGTTGAACCGGGCAGATCCCGAACAATCGCGAAACTTCCGTGTAGAATTCGACCTTGCAAGCCCGATTGATATTCCGCCGCCAGCGTGGGGGCAATGAGAGGTCCATGAGCCGGCAGCCATGACAGATTTGGGTAAAGCGGACAGCAATCTGCTTGTTTTTTTCCGGGTCTTATTAGCAACACTCTATATAGGAGCCGGCATATTGCATATCAGAAGCCCTGATGGCTTCCTTGACATCACGCCGGAATGGGTCCCCCTTCCCGAGCAGGTTATATTTTGGACCGGTATCGCCCAACTGGCAGGAGGTTTCGGATTGCTGGTCCCTCCAACGCTGATATCCTGGACCAGATATGCTGCCGGAATCGGTCTGGCGCTCTATGCCATTTGTGTATTTCCTGCCAATATCAACCATGCCGTAAACAACATCGCGATCGACGGAATCACCTTCAGTTGGCTTTATCATGGGCCTCGACTAATGTTTCAGCCAGTTTTCATGTGGTGGGCTCTCATCGCCGGTGGCGTAACCCGTTGGCCCTTCAGATAAAGCTGAACTGCACAAAAATGGGATGATATGCTATGCTCTCAAATGGGGCATGGGATCAAATGTCAGGAGCATCCGATGAATCAGCATGATGCCAAAATCCAGATCAACGAACGCGATGCCAAAGCCGGGTCGAGACCCCAGGGAATGCGATGGGTCCTTGGGATATCTCTTTTTGCAGCTTTGGCCGCCATGTCGCTGGCTTGGATCATTCCGGCCTTGAATTAGGCCACGATCAGTTTGAATCAAACAAATCGCTTCCGCGATTCAGGGCATTCGGTGCGAAAAGCCCTGCCAATAAGGGGTTTCAGCGTTGTAAATATATTTACATATTTACAACGGATTCTATCGCCTCCGCGACAGCAACACAGGATTTCCGAAGAGATTGTCTCGCTTTTCAGGGAAGCGAGGCTAATTCTAGTTTCATCAGATGAAAAATATTTGACATCAAAATCTCAATACTCCCCAATGAGGAACAGCAAATGACCTATCAGGAACAAATCGAAACGAATAGCAAACTTATCGACGGCAAAGGCGGCACCTGGAGCAGCATTGACGCAGAGTCCGTTTCCCGAATGCAGCTGCAAAACCGGTTCAAGACCGGACTGGATATCGCCAAATACACCGCCGCAATCATGCGGGAAGACATGGCGGCCTATGATGCCGATCCAGCCAACTATACGCAGTCCCTGGGTTGCTGGCACGGATTCATCGCCCAGCAGAAAATGATTTCGATCAAAAAGCATTTTGGCGACACAAAACGACGTTACCTCTATCTGTCCGGTTGGATGGTTGCTGCGTTGCGCAGTGAGTTTGGCCCGCTGCCCGATCAGTCTATGCACGAAAAAACGTCCGTGCCGGCGTTGATCGAAGAACTCTACACCTTCCTTCGTCAGGCGGATTCTCGCGAACTGAATCTGTTGTTCCGCGACATTGATGCGGCGCGCGAGGCTGGCGACGCCGCCAAAGAAAAGGAATTGCTGGATCAAGTGGAGAATTTCCAGACCCATGTTGTTCCGATCATCGCCGATATTGATGCTGGTTTCGGCAATGCGGAAGCAACCTATTTGCTGGCGAAGAAGATGATCGAAGCGGGTGCTTGTGCGCTGCAGATCGAGAATCAGGTCTCCGACGAAAAGCAATGCGGTCACCAGGATGGCAAAGTGACTGTCCCGCACGAAGACTTTCTCGCGAAGATTCGGGCTTGTCGTTACGCATTTCTCGAACTGGGCGTAGAAGACGGCATCATCGTGACCCGCACCGACTCGCTGGGTGCAGGCCTCACCAAACAGATCGCGGTTTCCAATGAGCCGGGCGATCTGGGCGACCAGTATAACAGTTTCCTCGATTGCGAAGAGATTGATCCGGCAACGGCGCAGAACGGAGACGTTGTATTGAACCGTGATGGCAAGCTGATGCGTCCGAAGCGCCTGCCTTCCAATCTGTTCCAGTTCCGCCCTGGCACCGGTGAAGACCGCTGTGTTCTCGACAGCATCACCTCGCTGCAAAATGGTGCTGACCTGCTGTGGATTGAAACAGAGAAACCCCATGTCGAGCAGATTGCCGGTATGATGGATCGCGTTCGCGAAGTCGTTCCGAACGCGAAACTGGTCTACAACAACTCGCCATCGTTCAACTGGACACTGAATTTCCGTCAACAGGTATATGATGCGATGGTTGAACAGGGTCTCGATGTAGCGGATTATGACCGCGACAATCTGATGAGTGCGGAGTATGACGACACCGAACTGGGTCATGCCGCAGACAAAAAAATCCGCACTTTCCAAGCAGACGGCTCCAAACGAGCTGGCATCTTCCATCACCTGATCACCCTGCCCACTTATCACACGGCGGCCTTGTCGACAGACAATCTCGCGAAAGAATATTTCGGAGACGCCGGCATGCTGGGCTATGTTCTCGGCGTGCAGCGCAAGGAAATCCGCGAAGGCATTGCCTGTGTCAAACACCAGAACATGTCCGGCAGTGACATCGGTGATGACCACAAAGAATATTTTGCTGGCGAAGCGGCTTTGAAAGCCGGCGGTGTGCACAATACCATGAACCAGTTCGGCTGACGGAAGACAGCCCAAAAACCTTATTCCTGGGGAGGAATACACTATCCGTCGGCAGCAATGCCGGCGGATTTTTCTTTTTGGCGAAAAGTTTTTTCCGCAAGATTCCAAAAGCTTCTCCATTTGTTTCATGTCGTGTGACCGGTATCACCGGGTCGGGCAGTCCGGTGTCTCATAGAGGCTGCGAAACACAAGCAATGGAGACCCAAATGACCAATACCAAATCCGCAAAACTCGTCGCCGCAACTGTCATCCTCGCCCTCGGAATCTCCGCTCAGGCGGCTCAGGCGAAAGGCAGTAACCAGTACAAGTCAAATGGTAACGAGCAGCAGGTGGGCATGCTCCTTCCCGCCGTACAGTCAGCCCGACCTTCTTCCTCCAACAGCGGTCAGGACGGGAGTGACCTGCTGATCGTCAACAATGGCGACGGCAGCGATTTCTTCGAACTCGAGCTTCGCAAACTGTTCCGCTACCTCGCGCCCCGCGAATAGGACGCTCGCCTGCTGCCCACCCCCTGACCTTTCCTCCCAAAATGGCCTGGTCTGCCCTGTGCAGCCCGGGCCGTTCTTTATTCCGTCCTCTTCATTTCAGTGAAGGCACCCGGAGGCGTGCCCCAGAGCTGGGTGCCGTCGAGATCAAAGCCACGCTCGGCCTCGCGCAAACTGTTTGCCGACAGGCGGGTTTCCGATCCGATGCCGATCCGTTTCTGCCGACGCTGGGAATAGATTGTGCACTCGACCGGATCGACACGGCCGCGCCACATCCCGCCTTCGCCCTCACCTGCATCATAAAGCCAGCGCTGCTCGCAACCGGCTTCCATGGTCAGCTTCAATGCCTTTTTGTCGAGCGCTTTCAAAACCCCCGGATGCCGGGGTGCAGAGGCAAAAAGCTCTGGTGCTTTCAGACTCCACGTGATCTGAGATACACCGCCACCTGGCGCGGAAACCAGTTGCAGTACACGCTGCCGATATGCCCGACGTTCGGTGCGGGTTTCGGGCCCCTGGTTGCGCTGAAAATAGATCCACTCGCCGGGTCCCATATTGTGCACCGGAACGCGAAAGTCCTCGACCCGGCTGCCCTTGTCATCCGGAGCCGAAGCGAACCGGCCAGTCATTGCTTCTGCCAGGCTTTCCGGCGTGTCAGCTGCGACTGGGCCACCCTTTGCATCGGAAAAATAATTGCATCCGGTCAATGCGGGGGCAAGCACAAGAATTGCGAAAAAAACTCCTTTCTTCATTTCGGTGCCTCCTGCAATTTTCGGATCTCGGCAAGATTTTCAGGTGGTTTCTGCCACAGCGGCGCTTCCTCTTTGACGTAGCTACGCAGCGTTTCCGGGACGTCGGCAAAGCTGTCTACGCGCCAGGTGATCAGATGCATGATACTCGGGCCACCGCCTGCCCAGGGAGGAGCCGCACCATAGCGAACCCAGCTGAGCTGATGGGGTTTGTCGACCGATCCCTCGGGTTGCACGAAGAAATCATAATTTTCGAACGCCTGATAACGCGGTACCACCCCATCTTTGGGCGGCCCCGCCGGAAAATCGAGATAGATGGGGGCGGTAAAAACCGCTGTGTCACCCAGCATGCGGACGGAAATGTCCCGACCTGGGCCAATGCGGTTCACGCGCGCCCCGCTGCCCTGTTCGACGAAGGTCTCCACCGCACCGTCCTTCAGTTCGTAGCTGATAAACTGATAGGGATATGCGACCGGCTCCACCGGAATATCATTGACCTTGCGCAGAACTTCTCCGGTTTCCGGATCGCGGAAAATGTAGATCTTCCGGTTATACTGGTGAGCCAGTGCTCTCGCCGGGATAGGCCAGTACATACGTGCGGTATCATAACCTTCCATGCGGGCCAGGATTCTACCGTCGGGATAACTGCGCATGGTGCCGATGCTGTACCAGTAAACCGGTGTTCCGGAGCCGATCCGGGCATCAACCCAGCGTTGGAACAATTCCGGAGTAAAGGGCTCCGCCCGACTGGGTACGGCGATAGTCAATGCAGCCGCCAGCATGAGGACACCAGTGCGCCATAACCTCGACATGTTCATTCCGTTCGTCCTTGTTTGTATGCCGCCACCGCTGATCCAGCTGCAGTCTGGATCATGGGCCCGCGAAAATCAATCCAACCCCCCGTCACCGTCGGCATAGAATAGCGGGTGAAATTCAATCACGACATCCGGTTCCGCGACATCCAGCGGCAAGATCTGGTAAAATTCGGCTGGCTGACGTTCCGGACGCAGTTCGGGAAATCCGCGAAACCCGAACCGCCGGTAATAATCCGGATTTCCAACCAATATGCAGCCTGCCGCCGCGCGTTTGCGCAGTTCGGCCAGCCCGGCTTCGATCAGTTCCTCGCCGATGCGTTGTCCCTGAAGCTCAGGCTCGACCGCCACCGGTCCCAGCGCATACCATCCGGGAGAACCGTCGGCGGCGAAGGCGCGCGTGAAGGTCACCTGTCCGACAATTGCATCTTCAAGTTCCGCCACCAGCGATATCTCCAGTGCACCCGACTTGCGAAACCGGTCAATCAGGTCCTGCTCGTTACCATCGGAAAAGGGCATCGGGGCAAAAGCCCGGGTAGTGATTTCATATATCATCGCCTCATCAGATTTCTTTTCACCACGAATGGAGATATGCGATTCACGCCTGTCTTGACCTCGATTATCTGTCATCACACCGTGATAAGCCCGAAGTACATCATCATCAGAAAAACCAGGACAAGAAGGATCAGAACCAGTCGGAAGGTTCTCCACAGGGACTCGCCGCGGGACGGTGGCGGTGCTGCCGGTTCAGCCGGAGTCAGAAATTCCAGCGCCGTCGGCTCATCATCAACTGCCACCTGACCGATAGCCCAGACCCGCATCAGTTGAGTCAGGCGCCAGATCCCGCCAAGCGTATAATCCTTTTTCTCGCCCTCGCGCTGCACATGCCCGGCATAGAAAGCATCCAGCATTTCGGTTCCCACCGCAGGTTCGATCGCAAATTTCCCGTCGTCCAGTATCGGCCCATCATATTGCGCTTCCGCCAGAAAATTTTCCCGAATTGCCTCCTGTTGCCAGGCCGCTTTCGCGATCGCCAGCAACGTTTCCGGCGCCGGTTCCGGGCCATGCAAACCGGGACTGCCCCGGCCAGTAGGCGGCTCCCACTCATAGCCCTTTGCCGGGTGCGGATAACTGATATCGGGGTAATTTGGATCCATGCTATCCTGATGCAGCCGCTAGCGGTCCGCACTCCCTTCTTGCAATTGCCGCATGCGGAGCAGCAGATAAAGTGCGAACCCGACCGCCACACCGGGAATGATTCCGAGCAACGCGCAAATCCAGCCATGCCGAACCCCTAGCGCTTTGGATTCATAGGCAATCCAGGCGACGAGAATGACCCAGCAGGTGAGTACATCGGTCGAATAGCCGCTGGCATAAGGATTGACGAAACCGGCAGCAAAAGCGCCAAAAACATCGCCGCTGGCAAGGACCGGTGGCAGCACAACCACACAGAATACCGCCAGAAAGACGGCAGCGGCAGCGATGATTGTGAAGGAGAACAGAGATCTGGACATGAATATTTCCTGCTTGAGTTTCTGATTATCCGGTACCGCTACAGCGGTCCGCAGCGCCAGTTCGGCATGGGCGATTCTCCCAGTGCGACGGCAACCGCTTCGCGCGCCTGCAGCCGAGTGCTGTCGAGTACCGGCAATGGCGACACATCCGGCGTCACAAGCAGCGGTATCTCGGTGCAGACCAGCGCGACAGCATCACAGCCCCGTCCCGCCAGAATGCCGATGATCCGCACAAACTCCTGCCGTGTAGCTTCACGAAATTCGCCCAGACACAACTCGCCGAAAATCGCTTCGTGAATGGTCTCGCGATCCGCTTTGTCAGGAATGCTCCGTCCCAGATCGCGGCGGGCCAGTGCATCGCGATAGACCGGGCCTTCCATCGTCCAGCTGGTGCCGAGAACGGCGACATGGCTTCTTCCGTCGGCCTGCGCCTGCGCCGTGACGACCTCAGCAATATGCAGGCAGGGGATCGGAAAGTCCGGGCCGGGCTGTTCCAGAGCGATATGGGCGGTATTGTCGGGCAGGATGAAGAAGTCCGCCCCCGCTGCCGCCAGCCGCTCCGCATCTTCCAGAAACAGTTGCCGCAATGCCGCGAGGTCGCCCCTTTCCCAAAGCTCCAGCGTCGGCGCCATCGGCCCGCCGCTCATCGTGATCTGCGGATGGTCGTGCGCACCCAAACGGCGGATACCCTCCTGCCAGACAGTGCGATAAGACAGCGTTGCCCCTTCGGCGCTGTGCGCAAGGATTCCGACGTGCCGGGTCATGTCAGATTCGGATATCTGCTTCTGTCTTCGAACAGGATCATGTCAAAAACTTGCCCCCTATCATTTCGTGTAAAAGCTGTAACATAAGCCAGGCTTGCACCGAACCGGATTCCGGAACCTGACCAAAAACGAAAGATCTGCCCATGACGAAGCGCCTGCATCCCTTCACCTTCTCCGCCGTGCTGGCATCCAGTCTGTTCCTCGCCACGGCCTGCGCCCAGGCGCAGAGCGATCAGGCTGCCGAAGCGCCGGGCGAAGAGACGGTTGCACCTGCGGAACCGGACCAAAGCCTGACGCCCGAAGAGGAATTTGCGCTGACCGATCCGGAGCAGGCTCCCCGCGAACCCAGCGAGGAAGCGAAGGCCGCGCTGGCGATGATCGGGGCCGCGCTCAAGAAAATCGACGAGGAGATCGAGCCCACCGGCAATAATTGGCAGTTTCAGCTGGGCGAGCATATTGTGCTCGTGGTCACCGATCCGATTGCCGAACGGATGCGGATCATGATCCCGATTGTCCCGGCAGAACAGCTTGGCACCGAGCTGCTCCAGCGGCTGATGCAGGCCAATTTCGACAGCGCGCTCGATGCCCGTTACGGCATCGCGCAGAACCTGCTCTGGGGTACCTATATCCATCCGCTCACCAGCCTGGAGGAAGCGGAATTTCTCTCCGGGCTCTCCCAGACCGTCGCGATCGTCAAGAATTTCGGCACCAGTTTTTCCAGCGGCGCCGCGGTCTTCGGTGGCGGGGACAGCCAGGGGATTATCGAGGACCAGCTCGAGGAACTGATCCGCGAGCGCGAAAAAGCCAATAATATCTGAGACCTGCGGCCAACTTCCGTCAGGTTGCAATCACAACCCGCCCCGAAATTCGGCATAGGCCGCCGCCACGTCCGCCGCACCTTCAGTCTGCGGATAATGGCCGAGATGATCCAGCCGCCAGGCCGGGATTTCCGGATTGAGCGCCGCCACCGCGTCGACCAGGTGCCCGCCGGAGACCGGATCCTGGGTGCCGTTGATCAGCGCCACCGGACAGGGCGGCTGGCGGATCACACCCTCCCAGCGCGGGCCATGAGTCCGGCGATCGGCCATATAGTGGAGCAGCCTGTTCTGGATCCGATTACCGCCATCATGACAGATGATGTGCCAGTGCGCATCCAGCTCCGCCGCGCTTGGCTGGCTGTCCCTGCCGAAAACCTGGCTGAAACTCTTGCCGAAGCGCTGTCGGTTCATCAGGTGCACGATCAGCCCGCCCAGCGGACCGGCGAGAAGTTTCTGTATCTTCCGCGCGCGATGCTGCGCCGGGAGCAGACCGCCGTTGAGAAAGGCACAGCTGAGCACCTGATGCGGCAGGCTCCCCTCTCCGCTCCGCGCCAGCAGTTCCTGCGCCGGGCTGACGCCATAATCATGGGCGAGGATGTGAAAGTCCCGGCCAAAGCGCGTGGACGCCAGATGCGCGGCCAGATCGGCCTGTTGCTGCAGGTCATATGAATGCCGCTTCGGCTTGTCCGAGAATCCGAAGCCGAGAAAGTCGAAGGCCAGCACCTGATAGCGCGCGGTCAGATCGGCCCAGAGCGGCAGCCAGTCGAAACTGGAGGTCGGAAAGCCGTGCAGCAACAGCAAGGGCGGCGCATCGGGCGCTCCGCCGGTGCGCGTGAAAATCTGATGACCCTGCCACAAGACAAGCGCCCCGGCTGCGCGCCAGCTTTCGGCATTGGCGATAGTGATGGCGGTCGACGGGTCGGGTGCGGCATTGGTCATGACAGGGTTAGATGACATGATCCGGCGGGGCTGCAAAGCCTGAATCGGGTCGAAATCGCGTCATCGGTCCAGACAAGCGGACAGGATCGCGACCAGCCCGGCGCAAAAAATATAGGTAAATGTGGTTGCAGTACATACTCTTTATTGCAAATGAATATCATTATCTTTAAATGGTCCGTATCCCCTTTTTTGGAGAAAAATTGTGTATCGGCGTGACCTGACCAAAACCTTCAGCTTTCTGATCCTGCATTTCATTGTCGGGTTCAGCGTGGCTTTTGCCTTCACCGGCTCCTTCGCCATTTCCAGCGGCATCGCGCTGATAGAGCCGCTCGCCAATGCAGTCGTCTTCTTTTTCCACGAACGTGCCTGGCGAGGCGGATTTTCGTGGCAGGATCTGTTGCGTCACCGCTGCGCTCCGGAAAGCGAATTTGCCCCGAACTGGCGCGACGATTGAAAAATTATCAACTCGCCCGGACAGCCCGGGTTTTGCGCCGTTCGCGCCGGCCATGCCGGAACCCGGGCGACAGGGTGACAAAGGTGACAGTGTGTCACCCTGCCGCGGTTCGCTCGAAACCCGCGGAAGAGCAGGTTTTCGCGCCCGCCGGGACAGGGTGACAGTTTCACGGAAATAAAATGCCGCAACAGACATGGTTCGACAGGCTCACCATCAGCGAGGGAGCGAGGTCTGACGAAGTGTTTCAAACTGCGATCCATTGATTCACCCGCAGAGCAACTTCCGTCCATCCTGAGCCCATCGAAGGATGTTCCCCGTCTTCCCGCTTCGACAAGCGCGGTATGAGCGGGGCCGATTGATGGACAAGTGCCGAACCCCCCTCACCGCCGCCGCCTGTCTTCCGGCGCATATTTGGCCTTGAGAAAGTCCAGCACATCCTCCTCTCGCTGCGCGCGGTCGCTGTCATCGCCCGCGTCGTCCTGCTGCCAGTCCGCCGGGCCGAGATGCACCCGCTCGAGCAGCGCGTCCCAGCGCTCGCCATAATATTCCGCCGCCGCGCCATAGCGCCCCATCAGCGGCGCGCCCGACCGGTTGCGCATCGCCAGCAGCGCGACGGTCAGCCGCTCGTCATAGCGGCGCGACGTCCCGACCAGCTCGCCGCGATAATAATGCGGCACCTCGACCCCGTTCAGCGCCCGCTCCAGCGCGGCATGGGCGAGATTGTCATAACCGTGCCGAAAGGCCGCCTCCCACGCGATATCAAACGGCGCCCCCTTCAGCCGCGCGCGCAGCTTGTAGGCGGATTGCCGCGACATCCCGACGGATTTGGCGGCGGTCGAGACATTTTGCGAGGCGGCCAGCATGCGGAGGAAGTCCGCCATCTTGCGCTTGTTCCAGCGGTTCGGATGCGGGTCGAACGGGTCGGGTTTGTGGTTGGGAGTGGGCGGAGTGTCAGGGGGTTTTGGGGAGTCTGTCATGGGGCAGACGGTAGGGGAAATGGGGGTGTGTAGGAAAGGTGTGTTTGGGCAAATTGAGCGCTAACGAATTTACCGAAGTTGTTGACTCCAAATAAAATAGCAATCAATTCTGAACATATCGAAGATTGGATATAAAAATGCCAAAAGTATCAGCTTTAGACTGGGATATTATCAATTCACGGGTTGAAGAAGCACAAAAGGCGAATGGCTTTACTGATAATTCTCAGGCATTCCTTTGGCTCGTCTTAGATCAATATTTTCCGGGATACTCAGAAGAACGGTTAGAGAGTATTACAGATGGAGGAAATGATCGTGGGATTGACGCAATTCACATAATTGAGAAAGAGAATTCCGCCGAAATTTTCATTTTTCAATCCAAGTATCGAGGCAGTGTAAAAACAACCTCAAAAACGATAAACGACGCCGAGGCACTCAAAGTAGCCAGTTTCATTGAGGAGCTTTTTGACAAAGCAGATGCGCTAAAAGATTGCCCAAATTTACTACTCAATGAGCGGATAAAGCGAATCTGGGCACTTCACCAGCGAGGGCTGATATGTAGATATCGACTTGTATTTTGTTCAAATGATCAAGGCATTTCAGACTCGGCTCAACAGATATTGGAAACCGTCTGTAATAAGCATGAGCCAGTGACTTTTGAAAGCTATGGGCCAAGAGATATAATAGCTGATTTCTCATCAAATGAGCGCCAGAATCACGAGGGCAAGCTCGAAGTTATCGGCAAAGAGATTTTCGAACGAACAGATGGCGATGTCCGGGGAATAATTGCTTCGGTTGATGCCATTTCATTTGTTAAATTGATAAGTGCAGAGGATGGTAAAACAGCGAAACGCTATTTGTTTGATGACAATTTGCGAATCTTCCTAGGCTCTAGTGGGGGATACAATAGTGAAATAATTTCCACAGCAACATCAGCTGATAGCCATCTGTTTTGGTATCTAAACAATGGAATAACAATAACCTGCAAAAATTGTCATTATAACAAAGGTCACGCACATCCGATAATAACTCTCAACGATTTTCAGATCGTCAATGGAGCACAGACTTCGCATTCGTTATTGGAGGCTTATCGGATGAACCCCGAAGCAATGGAAAATGTTGTCCTGATGGTTCGTGTCTATGCGACCGATAGATCGGATATTTCGGAACGAGTTGCGGTAGCAACAAACAGTCAGGCTCGTATCCGAGGGCGTGACTTAAGGGCAAATCACCAAGTTCTAAAAAAGTTAGAAATGGCTCTCTTGCAGCGGGGATACTATTTTGAAAGAAAAAGGAACATGCACGTTGACAAACCGTCAGATAAACGGATGGACGCATTGAAACTTGGTCAGGTTATACTGGCATATTATCTTAAAGAACCAGACAAAGCGAAGACAGAGTCAGACTCGATTTTTGATAGTCGGTTTTTGCAGATATTTCATGACAACCACAACATCGATGAGTTGTGCCGGCTCTTTGAGCTGTTCAAGAAGATAGAAAACCTTAGGGAAAATTATCACAACTCACTTCGAGGACAAATCGAAAGTGGGGGCGATTATCAATATTTAGTCTATGGCTATTGGTACATCCTCTACGCAATCAATCTTATCCTTTGGAAGCGGGGAGGAACCATTCCAATGGGAAAAAAAGCGGATAGGTTAATCGATGAAGCGATCAACTTGGTTTCAAAGGCTTGTAAGCAGCAAAAATCGGTCGCTCACTATCAGATGTTCAGAAGTCCAAGAACAAAGACGAAGATAATTGCTGAATTCATGGGAAAACAAGGTGAACTATTTGACTTGGGTATTCTCGATTAAAAACTCGTTCGCAGCTATGGCTGCCGGGGCGATCGGATGACTACTGATGATTCAAACGCAAAGAATTACGCGATTATGGAGCCAGTGCACAAATTGCACCCTGAACATCCGAGGGGTCCGTCAACCCAATTCCTACTCCACCCCCCCCTCACCCCTCGGAAATCCTCCGAAAATTCGCCGCCGCCCGGTTGCGCGCAAAAATGCTGTTGGCGATCAGCCAGACCTTGACCACTTTCTTCGGCCGCTCGCCCGGGATTGCGCGGGGATAGTCGGCCCACAGGTCGCGGGTTTTGCTGTGCCAGCGGCCCAGTCCGTCCGTCCCGCTGCACACGACCCAGTGGGTTTCGCGGTCGCACCAGCCGCATTACGGAATTACGGTGACAGGTCCGGAATTACGGTGACAGGTCCAACAATCCCAATACTTACCCCCGCCGCAATCTTCCGAAAATGCAACGCCGCTCGGCTCACCAGATGCTGATGGTCGGGTTGAACGTGCCGTCCTTGCTGCTGTGCGTGGCTTTCATCAGGATGCGGCTGGGGATGAAGCTGTCCCCCTTATACTCCGCATCGACCGTGAGATTGTCGATCAGGTCTTCCTCGACATATCGGATCAGCGTGCCGGTCACCAGATCCTTTGCCGCTGCAGCCTCGGGCGGCACATAAACGACATTTCCGGGCCTGTCCTCGCCGCCAAATTCGGCCGGAAACAGAAGGATTTTTGTGAGCTTTCCTTCTTCGGCCAGCGCCCGGGCCGCCGCAGCGGATGTGACATGGCTATAGTCGGGTAGCACTTTCTCCCCTTTCGCCGATGCTGCCGAGACGGAGGGCAGCGGCATCGTCAGCGCGGCACCCATCACAAGGGCCAGCCGCAGGCCTGTCATCCGGCTTCCTCCAACACTCGCGGGGTCGCCACAAAGGGCTGGCTGTCGAGCGCGTGCAGGCAGTTGGAAATCCGCGTGCGGTCGCTGATCAGGCGGACATATTGATAATCGCATCCCGAAATCGGGTGGGGATATTCGGAAATGTCCTGCTGCAACAAGGCGCGCGCCTTTTCCAGTTCCGCCCGCGCGGTTTCGAGGGCCTGTTCATAGGGTTCCTGCATGGTGCTTCTCCTTAGTTACTCTTTGTCATCCCTCTGTTTTCTGTCATCCCGGACCTCATTCGTCATCCTGAACTTGTTTCAGGATCCATCTTGCCTTTCCCGCCGCTTGGGGATCGGGGCAATTTGGATCCCGGATCAAGGCTGGCGCGGATGACGGGAAGTGAGCATGCGTTCGTTCAACTATTCCCCCTCCTCCTTCGGCGTCACCCGCGCGGTGATCTTGATCTCGACGCGGCCGTCGGGCGAGAAGAGCCGGTCGATGTCGATCGCGGTCCAGGCCGGGAATGGCGCTTTCACATATCGGTTCTTGACCGCCGACAGCACGGGCATCGATTGGTCGATATCGACATGATATGTGGTCATGTCGATGACATCGTCCCAGCTCGATCCGGCGCGTGCGAGAATCTTCGCGATATAGGCGAAGGTGCGGTCATAGACCTCCTCTTCGGTCATGCCTTCACGCGGCGGGCCGACAATGATGCCGGACAGATAGACCGTGCCATTGTGGATCGTGGCTTCGGAAAAACCGAACTGGTCAAAAAAGGTCCGGTCCTCCGGCTTTTCCGGCATGATCGTCTGTTTTGGCTCCGCCTGTGCGCCTGTAGCCAATGCAAAAACAGCGGCCGGTCCGGCCAATATTCCGGCCAGCCGGATCAATCGACCACCTCATCCGCGGGCAGATAGAGCCGGTCGCCCTTCTCCTTATATTTCTCCGCCATCTCACGCATGCCTTCTTCGGCGGCCGCCTTGCTCGCGGCGGCGGTATCGGCACCGAGTTTTTCGGATGCGATAAAGCCTTCCGCGCTCTGGTTCTGCTTGCCGGCAAAGTCGCGGACTTCCTGGCTGATCTTCATGCTGCAGAATTTCGGCCCGCACATCGAGCAGAAATGCGCGGTCTTGGCGCCTTCTGCCGGGAGTGTCTGGTCGTGAAACTCCTCGGCCGTGTCGGGGTCGAGTGACAGGTTGAACTGGTCCCGCCAGCGGAATTCGAAGCGCGCCTTGCTGAGCGCGTCGTCGCGCACCTGTGCCGCCGGGTGGCCTTTGGCGAGATCGGCAGCATGGGCGGCGAGCTTGTAGGTGACCACGCCGACCTTGACATCGTCGCGGTCGGGCAGGCCCAGATGCTCCTTGGGCGTGACATAGCAAAGCATCGCGGTGCCATACCAGCCGATCTGTGCCGCGCCGATCCCGCTGGTGATATGGTCATAGCCGGGCGCGATGTCGGTGGTGAGAGGCCCGAGGGTGTAGAAGGGCGCCTCGCCGCAGACTTCGAGCTGCTTGGTCATATTCTCGCGGATCTTGTGCATCGGGACATGGCCCGGGCCTTCGATCATCACCTGCACATCCTCTTTCCAGGCACGATGGGTCAGCTCGCCCAGCGTGTAGAGTTCGGAGAATTGCGCCTCGTCATTGGCATCCGCAATCGAGCCGGGGCGCAGGCCGTCGCCAAGACTGTAGGCAATGTCATAGGCCTTCATGATCTCGGTAATCTCGTCGAAATTGTCGTAGAGGAAGCTCTCCCTGTGATGGGCGAGACACCATTTCGCCATGATCGAACCGCCGCGGGACACGATCCCGGTGACGCGCTTCGCGGCCATGGGGACATAAGGCAGGCGGACGCCGGCATGGATGGTGAAATAGTCGACGCCCTGCTCCGCCTGTTCGATCAGCGTGTCGCGGAAAATCTCCCAGGTCAGGTCTTCGGCGACGCCGCCGACTTTTTCCAGCGCCTGATAGATCGGCACGGTGCCGATCGGCACCGGCGAGTTGCGGATGATCCATTCGCGCGTGTCGTGGATATTGCGGCCGGTGGACAGGTCCATCACCGTGTCCGCACCCCAGCGGATCGACCAGACCATCTTGTCCACTTCATTGGCCACGTCAGACGCAACGGCGGAATTCCCTATATTGGCGTTGATCTTGACCAGGAAATTGCGGCCTATGGCCATTGGCTCGGTTTCGGGGTGATTGATGTTGGACGGAATGATCGCCCGGCCCCGCGCCACTTCGTCGCGGACAAATTCCGGCGTGACATAGTCGGGAATCGACGCGCCGAAGCTCTCTCCATCGCGGACATATTCATTCAAACGCTCGCGACCGAGATTTTCGCGTTCGGCGACATATTCCATTTCCGGGGTGATGATCCCCTGCCGCGCATAATGCATCTGGCTGACATTCTTGCCCGGCTTGGCGCGCAGCACCTTGCGGCGGACATTGGGGAACGGATCGACACCACCACTGCGGTCGGGACCCAGCTGGCCGTTATCTTCCGGCTTCACTTCGCGCTGGGTGACTTCCTCGACATCATCACGGCCGCGGATCCACGGCCCGCGCAGTTCATTGAGACCGGTCGAGATATCGATCAATGCCTCGGGGTCGGTATAGGGGCCGGACGTGTCATAGACCCGCACCGGATCCTCACCGCTCTCGAGCTGGATCTCGCGCATCGCCACGCGAATGCCGCTACCGCTATGCGCGGCGACATGGATTTTCTTCGAACCGCGGATCGGGCCGGTGGTTACACCGATTTCGGTTTTTGCAGGGAGGTCAGCCATCAATATTCACTCCTTATTTTCGGAGTGAGGGCGGATTTTGCAGTGCCGCTCCCTCCCTCCGCCGGGTTGCCCTCGGCATCGAGGAGCCGGATCAGGTTCAGCGGGTCGCAGGGCGTTAATCCTGCCTCTCAGTCAAACGACTCCCCGGGGATGACTCCAGCTTAGTCATCCGGAACAGATTTGTCATGCCCCATTATCGGGCGCTAACCGCGGAAGGATATTCTCTGCAGCGATCTGCTGACCGTCGCGCCCCACAAGCACAAGATCAAGCAGCTCGCCCGGCTCAACCCTGCAATCGCCAGAGGGCGATGAAAATGATGATGATGCCAAGGACTAGCGAAAATATCGCCCAGATGCGCAAACCGCTGCCCATCATCTTGCCGGCAAAATTGAGAAACCAGTCGCCAAAGGCGAAGATCAGTACGCCTTCCAGAAAAATCCAGACACCCAGAACGGTGATCAGGATCGACAGCCAGTCAGCAGGGTTGAACGGATTGACCAGAAATATGGTCGCTCCCAATATCAGCGTGATCATTGCCGTGAGAAACTGCAATGCCCTGCTCCGCTTCACATCAGACAGCATATCCGCCCAGAATCCTGGCTGTCGGAGTTCACCGATGCCGGCGGCAAAGGCATAGAGACCAAAGAAAAATGTGATCCAGGCGGTGATATTTCCGGTATTGGCCATGATGTTTCTCCTGTTTGCAGGGAAGAAAGCGCTGGCTGACGGGTTCGCCAAGGAATGCGCACGGACGCTCCCTTCCCTTACCGACAAAGGTCGGTTCTGGTTCAACGGGTGGCGGTCTTCCGCTCGCTGTTCTCCTGCCAAGATAGGGACTGCCCGAGGAGGAAGGTTTGTAGAGAATTGACCGATCCATGTCATGGAAAATCTGTTCGCAAGCCCTGCGATGGTGTTGACATTTCTCAATCGCGATCCTCGCACAGTTAAGAGTTACGGTACCGACCGGCCTTGTGCTAGCCTTGCAAAAGATCGGCCACAGAGTCGCAAATCGGAGCGGATGATGACGGAATTGCAATCCAGGAACCTCGACGTTGTTATAGTCGGCGCAGGCTTTGCCGGGCTCTATCTGCTGCGCAAGTTCCGGGAAATGGGACTGACTGCCCACGCTTTCGAGGCGGGCGGCGATGTCGGAGGTACCTGGTACTGGAACCGCTATCCCGGCGCGCGGTGCGATATTGAAAGCATCGACTATTCGTTCAGCTTTGATCCGGAACTGGAGCGAGAATGGCAGTGGACCGAAAAATACGCGACCCAACCGGAAATCCTGCGCTACGCCCAGCATGTCGCCGAGCGCTATGACCTGCGGAAAGACATCAGTTTCCGCACGCGTGTCGAAAACGCGGTCTGGGACGACGCCAATGCACTCTGGACAGTAACCACAGATCAAGGCGAGACCGCCAGCGCGCGGTTCTTCATCATGGCCACCGGCTGCCTGTCCGAACCCAAGGATATCGATATTGAGGGTGTGGATGATTTCGCCGGAGAGGTTTTCCGCACCCATAGCTGGCCGCATGACGGTGTGGATTTCACCGGCAAGACTGTCGGAATCATCGGTACCGGGTCATCGGGGATCCAGTCCATCCCGCTGATCGCTGAGCAGGCCGACAGCACGACCGTGTTCCAGCGCACGGCCAATTACTCCATTCCTGCCGGAAACGGCCCGATTGCGCCGGAGAAACTCGCGGTCACGGAAGATTATCAGGCCTATCGCGCGGAAGCGCGCAAGACCCGCGTCGGTGTCCCGGGCAAGGAGGCGATGGATTTTGCACTGACGGTATCGGAAGAAGAGCGGCAGCAACGCTTTGAGGAATTGTGGGCCAAGGGTGCTATCCCCCATCTCGGATCGGAATTTGCCGATATCCTGCTCAACGAGGACGCCAATGAAACACTGGCTGAATTTGTCCGCAACAAGGTCCGCAGCAAGATCAAGGATCCCGATTTGGCCGAAATGCTGACACCGACAGAATTCCCGATCTGTACCAAGCGCGCCTGCCTCGACACCAATTATTACGAGACCTTCAACAAGCCCAATGTCCATCTGGTCGACATCAAGAAAAACCCGATCCGGAAAATCACCGAAAATGGCATCGCGACACAGGACACGGAATTTACTTTCGACGCTATCGTTTTTGCCACTGGCTTCGATGCCATGACCGGCGCGCTGATGGCCGTCGATATTCGGGGCCGGGATGGTCAGAGCCTCAGGCAGAAATGGGAACATGGCCCGCGCAATTATCTGGGACTGACGGTTGAAGGCTTCCCCAATTTCTTCATGATTACCGGTCCGGGAAGCCCGTCGGTGATGACCAACATGGTCCTCTCCATCGAGCAACATGTCGAATGGATTGCCGATTGCCTGACCTATATGGGTGCCAGAAACCTGTCAGTCATCGAACCGACTTCCATGGCCGAAAATGGCTGGGTCGATTATGTCACCGCAACCGCCGACATGACGCTCTTTCCCAAGGCCAAATCCTGGTACATGGGAGCCAATGTTCCCGGCAAGCCGCGTGTGTGCCTGCCCTATCTCGGCGGAGCAGCCGCCTATCGCCGCGCCTGCGATGATGTAGCAGCGGATGATTATCTCGGTTTCCGGTTTGATGGCGACAGTGGTTCGCTCTGCAATGACGGTCTCGTCCGGCGGCAGCAACCCGATGTTGTGGCGCTGCTCGAAGCGTTGGCGGAAATGGAATTGCCACCATTTGAAACCCTGTCCGCCGAAGAGGCCCGCGCGGTCTCCGTGGCGATGGACGAAGCCAACCCGCCCGGGCCGCCGATTGGCGAAGTGATTGACGGCAAATTCCCCGGCGCCGAAGGCGCTCTGGACTACCGTCTGTATCGCCCGGACACAGACGGTCCGCATCCTGTCGCCCTCTATTTCCACGGCGGTGGCTGGGTGCTGGGTGACCATGCGTCTGACGATGCCTTTTGCCGCGATCTCTGCAACAACGCGAACGCCATCATCCTGTCCGCCAACTACCGGCATGGCCCGGAAGACCGGTTTCCGGCGGCAGCGGATGATGGTTTTGCGGCATTGCAATGGGCTGCGGACAACATCGAGGCGCTTGGCGGGATTCCGGGCGAACTCGCGGTCTGCGGCTGGAGCGCCGGGGGCAATATCGCTGCCGTGATCAGTCAGCTGGCGCGCGATGCAGGTGGCCCCGCGATCAAGGGACAGATCCTGATCACGCCAGTGGTCGATGGCACGGATGACAGTCCCTCCATGATGGAAAATGCCGAGGGCTTCATTTTGACCAAGGGGCTGATGGATTGGTTCTGGGATCAATATAGCGCACCGTCCGACCGCAGCGATCCGAAGGCTTCACCGCTGCTCGCCAAAGATCTTTCCGGCCTGCCACCCGCTTTCATTGTAACCGGGGAATTTGATCCCCTGCGCGATCAGGGCATGGCCTATGCCGAAGCGCTGACGGCGGCGGGGACACCGGCGCGCGGGATTGTTGCACCGGGGCAGATACACACATCCTTCACCGCTGTCGGATCCATTCCGACGGCCAACGGCATCCGGGACCAGATTGCCGCCGAACTGCAGCAATGTTTCAAGGCGTTTGAACCCGCCTGACGACGAATAGATATACCGATCCGCTATTTGAGGCTGTCGCGATTGCGGATAGCGATAATCTGCTCCCGCAATTCCGGTTCCCATTCCTCCTGCAACTGGCGCACTTTCGCGAGTAGCGCTTCATTCTCCCAGGACGGGATGTCGATGTCATAGACGTCGGCAAATTCGATCATCGACTTGCGGTCCGCGTCCCGAAAGAACTCCACCATTTCCTCCGCAGTTTCTCGCGAGATGCCGATCGCCTCAAAAGCTGATCGCCCCATGCGCAGCGAACTGTCGTAGGTTTCGCGAATTATGTCTCGGCAGCCGACGGACCACAGCGCATAGACATGATCGCGATCCACTGCCCGCGCCATGACATGCAGATCGGGATAATGGTGCACCGCATATTGCACAAGCTTTGTGATCTGTTCCTTGTCGTCAATCGCGACGATCAGCAGCTTGGCCTCTTCAATGCCGGCAGACCGCAGCAGATCGGGCCGTGTGGCATCGCCGAAATAGGCATTGATACCAAATTTCTGCAGCCGGCCCAGCTGTTCGGAGCTGAAGTCGATCACGGTGGACTTATATCCCGCACTGTCGAGGATGCGGTCCACAATGCCGCCGACCCGCCCGCGACCAGCGATGATGATCGGGCTGATCTCGTCGATCTTGTCGGCTTCCCGATGCTGTTCCCGATTATAGTGCGGCGCGATCACGCGGTCATAGAGAATGAACAGCAGCGGTGTCAGCAGCATCGACAGCGCCACAATCAGCAACAGTTTGTCCGCCAGCGCGGTCGGCAAAATCCCGTTGGCGACGGTGAAAGCGAGCAGGACAAACCCAAACTCCCCCGCCTGCGCCAGCCCGAGTGCGAACAGCCAGCGATGGGCACCGGGAATTTTGAACAGCATGGCCAGAACCAGCAGCACAATGATTTTGATCGCGATCAGCGCCAGCGTCAGCCCGATAATCGGGACGGCATTTTCCATCAGCAACACGAAGTTGATGCCTGCACCCACCGTCATGAAAAACAGGCCGAGCAGGAGTCCCTTGAACGGTTCGATGTCGGATTCCAGTTCATGCCGATATTCGCTGTTGGCGAGGACGACACCAGCGAGGAAAGTGCCCAATGCCGGCGACAGTCCGACGAGAGACATCAGAAGGGCAATGCCGATGATCATCATCAGTGCCGCAGCAGTAAACAGTTCGCGCAGCCGCGCGGCGGCGATGAACCGGAAGATGGGCCGGGTCAGATAGTTGCCGCCCAGCACCACAGAAGCGATGGCACCCAGCGTGACCAGAGCGGTTTGCCAGCCGGTGAGACCGGCGACCAGACTGAGGCTTTCGTCATGTCCAGCTTCTGCCGTAGCCGCCAGCTCGGGAATGGCCAGCAAGGGCAGCAGCGCCAGCATCGGTATGACAGCGATATCCTGGAACAGCAGAACGGAGAAACTGGCCTGCCCGCCATCGCTGCGCATCAGGCCCTTTTCATTGAGCGACTGCAAGACAATGGCGGTGGAAGAGAGGGCCAGGACAAGCCCGATCGCCAGCGAGACATGCCAGGTTTCGCCGAGCAGCATCGCTACCGCCATGATCGCTGCGGCCGTGCCCGCCACTTGCCCGCCGCCCAGACCCGCCAGTCGTCCGCGCATTTCCCAAAGCAGTTTCGGCTCCAGTTCCAGACCGACGAGGAACAGCATCATGACCACGCCAAATTCGGCAAAATGCTGAACCGCAACCACATCGACACCGAGAAAATTGAGCGTCGGGCTGATCAATATCCCGGCGATCAGATAGCCGAGCACCGAACCGAGCCCGAGGCGCGAGGCAATCGGGACCGCAACAACCCCCGCGATCAGAAAGATGAATGCCAGCAGCAGAAAATCTGTCATTCGTTTGCACCTCCGGTCGCAGCGCCCGGCGCGCGTTGCATCGCTTCAAGTGGCGGGGAACCCGGCATCGCATCAAACAGTTCAACATGCCTGAAGCCGAGACTGTTATAGAAACCCTGGTTGGCCGGATTGGAATTTTCCAGATAGATCATCGTGCCTGTCCGGTCTGCGGCATCCAGCACCGGGGCAACCAGTTTCCGGCCCAGACCGCGACCACGACCGGAACCTTTCACGCCGACGGTAAACAGATAGGCATGCGGCTGCGTCGGGTGATGCGCTTCCATCGCCTCTCCGGCAGCCTTGCCGCGTTTCAGAGCCGCCAGTCCACCATTGAAGAAGAGCCCGCCAAAAAGCGCGAGCGTGGCACGTAGCGGTGTATCCAGTTGGCCGCCGGGCAACATCCACATCGCCGCTGCGCGATCCTCGCCTTCATCTTCCAGTATCTGGCAAAAGCCTTCGCGGCCATAGACATGGCGCGCCAACACCTCAAAGGTCCGGTGCATGGCGGAGAAATCCCCAAACAGCCAGTTGTTGAAAGGATCATCGCGAAACGCATCGGCAGTGATATCGGCAAGCAGTTCCGCATCGCTCTGATCGACATTGCGGATGCCCGGTGTCGCTACAATATCTGCAGCCTTCATGTGGTGCGATGCCTAATAAATCCCGCCCTCTTCCTGGAGGAAATCATTGTCATTGCGGGCCGGGCCAGTGCTGCGCAGTCCGGCATCAGCTGCCCGGGCGCGCGCCGCGGCCTGTTCGGCCTCCAGCTGCGCCTTGCGCGCTTCCAGCCGGGCGAGCAGCTCTTCCCTGCGGATCGACCGCCGGGGTTCGGTTTCCGGCTTGAAAACATCCCAGATAACCGGCGAACGGGGATCATCACTGGGCCAGCCGCCAAAGACCCGTTTGCCGCTCTTGCGATCAACGCGCACCATGCGGATGCCCTTGGGCGCGACGAACGGTGTTTTGGGCATGCCGGCCATCGCCTTCTCGGCAAACTGCCGGAAAATCGGTGCCGCCAGCGTGCCGCCCTGGGCATAGCCGCCCATGTTTCGCGGCTGGTCATATCCGAGGTAAACACCTGCCACCATGTCGGGAGAACCGCCGACGAACCAGACATTGGTCGGACCGCTTGCGGTTCCGGTCTTGCCGAACAGCGGTCGGTCGAGACTCTTGAGATTTTGCGCAGTACCCCGTGTAATCACGCCTTCGAGAATATTGACCATCTGATAGGCGGTCATCGGGTTCATCAACTGTTTGCCTGTCGGGCGAGGACGCGGCATTGGCTGGCCGTCCCATTCGGGCATGTTGCAGTTTTCACAATTGCGCGTATCGGCCCGCAAAATAACCTTGCCGCTGCGATCCTGGACATAGTCAATCGTGGTCGGTTGCAGTTCGCGGCCGTGATTGACCAGCATGGAATAGGCGTTGGTCAGCTTGGTCACAGTCGTGTCCCCCGCACCCAGCGCAAAGGCCAGATAGGGCTGATAGTCGCCAATGCCCATCGTCTTGATCGTCTTGACCACATTGTCCATGCCCGCGTCATTGGCTGCGCGCACCGTCATCAGGTTGCGCGACTGTTCGACACCCCAGCGCAATGTCTGTGGCCCGGCTCCGCGGGAACCGCCGAAATTGCGAAAGCATTTCCGGCCCAAAGCCGCGGACTGGTAAACACAGAAGGGACTGTCGACGATGATCGAGGCTGGGGTCATGCCCTGGTCCAGCGCGGTGGCATAAACAAAAGGCTTGATGGTGGAGCCTGGCTGCCGCTCCGCCTGGGTGGCACGGTTGAAGCTGCTCATGCGGTCGTCAAAACCGCCCTGCATCGCCCAGATCCGGCCGTTGCGCGGGTTTTGCACAACCATGCCGCCGGAAACTTCCGGTACATTTTCCAACCGGTAACTGCTGCCGCCTGCTGGACTCACTGCGATAATGTCTCCGGCTTTCAACCTGTCGGATACCCGCGCGACGCGGCCGGTGGTTCCGTCGGAGAAGCCGATTTCCGCTCCACTCCCGCTCCGCGATAAGGCAACTGCGATACGCCAATTGGCATAGTCCGTGGCAATGAACGTTGACGCCAGCCGCTGCGCCCAGTCGTCATCGATCTCGATAGTATTGATCGGACCGCCCCAGCCCTTGCCGCGGCTATACCGAAGCAAGCCATTGCGCAGTGCGGTCTTGGTCATTTCCTGCAATTCGGGATTGAGCGAGGTCCGCACCCAAAGGCCACCGGAATAGACGCTATAGGGGCTTTCACCATCCTCGTTGGACTCGCCAAATCGCTCGATCAGTTCGCGCCGGACCTCCTCGATGAAATAGCCGCCGACCCGCTCGAACCGGGGACCGGAGCGCCGGACCGCGCCCAATGGCTGCGCCCGGGCGGAATCATGCTGATCTTGGGAAATCCAACCGTTTTCCAGCATTTCGCCGAGCACCCAGTTGCGGCGGTTTATCGCGCGCTGTTCATTATTTTCTGGCCGGTAATTGGAAGGACCTTTGGGCAGGATGGCAAGATAGGCCATTTCGTGCAGCGCCAGCGCGTCGACATCCTTGGCAAAATAGGCCTGTGCCGCTGCCTGAACACCATAGGCATTCCGGCCGAGGAAAATCTGGTTGAGATAGAGCTCGAGAATTTCTTCCTTGGTCAGCACTTCCTCGATCCGGTAAGCAAGCAGCGCTTCGCGCACTTTCCGGCGATAGGAAACCTCATTGGTCAGCAACAGGTTTTTGGCCACCTGCTGCGTGATCGTGGACGCACCCACAGGTCGCCCGCTGTTCGAGATATTGGTGACGATAGCCGTCGCGATGCCGGGATAATCAAGCCCGCCATGTTCAAAAAAAGTGCGGTCTTCCGCCGCCAGATAGGCGCGGACCAGAAGCGCCGGATATTCCGCAAATTCCAGCTGGACCCGGCGTTCACGGGCATAGCTGTGAATGGGCTCGCCATCATAGGCACGGACCGTGGTCGGGAGTGGTGGTTCATATTGCTGCAGCGCCGCCGCATCGGGCAAATCCCGGGCAAACAGGGCCCAGATCGCCAGCCAGCCGAGCAAGCATAACGCTATGAAGCCCAGAAACAGCCGAAACCATTTCTTTTGCCACAATCGCTCGAGAGCCGCGACAAGCCCTCCGGTATTGCGCTCCAGCTTGTAGGCCAAGCTCTCGCTGGCGGTATTTTCACTTTCCTCAACCATATGCAGCGCGTTCTAGCACCGTTGAGGTGATTTTCCAGCCAATATCACGTAAATTTTTGCCGCTTCCCCGGGGCATGACGGAGGCGCCACAGCCGTTGCCTTTTCAGCGCTGGGCGAGTTTTCGGGCGAAATGGGTCTCGATCGCGTTTGCCACACCTTCAGCCACACGGGCCCGGCCGTCCCGCGAACGCAGAAAAGCGGCGTCGCTGCGGTTGGTCAGATATCCCGCCTCAAACAGGACAGACGGAGTGTCGGGCGCTTTCAGAACCACGAACGAGGCGAAACGGTGCGGATTGGCGCGGAAAGGCATTTTCCTTCTGCCCTCGCGGTGAAGAATCTTCGCGAAATCGGCTGCAACATTCATCGTCTCGCGCTGGGTCAGATCGATCAGGATCGACGACACTTCGCGGTTGGCACCGCCGAGATTCACACCGTTGATGATATTCGCCTTGTTCTCCCGCGCGGCCAGTTTTGAAGCTTCGCGGTCGGATGCGACTTCGGACAGCGTGTAAACCGTCGCGCCGGAAGCCTCTTCATTGCCGGCGGCATCGGCATGGAGGGAAATGAACAGGTCGGCGCCCAGTCTGCGGGCAATGCCGTAACGCTCTTCCAGCACCAGATATTTGTCGGTTTCCCGTGTGAGTGCCACGCGTACCCGGCCGCGGTCGACCAGCCGGTCGCGAATCGCCTTGGCAATGGCCAGCGTTACATCCTTTTCCCGTTGGCTGTCATGCGGGGATATCGCACCGGGGTCATGCCCGCCATGTCCGGCGTCGATCACCACCAGCGGTCGCTCTGGATCATCGGGGCCGCTGATCGTGGGCAGTTTCACCGTGTCTTTCGGCCGCCCGAGGGGTGCTTTGACGGTATAGGCGTTTTTGGGCGGTTCGGCGCGAAAATTCACGGGCGGAAGAAAGCTCTTCCGTTCCCCGGTACCAGAGCCGCTTTTCAGTGGTTTCAGTTGCAGTCGCAGGCTTTTGCCATCGGCCGAAAATTTCCCGCCGGTCACAATTGCGGGCTGCTTCAGGTCAAAAACAATGCGCGCGGTACGCGAGTCAAACTGGCCTTGCCGCACCGCCTTCACTATTCCCGTGGCCCGGCCCCCGCGACCGGCCTCGCCACCCCGGACATCAATCGCGATGCGGTCCGGACCCGCCAGCGTGAACGCCGATGCACTCTCCACCAAGCCATCAAAAGCCACGAATATTTCGTTGTTGCCTGTATCAATCCGCTTGATACCGCCTGCATCTGCAGGCTGCAGCGCAAGGATCGAAGCCGCTAGGAGGGAGACCAGACTCATGGCGGCCTTATGCATCGTTGCCGTCATGTCGGTCCAGTCAAAATTCATGCGCCCCATCCCCGCTCCAACGTGATGAACATGTCGTTAAGCATAAACCGGTAAAGAGCAGTGAAGTGACAGGGTTAACAGGATGTTTACCATAAGGGCGGACAAAGGCCTTCGGGGTGGTGACAATCACCAGTTGCTCATCCGGTGACAGTTTGTGTTGCCGATCCCCGATGACGGTGCTAGCACCGCAACAATGTTGACCGGATTTATCCGCTGAACATCACAAGATACCGGGAATTGCCCCGGTATTACCAGGTTGACGCGACATGAGACATGACATCTCCGGCTTAGAAACACTTGCCACCGGCAGTGGTTTCATGATCGGACAGTTCCCGGCTGACGGCTGGGGCCATGCAGTTGTTGCAGACACATATTTTTCACAAGCCTTTCCAAACAACCGGATGACGCCGCCCGCCCCTATATTCGGGGTTTTCGGCAAGAAGACGTCATCCCCAATGAATCGCATGGCCCCACCGGGTTCCAGCCCGCCGCGCCATGCCAGGAGTATATTGAATGACAACGCGCATGTTAATCGACGCGCGCCACCAGGAAGAAACCCGGGTGGCGGTCGTAAAAGGGAACAAGATTGAGGAATTCGATTTTGAATCTTCCGAGCACAAGCAACTCAAGGGCAATATCTATCTAGCCAAGGTTACGCGGGTCGAACCGTCTCTCCAGGCCGCTTTTGTCGACTATGGTGGCAATCGCCACGGTTTCCTGGCCTTTTCGGAAATCCATCCCGACTATTACCAGATTCCCAAGGAAGACCGCGAGCGGTTGCTGGCGGAAGAAGCCGAACATGCTGCTGAAGAAGCGGCCTTGCGGGCACAGGAAGAAGAAGAGGAAGATGCGCCCGCTGACATGGTGCGCAGCGAAGCCACCGAAGAGCTGGATACAGCCCTTGTCGAAGTCGAAAAGGACGAAAGCGTCGATACAATTGACGTGACCGAGGGAGAAATTCCTGCAGAAGATGCCTCGGATGACGATGATGATGACGATTCCGACGATGGCGATGAAGACGGCGACGCCGGATCCGAAGAGGATGGCGATCAGGATGATGACAATGGCGGAGAAAATGACTCCGGGGATGGCAAAAAGCCCAAGGGCCGCCGGGGCCGCGGTGGCAAGGGCCGCCGGGGACGCGGCGGTCGCGGCAAGGGCAATATTGCCAAGGCCAGCGATCAGGCCCGCCAGAAGCGCATGGCCCTGCGCAAGCGCTACAAGATCCAGGACGTTATCCAGCGCCGTCAGGTTCTGCTCGTTCAGGTCGTCAAGGAAGAGCGTGGCAACAAGGGCGCGGCTCTTACCACCTATCTGAGTCTGGCCGGACGTTATTGCGTCCTGATGCCCAACACCTCGCACGGTGGAGGTATCAGCCGCAAGATCAACAATGCCGGTGACCGCAAGCGGTTGAAATCGATCATTGCCGATCTGAAACTTCCGCCGACCATGGGCTGCATTGTCCGGACGGCCGGATTGTCGCGGACCAAGCCTGAAATCAAGCGCGACTTCGATTATCTCGCCCGGCTCTGGGATGAAATTCGCGAGAATACGCTGGGTGCCGTGGCCCCGAGCCTCATTCACAGCGACAGCGACCTTATCAAGCGCGCGATCCGCGATATCTATAATCGCGAGATCGAGGAAGTGCTGGTCGAGGGTGCCGACGGTTACAAGGCGGCCAAGGATTTCATGAAGCTGCTGATGCCCAGTCACAGCCGGCGGGTCAAAAGCTATGCCGATCCGGTATCGCTGTTCCAGCGCTATGGCGTGGAGGACCAGCTGTCCGCCATGTACCAGCCGGAAGTGCAATTGAAATCGGGTGGCTATCTGGTCATCAACCCGACCGAAGCTCTGGTCTCGATCGACATCAACTCCGGTCGGTCCACGCGGGAACATGGCATCGAGGCCACGGCGGTCAAGACCAATCTCGAAGCTGCCGCTGAAATTGCCCGGCAACTGCGTCTGCGCGACATGGCGGGGCTGGTTGTCATTGATTTTATCGACATGGATCGCCACGGCAATATCCGCAAGGTAGAGAGGGCGATGCGCGACGCGCTGAAAAACGATCGCGCCCGAATCCAGGTCGGGCGAATTTCCAGCTTTGGGTTGCTCGAAATGAGCCGCCAGCGCCTGCGTACTGGGGTGCTGGAAGCATCGACCAAGGTCTGCCCGCATTGCGAGGGCACAGGACTGGTCCGGACCGCCTCGTCCAGTGCACTTTCCGCGCTGCGGCTGATTGAGGAAGAGGCCGCCAAGGGCAAGGCCAGCCAGATCACACTGACCGCCAGCCAGGAAGCGACGATTTACGTTCTGAACAGCAAGCGTCACGAGATCGAGGAAATCGAGAGCCGCTATGGCGTCTCGGTTCAGATCATGCCGGATGGCCACGCTGAAGGCGCGCGGATGGAAGTGTCGGGTACCGGCGGACCGCCTGCCAATGCACCGAAGTTCGAACCGATTGTTGACGAGGATGACGAGGACCAAAGCCCGGAAGCCCGGGATGATCGCACCGATGAGGACAAACCCAAAAAGCGGCGCAGACGGCGCGGGCGGCGCGGTCGTGGCGGAGACCGGGCAGACAAGGGACAGGATCAGTCTGACAAGGCGACCGACGGCAAATCCGACGATTCCGGTGACATGAAAACCGACGAGTCAGCCGACGAGACACCGGCGACAACGAAGAGCCGCAAGTCGAAGCCCGATGAGGAAGGCAGTGAAGACAAGCCGAAGCGCAAACGACGCTCGAAGAAGGCCGATGACAACCCTGATGAAGCGGAAGCTGCAGATGCCGAACCGGCTGATGCCGACACCGAGGAAAAACCCAAGCGGCGGCGTGCCCCGCGCAAGGCGGCAGCGGTAAAAGAGGAAAGCGCCAAAGCTGCGGATTCCGCATCAGAAGAGAAACCGAAACGGGCTTCTCGCTCGCGTGCAAAGAAAGATGCGGAAACGGAAACGGAGAAGCCCGCGAAAAAGGCAGCTGCATCAAAAACAGCATCCAAACCAAAGGAAAAATCCGCCGCAAAATCCGCCGCAAAAACGCCGCGAAAAAAGTCGGAAGCGACCGAACCTGTAGCCGCAGAATCCGGAACAGGCAGCAATTCTGACGGCCCGCCGCGCCAGGGATGGTGGCAACGGACTTTCGGGTAAGCGGGCGGATGGAGACTATCCTGGAGCCGGATCATGCCAATGTGCGCTGATCCGGTTCCATTTCATCACAGGTTCAGGCTACCAATGCCAGAGGAATCGGTGTAAATTAGCGGGAATCCAAGGCAAAGGAAACTCATGACGTCCCCGACTGCAAAATTGCCAACATATCTGTCTCACAGGCATTTCGCGAAGCTCCTGCATTTCTTTTTCGCCTTGCTTGCTCTTGCAGTATTTGCCGCGCAGCCGGTTGCCGCACAATCCATTCTGCGTGACGCAGAAACCGAGGAACTGTTCAGCGACATGGTCGCGCCTCTGGTTGCTGTTTCAGAACTGGACGCCGACGATGTCGAAGTCATCCTGATCAATGACAGTCAAATCAACGCCTTCGTAGCTGGTGGCCAGCGCATGTTTTTCTATTCCGGTACGCTTGCCGCTGCCGATAGCGCCATCGAAATCCAGGGCATTATGGCGCACGAGCTTGGCCATATTACCGGCGGCCATATTATCCGGTTCAATGAAGGAATCGAGACCGCAACGGGCATCACCATTCTCAGTCTGATCCTCGGCGCAGCAGCCATTGCCGCCGGTGCGGGAGACGCTGGCGCCGGCATATTGGCCGCTGGACAGCAGGCCGCGCTTGGCAAATTTCTCGCTTTCAGCCGGGTGCAGGAACGCGCTGCCGATGCAGCCGGTGCCCGCTATCTCTCGCTGGCCGGAATTTCCGGTCGCGGCTCGATCGACTTTTTCAAGAAACTGCAGAATTACGAGTTCCGCCTCGGCATTCCGCAGGAAGACAGTTATGGCCGGACCCATCCACTGTCCGGTGAACGTATCTCCATTTTGCGCGACACCTATCAGGCCGATCCGGCCTGGGACACGCCGCCCGACCCGGATATCGAACGCCGTTTCCAGCGGGTAAAGGCCAAGCTGCTGGGCTTTACCGCGGAACCGAACACAACATTGCGAGAATTTCCGGAAAGCATACAGACCGTCCCGGCGCGCTATGCCCGCGCCTATGCCTGGCACAAAAGCGCCTATCCCGACCGGGCCTTGCTGGAGGTGCAGAAACTTCTCGAGACTGATCCCAATGATCCCTATTTTCTGGAGCTTGAAGGCCAGATACTTCTGGAATCCGGTCGGCCCCGCGAGGCTCTGAAGTCCCTCCGCCGGTCGGTCAATCTGACCAACAATCACCCGCTGATTGCCAGTCTGTTTGGCCATGCACTCATCGCCACAGAGGATGCGCAATATTTCGACGAAGCGGAAAGAGTTCTGAAGGCTGCCGTTATCAAAGATAACCGCAATCCCTTTGCATGGTATCAGTTGGGCGTGGTTTATTCCCGTCAGGGAGACACCGCACGCGCCCAGTTGGCTACCGCTGAAAGCGCACTTCTCCAACGCAATTACGGGGGCGCCATCCGCAGTTCCCAGATCGCGATGGCCGGTATCACAGAAAATACGCCGGACTGGATCCGGGCACAGGATATCTCCCTGATCGCGAAAAGCGAATTTGAACGGGCGGCGAAACGCCGCTGAGCCTTCCCCCTTCCCTTTTCTCCTGACAATCATGGACAATTGAGTCTGCCTGCGACAAAGGGAGAAGGAAATTTGGTGTTGCGAATATGACGGAAAAACGAAACGGAAAGTGGATGATTATGGCAGGTGGCGGATTGGCCATTGCAGCGGCCGCGGCGGTATGGTTTTCGCAATCGGGTGGAACATCCGGATCGGATGCATCAGAACAGGCAGCAGCAGCCGGTATCGATGCGGACGAACAGGCCGCGATCGAGGCGATTGTGCGGCAATATATCCTGGAGAACCCGGAAATCATTCCTGAAGCCGTCGACATCTTGCGCAGCCGCGAAAAAACAGCGGCGCTGAATGAGGTGCGTCAGGCGATCGAAACGCCATTTGCCGGTACCGCCTTTGCCGGAAATCCGGCCGGAGACGTGACCATTGTCGAATATTCCGATTTCGCCTGCCCCTATTGCAAACAGACCACCGCGGTGATTGATCGCCTGATCAAGGAAGACAATAATATCAAAGTGGTATTCCGCGAACTTCCGATTCTGAGCGAGGCCAGCAATGACGCGGCGCTGATGGCACTGGCCGCGGCGAAACAGGGCAAGTATTTTGCTTTCCACAAGACCATGTTCGCGACCGGGCGCCCCTCTCCCTCCACCATCGAAGCCGCCGCCACCGAAGTCGGTCTGGATCTGACGGAGGCCCGGGCCTTTGCGTCTTCGGCGGAAGCGCAACAGGAAATACAGCAGAATCTGGAAATGGCCCGCAGGTTGCAGTTTACCGGCACCCCGGCTTTTGTTGTAGGCAACCAGTCCACGGTCGGTGCAGTCGGCTATGACGGCCTCAAGGAACTCATCGCCAATGCCCGGGATACGGAATAAATGGGATCAATCTTGGCCCTGACGGCCCTTGAATCCCTGCGCCACGACATACCATTCCGAAGATCCCTTCCGACTGGCCGGAGGTTTGGCATGTTTGACAGTGGCAAAATGCTTTTTCAGCATCTGAAGCAATTCATTGTCGGTTCCGCCCGCCAACACTTTGGCAACGAATGCCCCGCCTTTCTGCAGATTCTCGATCGCAAACCACGCGCCGGCCTCGACCAGCGCCATGGTCCTGAGATGATCGGTCTGCTGATGACCAACGGTATTGGCCGCCATATCCGAAAGCACCAGATCCGGCGCGCTGCCAAGCGCATCAATCAGCTTGTCCGGTGCCGCATCGTCCATGAAGTCCATTTCAAAAATGGTCACGCCGTCAATCGGGTCCACCGGTAACAGATCGATGCCGACTACCGCCGCATCCGGGACATATTTGCGGACCACCTGGGCCCAGCCACCCGGAGCGATACCCAGATCGACCACTGCGCGGGACTTGCGGACAAATTTGAATCGCTCATCAAGCTCGATCAGCTTGTAGGCCGCGCGCGACCTGTACCCCTCGGCCTTCGCC
>JBCDCK010000006.1:0-197792 GCA_039181895.1 Pseudomonadota bacterium
GCCTGTTGCTGAGCGATCGAAGCTTCCTTCACTGCGCGATCAGCCTCGATCTGCGTGGAGTCGATCTTCTGCTTGGCCGTGATCCGGGCTTCTTCTGCTTCCCGATTGCGGACAGCCTGCTCGCTGGCAACTTCGGACGCCTGTTCGGCGCGGCGCATCTCCACTTCCCGTTCCTGTTCAAGCCGGGCAAATTCCTTGTCCCGGCCGATGGTGAACGAACGCTCATCGGCTTCGAGATTTTTGGACTCCATCTGGACGCGCGTGTCCTGTTCAATATCGTTCCGCGCCTTTTTGCGCAGTTCGATCTGCTCGGTCAGCTTGGTCAGACCTTCGGCATCAAAGGCATTATTGGCATTGAAATGCTCGATACTTGTCTGATCGAGCCCGGTCAGCGAAACGGATTCCAGCTCAAGCCCGTTCATCGCAAGATCGGCGGAACTCGCCTGCTGCACCTTCTGGACAAAATCTGCCCGTTGCTCATGAAGTTCGTTCATTGTCATGCCCGCCGCGACGGATCGCAAGGCATCGACAAATTTGCCCTCAACCAGATCCTTGAGCGATTCCGGCTGCATCGTCCGCAAGCCCAGTGTCTGTGCTGCCATGGCCAGCGACCCGGAATCCGGTTTGACACGCACATAAAATTCCGCCTTCACATCGATCCGGAGCCGGTCCAGCGTAATCAGCGCATCCACATTGTTCCGCTCGACTGCGAGCCGCACTGTGTTCATGTTGACCGGCATGGTTTCGTGCAGCACCGGCAGGACCATGGCACCGCCATTCATAACGACTTTCTCGCCGCCGAAACCGGTCCGGACGAAGGCAATCTCTTTGGTGGCCCTCCGGTAAAGCCGGGTGATAATCAATCCGAAAATCAGCAGCGTCCCGAGGACGATACCCGCATATATTGCAATGGAAATGAGATTCTCTGTCATATTTTGCTCCTTTTGTTCAGGTGTGACGAGTCGGTTCAGGGGGATCGTCACACGATTATGGTATTGTATTTCAGTTCAGAAATTTGACCGTGTCAGGGGAGATGGCCTTGAAAATATCGCCTTCGCGCCGCACCAGCAGAATCTCTTCGGCTTCCTGAAGGATCTCGCCTTCATTGCCCGGTTCCACCATGACAAAATGATCATGCCCGTGCGGGTCGGTAATCCTGGCCCGTGCCGGAGAACCGGTTTCAGCTTTGCCAAGTTCGATTGTCCCGCGGCGACCGACGAGCATATCGATGTGAATGGCCGTGGTTTCGTCCTGCGGGATGATCCGGGACAGCGGCTTCGACAGCATTCCAGTCAGTGGAAGGGCTATCGCGGCAGCTCCGGGGACGGCCAGCCAGGGGGAGAGCAGGTTATCGGTCAATCCCGAAAAAACCTGCTGGCCAACAAAACCGGTAATTCCGAAAAGCATCAGAAACAGGACCAGCAGCAACATGGCTGGCAAACGTCCGACACCAAGAAAGGAGAGCAAGCCATCGCCCGGCGAGTCGATGTCCGCATCAAGGTCGACATCGGTTCCGAAATCGGGACCAAAGTCGCTGAAGCCAATGACTTGCAATATTCCGATGGCAAACATGAGAAGAATCGCAGCACTGAAAAAGATGTTTTCTTCAGCAAGCCAAAATTCGATCATTAATTCCCCTCTCTTTACATGAATATAGGATGAATAGTCGCGATTTCAATAGATAGCGGGCGCAATTGACCGAAATTATCATGACCGGGTGTCCACAATTTTCCGCACCTTCAGACTGCACTGGTACCATGTTTCAAGCTGTGTTATGCTGCTCATACACAATGAGGAGGAGATGATATGAGCAAGTCAAAAGAACTGTCAGTCGCGGACTTTTTCCGGTTCGGGATGGAAGCGGAAGCCCATAGCGCAAAGCTGGAATCGCAGCGACAAAATATGCCGGAAAGCAACGATGCGGGATCTGCAGAACGGAACAGCGAGCCCGGAACCACCGAGTTCAGCTGACCGGAACACCATATAGGTCGTGCGCATCGGCATCTTCGATCAGCGCATCAACAATGTCACCGACGGCAAGCGTCTCTCCGGCATTCCGCAGGAAGACATTGCCGTCGATTTCGGGGGCATCCGCCTGTGACCGGGCGGTCGCGCCAATGTCTCCATCCTCGTCCGGTTCGCCGATTTCATCAATGATGACGGGCAGAGTCCGGCCAACTTTTGCCGGCAATCTGGCGGCACTGATCGTTGCGGTTTTTTCCATCAGCCGCTGGTAGCGTTCTTCCTTCACTTCTTCCGGCACGGCCCCGTCCAGATCATTGGCCGCCGCGCCTTCAACCGGTTCGAAGCGGAAGCCGCCAACCCGATCGAGTTGGGCTTCTTCGAGCCAGTTCAGCAGATATTGAAAATCCTCTTCCGTTTCACCGGGGAAGCCGACCACGAAGGTCGAGCGAATGGTCAGATCCGGGCAGATGTCGCGCCAGCTTTTCACGCGCTGCAGCACCTTCGCCTCGTTGGCGGGCCGCTTCATGCGCTTGAGGACATTGGGAGCAGCATGTTGAAAAGGAATATCCAGATAGGGCGTGATCTTGCCTTCGGCCATCAGTGGGATGACCTTGTCGACATGGGGGTAGGGATAAACATAGTGCAGCCGGGTCCACACACCCAGCTCGCCCAGCGCTTCGGCGAGATCGGTCATGTGAGCGCGAACTTCCCTGCCCTGCCCGACCGGACCGTTCCAAGGACGCGACTGATGCCGGATGTCGACACCATAGGCCGACGTGTCCTGCGAAATGACCAGTAATTCCTTTGTGCCTGCCGCTACCAGCTTTTCCGCCTCGCGCAGGATCGCATCGGGCCGCCGTGACACCAGATCGCCGCGCAGTGAAGGAATGATGCAGAACGAACAGCGATGATTGCAGCCTTCGGAAATTTTGAGATAGCTGTAATGGCGCGGGGTCAATTTCAGCCCCGCTTCGGGCACCAGATCGACAAATGCCCCGCGGGCGGCGGGTGCTGCGGCATGCACGGCGGTCACAACATCCTCATATTGATGCGCGCCGGTGACAGCCAAAACCTCCGGGAAACGGGATCGGATGGCATCCGCTTCATTACCCATGCAGCCGGTGACAATGACTCGGCCATTTTCCGCCATCGCCTCACCAATGGCTTCGAGGCTTTCTTCCTTTGCACTGTCCAGAAATCCGCAGGTATTGACCAGCACGACATCCGCACCGGCATAGTCCGGTGACAGGTCGTAGCCGTCGGACCGGAGTTGGGTCAGGATGCGCTCGCTGTCGACCAGTGCCTTGGGGCAGCCAAGGGACACCATGCCGACTTTTGGCGGGGAAGGGATTGCGGTGGCCATGATGGCAGCGCCCTTACCCGCAAAATTCCGCAGAGTCACGCCCCCAATGGCGGTGCGGCTTGATGATTGGCTTCTCCAATTGGCGATTTTCGGGATTTGGGTGTAAAACCAGGAGCTTCACAACCTGGGGAGGATGAAATGAATATTTTTGACGTCAACTGGATCGCAGTGGTTGTCGCCGCACTGGCCGGCTTTGTGGTCGGGGGCATCTGGTATGGCCCGGTCATGGGCAAGAAGTGGATGGGCGCCGTCGGCCTGACCGAGGAAGATATCAAGGGCGGCAATATGGGAATGATCTATGGCGGAGCCTTTGCCTTCAGCCTGGTGGCGTCCTGGACACTGGCCCATACTTTCGCATCTTATGCGGTGGATCTGAGCTTTTCGGTCAAGGTGCTGACCGCCTTTGGAGTGGCGCTGGGCTTTATCGTCCCAGCCATTGGTACCAATTACCTGTTCTCGCAAAAGGGCAAAGCGCTGTTCTTCATCGATGCCGGTTACTGGCTGCTCTTCTACACGGCGATGGGGTGTGTGCACGCCTGGCTGGGTTGAACGACCGCCTGATTCGCGGGAAAATCTGGACGAACTGGACGGTCAAACACCGCCTGAAACCTCGTGATTTGACTTTTATGTAATAATGTAATTACATATATACATGTTTAACGAATCGCATATGGACCAGATCTTCCACGCCTTGTCCCATGAGACCCGGCGCAAGATACTCGACCTGCTCCGGGATCGCCCCGGTCAGGGCGTAGGCGTGCTCGCCAGGTCTTTCGATGTCAGCCGCATTGCGATCATGAATCATCTGACCGTGCTGGAAAAAGCCGGTCTGGTGATCAGCGAAAAGGATGGGCGCTCTCGCCTGCTCTACCTCAATCTGGTTCCATTGCAGATGATCCACGAGCGCTGGAGCGATGAATATGGCGCGCACTGGGCGGGGCGATTGACCACGCTCAAGAATCTCGCCGAACAAAAGGCTGCTCAGGGAGGAGAAAAAACATGACCGACAGCAATAGGGTACCGACAGCCGCACCAAGTTCGGGAAAGGCGATGTACAAGGCCATGATCAATGCGCCGATCGAAACCGTCTGGAATCTTCTTGTCCAGACCGACGAGGTGCTGCCCTTCTTTTTCGGCGCCGTATGCCACACCACAGGTCTGAAACCCGGCGCACCGATGGCAATGCAGAGCAGGAACGGCAAATATACGAGCGTTGTCGGCGAAGTGCTGGAATTCGACCCGCCGCATCGCTACGCGCACAGCTTCAAATTCACGCAGTTCGAGGATCCACCATGTACCGTCACCTATGACTTGAAGGAATCCGGCGGAGTTACAGAGTTCACAATGATAACGGAGAATGTCCCGGCGGGCACAAAAACAGAGAAGTCCATGGCCCAGGGCGGACCCTTCATTACCGGCAATCTCAAAGCACTTGTCGAAACCGGATCCCCGTTGCTCAGCGGCAAGATGGTTACATGGCTCGGTCCTCTCATGGGCTTCATGACGCCCAGACAGTGTCGCAGTGAATATTGGCCGCTCAGCAGCCTGCATGAAAAATTGAAATAGAGGAGGAGCAGATGGCATCACCGGAAGAAATGGCACAAAGCATGATCGCCAACATGCCGGAGAAAACCGGCAAGGCACTGGAAGACTGGCTCAAGATCGTCAGCAGCTCCGGTCTGGAGAAACATGGCCAGATCGTGAAATATCTGAAGACCGATCATGACATGACCCACGGCTTTGCGAACCTGGTCGCGAGCAAGGCCCTGAACCCGGAGCCAGCCGGTGAGGACGATCTGGTCGCCGCGCAATATGATGGCGCCAAGGCGGCACTGAAACCCATTCACGATGCGATAACCGCCTACGCACAGAGTCTGGGAAACGATATCGAAATTGCGCCCAAAAAAACATCGGTCAGCCTGCGCCGGTCCAAACAGTTCGCCCTGATCACACCCGCGACGAAAACACGCGTCGATCTGGGGCTGGCCCTGAAAGGCGAAAAATCGGAAGGCCGCCTTGAAAGCTATAACGCGATGTGCAGCCACCGGGTCCGTCTCGAAAGCGTCGATGACTTTGACGATGACGTGAAGATCTGGGTACAGCGCGCTTATGACCGCAGTTGAAATCTCACCGAAATTCGTTGACTTGACGTCCAGGGCGCCGGTCCATAGTTCACAAGGACGTCGAAACAGGATGGAGAGGATCCCTGCATGCACATCAAAGGCGCGATGACCATCGCACTAACCGCGGCCCTGGTTGCGGGCCCGGCATCGGCACAGGAAACGCCTGAAAGAGCCCAGATCACAATGGGCAATGGAATGGCCAATGCGATCCAGATTGAGGGTCTGACGCGGCAAGACGAAGAATCGGTTGTGTCCGCAGTTCGGGTCGATGGCACGAACGTCTCGACCCTGCGAGCCAACAGCACCGCGGTCACCTTTCCGGAAGTCATGATAGAAAAACCGGGCTGGCTCGTACTCCATCCGGTGATAGATGGCCGTCCGGATGGAGATATCGTATCGGGATTTGCTTATCTGAACGCGGGCCGGAATGCGAATGTCGATATCCGAATCCATCACCCCGCCGGGGCTGGCGACAAATTCCTCGTGATGCTGCACAGCGATGTCGACGAGGATCGGATCTTTGATTTTGTCTTTGTGGAAGATGGCATAAACGTGGAAGACACGGCCGTGTTTGAAGGCACGCGCATGATTGCCCACCTGATCGCACTGCCGGAATAGGAGCCGGAACGGCTGCCTTCTCTTGAGAGCCGGCTCGAGCGAGTCCCGGTTATTGGCGAGAATCCATGAAGAAGGTCCGCTTGGTCAAAAAGCAAAGACGCCTTCCCCAATGTTGATTGGAATTTCCCGCTGAAAGTCGTTGCATGTTTCCAAATGCTGTTGTTATGGTATAACATAACTTACCTGAACCGAGGTCCCTTATGAACGCCCCCATGCCACGTCTTCCCGTCACCGTCCTTTCCGGCTTCCTGGGTGCCGGGAAAACGACACTGCTCAATCATATTCTGTCCAATCGCGAGGGCAAGCGTGTTGCCGTGATTGTCAACGACATGTCTGAAGTGAATATCGACGCGGACCTTGTGCGTGGCGGTGAAACCAGTCTGTCTCGGTCCGAAGAGACGCTGGTGGAAATGACCAATGGCTGCATTTGCTGCACCCTCCGAGATGACCTTTTGAAGGAAGTGCGCTCCCTCGCGGAAGACGGCCGGTTTGATTATCTCGTGATCGAAAGCACCGGTATTTCCGAGCCGCTTCCGGTCGCCGCAACTTTTTCCTTCCGCGATGAATATGGCGAAAGTCTGGGCGATGTGTCCCAGCTCGATACGATGGTCACAGTCGTCGATGCTGTGAACCTGCTTGCCGATTATTCGAGTACTGATCTTCTGTCCGCTCGCGGCGAAACCGCTGGTGAAGATGATGATCGCAGCCTGGTCGGGCTGCTGGTCGAGCAGATTGAATTTGCCGACGTGGTGATCGTCAACAAGGCGAGCGAGGTCAGCGCAGAACAGCTCGCCATCGTCAAAAAGGTGGTGGCTTCGCTCAACGGCGATGCCCGGATTATCGAAGCCGATTTCGGCAAGGTCGATCTTGATCAGGTTCTCGACACGGGGCTTTATGACGAGGAACAGGCGGAGCAACACCCATTGTGGCTCAAGGAGCTCTACGATTTCGCCAGTCACCGGCCAGAAACCGAGGAATATGGGGTTGAAAGCTTTGTCTACCGGGCACGCCGCCCATTTGACCCGGCCAAATTCTATCAGTTTCTGACCAGCGACAATCTCGACAAGATTATCCGCTCAAAAGGCCATTTCTGGCTTGCTACACGGCCTGACTTTCTGGGGGAACTGGCGATTGCCGGGACCCAGAAAAGCGTGAGCCGCATGGGCCGCTGGTGGGCCGCCGTGCCCCGGAACCGCTGGCCCGAAGATGGAACTTTTGAAGAATTTGTCATCAAGCACTGGGATCCGGACTGGGGCGATCGGCGACAGGAAATGGTATTTATCGGGATCGGCATGGACCAGGCAAAAATAACCGCTGCGCTCGATGCATGCCTCGTCCCGGCATCCGGCTTCACACCCGAGAAATGGGCAAATATGCAAGATCCGTTCCCGGCCTGGGGCGAAGCTGCACCCCAACCGGCCTGACCGGCGTTCCCGCACTGCTACCCTGCGCGGCCACAAAGTCCGACCGGCGCAGGTTTTGCGCTCATAACGGGCACCGCTTCACCGTTTACCGATCCGCTAAACGGGTCCGGCGCTGGCGCGCTCCGACGCTTTTTCGTAAAGATCATCACCTTCGCTCCAGTCGGTCACCTTGCCGCTGAACAGGAACTCGGGCGGCACCACTTCGGGGTTTTCGCCCGGTCCCGTGGGCGGGGTGAAATAGCCCAGAGCATAGCTGCCCATGCAGTAACCGAGCAGCTCGCGCAGCGCCGGCTCGAAATCTTTTGCGATTTGGGGCGGGCAGGACAGATACTGGTTCTCCTCCTGACGCAGCCAGCCCAGTGCATAGGTGATATTCAGCCCCATCCGGTCATGGTCGGCCTCGTTGGCGCCGCCGCTGTGGATGACCGAACCGGAATAGATCAGCACCGAACCGGCGGACATTTCTGCATATTGGATTTCCGCCTCTTCGGCTTCGCGGCCAGCTTCCCATTTGTTGGAACCGGGCACGACCTGCGTTGCCCCGTTTTGCTGTGTGAAATCCGTAACCGCCCAGATCGTGTTGAACTGCGGTTCGATACTGTCCTGCAAAAATCCGCCCCAGGCCAGCCTGTCGCGATGCAAGGGCTGTTTACCCTGTCCAGGACGGATCCGGATCAACTGCGTCAGATGCAGCTGGATCCGTTCGCAAAACGGCTCAAGAAAGGTTTTCGCTCCACCTAGGACCAGCTTGTCCATCACCAGATCGCGGCAGGCCGGTGATCGCGCCACCAGCGCCCCGGTGCGCGTCGTGTGGCGTCCGGTAAAATCATCGCGCCCCGGTTCGGTTGCCTCGACATAGGGCATAATTTCGGATTTCAGCTGGTCGAGTGCCGCTGCATCCAGCACATTTTCAACAATCGCTGCCCCGTCATCACGCAGAACCTGCGCCAGCGTTTCGGGATCACTGTTTGCCGGAAGCCTCTGCAACTGGGCCATGATTTCTCTCCTTTTCACAGAGACTAGGCCCGTTGCGGGACAATCTCAAGTCGCGTTCAAATTGGCCGTTCAGGCCTTGCCCGCCAGCGTATCGGCGATGATCCGCCAGACCTTCGGATTGAACCCAAGGCCAAGATGCCCGCCATCGACCCGGATATTCCGGGCCTGGGCATTGTAGATATCCTTCGCGATGTCCGGACCGACAATGCCATCCCGGTTGGAATAGATAACCGTCAGCGGCTGATCGAAACCGATGCTGTTGCGTTCATGAACTTCGCGTTCGAAATCATCCAGTTCGATGCTCGCTGACTGGGCATAGCGGGCGCCTACAGCCGTATATTTGGGGCCACCGATTATCGGCGTGCCCATGGTGATCACTTCGCGCACCATGTCGGGATAGAGACGCGCTGCCTCGCGCGCGATGACCCCGCCGAGAGACCAGCCGATCAGGGTGAAGGGCTGCCCGCCATTTTTGGCAAAACGCGCCTCCGCCACTTCCCCGAAATGGGCAATATATTTGTTCACTGCGCCGTTGTTTGTGCCGAGCTTCCAGTCCGACGCGTCATAATTCAGGCGTTGCAGGAAGCGTTGCAGCGGCACCATGGATCGCTCGCTTGCACCATAGCCTGGCAGGAGAAATATCGGCCGCCCGTCGCCGCGCGGGGCTGTGACCAGCCGCGGCCATTGCAGGCTGAACCGGGCGAGGTCAAGCGGCAAGGCGAATTCGCTTGCCTGCGCCAGTGGTCCGGGCGGACGCAAACCCGTCGGCATGGGAATCGGTTTCGGTTCGGTCATGATGCAGCTGCCTCTTCATCTTTCTGTTCAACTAGAGCGCCGTTGCCGGGAATGATTTCGACAATGATGTCATCCGCTTCCAGTTTCTTTGCCTGGGGTTCCCAGAACCCGTAAACATCATTGCCTCGATAGATGCGTACGCCGAGGCCGTCCTTGACGACATCATTCATCGCCAGCCCGACCTCTTTTTCCTCAACCTCTCGCTGGACCAGCTTCACCCGGCCGGTGGCGGAGGCCAGATCGCTGAGATAATCGGAAATTTTGGCTCCTTCGCAACTGCCTGCCAGCAACAAACCGGCAAAGCTGACAGGATTGATCACGGTTGTCGCGCCCGCCTGACGCGCCAGCAGCTCATTGTCGGCCGCCTTCACCGACACGCTGATCGGCAGATGATAGGCAAGATGCCGTGCGGTGAGCACGATCAATATGCTGGTATCGTCGCGTCCGGCGGACACGATCATTGATCGCGCCCGGGATATCTTGACGTCGAGCAACACAACATCCCGCGTGGCATCGCCATTGATCACCGCACAACCCAGCCTCTCCGCCTCGGCCAGAGCATCATCGAACGGGTCAATGACAACAATGTCTGCCGGGTCCGTGCCGCGCGCGATCAGCTCCTGAACCGCTTCCTTGCCGCTGGTACCAAAGCCAGCGATCACGATATGGTCGTGCAAATTGCTTTGAATGAGTTTCATGCGCCAATTGTCCCAGGTTCTCTTGAGTACGAAATTATAGGCCGTACCGACGAAGATTAGCACGACAAAGATGCGAATAGGAGTCACCACCAGCGCATCAAACATGCGCGCGCGTTCCGTTACCGGGGCGATGTCGCCATAGCCGGTCGTGGTGATCGAAATCATTGTGAAATACACGACATCGAGAAAACTGACGTCGCCATCATAGCTGTCCTGCAAGCCATCGCGATCAAACCAGTGGACGGCGACAGCTGTGCCAATCAGGCCAAGCACGAACAGGACACGCCACCCGATATCCGCCCAGACCGGCAGGCTGGAGCGCCGACGCAGCGTCAAATAGTCGGTCAGCTTGTGCCGGGTTCCTCGCGCCATGCTTCGGTCAGGTCCGCTTCGGCAAATGAAGGGCGGGATCTACCGGCTTGCGGTTCTTGCGGATTTCAAAATGCAGTTGCGGTTCCTCGACATAGCCGCTGTCGCCCGCCAGTCCGATCACCTCTCCGGCGCGCACCTTCTCCCCCCGCTCGACATTGAGCCGGGCGGCGTGACCATAGGCTGTGACCCAGCCCGAACCATGGTTGATGAGGATCAGTCCGCCAAATACGTCAATCTCGTCCCCGCTATAGGCCACAACGCCATCGGCAGCGGCGCGAATGGGCGTGCCTTCCGATACCGCAATGTTCACTCCGTCATTTACCACGCCACCGCCTTTGCTTCCGAACCCGGATAGCAGCTTTCCGTCGACGGGCCAATTGAATCGGCCGGCGAAGGCGGAAGGCGGCGTGACCCGTTTCTCCGGCATCACAGCTTTGCGCCACTCGGAAGGTTCCGCAGCTACGGAAGACAAGCCGGGGTCGGGCAGGCTGGGATCGGGCAGAGCGGGCTGTCCGCCGGTTACGATATCGTCAATATCCAAGCGGAAAGCGGCAGCCCGCTGTTCAAGGCTCATGTTGACCGGATCGACGGGCGCGGAAGCGGGCAACAGCAGTTTCTGGCCCACGCGCAAAACAAAGGGTTCTTCAAGATCATTCAAATCAACCACTTCGCGCCAGGGAACGCCGTAGGCCCGGGCAATCGCGATTCCCGTCTCTCCGGAACTGACCCGATGATAGCGCCCGCCAGGGATCGCCAGTCGCTGGCCGGGAGAGATGATGTAAGGCGCTACGAGACCATTGGCTTTGGCGATAATCTGGGATCCGGCCCCGGTTATATTGGCAATCCCGCGCAATGTGTCGCCTGGCTTCACAACATAGGTCATATCGGCGACATCAAGAGCGACCGGAACGACCCCGCGCGCCTGCCAGGGTGCCGGCTGCGAATCTACCCGGGCCGAACCGAAAGCGGCATTATCCGTTTCGAGCAAAGGAATCCGGTTCGATGCATTGTCCGATACGGGATCGGGTGCGGCGTCATTTTTCGGCCAGCTATAGTCCTGAGCCGGCGGAATACAGGCCGAAAGCACCCCGACCAGGAGGAGAAGGATCAATTTACGCATGGATGCCCCCCATGAACTGCAGGTCTCAACAACTTGCCGCTGTTCTAGCAGCAAAACACGGGCGTGCCAGCCCAAGTTGGGCCGAACCGGGTCTGTGCTTCAGAGCATTGCGGGAACTATTTGCTGTAGAGCTGCTCCAGAGCCTCGATCGACTCATAGTGGGTCAGGTCCAGGTGCAGCGGTGTGACAGATACATAACCATCTGCAGTTGCTTCGAGATCCGTGCTGTGCGCGGGCGTCTCGACCATCGGGCCCAGCCCGAACCAGTGATATTCAAACCCACGGGGATCCCGGTTGCTGACGATCTGCAACCGTCCATAATCACGAATGCCCTGCGACACCACGCGCACACCCTTTACATCATTCGCGGGAACGGCAGGAAAGTTGATATTGACCAGCGTCCGGTGATCCATGCTCTGCTTGATCAATGGCCGCAGCACCTTTTCGCCCCAGCGCAGCGCCGCATCAAACGGGACGTCATTGCCGAGATCGCCTCGGGCATAGCACTGGCTCAGGGCGATCGAAGGAATTCCGGCCAGCGCGCCTTCCATCGCCGCGGATACGGTACCGGAATAGGTGACATCCTCACCGAGATTGGCGCCGCGATTGACACCGGACAGGATCAGGTCAGGCGGACCGTCCTTCATGATCTTTGCCACCGCCATCATGACGCTGTCGGTCGGGGTGCCATCGACCGAATATTGCTGATCCCCCCGCTGGCGGATGCGCAATGGCCGTGTGATTGTCAGCGAATGCCCTGCTCCAGACTGTTCATCTGATGGTGCCACGATCCACAAATCATTGGATAGTGTCTGGGCGATGTCGAGCAGGACTTTCATGCCGGGGGCATCAAAACCGTCGTCATTGGTCAGCAAGATGCGCATCAGCTCACGGCTCCAGTTTGGTGATATCACCCATATAGGGCTGCAGTGCTTCCGGAATTGTGACAGATCCGTCTTCCTGCTGATAATTTTCAATGACCGCGACAAGCGTCCGGCCCACTGCCAGCCCCGATCCGTTGAGCGTATGGACAAAGCGAGTGCCCTTGCTCTCACCTTCCGGACGGAAACGCGCGTTCATCCGTCGGGCCTGAAAATCACCAGTATTGGAGATGCTGGAGATTTCGCGATAGCTGTTCTGTCCCGGGAGCCACACCTCAAGATCGTAGGTTTTCCGGGCGCCAAAGCCCATATCCCCCGTACAGAGCAGCATCTTGCGATAGGGCAAGTCCAAAATCTGCAAGACCGATTCAGCAGCCGCCGTCATACGCTCATGTTCCGCGTCACTGTCTTCAGGTCGGGTAATGCTGACCAGTTCACATTTTTCAAACTGATGCTGGCGGATAAACCCGCGTGTATCGCGCCCAGCCGATCCGGCCTCCGAACGGAAACACAATGTCAACGCAGTCAAACGCATCGGCAGTGCCGCTTCTTCGACAATTTCGCCCATGACCGAACTGGAGAGGCTCACTTCCGCCGTTGGGATCAGCCAGAGATCATCGGTCGTGCGAAAGGAATCCTCCGCAAATTTGGGCAGCTTGTCCGTGCCATACATGGCGTCATCCTGAACGAGTACCGGCGGATTGCATTCCACATAGCCATGGTTGCCTGTCTGGTGATCCAGCATGAACTGGCCGAGCGCACGATGCATTCGCGCCATCGGTCCGCGCAGGAAGGTGAAACGCGCGCCGGACATGCGGACACCTGTTTCGAAATCCATGCCGAGCGCAGGGCCGATATCGGCATGCTCCTTTGGTTCAAAGTCGAATTCCCGAGGCGTTCCCCAACTCGAAATCTCACTATTGCCGTCTTCATCTTCTCCTTCAGGCACTTCCGCGGCTGGCAGATTGGGAATGACAGCGAGAGCATTTTGCAGCTCTTCATCAACCTGTCGTTCTTCCTCCTCCAGTGCCGGGAGCTTCTGTTTCAGTTCGGCCACCTCCGCCATCAGGGCTTGCGCCATGTCCTCGTCGCCCTGCCCTTTTGCCTTGCCGATGGCCTTGGACGCCTCGTTACGGCGCGCCTGTCCTGTCTGGATTTCGGTCAGCAGCGCGCGTCTGCGTTCGTCCAGCTCCAGTAACCGCGCCGATACCGGTTCATCGCCGCGGCGTGCAAGAGCCGCGTCAAAATCTGCAGGGCTTTCTCGAATATATTTCAGATCGTGCATGCGCTCAGCCTATGCCGACCCTGGTGTGCGCGATCAAGGGCATTCCGAGCAAAAAAAGGGCGACCGGATCGCTCCGGCCGCCCCGAATGGAGCTGTTAAAAAACTCTGATCATGCGTCGGCGGTCTTTTTCCCGATGCGACGCCGCGCGAAAAGCGCTGCGGCGGCTGCACCGAAGAGCAGAACCACTGGTGGAGCCGGAACCGGGGTACCGCCAGTCGAACCGCCAGTTGAACCGCCCGAAGACGAGCTGCTGCTCGAGGAACTGGAGCTGGAACTAGACGAACTGCTGCTCGACGAACTGGAGCTGCTGGAACCGCTGGAGGTTCCACCGAAGCTCGAAGAGCCACCGGTTGCGCCGGAAGAAGTTGAACTGCTTGAGGAACCGGAGCTTGACGAGCTGCTACTGGAAGATCCGCCACTGCTGCTGCTCGAGGAGCCGCCGCTGCCTCCGGAACCACCAGAGCTGCTGCTCGACGATCCGCCACTGGACGAACTGGAGCTGCTGGAGGAACCGGAACTGCTGGAACTGCTCGAACCACCTGACGAGCCGCCCGAAGATCCGCCCGAAGATCCGGAAGAACCGGAACTGCCCGACGAACCGCTTGATCCGGACGAACCGCCGGTCGAACCAGTACTTCCGCCAGGATGCGGTTTGCCGCCATTGGAACCCCCACTGGAACCGGACGAGCTGGACGAACTGCTCGAGGAGCTCGAGCTGCTTGAGGATGATGATGAGGATGATGTCGAGCTGCTGCCCCCGGTAGAGGTGCTGACACCGCCGGTGGAAGTGCTCACCCCACCAGTCGAGCTGCTGATGCTGCCCGACGAGGTGCTGGTCGAGCCGCCGGTGCTGGTGGAGGAAATGACAACACTGCCGCCACCGCTGCTGCCACCACCGAAGAACCCGCCGAAGAATCCGCCGCCGCCACCGAAGCCGCCGCTACCGCCGATTACTACTGGAACAGATCCGCCGCCACTTTCCAGAACGGGAATCGGAGGCAGGGGAGCCGGAATATAGGGTGGCGGAGGAAGAGGTGCCGGTGTCTGGGCAATTTTCACAACGCTTGGCGCACAGGCCGTAACGGTCTTGGTCGTAACGGTGCGCCGGATGCGCTTGACCTTGCGGGCCGACTCTCCCTTGCGCAATACCCGTTTGCGATATTGCTTTTTCGAGTCAGCTTTTTTCACATAGGACGCAGCTGGCGCTTCCGTAACATGGACTGCGCCCCCACCGATCAATGCACCGCCGCATGTGCAAGCGCACAATTTCGCTAAAGCCATCCGTACCGACATAGTATCTTCTCTCTTCCGCTTTGGAGCTTGGTGCAGATTCACCTGGATCAGGTGGTGCCCTTTCGGCTCCGACATGGATCAGAAGCGCAGAAGAAAAAGTTAATAACAATTGCGTTAACCTTGTTTGGGCCAATTTAGTTCCGGAAAATCAGATCAACCCATGACCGGGCAAAGTTAATGTCCCGATTTGACACCAAATCCAGCGGAAGTGTTGAGAAAATCGGCCGCAAAGTGCACTGGCCAAGGCGATGACAATGCTTGTGACCATCAGGAAAACGGAGGATTGCGCCGCCCCGCTTTGCAGCGGCTCCCTGTTCGGTCCGACCCCAGCGCGGCCAAAAGACAAAATTTTCCCCTTGGTTTCAATTTGCGACTTGTCTCCGATACGGCCCGTGGTTATAGGCCCGCCCTATGGCCTTCCCTCACCAGTCCTGGCAGGATTGGGGGCAAATGTTGGAGAGTGTTGTGGCGTCCTCGGCGAAGAAGAAATCCAACTCCAAAAGCAAATCACCGGATGTGGTTGTAGTTCCTGACGACTATGATCCGGGCGATGACGAGGAATTCATGAATGAACTTCAGCTTGCTTATTTCAAACAGCTTCTAGAGACTTGGAAACAAGAGATAATTGATGAGTCCAAGGAAACCCTGGCGCATCTCCAGGACGGGCCCATACAGGAAGCGGACCTGAATGATCGTGCATCGAGTGAAACCGACTGGGGCCTGGAATTGCGTACCCGCGACCGGCAGCGCAAGCTGACTTCCAAGATAAATGCGGCCCTGCAGCGAATCGAGGACGGCGAATATGGCTATTGTCAGGTCACTGGCGAGCCAATCTCCCTGGAGCGCCTGAAAGCGCGACCGATCGCGACGATGACAGTTGAAGCGCAGGAAGCCCATGAGAGAAATGAGAAAATCTCTAGAGATCAATAGTTTGCTGTAGATACTGCAGACTTTTTATTCTATTTCTCAATCTCTATTCCCGTCACAGATCCGGTCAATTGTCTTCGGCTCGGTCGCCCGACTCCGGTCGCCAATTTGCCCCAATCCCGAAATCCTGATCATCAAGATCAACAAAACCGCCCGAAATTTTAACCAATTTTCCATCATTTGCGCGCTATCCCCTGTGGTGAAGAACGAATTTTGAAACCAGGAACGGGTTGCACATGATAGAGCCATATGACGAGAATCTCGGCCCTGACAATCAAACCAGCGGCATGCCGAAACGCGAAGTCGATCGCGATAGCCTGTTTCTGCAAGCGCGCCTGAAGTTTGTTGACGGTGATGATTGCGGTGACGTCCGGGTGCGCAACCTGTCGGCTGGTGGCCTGATGGCGGAAGCGGCGGTGCGTGCGAAACGCGGCGACCGGATTGAACTGGAATTGCGGAATATCGGCAAGGTGACTGGTCATGTCGCCTGGGTTGCACAGGGTCGGTTCGGAGTTGCATTTGACCATGCGATCGATCCCAAGCTGGCGCGCAAACCAGTTGGTCAATCCAAGTTGGATCTGCCCCATTATCTGAGAAAGCAGGCGGTCAAGCAGCGCCCGCTTGGGCACGGTCAGCGCCCCCGCTGATCTGTCAGCCGGTCCCAGTGTTTCAGAAGACTTGATTTCCCCTGCCTGCCCGGCCTAGGACGTTTAATCACGCGATTAAACGGAGCAGATCATGGCGGGACCTCTTGCAGGAATACATATAGTGGAATTTGCCGGCATCGGCCCCGGCCCCTTTTGCGGCATGATGCTCGCCGACCAGGGCGCGGACGTCACGGTTCTCCATCGTCCCGGCCGCCCGCCGGATCCGCGGCTGGCCCTTTCCAGATCGCGCAAGCTGGAGGAGGTCGACCTCAAATCTGCTGACGGCATCCAGAAAGCGCGCGATATTGTTCGCGAAGCGGATGGCCTGATAGAAGGCTTTCGGCCGGGTGTAATGGAAAGACTGGGCCTCGGTCCGGATGTGCTGCTCGGCGATAATCCCGGCCTGGTCTATGGCCGGATGACCGGGTGGGGCCAATATGGTCCGCTGGCCCATGCCGCTGGCCATGATATCAACTATATTTCCATTTCCGGCGCGCTGCATGCGTTTGGGCGAGCGGGCCAGAAACCGACACCGCCGATCAACATGGTGGGCGACTTTGGTGGCGGCGGCATGATGCTGGCGCTGGGCATGGTGTCTGCTCTGCTTCATGCCAAAACCGGTGGCGAGGGCCAGGTTGTCGATTGCGCGATGACTGACGGATCTGCGGCTCTGATGGCGATGATTTTCGATTTCCAGAATATCGGCCAGTGGCGGGACGAACGTGGTGTCAATCTGCTGGACACCGGCGCGCACTTTTATGATTCTTACGAAACGTCCGATGGCAAATATATTTCCATCGGTTCAATCGAACCGCAATTTTACGCCCAGTTGCGTGAGGTCGCCGGGCTCGCCGATGACAGTGAATTTGATGCCCAAATGAACCCGGCCATGTGGGCCGGACTGAAAGACAAGCTTACCGCCCTGTTCCGGTCCAAAACCCGGGACGAGTGGTGCGAGTTGATGGAGGGCACGGATATTTGTTTTGCTCCGGTGCTGTCGTTGACGGAAGCAAAGGAACATCCGCATAATGTCGAACGGGAGGCCTTTCTTGATGTCGGAGGATATCTGCAGCCGGCTCCCGCTCCGCGTTATTCTGCAACTGTGTCTGACAAGCCGGAACCGCCCGCTTGAAACCGGCCTATCGCGTACGGATATTCTGCCCGATCTTCGTTCGGTAGCTTGGCCCGACAGGGAATTCTTTCCCATCTTCCAATACGCACAGAACCTGCCGGCCGGCGCGCCGGAATTCCCGGATGCGATCCCTGCGCACGATGGTCGAACGATGAATGCGCAGAAAGTCCCCGACTGGCAGGCGGTCTTCGAGGACATGCATGGATTCATGGACGAGCCGCGACTGACCTGACACCAGGCACAGGCGCATATAGTCTCGTTCCGCCAGAATATGCGAAATGTCCCGGCACAGGATCTGCACGGACCCGGTACCATCCTGCACCCACAAACAGGGCGGAGGTTGCTCGGGATCATTCAGCCTGCGGACGCGCAGCCTCTCCCGGGCCCGCGCAATAGCCTCTCGCAGCTGGGCCTGTTTCACCGGTTTGAGCAAATAGTCCGCTGCATCGAGACGGAAAGCCTGAGCGGCGTAACTGCTATGCGCGGTGGTGAAGACGATTTCCGGCACCTGGCTCGCCGGCAACTCGTTCGAACGGATCAAATCTGCCGTCTCGAGGCCGGACAGGCCTGGCATGTCGACGTCCAGCAAAACCAGATCTGGCCTGTTCTCGCGCACCTTTTCACATGCCTTTTCGCCCGAATCACACAGATCAATCATTCCGACGACATCTAGGCGCCGACACAGCGCATTGATGCGATTGCGCGCCAGAGGTTCGTCGTCAACCACCAGAACATGAATCGGACGGTCGGCGGACATGTCCGTGGTCGCTGACATCAGATGACCTGCAACGCGTGCGATGCATCCGGCACAACGATGGTAGCGACCGCAAATCCCTCTGCATCGTGGCCGGTCTCCAGCGCCGCCTCATGGCCGTAAACCGCCATTAGCCGCTCACGGACATTGGCGAGGCCGGTCCCGGTTTGCCAATCCCCGGTACCGCGTCCTTCCGTGTCACCATCATTTGCCACGTCCATCCGGAGCCTTTCGCCATCCTTTCGGGCGGAGATTTCAACTTTCACCGGGCCTGCAGCGCGCGCAACTCCATGTTTGATCGCATTCTCCACCAGCGGCTGGATGATCAATACCGGAATCTCCCAATCCCTTACATTTTCAGCAATATCGCACGCAAAAGTCAGCCGGTCGGGGAACCGCACTTTCTCGATTTCCAGATAGCGCGACTGCTGCTCAACCTCCCGCTCGACCGTTGTCATCCGCTGATTTCCCTCGTTGAGTACCACACGCATGAAATCGGCCAGCCGTTCGACAAGTTGTTCGGCCTCCGGATTGCGGCGATCGATGATCAGACTGCTGACCGAGTTGAGCGCATTGAAAACGAAATGCGGATTCAGCTGGAATCGAAGCGCGCGCAGCTCACTTTCCCGATTCAACCGGTCGAGCAGCCGGCCCTGCTCCATGGCCTCTTGGGTCGCCCGATCGTGAGACCAGGCGAGATAGGCACAGCCCCAACTCACCAAGATCAGGAAATGCACAGATGTTGCCACCAATAGCCTGGCACGTGATGCTGCAATTGACTGAGAGTCACCCTGCGCAGCGGCTGGTGCGGAAAAAAATGCCTGCGGATCGACAATGGCAAAGCCGAACCAAGAGATCAGAAGCGCCAAAACCAGTCCGGGAATGATCAACACAGTCAAACCAGAGGATATTCGTCCGCTACCTAGAAAACCGATCACGCGGTACAATATCCATGTGGTGACAAGCGCCAGGCCTGTCAGCAGCAGATATTGCGCCATTGCCTGGGCCGGCAACGGGGGTGGCAATATCTGCACATAGATGGCGGCAAACAGAAAATAGGCACCCCAGACTGCAAGCATGCTGAAAATCGCAATGTCTGGATTTACGGGAAAAAGAACACGCGTGACGGAGGCTGGACGGCGATCATCTTGATCTTCCAGAGAACCCGGCACCTCCGAAATCATCATCTATCACCCGTCCGGGACAGCGGCCGGGTCCTCCGGCGAGTCCGGCGCTTCGACAGGCCTGTCCAATCCGCGCTGCGTTCGCAAATAGGTTGCAAAGCTGGCCAGCCAATGGCTGCCCGCATAATGGGGCGTACTGACCGACGCCTCCCCTGCTTCGCCATGAACACGAGCGGCCGCCAGCAAGCCCGACCGACGTGCGTCATCCGGGGGCAAGGCAGATGCGATGCCTTCCAGCGCCCAGGCCCGAGAAAGGTTCACGCCATCCAGATGCACCAACTTGCCGTCAGTGGGGTCGTTGACAATACCCGTTTTCAGCCACTCGTCACTTCCATCCGTCGGCAGGTCCGGCAGATACTCGGTTAGCCAATCCGCAAATTCTGCTTCCTCCATGATCCTGCGCATCAAGTCTGCGACCATCAGGCAGGGCGAGAGGAAATCTTCACCCGAGGGCTCATAAGCGATGGGGCAGTTCCTGTCATTGCGGTGGAAAGCCAAGGACTTGTCCCGAATGAGTGTCTCCATCTGCGCATCTTCTGCACCGCGTGCCCAGTCGAGAATCAGACCGAAGGCAAAAGCGGACTGATTATGCGTCCCCAGCCGGATCGGATAGGCCAGCTTGGGGACCCAGTCGCGGATGCGCTGCGCGACAATGACTTCCAGCGGCTGCAATTCGTCAAGCCAGGTTTGCGCCTGCTCTGCCTTGGCATCAGACCCCGCTGCTATCTCGCGCAACTCGGCAGTCAACTGGAGAAACCAAGCCAGACCATAGGGTCGCTCAAAAGACTCGCGACCTTCCACATTGAAATAGCCGATTTCACCAGCGACGCGAGACGAGGTGAAGTTGCTCGCAAGAGCTGCAACGATTTCCTCATCCATCTCCGGAACCAGATTCTGTCCCCACAAGCGGACCAGCAGCCAGTGACCGTGCACGGCGCTATGCCAGTCAAAACAGCCATAAAAAACCGGAGTCAGCCGAACTGGCTCAGCAACATCTGCTGCACTCCCCATGACATGGCTGATCTTGTTCGGATATTGCCGATTGATACAACTCAGAGCTGTTCGCGCAAAGGCGTGCTCAGCCTTGCGCGGCCCCTGAATCTCGTCATTGGGATCCGGCGCGATATTCTTGCGCTCGAACAAACCCTGCTCTTCGCCCATATCTTCTCCCTGTTCTGCACCAGGAGTGCAAGCGGAAAGCAGCAGCAAGGCGAGGATGGGAATGGCCATAGGAACGCGCATGAAAGACTCTCCGAAATTGCCGCGAATCCGCGAGACGGATTGACCGCGAGATAAAAGGCTATAGGGCAAAACGGCGAAACGCAAATTGCCAGTTCCGGCCAGAACCCAATTCAGGATAACCCGATTTCTTCCGAGCAAGCCATATTTCTCACCGGCAAACCGATCCGGCATATCACCGTGATGACGCTGACTGCCAGCGTCGGCTTGTTGACAATGTTCATCGTCGATTTTGTCGATTTGCTCTACATCGCCCAACTGGACGACAGTGCACTGACGGCGGCGATGGGCTTTGCTGCCACGATTCTGTTCTTCGGAACGGCATTCAATATCGGCTTGATGATCGCAACCAGCGCCCTTGCCTCGCGCAGTATCGGACAAGGCGATCCCCGCTTCGCGCGGCGTTATCTGACCAACATACTGGTGCTCAGCATGATGATCGTTGTCCCGCTCGCGATCATTTTCTTCGCTTTCGCACCGGAATTGCTGGAACTTGCGGGAGCTGATGGTACCGCGAGAGACGCGGCATCTGGTTATATCCGGATTGTTGCTCCGTTCATGCCGTTCAGCGTGGCGGCCATGGTCTGCTCCGGCTTTTTGAGAGCACATGGCGCTGCACGGCGCGCGATGAATGTGACGCTGAGCATGGGCATTACCAATGCGGTCCTTGATCCCATATTCATTTTCGGTTTCGGACTGGGGATCAATGGTGCTGCCATCGCCTCCGCCATTGCCGCGATCGTTTCGGCCGGTGTGGCAATAGTCCCGGTCATCAAGTCCTATGGCGGGTTCGAGCGGTTCTCGGCGGAGTGTTTCCGCATCGATCTCAAGCCGGTCATGGCGATTTTGCTGCCAGCGATCATGACCAATGTCGCGACTCCAGTGGGTGGTTTCATCTCCTATCGCTTCATCGCCGGATATTCCGATGATGTCGTGGCGGGCTTTGCGGTCATGGGACGGATTACGCCGGTGGCCTTCTGCCTGCTATTCTCCCTGTCTGGTGCTGTTGGACCGATTATCGGTCAGAATTTCGGCGCGGGGAAATTCGACCGTATTCGTTTGACCATCCAGCAGGCCATGCTGTTCGCGCTGGGCTACACACTGCTTATCTGGCCCCTGCTGTTGCTGCTCAATGAGCCGATTGCCGACATATTCAATCTGGAAGCCCAGGGCCGCGATCTGTTCTGGATATTCGCCCTGGTGCTGACGCCGCTGTTCTTTTTCAACGGCATCCTGTTCATCTCCAATGCCGCCTGCAACAATCTCGAGCGACCGGCCTGGTCCATGATTTTGAACTGGCTGCGCAACACGCTCGGTCTGATCCCCTTTTTGTGGATTGGCGGTGCTCTCTACGGTCTGGAAGGGATTTTGATTGGCCCCGCCATTGGCGGCGTCATCTTCGGCATATTGGGCTATGCCGTCAGTCGCTATCTGGTGAATCTGCATGAAGCGAACGCACGCGCATCCGTAATCTGACCCTCCCGCCAGACGGTTTTAATGGTTCAAGGTTGAACGTCTCGCCGGAAGTGGCGGAATAGCGGCGTTAACCACTTAACCCGCACAGCATCGCCGTCCCATCCTGAAACAGGCCCGATTCGCCTGCGGAATCTGACGGAAATCCGGGCTATGGAGCCACTTCCGGTTGTTTTTCAGGCTGGATTTGCAGGAAGACCGTCTCACAGCTAATGCATGTTCCCCCGCCCTATGTCCCGCGACTGAGCGAAAATGATCTGGCGGCAGATGGACCGGCAGGCTTTTCACTGCCGCGTCAGAAACCGGAACCGGAAGGCAATCACGCTCCCGCAACACCTGCAGCAACGAGAATGGCAATTGCTCCTGCCCCGATAACAGACCGCCTGCAGGTACCCGGCTGGCTTCAGCTCAGCAGCCGCGAGAAAGCGCTGCTCGCGCTGCTCATTCTGGGGATTGTCTTGATCCCCGTAACCATGCCGCGGGCCAGCCTAGACGCGCGCGAGTTTCAGCCCGCGGAATTGGATCTCCAGCCGGTTGAAAGGCCGGAGGAGAATTTTGCCGGGTCGGCCTTCTACTTCATCGACCCCGGCTATGCGATCCCGCAAAATTATGGCGACCTGGCCATCGATCCTCTCGCCGAGCACGGCAGCGGATTACCGGAAACGACCGGGGAGCTCGCCGGTGAAGATCTGGCAACGGCGCATCTTATCCGGCCGATCGCCTTTCGCGGTTCGGCAATGGACAATGGCCGGGCGCTGCAATGCCTGACCTCGGCGATCTACTACGAAGCTGGCCTCGAGCCGGATGCCGGGCAGAAGGCCGTCGCGCTGGTGGTTCTCAACCGGGTACGCCATCCCAGCTATCCGGCCTCCGTGTGCGGGGTGGTGTTCCAGGGCAGCGAACGTGTCACAGGGTGTCAGTTTTCCTATACCTGCGACGGTTCGCTCCACCGCAAGCCATCGCGCTTTCACTGGAAACGAGCCGGCAAAGTAGCGGCAGCAGCTCTGGCCGGGAAGATCGCCTCACCAGTGGGCACCGCAACCCATTATCATACCACCGAAGTCTATCCCTATTGGGCGCCCAGCTTGCGGTTTCTCGGAACAATTGGTGCACATCGATTCTACAGCTGGAAAGGCAGCGCCGGAAGAGCCAGCGCGTTCAGTCAAAAATATCGCGGCCGTGAACCTTTACCCGGTCCGAAAACGCGCAGTGCAGCAGCCAGCACGCGCGGATCCCTCGACCCCATCGCTCTGGAAAAAGCTTATGAGAAAGCCCGGCACAAAGCCGAACAGGAAGCGGCACGTCAGGAAAAGGTCGCGGCCTTGGCGGCAGACCGGGCCAGACGGTTGAGATTGAGTCCCGCAACCGCCAACGATACAGGCCGCACCTATCGGGCACCGGACTATAGTCCGGATGCACTGAAAAGGGGTGGCGACAAAGCCTTTGCCGGACAAAAGCTCCCGAGCGTCGGCCAAATAAAGCCCGAATATCGCCAGTCCGGAACCTGGAAAGTCGAGCCAGGCAGCTGAACTTGACTCCGAAACGTACCGGCGCGGCCCGGTTACACTAGCAACCAAACCCCGCTTTTGCTTGCCTTGACCCTTGAATCAGGCCTAAAGGCACCCGATTTTGAAATAGATTAACTGGAGCGCTCTCATGGCGACAAACTGGACGCCGAACGGCTGGAAAAACTTCGAAGGGCTGCAAATGCCGGAGTATCAGGATTCCGCAAAGCTTGCGGAAACCGAACAGCTGCTGGGCACATATCCGCCGTTGGTATTTGCCGGGGAAGCCAGAAGCCTGAAAGCAGATCTCGCGGACGTGGCAGAAGGCAAGGCATTCTTGCTACAGGGCGGCGATTGCGCGGAATCCTTCGCAGAGTTTCATCCGAATAATATTCGCGATACGTTTCGCGTCATCCTTCAGATGGCGGTGGTTCTGACTTACGCGTCCAAGCTCCCGATAGTGAAGCTGGGCCGGATGGCAGGTCAATTTGCCAAACCGCGCTCGGCGCCGACCGAGGTGCAGGATGGCGTCGAAATGCCAAGCTATCGCGGGGACATCATCAATGGCATTGAATTTGACTCCGCTCGCCGGGAACCCGATCCCGACCGGATGATCCGCGCCTATAACCAGGCGGCGGCGACGCTCAATCTGCTGCGCGCATTCTCCACGGGCGGCTATGCCAATTTGCAGCAGGTGCATGGCTGGACCCATGATTTCATGTCGCGCAGTCCCTGGGCCAAGAAATTCGAGGAAATGGCCGACCGGATTGGCGAGGCTCTGGCTTTCATGGAGGCCTGCGGAATCAATCCCGACACGGTGCCACAGCTCAAGGCAACCTCCTTCTACACCAGCCATGAAGCGCTGCTCCTTCCCTATGAAGAGGCGTTAACCCGGCAGGATTCGCTGACCGGCGACTGGTATGACACCAGCGCCCATTTCCTCTGGATCGGCGACCGCACGCGCTTTGAAGGTTCGGCCCATGTCGAGTTCCTGCGCGGCATCAGCAACCCGATCGGCATGAAATGCGGACCGTCGCTTGAAGCCGATGATCTGCTGAAAATGCTCGATATACTGAACCCGGCCCGTGAAGCTGGACGTATCACGCTGATTTCGCGTTTCGGCCATGACAAGGTGGAAGCCGGACTGGCGCCATTGGTCCGTGCCGTCAAAAAGGAAGGTCATCCCGTGATCTGGTCCTGTGACCCGATGCATGGAAACGTGATCAAGGCCGAAAGCGGATACAAGACCCGGCCATTTGACCGCATTCTGGCCGAGGTGCGCGGGTTCTTCGCTGTCCACCGGGCCGAGGGCACATTTGCTGGCGGTATCCATTGTGAGATGACCGGGCAGAATGTCACCGAATGTACCGGCGGTGCCGTGGCGATAACCGATGCCGCACTGGGCGATCGCTATCATACCCATTGTGATCCAAGGCTCAATGCGGCGCAATCGCTCGAACTGGCTTTTCTGCTGGCAGAGATGCTGAATCAGGAACTGTCTGACCGGGCCCGCGAGGCGGCCTGATCATGGCGGACAAAATCAAACCGGAACGCATGCGGCCGGAAGATTATGCACCAGGAGAGTCACCGATGAGCCGAGGGGCCACCTATGTCCGCAAGGAAATTGTCCGCAACGGTGTCGGCTTCGGCAGCGCACTGGCGATTGTCATCAGCTTCACGACCCACAAATCGATCATCTGGGCGATCATTCACGGATTCCTGTCCTGGCTGTATGTGCTCTACTACGCGCTGACCCGCTAAACGCGATCAGATCCCGTTTTGCGACGGGCAGAGAACTATCCTGCGGCTATTTCCGTGACATTTTGACCGGACTGCATTATCCTGCTTAGACAATCGGTTACAGGTCCGGGAGCGCCATGATCCGTTCAGCTATTCTGACAATTCTGACCGCAACCCTTGTCGCTGGCTGCGCCGGCCCGATTGAAACCCGGATATCAACACAAGCCGGTGCGCCGCTCCCGGATGATCGAACTTACAATTTCGGATCGGTTGCAGAGCAAGACAATGACCTGCACAAGGCCGCCCGCGAAATGGTTGATTCCGCTCTGAAATCACGGGGATTTCGCGCGGTTGAAAACGCAGCTATTCTGGTGGATCTGACCTTGGCGGATCGCCCCGCCGATATCTCCATCACGGTGGGAGAAGACACGGAACAAGCCGTTCTGGCAGAGGTCAAACAGCAAAAACCCCTGCAGTCCTGCAAGGACCGGGAACACAGGCTGACCGTCACGATTGCCGACCGGGTTACAGGAACGTCGCTCTATTCAGGAGCCGCAGCAGAATATCACTGCAAGGGGACGATGGCGGAATCCTTGCCCCATCTCGTTCGCGGTGCAATGGCGGAGTTCGGGTCAGGAACCGGAGCCCGCCAGTTTGTTCGCACCAGAGGCGGTGTCGAATAGGCCCGTCAGTCGCCGATATCGGGAGCGACCGGTAACAGCACCGTCATTCGCGCACCCCCGTCTCTGGGATTGTCCGCGCGCACTGTTCCGCTATGCCGCTCGATCACGGCCGCCACAAAGCTGAGGCCCAGTCCACTGCCCTTGACCTGCCCCTGGGCCTGGCTGTCATCACTGGCAAAGCGCTCGAACAGATGTTCGAGCATGTCTGGTGCGACACCCGGCCCCTCATCACTGATCTCGATCGAGACAAAAGGCTGCTTGTCGAGATCTATCCGCCGCAGGTCGATATCGATCACGCCGGCGTCCGGACTATATTTGATGGCATTGTCGATAAGATTGACAAACGAGCGGTGCAGACTGCTCGGTTCACCGACGATGAATGCGCCCTCCGACTTGTCTGCAACCCGGCATTTGATCTTGCGCGCCTCGGCTAGCGGCCAGAGACTGTCACTGGCTTCAACAACCAGGTCGGACAGCAATATGTCCTCGCCTGCAAATTCACTCGACTTGATCCGGGCCAGCCCGACAAAATTGTCGGCCAGTGCCAATGTTCGCCTTGCATGTCCCGCGATCCGCCTGGCGGAGTCCGACGGCTCCGAACTGTCGAGTAGCGCCAGGATCGCGGCCTGTGGTGCCCGCATGTCATGGGACAGGAGCTGCAGGACTTCTTCGCGCTCCTCGGCGGCATTGGCGACCTGTGTAATGTCCGCAAGATAATGGATATGGCCGCGCAAATCGCCGTCATCGGACAATATCCGCGCGCGACGCATCGCAAAAATTTCATTGTTGAGAGACGTAAACTCGACATAATCGAGCTCCTGCGATTGCCGATTCATCGCGAGATATTCCTGCACTTCTGGCAAGTCTCCGGGTGTCACGAAACGGGCGAGCATGTCATCCAGTGCCAGTTCCTGATCCTTGCCCGCAGGTTCGAATCCGATCTGCGCCAGCTTGTTCACAAATTTGACCCGGCCCTCGAGATCGGTGATGAACATTGGATCCGGTAGATTGGACAATGCATCGGAAATGAACCGCCGCAAATCGCGCATGTGGGAAATGGCATGCGTCAGTTCCTCCGCCTGTCCGGTAACCACATCTACCGGTCCTGCCGGTCTGGCTGCGACGGGAATATCCACTTTGCTCGCCCGGAAATTCTCGAGTTCCTCGTCCATGAAATCGCTTGTCGCCTGCAGCCGTCGCCAACCCCAGACCGGATAAACCAGCGCCAGTCCGACAAGTGCCGCTCCCGGCGCGAACCAGAGGCGGAAGGCTAGTAACAGCGCTGTCGCACTCAACACCAGCACAATCAGCCCGAGGGATATCAAGATGGTCGATCTCGGGCGCCAGCGCCAGAACCCGGCGAGCAATATCCACAGCGGAGCCAGGGACAAGGCCAGCTGTTGCCAGAAGGGCAGCGGCGCGACAAAATCATCGCGCTCCAGCGCACCCAGCAGATTGGCCATGATTTCCACACCATCCATCGATCCACCGTCATTGAGCGGGACATTGTGACGATCCCCCAACCCGCTGGCGGTTGCACCGATCAGCAGAACCTTGTCTTCCAGAAAGGCCGGCGGCACTTCACCATTGGCAATGGACGCATAGGAGATGGCGGCAAAACTGTTGCGCTCCGACCAGGGCATAAGCAGCGGGTCATCACATCGGGCCAGCCGGTCAAAGGCCGGCGATGGCTGACCCTCATTCATGTATCGATAGAGCTGCTCCATCAGATGCGGCCAGTTCCGGGCATCATCTCCGTCTCCGGCAAAGCACAGGGCTGTGCGGCGAACCACTCCGTCATCATCGAAAACCAGATTGACATGTCCGACATCCACCGCATTCCGGCGAAATTCCGCGAGGGGCTCCTTCACATCATACATGGCGCCATCACGGCCAGGGAACACAAAATGAAGCGGCAGGAACAGGCCGGAATTTTTGGCCATGGCCTCGGACAGCAGCTGGTCATTGTCCGGATCACCGCGCTCGCTCAGGATGATATCGAAGGCGATCGCTTTCGGATTGCCAGCCTCGAGGCGCCGGAACAATTCGGCATGGCGGTCGCGTGACCAGGGCCATTTGCCGAATTGCGCAAGGCTATCCTCGTCAACTCCAATGATCAGCACGTCACTGGCGGCTTCGGGGCGCTCCAGTCCGGACAGTTGGTCGTATAGCAGATGGTCCACACGAGACAGGCTGTTCCAGTGTATCAGCAATGCCACGACCAGCGAAGACAATATGGCGACACCGGCCCATTCTATCCCGAGGCGACGGCGCAATTTCATGGCAGCAAGGATCTCCGGGGCGATGTGCCGAGATGTGGAAAATAGGGCGTCAGCCGGCGACGGTCAATTTTTCAAATTCCGTCCATTTCTCGACTGGCTCCGGATCCTCCGGATCACCAGTAAACTGGGTGACCCCTACCCGCCAGAAGTAGTTCCCGTCGGGCAGATCGGACAGCGTCAGTACATCCGCGGTCAGTCCCGCTTCGTCGACCATCGGTACGGCCGACTTGTCACCTGCAACCAGCTGGAAGCGATAGAGCCGCGTCCCGCTGCCTTGTCCGGCCCATTTGAAGCGGAAGCCGAATTCCCCCTGTCCCGCTGTGCCATTGATGGTGCTGAGCATGCGCCTGAACGAAAAGGTCGATGGCAGCCCTTCGAAACCGTCAGCCGCCAGCACCGACGCCTTGCCGAAATAGCGGCCATCGGGAATGGCGGGCAGGGTCATGACCGCTTCGCTGCTGTTCTTCTCATCCAATATGTCGACAAAACCGGCATCGCTGGAGATCATCATGCGATATCCCTTTGCGGTGGCGCCCGGTTCAAATTCAAATCGCAACTCGGGGTCCGACTGGATTTTCGCGGGCTCGACCATCGCAGGTTCGGCGAGCAGGCTGCCAGTCAGCAAATCTCCGCTGGCGGTGGCCGCCGCGCCCTGCCCGGCCGGTACTGACACGGCATTGGCGGCGATATCCTGCCCAGCGGCGACATCCACCTGGCCCTCGACGGTTTCGGCAAAGGCCGTCCCGCTGGCATCATCAACCCGCACGCGATAATCGGTTCCGCGTACGGCGGACACAGCGACCGGCGTCCGGACGCGATACCGGTGAGCGTCCCGATCAAAGGGCGTGACTTTTGACCGCACCCGGCCATTGTCGACCGAGAATTCATAGTCCACGCTGTCGGTCAGCAAAATGTGGCGCAATCGGGTGATCCGCATCTGGCTGTTGGACGGCATGGATATCCGCGAGCCATCTTCCAGACTGAGCGTTACAAAACTGCCCGCCTGGGTAATGATCTGGCTGCCTTCAGCAATATCGAGGCCACGCGCCGGAGTGAGTTGCTGGCCATCGGCAGCGATGGAGACATTTCCCCGAAACGCACTGAGACTGGCTTGTGTCGCACGATATTTGAGTAGTCGGAAAGGAATGGTAACCCGTTTTCCGATCGATATTTTGCGCGGATAGACAATCCGGTTCAGGCGCTGCACGATACGATAATCACCAGGTTTGCGAAAATATTTGGTGCCCAGATCATAGAGCGTATCACCAGGTTTGAAGATATATTGTATCCGGTCGCCATCACTGACCGGTTGCGCCAAAACGGTGGAAGCCGCAAAAACGAGCGGCAGGCAGGCGAGCCGGATGGTGATGCGGAATTTCCGGTCCAAAGCCATGTTCACTTCCCGTTGCCAAGTGTCTCCAGCCTGTAACCATAACCGAAAACAGTGAAAATCCGAAACCCGTTTTCCGGCGACAGAGAGAGCTTGGAACGCACGCGCGACACATGCATGTCCAGCGTGCGCGTGGTCAAATGGGCATTGGTACGCCAGACGGTTTCCATGATGTAACGCCGCGACAGAGTGCGGTCGCGGTTGCGGAACATCAGGTCCGTCAGCTCGAACTCCTTGGCCGTCAACGCAATCTCCTTGCCATTATGATGCACCTTCTGTTCGATCCGGTCGAGCTTGTAGTCGCCATATTCGACCGACGGTTCCATTGCCGAACTGCCGGTATTTCGCCGCAGCACGGCATTGATCCGCGCGCCAATCACATCAGGATCCTCGGGCTTGGTGATATAATCATCCGCCCCCGCATTCAGCGCATCGCTGATATCCTGCTTGGCGGTCCGGCTGGTCATCATGATCACCGGCGGACAGTCATCGACGGCATCCTGCATCCACTCCAGAATCTGGATCCCGGTCTTGCCCGGCATGTTCCAGTCGAGAATGATCAGATCAAACGTGTCCCGAAGCAGCGCGCTTGTCAGCGCCGTACCATCGGAATAGCCGACCGCAACATGGCCCTGCCCTTCGACAATCTTGGCCAGGAATTCGATGATTTCCGCATCATCATCGGCAATCGCAATACGCATGTTTTTTCCTCGTCAGCTTTGCTGGCCGTTCGAGCTCCTCCCCGATCATGGCCGCACCCCAATTGTTCTTCTGTACTAAACAGTGTCTTAGGCCTGTTCGTTTACATTTGGCGAGTCCTGAACGCTGCGTGTTACAATCCTTTACATCACGAAACAGGGATTTCTGTTACAAGCACCCCCGAAATCGTCACGCATCTCCTCCATGATGTACAAGCCGGCAGGTCAGACCTGTCGGCTTTTTTGTGGAGCTAGGCAGAGGCGGGCTGCTGCGGGAATCAGGGTGACAAAGGTGACACGGTGTCACCCGGCGGTTTTGCCAGGTTTTCCATTATATTTCTGTATTTTGGGCAGAGTTGGAATGGGGTGACACTTGCGCGAAAAAAAATCCTTTCCGGCAGAATTGAAAGCAGGAAAGCATAGCGGGAGCCGTGGGATGTAGGAAAGGACTGGCCCACATCGCTGTCTTCGACGGGCGACTGCAATATCCCGACAGCGGACCAGTCAATCGATCTATTTTGAATCCCTTTTCCTTAATCCAAGCTCCAATTGGCTTGCAAATTTGGCTTTATATCCGCTCAAGCCGCGCGGGAACATATTTGTGGAACGGCGTCCCAACAAATTTGTCTTTATTGCCAATCGGTGTCAACTCGTTGCAGGATGCGCCGGTGGTAACTGCATCGCCCTTTTCGTTGGGATGCAGCATGCCAAGCCCATTTGGCATTGCCAGTGAACCCGGCTTTTGACGGTCATCATGGCGAACATCAATAATTGCTTCCCCAATTTCAGTAATGATTTTTACATTGGCACCGTCACCAATGCCCACCTTTGCTGCATCGCTTGGGTGAATGGCGAGCGAGGTGGCATCGTTGGCTTCCATCCATTTGGGATCGCGGATGGCGCAATTGGCGGTGTTGGAACGGCGCTCCCCCGCGGCGAGGATGAAGGGGAATTCTTCCTTTTTCCCAACCACGTCTTCCATTGCGGCGAGGCCATCCACCTCGTCGAGCATCTCTCCGACATTGAGACGAATCTTGTTGTCGTCAAAACCAATTTTGGAGAAGGCTTCATCAAAATCTTCAACCGAGAAGACCGTGCCGGAATGGCCAGAGATAATCGCCTCGAACAGCGCATTGCCCAGCGCCAAACCCTCGCCCTCATGACCTGCGCGCTTGACGGCTTCTGCATTGGCGGCGGCAAAACGCTGGCACATGCCCCAATAGAGCGCACCAGAGGCAGCACCTTCAGGCAAAGTCGGCCCCAGTGTTCGATATAGAATATGGGGGATGAACTTGGTCAATTTGGGATGCTGCGCCATGAAAGCGAAAGCCGCCATGCCATAGGCCTCCAGCCCCTGTTTGGCCGCTTCATGAAGCGGTTCCAGAAACTCCTCGTCAATCACGTCCAGCGCCTCGACAATGCGCGAGTGGATTTCCGGTTCGGGCAGGACATTGCCTTTTGGCTCGATCACCGGCTTGCGCAAATGGTGGACGTTGGCAGGATATTCAAAGTTGAAGAAGGTCGCTTCCCACTTCTCGTACTGGCTGGGTGCCGGCAGGATATAGTCCGCCTCCATTGCGGTTTCGGTCATCGCGATATCGAACACGACCAGCAGGTCGAGCGCCCGCAATGCTTCCCGCCACTTCGGACTGTCGGCCATGCTGTGGGCGGGATTGCCACTTTCGACAAACATCGCGCGATAGCGATCCGGATGATCGGTCAGGATCGCATCGGGTACATCATTGCAAGGCACCAATCCGCCCACGATGCGGGATCCGGTCACAGGTGAGGTATTCCAGCCATGTTCATAGCCATCTTCATCGACTTCGCCCTGATCCGATCCGCTGAAAAAAGGGCCGGGCAGGTGCGACAGAACCGCCATCGTCCCAGGGCGACCGAAATGACCGGTAATGCTGGTGAGCAGCATGTTGAGATAGCTGTCGAGCGTGGAATGCGGTGCCATTTGCAGACCGATGTCCTCATAGAGCGCGGCGGTTTCCGCCTTGCCGATAGCTTCGGCAGCGGCTTTCACATCGGCAGGATCAAGGCCGGCAAAATGGCAATATTCATCAACCGGAATATCTTTGAAACGATCCAGAACCCGTTCAAACCCTATGGTATGCGCATCCAGCCAGTCATGTGGCACCAGATCTTCCTGCAGGATATGCGCAACCATTGCCGACAGCGCCCAGGCATCGCGGCCCGGCTTTACGGCAAGATGAATGTCGGCCAGTTCTGCGCTTTCGGTCCGTTTGGGATCCATCACGATCAAGGTCCGTTCCGGATCCTTGGATGCCTGCCGGAGCAAGATGCGGGCCCTCTGGAAACCGTTGGATTGCCAAGGATTTTTGCCGACAATCACCAGTGTCTGGGCTTCATGCAATTCCCCATGCACCCCACCGCCAAACATCCGGTTCATCATCCAGCCAAAACCGGTTTTTTCCTGCGCCAGAGCATTGGTTTTATACTTCATCCCCAGCGCCGCCATCACCGATCCGAAATAGGCACCGCCCAGATGATTACCCTGTCCGCCGCCGCCATAGCGGAAAATCTTGTCTCCACCATGTTCGTCCCGGATCGCAGCCATCTTGCTGGCGACTTCGCTGATCGCCGTGTCCCAATCAATCTCCTCAAACGTCCCATCCTCGCGGCGGCGCAGCGGTGCGGTCAGCCGATCGCGGCCGTGGACATAATAGTCCAGCTTCAGCGCCTTGTTGCAGGTATAGCCCTTTGACACTGGGTGGTTCTTGTCGCCCTTGACCCGCAGGATGCGGCGGCCATCCTCGCCGCCGGTCTGCACCAGCACACCGCAATTTGCATAGCAAAGCCCGCAGGCTGTTGGTTTCCATTCTGCTTCTGCTGCCTTGCTGGCCATGTCATGTCTCCTTGGATTGAGGGGGTGGCTTGGGGGTGTTGAGTAATTTCTCGAGCTTCTCGAATCGCTCGCGCATCATGCCGCTGGCGCCGGGACCTGAGGTCATGGCGACATCGCGCCAGTCGAGCGCATCGCCATCGCTGCTGGATGGATGGAGCGGGGCAATCGGTTTACCGGTTTTGCGGTCAACCAGATTCACAGGTTCCCTGCCTTCGCCATAGACCCACTGATTGCCCCATTGGCTCACCGCGATCATCACCGGGGCCAGCGCCTTGCCCTTAGCGGTTAAACGATATTCGGAACGCGGACCATGCTGTCCGGCGTCATATTTTTCCAATATGCCATAGTTGACCATTTGTTTGAGCCGAGAGGAGAGCAGGTTTTTGGCAATGCCCGTTCCGGTTCGAAAATCTTTGAACCTCCGAGCTCCAGCCATGGCCTCCCGCACAATCATGAGAGTCCACATATCACCGAGCTGATTCAGTGAAGCTGCGATGGGACAGGTCTGTTCGTGTGGCTGGGTCACAGGGCACTATTAGCAATATGGTTTAAAATTGCAACCAGATTAACCTGTCGAACCACTATCCGCTTCTGCGCCCAAAGCCGACCCTAGGCCATCGAGTCTGCCAAAAGCGAGCCAACAGCCTGCAACATTGAAGCTCTTTGTCATCAATCATGTGGCACAGTTCATCGACCGAATGGATATAGTCCGGATTTCATTGAGTTTTTGCATGACTGGCAGTAGTTTCGAAAATTGCATCAGCGAACCGCAGATATGCGCCACGACCACAAAGGGAAGTCATCATGGAATTCACGCAGAGTCGCACCGTTAAAACCATTGCCGTTCTGCTGCTTCTGGCGGCCATTTCGCAACCGGTCTACACAGCCCTGTATCTTGGTGCGCCCGAAGTCGATCGCGGGTTTCTCTGGGGTCTGGAAGGGCTGCTTTTTGTGCTGTTGGCCGCTTTCGCGGGTTCCGCACTGGTCATGGCCAAGCGTTACACTTTGGGCTTTTCCGCGATTGCGTTCAGCGCCGTGCTCAATGTGGTGCAGGTCGGCGTCGGCCTGACGCAATTCGGGCCATTTCGTGCGGCAGCCGAAACCAATGCTGACCTCGGGGGAGTCGCATCCTCAGTCGTCGCATTCTCCTTTTTCGGATATAATGCGGCGAAAATCCTGCTGGGACTGGCAGCTATGGTCTTCGGCATGGCCAGGATGAACGAAGGCAGCAAGGCGCTGGGGGGTGCAACCGCGCTGGTTGGCGCTGTCGCGTTTGTCGCCAATGCACTGGTGATGATGTTCGGCCTGCAGGGCTTTTTGCCCTCCCCCGTGGCCGGAGCCTCCGGCGTGCTGGCCACTTTCCTTCTGGCTTTGTGTCTGTTCCGGATCAGCAACGAAGACTGATTATGTCTCGTGGCAATTGACCGGCGGGTTGCTCGCGCCGGTTACTGGAGCTGCCAACGGTCAAATCGACCAAAAAACCGCAGCAGATGCTGGCGCACAGTCACTATCTATCTGTCGAAAACCCCGAAGGAAAAATGGTTGGGGTGGCAGGATTCGAACCTGCGCATGGCGGCATCAAAAGCCGCTGCCTTACCACTTGGCGACACCCCAGCACATGGCGCTGCATTTGTCAGCGAGAGCGCCTGTTATCCGGTTTGGCGGCACGGGGCAAGTGCCAGTTTCATCCGATTTTCAGAACAGCCTTTTGACCCAGCCATGCGTGTCCTCGACAACCCCCCGCTGGATATCGGCGAGGCGCGCGCGCAGTTTCCCCGTCAGCTGGCCGGGCCCGCCGCTGCCCACGGTGAAGTCGCCGCCCTCCGACTTCACGGTGCCGATCGGGGTGACCACCGCGGCCGTGCCACAGGCGAAACATTCGAGCAGCTCTCCGCTCCGGGCATCCGCTTCCCATTGATCAATCGCATAGGGACTTTCCTCGACGGTCAAGCCTTCTTCCCGGGCCAATGTCATGATCGATTCCCGCGTAATGCCAGGCAGGATGGTCCCGCCCAGCGGCGGCGTGATCAGCCGGCCGTCAGCCATGACAAAGAACACATTCATCCCGCCCAGTTCCTCAACCCAGCGATGTTCAGCCGCATCCAGGAACACAACCTGATCGCAATCCCGTTCGATCGCTTCGGCCTGGGCGACGAGGCTGGCGGCATAATTGCCGCCGCATTTCGCCGCGCCGGTGCCGCCAGTCGCTGCCCGGCTGTAATCGGTGGAGACCCAGATACTGACCGCCGACGCGCCACTTTTGAAATAGGCGCCAGCCGGCGAGGCAATGACCATGTAGAGATATTCTTTCGCCGGGCGGACACCGAGAAAGACCTCGCTCGCGAACATGAAGGGTCGCAGGTAGAGCGATCCGCCCTCGACCGGCGGGAACCAGTCCCGCTCGACATCGACGAGCAGCTCGATCGATTGCAGGAATGTGGATACGGGCAATTCCGGCATCGCCATCCGGCGGGCCGAGGCCTGAAAACGCCGGGCATTTTCCTCCGGCCGGAACAGCGCCGTGGTACCGTCGGCGAGGCGATAAGCCTTCATGCCTTCGAAAATTTCCTGGGCATAGTGCAGCACCGAAGAGGCCGGATCCATCGCGATCGGCTCGCGCTTTTGCAGGCGGGCATCGTGCCAGCCCTGCCCTTCCGTATATTTGATCATCACCATGTGATCGGTGAACAGGGTCCCGAAGCCGGGATCTTCCAGTTGTGCCTGACGGTCTTCCACGGACGTCGGGCTGTCGCTCTTTGCGATGAGAAATTCCAGATTTTCATCCCGCGCCATGATCAGCTCCGTCCAGTCGGTCTCGCTCTACATTGTTGTACAGCATTTATGGTTTGTCTTGCATTCGCCCGGGCAGCCTGTCAAGATACGTCAACATGGCTGACATATCTCGCCCCTCTTCCTCCCCCGGCGCGTCGCCGCTCTTCCTGCGCGAAGATGAAATCCGACGCGGTGTGGAATTGCTCTATTTCGGTTATACCCGACTCACCAACGCGATTGACCAGGTGTTGGCGCGGCAGGGACTCGGGCGCGCGCATCACCGGGCGCTCTATTTCATCGCGCGCCAGCCGGATCTTACGGTTGGGGAATTGTTGCGATTGCTGGCCATCACCAAACAGTCGCTGGGGCGTGTCCTCAAGGAATTGCATGAGCGCGACATGGTGGTCACCCGCCCCGGTCAGATCGACCGGCGGCAAAAGCTCCTGCGTCTGACTGAGAAAGGCGCGGCGCTGGAAGCGGATCTGTTTGCGCAACTGCAGGAAAAACTGTCGGCAGCCTATGTCAGTGCCGGCCAGGAATCGGTGACCGGTTTCTGGCATGTGCTGGAAGGGCTGGTCCCCGAATCAGATCGCCAGATGGTCTTTGACCTGCGCAAGGATCGCGACTGACTCAATCGGCGCTTCGGGCTTCCTCCGCCATTTCAATGTTGCGATCCATCGCGGCCTTCAGGACATCGCGAAGAAGCCGGTTGGCCCGTTCATTCGCGTCCATCACGTCCAGCCCCTTGCGCGTCACGCCATTGGGACTCGCGACCTGATCGGCAAGCGTGCCGGGATCATGTGGAGAAGCCGCCGCCAGTTCTGCCGCACCTTCGACCATGGCAAGTGCGAGCCGCGCCGCCTGATCGGATTCCATGCCCAGCTCTTCCGCCCCGCGGGCCAAAGCGTCAATGAAGCGAAACAGAAAGGCCGGACCGGATCCGGACAAGGCCGTGGCGACATGCATCTGGTCTTCATATTCCAGCCATTCCGGTGGACCCAGTGGTTCGAATAATGTGTTCATCCGGGTGCGGAGACTGGCGCTGTCATCCTGACTGATCATGATCATTGGCGATTTGCCGACTGTCACGGCCATGTTGGGCATCAGCCGGACGATTGTCCCCGCCGCTGGCAAAGCTTTGCGCAGCATCGCCAGCTCGGTGCCTGCAAGGATCGATACCAGCGTGCTGCCCGGTCCCAGCCGCGCATTCAGGTCCGGGGCCACATCGCCTAGCATATGCGGCTTGACCGACAGCAGAACCAGATCCGGTGAGATTCCCTTCGGCAAGTCCGCTCTGGCAGCAAGGCCATCGGGCAACCGGGACGGTGACGGATCAATCACCGTGACCGCATCGGGAGGTGCGTCATTATCCAGCCAGGCCTGCAGGATGGATCCGCCCATATTGCCGCAGCCAATGACCCAGATATTTTCGGGCCAGACGGCAGTCATGGTCAGGCCTCGCCCTGGGTATCGACCATCGCATGTTCGATCGCGTCTTGCGGGCTTTTGTCGCTCCACATGACGAACTGGAACACCGGATAGAACCGTTCCCATTCGTCGATGGCGAGATCGACAATCGCCTGCGCCTGATCGAGGCCCAGCAGCCCGCTGCCACCCAGCATGATGGCGTGACGGAACAGAAGGATGTTGTTGTTCGACCAGAGGTCGAAATGTCCGAGCCACAATTGCTCGTTGATCAGCCCGAGAGTTTCGTAGACCGCCATTTTCTTGTCTTCCGGCACGCGGATGTCGGGGAGCAGCAGCAATTGCAGCACATGATCCTCATCACGCCAGATCGCCCGCAACTGGTAACTGGTCCAATTGCCCTTGATCTCGACCGAAATCTCTTCTTCACTGACATGATCGACCGACCAGCCGCGCGCCTCGAAAAAGGCGGCGAGCATGTCGACGGGAGGGGCTTCCTCCTGATCGAGTTCCGACCACTGGTCGTCAAGCATGGCGATTCCAAATCAATTGCATAAGAGGCTTAGTGGCCCAGCGGGTCTGGCAGAGCAAGCTGCTGCCGGGCAGCCGTCCATATTGTTTGTGGGAAGACTGTGGATAATGACCAGCGCCCCCGAAAGACGATCTGGCCTTTAACCACTGCCCTATTTCGAACTGTCCGGCTTCTTCGCAGCTGGCTTGGCTGCAGGTTTCGAAGCAGCGGGTTTCCGGGTCGCAGGTTTACGCGCAGCGGTTTTCGCCGCTGTTTTCCGGGCCGCCGGGCGCTTTGTCGCTGGCTTGCCTTTCTCCAGTTCGTCCACCCGCTTCTTCAGCGCGTCGGCTTCCGCGCGTGCAGTGGCGGCCATTTCCTTGACCGCATCGAATTCCTCGCGGGAAACGAAATCCATTCCGCCGAACCATTCCTTTGCGCGTTCACGGGCACCGGCCTCGGCCTCCCGACCCACGCCGGCCACAGTACCGGCCAGCCCGTTCAGGACCTTGGCGAGATCATCAAAAAATCGGTTCTGGCTCTGCATGTCTTTTCACTCCGTTGCTGGTCCGGCTGGCCATGAGGGGAAAGGCCGGGTGGATATTTTCATTTCGCTATATCTGGGTTCTCGCAGCAGGAACCACAAGAGTTTCCGCTTCCGGGTTTAAAATTTCAATCTGCTTGTTCAAAATACCGGCGAAACACAGCCATGCGAGATAGGGCACCATCAGCCATGCCGCTGCCTTGCGCACCCGGCCAAATATAAAGGTGGTCGCCAGCGCAACGGCGAAAATCACGACGATCAGCCAGAAGGCTGCCGATACCTGGTGCATCCCGAAGAAGAGGGGCGACCAGAACAGGTTAAGCGCGAACTGGACAAGGAAAAGCGTGATCCCAAGACCGCGAAGCGGTGCCCCGCGGGCATGCAGGACCATGGCGAAAGCTGTACCGATCATGACATAGAGGACAGACCAGGCCGCTCCGAAAACCCAGCCCGGCGGCTGAGCATCGGGCTTGGTCAGTGCGCTGAACCAGCGGTTTTCCTCGCCGGAACCGGCCAGTTGTCCGGAGATAAAGCCCAGGATGACCACGGCCGGAACAACGAACAGGACCCAACGCAGCAGCGACATGCGCAATTGCCCTTTGGATGCAATTTGATTCACTCACAATCCCCAAGTCGATGCACTTGCCGAATCAGGACCCGCAAATGCCAGAAATGCGTCGTATGTAGGCAATTGCACCGGTTTTGGCCAGCGAGTTCACCAAGTTGAAATGCGGGTTATGAAGCGCAGATGCACCGGCCTGTTGCGGCAGGAACACTTGGTATTTCCGAAAGAGTCACCATCTTTATGGCATGTTATTTATGTTTGCCAGCCAGCCTGGTTCCAACGGCATTGTGACGCCCTGTCGGGACTGCTACAGGCCAACGCCATGAGCGATGAGTCACAACCGGCACCGGAAAAATCCAAAACCCGTGCATCGGAAGATGTTCCCAAAGGCAAGATTGGCAATCTGCGGATGATCTGGGAGCGGGCGATCGGCTATCCGAAACAGATCATTTTTGCGGTCGTTGCGCTGTTTATTGCCTCCGGATCAACACTCGCCATTCCCTGGGGCTTCAAGAATATCATCGATGAAGGCTTTGCTTCCAATGGCGCGGATATCGCACCCTATTTTCAGCAGCTGCTGATAGTTGTCGCGGTGTTGGCGATGGCGACGGCCTGCCGGTTTTACTTTTTCAGCTGGCTCGGTGAGCGCGTCGTGGCGGACATCCGTCTGGCCGTACAACGCAATTTGCTGCGCATGGCGCCAAGCTTTTTTGAAGAGAACCGCCCATCCGAAATCGCTTCCCGCATGACCGCTGACACGGCTGTCATCGAACAGATATTGGGGACAACCGTTTCGGTTGCCACGCGCAATGTGGTGACCGGGGTCGGCGGCATCATCATCCTGTTCATTCTCGCTCCGAAGCTGACCGCCGGATTGCTCATCGCCATTCCCGTGATCGTCCTGCCGATTGTCTATATCGGTCGCAAGCTGACCAATGTATCCCGCTCCAGCCAGGATCGGGTGGCGGATGTCGGGGCGATGGTTGCGGAAACATTGGGTGCGATGAAAATCGTCCAGGCGTTCGGCCAGGAAGAGCGCGAGCATCGGCGTTTTCAGGGGTCGGTGGAAAACACCTTTGATACCGCGAAACGGCGGATCCGGTTGCGAGCGGCCCTGACCGCCATCATCATCGGTATGGTTTTCTCCGGCATTACGATGCTGATGTGGCGCGGTGCCATTGGCGTTGCGGAAGGCACGATATCCGGGGGCACGATCGCCTTTTTTGTTCTCACCGGAGGTCTGGTGGCCGGCGCTTTCGGTGCGCTGACTGAGGTCTATGGCGATCTGCTCCGCGGCGCAGGTGCAGCCGGGCGCCTGGCGGAGCTTCTTGCCGAAGAACCTGGCATTGCAGCACCAAAATCACCAATCGCGCTGCCCGTCCCGCCGCGCGGCCAGATTTCTTTTGACAATGTCACCTTTGCCTATCCCACGCGGACAGAGACCGCGGCGCTCCGGAACTTTTCCCTGAAAGTCCTGCCAGGAGAAACGGTGGCCGTGGTCGGGCCGTCGGGTGCCGGTAAATCCACTCTGTTCCAGCTGGCCCAGCGTTTTTATGACCCGCAGTCGGGCAGCGTGCGCATTGACGGTGTGGCCCTGCCGTCAGCCGATCCGGCAGATATTCGCGAGCGGATGGCACTGGTTCCACAGGACACGGTATTGTTCGCCGCCTCGGCGCGGGACAATCTGCGTTATGGCCAGTGGGATGCGACGGATGAGGAAATCTGGGAAGCGGCCCGTGCCGCCAATGCCGAACAGTTCCTGCGCGAGCTGCCGGACGGACTGGACAGCTTCATGGGCGAATCCGGCACCCGGCTATCCGGTGGCCAGCGCCAGCGCGTGTCGATCGCCCGCGCATTGCTGCGCAACACGCCGATATTGCTGCTCGACGAAGCCACGTCCGCTCTGGATGCGGAAAGCGAGAAGCTGGTCCAGGATGCGCTCGACAAACTGATGGAAAATCGCACCACCATCGTAATTGCGCACCGCCTCGCCACAATCCGGTCTGCCGACCGCATCATTGTGATGGACGAAGGCAAGATTGTCGAGCAAGGCGACCATGACAGCCTGATCGCGCGCGACGGCCTCTATGCCCGTCTAGCGGAACTGCAATTTAGCAGCGGCGAACGGTCCCAGTCCAAAATCACTGTCTGACTGAAAACCGTGACGTTCGTCGCAAGCCATTCGGTCCCGACAATGCCCCGCGATCCTGTACCAGCCAGTTAGCCCCGGACAGCCGGACAAAAAAAGGGCGGTGTTGCCACCGCCCTTTTCAATCTTGAAAAGCCCGTCAGTTCAGTTGGGCAGCCGGTCTGCCTTGCCAAACTGGCCATATTGCTCGTTGCCCACAAAACCGAATTTCGACACGCCGCTGTCCTTGATGACGGCGAGAACCCGGTCGACATGCAGATAGGCCGATATCGGATCGGGCTGGAACTGCAGTTCCGGCTCCGGCACCATCGACTTGGTCTGCGCCAGATAAGTCGCGACCTGATTCAACGTCACTTCGGAATCGTTCCAGATGAGCTCGTTGGTAGCCGTGATACCCAGCCGGTTCTTCACCGGATCAATCTGATCAGGTGGTGGTGGATCGTTGCTGTCCACAGGCAGGTCGAGCTTGACCGCATGCGTTTGGATCGGGATGGTGATAATGAACATGATGAGCAGAACGAGCAGGACGTCGATCAACGGCGTCGTGTTCATTTCCATCATCGGCGTGCCATCATCCTTGCCGCCACTCATTGCCATTTGCGTTTCTCCTTAAACTTCAAAACTGTCCGCGCGAGGCGACTATTCGACTGCGATCGGGGTTGACAGGAACCCAACCTTGGCGAAGCCGGCACGCTGCATCGAGAATATCGCGCCGCCAATGCATTTGTACGGCGTATTGATGTCACCGCGAATATGCACTTCGGGCATGTCATCCGCCGTCATGTTTTCCACGCCACCAAAAATCTCGATCTGGTCTTCCAGCTGCTTCACAGCCCGTTCGACCAGATCATTTGAGTCCACCGGAGTGGTGTTCCAGTAGATCCGGCAGGAGCCACCCGGATTGGCGCCGGCATATTCCGGGTCGCCGGGATCGCGGCCGGCAGCGTCAGTGGTTGTTACAGCCAGCAGCACATTCTCACGCTTGGTTGTCGTGGGCTCGAATGGCAAAACCGGCAGCGTCATTTCAACAGTCTGAATCACGACCGGAACCGCGATCAGAAAGATGATCAGCAAAACCAGCATAACATCCACCAGTGGCGTCGTGTTAATGTCTGATACGGGGGTGTCTTCTCCACCACCACCAACATTCATTGCCATGGAAAACTATCCTCTCAGTTAAACAAAACCTGACGGGGCACTTGTCCCGCCGGGAGGTTCGTCGGCCGGACCAGATCGCGGACATTGCTGTCCGATCCGCGGTCCGGCCATCGAATTATTTCTTCGCGGCAGCCGGCTTGGCAGCAGCAGCGGGTTTCGCCGCAGCAGCTGTCACTGGCTTCACGCCACCGTCTGATGCGATGTAACCCAGCACGTCATTTGCAAAGCCGCTCAGGTTCTCAGCGATGCGTTTGTTGCGACCCTGCAGCCAGTTATAGGCAAGCACGGCAGGAACAGCCACACCCAAACCAAGTGCGGTCATGATCAGCGCTTCGCCAACCGGACCGGCAACGGCGTCAATCGATGCCTGGCCAGCGATGCCGATTTTGATCAGCGCGCGGTAAATACCGATAACCGTACCGAACAGGCCGATAAACGGTGACGTAGCACCCACCGTTGCGAGCCAGGGAAGGCCGGTCGCCAGTTTCGAGTTGATGAGATCCTGCGAACGCTGGATATTGCCGTGAACCCAGTCATGCGCTTCCACCGGATCGGTCAGCTTGCCATGATCTTCTTCGGCCTTGATCGCATCGTCGACAATCTGGCGATAAGCCGAGTTTTTCTCCAGTTTGGAAGCGCCTTCGCGCAGGCTGCCTGCCCGCCAGAACTGCTGGCTGGCTGCCTGGCCCTGCTTCATGACCTTATTCTGTTCGAACAATTTGGAAAACAGGATATAGAAAGAAGAAACAGACATGATCACGAGTACGCCAAGCGTAAACCAGGCAATTACACCGCCCTGTTCCATGGCTTCCATGAAGCCAAACGAGTTCTGCGGAGCTGCAGCAGCAAGAATTTCAATTGACATTTTAACATTCCCCTCAGGATAGGATTATTTCACATATTAGATTATGTCAGCGAAGCGACATTTTGCCGCTCCGCTGAACTCAAAAGCTATTGCGGTATTTCCCAACGAACGGCGTTGGAATAATATCCGACAGTCGGATTGCCTTGCGCATCGAGCGACGGACGGAACCGGGCTCTGCGCCGCAAATTCTTGCAGGCGGCCGCATCAAGGTCGGCATGACCACTTGAGCGGGTCACCTGACAATCATCCACGCGTCCTTTGGCATTGACCGTCAGACGGAAGCGTGTCGTACCTTCCCGTTCTTCACGCAATGCCCGTGACGGATAGTCGTTGGCATTGGCCCAGCGTCCGGGATTACCGCGTGGCTCCGGATTCGCCCTTTGTGGCGGCGGAGGTGGCGGAGGTGCGGGAGGCGCTGCCACCACGGGTGGCGGCGCAGGTGGCGCAACCGGCGTCTGCTGAATAACCGGCCGTGGTGCCGCGGGCGGCGTCACGATTGGCGGAGGCGTCACCACTGGTGGCGGCTCAATCGGCTGGTCAGGTGGTGGTGGAGGCGGTTCCTCCGGTTCTTCCGGCGGTTCCTCTTCCTGGATATCGATCATATCGAGCTCTTCCGCCACTTTCTTGACCGCATTATAGGCCAGGCCGGTGACCAGAGCATATCCAAACAACAGGTGGATGAGAATCACAAGAGCGATCGAAACGATCTTGCTGGAACTCATCTGTTGGTCAGCATAAGCCATTCAGATTTGTAACTCCTTTTCTTCCCCAGGAACGCACATCATCCCCTAAAGGACGATCCCAGAAAGGACATATGGCTTGCAAACCACTGCGATCCCAGATTCCCCATGGCAGCTTTTCGTTCGAGTGAAAGCCACCTTAAAGATGTTTTAACGCGGGAGAAGGAAGCAGGCAATCGGTTTGTTAGTTCAGGATTGATTAACCTGTCAAAAACACAAGATAGTCTCTATCAGGGACCGCGAAATTGACATCTGGTCTGGAAAAAAATGCTTCGCCTCAACATCTTTCTGTTCATCCTGGTAACAGCCTTAACCGCTGAAATTCCGGCCTTTTCACAAGAGACACGGGCGACTGATCCGTTGCAATATGCGGATATTGCAGACCTCGCCTCAGCCGCCCCGGTCATCGCGCACATAACTGTTAACAGGGCAATTAAAGTGGACCCGGAACGCGCTCCCGACGCCCCTGCCGGAACCCGGAGATTCTACATTATCGGCTCGGTCAACGCCTTGATTCGGGGCCGCGACGGCATCAGCGATACGATTCGCTATATTGTTGACGTGCCAATGGATGCCCGCGGCCGCACACCGAAACTCAAGAAACGGGACATGCTGGTATTTGGCCGTCAGGTGCCGGGGAATCCCCAAGATATTCAGCTGGTTGCGCCGGATGCCCAGATTGAGTGGACGGCGGCTCGCGACGGCCGGACCCGTCAACTGGTAAGGGAAATCGTCTCCCGGGATGCGCCGCCCGCGATAACGCGAATCGGTAGCGCCTTTCATGTTCCAGGAACGATTATCGGAGAAGGCGAAACCCAGATCTTCCTGGAATCGGAAAATGACCAGCCGCTTTCCATTACCATATTGAGCCGGGCCGGGCAGAAAAAGCGCTGGGCGGTCTCGCTCAGTGAAATTGTTGACGAAGCCGCCCGGGCCCCGGTCCGGAATTCGCTGCTATGGTATCGGCTGGCCTGTTTCCTTCCCCGGGATTTGCCCGACAATGTCCTGAACGGTGCGTCCGTGTCCGAAGCAAACCAGGCACGGCTGGACTACCGGCTGGTCATTCAGGATCTTGGCAATTGTCCGCGTTCGCGTCCACCATCCGTTCGGAACTGATCCACCACCGACCATATCCAGGCGGATTTCATCTGGCATTATAATGCCGCGGCGTTATGAAACGTACCGCCCGCTTTCCTGTCTGGCCGGGCAAGTCCGCCAATCCGTTCTCTGCTTCGTCAGGATAATATTATGACTACCCCGTTTCGCATTGCCATGGCCGGACTCGGAACCGTCGGCACAGGCGTTATCCGGCTGATCAATGAAAATGCATCAATGATCGCCGGTCGCGCTGGCCGGCCTCTGGAAATTGTTGCCGTATCGGCCAGAGATCGCAATCGCGATCGGGGCGTTGATCTGACCGCCTACACATGGTGTGATGACGCCAGAGATCTGGCCGGCATATCGGATACTGATTGCGTCGTCGAACTGATCGGCGGGTCCGACGGGCCTGCACTGGATCTTGCGAGGGCCAGTCTGAACGCTGGCAAATCCTTCGTGACCGCCAACAAGGCGATGATCGCCCATCACGGAATGGAACTGGCGCAGCTGGCAGAAAATGGCTCGGTTTCGCTAAAATATGAAGCAGCCGTCGCCGGGGGAATCCCGGTGATCAAGGGCCTGCGCGAGGGCGCGTCCGCCAACCGGATTGACCGCGTGTACGGCATTCTCAACGGCACGTGCAATTACATCCTGTCGACCATGGAAAAACATGGCAGTGACTTTGAGGAGGTCCTCAAGGAGGCGCAGGAGCTGGGTTATGCTGAAGCTGATCCCGGGTTCGACATTGACGGCGTGGACGCTGCCCACAAACTCGCTATTCTCGCCGCGCTGAGCTTTGGCAAGGCCCTGGACTTTGGCGGCGTGGAAACGGCGGGCATCCGCACTATCCTGGCTGCCGATATCGGCCAGGCGAAAGCGCTGGGTTACCGGATTCGGCTGCTCGGCATGGCGCGTCTTGACGACGGCAAGCTGTTTCAGCGGGTCAATCCCTATCTGGTCCCGGAAAACCATCCCCTCGCGCATATCGATGGATCAACCAACGCCGTGGTCGCGGAAGGCAATTTTTCGGGTCGCCTGATGTTCCAGGGCGCCGGCGCAGGCGACGGACCCACCGCATCGGCGGTCGTGGCCGATCTCATTGACATTGCCCGCGGAGATTGCGGCTCGGTCTTTGCAATGCCGGCGCAGAACATGGTGGCAGCGGAACGTGCCGAGAGCGGCAAACGTCAAGGCAAGAGTTACATCCGGTTCGTCGTCGCCGACAAGCCAGGCGTGCTCGCCGAGATCACCGCGGCCATGCGCGATGCCAATGTCTCCATAGAAAGCCTGATTCAGACGCAGAAAACCGATGACGGCTCGGTCCTGATCTCCATGGTGACTCATAACAGCCGCGAAAGCGATATTGGCGCCAGCCTTGCGACCCTGTCCAGTTCGAGCAGTATACAAGGATCGCCGATGGTGATGCATTTGCTGAGCGAAGCGGACTAGAAATATCGGCCGAACACAAATTTGGTTAATCGGAAACAAGGCTTCTCGACATTGTAATAAGGCTCCCCTATCGAGAGGGCCAAAATCAGCCTCTGCAAGAAGGACCATATATTCGGATGCCCAAATCAAGTGATATTCTCGACCGCGTACTCGTGCTGGAAATGGTGCGCGTCACCGAAGCTGCAGCCATTTCTGCGGCCAACCTGATCGGGCGCGGTGACGAAAAAGCCGCTGATGCCGCGGCTGTCGAAGCCATGCGCGAAGCACTTAATGCTCTGGAAATATGCGGGACCGTTGTCATTGGCGAAGGGGAACGGGACGAAGCACCGATGTTGTTTATCGGCGAAAAGGTGGGGTTTGGCTGTGAAGGAGAATCACCGGAGATAGATATCGCCCTGGATCCTCTGGAGGGCACCACTATCACTGCCAAGGCCGGCCCTAATGCGCTCGCTGTTCTCGCCATTGCCGAAAAAGGCAATCTGCTCAACGCGCCGGACGTTTATATGGACAAGCTGGCCGTCGGCCCCGGCTATTCCAAGGATATTATCGATCTCAACAAATCGGTGCTGGAAAATGTCAGCGCGGTCGCCAAGGAAAAAGGCGTGCAGCCATCCGACATCATCGTCTGTGTTCTGGACCGGCCGCGGCATGAGAAAATCATTTCCGAACTGCGCGAAATTGGCTGTGGCATCATGCTGATTCCTGACGGAGACGTTGCCGGGGTCATTGCGACCACCGACGAAGAAACCACTGTCGACATGTATATGGGCAGCGGCGGCGCTCCCGAGGGCGTGCTGGCGGCAGCCGCTTTGCGCTGTGTGGGGGGTCAGTTCAAGGGACGGCTGACGTTCCGCAATGACGATGAGCGCCAGCGGGCACATAAATGGGGCATTGAAGACCTCGACAAAATCTACGACCTGAAGGAACTCGCCAAAGGAGATGTCATCTTTGCCGCGACCGGCGTCACCGAGGGATCGCTGCTTCAGGGTGTCAAGAAGCTGCGCGGCGGAACAATGACGACGGAAAGCGTTGTCATGCGCGCGTCCTCGGGCACCGTGCGATGGGTCAAAAGCGAGCATCGCCCCAAATGATCGCCATCCCTGTCCGGGTGAGGATATGACCGGAGCCGGATTTTCCGGCGCCCGCGCCGTCGCCCTGGGCTTGGCCCTGCTCGCGACCGGCTGTATTTCCCCAGTCGACTATGGCGATGTACCGCATGCCGAATATGTGGCCGATCCGCGATGTGGTCTGGCCCCGCAAGCGCAGGAGCCCGATCCGGCTCACCGATATTTTGTGGTGACCAGCCGCCTGCCCGACTGCCGGGGCAATGATATTCTCCTGACTCACCACCGTGGCGACCGGATGCGTTATGGCCGGTTTGGTGACCCCCGGGTGATCGAGGCGGAAACCGGGTCGGACGACCGCCCCGTCCCGCTGTCTTTTGCCGGCGAGGAACAATGGTGGTCGGACCTTTCGCAAATGATGGACAATCGCGAGGGACGTGCCCTCGTCTATGTCCACGGTTTCCGCGAAACCTTTCGCACCAGTGCAAAGGATACGGCCCAGATGGCCCGATTGACCGGATTTACCGGTCCGGTCATTCAATATAGCTGGCCGTCCCAGGGCGAGCTGCTGAAATATGCCGTCGACGAGACCAACATGCACCGCGATGAGCGCAATTTCCGCCGCTTCCTGATGAAGCTCGCGGAGCAGAGCTGGACCCGCGAAATCGTTCTGATCTCCCATTCGCTCGGCGCGCGGCTGGTCATACCGGCGGTAGAATATGTTGATCGGAATTCCGCCAGTCGGGATTCGAGCAATATCTCGAACATCATTCTGGCCTCTCCCGATATCGACCGGCAGTTTTTTGAACGCGAGATCGCAGTGGAAACCCTCGCCCCCCGGCGGATCAAAAACGGCCGCCGGATCACGGTCTATACCTCTGCAGAAGATCGCGCGATCAACCTGTCCTATCGCATCCACGGTTATCCGCGGCTCGGATCTCCCGACTGTTTCGATCCGTTCAAGGCGGCGGCGCTGAAAGAGATGGGGTTGCCCGAACGCTGTTACGCCATTCTCCCCGGCGCGGACATGATGCCACGCAAGAGCGGGCTGACCGTGATTGACACCTCCGCCGTCGCTGAAGGCGCGACACGTCATAGCGATTTTCTGCGCAGCGCAACCGCATGCCTGGATTTTGCCGCCGTCGTCAATGGCGAACGCAACAGGCGCGCGGGCCGGGAACCAACCCATTTGCCGCATGTTTTCACGCTGCCTGCTCTGCCAGAGGGCGAAGAGCCGGACCATCGGGCCATTTGCCGCCGCGCCCTGTTGCAATGACCAGCGACCAGCCGTCGCTGGACGCTTTGCTGTCCGATGTTCGGGCCTGCACCATCTGCAAGGACCTGCCGCTTGGTCCCGATCCTCTGCTGCAGGCGGCCAGATCGGCCCCCATATTGATCGCCGGACAGGCGCCGGGCCGCAAGACCCATGAAAAGGGCCGACCCTTTGACGATGCCAGCGGCAAGCGCCTGCGGGCATGGCTGGGGGTGACGGAGGACCAGTTCTATGATCCTGATCTCTTCGCGATCATTCCCATGGGATTCTGTTTTCCGGGCAGCGGCAATGGCGGTGATCTCCCGCCGCGCGCAGAATGTGCACCGCAATGGCGCCAGCCCCTGCTCGACAGGCTGCCCGGGGTCGACCTGACGCTGGTCCTGGGTCAATATGCTCTCGACTGGCATCTGGGCGCGCGCAAGTCGCGAACCCTGACGGAAACGGTCGAACGATGGGCGGAGTTCTGGCCTTCCGCCCTCCCCCTGCCCCATCCCAGCCCGCGCAATATTCGCTGGTTCCGGGCCAATCCGTGGTTTGAGGACGATGTGATCCCGGTGCTCCAAAGCCGCGTGCAGGACCTGCTCTAAAACACTCCCAGCGCCAGACCCGTCGCCAGTGTGGCCCCCATTTCCGCACATTGTTCCAGATCCGATTCGACGATGGTCTTGGGTGCCAGTATCTGCTCCTCGGTCTGCGCATGGGTGCAAATGATCAGGCTGTCCGCCACTTTTTTCAACCGCCAGCCAGTGGCAATGCGTTCCAGCTGGCGCCGGGCATTGTCGCCATCCGAACCCGCGCAGATCATGGCGCCATAAGGACGCCCCTCAATCTTTCCCAGCACGGGATAGTAGCAACGATCAAAAAAGGCTTTCATCACCCCGGCAATGGCCGCCAGATTTTCCGGTGTGACAAAAACAAAGCCATCTGCTGACAGCAAATCATCCGGCTTACAGTCCTCGGCCCGCATCAGAACGGTTTCCGTCCCCTCCTCCCCGGCCGCCGCACCTGCCGCCGCCCGGGCCATCTTTTCGGACCCGCCGGTATAGCTGTAATAGACGATGAGGAGCCGGGGCACGGGTCAGATATGCCAGTCCGGCTGGAAATCCTCGACCTTCGCCTGCAGGGCAGCGCTGGTCTGCTCGAAACCCGGAAAGGCATTGACCGGGAGGCGCAGGAAAACATGTCCGGAATCTTCAGGAGGCGGCAAGGTTCCGGCCCGGATATTGACCTGCAAAGAAGGCAGGATAAGCTTCGGTGCCGCCAGCTTGCTGTCCCGTTCGCGGCGCATGGCGATGAAATCGGCTTCGGCCTTTCCGGCACCGACATGGATATTGGATTGCCGTTGCTCGGCGACACTGCTTTCCCAGCAATATTCCTCCCGTCCCCTGGGCAGATAGTCATGGCAAGTGAAGACGCGCGTTTCGTCGGGCAGCGCCAGGATTTTCTGGATGGAATCATAAAGCGTCGCGGCGTCTCCCCCGGGGAAATCACAGCGAGCCGTGCCGAAATCGGGCATAAACAAGGTGTCACCCACGAAAATCACGTCACCAATATGATAACAGATGCAGGCAGGTGTATGGCCAGGTGAGTGCAACACCCGGATCTCGCAATTTCCCAGTGCCAGCGTCTCACCGTCCGTCAGCAGCAGGTCGAACGCGGCACCGTCAAAGGCCACATCATCGGCCTCGAAAATCGGAGCGAAGACCTTTTGCACCGCGGTGATCTTTTCCCCGATGGCCAGCTTGGCACCCGTTTTCATCCGTAGATAATGGCCAGCACTCAGATGATCCGCATGGGCATGGGTCTCCAGGACATAGAGCAACTGCAGATCCTGTTCCGCCAGCCGTTCCAGCAAATGGTCGGCGCTGGCCGTCGTCAGGCGGCCGCTGCTATGATCAAAGTCGAGCACCGGATCGATAATGGCGGCGCTGCGGGTGCCCGGATCATGCACGATATAGCTCACCGTGTTGGATACAGGATCAAAAAACGCTTCCACTTCCGGAACTTGTGTGTGGTCTGAATCATCGGACATGTATTTCTCCAATCGTTCGCCTTTGAATGTGCTTCTTCTGGCCGGATCGTCTCTCGGCAATTTGCCGCTTGTCTGAAACAAGCAATGCTATACATCCGCTGCATGTCAACCGTTCTTGATGTCACACGATCCCTGTCCGGACAGGAATGGCGCTGGCGCAGTACCAGCGCCGACGCGCGCGATCCCGGATTTCAGCCGGACGATCTGGTAACCCAGTTGCTGCTTGCCAGAGGGGCCTCGCGCGAGACGCTCGACGCCAACCGCAATCCCACGATCCGCAGTTTCATGCCGGATCCGTCGGTCTTCCAGGACATGGACAAGGCCGCGGAGCGCATCGCCGATGCGGTTGAGAAACAGCAAAAAGTCACCGTTTTCGGTGACTATGATGTCGACGGCGCGACCAGCGCCGCCCTGCTCATCCGGTTGCTCCGCGAACTCGGACTGGAAGCCAGCTACTATATCCCTGACCGGCTGATGGAAGGCTATGGTCCATCCGGGGAAGCGCTTGTGAAACTGGGCGAACAGGGTAGCGATCTTGTCGTCACTGTCGATTGCGGCGCCATGGCCTTTGAAGCACTCGATATGGCCCGGGCGGCCAATGTCGAAGTGATTGTTGTCGACCATCACAAATGCGCGGCTGAACTTCCCGACGCCATTGCCCTGGTCAATCCCAACCGGCTGGACGAGAGCGATGCGGGCGCCGAGCACGGGCATCTCGCAGCCGTCGGCATGGCCTTTTTGCTTGGTGCTGCGATTATCCGAACCTTGCGCCAACGGGAATTCTTCCAGGACCGCGCAGAGCCGCGCCTACTTGATCTGCTCGACATTGTTGCCCTGGGAACCGTCGCGGATGTCGCCCAGCTGCGCGGCCTCAACCGCGCTTTTGTTGCGCAGGGCCTCAAAGTACTGTCGGGACGCAAAAATGTCGGAATGTCCGCTCTGATTGACGCCAGCCGACTGAAACGCGCCCCGATTTCCTCCGACCTCGGCTTCGCCCTCGGCCCCCGCATCAATGCCGGTGGCCGGGTGGGCAAGTCCGATCTTGGCGTCCGGCTGCTGACAACGGAAGATGCGGATGAAGCCCGGACAATCGCCGCCGAGCTGGATCACCTCAATCAGGAACGCCGGGCGATTGAAGCCCATGTCCTGGAAGAGGCCGAGGCGATGTGCAAAAACATGCACAACCAGGCGATTGCGGTGCTGTCCGGCAAGGGCTGGCATCCCGGTGTCATCGGCATCGTCGCGAGCCGCATCAAGGAAAAACTCGACCGCCCCGCGATCATCATTGCGGAGGATAACGCCGGTATCGGCAAGGGCTCCGGGCGTTCGATTGCCGGGGTCGATCTGGGCGCGGCGGTCATTGCGGCGAAAGACAATGGTCTGCTATTGGCCGGTGGCGGCCATGCGATGGCGGCAGGCATCACCATCGAATCCGCCAAAATCCTGGCTTTCACAGAATTTCTGGACGAGCATCTCTCTGACCGTGTGGGTCAGGCCCGGTCGGAAAAGTCCCTGCTGGTCGATGCGGTCTTGTCCCCCAAGGGGGTCAATCCGCTGTTCGTCGAGGCGATGGAGGAAGCCGGACCTTTCGGCATGGGCTGGCCGGCGCCGAAAATCGTCGCCGGGCCAGTGCGCATCATCAAATGCGATATTGTCGGCAAGGACCATGTCCGGCTGATCGTTGCGGGTGATGACGGCGGATCGATCAAGGCCATCGCCTTTCGCGCGGCAGAGACGGAAATGGGCCAGGCGCTGCTGAGTGCGCCAAAATCGCGAAAATTGTGGATCGCCGGGCGCGCGAAGATCGACGACTGGGGCAGCCGCCCAGCCGCGGAAATCCATGTCGAGGACGCGGCCTGGGCCGACTGAACGCGGCGGGAAAGGAAACCACGATGTACAGTCATATCACGCTGGGGATTGACCGGTTCACCGAAGCGGAACCTTTCTATGACGCGATTATGGACATCCTCGGTCATCCGGTCCTGTTCCGTCATGACAGTGGCAAGGCCTGGGGCGAACCCACGGGTCCCAAACTGTTTATCGGCAAACCGTTTGACCGCAATCCGGCCAGCAACGGAAATGGCAACCACGCAGCCTTCATCGCTGATTCGCGCGCGCAGGTGGATGCCTTTTACGCCGCCGCCCTCGCTCATGGCGGCAGCGACGAGGGGCCTCCGGGACTGCGCAGCTGGTATCATCCGAACTATTACGGCGCCTATGTCCGGGATCCGGAAGGAAACAAGCTCCAGGCCGTCTGTCACAGCGCCAAAGGCTAGTTCCAAAAAAACCCTGCAAAGCCGTATGATTGGGGTTGACCAAAGCGGATGACATCCCTAATTGCCGGGGCTCGCCGATCGGTGATGTGTTTGCGCACTGGTATGGCCCCTTCGTCTAGCGGTTAGGACGCGGCCCTTTCACGGCTGAAACACGGGTTCGATTCCCGTAGGGGTCACCACGCATATTTCTCTTTTATATAAATAACTTAATCCCGTTTTGAGCGTGATTTTATCGCGCCTTTTCGAGGACTTGCGCACGCGAGAACCGATGTTTCAAATACAGAGACTGCTTTGGGCGAGACTTTGAACGGAAACAACCGCTCCAGTCTCAAACCGGCAGAAAAGTGTTTTCAAAACGAAGCCCTGTTTTGGACAGCAACTAAACGGATTTCACGTAAGACCTCCAGTGTCCGCTTTGGGCGCAAAAGCGGACGTTAGAATCCGGTCTATTGTCACCGTAATCCCGTTGCAATAATCTATGCAACCCAATTGATTGAATGTACTAAGTCAATCTATGTAACAGTGCTTTTCCTGATCAAAAGACCAACTGGTGATCCATGACGCTAGCCGCAAACAGTCGCGTTCAACACAACCGCAAGCTGACCATGGGTGGATCATCACTTACCTTAGCTCGGCTTCGTGGAAACAAAGATATGAAAGCTGCAGGTGCTGTGCGCGAAGAGATTGAACAAGAAATGATTTCCTCAAGCTACTTGGATAATGCTCCTTTCGAATTTATCGACCTCACAATACGTTATGGCTTGAAATATGATAAAAAGCCGCATTTTCTGGGTTTAGACCAGAAGACGTTATGCTGCCAATATGCGATAGAAGTTGATGTCAACGATATGCTGGAAACCGATTATGATGGACTTGTTGCTATCTTCCGCAAAGCCGCCTTGGTTGCTCTGGTTTACGCTGGCAAAAAATATGATTTGAAAACGGACCGGCTGGAAGAAATGCTGAACGATATAGGATCAAAAGCCTGACGTGGTTTTCATTTAGGGCAACAATGAATGACTGAGATTTCGAACGATAAATTGGACGACTTGTTTGCAACTGGGCAAAATGCTGCCGAACATCTGCTTGCTGAAAATGCAGAGTTTTATCCGATTGGGCATATCATCGGTTCGGACGGAGAAATTCGAATGGTTGCGGTAGATATTGGACAAGAAAATCCTGAATCCCAGATTGTGATAGACCAATTCGAAGCAATCTTTCTTGAGCAAGCCAAGGCGGGTGCAATACTGGCATCAGCTGTTAGCTACGATGCTCGCATACAGGATCCGCAGTCAGGAGAACCTACGGATGCTGTGATTACCAAAATTCGTGCACATGGCTATGCCCGAAACGTTATAGTACCATACGAGATCAAAACGAGCGGCATAATAAAGAAAAAGCGCGAACTGAAATTTGGTCAAACTCTTGCGATGGAAGACCAGAATGAGATCTTCACCTAATGTGCCACTACCCATCACGGGGTGATGGGCTGGAGTGGTTGCAAGTCGGACATTCATAATGTCCGCTCTCGGGATATAGAGGTCTTAGCTTTCCAATATGTCCTTTGGGCAAAAAGACGTGGTTGTGGGAGCGCCGTCTTTAGCCCAATCAGATCGTGTTCTGTTTCCTTGGTGTAAAAGTCTTCTTCGATATCTTGAGATTGCTCCACTCTGAGAACTGGTTCCAACCAGTCTTGGAGCCAGACAACACATATACGACCAGATGCAGTTCTCCATTGGGACCGTCTTCCAAAGAATATGGTTCCAACGTGCAATGTTCCCCTTCGAAATCTAGTTCGCAGACCAGTCTGTTGCGAATGGCATCATGCAGATCGAGTTCCATTCGCCGTTATTACAATCCTGAAATCAGCATTTCAATGTCCGCTTTCGGGATCTTTCGAACATTGCCGGGCTGGGCATTCGTGATATTATCGAACAACTCACCAGAAACACGGAGGCCATGAATGCAACGACTTGGACGTGATGATAAATTGCCTGCCGAAATGCAGGGGACTTGGGTCGACGCAGAAGATCTATCGAGCGAACTGATTATCGAGGGCGGAGACATCGTTTGTTTTGGTTCACCCGTTGCCTACGATTACAAAGAAATCACTCATATTGACGGTGCCACTACCGTAAGCTTGAAGGTCACCAATCCTGATGACGAAGATGCCTTCCAGCGAGAAAATGTTACTGGTCTGGTAATTACTCCGGAGGGTGAGTTTCATGCTTATAACGTGAAATTCGCTAGCCAGTTTGTTCGGCGATGACGTCCGGTTCGACGTCCGCTTTCGGGATAAAGCAGCCGCAGCGCTAATGTCCGCTAAGGGCGCAAAAGCGGACGCTTTTTGGAGCAGAGCCAGGTGAAGCCAATGAGACGGTCCTGGTCAGTGCAATTTCTTCTGTTCTGGTTCCCTTGATTTGCACCAAGCTTGACAAAAGTGCCGCATAATTCAATGCCATGGCGATGCAAGAATATGTTGTCCCGCTTGCCGTGTCTGCCCTGCTGATTGCGCTCTGTCTGAACCTGCATTTCAGGATATTGCGGATGGGCGCATCGGCAATCTCGAAATTTGAATCCGACATGCGTCGTCCGATGTTGGCGGTTCTGACATTGATATTCATTGCGCATCTGATTGAAGTCATTTTGTTTGCTGTTGCCTACTGGCTGATTGACTTGTCCGGGAATGGCAGCTTCGTTGGGATCCTTGCCCCGACTGCTTCTGATTATTTCTATTTCTCGATTGTGTCTTACACGACGCTGGGCATTGGCGACATTGCCCCGGAAGGTGCGATGCGACTTGTGGCCGGAATTGAGGCATTGACGGGTTTGCTGCTGATAGCGTGGAGCGCATCCTTCACCTATCTCATGATGGAGCGGTTATGGTCGTCATCGGAAAATCATGAGGAAGGCTTGCAACGATGAGCGCTGCCTTGTGAGCGAGATTACCGCGCCTCCGCCGCCCAATATTCGGCTGAGCGTTGGTGTCACCGGGCATCGGTCTGTGCATCCGCTCTACGCGACACATGCCGCGCAGATCGAGCAGACAATCGCGGACATTTTCGATTCGATTGATAGCGCGATCGCCGCAGCAGAGTCGCCGATTGACGGGGTCGAGATCGCGCCGACACGCCTGCACACTTTGCTGGTCGACGGGACCGATCAGGTTGCCGCCAATCTCGCACTGGCGAGAAATTGGGAGCTGATCAGCCCGCTGCCCTTCGGGGAGAAGATGAACCTGGCGATCAATGCCCTGCCAGACAATGCCGAAGATGCCAGGTCATTGCTGGCGGGCCAACAGCCGACCGGAAAATCCATCCAGAAGCGGGCAGAAAGCATCGACCAGGTCGCCAAACAGGCAAGGCTGTTTGAGCTGGCAGATCAGGATGATGCCATCGGTGAGCTATATCTGGCGATGCTCGATGCCCCAGATGATTTCGCGAAAACTCAGGCTTTCGCTCTGGAAAGTGCGCAGCGCGCCCGACTTGCCGGTCGGATCCTGATCGAACAGTCCGATATTCTGGTCGCGATTTGGGACGGCGCAAGTACAGCCAATATTGGTGGAGCGGGCCACACCGTGGCGACCGCTCTCGATCTCGGCGCTCCGGTGATCTGGGTCAATCCGGCTGATGCGGCCAACTGGCAGATCCTCCAAGCGCCTGAATCCCTGGCACTGCCCCAAGAAGACCTGGCAGAGGAACACCGGAACAGCCGTCTGACGACTCTGGTACGCGATGTCGTGTGCCCGGAGGGCGTTATGCAATCCGCGCAGGAAGGAGACGGCCGGGGCCTGGCGACATTGAGTAACGAGCAATGGCGCGAGCGCAGCTCCCGTCTGGTTCATTCTTATCGCCGGATCGAGGCCCTGTTCTCCGGCGAAAAATCCCGCTTCCGTTCACTGGTACAAATCTATGAGAAACCGGATGACGTGGCGCAAGGCAGCGGCGCGGAACTGTCGGATGCCATTTCCGGTCTCCCGGGTGCGGATCCGGCCCTGACCGAGAAGATTACCGGTTATGCACTGAAATCCTTCGCATGGGCCGATGGTATTTCCGCCCGCCTTTCCGACCACTATCGGGCAGGCATGATTGTGAATTTTCTTTTGTCTGCGCTCGCGATCGTGGGCGGAATTCTCTATTTGCCGCTCGTACCAGCTGAGCAGAAATGGGGCTTTGCGCTGTTCGAATTCTTGCTGCTGGTGGCGATCGTTATCATCACATATCGAGGCCAGAAATATCGATGGCACGAGCGATGGTTCGAAACCCGTCGGGTTGCCGAATATTTCCGACACAGTCCGCTATTGCTCATCCTCGGTGTCGCCCGATCCCCGGGCCGTTGGCCCCGCGGTACCGACACTTCGTGGCCAGAATGGTATGTGCGTCAGGCTTTGCGAGATATCGGCCTTCCGCGTGCCAAGGTGTCCACAGCATATTTGCGATCCGCGCTGGAGATTCTGGACAAATGCCATGTCACCCCGCAACGGGACTATCATTTCGCCAAGGCCAGGCGACTGCAAAATGTGCACCACAATCTCGACCGTTTTTCGGAATCTCTGTTCAAATTGGCTCTGATTTCGGTTGCCACTTACCTGGTGTTGAAACTGGGATCATCTTTCCACATTCTGGACGGCGGGTTTGTTGGGAAATTGTCGAAAACATTCACCGTCCTGGGCGTTTTGTTTCCAACCTTTGGCGCTGCGATAGCCGGAATCCGGTATTTTGGCGATTTTGAGCGATTTGCGGCTATCTCGGAAATCACGGCGGAGAAACTGGATGCGATCCAAGGCCGAATAACTCTGCTGCTCACCGCGCCAGACAATGCGCTGGATTATGGAACCGTCACCGAACTTGTCCATGCAACCGATGATGTTGTGGTTGCTGAGATCGAAAACTGGCAGGCGGTATTTGGCGGCAAGCACATTACTGTACCGGTGTGATGGGGTTTTCCATTTCGCCACAGAACCGCAAGACTGTGACCCCATAACGGATCACCGGACTGACCTTCAAGGGCCGGACCAGTGGGTCATTGCCCACAGTAATGTTTTACAAGCGGTTGCAAATACAGTAGAAATTTCCTTTCCAGCGGTTGAACGGGATAGACTTTGCAATGTCTGACGACGACCATCCAGGCGGGGCACACGAGACCACGGTTTTCTTGAGCTATTCCCGCACCGACATAAAAAAAGCCCGAGCGGTGATCGCAATGCTCGAGCAGGCGGGCTATTCGGTATGGTGGGACGGCCTGTTGGAAGGTGGTGAGCGCTTCGCCAATACGACAGAAGCGGCGCTTGAACGCGCGCGCGCCGTCGTCGTGCTCTGGTCTGAGACATCCGTTAACTCGCATTGGGTTCATGATGAGTCGACACGCGGCCGGGATAGTGGCCGACTGGTGCCATTGTCACTGGATGGCAGTGAACCTCCGCTCGGATTTGGCCAGTTTCAGTGCATTGACATTTCGAAATCCAAAATGGACGCGAGCGATACCGAAATTGGAAAGATGTTGCGCGCGGTTGCCGCTCTGCATGATGCGTCCGAATTGCCCGTCCAAGATGATTCAAAGGCGGGCCCGAATCAGACCCGCAGGAATCTGATTATCGGGGGCAGCATCCTCGCAATATCCGCTGTCGGATTAACCACCTGGATGGCGGGACCGTTCTCCGGCGCCGGACCGGACAACGGCGTGGCGATTCTTCCGTTTCAAAATCTCAGCGGTGATCCGGAACAGAATTATTTTTCCGATGGTTTGACCTCGGAAATCCGTACCCAATTGTCGCGCAACACATTGCTGCAGGTGGTGGGACAGACCTCTTCGGACGAATTTCGCGATCACCAGGGGCGTGCAGAAGAAATTGCGGACAAACTGGGTGTCACCTTCCTTCTGGATGGCAATGTTCAAAAGGTCGGAGATCGCGTCAAAATCACGGCTGATTTGAGCGATGGCCGAGACGGTTCGAGCAGATGGAGTCAGAGTTTCGAACGGCCGCTAACAGATATATTCGAGGTTCAATCGGAAATTGCGGCTGCTGTGGCAACATCCCTCGCGGCGGTCATGGATGACGAGCGCGGCAATGCCCGGACCGAGCAGGTTGGTGGAACCAATAGTATCGCCGCTTTTGACGCCTATTTGCGCGGAAAGGAATTATATGAGGCAGCGATAGATGAGCAGTCCGATCGCGAAGCGCTGGCCCGATTTGACGAAGCCCTGGCGATTGACCCGCAATATGCCTCTGCCGCTGCCGCGCGTTCCCGCGCGCTCGCCATAATTGGCAATCTATACGCCGATTTTGAAGAACGGGTCCGTCTGTATGACGAAGCGGTGCTTGCCGCGCGGAAAGCAACCGAACTGGTGCCGGAACTGGCGGCCGGCCATTCGGCTCTGGGTTTTGCACTGGCGTCAGGCAAGCTGGATATGAAGTCCGCTCGTGAACCTTTTGAGCGGACCTATGCATTGGGTGTCGGCGATGCCGATCAGCTCAGCCGCTATGCAACATTCAAATCAAGGTTGCGCGATTATTCGGCGGCCAGTGCGGCGATATCGCGCGCTTCCAAACTGGATCCGCTGAACTCGAGAGCCTTTCGTGCAACCGGTGACATTCACTATTTTGGCGGAAAATATGAACTGGCCATCAGCGCCTACCGGCGCGCGATCGCTCTCAATCCCGATATTGGCAACTATCATTCACTCTTGGGTTTCGCCCAGCTGCAGCTGGGGGAGCTTGATGCCGCCTATGAGTCCTTTTCGAACAAGATGAGCAGCGTCCGACGGTTGCCGGGCTATGCGATCATTGCGCACAAGAAAAACAATCGACCGGAAGCGGAAGCGGCATTGGCCGATTTGCAGGCCGAATATGGGGACAAGAGCCACTACCAATATGCCCAGATATATGCGCAATGGGGTGACATGGCGCGATCATTGGCTGCATTGGATGCGGCCTGGCAATTGCGCGATGCGGGACTGACAGCCCTTTATGCCGATCCGCTGCTCACTCCGGTTCGCGAGGAGCCCGAATATGTCAAACTGGTAAAAACCATGGGTTTCATCTAAACCAGAATCGCAACTTTGAGGGGGGACCAGAATTATGCGTAAAACCACTATGGCAGCTATTTTGATTTCGGCATCCTTGGGACTGGCGGCGTGCCAGGAACAGGCCGCGGACGGTGATGTCACGGAAGAGGATCGCACCGGCGAGGATGATCGGACCGGTGAGGACGATCGAACAGGTGAAGATGACAGGACGGGTGAAGACGATCGCACAGGTGAGGATGATCGGACGGGCGAAGACGATCGCACCGGCGAGGATGACCGTACTGGTGAGGATGATCGCACCGGAGAAGATGACAGGTAGCTTTTCCTGATCCGAATGGCAGGTTGAAAATTCTCGACTCAGGCACAATCGCCTCCGAGCCTGTTCAGTTTTGCGCTTGTTCAGGCCAGCGCGTCACAGAATTCGGTTTCGCGTTTTGCTTGGCGGCTTCTATCCAGTCGACATAATGGGAAATGCGGACATAGACCGCCGGAATTTCCGGCGCCCCGCAACCTTTGCCACGCGAGACGATACCAACCAGAGTGCGCTTGCCGCCGTCATCAAGCCGGGTAAGCGGACCGCCGCTATCGCCCTGACAGCTATCCTTGCCAGCGCCCAGGCTCCCATCGGAAATAATGGCTCCGGCGCACAGGCTTCCCGCGCCAATGTCACGATAATGTTCCTCGCAAAGCGCATTATCCAAATAGCTTATCGTCAATTGCTGTAGCGCGGCTGGCTTGCGTTGCAGTTCGCCCTGACTGTCATGGAGCCGCTGAAAATCCCGGTTTGCATTCCGCTGACCCATATAGCCCCAGCCGGTCACCCTCAGGTCTTCTCTATCCTCGAAATTGCGATCCGATGAGCGCATGACGTCAATGGCCGCAAGGCGCCCTTGCGCGATCAACTCAGCAATACGTGATCTGGTTCGGCTGTCGTCGCCCAGTTTGATCACAGCGATATCGTCCATTTTTTCGCTCCGGCTGTAGCCGCTGTGGATGACCACAGCATCCAGAGCAAATTTGGTATCGGCTGCGGTAAGATTTTGCGTGCCCATGATCAGGTGACGATCATTGACGGCATCGCCTTCGCTGCCGTCGGGAGCGGAGACTTTGTCGACGCAATGCGCCGCCGTGACAATCCAGCCATCGCCGATATAGGATCCACCGCATTTGTGGGAAAGTTCAAACTCTTCGCGCTCTTCGAGATAGTTCTTGCATTCGTCGCCTGCCTCCAGTTCCGCATCAAATTGACGTTCCGCTTGGCTATAATCCGGAGAAGACATGATCGCGATTTGCCAGGGTGCCGTTCCCGGTTTGGCAGGTTTTCCGCCAACTATGCGTCCGCCACTGTCTTTTTCCAATCGCGCCTGGCACCGTTCCGACCGACTGGAGCCTCCGGTTTTTGCAGCGGTTGTCGCCTTTTCCTGTGAAGACGAAGGATTTCGATCACAGCTTCCCAGCGCAACAAGAAGCAGCGATGATGTCAACAATATCAGTCCAGCCCGATTTCCCATCAATCCCTCAATTCACAACTGCTGATGCCACGACTGCCGACCAATTGCCAATCTCGGAAACCTCCGGATCGCGGGTGCCTTGGCTGGCGGAACAGAGCAGTTTTTCCAGCGGAGAGTTGCAGATGCCGACATTTCTGATCCCGCTGCCACTTTGTTGAAATGCATCGACCCGAACGCGTTCTTCGCTGGCAATAGTGATGAACCGATAGGGACCAGGAACCTGGAAAGAAATGGGGCCGCGGCGATAAGGGCGGTTGGGCGCGATTTTCTGATCAATTTCGCCGGGCCTGGGCAGAACCAGCACCACACCGTTATTGGGGTCGATCGCCAGCAGGTAGATAAACGCAGGCCGGTCGCCGCGATTGATAATGGTGGCGACGGTTTTCTCTTTCAGATCGATATGCCTTACCCCGCCTTTTTCAAGCGATGGGCAGCTGGAAGGTCGGTAACCCTCTGTCGCAATACAAAAATCCACGGCACCAAAATTTGATTGGGCCTGGCGAGTCGGATTGGTCGTGCGCAAAGCGAGAAGCTGATCAACGCGCGCGATTTTTTTTAGCTCTGCTTCCAGCCTGGCGGCAAATTTCGCATCGTCAAAGCCGCCGAGATCAGCGATCATCGTGCCTTCATTTGCCTGTATTCTCACTTGGCTCGCTTCTTCGTTCGACGCGACGATGTGGATGGTGCCCGGTTCGGTAATTTTGGCAAAATTCAAGTCACCGATCACATGCCGGACTTGATCGCCTCCCGCTCCGGCCGGGATTTTGTTGCTGATTTTCAGTATGTCCGGAGCGAAGAAATGGGCGGTTTCTTCGGCGAACATTTTCTCCGGAAGCGGGTCGGATGTTATCGGTGTGACTGTTATTTGTGCCGTGTTGGGGCCAAGTTCGGTGATTTGCCCGGTTGCCAGTTTGGCGGTTCTGGCAATGGCATCCTGTTGGGTTGCATAAAAGGCAAAGGCGGATCCCGCGGTCATGCCGGACAGGGACCCGGCGAGCAGTTGGACCATCCCATCCCGGTTCTGGGCCTCAAACAGGATGGTTGATCGCGCACGCGAACCCCAGGCGGCCGTCAATTCACCTTCTGCGGATGGCGTCTGGGAGGAATGACCATTTCGCGATACACGCAGCTGGACCTCACCGATAATATCTCCGAAAGTGGCATAGCGCATCGCGGGCATGCGCAGCGTTTCAATCAAGGCATTTGTGAAAACCCCGGCTCGAGCTCCGATCGAACCGCTGGACGTCTCCTGCGCTTCTTCACCATCTTGTGCGGCGGCAAGATGCACCCAATAGCCGTCGCCGGATTCCGTTACCGGCGTGCCGGCAAACTGTTCTTGCGGCGGGCCACCAGACAATGGCGGAACGCTGCGCGATTGTCCGTTGGCTCCGTCGCGCGTGGCGGTCGCTGAGTTGCAGCTGTCGAAAATAGATACGAAATAGATGCCGGCCGCGGTGGCACGGTCCTTTAATTGCTTGAGCTCGATGTCGAATATTTCGCCCGGCGACCCGTTTGGATTGCGTGCGTCATAAGGCAGAATCGTACCGTTATAACCGGTGTCCTGATCATAGTTTTCATCATCCTGATATTGTGACCCATGCCCCGCAAAATAGAAAAGCAGTGTATCTCCGGGCTTGAGCGCGGCGATCCTGGTGTCCAGTGCGTCCAATATCCGGGCGCGAGTCGCACAGGAATTGATCAATGTGGTCGACAGATCATTTGAAGTCTCGCAATTGTCGTCGCCGGATCTATCAAACTCGACCCCATAGATTTCCCAGAAAGCGGTTTTGAAGCGCAAGACATCCCCGACGGCCCCCTGCAGATCTTCAAATTCCGATGACCGCAGGTTTGTTCGTGAAAACTGATAAGTATCAACCCCGACAAACAGGGCATTGAGATTGGTCAATGGGGCAGAGACGTTCTTCGTGTCGATCGGCGATGTATCCGCAGTCTTGGACCAAAATTCGGAACAAGCGGACAGGGCCAGAACAGACAAGAGCAGTAACGACAAGGTGACCCAGTTTCGCATCACATATTGGTCCGCAATATGATCGGGCTTGCAAGGATGTTGAAATCAAACAGCGACGGCTTCTGAATTTTCTTTTTCGTCTGGCTGTCCGGCAGATCATGGAACACCACAGCGCTGCTGCGGATGCCTTCGACCCGGGCATCGACTTGCAATGTGGGGAGGCGCTGCACCGCATAGTTGAGCCATTCGGTCAGTTCGATTTGCCGATCGGCATCAAGATCGGCCTTGCCACCGCTTTCACCCAATCCTTCCGCCGCCAGAACATAAGTGAGCAGGCCCTGTTTGAGATTGGCATCTTCCAGCGCCACGTCATCAGCCTGGGTGGCCGTCAGAATGCGGACGCCTTTGTCAAAGGCCAATTGACCCAAGCCCGGATCCCCCAAAGGTCCAGGCTTGAAACTGCCATTCTCAACGCTGGCGGCCGAGTGGCAAGCATCAATGATCAGGGTCATGGTGCCCGCATCAATATCGGTCATCCAATTGGCCAGCTCGCGCGAGGAAACGAGACCATCCGGTTCCGGGGCGCCATATTCTTCCGACCACGAAGCTAGGGAAGTGACCAAATAAAACTCCCCCTTTCTGTCGGTCCAGCCATGGCCGGCATAGCTGATAATGAGGAGGTCGTCTGGCGTCGCTCTGTCCAGATTGGAGGCATCTATTCCCAGCGCGTTCAGCCTTTGCCTTGCCTGGTCCATGTCGGTGCCGGAGAGCAATGCGAGCAGGTCCCGGAAGACTTGTTTGGAGATGTATTGCGGTGAACCGGAGCGGTCATCATCTGGACCGGCACCGGTCGTACGCACCGTCAGCTGGCGGGTTTCATAACCGGAAATCTCCGATAGCCTGTTACCCATCAATATCGCGTCGTTTCCGGCAAAATTCAGATTGAGACGCTGCTCCTGATAATGATCAATGCCGATGGAAAGGACATAGGCTTTGGGTTGTATCGCGGTCGCGGCTGGTCGCTTGTATTTTTTCGTCGCCGTTTCGCTCTTGATGCGATCTTCATTGAAGGCATAGGCGGTGATCAGCTGCGATAAATCCTGGGGTCGGGAACCCGTCGGCAGAGCCACCGTCTTTTGCAATCGATAATGACCGTCAGAGATTTTGGTGGCGGCTAGGGAAGCGGCATGAGCTGATCGCCAATTTGCGATGCTGCCGCCTGTCTGCTGTTCAGTACCGTCAGAACGAAAAACAAGCTGGTGATTGCGAAAAATGCGCGGATCATACACGCCGCTGGTGCCCGCATCCGGTTTTCCTGTTTCGACTATCTCAATGGTGACGACCGCTTCGGCCGGATTTGTTCCCTGTTCAACATTGACAATCTCCACCTTGGGCAGTTGGCGGTTAAGTTCGGCGATCGGCCGGACGGGTTTGAAGACATCGGCGCAGTTTTTTGCAACCCTGCAAGTGATCCGGCGCTCGGTCAGGCCAGGTGCAAAATAGTCGCGACTGAAGGCATCGGGGTTGAGTGATGTGAATGGCTGATCAGGCACCAGCCAGCGAAACCGGGCCTGGTAAGGATGAACGTTGCTGTCATAGCGGCCTTCAGGAGTAACCGCCAAAAAGCCCTGATCGGCAAAGAAATACGTGGTGAGCACAACCGACCAGTTCCTGGTATCCCAAATGCGCAGCCCGTCCTCAGCCGAAAAAGCCCAGAAGAGCGGTTTGTCTGGAAAAAATCCGCCGCCCGACACATTGCCGAATGCAGGCGCCGGCAAGGTCGCCCCGGTTTCAAAATCATACAGGCCTATCGCGTCATCATATTCGCCCGCCACCGTCAGGATTGCCCCCTGTTGCTCCAAAACGGTTGTGTCCAGCGATGTGAGCGATGTGGGAACCCATTCATCCTCATCGACCCGCCACAGGAAAATTTTGCCGCTGCCGGAGACCAACAGGCTATTGCCATCGGGTGCAAAGGCGATTTTGGCCGTGTAGGAAATATCCTTGAACGGCTTGGAGAATAACAGCTCCCCTGTGCGAGAATCGAGGATATTGCCGACGATTTGTCGATCTTCAAAGAGTACTGTAACCGCTATCCTCTGCCCATCGGCTGACAAGGCAAGCATATCCACCACCGCTCCCTCAGGCAGTTCCAGAGCGCCAAAATCCTCCCAGATTTCTTTTTGGGGATCATATTTTTGGAGCCCGAAATCATCGTCATCGACCACACGGCAATTTGCAAGGCCGGCGCCAACAAAGCCATGGTCGGGAAGAGGCTTCATGTGGCAGCGCGCCTCAATTCTGTCTTGGATTCTGCCACTTGCGACTTCCACAACAACGGCGTCAGGAGGGGGACCACGATTTTCCTCATATTCTCCCGCACGATCACCACTCGAGGAATATTGGGTTACAAGCAGCTCATCGTCCGATATCCAGCTAGTCTGGTTGTAATCGCCGATAATTCGTACCTGCGGTGCAAATTTGGCGAATTGGACATCGTAGATTTCGATGAACGAAACATCTGCATCATAGTCAGAGTCATAGTCCATCTTGTCATTGCTCATCGCCACCCAGCGTCCCTCGGGAGACATGGAGGCCGCATCGAATTTTGTCAGTCGATTTTGGGTCAATTCGCGCTCTTCACCGTCCAATTCGCTGACCAGCAACAGGCCTCCAGCATCTGCGCCGGAATTCGATTCAGCCTCCTCGACGGGCTTTCTTTGCAATGACCAGTTTCCATCATGCGAACGGGGCAATGCCGGTAATTGCGCGTTGGCATATCGGACAGCTTCTTCGAAGCTCTGCGGTTCCTCATCCGCCTCATCAAGTCGGCACATCGTGTCACTATCTTCATAAATCACCTGGAGCGCTTCCCGAGCACATTCAATATCATTGCCATCCCAGATGATTTCATCATCCGGCGGAGCTACGGCCGTTACCCTCCGGCTGTGCAGGTCAAGAGAATATCTTCGATTGCGGGGTGGACTGTATTTATCGTCCTCAAGATGCTTGGCGGATACGGCATCAATTATTGCCGTCTGTCCGTCCTCAGATACCTCGATCGAGCGAAGCCGCATCAGTTCGCCGGTTTGCCCCTTCTCAACGGGAAGCCGAAGGCGGTCGACAATATGACCGTTTGCCACGTCCCATATCGTCACCGAGCGGGTTGCACCCACTGCGGTAATTACGAACCGATCGTCGCGCGTCCAGGCCGCAACTTCAACGCCATCGGCAGGCAGGCTTTGCGGGACGACTTTTGGCTGCAGATTGATCGGGACTTGGACGAATTCCGGTTCTGTAGAACAGGCCACAAACAGGGGGAAAGTTGCGACGAGCAATAACCGCAACCATTGCGTAATATAGGGATAGCACTTTGGATCAGTCGCCATATCATGTGCACCTTGATCGCACTTTTACATGTTTTCAAACAATGTATAGACTGTCAAGCAACGGGGACTATTCGGTTTTTTGAGGGGGAAGGCAATGATCCAAGCGAGTTTTTCCTATTTGTCAGCGCTTCTGATGCTCCTCGCCCCACCTCCACCAAGCGAAGCTGAATCCTTCAAAATGGAGGTTGCTGGCGATTTTTTTGTCGCAAGCGGAACGCTGGTCCCCAGTTCGAAAGAGCATATCCGGGCCATGCGCCAAGGCAATCAGAACATCAAGATTCTGGTCATGCAGAATGTCCCCGGATCAGATGATGATAATGACTATTTGGATGCGGCTTGGGGCTTGCATCAGAACGGTTTCACCATAATCGTACCTTCAGACGGCTTGATCGCCTCGGGTGGTACCGATTTTTTCCTGGCCGGCACCTTCCGGATCATCCAGCCCGGAGCTTGTATCGGCGTGCATAGCTGGGAGGATGATGGTCCACCTCCCTATGCGGCGAACCAATTGCCCCGCAACCATGCAGAACATGGCGATTTCCTGGAATATTTTCGGGCCATTGGCATATCGCCGGAATTTTACTGGTTCACGATCAATGCTGCGCCGGCGAGCGGTATGCACTGGATGTCCCCGGCCGAGATCAACCGGTTCAAAATGAGCTCGATTCCTTTGCCCGCAGATGACCGGGAAACTCCCGCAGAGCGCCAGGCGCGTTGTGACAATCGCGTAACTGAAAATTGACCTTTTTATGTCCGCTTTCGGGATTTAGAGGAACAAAGCGTTCTGTTATAGAGGGCTCGAGACGTGGCAGAGTGGCTGATTGCGGGTGCCCCCTTTATTGGGAGCACTCTGGGGCTTTGAAATTTGGGCTCCACGCGGGTTCGAATCCCGTCGTCTCCCTAGTGTCCGCTTTCGGGATTTAGCAGACACATCCCTAGTGTCCGCTATGGGCGCAAAAGCGGACGTTAGGTATGCACGAGAAGGAAGCCGTAAGCCAAATCCTGAAAGTTAGTTCTCTCGCTGAGAACTCTGTTCGATGGCGTTCAACCAGACCACAAAAGCCCACCCTGCCACACTCACGCTTCCGGTCCAGAGGAAGAATTCCGGCCACTCGCCAAGCGCCACAAGGACCACACCGGGCAAGCACGATACGACAATCGCGACCCGCTTTGGAATCGATTGCCCACTCAAATCGGCAGAATCAACTCGCCGACGCTTGGGATCGACCCATCCCAGAAAAGCTATCGCAGACAGGCTGACAGCTATCGTGACCAATACAATCATGCTTATTCGGCCGGTCCTGCCACCACTGCCTTATTATGGGGTATCGAAAAGCGGCGCGAGCCATAGAGGGGATAGGCTATCACCAATGCGCTGACGACCACGGCGATGTCGATCGCAATCAGCATCGCGTCGCCCGCAGCAAAAGCGTCCGGCCAGCCAGGTCCGCCGAAGGCCAGGCGCAGCGCAGGCAGTCCGATAAGGCACAACGCGAGGGCTGCTCGCAAGACATCGGCTAGTCGCTGCTCAGTGAGCAGTGGCACAAATGCTAGAATGACACCAGCACCGATGAGAAAGCCATACATTGTCCACTCTACCGTCAAACCCAAGGGCAGTGTAAGGAAGAACGCGACCCCACCCACAGCAATTGAAAGTGGCGTGCCCCAGGCTATGGTTGTTGTAAGCTTCTCGAGCCAGCGGAGCTGCGTTTGTTCCTCTCGTCTTCGACGCAGCCACATCCGAATGCCGGTGAGAGTCACATAACAGGAGGCAAATCCCAGCCCGAACCAGATTGCGCGAGAGAGAATGCCGGCAAAATTACCGAAATGAAGTGCGCCGATAATGCCAACGAGGTTGGCGCCTGCGCTAGGCTCGGAGCCGACAAGGGGTTTTTCCCCTGTAAATTCGCCTGTTGCTCCGTCGAAACCGAATGTGCGGCGAAAAAAATCACCGTCCTCGACCGCATGACCAACATTCACTTGTGCGACGTCTGAGCCATAGTGAATGATGTTCATGAACAGAGGCTCGCTACCAGCGACCTCTCGCGAAGCTTGCAGAATGCTATCGAGATTAGCGCCTGTTGCTTTCGTGTCGCTCGCTTCCGGCGGAGCCCCGACCACGGCCTCGATCATCGCTTCTTGATCGCCCTGGAAAGCGACCATCGCCATCGCTGGCAGACCGAAGGCAATTGTGAAGCTGAAGAAACTGCCGGTGAATGCGAGAATGAAAGTAAACGGCAAGCTCCACGTGCCCGCAACGGAATGCCGGTCCCGTTCCGCTACAATTTCGTTCGTCTTGCGTCGGATCGTGAATATGTCGCGGAACAAGTGCCGGTGGATCAAAATGCCGGTCACCGCAGCCACCATCATTGCAAGGCCGAGGATGCCGGTTACAATTTCACCCCACGGGCTGGGGATGTGCAGGCGAATGTGCAGATCAACGAACAGGTCTTCCAGCGCGCGTGTGGCATCTTCACCGAAGACCTCTTGGGGAGAGCCTTCGATCTGCTTGACGATCTCGCCTTCGCCATCGACCTCATATCGCACGCCGCGTTCGGTTATCGAACCGCCATCCTCCGTGAAGTGGCCATGAAAAAACACTGAAAGATTGCCGGCTGATGTGGTGGATAGTCCGACCTCATCCTTGTACTCATCTGATGTTTGCGCTGCGAGGTCGGTGACAATGCTGTCGACAGGATTTGAGAGTGCAGAAGAGTGATCCACCTTTCCGCTCGACCAATCACCAATTTCCTCGGCAAAGACGGCCAGCATGCCCGTCAGGATGACGACGTACAGGATAAGACCGAGCACGATCCCGGACCACCCGTGGACCGCAATCATCCTCTTGTTCTCGACCTTTGGCAGTGCAAACATCAAACAGCTCCCGTGAAGTTAAAATAGAGCGCCACACCATGCGAGACCAACAATGCGAAGAGGATCAGCGCGCTGCGCCATTGGAGCCGCTCGAGCAGGGCGTAATGGAAAAGCACCGCCCAAATGAGCGGCAGAGCGACCAACGACAACAAGATATTGTCGAGCCCGCTAGGTCCTTTGGGTACCCATAGCGGCATAACCACCCAGGTAACCAAGGTGGTGACGAGTACCAACGGTCCGGCAATCAGCCAGCGGGCGACGATAGCGCCGCGATGCGTTTCGCCGTCCGCGCCGGTCGCCATCAAAATCTCGCCCGGACTTCCACTCCATAAAGGCGCGGTTCGTTGACGTTCAGAAATGGCGGATTGCGAGGACCGATTGCCCCCGTGGTTGTGTTGACGATCTGGAGACGAGCATTCTGCACGTACCGCTCGTCAAAAATATTGTCGACGAACGCTGCGATTTCCATAGGGCCAAAACGATAACCCACGCGTGCGTTGAAGAGAGCATAGTCGTCGGTTTCTTCATTCTTGAGATTCGTGACATCCGTGAAACCACCATCTGAAATTGTACCGTTTCCACTAAAGAAGAGACCGTTGTCGCCATTATAGGCGAAACCGAAGGAAACGGTCACATTCGGGGCATTGTTGAACTCATTGCCAGCGAGATTCTCGAATTCGCCCATAGCCGCGAAGGGAAAGTCGGTGAATTCCGTCTGAAGGAGGCCAAGCGAGGCGAAGACGTTGAATTCGCTGGTAATCTCTGCATTCGCCTCTATCTCCAGGCCGTAAAGCTCGGAAGAACCGGCGTTGACGATATCGCTGTTGAAAGCAAGACCAGCCTCACCTGGAATGGTGACCTGCTGATCAGTCCAGTTGGTGTAAAATGCGTTTGCATTGATCGTAAGCCCGAGAGACGGCACAGAAGATCGCAACGAAAGTTCGTAATTGGTCAGGAACTCCGGATCAAAGCTCCGTACTTCCACAACACCGGGATTACTTGGATCCGCAAAAATGAACGAGCCTCCAGCCCGATAGCCGCGAGCAACTAAAAGTCCGAGCGTCAGATTGGGAGACACATCGAAAGCAATACTCGCACGGGGTAAAAAAGCATCGAAATCCGTCTCCTGTGGCGGTTCCATAGTCGTCGGCACGAGTACAGTACAAGGCAGCCCGCCAAGACCCGGTATGAACGGAGCGATGGTGCAATTCGGAGGATCTGCGGTAATATTTTGTGCAGTAGCGAGTTTGACCGTCTCGGAATCATACCGAGCACCAATGTTAAAACGCAGCCTTTCGGTCAACTCGATCGTAGCATCGCCGAAGATAGCAAAGTTTTCGGTGGATGCGTCTGTCGCGGACAGGAAAGTCAGGAGCGAGTCCACGGGATCGACTGGCAAGCCGAGAACAGCAGGTCGAAACACGATATTAGTCGTGCCATCGGTCGATTGATCAAAATAGTAGCCGCCAAGCCAACCCGTTATGTTGCCGTAGTCAATTGCCAGACGGACTTCGCCGGAATATGTATCAGTGTCACCCGTGCCTCTGTCTGAAAATCCGAATTGTATGTCGCGATCAACATTCTCGTATGTACCAATCCCGATCAAAGTAAAATTGGGACTCAGTTCATAAGAGAGATCAACTGTTGCCCGAGTTGCAGTGTTGAATTCCAGGCGCGCGAGCTGCACTCCGAAGGTCTCATTTCCGAAGATGTCGAAATCTTCCGCACGCGGATCGCCTGGAGGCGGCGGACTGACCGTATTGAAGTTGCCGAAATCCGTATCAGTGTAGTTTCCTACCAATTCGAGTCTCAGGCCGGGTGCAAATTCCGGTTCCAGCAACAGCTTGCCCCGCACTGTCAGAGCCTGTTGAAAACGGTCATTGGTCTGCGTGTCCACGTTAAGGACTTCGAAGTCGATCTCGCGATAGTCGACTGCAACTCGAAATGCCAATTGGTCTCGAATAATTGGCCCGGTGATCATGGCGGATCCCTGCAGCTGGTTCTGGTTTCCGTAAAGCAAGCGAGCAGCTGCACCGAACTCGTATTCGGGATCAGCCGTCTGGATAACCAATGCTCCAGCAAGCGCATTGCGCCCTTGGGTCGTGGATTGCGGTCCGCGCAGAATCTCTACCTGATCGACATCCCACAAGTTGAATGCACTCTGGTTCCCATCGGATGACAACGGTGCTCCGTCCAGATACACCTGCGAGGTCGCACCCTGTCCCGTGTTTCCGACACCCGTAAGAGTAATCCCTCTAATCGACAAATCGTTCAGCGTCTCGCCTCGAATTGAGACGTTTGCCGTGCGCTGCAAAATATCCGCGACATTGAAAAGGGTCTTCTCTTCAATATCTGCGCTAGTGGTAACCGCGACGGACTCCACTGTTTCCTTGACGGTCCGGTTCTGTTTCGTCCCAGTCACGATGATCAGCGCGGATGAATCTTCAGCCGATTGTTCGGCCGCACTTGGTCTGGATTGCCTCGATCCCGGCAACGCACCCTGTGCTCGTATCACCACGTAGCGATCGTCGCTGGAACGACGATAGGTCAAGCCCGAATCTGAAAGCACGAGATTCAGCGCTTCTGCCGCGGTCAGATTTCCCCGGACCACGCGGCTGCTTTTGCCCGCCGTCAAATCCGAAGCGGCATAGACCGAAATCCCATACCGACGACCAACTTCGATTAGCGCAATGTCCAATGCCTGGGCCTCGATCACCACTTGTTGTCGCGCGTTTCCCTGTGCTGCGAGCGGTGCTGCCGACAGCGCAATAATTCCCACAGCCGCCGCGCGCAAAACAGATTTGAGCGATAACAAATTCGAACGATCTTGCATCCGTTGGTCCCCCGATGATTTTGCGACTAATTCGCAATAGCATTCATGAGTTACGACAACTCAGTGTCGTAATCTGACACAAGCCCGTTCAAATTTTTTGATTGGACCGGCGCTGCCCGTTATTCGCGCACGATTTCGATCTGATCAGCTCGTCTAACTAGTTCAACCGGCGAGCCCTCATCGATCGATTTCAGGAGGCCATCTATGTTGTCGGCATCAAAAGTGCCGGAAAATTCGATCGAACCCACTTTGGGCCCCAATATTATTGGCTGACTCGCATACCGATTGATTTCCTCAACAACCTCGGAGAGCGGACTCCGGATATATATCAGACGCCCGCTTCGCCATGCAGCAAATTCTGCCGGGAATATCTCGACTATGCTGCCAAAGCCATTCTCGGTGGTAGTCCTGATAGCCTGGCCAGCGGTCAATTCGACGGACGACCCAGAGTCGCCCGCTCGTCTGGATGATACCCTGACTTTTCCCTCTCCAACAGCCACATCCATTGAGTCTTCGTGTAGCCGGATATCGAACTGTGTGCCCGTGACCTCCACCCGAGCGAGGCCGGTGGATATGGTGAACGGACGTTCGGCATTGCTTACCACATCGAAATACGCATCGCCCTTTTGCAAACGGACCGTACGTGCATCATCGCTTAGCTCGAGCTCAAGCTGCGATGCCGCACCCAGGACGATCCTACTTCGGTCTGGAAGATTGATTGTCCGGGTTTGTCCCCGGGAAGTCGCGAACTGCTGGGCAGAATCTGTTCCTATCTGGTCAAGCAAGCCGGGCCCATCAATTGCGAAAAAGATCGCCATGCAGGCAGCGATGGTGACTGCCCCGCCGACTATTCTGGCAAGGGATGCATTTATGATTTCCGCTGACTCAGCCCACCATCTGTGTGTTGACTCAACATGGACATCCCAGCTGCTTATATCAGGAGCCGGTGACCGGAATTCTTCCGCAATGGCGCCCATCACTTCAGTCTGTCCAATTTTTCCCCACAAGGATTCTGCATCGGCATAAGCGGCGAAATGGCGCGGATCGGAATCAAGCCATCGTTCAAATTCTTGTTGCTCACTCTCTACGAGACCATTGTCAATCCGAGCACGCCATTTGTGGGCATCCGCGCGGATCGATAGGCGAACCTGGCTCATGCCGCATCTCCGGGATCACGCGACTCCAGCTGCGTGGCAAGAAATTCGGTCGCTAGCGCCAAATGCCGCACAACCGCAGTGCGACTTATACCCAAGCGTTCGCCCGCTTGGCGGGGATTGAGGCCATCAATCCGACAGGCGATAAAGACATTTCGGCGTCGCTCAGGCATTTGACGCAGCGCATCGAGCACAATTTCAAGCTCCTCTCTTGCCATAACGACACGCTCGGGTGTGAATTCGTCACATCGAGACCGAAAATCGTAACTGGCCTCGACCTTGGCGTAGGAAGATCGAACCAGCAAAGCGCGATATTCGTTACGGATCAGATTGTTCGCGGTCGTCCAAGAATAGGCTTCAAGATTTTCGACATCTTCGAGCATGTTGTGCTGGGAAAGTTTTTCAAATGTGGCCTGAGCAATGTCGCTCGGATCCGGAGGTCCGCTCCCATAGCGCGCTCGTAACTGCAAAACCAGGCGATCAAAGTACGACCCGTACAACTCAGCCAGCCGCGACCGGGACGCTCCCGACATGGGATTTTCATCCAACGATGTGGTGTAGTCGTCGTCATTAGAAGAATTTGAAAGGCTCATGGCAATGTCGGTTAAGCACATGCCAAAGCCTCGACAAAGGAAAATTTGGTGTTCGTCCGGGGACATCCTGTGCTTTTTCGATTTGAACTTCGGTATGTGAATGCCTGCCTGCCCTGCAAAACAGGCATACAGCATATCCCAAGCCGACATCCGCTGTCGGGAGGAAACAGTCACGCCCCATGGGCGCGGAAGCGGACATTAGGAAAACCGGAACAGCTAGCCGGTTGTCGGCCTAGTATTGAACATCTAGGACTAAGGACCAAAAATCGAAAAAAATTTGATCGCTCCTGAATGCGTCAGGCGGCCGTCGTCGCGGATTGGGCCCGGTTTCGTCAAAATTCTTAAGTCTTGTCTCCCCTTAGGTAGGGCAGGAAGAAAATCATAGGGATGGTCACAAGGGAAAACAGGCCACACCAGTAGACCAGACCGATTGACCCATTCCCAAGATAGGCGACCCACAAACTGATCAAAAGCGCACCATAGCCAATCACGCGCAAGATCAACTTCAGTTGTTCACCCAGCACCGTACCAGAAAAATGACGGAAATGTTTGGCTTGAGACAAGCACAGGCAAAAACAGGCAGATGCCAACAGAAAGAAGGAGAGATACATCATTCTGCCGGCGTCAGCTCCCGATTGTCAAAGGCAGCCGATTCCGATTGTCCTGCGCCCTCTTGTTTGACGGAGATTCTGTAGGCAGCCAAGCCGAACAGCATGGAAAATGCCAACATCGTCAGATCGAACCCGGCAATGACCCAATCACCCGCCATCACACTGACGCCCAGATGTCTCTGCGTGGTCAGAAGATTAACGACCGGGATTAGTGCATAAGCAATGCAGGCAATCCATAGCATTTCGGACCAGATCCGTTTTGCGGGACGCAGTATCGCGAACAGGAACATCAAGCCCCATGCGACAAACATGGCATCAGCTTCCAGGGCGCCGCGATCCTGCGCGGCAACTGGTATGAGGCGATTAGCGAGGAAATAAGCGGCCACTCCGACCGGCAGGCCAATAATCGAAGCCACGTTCATATGCTCGACAAATATGACACCTTTGCCCAGTTTGGGCATTTCATCTTCACCAAGGTGAGCATTGCGTTTTGTGAGGCGCTGAATTTCCCGCTCATGATTGCGCCGTCTTTTGGTTGCCCATAATATCGCACCGGACGCAATCATCGCTGCGCCCGCCAGACCGGTAAAGAAATAGAGCCACCGCAACATGATCGGAGAAAAACGGCCTTCGTGCAATCCGAGGAATACCCCCTGGACATCACTGGCAAGACTGGCTCCGTCTTTTTGCGAAGAGTCGCTCAACATTTCGCCAGACACGGCGCTGTACACAATATTGTCACGGGCCTGCCGGTTGATTCCCCAATCTGCCTGGAAAGTAACAGTCGCATTTTGATCCCCCGGATTTTGGACAAGAATGTTGAAAATCGGGCTTTCAGGTTGCCGCATCCGATAGTCTGCATATAATTGTGACAACGGCACCATCTCGGTTTTTACCCCGCTCACGGGCGGTGGCGGAACGATGCCGAAGACTTCCTCCGTCACCACTTCAATAAGTTCCTTGTTTTTAGGCGAAAGCTCTTCCTCAGAGCTGGCGCTCAGGATATTTTCAATGTCAAATCCCAGCGTGACCGCAGGGCCGTACAGCACCAGTGGCATCATCGTTGCGACATAGAACAGGATACCGCTGAACGTGATCATCAGCTGGAATGGCAGGGTCATGACGGAGAAAATATTGTGGGTGTCGAGCCAGCTTCGCTGGCCTTTACCGGGCCGGAAAGTGAAGAAATCCCGGAAAATCTTCTTGTGAATTACAATGCCGGTAATCAGCCCGGCAAACATCAGGAAGCTGCATATGACAACCAGATATTCACCTAGTGCGCGTGGCACGTAGTGCAGCACATAGTGCATGCGGTACAACAAGGCTCCGCCTCCGGTTTCCCGAACCTGCTCGTCAAAAACATCTCCGCTAACGGGGTGAAGATCGGCATTGCCGCGATTGTCTTCGCGGAGTTTTTCCTGCTCAGCTTCCGTCAGATTTTCTGTTTCTTCCGGCGTGAGAGTTCGAGACCAAGATAGTCGCGCCGTGTCTTTGCGCTCACTCGGGAAGTTGATAAACCAGCGCGTTGCATTGCCGGCATTGTCCCGCAGGAAACCATCAGCATATTCCACCATTGCCGGCTCAACCACATTTTCGCTCACATGAGGAATTTCCGGCTTCATCCAGCTGGTGACCTCAATATGGAAATAGCCAATCGAACCGGTGATAAAGACGAAGTACAGGACCCAGATCGGCAGCAGGGTCGACCATGTATGCACGACGCTCATTGCCTGGCGAAACCCGCCTTGGTCGGGTTGAATTGCTTTCGTCTTACCTGGAATCGACAAAACTCAGCCTCCCACAACCTGTTTGACGGAATCCGGAAGCAGCAAATATATGCAGCCTATCCCCAGCAGGCTGGGCAACAACATGACCGCCCACGCGCGGGTGGCCGTTTTGGCATAAAACACCCAGATTGCAGCCATAGTATAGATCACGATACTCAGCATGCTGGCAGCCGTGGCTGCATTGAAGCCGGATGTAACCAGTTCACGATTGATGGTTTCGGTCTCCACATGCAGGAGATGATTGTCCACGAAGGCGAAGAAAAGCAGCAGCGAAATGACATTCGCAAAAATATACGCTCCCACCAAGGCCGCCATGACCCGGGAAAAGCGGGGATAATAGTACAGCCATTTTGGTATCAGATTCACCATAACGGATGTCATAGTCTCATCCTTTTCCATGCCGTTCCACAACTATGTTCAAAATTTGGCATCCATGATGATCCCGAAGGTCTGCGGTTGGCGCAGGTTGAACGATAAAATATTGTCGGTGACATCATCAAGCCCCCTCGCGGCATCGGCTGCGCCGACATTTATATTTTCCGGCGAGTTTTCATCGAACAGATTTGTCACAAAGCCAGTAATGGTCAAAAATTCATCGATTTCATAGCCGATCCGCGCATTGACCAATGCTGCTGCCCCGACCCGTTCGGTGAAACCATTGCCCAGATCATTGGAACCCAGGTTGAAAATGTCCGAGTAGTAAGAGGATTTGTAGCTCAGACTTGCACTGACAAAAAAACCGCTATCATGATTGTAGTTGGACCCGATCGAGAAGGAAACGTTCGGAGATCGCTCCAACTCGTTACCGGTGAGGTCCAGAAATTCGTTTTCAGGTGTCGCTGGGTCGTCTTGCGCAAAAACAAAATCATCCACTCTTGTATCCAGCAGGCCAAGGCTCCCGTAGATACGCCACTCTGAAGTCGCCCTGAAATCCAAACTGACTTCCAGTCCGTAAAGCGAAGTAGCACCGGCATTGACAATGGTCTGAAATCCGTTTTCGTCCGTAAATGAAACCTGTTGGTCCTCATATTCACTGTAAAAAGCCGTGCCATTGATTGTTAGCCGATCATCCAGCCATTGGCTGCGCCACCCCGCCTCGAATGTTGTCAGAAATTCGGGGTCAAATGTCACAACACGGAATATCTCTCCGGCCACAAAGGAACGTGCAAGAGCGGTACCTCCGGCGCGATAGCCGCGCCGGGCTCCGGCAAACAGCGACACATCGTCATTCACACTGTAGGTCACTGCACCTCTGGGCAAAAAGACGCCGAAATCGTCGGTCTGCAAAGGTTGTGTCGGAGGGAGAAGCAATGTCGCTCCCTGCGCGCAAGGGATTGTCAAAACCGGCAAAGGAACGCCAACCAGTGAGCCTGGAACGGTTGCCATGCAATTGGCGGGCAATATCTCAAATGTTGTATCTGACTGGGTGCTGGTAAAGCCTTCATCATCATAGCGCGCGCCAAAATCGATCGTCCATTTCTCATTTGGTTCGTATCGCCACGAGGTGAAAAAGGCGAAATTTTCGGTGTCTCGGCCAGTCGTGAAGTTCGACTGGATCAAACTGTCCACGGGATTGATCGGAAAAGGCACCGCCTGAGCGATGACTTGTGTTCCGATAAACTCGTTGGTGAGATCTTCGGTATAATAATATCCGCCAACAAATCCCGTCAGATTGTCAAAATCAAAATCCAGCCGCGCTTCGCCGGTATATATCTCCCTGTTGATGAATTGAATGGCCCCCGGTTGGCCGAACTGTGTCGTAAGGCGATCGTCAGCGACGAAGTCGAAATCCATGTCTTCCAGCGTTCCGAGCAATTTCAATGTGACGGAATCGCTGAACTCGTAGGAAACATCTGCAACAAGTTTTAATGTTTCAACATCGTTGATCGCATTGCGCTGCGCAAAGGTCACACGATCCTGAGGATCGAAGCCGATTGCACCCGCTTGAGAAAGCACAGCTTGTCCATTTCCGTTAAGACGGTCGTTAAATTCGACGGTGAACAGGGCGCTCAGGTCATCAACAAATTCGGGTTCGAAAAGCAGCCTGCCCCGTAATATGAGGTTTTCACGGGAATCGAATGACTCTCCCGAAAAGCCATCGGTAACGATGCCATCCGATTCCTGATAGTCGGCGCTTGCCCGAAACGCGATCTGGTCATCAATAATCGGCCCCGAAATGGCGCCAGCAAATTGCCGTGTACCAAATTCGGCAAATCTCAGTCTCGCTGCGCCTTCCCAGTCATAGGTCGGTTTCTTGGATTGAACCACGACCGCTCCGGCTATGGAATTTCGTCCCTGAACCGTCGATTGAGAGCCCCGCAAAATCTCAACCTGTTCCAGATCCCAGACTGTTGTCGCACCGTTGCTCAGCGACTGGGGAGAAAGCGGGACCCCATCGACGAAAATGTTGATCGCTGTACCTGATCCCGCACCGTTGGTGCCATTGCGATTAATGCCGCGGATGTTGATCAGGTTGAGATTGTCGCCGAGGATGGACGTATTGGGTGAACGGGTTATCGCGTCACTCAGATTGAAGAGAACCTCGTCTTCCAGGCGTTCTTCCGTATAGACCTCAACGGATTCGGTGGAATCCTGAACTCCGGTTTCGATTTTGGTTCCGGTCACAATAATCGTCTCGGCCTGAGAAGATTCTGCGGATTGTTCCCTGACTACAAAACTGCCATTTGCCAATTGGCGTGCGGCCAGTCCGCTATCACGCAATATCTGTTCGAGCGCTTCCTCCATGGTCAGATTGCCGGAAACGGATGGTGCCATTTTCCCTCGGGTCAACCTGTCCGCGACGATGATTGACACGCCGAAGACCTCGCCCAGCTCCACTAGTGATGCGGCGAGCGGCTGTTGCTCCAGTGCTATTTGTTGCGAGTTCTCGGATTGCGCAAAAGCCGGAGGGGCGGCTATTGCCATGGCAGTTGCCGATGCTGCCGTGATCGTTGCGCGACCAAGTCGCGAGACCCATGATTTCACCATTTTTGAAAAACCCCAATCCTCTATTATTGCGAATGATTTTCACTCGCATGTGATAAAGACTCTTCAAGGCTGGAGAACGTCACCTGCAAACTGAATTTTTTTAATTGCGCTGACCAGTCGAGGTTATGTCTGGGTAATCTGATCAATGAAAAAGCCCCTTCATTCGGGGACTATCGACTTCTTCCCATTCTGTTGAACAACGACGACTGGCAAGGCCTCTTCAATCACATTGACGATGAGATCGGCTTCGCTCGTTTTGAAAGTACCCGAAAGGCGGAGGTCAGACAGCGAGGGATCCAGGTCTATTGGAACAGTCCCATAGCGGTTTATATCGCCGACGACGCTGGACAGTGGCGCGCTGACATATTTCAGGCGTTCGGTTTTTTCCGGAGCGACAGCTGGTCGGGTTGGGACAGATGAATTTGCCGAGAGTGAGCCAGCCCCTGGCGCCGGCTTGATTGCCACATAGTCAATCCCGTCATCCGTCCATATATTCTGTCCTGCAGTCAGGGCAATCTTCTTTGTTCCATTTTCCGCATCGACGGGTGGTTGAACTTGGACGGATCCTTCCAGTACCCCGACTTCCAGGCCGCCATCCCGCAATATGGTGCTGAACTTCGTCCCGGTGACCCGAATATCCGCAATCCTGGTCGACACGACAAATGGACGATCTGGATCTTTCGAAACGGCAAATCTCGCACTGCCTTCGGTAAGACGGACATCGCGAAGGTCTTGCGCATAGGATAGATTCAGACGCGAGTTCGGGCTGAGGGTGATGCGGCTCCCGTCAGGCAAGTTAATCAGTTTTGCACCTTCGGAACTAGCCGCAAAATGCTGTCTTTCCGGAAGGTCCTCGCCACCAAAGCCGACTGAAAATCCCATTGCCGTCAAGATGCCGACCGCCATGGCCAGCGCAATGGCTGCAGCCGCTATCCTCGGACCCAGGGAACGAAAATTGTCATTTGCGATTTCGATCCAGGGCCGCGCATTGCCTTCGCTCTCAATGACGGGCGAAGCGGATTGCAACGAGTGATATTCAACCCTTCCCAATGTGGCCCACATGGATTCCGCTTCGGCAAATGCGGCACGATGAATCACATTGTTCGACATCCAGGAGTCGAACTCGACTTTTTCGGCCGAGTTTAGGCCTTCGTCGATCCGGGCGCGCCATAGATGCGCTTCGTGATGAATATCCAATTCATCTTGCATGCTATTGTCTCCCTGATCCATCGTTTGTCCCAATTCTTCCGAGCGCTATGGAGATTTCGGTCGTAGCGATCGCGATATGTCTGACGGCCGATGAGCGGCTGACTCCATATTTTCGTCCGGCAGCTTTTGCAGAAAGTCCGTCAACGCGTTTCGCCAGAAAAATATTCCGGCGCCGTTCCGGCATGTCTTCCAGCACCCGCATGACAATTTCCAGTTCTTCTCTTGCAATCAAGACTCGCTCGGGGTCGAATTCGTCACATTGATCGCCGGACGCGTCTTGTAATTCCTGGCGAGCATGTCGCGATCTCACGCCCATCGAGCGAATTTCAGTCAGCATGAGATTGCGTGCCGTGATCCAGACATAGCCTTCGAGATCCTCAATTTCACCGAAGCGGGCATGGGCACTCAACTTCGCAAAGGCGCGTTGCGCAATATCGTCCGGGTCCGGAGGGCCTGATCCGTATGTTGCGCGCAGCCCGGCTACGAGCTGCTTGAAATAGCGCGCATAAAGTTTGGACAGAATGCTTTTCTGACCCTCGAGTTGTCGCACATTCGTGGGACTCTCAGAGGATTCTGCTTCCTCGTTGCTGGTCTGGCTTTTCAGTTCGGATGGGACACTCTCGCTCATGACAAGAAGGATTTTCTGTACAAGTTTTGAGTGTGGCAGCTTGTCATTATTTCCAACGGACTAGTTGCAATACCTATACTTTGCAACAAGCTGGCAAGCATGATCAGGCGGGATAGCCCCGCACAGACGATTGAAACTGACTGGCACGCCTCCCGCAGGCCTTTTGATCGCGAGCAAACGAACTCATGTCTAGGTTCGGGATCAGGCAGGGATGAACTATTCCCTCTCCAGCGGCAGTCAGATGCCTGATCTGTATTGCTGGCCGAGCGGATTCTGTTTGAACTGAAATAATCCACACCAAGATTGTCAGGGGACAATTTCCTTATCTTCCAATTGCAAATTCCGCAATTAGATGCTAACGATTCGCAATAGCATTTACTTGTTCGTTCCGGCACAGCGCCAATTCGGAAAAATGTGAGCGGGACACGTTCGACCCGTTTCTACTATCGGGGGGAGTTACGGTGAGATCTATCTATGCGATCGCTTCGACCATCGCGCTTGCGGGAGCAATGTCGCCTGCGATGGCCGAGCAAGTCGGAAACGAACAGTCGGGAGATGTTGCCGACGTCGAAGAAATCGATGAAGAAAACACCATCGTCGTGACGGCTCGCGGTCAGAAACTCTATCGAGTGGACGAGACCAATACAGCCAAACTGCCCAGCGACCCTCTTGATACCCCAATTTCGATAACATCCATCAATGAACAGCTGATCGAGGATCAGGGCGCGAGGGACGCGCAAGATATCTATCGCAATATATCCGGCGTCAGTCTGTTCAGCTATGCTGGCGTGACGGCGCGCGGATTTCGTCAGGAAGAGATCTTTTTCGACGGCGTACGCGGTGATCCCTATGTCGGTTTCAACGTGCCGCAATTGTTCAATATCCAGCGGGTAGATTATCTCAAGGGTCCGGCGGGCATGCTTTATGGACCGGGTGCGCCCGGCGGGCTGTTCAACTATATTACCAAAAAGCCGGAGGAAGAGTTCTCGGCCGAGTTGCGCGGCATTGTGGGAAATTTCGACCGGTTCGGCGCAAGCGGTGAAGTAACCGGCAGTCTGGCAGACGGAGTCTACGGCCGTGTTGGCGTCTTCTACGAGCAACAGGATGAGTTTCGCTTCAACACTGACGTGCAAACCTTGATTCTGGACGCCGGTCTGACCTTTGATTTGAATTTTGCCAATCTGACTCTGCAGGCAACGCGCTATGATCAGGATCAGGGTGGCAATCGCCTGCGCGGTGTGCCGGTTGATGATAACGGCAATTTTTTGGTTACGCGCAGATGGAACCACAATGAAGAAACCGATTTTCTCGATCTTGTCTCTACCAATTTGCAGGCCAGCATTGACGGGGCGTTTGCAGACAATCTGACCTGGAATGCCACATTCCGCTATACCGACGCGGAGCAGGTGCAGAACTATCACGAACCGCGCGCACTGATTGACACCGACGGTGATGGCGCATTTGATCTGGTGGGACGAGAGTTTCGCGATCAAACGCGTACAGAAGAGCAATATACATTTGGCGCCAATGCCATTTGGTCGACTGATCTCGGTCCCGTACAGAACCGGCTGTTGACCGGTTATGAATATTTCGAAGGTTCTCTGGACTTTATCGGCGGACGAGCCTCGTTCAATGCGGACTTTGTCACGCGCTTTTTAGCCGGAACGAGCCTGCCCAGCGACATCATTCCGCTGACGCTCAACAATAATCCAAATTACGGCCTTACGGATCCGACACAATATAATGTCGCGTTCGGTAACAGTCTCACGGAAACGCGGCGCGAAGGCTTCTATCTGCTCAACGAAGCAACGATTGGTCCGGTCATTCTGTCTGGCGGTGTGCGCTTTGACTGGTTCAGCAATGGCAATCTGAACGAAAGTGATGAAACCTATCGTCTCGGCGCAATATACAAGCCGCGCGATGACATCTCGATTTTCGTGCAATGGGCGGACAGTTTTGTCCCGCAAGGCTCCGGCAATCAGATTCCCGAGCGTGGCGGTCCATTCGCGCCGGTCACTGGCGAAATCATTGAAGCAGGGGTCAAAACTGCGCTCGACAATGGTCGCATCCGTGCCAGCCTGTCGGTGTACGAAATCAAACGACAGAACTTCCTGCAGCCGCTCATCGATGGAAATGGCAATACCGTGGATGTCGGCAATGACGGACTGGAAGATCTGGCGGCGATTGGCGAAGTGACCAGTCGCGGCGTTGAATTTGACGTCGTTGCCGACATTACGGACAACTGGGTATTCACGCTGGCATATGCCTATAACGATACCAGGATCACGGAAGACAATGGCCTTGGCAGTTTCTCGAACCGGGTGGGCGACCGTTTCGCAAATGCACCGGAGCATCAACTGGGCGTGTGGACGCGCTATCAGGTCCCGTCGATCAATACCGCTTTTGCCCTGGGTGCGGATTTTGTCGACGAACGGCTGAGCCTCTCGGGGCAAACCGTTCAGGATTATGTCATTTTTGATGCATCGATCATATGGACACCGGGTCCTCTTGAAGTGTTGCTCAGGGTCGATAACATTTTCGACAAGACGTATGCTGAGAGCGGATTCCTCTCCCGTACTGGCCATTTCCCGGGTGAACCGCGCTCGGTCTTTGTCGAACTCATCAAACGATTCTGATGAGGGCAATTCCAACCATCCCACCAATTTGCGCAAAGTGATAACCTATGCTCTCAAGATCATCAACACTTGCCCTTGCCATCTGCAGCCTGGCTGCACCGGCCATGGCACAGGAAACCACAGAAAATGATGAACAAAAGGACGAAAATGTCATCGTAGTCATTGGAACCGATCAGACGCGCTATCGTATAGAAGACACCGATGCGCTGACCGGGTTCCAGCTCGATTATCTGGAATTGCCGCGGGTCGTGAATGTCATTCCGGAGCAGCTCATACTTGACCGCAAGATCACCGACCTCAATGAAGCCTTGCGCAATACGCCGGGCATTACGGAATCGGATGGCTTTGGCGGCACCAATGACGATTTTTTCATCCGTGGTTTTCGCCGCAACTCCGTTTACCGGAACGGTTTTCGCCGTTCGACCAATTTCCGTGCCAACCTCACCAACGTGGACAATATCCGGGTCATTCGTGGTCCGGCCTCGATCACCTATGGACAGGTCGAGCCAGGTGGTCTCGTTGATATCATTACCAAAAAACCGCTGGATGAGCAGCGCATTGCCGGCGAAGTCCGCTATGGCGACTTTGATGATCTGCTGATCCTCGCAGACTGGTCGCAGCCGCTGAGTGGCAATCTCGGGGTCCGCATTGTCGCATCGACTCAGGATGCCAACAGCTTTCGGGATTTCACTGATATTTCCCGCGATACCATTTCCGTTTCCGGCCGCTTCGAGCCAGGGGAATCCACGCGTATCGATCTGGCTTACGAATATCGCGATGAAAGCCGACCGCTCGACAGGGGCACGGTGACGGTTGCGACACCAAATGGTCGCGAGATCGTCAACAACCTGATTGATATCCCGATATCCCGCCGATTTGGCGAGCCATTTGAGATTTTCGAAAGCGAGTTTCATTTTGTCGAAGGCACGCTGGAACAGGATCTGGGTGACAACTGGAAAGTGCGATTGAGCGCTGCCTATGAAAGCAGCATCGCCAATGATCTGCAGGCCAGACCGCGCGCTGTCGTTATTCTGAACGCCGGTGCCCCGATCTCTGCGGACGGCTTTTTCACGGCTCCGGTTGTGCCGGAAGCCGTATTTGATGACCCGAGCGATCTGGTGTTTCTCGCCAGACGGACTGACGGCAGCAGGGAGCGGGATACCGAGGTCTTCTACCTCAATGGCAATATCACGGGAGAATTCTCCACTGGCAGCATCCAGCATCGCATTGCTGTTGGTGGGGACTATTTCGATGCCAACACCACCCGGTTTTTTGTCGTTTCACCAACGACCAATGGTGTTCCGGCGGCGCTCGGGGGCAATGGCCCGCTGTTTGATCTAAGAAACCCGGTCTACGGCAACCTCCCGGACAATATCCCGACAGATCCGTTCCCGCTGCGAACCGCAGGATCCAAAACCTATGGTTTCTACATCAACGACTATATTGATTTGACCGACCGACTGAGCGTCTTGCTCGGTCTGCGCTATGACGGCGTCACGCTCAATGGTGATACGGAGCTGGATGAAGCCAATGCTTTTTCACCGCAGGCGGCGGTCAACTACAAGGCCTCGGACAACGTTTCGATCTTCGCAAGCTACAGTCAGGCATTTGAGCCCAACTTCGTCGCGGATCCCGAACAAGGTGTGACCGAACCGTTCGATCCCGAAGATTCCGAGCAATTTGAACTGGGTGCAAAGGGCGAATTCTTCGACGGGGCCCTGCAAGCCAGTGGTGCATTGTACCGGATTGATAAAAACAATGTGCTGATCGCGGAGAACGGTATTCCTGTCCTTCGTGATGGCCAGAGTTCACAAGGACTGGAACTGTCTGTTTCGGGTCAGCCGACACCAGGCATGAACCTGATCGCGGGCTATGCCTATACCGATGCCGAGGTGGAAGGCGGTGCCAATGATGGCAATCGCCCGCGCAATGTTGCGGAGCACACTTTCAACCTCTGGGCTTCGTACGAAATCCAGTCCGGGTCTCTGGAAGGACTGGGTTTCGGGAGCGGTCTGTTCCACTCGAGCAACAGATTTGGTGATGATGCCAACAGTTGGTCGCTGGGCAGCTACACTCTGGTTGATCTGTCGATCTGGTACACGATTGCCGTGCCGGCACTGGGCGAAGGCAAAACCGTGCGTTTGCAGTTAGCCGCCAAGAATCTGTTTGACGAAACCTATTTTTCTGCGAGCGGTGGAACAGAGCGCGTAAGTATCGGATCCCCGCAGGCATTTATCGGTTCGCTGTCGTTTGATTTTTAGTGATGCAGACCCGTTCGCGCGGTCAGTGCGAGCAACAGGACATTTTTGGAGCACCCTTGGCTACATCCGCAAAAGACATCGACCAACCCGAAAAGCCGGTAAAGAAAAAGAGCAAGCGCAAGAAGCTCTACGAATTGCACACCTGGGTTGGCTTTCATCTGGCCTTCATCATGGCACTGGTCCTGTTCACTGGCACAGTGGCGACGCTTTCTAACGAGATTGACTGGCTGATACAGGATGACATGCGGGTGACACCAGGAGAGGAAATGGTCTCCTGGGGGGAGATGGATCGGGCGGTTCGCACCTATGCGCCCAATGCCAATGTCGCCAGCATCGGAACGATGGATCATGACTATTTCGCCTATCGGGCCACAGTCATGGATGAGTTCGGCAATCGCAACTATGTTCATGTCAATCAGTGGACCGGTGAAGTCACCGGGGAAACGCACCCTTTGACTGTTCAGCGGTTCTTTCGCGATTTGCATCGTTATTTGTTCATGCCCAATTACCTGGGCCTTCCGATTGTAGGTTCGCTATCATTCATTTTGCTGATCTCGTTATATACGGGCCTCAAAACGACCCGCAACTGGCGTACCGTCATGATGCGCGTGCGGCGGAACAAGGGCGTTCGCATCCTGCTGGGAGACATGCACAAGGCGGCCGGTATCTGGGCCAGCTGGTTTTTCATCCTCATGGCCGTCACGGGAATCTGGTATCTCGCGGAATTTGGCTATGCGGTAGCAGGGGAACGCATGGAAGCGGAGCGGCCGGGTTTGACCGAGGAACGCATTGCCGAATTGGGGCCTGTTATTCGCGATAGCCCTGTCGGTGACGTCGCGAGAGTGGCCAAAGAGGCTATTCCGGACCTGCAGATCACGGGAATTCAATATCCGCTCAGACACAATCAGGCCTTTACGGTCCTTGGCGTGCGGAGCAATCCGCTGCTCCGAGACCGGGCCAACCGGGTATTTGTCGATCCGGCCGATCTCTCGGTGATCAAGGCCCAGCCGGAAGAGGACATCTCTACAGTGGCCTGGCTCAATGAAATGGCAGACCCTTTGCATTTTGGGACATTCGGCGGATTGACAACAAAGATCATCTGGTTCGTCTTTGGCATTTTCATGACCGGCCTGTCGATCACCGGCGTCTGGCTGACCTGGCGCAGACTGAAAAGCAAGGCGGTGACCAGAGCCCAGTTTGCGACGTTGCCGGTTCTGTTGCTGTCACTGGTTTTCTTCACCCAGTGGCTGGAAAGATATCAGGAACGGGGGCCAATGGATGAAGAGCAGAATTTTGCCGAGCAGCCATTGCCGTCCGGCGTACGTGCAGGTCTTGCCGTCGGAACAAATGACGGAGTGCCAGCGGCCAGAGTAATTCTGCGCACCGAGGGCCGGCCGAGCCTGAAATCTGCAAGTATCTGTATCGATGCGAACTGCGAGGAGACAGATCTGCCCGTGAGCGGATCCCTTATGTCCATCCCCATGGATTTACCCGAAGCAGAGTTGGAGGTCGGCGACAAGATCACGGTGAAGTTGCGTTATCACGATGGCGAAGAGGAACAGGCGGGCTGGAAGTTTGAAGTTTGAAGTTTCTCAGGCGGAACGGAATGTTCAGAGCCTTAATGTCCGCTTTCGGGATAAAGCGGACATACCTCAACTAAGATATGCGTGCACCTGACGCACGAAAAAACGAACCTGTCTCTGCATCGCGAATTGGTCAGAAATTGCCTCTTCCTTAGCGGACATTTATCACATAATTCCAGACAAGCGGTTCAATTATAAAGACAAATTACTCAGCTTTGTCACAATGAAACACCGGTTCGATTCACTACAAACCTCACCATACAGTTTTCAGATTTTTCCCAAAAATTTGACTCCCCTTTAGGTGCAATTTTCTCACGTGTTTTCGGGGACTTGCAGCCAAGGGATCTGGTGTTTCAAATACAGAGACTGAACTGGGTCAAAATTTGGGCGGGAACAACCGCTTCAGTCTCAAACCGGCAGAAAAGTGTTTTCAAACCGGATGGCAACTTTGCGCCCCAGTAACAGACTTAGGCAACCAGCTCCTCCGCTCCCAATAGCGGACTCTTTAGAGTGCCGTTTTTCCAAACAAACCGTTTGGCATTTGCGTCAGGAAGATTAGAGTCTGGTTTATGGAGCAGAACAACGTGATCGGAGCTTTCAGCGAGGCGCAAGCGTCCGCGATCTCTGGCCTTTCAGCGTATCAGCTTCGACAATGGCAGGAATGGGGGCTGTTTGAACCTGGGTTTGTGCCGGCTAAAAAAGGCACTCCTTTTGGTCGAATTTACTCATTTCGCGATTTGGTCACGTTGCAGATCTTGAATGACCTTCGGAACAATAAAAAGATCCCACTCGCTCATCTTCGAGAAGTTTCACTAAAGTTGGCCCACCTTGGAGAAGAGCGTTGGATTGCAACTACTCTGTATGTTCTTGGCAAACGTGTTGTCTTTGAGAATCCATCATCACATCAACGAGAGGAAGTTGTTTCAGGGCAGAGGGTTTTCGACATCCCTCTCCGCGTAGTTGCTCGCAATACTCGAGAGAAAATTCGAGCACTTAACGATCGAACTGGAAAAGAAGGCGAGGTTGAAAAGCACCGATTTGTCTCTGGCAATCGGCGCGTTTTCGCTGGAACCCGTATACCTGTGCAGGCGGTGATTGATTTCCTCAAGGCTGGATATACTGCCGACCAAATTCTAAGGGAATATCCCGAACTGACGGCCAAGGACGTGCGTTCTGCCAAGACCGAAGCGAAGTCTCAAGCGGCCTAATGCCAGACGAACAAGCGAAACTTCGGTTTTTTCTGGATAACAATGTACCAGATTCAATCGGCAGGTACTTGCAAGGTCGAGGTCATAGCGTTTATCGCCAGCGTCATCACATTGGGACGGATTCTCCTGACCCAGTGGTTGGCATGACAGCGCTCCAAGCTCAGCGAATTTTGGTCACGTGGGACAAGGACTTTAATAGCCAACGATTCCGTCAGCCTCGTTTCGCAAGACTAAATGTTCTCTCGCTGAGCGGTGACGGTCCAACACTTCTCCAGGCTGTGAAAGAACATATTGTCGCGTTGGAGTTTCATTTTCCGAGAACACCCAACAATGGTCGACTAGCTATCTTCATCAAGACTGGAAATTTCCGACTGCGAACTAACTAAATCAAATGATAAATTCTGCATGTTTTCGAGTCCACCTTCCAGAAAATTTCTAGTGTTTACCGGCAGTCCGCAACCGGCCCAATTGAAGGCGTTAGCCATCTGGTGGAAGATTTTTGATTGTTTTGTCTGCTTTATTTAGTCTTACATGCAGCACAACACACCGACAAAATTTTTTTCCATTCTTGAGAGTTGGCATGACAATTATTCTAGCTATTGCTGATAGTAAGTATCCAATTCATTTGGTCTCCGATATTTTACTATCTGCTAGAGGTGACCATGATATCAAAGTTCCACTTCCGCACTTGATGGATGCTGAAAAAACAACAACTGGTTCGCATACTATCGCTGGATTGGCGCAAAAAACTATCGTGCTTGGTAGGACAAGTGCTTTGTTTGCTGGAGATGTTGAAACAGCTTACAAAATTCTCAAAAAGTTTTTTTACCGTACAAACGGGGGTGAGGATTATGTTGCGTTGAATGAACTCGTTAACTCAATGAGCCTCACGGAAAATGAGCGATCGTCAGTGGCCATAATGACGTTTTACTGCAAAGACAAAGAACATAATCTGACCACTTGTGGATATAACATACAAAAAGCATACGACGTCGGACCAAATGCGGAGTTTGGCAAAATCCAAACGGTTGGTTCTGGTTCCGACGACTTTGTTCTCAGTTACGTGGCTGAGCGAAACGAAGGCGTGGATGTTGAATATCGGTTATATGAAGACATCATACACAGGGTCATAATTAGGACTATTGAGCCATTCCTGGGAAATACAGAAACTTTCGAAGAACTTTATGGTGCGTGGTTTGAGGCGTCCATCTTCATGGGTGACACCTTTGAAAAAATGCCAATCGCAATAAAGTTTTGGTTTAAGGAATCGGGTGATGATTCTTATAACGAATATGGTCCGCTGATACATTCGCAGTATGTCCAAGATGACTTGTTCATCTCTACTGTACGATCTAATTCTCACGAGTCTCAATGCAATATCATTAGAGTGAGAGATTTCTTTGGCCGCAGTTCTGAAATTGATTCCTGGAGCCTTCAGCAACTATGTGATGCGCTTGAATTTAACCCGAGGATTTTCGTACAAGTGCTTCTAGAAAAAGCTGGATCAGAATTGGTCGTTAGGGTTTGCCCCTACTTCATCATTGACGGCGACCCGCTTGTTTCGATTCAGCGGACGGTAAACGCTGACGGGACTATTGCTGCCAAGGTAACCATTGACCAGCAACTTAAGGCTTTGGTGAATAGCCGAACTGGCGAGGCTGATCTTACGGTAAACTCTCCTCGTCGGCAGAGGTGATGGAAACCCCACCTTCAGCGTCATTACTACCACTTCACAAATTTCGGACATCGGCAGCCTTACCCAGCGGAAGTCACATCGGCTGAGACCTTCTAACAGAGGTTGCGTTCAATTAAGCAGGGTATCCGCAATCGGGATGAAGCTATCGCTAGTTTTGTGCCAACCGCATTTTACATGCGTCAATATTCCACGCGAAACACTTTGACCATTCCATAGTAAGTCCTATCCAGAGCTATTGCTGGTTATCAGGAAAGCATTCCGCTTGTGCCTACGGGCATGTCGCTGTCTTCATCGGCACCCCAAAGGATAGAGACTGATCCATCGTCATCATATCGCAACACCAGCTGCCCCTTTATCCTTATCACTTGATCCAAATTTTTCTTATCAAGCCCATACTTCAGCGCCCAATCGATCCGGCCTACAATGTTCTCGCCCAATTTCGCAGCATTCTCAATTTTGCAAGCGTCAATCCTCACTGGAACACCTTTGCTGACTTGAGCAATTGGCCAACTTGGACTGTCTTTGTTACATTCAGCGGTACCAAGATTAGCATCAGCCCGGTCAACTGTGATGTATATTGGGAAGTCGTTCTCATTCCGCACAATCGCAAAAGCCGAAACCAACAAATTGCGACCTTTTTCATCAGTTTCTTTTTGCAACGCCGTATTGAAGTCCAACTTAGCCAAGCGAAGTTTGTATTCTGGACGTTGGTCTTTTGCTTCAAACATGCTGTCACGCAAGTTAGTCAAAGTTGACAACCCCCCACCCACGTCTCCAATAAAAATCAAAACTCCAATCAAACCTAATATTGCGGCGCCAAGTTTATTTTGCCGAATAGTGTCTATTATTTTTGACAATATTTCACCCTCGTAAATAGACATCGATGCTAATATTGTGAAAAGGCCATCATGCACCATATCATTGGTAAATCATCGGACAAGTGTTTCGCAGGAAAACCCAAAAAAATTGTCGGGTTCCCATGTGGAAGAACCCGTACTATTATTGGAACTCCTAGTCAGTAATTTCACTCATTTGCTCTCTCCAAACAACCGACCGAAATGCCGTCTGACTAAGCCTTCGCCGAGTGATGTTGACCGTCTTTTTTCCGTCCATTACTTGCTCAACCAGCTTCGGTGGCAACCATCCGAGCCTGAGCAGTTTGCCAATCCACTGCGGAGTCTGCCCACGTTCAGCTGCAATCTCGGCGACGGGCCGCCCACCCGCTATCTCTTCCCGAACTGCATATGCTTCCGCGAGCAGCAGCACCAGCTTCTCATCCACATGATCGGGACCACCAGCTTTCGAGGTGATCACCAGTTTTGTCTCGCCTCCCGATCGTATCCTGACTGCTTTTACATCAAGAGCGATTTCCGAGGCTGCTTCTCCAAGCTCTGTATCCCGTCGCAGAGTGACCTGCATACCGTATTCAGCTATGATGATGTTCTCCACATTCATGAGCAGCGTTTCCCGAACAGACCGCAAGCTGTTGCCGTTGAGAGCAGCGGCCAGCGCCTCACCCGATTTGATTGTTTGCTTCAAACCGTCGGCATTAAAATGGCGCGCCAGCTCAGATTGGTTGGTCAGAAACTCTCGCAGCCTTTCGATGATGGCCGCTTCCAAATCATGTGCCGGAATACGCATTACCGGTTTATCCGCTTCGATCATTTCACCGGGGCTCGTCACATAGTAGCGATAACGTTTGGTCTTCTTGGTTGCGTGATTGGGAACCAGCTTCCGGCCATACTCATCCCAGAGCAGTCCGTTTAACATTGACGGTGCTTTGGCGCGTAGCCCCTCCTTGCCCCTGCCATCATTTTCATCAATTCGGTGTTGCACCTTGTTCCATAGCTCTTCATCAATAATGGCATCATGTTCACCGGGCCAGGCCTTGCCCTTGTGAACCATCATTCCGCGGTAGATGGGATTGCGCAATGTATGTTGGAGACCACCGCGAGATATCGGGCCGCCGCCGACTGTCTGTCCGGTCTTGTAGATGCGCTTCTTGGTTCTGACACCTAAGTGTCTCAGCTTTTCAGCCGCAGCAACCAAGGAACAGCATTCAAGATAAGTTTTGAAGATGAGGTTTACTGTTTTGGCCTCATCCGGTTCGACATGGAGTTTGCGGTTTTCCAATCGATATCCGAGCGGTATCGGACCTCCCATAAACATGCCCTTCTTCTTGGAAGCCGCGACCTTGTCCCGGATGCGTTCTGAAGTGACCTCGCGCTCAAACTGGGCAAAGGACAGGAGCACATTCAGCGTCAATCGGCCCATACTGGTGGTCGTATTGAAGCTTTGCGTGATGGATACGAAGCTGGCACCGGCCTCGTCCATGACATCCACGATACGAGCAAAGTCAGACAAGCTGCGGGTAAGTCGGTCAACCTTATAGACCACAATCACATCAATGCGTCCGGCTTTCACTTCTGCCAGCAGTGCGTTCAAAGCAGGCCGTTCCATATTGCCGCCGCTGAAGCCGCCATCATCATAGACGGTTTCGTCCAGCAACCAGCCTTCATGCGCCTGGCTCATCACATAGGCCTGGCAAGCCTCGCGCTGTGCATCCAGACTGTTGAACTCCTGTTCTAGCCCCTCTTCAGTAGATTTGCGGGTGTAGATGGCACACCGACGTTTTTTGGTTTCTTCCATCACGCGGCATGCTTTCCGGTGAGCCCAAAAAAGCGGGGACCAGACCAATGGGCTCCCGTCACCTCCCGCGCGATCTCGCTCAATGAGCGATAGTGCCTGTCGCCCATGACAAAGCCGTCATCGACAACCAGCACAACCAGTGTCTGGCCATTCCAGCTGCGTACCAATCGTGTTCCTGGTTTCAGGCTATCGGAACCGGACAGGGCCGCCCTTCCCTTTTTCGCTATCCGCTTTAGTTTGGCGATCGTTTTTGGTGACAGGCCCCCAAAACTTTTCTCCTGGAGCCGATAGGCAATGCCAAGCCGCAGCATGCCGGAAGATATGTCCGGTGCGGGTGTGCGATAGACATGCTGCCATTCCACCCGAAGCTGCTTTTTGGGCATGCTCTTCAAAGCATCGATGCGTTCATTCAGATTATGCATATCAGGCGCCCTCGCCAGATATGCGATATGCCCGTTCTTTGCCCTCTAGCTTCTCGCTGGCGATATAGAAGCCGCGCTTTCTGATCCCGGTAAGCGCTGCGCGCGCCGTGTGCGGCTTCCAGGCTGTTGCTATGACGATTTCCGCCAAAGTAGCGCCTTGCTTGCGTTTCAGCATGGCGACCAGCTGAGCGGCCCGGGTTCCTTTTTCTGGATGTTTGATCGTGTTTTCAGTTTGTTAAGTCATGGGTGATGTCCTTGATTTCGGCGCAAACACTTCGCCTGCGCTTCCACCACCCAAGGCCCCGACCATCTATTGATCAGGGTGGTTGCAGCGACCGGTTCGCTGCAATTGACACTGGCAGCAATGCTTCCTTTGCGGTTGAAGTCCAGTCCCTGAAAAAAGAAAAAGCTGGCGGTGGACATTCGCTCAAAAACCGTTCTTCCTGTTCGTTATGGCAAGCAGTTCAATCAACGCCTCCATCTCGGAGCTTTTCGTATTGATCACGAACAGGTTGGAAGAAGCACACGAACAATCAGTCGACGGTCACGCTCCCAACGACCGCGTAGAGGCCTTAGCCGCCGCCAATGGCATTCACTCAAAAATCGAAGAAATCAGAATATTGCTTAAAGCCATTGAACAACTTGCTGCCTCAGACGGATCGGATTGACCTAAAACAGCCAAGGCTCCATCGCTTTCGAGAGCTTGGCTGAAAGCTTCCCGCAGCTGTAGGCGCCGCCCTCTTTCCATGATGCAGTTTTAGTGAAGCCTGCGTCATCGCCAATTTCAACAAGCGTGTCATGCGGGGCAATATACCATTGGTCACCATCGGGAAATGCTATCCAGATGTCCCGGCCCTCATATTTCTTGTCGATATACCAGCGGCCCTTAAGCTGGATCTTTCTCAAATCAGCCGGACCGCCTGCCCCATCCTCCCGGTAGAGAATAAAATCTATACCGCCGTCATAAACGGGCAGAAAAGAGTTATAGCCTTTTTCCAGAGCCAGTGCTGTCAGCTTTTGCCGATTGATCACCTCTGTGACCTGTGCGCGATATTTGCTGTTGTCTCTCATCGTCGACAGTACAGCTTGGTAGTGCTGATGAAGTCAAGCATGAATGTCACTTATCGTCTGTAGACCCAAAGTCTGCATGCTGGTCCTTGATGATCTATGGATATCAAGGCGCGCCTCGCCAAAAACCTGAAGCGACTTCGAACCGAGCGAAAGCTCAGTCAAGAAGCGTTTGCATTCGAAGCTGGTCTGCACAGAACCTATATCAGCGATATTGAGCGAGCCGCCCGCAATCCATCTATAGAGATCATCGACAAACTTGCCGCCGCGCTGAAGGTCAAGCCGGGGGCGTTGCTCGACGACTAAACAGGTCTGCGGCGCAGGCGTGACTTCCCGTTCTTGCCGTGCTGAAACATTGGAACTCGCACGACCGTATCCCGGCTTCGGCGATCAATCCAACCCAGAAATTGTGAGACGCTATCGACCTGATCATCATGCTTGCCGTGAGGGAACTGGAGTAATTCTTTCAAAAACTCAGCTTTCCAGGGAGCATCCTTGGGCAGTGACACCTGTCCTGCTTCAATTTTGGATGTTTGTGCTTGAAACCGCACCAGTTTGTCGCGCTCAGGTTTGATAGCTATCGGGCTTGGAACAGACCAGTCATGTCGCTTGAGTTCATCAATGAGGGCGGTGCCATTGCCGGTATCTTCGATGAGCAAGGTATCGATTTTGTGCCGCAAGGCGCTGCTGCCAACGAGCCTGACTAGATCCGGAAACCGGACCTTTTTGCGCTCCACATCGACGAGGTGATATTCTTTACCGCGGACATGCCAAGTTGTTCCGACGGTCCAGTCGTTATTCTCGCCATCCTTGGCCGCCACATCCCAGCTTTGGACAATACGCCGGTCCCATTCCGGAAAGGGAGCGTCAATTGTCTTGAACCATTCGAGTACAAGTATGTCGCTCTCCGGTGGGACAGGTGCTTGGAGATATTGTGCACTGAAGGCCTGAAAGCCCATCGACCGCTTGAGTTCATCAAGTTCAAGCCTACCCTCACGCGTTGGATGCAAGACCTCCGCTGCTTTCCACGAGTGAAACTTGTCATCCGGTAGCGCGATTCTCATATCCTCTGCCGCGATAGCGGGAAGGCTCAGTATATGCCAACCGCCTTCGCACCGGAGGTGACCTGCCAAGTCATCTTCATGAAGTCGCTGTTGAACAACGACTATGCTATCATCTTTCTTGTTATTCAGCCGCGAGCTAAGTGTTCCCTGGAACCATTGGATAACTTTGGAGCGAGCAGCTTCAGAATAAGCATCATCTGCCTTGAGAGGATCATCGATGATTATAGTGTTCCCACCGCGTCCTGTCAGTGTGGATCCAACAGAAGAAGCATAACGCACGCCGCCTGCTACAGTCTGAAAATTGTCCTCCCTAGCTTTTTTTGGATCGAGCTGGCTTGCAGGAAATAGGCGCTGATAGATGGGATGCATCATCACGCGCCGGCAATCAGCTGACATCTTGTTCTGCAGATCCTGAGAATAGCTCACCCCGATAAGCTTGTGTGTGGGGTCATGGCCCAGGACAAATGCCGGATAAGCCACAGAAGAAATGATCGACTTCAGCGATCGCGGCGGGACTTCAATCAGCAATCGTTTTATTTCGCGGCGATACACGCGCATCAACACATGGCAGATAGCATCCAGATGCCAATTCCAGGACAGTTGATCGCCCGGCGATACGATCTGGAAAACCTTTTTGACAAAGGAGGCAAAGTCCCGCCGCAATATGGCATCGAGCACACGCCGGTCAGAAAAGTCATTCATGATTATCCTCCGGGTTCCGTTTAAGGAAAGCGTCAATGATGTCCCGATCTTCATCAGCCAATCCATCCCGGATCTGCTTGACCGTGTCTTTGGCGCTGATCTGTGCTGCAAGTTCCAATATGCGATCCATCGCTTTTGGATCGCCCTTCAACGCCTTTTCTCGAAGTTTGAGCAAAACAACAGCCGTGGTGGACTTTTTGCGTGACCTGCCTTTCTCGTCCCGTACCTTGACTTTCATGCCCAGTATTTCGCGCACATCGGTATCAAAGTTCCTGGCGCCCTTGGGGCGCCCTTTGGGATTGCCAGATCGGCCGGGTTTGAACTGCGTGTGTTTGGGCGGTTTGCGATATCCAATGAGATAATTGGGATCATCAGACATTGGCCGCCTCCCCATTTTCAATCAGCCGAGCTTCAGCCAGATCAGAAAAAGCAAGCCCCGTCTCCTGATGCACAGCCTCAATCCCAAATGTCCGGTCCATCCGGTGAATGATCGTGTCAGCATAGATTGGGTCGATTTCCATGATGCGCGCTTCGCGACCGACATGTTCGGCAGCCACCATGGTGGAGCCTGACCCACCAAACATATCGAGGATGATTTCACTCTTTTTCGTCACGTCCAATATGGCATCTGCGAGCATCTCAACTGGCTTCACCGTTGGATGCATGGCCAGTGCTTCTTCCCTGCCCTTGCCGAAACTGTTTACACCGGGATAGGACCAGATATTGGTTCGGTATCGGCCATGAGCACCCAACTGGATATTGTTGGTATGCGGCGCTTTGTGATCAGCGAATTTGCCCACGAACATCAGTTCATGCTGCGATCTGTAAAGCGAGCTCATACCGCCCGATTGTTTATCCCAAACACATAGCGCCTTCATGTCGATATCGTTTTGCCGCGCTGCAGACTCCAGCTCGAACAGATGTTTTGCATCCATGAACATGAAGAGAAGTGCACCATCGACCAGATGCGGTTTGCAGCCCGCCATATAGGCTGATTGAAACGCGATGAATTCTTCGCTTGTCATCTCGCCAGATGCTTCTGCAAATTCACGGTGCTGAGTCTTTCCCAACCCTGAAACATGGCCGTTGATTGGGACATTATAGGGGCTGTCGGTCAGCACCATTCGCGCTGACGAACCGCCCATAAGCAACGCATAGTCGGCTGGGTTTTTTGCATCGCCAACCAGCAGGAAATGCGGTCCGATCCGGAAGAGATCGCCCTTTTGTGATACCGGCATTTCAATGGCGCTTGGAGCTATGCTTTCGTTGAGCTCTTCACTGCCTTCGACCTTGAACCCGAGCATGTTATCGATCTCGACGGTTTCGAGGCCCGTGATCGTCAGGTCCAGTTCCGGATTTGCGATGTGAAGTTCTTTGATTTCAAAGGCCAATTCTTCGTCGATCCACTCCGAGCCTTCTGCGAGTTTGTTATGTGCAATGCGAAGCGTCCTTTTTTGCGCTTCGGTCAGATATGTAATGCGAACAGCAGGTAGCACAGTGTATCCGAGCCGCCGAGCTGCTTCGATCACTGCCAAACCAGCCAGAACCAAACCGTTTTCATCAGTCAAAATCGGAAGAATAAGCCCGAACTCTTCAATGAAACGCATCAGCTTCCTGATTTTGGATTGCCGGTGTCTTCGCAGCCTTCGATGATAATATCGAAAATCATCAATCGGTATCATTTCGATTTGAAGCTGATTTGATTTTTTCGACCAGGTTTTAACTGGATGAAGCTTGGGCATGGAAGGTAACTCCTTGAATTGACCAAGACGCCACTTTCCCGAACACAGCTCGCCTGTTTCGAGAATCTCTCAATTCTCGAGCCAGTTTTTAACTATGTGCCGTTAGACGGCGTCTTAAGGTTTAGTGGAATTGATCGTCAGTTGGACTGGTGATCAACAACGCTGCCGGATCACTATTTTCGCCCTTACGAATGATCTGACATGGTGAGGTGGTCAGATTTTGGCAGACCAGTCAAGCCCCCCAATTGCCGAAAAATGCTGTACGGGCACTGAGAGCGATTTGGTGGCGATTCATGGAAAAATATTTTTTCATTAAGGTGGTTTTGGAACGATTTCTGGCTCGGATTTTCTGATTATTCTCAAATCCCATGTCCAGACAAACAGTGATTCGTTTTGGTCTCGGAACGAGCCAATTTGACATAATCGACCTTATCAATCCGGATACAATGTCCGCTTCATCCCGAAAGCGGACGTTAGCTTAGGTCGTTTTGCGACAGCAACTGGGCCGATTACTAACCGTCCGGTTGCCGCATTGGGATTTTGAAAAGCAGCCGCTAGTCTCACGACGGCACTACGGCCACCTGCGTAGCCACGTTAGTCTGACAGCGGCGGTTAAGTTCATTGAGACTCTTGAATAGGTATTCAGCCAAAACATGCACGGCTTCCACTTACTCGAGAGTTCTATGGTCGATTGCAAACGTGTCGCCAGTAATCATGTTTTGGCTACTCAACACTATTCTGGCGAATGCCCTGATTGAAATGTCACATTTTACTATTCTTTGCTGCCATCGAAGAGTTCCGCCAACAGAAACACCATTTGCATTGCAGAGTTTTTCGCGCGGCCCTCATTCGTGACAGCCATCGCATGACCACCTTCTGGGGCCTCATAGAATAGAAAAGGGTGGCCCTGACTTTCCATTTTTGCGGCCATCTTCCGGGCGTGCCCCGGATGAACTCGATCGTCTGTGGCGGAAACCATGAAGAATATTTTTGGGTATGAAGCACCAGATTTCACGTTCTGGTAAGGCGAGTAACGAAGCAAATGTGCTGCCTGCTGCGGGTCGTCTGGATTGCCGTATTCATCCAGCCAACTAGCACCAGACAGCAGTTTGTGAAAACGCTTCATGTCGAGAAGAGGTGCTATAGATACCACAGCACCAAACAGATCGGGACGTTGCGTAGCCAAAACGCCAGCAGTCAGGCCACCGTTTGAACCACTAATGAAGCCGATACGGCCGGTGGATGTAAATCCGCGTTCAACAAGGTCTTCCGCAACAGCATAGAAATCGTCATACGTGTTTTGTCTGGATGCTCCTTTTGCTGCTTCATGCCAAGCTGGACCATACTCGCCCCCACCTCTGACATTGGCGAGCACAAAAACGCCGCCTTGCTCCAACCACAGTTCGTGAGTTGGCCCAAGATAAGGAAGTCTAAAACTCGGGGTTATTGGCAAGCCAAATCCGCCATAGCCGAACATCAACACGGGAACTGCCAAGCCTTTTTCTGTAGTACCAGCATGCGTTACAAAATAGGGCACCTGAGTTCCGTCTTTTGAGGTTGCAAAGAACTGCTCGGTTTTGAAGCCACTTAGATCAGCATTATGAGGTTCTTGCCGGAACTTGGTTATGCTCCCATCCGAACCCATCCGGCTGAACGATGGGGGCGTCAGGAAATTCTCATACTTGAGAATAACACTACTGGCATACGGGTCCTGAAAATACGGTAGTGTGAATGTCCCTTGATCAGCAGGCGTTATGTCTCGCACCTGCCATTGCCCAGATTCGGTCAACGTAAATTGCTTTAATCGCGAGACAACGTCGGTCATGACGCTCAGAAAAACGGAACTCCCCGTCGAAGCGTGACTTCCATAGTAACTGTTCAGAGCTTCTCGCTGAGTTGGTCGATAAATGAGTGACACAGCGTCCGTTGAACTTCCATTTTGACCAAGCATCTTTCTGAAATCTATTCCAACTACGTCACCAGCCAGAAACTGAGTTCTGCCAACACTCCAATCAGCTGGAACATTGAAAATTGCTTGCGAACCAACCCCCGAGAAACCAGAAAATACCGACGTTATAATCCGGTCTGGCAATTCAAGTCGGCGTGAATACTCGCCCTTCGATTCCGCGAAAAGTTCCGCAACAGCAAAAGACTTGGCATCAGCAACAAAAACATGGCGCTCTGAGGCTGTTTCAAAAAGTACCGGAACAGCCATGACATGGTTTTTTGGTGCCTCATAAACAATATCCGCGTCAGCCAGTTTTGATCCTCGTTTCCATTCGCGAACCAATCTGGGATAGAATGAATCTGTTCTTTCATCGTCCCCCATTACGGTAGCGATCAGCAACGTGTCGTCGTCAAGCCACTGAGCATGTGAGCGACTGACCGGGGTAACAAAACCGCCTTCGACCCACCTGTTTTCAGATAGGTCAAACTCTCGCAGCGAGACGGCGTCTGCTCCACCGGCTGATAGCGGTATCAACACCCGGTTTCCACTGGGAGAAAAAGCCATGTAGTTTAGCTGAAGGCTCCAGTTTTGACTTTCGTCTTCCGACAATTGATCCAGATCGACAATTGTTCGCCAATTTTCCGAATTGCTTGAATAGTCTCCACTCGTTGTCCATCTCAGCAAACCTCTTGGGTTATCGGATGTTTGCTGCAATTCAAAAACTTCATTTCTATACTGTCGTATTCCAAGCAATGACGGCAGCCTGTCACTCCGGTCGTAAATCGCTTCATACTTTTTTTTGAAGAATCCGAACCGCGGATCTGATGACAGTTGCGCCATTGTGTCCGCACTTTGCTTTTTCACCCACACGGACGCACGTTCACCGTTTAAGTCTTCCAACCACAGGAAAGGGTCTGAATGCTGATCTATGGCAGCAGCTTTGGTTGAAACCAAAGCCAGGACGGCAAATGCTATCCAGCTCACCCACTGCGGCAATTTGCAATTCACCATTCGGGTTCTCCATGAATTATGTGGAGTGATGCCGCCAACCGCCGATAGTGGGGCATTACATTAGGCGGCATCAACATCTTGTTGAAAATCTTGGCTAAAATTGAGAAAGCAGTTCAACGCCAAATGTGCGGGGCCTTGGCCGCACTGCCCCCAAGGGCGTACGCGCGTTGATAGCACCATTCTCATCTGTCAAATTGTCGCCAAAGACATATATGCCCCAGGTTTCATGCTCTATCCCGAACCGTGCATCCAGAAGCAGGATGTCGTCACCGGGCGCGTTAGCAACAAAAGAAGTATCTACCCGGTCTGTGGCGAAACTGGCACCAATGTGTGCAGTGCCAGTTAGCTGGTCAGAGATTTCTGCACTGTAGTCTATCGCCAGGTTGGCCGTGAATTCGGATACATTAGTAATCCTGTCCCCGGCCAAAATAGGAGTATTGGGAACATCAGCAGTGAATTCGCCGTCTATGTAGCTTGCGCCAGCAGTTACGTTTAGACCCTCGGTGGCAGCGACGACAATCGAGAACTCTGCACCGGTAATATCAATGCCTGGGGCGGTCTGGAGACCATTCAACCCGCTTCCCGCAAGATCTAGCCGCACAATCGGATTTTGCCAGTCACTTTTGTAGATGGACCCCTCGAGGAATACTTTTCCTCCAGCCGCAACTCCCTTTGCTCCGAGCTCATAAGTCCAGATAGTGTCGGAGGAAAGCACTTGTGGTAGGCCTGTAAAGCCAAAGAGAGGTCCCAGTGTGAGGGCGCTACCGGGCTGGGCCTGAGCGCTTCTGAAGCCTTTTGCTGCGCTTGCGTAAACAGTCCAGCGCTCGCTCGGTTGATAGGTTACGGTAAACCGAGGATTGAAGGTATCTTCTGAGGCCCGAATGGTTGCACCAGCAAGATCGCTGTCGACAGTATCTATATCTTCATTAAAATAACGCAGTCCGGCAGATACCCTTAGTTGATCTGAAAACCGGTATTCTGCTTCACCGAAAATGGCATAGCCATCAACGACATCGTTACGCGCATTGTTGATAACAGGCGGCAGGTCAATATTGTCGGTACGATCTGCCTTCCGAGTGTACCCGCCAAGAGTAATATTCAGCCGTTCTAAAAAGCTGTCAGAATAGAGGAATTCGTGCGTTTCAACATCAATATTGATGTCCGCAACCAAATCACCCAGAGACGGTATTTCGGTTTCGATAACGTTTCTAAAATCCGTCTTACCAAACGCATAAAAGAGCTGGCCGTCGTCTGAAACGTTGTATTTGACTTGAACGGATGTGCGATCATACTCGCTCAAACCAGATTGTGGATTGGGCACTGTTGAACCGTCATCAAATGCTAAGTTTGATCCGTCGTGGACATTCCTATAATCCCAATAAGACGCAATGATTTCCAGTCGCTCGGTCGGTGCAAAAAGCAATTTGATTCGATAGTTGTCCATTTTGGACTGGTTCACGTCATCGGACCCACCGGCGGAGTCAATCCAGCCACCGTCTTCTTCCTGCATAGCCACTGCTCGTATTGCCAGCTTGCCACTAACAATCGGCACATTCACCATGCCACGTATTCCGTAGCTGGACTCGCCGCCTTTTGTGTCGGCATAGGTGCCACCAACCGTTATCTGGAAGTCCTCCAAATCGGGATTTTTTGTCAGTATCCGGATAGTGCCACCCATTGAACCGTCACCAAAGAGCGTGCCTTGTGGACCTCGCAACACTTCCACTCTCTCAATATCGAATGTTCGCACATCAGGATTGAGCGGGACCGTGACACCGGTAAACGGTACGCCGTCCAGATAGTAGCCGTTGGCATTACCGCCAAGCGTTGTGGATACGCCTCGAACCGAAATCTCAGACAAGCCGGTGCCCTGATCTGCAATATTGACGCCGGGGGCATTCTGAAGGAAGTCATCTAAGTTCTGCGCGCCAATTCCGGAAATCGTATCGCCCGAAAATGCGCTGATGGCCACCGGAACATCGCGCAGGTTTTCTTCCCGCTTACGCGCCGTGACAACAATTTCATCCGATACAAAGTCATCTTCCGTTGCATCGGCCTCCTGCGCCATCACTGGATAGCTCGTCATGACGCCGCCCGATACTGAATAAGCCAATATTAGCCTGAGTTTCTGCCTGAAATTGCATTGACGCATGGCTCCCTCCTTTTCCCTCTCTCAATAAAGAGCAACTGCTCTTTTTATAAAAAGGAACATACGTTCTTTTTTAAGAGTTGCAAGCAAAAGAATATGCGGGCTATAAAATTGGCCCAGAAGTTGAGGGAGCCGATGCCGAAAAGAGATGAAAAATATATGGCCGAACAGCGGTCGCGAATTGCCCGCAAGGCATATGAATGTTTGCTCGAAAAAGGTCTGCATAAAACATCGGTGCGCGACATTTGCGCCAGGGCCGACATCAGCATGGGCGCGTTCTACACTCATTTCACAAACAAAAATGACATTGTGGAACACGCTCTCAACTATGAAGTTGAGGTGACCCCCATGCCGCCCGTTTTTGATACGTGGGAAGGGTTCAGCAATCAGTTGAGCAAGATGCTCTCCTCCGCAGCTACAGACGACATTGTTCGGAACTCTTGGTTGAACTATCAGCTAACTGCTCAGTGTGCTTTGGCATCTATTTCAAATAGCTACGCCGTTTCTGCGGTGGATAAGTTTCATGGCTGGTTGAAGTGTAATCTCAACGGCATACAAATGCGCGGCGAATTAAACGACGAGATAGATACCGATGCAAAAACTGTTGTCCTCTCGAACCTGCTGATGGGCGCCAGCTATGAGATTTCTATGAACCCGGACACAGTCAATTCTCGCTATATTGATAACATGCTGACTAACATCGCAACATTGATAGGGGTGCCGATAGATCGTCCTGGCAAAGTTGGAACAAGTTCGGAATAGACCCTGCAAGGACGCAATTCCCGCAAAAGATGGCAGCACGCCTTTTCCGGAAAGCATCGGATCGAGGAGAAATGTTTTCCCGCCGTAATGAAGCCGTGCCGTGGCGTTGCGGATAAATTCGTAGCGGACCGGGCTGGTCGAATGTTTCCTATGTCCTGCATCGGCAGGAGCAACCATTCGGGGCGAGACGCAAGCGGCCACAAGACCCAGCGCACCCAGGCCAGGCATATTTACGAAATGACGTCGCGAGAGATGATCCATGATCTGTTCCTTTGTCGTAAAATTTGGACCGGTCCATTTTCCTGGAAACCGGCCCAAATTGTTTCAGTCAATGTCGCGTGCCGCGAAAAATGACCTGATCTTCTGGGCAATTAGCGGACCGTCTTCTTCCAGCGCGAAGTGACCAGTATCCAGGAGATTATAGTCCAGGTCTTTTACATCGCGCTTGAAAGCTTCGGCACCGGGTACCGGAAAGAAGGCATCATTCTTGCCCCAGACCACCAGTACAGGTGGTTGATATTCACGCAAAAAAGCCTGCCACTCCGGATATTTTGCGACATTGTTGCGGTAGTCGTAGAACAGATCAAGCTGGATTTCATGCTGGCCGGGACGGGAAAGGCGCTGATGGTCAAGAATCCAGTTGTCCGGCAAAATCGCGTCTGGGTTCCGCGTACCATGGGTATATTGCCATTTCAGGCCTTCGAAACTGAAGACATTCTTGGCAATGGCTGCCTCCAGCTTGGGATCGCGGCCCTGCCAGAGCTTCATAATTGGTGCCCAGGCCGCTTCGTTCAGTCCCTCTTCGTAAAGATTGCCGTTTTGGGTGATGATCGCCTGAATGCGCTCAGGATGCTCGGTTGCGATTCTGAGGCCAACTGGCGCACCATAGTCCTGGATGAAAATCGAATATTGATCGATGCCTTTCTGTTCCAGAAATGTGTCAATTGTATCAGCGATATTGTCGAAACTGTAGGTGTAGTCAGTCCGCGCCGGTGCATCGCTTGCGCCGAATCCCGGATAATCTGGCGCTATCAGATAGAAGTCGTCCGCCAGAAGCGTGATCAGGTCACGGTACTGATGGGAAGATTTTGGAAAGCCGTGCAACAACACAATGGCGGGTTTGGACGGATCCCCGGCTTCACGGAAGAAAATTTTTGTATTGTCGACCTGTTCATAGCCATAAGTGGCAATGGAGTGGGCCTCGCTGGCGGCAGCCAGCGGCGCACAGGCTGCCACTCCTGTCACCAGAGTAGTGGCGGTTGCAGCAACCAGTAGTGCGCCTTTGATATTGTCAAACATTCTATTTCTCCTTCATGCGATCCGACAATCGGAGCGTCGATGGAAATGCTATGACTGATCAGGGTAATGATGATAATATATCAAATCTAAAAGTTATTGTTTCATTTTATGGAATAATCTAGACTAACCCAATGGATCAGTTCAAAGCCCTGCGCGCCTTTACCACCGTTGCGAAGGAAGGCAGTTTTGTGGGAGCGTCCAGAAAGCTGGCGACCAGCGCCCCGTCGGTGACACGGCTTGTGTCAGAGCTTGAGGCATATCTGCAAACCAAGCTGCTTCATCGCAGCACAAGATCGGTCAGATTGACCGAAGCGGGCGTGGCTTATCTCGACGACGCAAACAAAATACTAGCCGCGCTCGCAGCTGCAGACGACGCGGCGGCAGGCGCGCAATACCGGCCGCAAGGGACCTTGCGGATTACGGCATCGGTGATGTTCGGGCAGATCTATGTGATGCCGGTCATCGGTGAATATTTGAAGCTTTACCCAGACGTGACGGTCGAGGCGCTGTTTGTCGACCGGGTTGTAAATATTCTGGATGAAGGCATCGACCTGGCAATCAGAATTGGCGAGCTATCGAGTTCAAGCCTCATCGCTGCAACAGTTGGCCGTGTTTCATGGATGGTATGTGGCAGCCCCTCCTATCTCGAAGCCTCTGGAACCATCGCGGTGCCGGAAGATCTGATCAATCAATCCATTATAGGATATGGTGCGGCAAACCCGAAAGAATGGTCTTTTGCCGACAATCAACGCGTCATTTTGCAGCCACGCATATGCTTTTCGACGGTGACCGGAACCATTGCGGCTGCCAAACTCGGCCTTGGCCTTACCCGTGCGCTTTCCTACCAAATTGCCCCTGACCTGAATGCAGGAGATTTGCGAACTGTGCTTTCCGAACACGAGAGAGATCCTGTCCCAATCCATGTCGTTCATGCAGAGGGTCCGCTTGGCGCGGCCAAAACCCGGGCTTTCAAGGAATTGATTATCGAAAGGTTGCGAAGCAACCAATACCTTAACCGGAAAGACTCCGCTGAAGGCTGACCAGCATCCTTATCTGCAAAATGTTCATGACGAAATTTGAGTTTGCTGAATGTCCGCTTTTGCGCCCAAAACAGACATTAGAGATCAATGCTCTCAGCTAAAGCCAAAGCGTCTTCAACTTCAACGCCTAAATATCTCACAGTGCTGTCGATCTTTGAATGTCCGAGCAGCAGTTGAACCGCTCTCAGATTGCCCGTCTTTCGATAGATCAAAGTTGCCTTGATTCTTCGAAGCGAGTGAGTTGAATAGGACGACTTGGGCAGATCAATCGATCTAATCCAGCGCTCAACAAGCCGTCAATATTGTCGGGTTGAAAGGTGCTTGGAAGTATCCATCCGCGATGGAAATAACCAATCATATGACTGAAAATCAGCGGTAGCGCACCAGTCCAACAGTGCTTTTCGTGTGGGCTTCGAAATCTCAAACTGGACGGCATTGCCGGTTTTGCTTTGCAGGATCTTCGTTCGCGATTGGTATTCATCACCAGTTCTAACATCGCCAACTTTTAGGGCCAGCAGATCACATCCTCTCAGCTTGCTGTCGATTGCAAGATTGAACAAAGCCAGATCTCGCTTGTTGCCCGCCAGTTCCAGCCTGACCCTGATCGCCCATACTTCTTGAGGTTTCAGCAGTGCTTCCTGGCGAATCAGCTTTCCCTTGTTCCAAGGTGTGAATTGCAACATGTCCATCCAGAGCTCCTTCAAAAAAGCTCAAGATCTGATCTCATCACAAACAATTCCTGAAAGAGTGCAACCAATGTCCGCTTTGGGCGCAAAAGCGGACATTAGAAAGACGCTGTGGGATTGTCAGCTAACGACCCGGAAATGGACATTAATCGACCCAGATTTCGGTCCCAATTGGAATGTCATTCTTAGTCAAGTCCGGGGCAAGCAAAAGCGGAATACAGGTTGGATTAGTGGGGACGTCATTTCAATGCCACCTACCACAGTGGAACGGTGAGTGCCGTCCGGAAGCCGCAACTGCAGATGATCTCCTATTTTCGCTCGCCATTCGCCTTGTCGAGGAATACCGGGGGCGACCACTACTGACTCCCGTCCCGAGAGTTGAAATACCTCTTCAACGATTCAAAGGCGTTTTGCCATTGCCCGATGATAAGAATCACGATCCGCAATGGCAACCGTCCGCTTCATCACAACCGACCAGGCTCAACTGCTATTTGGAACGAATAGCCGCACCAAACTCAATCAGAGCTTGGCCCAGCTATTCGCGCATGACTATCTGGATAGGCTGGCAGTGCAGCAACAAGCGTTTGGTTATGGCCCACCCGTCAATCAGGTGCATTTGCTCTGGCAGGGCCCACTTTCACCCAAAAATCAGATATAGAAAATTATGATACTAGCCATTTTGATATTGTATTTCTCTTTGGCTTCTTCACGGCCCATAGTTTCATTCACAGGGGGCCCGTCTCGGAGGGTTAGGTCTTGAGGCAATTGTCAATTGTACAGAACCTTTCTCGCACAAGGTAAAATTGGGGCAGCCTTTACGGAGGTCGATGTGAGGCGAACGGAATTCTTTCTAGCACTACTAACTGGGGCCTTAGCGATAGCGCTACCTGCGGCGCCCGCTTACAGTCAGGATGGCAGAGCAACTGTTCAGGCTGAAGCAGAGGATAACGACCGTAACGTCATAATTGTGACTGCAGGTCGGCGAGAGCAGAATATTATCAATGTTGAAACCACGGTCGTGGCTTTCGATCAAGAGTTCATCGAAAACAGCAACATTGACTCTATCCAGGATTTGGTCGCGCTGACCCCGGGTTTCGAAGCTCGGCGCGAAGATTTGATCGGTGAAAACAATCGCTTCTCGATCCGTGGCGTTAGCTCAGTGACAAATGCTGCAACTGCCACAGCGGGTGTTTATCTGGACGACGTGCCTTTGACGCTGGGTGCGGTATTCAATGTTCCCAACATCCGGACTTTTGATCTGCAACGCGTCGAAATTCTTAAAGGGCCGCAAGGGACGCTGTTTGGCGCTGGTGCGATGGGCGGTGTTGTACGCTACATCTCCAACAAGCCGGATACCCGTGAGTTTGGAGGCCAAGTCAGACTCGAAGCATCGACCACGGAAAGAGGCGGAGAGAATTACTCAGTTGATGCCGTCCTCAATGTCCCCATCGTCGAAGACAAGCTGGCAGTGCGTGTTGTTGGCAGTTACGCCGATGATGATGGTTTTATCGATCTCGTTAACTTCCCAACGGGTCCGCTCGAAAACGTGAACACCAGAGAAACCGAATCCATACGTGGAATTGTCCGCTGGACACCCCTGGAAAACCTGACGATTGACCTTCAAGCTTTGTATGAGCGTACGACCAATTCGGGCTTCAACGCGGTTCAAAACAACTTTGTATTTGTTCCGCCTGGTCCACCGGCCTTTGTCATGCCGACGTCTCTGTTTGATGACGAAACAACAATGGCGTTGGCAGGTTCTGAATCTGAATTTCAGCAGTATTCCGCCACAGTTTCGCTGGATGTTGATTGGGCGGAAATTGTCAGCACCACCAGTATTTACGACACCGTTTTTGATGGTGAATTCCCTCTCCCCGATTTGATCTTGTTTGATCGGGATGGCTCAGGCTTCTCTCAAGAAGTTCGAATTGCGACAAAGCTTGATGGTGCGTTCAACTTTGTCGGCGGCGTATTCTATCAGGATGCGAGCCTGGACGATGACTTTGGTCTGCCCGGTATTGGTCTGGTAGCGCCGAGCACAGAAGATCGGGAACAGTTGTCGTTCTTTGGCGAACTATATGTTGAGGTGCTCCCGGATTTAGAGGCGACTGTGGGCCTGCGACATTTCACTGAGGATTCAACCCAGTCGACCGTTACAAATCTGGGCAATTTTCAGCCTTCTCCACCAGTTGAGCGCTCGGCCGATAATACGCGGACAGTGCCGAAGTTTGCATTGAGTTATACTGGTATCGACGGTGTCAACTTTTATGCAACGGCATCTCGGGGTTTTCGGGTGGGTGGAAACAACCTTTCCGTTTTTCCAATGACACCCCCTACATTCGATGGTGATTCGATCTGGGCATATGAACTGGGTGCAAAATTCTCGCTGTTTGATGGCAGGTTAAACGGTGCACTTGCCGGCTTCTATACAGATTGGACCGATATTCAGACCGTAATCAGTGGTTTCGGTGCCCCAACAATCGTGAATGCCGGCGATGCAAGCATTCAAGGTATTGAACTGCAGCTAAATTACGAAGTCATCGAAGGGTTGAACCTGGGGCTCTCAGGCTCGTTGCTCGATGCGAAGATTGATGAAGATATTGGTGCAGACAACCCGGCGATTCTGACCTTTTCCGCTGGCGACCGTATTCCTTTGGTTACAGAAGAGAGTTTGGTGTTGTTCGCGAACTACACCACCCCGATTAGCGATGACTGGTTCCTTTTCATGACGGGCGATCTCGCGTTCAACGGGGATCAGGTTACGGTTGATCAATCGGTTGGCACTGCCAGTACAACATTTGCCAACGCGCGAATTGGCGCAAAGTCGGAAAAATTCGAGATCGCGGCATTTGTTCGCAATCTCACCAATGAGAACACAACATCATTTTTCAACGACCTCTTTTTCTCGATACCTAGGCCCCGTACGATTGGTGTCGAACTGATTTCGCGATTTTGAGGTGCATAGCGAATGTGCTAGCACTGACCGGAGCAAACCACTCCGGTCGGTCAGCGCTCCTGTCGCAATTGATTGCCTAGTCGCACAGGCAAAAGAGATCGAGCTCCAATGTCGCAACCTCCTCCGATAACCTACAAAAAGATTGCGGCCTATGGCTTGTTCCAAGGGTTGGGTGCTTATGCAGTAGTAGGCTACAGCCCGATGACCATGTTCGTTACTGGTGTTGTAGCAACTCAATATGGGTTTGACCTCGTCACGCTCGGCGTGATGCTTTCGTTCCTCACGATCTTGGACATGATATGGGATCCAGCGATCGGGAGGTTATCCGACACCAGAAAAACACGGTTTGGACAGCGTCGGCCGTGGATCATCGCAGGTGCGATCCTCACGACTGCGGTCGGCCTGGTGCTGTTCTACCCGCGCGATATGATGAGCATCTGGTACTTTGTTGTCCTCTATGGCTTGTTGAACCTCACAGGCTCGATGTTCCAAGTGCCGATGCAGGCGATGGGAACAGCAATCACTCGCGATTACAGGTCTCGTGACAAACTCTATATGACATTGCCGATCTTTGTATTGACAATAGGCGGCGGATTTAACCTCCTCCCACAGTTACCCATTTTTGAAACCACAAGGCTGACAGTCGAAGTTCTCGCTCTTTCGATATGCATTTTCGGTCTGCTCTCGCTCCCTGCCATCTGGGTGATGTTCAGATCATTCCCGGAAGAAGAGTACTTCGCAATTCAACCCAAAGCGGAAAAGGAAGGGGTAAAGGAGAACTTCAGACAGATTTGGCATTTGCTCAAGGAAAACAAACCGTTTCTTTTCTATATCGTCGTTCAGACAGTTGGAGGAATTGGTACGGCGGCCATGGGGGGGCTGATGTTCTTCTGGTTCGACGGATATCTCGGAATTGGTGACGCATTCACGCAGATCGGCCTTGGCTTTGTGATAATCGGCCTGATCGCCCCAATCATCGGTGTTCAAATCACCAAGTTTATCTCTCGCAGAAAGCTTTTCGTCATCGGAACCCTGCTTAGTTCCATCAATGGACTGGTGATGTTTTTCCTCACGCCCGGAACTCCCTATGTCTTGGAGATATTCATTTTCTCGAACGTGGTATTTTCAGGGATCATTACGGTCATTCTCGGCGCAGTGACATTTGGGATCCTGGCTGACGTGGTCGACTATGGTCGGTTTAAAACCCGTCAGGAAGGGGCTGGACTTTACATCTCAACCAACCTGATCATTCGAAAAGCGCAGACTGCCGTACTTGGCGGAGCAGGCATTGCGATAGTCGGGTATTTCGGGTTTGTAGCCGGTGCAGATACGCAAACCGAGGAGGCTTCAATGGCCCTCCGTGTCATGGTCGCGGGGCTGCCCTTCCTCTCCTCCCTTTTTATCGGCATTGCGATGTGGTGGTTCCCTCTCACCAAGAGACGCATGGAGATCATCGCGAAACGGCTCAACCAGCGCGCAGAGCGATCCCAGCGTAACAGCCCGGTCGAGGGCGGGAATTCAGCGATTGCTTCTACCCATCCTGCAACCGCAGAGCCGGCAATCGAATCTTGATCAATCCGAGGGTGTATCATGGCCGAACTGCTCAATCTAACCGCTGAAACCTACGATCAGGTTATCAAATCTTCTGGCGTTCCGGTGATGGTCGATTTCTGGGCGTTCTGGTGTGGCCCTTGCAAGGTGCTAGCTCCTATTCTCGAATCAATCCAGGATGAGCTGGCAGGCAGCGTCCGGATCACGAAGCTGGATGTTGAAAAATATCCCGAGATTGCAGAGCGTGAGCAGGTCCAGGCTTTTCCGACACTGATCATCTATAAAGATGGAACTGAACATTTTCGCCTGACCGGCGTCAAGCCACGACAGTACCTGCTCAATATGCTCAATTCAGTGGTGGAGGAAAGCCGATCTGACTCGAATTCTGTGGGGCTCTATAAAAATCTAAGCATCCACGATGCTTTGATGACTGGAGAGATCGAAGCTGTTCAGACCGTCTTGAAGAACAATCCTGATGCCATTCACCATGCAGGTTCTGATGGGGAGCGACCACTTAGATTCGCCCTGAAGCGGCGGCAAATCGACGCAATTCCAGTGTTGATTCAGGCCAAGCCAGAGCTCGAATTTGTCGAATATGTGGCTCTTAATATGCTCTCAGAGACCAAAGCTGAGCTTGACCGAGACCCAAGCCTGATCAACACCTATTTCGACGAAGACAATAGTGTCTTGGAGTTGGCAGCGCTCTGGGGTGCCGAAGATACCCTTAAGGAACTCTTGCTTAGGTCTCCCCCTGTCCCGGATCTTTCAGAGCAGAAGCAAGCCAAACTTCTTTTGAAGGCAGTCTGCGGCCTAAACCCTCGATGTTTGGAAGCGCTTTTCGACGCAGGGATCAATTTCTTTGAGGATCAGAATCTACCGCTTGTGGCACTGGCAATACGTATTGAGGAGAACCGTGATATCTTGGATATAATCAAAATCCTTATAGAGCACGGGGCGAAACCGAATCCGGTTGTTCATGGCAAATCAGTTTCGGAAATGGTTCGTGAATATGGTTGGAAGGAACTCCTTCCAGAACTGGATGCACTCGTGCAGGCTTAGAGCCCAATGATCTCAAAGTGTCTGGCAACTAGATAGTTGGCCAAGCGTAACCGTCTCGTTCGCAACAAAGAAATGTGCCTTCGCACGAGCGTTTAGAACTTTCCTCGCAAGCTGAGAAGAAGCAGGCAACGATTGCGCTTGATGTTGATATCGACTGAGAAATAACACTTCGGACTTTGGTGCTTCGCAGGTCTAAACCAGCAATCGACCTGGCCACTCCCCCTCTTGGTGAACCGATCTAACGCTTTCTCTCACGAGCTCCATCACCGCGCTCGTGGCTCTGGTAATCGGTTTGTGCGCTGCGTGAACCATATGCACGCGCTGGTACAGACCCGGCTTGCGGATTGCCCGAACTAGCAGCTGAGAATTTTCGAGACCGTCTCGTACTGCGGACCAAGGTAGCAATGATGCGCCGATGCCAGCCTTAACCAGCTTAAGAGTTGGATGGATCGCCCCGCTAAACTTGGAACTGACCAGTTCAAAATCCAAATTCTTCGACGCTTGACCAAGTTCAATTCCGGCTCCGAATCGCTCTTTCGGAATTATCAAGGCAGTGTTTCTCAGTTCATCAAGATCTGAATATCGAGAATGCGGTTCGCCTCGATACTTAGTGGTGAGAAACAATTGCTCATCAATCAAAGCCTCGGCTTCAGCGTACTTGTTGTCGTCAGGCAAATAGCTGATGGCAAAATCATAACGACCGGCTTCGAGCCCTTGTTGAATATTGGAGACCAAGCCTTCTTCTAGATCAAGCTCAATCTTTGGAAAGCGCTCCTTAAGCAAATTGCAGACCGGGACGGTCAATAAGTCAATCGCGCTAGAAACCATCGCAATTGAAACCGAACCCGATGTTTCTCCATGCATTGCCGCGACACTTTCACGTGCCTTACTGTACTGGCTGAGAATTCCGTATGCGTGCTCCAAAAAGGTTTGGCCCTCTGCGGTGAGTTCTATTCCTCGCCGCGTGCGTAAAAACAGATCGGCCCCAACACTCTTCTCCAGTTGCCTGATGCTTTGGCTCAATGCTGGTTGCACAATGTTAAGTTGTTCAGCTGCCCGGGAGATACTCCCGCACTCTGCTGTGGCAACGAATCTTTCAAGTTGCCTGAAGCTCATCGATGCATAACTCTAATCACCCGTTTTGGTGAGAAAATCCGATATTGGCAATTTGAACGAGCCGCAGAAAATCTTGATTGGCTCGTCCGTCTTACCTAATAGACAAATGTCGGCAAGGTGCATAGAAAATTGCCGATTAGTACTGTCCGTTTTCGGGATATTGAGGACATGCGGAATTTTCCTGCACATCGCGAATTTTTCGCTGATCTCCGAAGAAAATTCCCTGTTCTCGCGTTTAGGGAACACCGCAACCGCAACCGCAACCATTAGAAAAGCAGCAATTTTGGCGATCAAATCCGATTAACACAGTCCAAATTCAGAAGATTTCCCTGTATGTTCCCGTGAAACAGGGAATCTCGCTGCAGAGACAAGTTCGGTGATAAATGCAACCGTCACCACGCATCTTCCTCATTTCTAGCAATGGCTTAGTTCATTTTTTAGGCCGTTTTTGTGCCCAAGTTTCCGACGGTTACACGCGATCGATCCCGAGCACTTAAACCAGAGACTCTAAAGAGCGAGACAATATGCCCGAAATGCTGCTCCGGTCTCAATGCGACAGATATCTGTTTTCAAACAAAACGTCTGGTTTGGCCCCAATTTCGGACATCCCGAAGGAGGCACTAAATCTTGCTAGCGGTCGTATCACTATCGCAGCCAACTGCCCCAGCTTATTGGCATTGACGACAAGGTGAAAGCGACTTTACGTTTCGGAAGCTGTGAAATGTCACACCAGCAGCTCGGAAGGAAGATGCTCGAACGCGTTCAAACGGGCATCAAGGAAACTGCCAAGGTCGAAGCCTATCCGAAACTGGAAAGTCGGCAGATGCTGAAGGTGATATGCCCGAAATAATTTTGCACCCCTGCAAAGCAGGGTCCGGCACTTTACAGTCTAGTCGTCCGCACCCAAAGCAACAAATCTGTCGATGATCTCATGGGAATGGGAGAAAAAAATCAATTTTCCAGCATCATCCAACATCTCATTTGTCGCCTGTGGGCTGGCGGCTAACAGTTTTGCGGTGCGATCCGTCGAATGGGTTGTGCTTTGCGCACCATAAAGAAAATGAAGAGGTATCGGGCAGCCCGTTAAATCATCCGCCCAGTCGCTGGCGATAATTTCAAGATCTGACCCAATGGCATCTGAACCAAAGTTTATCAGCATTGCTTGCGCGGTTTGCAAAAAAGCCCTGCATTCCGAATTTTCCAGTGCGGCACGATCTGCCTCGCAATCATTATAAATTACATGAGCAAGATATTCTGCACCCTTCAGTTTGACCAATTGATATAAATTTTGTGCGCTTGTTGTGGCCAATTCCGCTGAACTTCGTGCCAATCGAAGTGTCACCTTGCTCGCGGTCGGAAAATGATCCAACTGGTCATCCTGCGCGAAGGGCAGATGGGTTTGTATGTTCAATATTTCTGTCAATCCGGATTCGCGGACGCGCGCGGCTCTGACCAGCGGCACACCACCAGACGCCAGCCCGATGGCTCGCCATGACGTTACTTGCAGATGGCGGGCAAGCTGCACTATCGCATCTGCTCCGGCCTGAATTGGCCCGACATCGCCATTAGGCGTGCTATTGCCAAAGCCCGGCCGGTTGATCATGAACAACTTGATACCATTTGCTCTAAGCCGTTCAAATTCACCCGCCGGGAACATGTAACCCGTAACCATTCCGTGCACCATCAAGGCCGGTTTGCCATCGGGATCGCCGGCCCAAGTAAAGGCAATGTCACGGCCATCGGTGTCCTGAATAATTTCCTCGCGCGCCAGCGGGTCGGTCCATGCCGCGCTCATTGACTTTTTACCAAGACTGACACGCGAACACAGCATGGCAAGCAATCGGGTGAGATCGACCTGTGATTTGGTTTCGGTCTTTGAAAATATCGTCCGTAACTGAGTTCGAACGGTGTGTACCGAAGCCCTCCGTTGCTCGGCGATTTCAGAAGTGTCATGATATTCCAGAAGCAGCCTGCATATTTCCTGTTCCGCTCTGGTCAACACAAAAGCCTCTTCCAGAATCACACCAACATCTTTGGTCCAGTCAAATCGAAGCGCCCGGATGGCGACCATGTTGCGGGTCTCTGCGCCGAATAAAAATGCCTCAGCAAGCCCGCTTGCACCGGAACCATTCCGGGTTCGCAAAATGACATGTCCGCGATTTCCGTGACCTTTTGCCGTCCTGCAGACAGCTTCAAAGTCTGGGCGCGAGATCGGGTCGAGCCAATGCATGTCCAGCACATCGCCGCGACGCGCATTCCAGACCTGGGATGCAGAATCATTGAGCGTTGCGACAAGTTTTGACGCACTGATAACCACCGCCGGTCCGGTGACCTCGTGAATGATAGATGCATAGGGGTCTTCCGCCAGAGTTTCCGCGATGTGTCCGTTAAAATTGGAAAGCGACCGCAAGTGGCGGAGCAAAAGGGGATGCTCTATGCTGTCAATTTCTTTCCGGTCGACCTTGGCTATCCGCTGCGCCCACTTCAAGACCAGATTATCCAATGCGTCAGGATCAGCCAAAAATTCATAATTGGCCTCGATAATATCGAGCACCGATTCCGCCGAATCTTTCCCGTTCATCTCTCGCGCCCACCAAATGCAAGCCCATACTCCATATGGCGTATGACAGATCAATACACTTGTTGCAAAATGTAAAATGGGTTCGCGCCGGCTAGGGAATCAGGGGAATAGCGATGACGGGCGACCCCAATCAACAACACAAACCTGTTCGCACGGGTTGATGAATTTGGAGCGAGAAAGATGATACGACAGTCTCTTGTAATGGTTTTGGCGGTTCCGGGTATCTTATGTTTGGGCGCATGTGCTCCTTTGATCTCTCAACAAGAAGCGGCGAATTACGGACCCTTAACGCTCGAAGGTCAAGCCGGAATGGACCTAATCAGCGTTCCTCAATCAGATCCCAACAGGCGAAGAACGCCTCCCCAATTGCGCGCGGAACTAGATGCTATCGTCGATCTTTGCAATCGGCCTGGAGCATTGTCGGCAGATTACTACAATAGCGCGAAACGCCGATATGAATATCTGTTTGATGAGCTTAGAGGCATGAGGGCAAGCAGAGATGATCTGAGAGAAAGACTGGGCCGCAATGATCCGTCTCTCGATCGCGAAGAGACAATTGCCGAACTGGCCGAACTCGATGCAGCAATCGAGGGCGCGGTTTTTCCCACCCAGCTTGAGTGCCCTTCTCCGGCAGCTTTGCGTTCGGCAGCCGCCAGCACAAGCGATGTGGATCCTGCTGACTATAAATTTCAGCTGGAGGCCGCACAATCTTTTAACAGAACCTTCTTTGGTGATTCCAATTCCGGCATTGGGTTTAACTCGGATGGCACCAGCGAGACTTTTGCGGGGACGGCGCCCGATGAGGTAAGAAGTTGGGGTGGCCGGGTCAGAATAGAGGCGGCAATCGCAAACCGGACGAGTCTATTTTTCCAAGGCGCATACTCGGCGGGCGATGCCGAGAACAGCTTTCAGTCGCCTGCCGGTGATGGGATATCCAGCGGGTTTCCATATGATGATCGCTCCCCAAGTGGATCAACTGGCCTCAATATCGGCGATCGAATGCTATGGGGTCGCAATGAACTTGATTTTGACCTCTATGAACTGAAATTTGGTGTTCAGAAATCACTCTCTAGCCCACAAGATAGCACCCAGTTAACAGCATTTGGGTTTTTGAATGGCATTTTCTCCCGGCGAGATTATTATTCCGAAGCCAATGCAAGCGTATTTGGGCAATCTCTCAGTCAGATTCGTGATCAGGACATCAATGACGATTATTACGGCCTTGGCGGCGGATTGTCGGTTCACTCAAGGATTGATCCTAGTTTGGCTGCGGGGCTAACTGCCGGCGGTGCGGTCTATTATGCCGAAAGTAAACTCGACGCCCTTGCCATGGTCAATTGCCCGCTTTGTCCGGCAGCAGATCAGAATTTCTCCATAGCAACGAATGAGAAATCCTCTGGTGCTGCATTTGGATTGTTTTTTGGGGCCGATCTATCTTATCGGTTGTTTGAAGATTTGTTCCTGACTGTTCATGCCAATTACCGGTATCTTGATAGAGTAGGCATGATCTTCAACCCAAGCAGCGGCAATCAAGTTTTGGCAGGAGAACGGACCAGTCTGCGCCAAGGCGATGCGCATCAAGTTGTGGTCGGCGCTGGGATAAGAACTGGGTTTTAGCGGCATAAAGGCTCATCTGCGCCCGGCGGTTGGCCAGATAAACGCCCCAAAAGTCGGACATACCGATGGGGTTCGGTTCAAACTGTAAGCGAAATATCCGGTTCGCACATAAGCATCCGATCAACCGACTTTGCCAAGCTCAATTTCAACAATCCTGGATCCATATGACCGAAATCACAGGCAGTGGCGGCACATCAAGCTTCAATACTCGTGAATGTGAGAGACCGGCGAAGCCAATGCAGCCGAAGGAGACAGAGATGTTAAGAATTTTGACCGTTTGCGTAACATTTGCACTTGCGATCACCGGTATCCCCGGCTCGGGACTTTTTGACCAACCAGCTTGGTCTCAGGCAACGACTCCTGAAAAAGATGGTCCTTCCGTCAGCCGCGTAAAGCATCTGTTTGAAACGCGCACCGTTGCGCTCAAAAAGAGCCGAAATCTGGATCAATTTGCAAAACTTGAGAAGGAAATCCGAAGCACCAAGAAAATCATGTCCGAGCAGTTGAAGCTCATCAAACCGGACGGCACCAAAGAAACGCAGGAACGCATTTGGATATCAATCGGTAGATCGCAAGCTGGTCGTCGACGAGGACGAAGCACAAACGGTCTGGCACATATTTGAGCGGTACATTGAACTGAGATCAGTTCCGCAACTCGTTGATGAACTTGCGCTGCAAGGCTTCAGAACCCGCCAGCGCCAATGCAGAGACGGTCATGAGGCTGGCGGATTGCCGTTCAAGACCGGAACACTGACACATCTACTGCAGAACCTGATCTACATCGGCAAGGTTAGTCATCGCAACAAATGGTTCGATGGAGAGCATGAAGCCATCCTGTCCAAAGAAATATTCGACCGCGCCCAGGCGATTTTTGCTGTAAACAGAAACAACAATAAGCTGGGCAAAAAGAGCTGCCACCCAAGCCTGCTCACCGAGATGATCACCGGGCCTGATGACCGGCCAATGTCTCCAACCTCTTCAACTAAGGGCAACAGAAAATATCGCTACTATTTCACGCGAGCGAATCCGGGTGACAGGCCGAAGAAGATCTGGCGCCTACCGGCCGGTGAGCTTGAAGAACTGGTGATCGGACAAATCGCAACACACCTCAAGCAACCCACACTTGAAAATGGGCAGGATGCAAGTGAGCTAGCAGAGCAGATCAAACGTCGAACTAAGCTGGCATTGGGCTTACAATCGATGAGTACTGTTGGGCGACGCACAGTGTTGCTCGCACTCCAGGCGCAGGTGAAGATTAATCCCAAGACGATTCAGATCACGATCCATCCACCGCATGTAAGCTCGCCGATTACCATAGCGGTCAAAGCAAAATTGGTCAGCCGCGGCTGTGATCTCAAACTCGCTGTACCACCAGCAGACGAACCCAAAGCCCGCGAATCTGATCCAATTCTGCTCAGATTGATTGCTCATGCATTCGCTGCCCAGGATCTGCTGCTCAGAGAAATCAAGTCTCCTATGATTTCAGGCTATAGCGATCGCCATCTGCAGCAACTAACCCGCCTCAGCTATCTTGCGCCTGATATCATCTCGGCAATCATCGATGGTAGCCAACCGGTTGATCTGACAGGGCGCAAGCTGTTGCGGATGGGAAACCTGCCGCTGAGCTGGCCAGAACAACGGGCCGCACTGGGCTTCGAAGCCGCTTAAATTCCAACATTATTGAATGTGCATCCCGTGCCAGCGTTCTGGGGCATCGAGACACTCGGGCAATTTGGGCTAGTTCGGTCGCTGACAAATGGTCTCTGGTCACAGAACAGCTGGGATGCGGAGACCTAACCGACGGGAAACTGGGCAGAAAATAGGCGTGAAGGCCGAGACCTTGGAGACGCCGGATAACTTGGAAAAAAGTGGTGCCCGAGGGCGGATTCGAACCACCGACACAGCGATTTTCAGTCGCTTGCTCTACCAACTGAGCTACTCGGGCAATCGGGGATACAAAGCAGTGTATCCCAAAGAAGAAGCGACGCTATAGGCGGCACATGCAGGGATTGTCCAGTCCAAAATGGCCGATTTTTCGCAAGATTTCAGGACTCGTTTTCGCTGCCCGAACCAGTGTGCAGATGGTCCGCAAGCTGGTCGGGGGAAACCGCCGGTCCCGGCACCTTGTAGCCCTCCCCCAGCCACTGCAGCAAATCGCGATCCTTGCAGCCGGCACTGCAAAAAGGCTTGAATTCCGGCGTCGCTGGCTTTGCGCAAATCGGACAGCCGTTGGCGTCTGGAGCAGCCATCGCGGGATCTAGCCCAGGAGCTGCGGAAACAGGCCGAAGAGCAGGATCAGGAAGACCGCGATCGGGGCCAGCCAGCCAATCAGGAAGCGATAGGTGGCCAGCATTCCTCCCGATAGTCCGGTCTCTGCCTGGACCAGATTCCTGTCCACTTTCCAGCCGATAAATATCGAGGTCAGCAAGGCCGTAAGCGGCAACAGGACTTTGCCGACCAGGCCATCTATTGTGTCAAAAATACTGGCCTCGGCAAATAGCGGCCAGAACGGCAGCAACCGGACATCAGACCAGATATTGAGCGAAAGCGCGCAGGCCACGCCAACCAGGAAAATGACGCCGCCTGCGATCCACGCCGATTTTGGTCGGCTCCAGCCGGTTTTTTCCTTGGCCCAGGCGGTGACCGCTTCCAGCAGGGATATCGAACTGGTCAGCGCGGCAAAAAAGATCAGCACAAAGAACAGGAGCCCGACCAGTGACCCGGCGGGCATGTTATGAAACGCGATTGGCAAGGACTGGAAAACCAGCGTGGGTCCGGCGGCGGCGTCCAGCCCGACCGCAAAGACGATGGGGAAGATCATCAGACCGGCCAGGATAGCCACGCCCGTATCGGTCAGTCCAATCATCACTGCTGTGGGTGCCAGCTTCGTGTCCCTGGACACATAGCCCCCGTAGGTGATCAGCGCAGCCGAGGCGACGCTCATCGAGAACAGCGCTTGCCCCAGTGCCTCGTTGATTACCGAGGGAGACAATTTGGAAAAGTCCGGTGTGAACAGAAATGCCAGAGCTTTGGCAAACTCCCCGGTAAAGGCCCCGTAGATGGTGATCAGAACCAGCAACACAAAAAAGGCGGGCATCAATATTGTCGCAGCCTTTTCTATGCCGTCGGTCACACCGCGCGCGACGATCCAGATGGTCACACCCATGAACAGCACGTGCATGCCCAGCAAAAGCCAGTTGTTGCCAAACAGATCTGTCATTCTGGCGGAAATAAGATCGGGATTCTCCGCCGCCAGAGCGCTGGCCAAAGGATTGCCCGAGAACAGTGCGCCGAAAAAGTCGACAGCCATAACCCCGACATAATAGAGCACCCAGCCGGCAACGACGCTGTAAAAGGTCAGGATCGCGCCTGCACCCAAAATCCCGAAACCACCAAACAGCCCCCAACTGCGGCTGACACCGGAATCTTCCGCGACTTTCACGACGCTGTGATAGGCGTCGCTGCGCCCGTGTCGTCCGATCAGAACCTCGGATAATACCATAGGCAGTCCGATCAGCACCACACAGGCGATATAGACGAGGACGAAGGCTCCACCGCCATTTTCACCGGCAAGCGTGGGAAAACGCCAGATATTGCCCAGCCCCACAGCAGCGCCGACCGCCGCAAGTATAAAGGCCCATCGCGAGGACCATCCTTCTCCACCCGGTGCTACTGCGCCTGCCATATCAACTCCCTCAAATTCCTGTTCCGTCTCTGCGGAATGTTGCGATTGTACCTAGACTCTCGAAAGCATCGGGCCAAGCGGTTTCCCGGCGAAAACATGCACATGGAGATGGGGAACCTCCTGATGCCCGTTCTTTCCGATATTGGCGAGCAACCGGTAACCCGGCTCGACCATACCCGCCGACCGGGCGACGTGGCCGACAGCTTTCACAAATCCGACTATCTCTGTTTCGCTGGCATGGGCCGAAAAATCGTCCCAACTGACATAGCGTCCCTTGGGTATCACCAGGATATGATCGGGCGCCTGGGGGTTGATGTCATGAAAGGCCAGCGCATGCTCGTCCTCATAGACGGTCTTGTTCGGGATCTCGCCGCGCAGGATCTTCGCGAATATGTTGTCGTCGTCATAAGCTTGCGTCGCATCAATCGCCATTTTCAGTCCTTTCGTGCCGCTTTTTCGGCCAGTCCGGAAAGGCCTTCCCTTGTCGACAATTCGGTCAGAACGTCATCTATCGACAGATCCATGTCCGCCAGCAATACCAGCAGGTGAAACAGCAGATCCGCCGCCTCCCCGGTCATTCCGGCCTTGTCATCCTGAACCGCCGCGATCACCGCTTCGACGGCTTCTTCGCCCAGTTTTTCGGCCATTTTTGCGCGGCCCTTGTTGGTCAGGCTCGCTACATAACTTCCAGACGGATCAGCAGTACGGCGTTGCCTGATCGTGGATTCGAGATTTTGCAATATGTCAATCATCCGGCGGGTTTTGCGCGCCAGACGCGCCGCAGGTCAAGCCTTTGCGCAAATTCCCGTGCTATTCCTGCATATGGGTTCGCTCGATCCCCTGTATGTGGGCAAAGAAAAGGGCCGCTGAAACCCCCGTTTGCGACCCTTTCCCGCCACGACGACAACATAAATGCTTCGCGCGGCTAACTGCATATCTCGCGCTATCTGTTGTTTTGGTGCCTCTTGGCCGCATAGCGACCGACGACCAGCCCGGTAATGCCGAGCGCCAGCAGGATGATATTGGATGGTTCGGGAATGGGTGTACCGTCCTGTTCCGTGCGTGAAGGGACAGATCGTGATTCGCTCGCAGCAGCGCGGGATTTGACGATTTCTTCGGCAGGAGCCGGTTCGGCGCTCACAGAAGTGGTGCCGGTGACAATTATGCAGGCGGCTGTAGCCACAACCGAAAGTCGGGACAAAATCATTCCACTACTCATATTTTTGGCCTCGCAGCCAAAAAACCCGCATGAGCGAGGCACGCAAAAACGTTGCCAAAAAGCGTTTTCAGAGCCGTTTCAGCTGTTTCAGTGGTTAACGTGATGTAACAGGGAAGGGAATCTGTAAGTTAATCCGACATTAACTATGAGATCTATTTTGGCACTGTAATTCAACCAGATAGATCAATTATCTGATATCTGAAATCACATTCTGGAATGACTGTTGGTCGCGGTTTTTCCGGCGGCGTTGGATGAGACGACCGGCTATTTTGGCAAGGGCTTGCGTGCGGGTAATCCGGCTGCCCGCAATGCGGCATGCGCTTCCGAGATGCTGTGCTGACCGAAGTGAAAAATCGAAGCGGCGAGCACGGCATTGGCATGACCAGTCGTGACCCCTTCCACCAGATGGTCCAGCACTCCCACCCCGCCACTGGCCACAACCGGCACGGATGTCGCATCGGCTATGGACCGGGTCAGTTCCAGATCATAACCGTCGCGCGTTCCGTCGCGGTCCATCGAGGTGACGAGCATTTCTCCTGCCCCCAGCTCCGCCAGCCGGATGGCATGTTCCACCGCATCAATCCCGGTCGGATTGCGCCCGCCATGAGTGTAGATTTCCCAACGGCCTGGTTCCACCGCGCGTGCGTCTATTGAGGCAACCATGCACTGGCTGCCAAAGCGCCCGGCAATATCGCTGATGACTTCCGGCCGCGAGACCGCAGCGCTGTTGACGGCCACCTTGTCCGCCCCCGCCATCAGCAGCGCGCGGGCGTCATCTGCACTCCGAACCCCGCCGCCAACCGTGACCGGCATGAAGCAGACTTCCGCCGTCCGGCGCACGACGTCTATAATCGTGTCTCGATCCTCGTGGGACGCCGTGATATCCAGAAAGCACAATTCATCAGCCCCGGCCGCATCATAAGCCTGCGCCTGTTCGACCGGATCGCCGGCATCCTGCAGGTCAACAAAATTGACACCCTTGACCACGCGACCATTCGCAACGTCGAGACAGGGTATGACACGGATCCGAACAGTCATTCTATGAGCTTTTGTCTTTGATGAGAAACTGACAGCTGTCCGATTTCCCACATTGATAAGACTGCCAATCCGCCTCTGCGAGAATGAACAATACTGGCAGAAGGAAGGCCAGAAACAATGCAACAATTCTGGCTCTCAATCGAGAATGTCTGCGCTGCTTGAAGGGAGTTTTGACGAGTAGATAGTCGCAAATCAGAAAGATGGTGCTTGCAACCAATCCTTTTTCCAGGCCCCAAGTTGCCTGAGAAAAGGCCAATATAGCCAAAATCAACCAAATTCTGGTTTCCGGAGCTTTAAACCAGTTGGCATCTGTTCCCTTCTTGCTTCTCATCGGTTCGCCATCGCTATGGCCGTCGCCAGATCCAGCCGGCCGTCATAGAGCGCACGCCCCGTGATAACACCTTCTATGCCGTCCTGAGCAAACTGGCTCAGCATGTGAATGTCGTCCAGGCCCTTGACCCCGCCGCTGGCGATCACGGGAATGTCCACGGCGCGCGCCAGATCGACTGTTGCCTCGATATTGCATCCGGTCAGCAGGCCGTCGCGGCCGACATCGGTGAACAGCAGCGAAGCGACTCCGGCATCTTCAAAACGCCGTGCCATGTCGATAACACCGACTTCGGACACATCGGCCCAGCCTTCGGTCGCGACAAACCCGTCACGCGCATCCACGGCGACAACAATGCCGCCTTCATATTCTCTCGCCATATCCTTGACGAAATCCGGATCCTTCAGCGCCGCAGTACCGATCACCAGCCGGGCCACGCCCAGCCCGAACCACCGTTCGACGGTCTCCCGGTCCCGGATTCCACCGCCGAGCTGCACATAACCGGGGAAACCGCCGACTATCGCTTCCACCGCTTCGGCATTTTTCGGCGATCCGGCAAAGGCCCCGTCAAGATCGACGACATGAATATGCTCCGCCCCGGCCTGGGCGAACAGTCCGGCCTGTTCGGCGGGATTGTCGCCATAGACCGTCGCCCGGTCCATATCTCCTTCGGCAAGCCGCACGACTTCGCCGGATTTCAGATCAATGGCGGGAAAAACGATCATGGTTTCCACTCCAGAAAGCGCTTGAGAAAGGCCAGCCCGTAAGCCTGGCTCTTCTCGGGATGAAATTGCACGCCGATGACATTGTTCCGGCCTACCGCTGACACCAAAGGGACTCCGTGGACTGTCATCGCCAATATGTCCTGCTCATCGGTGACGTGGAAATGATATCCGTGCAGATAATAGGCCTCGCCTTCTTCCAGCAGATCATGGGGGGCGGCCGGTGACACGTCATTCCAGCCCATATGGGGAATCTTGATATCCGGCGATGCGGCTTCAATTGCCTGCACCGTGCCGCCAATCCACCCCAGACCGGCATGCTCGCCAAATTCAATGCCTTTATCCGCCAGCAACTGCATGCCAACGCAAATCCCCAGAAACGGGATGCCGTCCGAGTGCACCCGCGCATCCATCGCCGCAATCATTCCGTCAATACCGAACAATGCATCCCGGCAGGCTCCGAAGGCGCCCACTCCCGGCAATACGATCCGGTCGGCCTGGGCCACAAAAGCCGGATCCGCAGTGACCTCCACCCCGGTCGCACCGGCGGCCTGCAGAGCATTATGCACGCTGTGCAGGTTTCCGGCGCCATAATCGATCAGCGCGATGCGTTCAGCCACCAAGCTGGCCCTTGGTCGAGGGTATGGCATCGCCCTTGCGCGGATCGCGTTCGATCGCCAGACGCATGGCCCGGGCAAAGCCCTTGAACAGACTTTCGGCGATATGATGATTATTTTCGCCGTAGAGCAATTCCATGTGGAGCGTGATTCCGGCCGCATCGGCCACACTGTGGAACCAGTGCTTGAACAGCTCGGTATCCATTTCGCCCAGCCGCTCCTGCGTGAAGCCCGCTTTCCAGACCAGCCAGGGCCGGCCGGAAATGTCGAGAGCCACCCGGCTCAGCGTCTCATCCATCGGCGAATAGGCGCTGCCATAGCGGACGATACCCGCCTTGTCGGCCAGCGCTTCCTTCAGTGCCTGACCCAGCGCAATGGCGCTGTCTTCGGTCGTGTGGTGCTGATCCACATGCAAATCCCCCTTGATCCGCATGGTCAGGTCAATCAGCGAATGGCGCGAAAACTGCTCGATCATATGATCGAGAAACCCGATGCCCGTCGACACGTCATAGGTGCCGGTGCCATCCAGATTCACCTCGACAAAAATCTCGGTTTCTTTGGTATTTCGCTCGATTGTCGCGCTGCGCGTCGCTTTGGTCATGGACGATGCCTATAAAGACTTGAGCTTTTCAGGCAAGAATTTCGCACTGTCCGGCGCGGACAAATTCAACGAAAGCCCCTTGACCCTGCCCCGTGATCGCGCCACCAATGGGAAATGACCGACAGTGCCCCCGACAGTCTGATTCCCTATGACGAGATCGTGCAGGAAGCTCTGCGCGCTGTTGTCGGCCGGGTTCTGGGTGAAGTCGAAAAGGAAGGCCTGCCCGGCGAGCATCATTTTTACATCACTTTCAAGACCCGCGCACCCGGCGTCGACATTCCCGATCATCTGATCGCCAAGTTTCCCGATGAAATGACCATCGTCCTGCAGAACCGGTACTGGGACCTGTCGGTGCAAGATGATCGCTTCGAAGTCGGCCTGAGTTTCAACCAGATCAGTTCGATGCTGCATATCCCCTTTGCAGCCATCACCTCCTTTGTCGATCCGGCTGTGGATTTCGCCCTGCAGTTTCAGGTGGAGGAAGTGGAAGGCGATCTCGACGAACATGAGCCCGCCCAGAATGATGGCGAAGCCGAGCAGGAACCGGAAGCTGAGGACGGATCCAATGTCATCACTCTGGATTTCGGCAAGAAAAAATAATCCGCCCGTCCACACTGACCGTCCCGCAGACAAGTTCGGGATGACGCCGCCGCGCATCTGGTGCTAGACAGGATTTCATGACCCAGACCCGAACGGAATCCGACAGCCTCGGCGATATCGCCGTTCCAGCAGACGCCTATTGGGGCGCGCAGACCCAACGCAGCATCGACAATTTTCCCTTCCCGCGACAGGAGCGCATGCCGATCCGGCTGATCCATGCCCTGGCCACGGTCAAGCAGGCCGCAGCACGGGTCAATGGCATTCATGGGCTCGATGCCGAAATTGCCGGCGTGATTGACAAGGCGGCGGAAGAGGTGCGTTCGGGTGCACATGACACGCAATTCCCGCTGACCATCTGGCAAACCGGTTCAGGCACGCAGAGCAACATGAATGTCAATGAGGTCATTGCGGGCATTGCCAATGAACGACTGACCGGCCAGCGCGGTGGCAAAAGCCCCGTCCATCCCAATGATCATGTCAATCGCGGCCAGTCGTCCAACGACAGTTTTCCGACGGCCATGCACGTATCCGCCGCTCTCGCTCTGGAAGTCGAACTGTTCCCGGCACTGGAGCAGCTGCATGACATCATCGCCGAGAAATCTGCCGAGTGGCAGGACATCGTGAAGATTGGCCGCACGCATCTTCAGGATGCGACTCCTCTCACGCTCGGCCAGGAATTTTCCGGCTTTGCCGCGCAACTGGTTGCCACGCGGGACCGGATTGCGGACTGCCTGCCACGCCTACTGAAACTGGCGCAGGGCGGAACGGCAGTGGGAACCGGTCTCAATGCTCCGGAAAATTTCGGTGACAATATCGCGCGGGAAATCGCGAAGATAACGGGACTCAAATTTGTCTCGGCGCCGAATAAATTTGCCGAACTGGCGGCGCATGACACGATGGTGGAGCTGTCGGGTGCGCTGAATGTCCTCGCAGTTGCCCTGACCAAGATCGCAAATGACATTCGCCTGCTGGGTTCCGGACCTCGATCCGGGCTGGGGGAACTGAAATTGCCGGCCAACGAGCCGGGCAGCTCGATCATGCCCGGCAAGGTCAATCCGACCCAATGCGAAATGCTGACCATGGTTGCCGCGCAGGTCATCGGAAACCATCAGGCAGTGACAGTCGGAGGCTTGCAGGGACATCTGCAACTCAATGTGTTTAAACCCATGATCGGGGCCAATATCCTGCGTTCGATCGAGTTGCTCAGCATTGGCATGTCCAGTTTTGCAGAGCGCTGTGTGGCGGGACTTCAGCCGGATGAATCACGCATCGCCGAGCTGGTCGACAATTCCCTCATGCTGGTGACGGCGCTGGCGCCGGTGATCGGATATGACAGCGCTTCGAAGATTGCCAAACATGCCCACAAGAACGGCCTGACACTCCGCGCAGCAGCGCTGGATCTTGGGCTTGTTGACGAAAATACCTATGATACCCATGTTAAACCAGAACAAATGATCTAATCGCCAAGCATGTGAAAGGCTGGTCCATGTCGCTCGTCAGAAATATCTTCACCACCGCGATTGGCAACGAGGCGCGCAAAATGGGAAAAGGCAATGGCTTGCTCAACTTTGGCCTTGGCCTGCTGGCAGCCCGGGTGGCAACTCGATCGATCCCGGGCGCCTTGCTTGTAGGCGGCGCTTTGGTGGCAAAAACGCTATATGATCGTTCACGCGAATCCGAAGAGGTCCCGGCATCCGAAGCCGTGATCGACATCGAGGGAAGACCCGTGCCAAAGGGTGATTCAACCTCCTGAAATCGCGTGAATACGTGATATCCACGTGAAAACTGTCTCATTTTGAAACAGTTTCTCCCGGCAAGACTCGCTTTTTGCGCATTTTTGGCATAGACCCATTTTGGGTAGAGTTTCTACCGGAGGGGCAATTACAGATTTTGTGACCGGCAGAATATGCCAGCGCGCAGGTTGCACTTCCGAAAAATCAAGACCTGGACCCCGGTCCGGATCAGAATTTGGCGGCACTTGATTGCGACCCGAAAGTGCGGCCAAGCGCCCCGCCGCTCCTAGTCGGCGGGGTTTTTTTTGCACCATTGCGCTGCACCAGGTCACTGACAGACAAATCTCAATGAAGTTAGGTTGGGGGGCGTTAAGGGAGTGAGGTCTGACAGCCGGGTCGCAAATACTGCCAGACCTCACCGTATCGCGAGGAGCGACACGACGGTGCCACCCGGTTTTTCGTGAATCGATTCACAGGATCGGCGCCGCACCATTGGACTAGCAATGACAGCCTGGAGGTCCGGTGATGCAGATCACCCGGCCCAGAAAAAATGCCAAAAATGTTGGGAAGATTTGCCGAGATCCAAAAACGAGAAAAGCCCGATGGGCGGGTCGCTAACCATCGGGCTCCTCATTACGATAGGACAAAGTATGCGAATGCTTACGATGTCTTAAACCATGTATATCTGAAAAAGGTGAATAGAGTGTGATCATGATCACCCCTATTTACATTCATTTACAAATTAGAGCTGATTCATTGTAAAATCCTGCAAGAAAAGGATTTTTCCGAACTCAAAGGCTATTGTCTGCAGGGTGAATTGGGGGAAGCCCACCGGAGCGATTCGCAGTCGGGTCGCTTGCCTGCGCATCGCCCCGATGGGCCTTGAAGGGGATCACCCGGGATACACAACTCGGATCCGGATGGTGCGATGCTGCTGCCCCCCGCAACTTGCTGCGATATTAGCAGCATCGCTCTATCCTGTTAGCAACGCCGTTGTTCGAAGATTGTGATCAAGATCACCGCCAGCGAAATATTCTGGAATGCCGGAGGGTTTCCGCCTTATGGCTATGGAATTGGCAAAAAAATGGGAGCCGATTACCGGATAAATCCGGCTTTCGGCTCCCACTGCGCCTGGTTCGGGAAACTTTCCTCTTGCGATTCCGGTTTCCGCTTTCTGGCGTCCGGTTTCCGGGCCAGTATCGTTAATAGTTCTCGGTTTTCCGCGCCGACGCTTGCGCGTCTGCCCTTCGGTTTCGAACCCGATACTGGTCCAGTCACCTGATCGCCCCGGTCCATCTGTTCCGCTTCGGCTTGCGCTTCCGCTTCCCCGACTTCTCCCGGGCCATCAATCGAAAGATCAATTCACTTTCCTTGCGAAAAATAATTTGTTCGTCTCGATATCTTCCGGTCTGTCTACGCTTCGGCGGGTCATTGCTGACGGGTCGCCAATTTGTGTCTTTCCCTTCTGACAAAACCTTTGTGTCACGGGTTTGCGAGTCGCGCCTAGAGCAAAATTCTGTGTTATCCACAACGCACCAACTTACCTGTGGAAAAGTCCTGCGCACCTTGTGGAAAAGGCAATTAAGTCAGCTTTTTTGATTTTTGCCGGGGCAACCATTGGCCCGGTCTTTCATTTTAGGGAGGGGATATCGAAAGAACCGGGCCTTCGGTGCAATCCCGACACGGCTTTGGGAGGAGGGTGCCTGTGCCGGGACCGAATGCTTTTTGGGATCAGATCTGAACCGTTGTAATCAGCATGATGCTGCTCATGCTCAGAGCTGCCACAATATTGAAAAGCGTTTTCATGGATTTTCTCCTTGTTATCAAAAACGCCGATCAAACATCACTTTTCCTGCTTCACTTGTAGGATGGAAATGGTACCCGAACAGTTAAGTTGCAATTGAAAACGGAGTACAACAAGTTGCACGTTTTGCAACTGGTTGTACTCCGTTTTACAAGATATTGACGGTTTTTCAGATATTTAAACTGTGTCTCAGAATATGCCCTTCAGCAAATCCTTACCCTTGTCGAGCGGATTACTGCGAAAATTCGCTTCTTCATTGGCAATATAGCGGAATATCCCGTCCAGCGCCTGATCAGTCACGCTATCGGTGAGACCATCGCGCGAAAAGTCCGCGCCGCCCAAAGAGGCCAGCGCCGAAACATCGCCGAGCCTGGCCATCTGGTCATAGGCCCCCACTTCTTCCAGCGCTTTTTCGACCAGTGGCCGGATCTTGATGCCAAGCTCTTCTCCCGCCGTCTTGCGCAGATAGTCCGTACCTCCCGAATCTCCACCGGTCACGATACCCACACCTTCCGTGAGCGTCAGATTGTCTATCGCCGAGCGGAATACCGGTTTCGCTTCCAGTGCTGCTTTGCCAGCTGCATCATTGAGATTGCGCGTGATATCCTTTGTCAGACCAGCCTTGCTGGTGAAACGCAATATGCTCGATGCTCTTTTCAGCGGTCCGGGCAACAGAATTCTCACTGCCTTGTCGGCGTAGAAAGCCCCTGGCTGCGACAGCTTGTCGAGCGCACCGTCGGACGCATCGGCGAGCAGGCTTTTCACGCCTTTGCCCTGCGCGTGGGCAGGCACTGCCATCAACGGTGAAACGGAAAGCGGCACTGCCATCAAAGCCAGCAGTACCGCTCGGCGGGTTTGTTGATTGGAACTGGTCATCATGAAGTCTCCCCTGGGCAAGTCAGGAATGCTTAGCATATCATGATGGGAGCAAGCTGAACAGCAGGCCGTTGCCGGGTAAAAGCTTGTAACGCTCCTATTTCTCTGAAAATTTCAACTGTCCGCTGGTTTCATCCGCAGATTTTTCGCTCAGGCTGAGCTCAAAGGGATCACCATCGTCGGTTGTGCCGGACAGTGTCGTGCCGTCCTTTTCCACGGTGAATTTCTCTTCTGTCATTTTCTCTTCGAACCAGGGCAGCAGCTCGTCGGTTCCTGCTGGCGCCGTAAAATCGAGAATAACCTGACCGCCCTCTCCATCCTTATCCTCGATTTTTATCCCCGTTACCTTGCTCCCGGGATACAGGTTGACATTGTTCAGGTCGAAATCCTTGCTGTCGATCGAGAGGGACGGCATGTCGACATCCATGGAAAAGCCATCCGCCCTGATCGAGAATTTGCTGTCATCCCCATCCCCGCCAATAGTGATGGCGCTGGATTCGTCACTGCTTTCAACGGCGTCATCGTCCGCAGAAACCGAAGCCGAGCAGGCAGTCAGCAAAAGCGGTGCTGCTGCCAGCGCGGCGATAAATGATTTTGTCATGTTCTTTCTCCAAACTGTATTGCTCAAATAATACAGTACGGAGATGTCAGGTCAAGGGCGGATCGCCTCAGGCGTCAATGGACGCGCCGGGATTGGCCGCGTTCACCACTCCGCCGTCCACCGGAAGTGTCGAACCGATCACATAATCGCCAGCGGAGCTGGCCAGATAGACGGCCGCAGAGGCCATATCTTCCGGTTTGCCGATCCGGCGCGCGGGGATACCGGGCGCCACGGCATCGCCATGGTCCCGGGCGGCCTTGTTCATTGTCGATGCAAAGGCACCAGGTGCGATGCCGGTCATGATGATGTCATCCTGCACCAGTTTTGACGCCATTTTTCGGGTCAGATGAACGACAGCAGCTTTTGATGCCTGATAGCTGTAGGTTTCCCAGGGATTGACCTTCAGCCCGTCAATCGAGGCAATGTTGATCACCTTGGCCGGACGCTCAAAACTGGCGGCCGCCTTGAGCTGGGGATGCAGCGCCTGCGTCAGAAAAAACAGGCCTTTGACATTTGTGTCCATGACCTTGTCCCAGCCGGACTCGGGAAAACTCAGATATTCCTCGCCCCAGGCGACACCGGCATTGTTCACCAATATGTCCAGCTTCTCTTCCTGTTCGGCAATCGCCTCGGCCAGCGCCTTGCAGCCTTCGACCGTCGATATGTCGCCCTGAATATAGATGCAATTCTCGCCAAATTCAGCAGCTGCCGCCTCGCCCTGATCAGCCTTGCGGCCCGAGATATAGACTTTCGCGCCTTGCGCCAGAAAGCCTTCGGTGATCATCTTGCCGATCCCGCGCTGTCCACCCGTGACCAGTGCAACCCGCCCTTCCAGCGAAAAGAGTTTTCCGAAATCCATGCTGATATCCCTTAATATTCGTGCATTTCCGCGACGAGATTGGTGTGATAATTTGCATCGCCCATAAATTCCGCCAACGCCCTGTCGCGTTTCATGTAGAGGCCGATATCATATTCATCGGTCATCCCGACACCACCATGCATCTGCACCCCTTCCTTGACAGAAAGGGACGTGGCGCGACCCACTTTGGCCTTGGCAACCGATACCATCAGTTCGGCGCTTTTCGCGCCTTCGTCCAGCAGCTGCTGGGCCTTGAGAACGGTAGCACGGGCAATTTCCATTTCGCTATAGAGATGTGCCGCCCGGTGTTGCAGCGCCTGGAAGCTGCCGATCGTTGTGTCGAATTGCTTCCGGCCCTTGATATAATCGACCGTGATATCCATCGCACCCGTGCCCACGCCGAGTGCCTCTGCCGCGGCCCCCGTGCGGCCCGCATTGAGCAGCCGTTTCATTACCGCATCCCCGTCATCCACCTCGCCGATTACGGCATCGGCATCGACAACGACTCCGTCAAATCCGACATGGGACGCCATCGCGCTGTCCACCAGCCGGACATTGTCGCGGGTCAGACCCTTCGCGTCTGTGTCCACGGCGAACAGGGTCAACCCCTTGTCATCACCCGCCTCTCCGCTGGTCCGCGCTGCCACGATCAGAGCATCGGCCGAACCGCCCTGCACAACAAACTGCTTCTTGCCGTCGAGTTTGAAGCCATTGCCTTCGCGAGTTGCGGCCATCGCAATCTGATCCGGGCGGTGCTTGGCGCCTTCGTCAATGGCCAGCGACAAAACGGTTTCTCCCGCAATGATGCCCGGGAAATATTTGTCGCGCAGCGCTTTGCCGCCCGCGTTAAGGGCTTCGACGCCGGCCACGGCGGTGGTGAGAAAAGGCGAAGGCGTGAGATTCCGGCCGATCTCCTCGAGCACGACGCCCGCTTCGGTATGACCGAGACCCAGGCCGCCTTCATCCTCGTCGATGAGAATCCCGGTGAATCCCATCTCGGCAAATTGTTTCCACAAGGCGTGGGAAAATCCATCCTTGCAGTTCTTGTCGCGAAATTCCCGGAAATGGCCAACGCCGCCCTCGGTTTTCATAAAATCGGCGGCACTGTCCTGCAGCATTTTCTGGTCGTCATTCAGGTATAAAGGCATGTGTTCCTCCTTTTTTGTATTCCTGCGAAGGCAGGAACCCATCTCCTGTGGCTTGATCATGCACAGTCCGGGAGATGGCCCCCGCCTGCGCGGGGGCACAATGAATCGTGTTTCTATGTGTTTGGCAGTTGCAATATCTGTTTCGATACCACGTTCAGCATCACTTCGCTGGTCCCGCCTTCGATACTATTGGCCTTGGTGCGAAGCCAGCTGCGGGCTGTGAGACCGCCATTGGTTGCCTCGCTTTCCCATTCCAGCACCTGACTGCCGCCAGCCGACATGATCAGTTCATGGCGGCGTTTGTTGATCTCGGTACCGGCATATTTCATCATATTGGGTTGCGCCGGGTGACAGAGTCCAGCCTTGAACGTGTCGCCAAAGCGTTCCGCCATGGCCCGGAAGGCGAGCAATTCGATGTCCATGTCGGCCATTTCCGCGCGAAGCATCGGATCATCCAGACGTCCCATAGTATCCCGCCCGACACGATCCGCGAATTTCGCGCCCAGTGATCCACCGCTGGACGAGCCTTCGCCCGAAATCATGCTGCGTTCGTGACCGAGCAGATATTTGGCCACGTCCCAGCCGCGATTTTCTTCGAAAACCACCGAAGACACGCCTTCGCCATAGGATTTGGGGACTTTCACATCGTCAAAGAATGTCTCGCAGAACGGCGATGCACCGGAAATCAGCTTGATCGGTTTGGTCGTCACGCCTTCGCTCGCCATGTCGAACAGAAGGAAGGTGATTCCCTTGTGCTTCTCGCTCTTGTCGGTACGCGTCAGGCAGAAGATCCAGTCCGCCTGATCCGCGTAACTCGTCCAGATTTTCTGGCCATTCACCAGATAATGATCGCCCTGATCCACGGCACTGGTCTGCAGGGAGGCAAGATCAGATCCCGAGCCCGGCTCGGAATAGCCCTGACACCAGCGGATCTCCCCGCGGGCAATCTGCGGCAGAAAGTGCTTCTTCTGGTCTTCGGTTCCAAAGTGCAACAAGGCGGGCCCGAGCATCCAGATGCCGAAGCTGGACAAAGGCGAGCGGCATTTCAGACGCCCCATTTCCTGTTGCAGGATTTTCGCTTCCGCACGGGACAATCCGCCACCGCCATATTCCTTGGGCCAGTCCGGAACGGTCCAGCCCTTTTCGGCCATGATGTCCATCCATTCCTTCTGCCCCGGCTTGAAGGTCGGATTGCGACCGCCCCAGCAGGCATCGCTTTCATCCACCATCGGCTGGCGCATTTCGGGCGGGCAATTGGCCTCAAGCCAAGCCGCGGTCTCTTTGCGGAAGGTCTCCAGATCAGACATGATTGTTTTCCTTTAATTGATCGATTAAGACGGGAGTAACATAGGACGGGCCCAAGGTTCAACGATCCCCTCGCATTTCCGGACAGAAATTTTTCCGGCCAATAGCGGCTCAGGATTCCGTAGCGTCAGAGACAAGGCGCGCGGTAATAGATTGACGGGCTTTTCAAGTGGCGCCTATTCAAAGCGCAAAATGGGAGCAGGACTGGATGCATGATATTGACCGGAAACCGGGACCGCAACCCGAATCAGTTCTCACTGCAAGACATCCCGTCAACCGCCAGTTCCCGGACATCTGGGCATGAGCACCGCTGCAAATACACTGCCGCTACAGTCGAAACTGGCCTACGGCTTCGGGTCGGTGGCCTATGGTATCAAGGACAATGGCTTCGCCACTTTCCTGCTCTTCTATTATAATCAGGTCATCGGCCTGCGCGCCGATCTGGTCAGTCTGGCTATCGCGCTGGCGCTGATTGCCGACGCCTTTATCGACCCGGCCGTCGGCCAGATGAGCGACCGCACCCGGACCAAAATCGGCCGGCGCCACCCCTGGCTTTATGGCGCAGTGATTCCCATAGCCGTCATCTGGATCGCCCTGTGGCATCCCCCGGAACTCAGCGAATGGGGCACATTTGCCTATCTGTTTGTCATCGCCATGGGCGTCCGCATGGCCTTTTCCGCCTATGAAGTGCCAGCCCTCGCCCTGCTGCCCGAACTGAGCAGTGACTATCATGACCGGACTGCGATCATGCGCTATCGTTTTCTGTTCGGCTGGGGCGGCGGCATTTTCGTCATGTTCCTTGCCTATTCCCAGTTTCTGACACCAACTCCGGAATATGCGGATGGGCAGCTGAATCCAGATGGATACAGCATCTATGCGATGTTCGGCGCGGGCATCATGATCATCGCCGCTCTGTCTTCCGCGATCGGTACCCACAAGAGAACCGTTGGAAAATATCGGCAAGCCACGGAGTATCCGCAGTCCGCCGAGAGCTTTGGAGAGATTTTGCAGGCCTTCCGCTATCGCCCGTTTCTGCTCCTCATGTTCGCTGGCGTGTTTGCATTCACCAACCAATGGCTGATATTTGCGCTGTCCATCTACCTGTTCACCCATGTCTGGGAATTTACGCAGGACAATTTCACCACCTATTCCGCGCTTCTTTTGGTAGCAGCGATATTTGCATTCATCATGGTCACTCCGATTTCGAAAAAGCTTGGCAAGGCGCATGCCGCCGCCCTGCTTGCAATAATTGCGCTGATCCTCGGCACGCTGCCCTACTGGCTGAGATTCGCGGGCCTTTTTCCGGAATCGGGCGACCCGCTGATGGTGCCGTTGCTTTTCGTCTTCCTGATCATCTCTACGGCATCCGGTATTTCGGCGATGATCCTCACCATGTCGATGATTGCCGATGTTTCCGATCAATATGAACATGATACCGGCAAGCGGACTGAAGGCCTGTTCTCTTCCGGCATGTTTTTCATGCAAAAGGTGGTCAATGGCCTGGGCATCCTGCTGTCGGGTCTGATCATCGCACTGGTTGGCCTGCCTGCCGGTGCCGCGAGTGGCACGGTGGACCCGAAAATCGTCGATAATCTCGCGCTGTTTTACGTCGTTCTCGCCACCGTCATCGCGCTGGTTGGTGCCTGGGCTTACACGTTGTTCCCCCTCGGTGAAAAGGATCACGAAGAGCGGATGTCGGCCCGCGCGGCGGAGTAGATTTTTTCCGTCAAACGGCACGTTTCCCTGTGGCAAAGCCCCAAGGGGTCTGATAAGTTAATTGCATAGTTAAAAACAGAATCTTCAAGAAAAGGACAATGGAATGGATTTCGATCTCACCGAAAAGCAGGAATATTGGCGCAACCGGGTACGCGAGCATATCGAGAATCATGTCCGCCCGCGCATAGCGGACTATCAGAAGGAAGATGAAACCGGCGAACGCTGGAAAGTTCTGCAGGTGGTCGAGGAAGAAAAGAAGAAGGCCAAGGACGCCGGCATCTGGAACCTGTTCATGCCGCCCGCCAATCCCAACCTGACCCATATTGACGAGGTTTTCGAATTTGAAGGCCCGGGCCTCAACAATCTGGAATATGCCCTCTGCGCCGAAGAAATGGGCCGCGTCGGCTTTTCTTCAGAGGTGTTCAACTGCTCCGCCCCCGATACAGGCAATATGGAAGTATTCCACCGCTACGGGACGCTGGAACAGAAAGAGCAATATTTGCGCCCGCTGATGAATGGCGAGATTCGTTCCGCCTTCCTGATGACCGAGCCAGCCGTTGCTTCGTCTGATGCGACGAATATCGAAACCAAGATCGAGCGGGATGGCGATGAATATGTCATCAATGGCCGCAAATGGTGGTCTTCCGGTCTCGGTGACCCGCGCTGCAAGATCGCGATCGTCATGGGCAAAACCAGCTTCGAGGGCAGCCGCTACACGCAGCAGTCCCAGATCCTTGTGCCGACCGACGCTCCCGGCGTAAACGTTGTGCGCCATCTGCCAGTCTTCGGATATGACGATGCTCCGCATGGCCATATGGAAGTGGAACTGAAGGACGTTCGCGTTCCTGCATCCAACATCATTCTCGGCGAAGGCCGCGGATTTGAAATCGCGCAGGGCCGCCTTGGACCTGGCCGCATCCATCACTGCATGCGGACCATCGGTGTGGCAGAGGAAGCGCTGGAGAAAATGGTCCGGCGCCTGCAGTCGCGTATCGCCTTCGGCAAACGCATTTCCGAGCACAGCGTCTGGGAAGAGCGCGTTGCGCGCGCGCGGATCGACATCGACATGAGCCGTCTGCTCTGCCTGAAAGCGGCAGACATGATGGACAAGGTCGGCAACAAATATGCCAAGGCCGAGATTGCCATGATCAAGGTCCAGGCGCCGATGATGGCGCTGAAGATCATTGATGACGCGATCCAGGCCCATGGCGGCGGCGGTGTCTCGAATGATTTCGGTCTCGCCAGTGCCTATGCGCATCAGCGGACCCTGCGTCTCGCCGACGGTCCGGACGAAGTGCACAACCGCACCATCGCCAAAATCGAGTATGGCAAATATGCCGAGACCGCTGAGGGCAGCAAGATGAAGAAGGAAGAGTTTTCTTCGGGCGACCTCGCTGTGACACGCTAGGAGCTGACTCATGAAAGCAGCCATATTGCGGGAAGCCGGCCAGCCGCTGACGGTGGAGCAGGTGTCCATCGACAAGCCCAAAGCGCGCGAGGTGCTGATCCGCACCGCCGCCTGCGGGCTCTGTCACAGCGATCTGCACTTCATGAACGGCAGCTACCCGCATCCCTTGCCTGCAATCCCTGGCCATGAGGCTGCCGGCATTGTCGAGGCCGTGGGTGACGAAGTCCGCAGCGTCAAGGTTGGCGATGCCGTGATTACCTGTCTGTCGGCCTATTGCGGGCATTGCGAATTTTGTGTCACTGGTCGGCTGTCGCTGTGCCTGGGCGGAGATACAAGGCGCGGCCCCGAGGATGCCCCTCGGATTACCGCTGAAGACGGATCGACGATGAACCAGATGCTCAATCTGTCCGCCTTTGCCGAACAGATGCTGATCCACGAAAATGCCTGTGTGGCCATTGACCCGGAGATGCCACTCGACCGGGCGGCGGTGATCGGATGCGCGGTGACCACCGGGGCCGGCACTGTCTTCAATTCGTGCAATGTCACGCCCGGCGAGTCGGTCGCGGTTGTCGGCTGTGGCGGTGTCGGCCTTGCCACCATCAACGCAGCGAAAATTGCCGGCGCCGGCCAGATAATCGCGGCCGATCCGGTTCCGGAGAAACGCGAAATGGCGATTGCCATGGGCGCGACCGATGTCGTGGATGCCACGGCGGAAGGCGCAGCCGGAGAAATTGTCGAGATGACCCAGGGCGGCGTCGATCACGCGGTCGAAGCCGTCGGTCGCCCGCAATCCGCGCAACTGAGCGTTGATGTCCTGCGACGCGGAGGCACAGCGACCATTCTCGGCATGATGCCGCTCGATGAAAAAGTCGGGCTGAGCGCGATGGATCTCCTGTCCGGCAAATCCCTGCAAGGCGCGATCATGGGCGACACCCGATTCCCCGTGGACATTCCCCGGCTGGTCGACTTCTACATGAAAGGCGTGCTGAAACTCGATGAGCTGATTTCGGACCGAATCTCGCTGGAACAGGTGAATGAGGGTTTCGAAGCCATGGAAAAGGGTGTAACCGCCCGTTCCGTCATCGTTTTTGACTAAATATCCAGGAAGAGGAAACTTCCCATGAATCCACAAGAAGATATGGTCGGCACCATGGCTGTGCCCGAAAAGGACAAGCTCGACGAAGCCAGTTTGCAGAACTGGATGGAGGCCAATGTCGAGGACTTTGCCGGCCCCATGACGATCACCAAGTTCAAGGGTGGCCAGTCCAACCCCACTTACAAGATCGAAACGCCCGGTACAGACTATGTGCTGCGCAAGAAGCCATTCGGCAAATTGCTGCCTTCGGCCCATGCGGTGGACCGCGAATTTCGCGTCATTGCCGGATTGCATCCGGCCGGCTTCCCCGTCGCCAAGCCTTATGGCCTGTGCGATGACGATGACGTGATCGGCACCATGTTCTACATCATGGGCATGGCTGATGGTCGGACTCTGTGGGACGGCACCCTGCCCGGCATCGAACCAGCGGAGCGCAAAGCGATCTATCACGAGATGATCGATACGCTGGCGCTGCTTCACAGCTATGACCCCGCCGAACTCGGCCTGGAAAAGCACGGCAAGCCTGGCAATTATTGCGAACGCCAGATTTCACGCTGGACCCAGCAGTACAAGCTCTCCGAACTGCAAAAAATCCCGGAAATGGATCAGCTGATCGAGTGGCTGACCGAAACCATTCCGGAACAGAAGAGTTTCGGGATCGTCCATGGCGATTATCGCCTCGATAACATGATCTTCCAGAATGACGCGCCGAAGGTGATCGCGGTGCTCGACTGGGAACTGTCGACCCTTGGCGACCCGATTGCGGATTTCGCCTATTGGCTGATGGCCTATGAGATGGAACCGGAAGGCCGCAGTGGTCTGAAGGGTGTCGATCTGGCGGCCCTCGGTATTCCCTCTCGTGAGGAGGCCATTGCGCGCTATTGCCAAAAAGCCGGGATTGACGAGCTGCCGCCGATGGACTGGTATCTCGCCTATAATCTCTTCCGGATTGCTGCTATCCTGCAGGGCATTCAAAAGCGCGTCGTCGATGGCACAGCCAACAGCTCTGCCGCCGCGGAAATGTCGGACCGGGTGACGCCATTGGCACAGGCCGGCTGGGAAGCAGCCAAACGCGCCGGCGCCTGAACGGGAGGAACGGAACATGGGAGACCTTCAGGACAAGGTGGCAATCATCACCGGAGCCGGCAGCGGCATTGGCCGTTCTGCCGCACGGCTGTTCGCTGATCACGGGGCAAAAGTCATCGCCAGCGATGTGACCGATGCGGTCGAAGAAACCGCTGCAGGGTCTGACGGTAATATTATCGCGATCAAGGCCGATGCCGGCAGCGAAGGTGATGTTGAAATGCTGGTCGAGGCCGCGGAACAGCGCTTCGGTGATCTCCATGTTTTCTTCGCCAATGCCGGAATCGGCGGCGGTTTCGAGGGCATTTTCGACAGCAGTGTCGCGGAATGGCAGGAAGTGCTGCGCGTCAACCTGATCGGCCCGTTTCTGGCCGCGAAATATGCGGGGAAGGTGATTGCCGACAGCGGACATGGCGGCTCTATCATCTGCACCGCCAGTGTTGCCGGTATCCGGTCGGGTGCGGGCGGGCCAGCCTATTCGGCCTCCAAAGCCGGCGTGATCAATCTGGTGAAAGTTGCGGCACAGCAATTTGCCACATCCAATGTCCGCTGCAATGCGATCTGTCCCGGCATCACCGAAACCGGCATGACACAGTTCATCTACGACAAGGCGCGCGAGAAGGGCAAAGAGGATCGGTTGGGATATCTCAATCCCTTGCGCCGCGGTGCCGGACCAATAGAGATGGCGGAAGTGGCCCTGTTTCTGGCCTCCGACCGGTCATCCTATGTCAACGGACAAGCAATCGCGGTCGACGGTGGGCTGAGCGCCTCACATCCCGTTACGCGCCAGGAATTTGGCCGGACGGCCGTCTAGAAAAAGTCTCTAGTTGGCGAGCGCCAGGCTGCCAGAGCCTAACTGAACAAAATCCACCCGGCCGTTGGTCGTACCGCAAAGGAACGAGCTTTCTTTGCTGTTCGCAATGCGGCCTTCGACGCGCCAGCCATTGCCGTCACGGGCAACCGATTGGATCTGCTCAACCCGCGCATCCTCGCCAGCCTGACGTTCCGCCGCGTTGGAACAGACGTTGATCGCCATGTCCATCGAACGCAGGTCCGCGTCCTGATTGCGGCTGCTGCGGCGATCCGAACGCCGGTCTTCATAGCGCCGGTCGTCGCGGCGATAGTCGCGGTCTTCATAGCGGTCATCGCGCTTGTCCTTGGATGCCGCACTTGCAATGGCAGCGATACCGCCGATCACCAGGATGCCGGCCAGAATATCACCGCCGTCAATGCGGCCACGATGCCGGCGATAGCCGCGATAACCTCTGTACCCGCGATAGCCCCTATAGCCCCTGTAGCCGCGATACCCACGATATCCGCGCCAGCCAGCAGCGGTTTCGGCCGCCGGGGACCAGCCGAGACTGTCCATGTCGATCGGCATGACCGGTCCGGACGCAGCCGGGCTGACCGGCGCCGCGGCAGCAGGTGTGGTGCCGGAAATGGCAAGAGCCGCAGACGCGGCTACGGCGGAAACTGTTTTGGAAATCTGCATATACTTACCCCTGTATTGCCAGATTCTGTACTCAAGAACCTGTCCTGTCACTATATATAGAAGGTTCAGCCTGTCACCAGGCTGAACCATAGTTTTACATTTGCACGTGATCAGTAGCGCCGGGCATAGTCCAGCCCTTTGTACCGCACTCCGGTGACCCGGCGACCGTCGATCCGGCAGGTGAAGCGACCCTTGTCGACATAGCGGCCATAGCGGCCCTTCTCGACCAGGATGCGGCCCTTGACCCGGTACCCGTAGCGCGTCCGGTCCACATCGCGGATGCGGGTTACGGTAGCCCGGCCACGCGTGGGTGCCCGGTTCTCGGCGGCACGGATACAGCGATTGATCGCCTTGCGCTTGCCAATCTTGCGATAGCCGTTGTTATAGCGCCGATCCCCATAATAGCCGCGGTCATAACGGACATCGTGATAGCCCCGGTCCTTATTGCCCGAGCTGGCAATGGCCGCGATGGCACCGACCACGGCGACACCGGCCAATACTTCACCGGCGCTGACGCCTCCATCCTTGTCCCGGGCCTGAGCCGGGGTTGCAGAAACAGCCATTGCAGCAGCAGCAGCGGTTCCAACGAGCGCTTTGTTGAGCGTGTTCATATCCACTTTCCTTTCACACTGCCCGAAACCATTTCCCGAGCTTGCCGAGCCTTTATAGGAGAGCGGTTTTGAGCGGGGACTGAACTGCCTCGACAGCCTTTGTTCAGGTTAAAGGCTATTTTTATGAACATATATTATATATTATTCTCAGCTATTTAGCTAGATTTTGGGCGGTTTTGGAACCGAAAACATGTCAGTTTCCGACCACCCGGATCCGGCTTGCTGGGACAAGTCTGGCAAACATGCTAGCTTTGCGACATGAAATTTACACCGCTGCGAATCTCTCTGGTTCTTTTGCTTCTCCTTGTCATTGTCAGCTTTGCCGGAGGCTCCGCCATATGGACGCTGTTTGGCTCGGCTGAACGACTCACCATTGATGGGCAATCCGATATCGTTCGGGAAGATATCGGAGATCTGGGACAGAGCTGGTCGCAATATGGCGGCGACAAGCGCGGTCATCGCTTTGTTGCTGTCGGATCGATCACGCCGATGAATGTCGACCAGCTCGAAATCGCGTGGACACACCGCAGCGGCGCACTGACCGGTCGCCCCGATGGTGACTTGCGCCGGGCTGCCTTGCAAACGACTCCGATACTGGTCGAGGGATCCCTGATCTTCTGCACCCAGTTCAATCAGGTTATCGCGATTGATCCGGGCACCGGCGCGGAGAAATGGCGCCATGATCCGCAGGTAGCGTCAGATATCCGGCCGGCCAATCAATATACCTGCCGGGGAGTCTCCTACTGGACCGAAGATGCGGAGGAGGAAGAATCGCTCTGTTCATCCAGAGTCCTCACCGGGACCGTAGATGCCCGCCTGATCGCCCTGGATGCAAAAACTGGGGTCCTGTGCGAGGAATTTGGTGAAGGTGGAGCGGTGCAGATCGAACCGTCCATTGCCCTGCGCTGGCCCGGAGAGTTCCAGATCACCTCTGCCCCCGCAATCATGGGGGACATTGTCATCACGGGAACGGCCATTGGCGACAATCTGCGTACGGATGCGCCAAAAGGCACAGTGTTCGCATTCGATATCCGCACCGGCGCGCCTTTGTGGTCGTTCAATCCACTCGCCGGGCCTACCAAAACCCCGACCGGGCACAGCAATGTCTGGTCGACCATTGCCGTTGATGAAGCCCGGGAACTGGTCTTCCTGCCAACATCCAGTCCGAGCCCCGACTATTTCGGCGGCAACCGGCCTGGTGACAATCGCTACGCCAACAGCGTCGTGGCACTGAATGGCACGACCGGAGAGGTGGTCTGGCATTTCCAGACCGTTCATCATGACGTCTGGGACTATGACGTACCAGCCCAGCCGGGTCTGTATCAGGTCTGGAGCGGCGGCGAAGCCCGCGACGTGGTCGCCCAGGTCACCAAGACCGGCTTTGTGTTTGTCCTTGACCGGGAAACCGGCGAGCCTGTCCTGTCCGTGGAGGAGCGCGCGGTGCCCCAGGACGGGGTTGACGGCGAATTGCTGTCTCCAACCCAGCCCTTTCCGGTCAACATTCCCCCGGTCGTGCCCAATCGCCTCGATCCCGCTTATGCCTTCGGCATCACGCTATGGGACAAGCTCGCCTGCCAATCCAAACTGGAAAATCTGCGCGCCGAGGGGTTGTTTACCCCGCCCACCATTGGCGGCACCTTGTCGCTGCCCTTTACCGGTGGCGGCGCGAACTGGGGTAGCGCGGCCTATGATCCGCAGCGCAACCTGCTGGTCGTCAACATGAACAATATCGCGTCCTACATGCAGATGCATCCCGACACATCCGAGCGCGAGCAAGTAAACGAGATCAGCGATGGTGACGAATTCGCACCGATGGAAGGCGCGCCCTATGCCATGACCCGGGCACCGGTATTGTCACCGCTGGGCCTGCCCTGCTCACCACCGCCATGGGGGGTTCTGGCTGGCATTGATCTGGAGAGCGGCGCGATTGTCTGGCGGCAGGTTCTGGGGACAACAGAAGACCTCGCTCCCGGCGGTCTGGGTCTGAAACTGGGCACACCGGCGCTCGGCGGACCGATGATAACCGCTGGAGGGCTGGTTTTCATCGGCGCAGCGGCAGATGACTATTTGCGCGCCTTTGACGTGGCAACCGGCAAGGAACTCTGGAAAGGCCGACTCCCGGCGGGCGGACAGGCGACTCCGATGAGCTATATGTGGCGAGGCCGGCAATATGTCGTCATCGCGGCCGGCGGGGCGTCCAATGTCGGCACCCGCCAGGGCGACCATATTGTGGCCTTTGCCCTGCCGGAATAGCAGCGCCTATTTCAGCTCCAGCCCGATCGCATCAGCCATGAAGCCGTAAATATCGGAATATTCCGCAATGACCTTGTCGGTCGGCTTCCCGCTGCCATGCCCGGCCCGGGTTTCGATCCGGATCAGATGCGGCTTTTCCCCGGTGTTCGCCGCTTGCAGGCGGGCGATATATTTGAAGCTGTGTCCCGGAACCACCCGGTCGTCCGTATCGGCCGTGGATACCATCAGGGCAGGATAGTCGGTCCCTTCCTGGATATTATGGTAAGGCGAATAGGCCAGCAGCGTCTGGAAATCGTCTTCCTTGTTCGGGTAGCCATAGTCATCGACCCAGTAGCGGCCGGCCGTAAACCGGTCGAAGCGCAGCATGTCCATGACGCCAACCGCCGCATGACCTGCCGTGAACAGGTCCGGACGCTGGTTCATCACGGCACCGACCAGCAGCCCGCCATTGGAACGCCCTTCGACCGCCAATCCGTTTCTCGGAGTAATACCTTCCGCGATGAGATATTCGCCAGCGGCAATAAAATCATCAAAGACATTCTGCTTGTTGTCGAGCCGGCCCGCATCATGCCATTCCGCGCCATATTCGCCGCCGCCCCTTAGATTGGCGGACACAAAGACTCCGCCAGCCTCCACCCAGGCCAGCCAGGCCGGTTTATATTGTGGCATGACCGAGATGTTGAACCCGCCATAGCCATATAGCAGTGTCGGCGCGCCGTTTGTCAGCTCCAGATCCTTTTTGTGGACGACAAACATCGGGATCTTCGTCCCGTCTTTGCTCTCGTAAAAGCGCTGAGAAACAGCAACCGTGTCAGGGTCAAACGGCAATTCGGGCCGGGCCCACACCGTCGGCGTACCGGCGGCATCAAATGTATAGATCGTGCTCGGCTGGTTGAAACTGTCAAAGGCAAAGGCGCCGTTCGGGTCCTTGGCGGAACCGCGCAGCTGACTCACCTGCCCAAGACCGGGCAGATCGACGATGCCGAGCGGTTTCCCGTCCAGAGCGAACAGCTCGAGGCGGCTTTTCGCATCATCGATATAATTGACCGCAATCTTGTCGCCGATCATCACCGCATCATCGATCGTGGCGCTATGCTCCGGTACCAGCTCGGTCCATTCAGGATCCTCGGCGCTGACATCAATCTTGACCACGCGCTGACGCGGCGCGTCCTTGTTCGTGGAAAAGTACAGCGTGTCGCCAACGCCATCGATCAGTGACCAGCTATGGTCAAACCCCTCGACCAGATTTTGCACATTGATTTCCGGTGAATCGACCTTGACCAATGTCATTTCATAGCGATCGTCGGTGCCCGAAGAGGACGTGATGACAACCCAGGCCTTGTCCGATGTCAGCTGTGCAAAATGGTTCAGCTCCGGTCGGTCCTGCGTTTCGTAAACCTTGATGTCCTTTTCCTGTTTTGTCCCTAGAACATGCACATATAGACTGTGATTTGTGTTCAGAGACTGAAACGCGGCCCCTTCTTCCGGTTCCGGGAAGCGCGAATAGATAAATCCGGTCGATTTCGGCATCCAGGCGAGATTGGTGAACTTCGCCCATTCCACCTGATCCGCGAGGACTTCCCCTGTCTCGACTTTCACAACCTTCAGCGTCCGCCAGTCCGATCCGCCATCCTGCACGGCATAGACGAGATGGCTGCCATCTCCCGACGGCGCCCATTCGGCGAGTGCGGTGGCCCCATCGTCTGACCAGGTCGACGGATCGAGCAGCACCCGCTCTTCGCCGCCGTCAACATCACGGACATAAAGAATTGCCTGGTTCTGCCCTCCGCTCTTGCGCTCGTAAAAATATTTGCCGCCTGCCTCGACCGGAGCATTCAAGTCGTCATAGTCAAACAGCCGGGTCATGGAGGTGGCCAGCGCTTCCGTACCGTCCAGTTTGTCCAGATAGCTGTCGGTCAAGGCATTTTGTTTTGCCACCCAGGCTGCCACGTCTTCATCTTCGCGGACGTCATTTTCCAGCCAGCGGTAGGGATCCGAGACATAGACCCCGAACTGCTCGTCCACAACATCAACGGTACGCGTTTCAGGATAGGTCAACAGGGCACCTTTCTCAGCTGTTTCTGCAATGGCTGGAGCGGAGACCACTGTCATCGAGGCGGCTGTCGCCAAGCTTATCAGACCGGAAATACGCATACCTGTTCTCCAATGTAAAAGAGGCCGCGAGCTTATCGCCCGCGACCTCTGATATCAATTGAAACCGTATGGAATTCAGCCGTTTTATGCCTCTTCGAAATCTTCCTCGACATTCTGGTCCGGACCGCTGTCCTGGCCCTTGGCATCTTCGTCACGGTCGACCAGTTCGATCACGGCCATCGCGGCGGCATCAGAATCCCGGAAACCGGCCTTGATGATGCGGGTATAGCCACCATTGCGGTCGCTATAGCGTTCGGCGAGAACTTCAAACAGCTTCTTTTCCTGCACTTCGTCCATGAGCCGAGAATGCGCGAGACGACGGTTGGACAGGCCACCTTTCTTCGCCAGCGTGATCAGCTTTTCGACATAAGGGCGCATTTCCTTCGCCTTGGGCAGAGTGGTCATGATCTGCTCATGCTTGATCAGAGCGGCCGACAGGTTTTTCAGCAAAGCCTGGCGATGTGCTCCGGTCCGCTGCATCCGGCGGCCCTTCATTTTATGACGCATATTCGTTACTCCTCATTGCCGATCCTTCCGGGCGGGAAACCGGTTCCCGCTTTCCCTGAACGGATCGGACGTTCAAAAAGGGGCCGTATCAGGTACCCCAGTTCAGGCCGGTTTAAGGGTCGGCCAGTTTCCCTGTTCAGCCGAGAAGTTCCTGTTCGAGCTTCTTGGCCATTTCCTCGATATTCTCAGGCGGCCATCCGGGGATGTCCATGCCGAGACGCAGACCCATGCTGGACAGCACTTCCTTGATTTCGTTCAGCGACTTGCGACCGAAATTCGGGGTGCGCAGCATTTCGGCTTCGGTCTTCTGCACCAGATCGCCAATATAGATGATATTGTCGTTCTTGAGGCAGTTGGCCGAACGGACCGAAAGTTCCAGCTCGTCGACCTTCTTGAGAAGGTAACGGTTGAGCTGGTTTGCGTCGCTTTCCTGCTGGCTCTGGGCTGCGGCCATGCCAATCGGCGATGACACGCTTTCCAGCGCTTCTTCGAAATGCACGAACAGCTGCAGCTGGTCCTGCAGGATGCGCGCCGCGTAGGCGATTGCATCTTCTGGCGTGACCGTGCCGTCGGTGTCGATTGTCAGGTTCAGTTTGTCAAAGTCGAGCTCCTGACCGACACGGGCATTGTCGACCTTGTACGAAACCTGACGGATCGGCGAATAGAGCGAGTCGACCGGGATCAGACCGATCGGCGCATCTGCCGGCCGGTTGGCGACAGCCGGGACATAGCCCTTCCCGACATTGACGGTCAGTTCCATGTTCAGCGAAGCGCCTTCATCAAGGTGACAGATCACCAGGTCCGGGTTCATCACTTCGATATCGCCGGAAACGGCTATGTCGCCTGCTTTCACTTCGGCAGGGCCGGTCGCGGAAAGCTGCAGACGCTTGGCGTCTTCGCCTTCCATCTTGAGAGCGATCTGCTTTACGTTCAGGACGATGTCGGTCACATCTTCACGCACACCCGGCAGCGACGAGAATTCGTGCAGGGCATTTTCAATCTTGATCGACGTGACAGCTGCACCCTGGAGCGAGGAGAGCAGGACACGGCGCAGAGCGTTGCCGATGGTCAGACCGAAACCGCGTTCCAGAGGTTCGGCGATAAAGGTTGCCTTGCGCTTGGGATCACCACCGGATTTAATGTCGAGAACGTTGGGCTTTTTCAGTTCTTGCCAGTTCTTCATATTGACAGTCATGGACTTCCCCTAGTGAGTTCTGAAGAGTGGGTTGGACGTCATTTCCACTCTGAATTTAAAAAATCGGAGGCAACCAGCCGGAAAACCTCCGCAAACCTGAATGGCAATCAGACCCGGCGGCGTTTCGACGGGCGGACACCATTATGCGGGATCGGCGTTACATCGCGGATCGAAGTAATGGTGAAGCCAACGGCCTGAAGCGCGCGAAGCGCCGATTCACGACCGGAGCCGGGGCCTTTCACTTCGACTTCAAGGGTCCGGACGCCGTGATCAGCCGCCTTTTTGCCGGCATCTTCCGCAGCAACCTGTGCCGCATAGGGTGTCGATTTCCGAGAGCCCTTGAATCCCATCATGCCCGCAGAGGACCAGCTTATCGCGTTGCCCTGGGCATCGGTGATGGTAACCATTGTGTTGTTAAAAGTGGCGTTGACGTGCGCTACGCCTGCCGAGATATTTTTGCGCTCGCGCTTTTTGATGCGCTGAGGTTCGCGTGCCATGTGATCAATTCCTACCTAAATTCCAGAAAAGACACGTCGCCCAATATTTGGGGGACGGTCCTATTTTTTCTTGCCGGCAATCGCCTTGGGCTTGCCTTTGCGGGTGCGTGCATTGGTATGCGTACGCTGTCCGCGAACCGGCAGGCCTTTGCGATGACGCAGACCGCGATAGCAGGCGAGATCCATCAGACGCTTGATGTTCATTGCGGTTTCGCGACGCAAATCCCCTTCAACCGTATGATCGGCATCAATCGTTTCGCGAATGTGCAAAACTTCCTGGTCGGTCAGGTCCTGCACCCGCCGTGCGGGATCGATTTTCAGTTTTTCGACAATTTCAGCCGCTTTCGTGCGTCCGATACCGTGAATATAGGTGAGCGCGATAATTACGCGCTTGTTTGTTGGGATATTTACCCCGGCAATACGTGCCAATATTTTTCTCCTGCTCCACAGAACCGGCGGAATTCCGGCCCTATCTCATCGCCAAGCTGTTAAAAACACACTCAAAACGCACAAAACCAGCGCGCACCACAAGGGTGTTGCCGGTCTTATCGGGTTTCGAATAAAGGTCGCTTAGGCTGAGTCGCCCCCGCTGTCAATAGCAGTTTGCCGCGATTTCGGCGCTTTTGCGATAAACAGATTTTACATGTCTTTCCGCTGAGGTCAAATCATCCTTAACCCTGTTCTGCTAATTTTGCCTCATGTGGGGACTAAAACGGGCCAGAATGCGATTATCGCGCTGGGCAGCCATGCTGTGCGCATTGGCTGTCCTGCCTGCATTGCTGTCGCCTGCAAGCGCTGGACGCTTCGAAGCGGGCACTTTCACGGCCCATGACACATTCGTGAACCAAAGCCCGGTCCGCGTGACTTTCCAGCAACCGTTTGACACAGTCCCGATTGTTGTCGCGCTGGCGGACACGGCCGGGAACAACTCCGCGTCGATCCGCATAACCAATGTCTCTACGACCGGATTTGACGAACTGATTCTCGAGCCCGATAACTGGGACGGTCGCCATATTGCACAGAATGTCCACTATATCGCGGTCGAACCCGGACGGCATGTCCTGCCGGATGGCCAGATTGTTGAAGCCGGCCGGATCAGCACGTCGGCCGCCCAGTTCGGGTCGGGTGTAGCCGGGACCGCGAGTTGGCAATCCGTCAGTTTTTCCGCGCTGCTCCCGGGCACGCCCAGCGTCATCGCCCAGATCCAGTCCGCAAACAGCGAAACCCAGCCTGTGGCCAATGCCCCTTCCCGGCCGCATATCACGGCGATCCTACAAAGCCTCAACAGTGCCGGTTTTCAGGTGGCGCTGGAACGCAGCCAGGCGAACAGCGGACCCGTTCCCTCATCCGAAACCATCGGCTGGATCGCCTTTCCCGGCAATCTCAATGGCACATTTCCGGATATCTCCAGCAACTCCATCACCTGGAGCACGGTCAATACAGGTGCCACCATTCGCGGTTGGGACAATGGCTGTTTCACGAGCGGCATTGGTCAAACCAGCAGCAACCGCATCGTGGTCGCGAAGAAAACCAGCCGCAACAATGCCGACGGCGGGTGGCTGCGCCGCTGCAGCCTGAACAGCAGCACCATCGGGCTGCGCGTGGATGAGGACCGGGATCAGGACAATGAGCGCAGCGTGGCTGCCGTGGATGCTGAAACTGCCTCGATCATTGCTTTTTCCGGGTCATTCCATGCACTGCTCGAGCCGGATATTTCCACTTCCAAAGTGCATGTCATGTTCGAAGACCCATTTGGCGGAGAATTTGCCCTGCCCGATGCTGTTGTCGAATATCTGATCACGGTGGAAAATGACGGCAATGCTCCGCCCAATCATGACAGCCTGATCCTGACCGAAGCCTTGCCATCCAGCCTGTCCCTGGTCGTCAGCGATTTTGCCGGTCCCGGCAGCGGACCGATCCAGTTCCAGGACGGCACGCCCAGTTCGGGATTATCCTATAGTTTCAGCGGATTTGGCAATTTTTCGGACTCTATCGATTTCTCAACCGATGGCGTGAATTTCAATTACAGCCCCAGCGATTCCGGAGACGGCACCGACCCCGCCGTCACCCATATCCGGATTCAACCCGCGGGTTTCATGGCACCCAATACCGGCGGTGGTGCCACAAGCTTCGCAATCCGGCTGAAAGGGAAGATCAACTAGAGCGGAAACGCTCCAGAAATGATCCAGAGCCCGATCACACCACCCCGTAAGCCAGCATTGCGTCGGCAACTTTCTTGAAGCCGGCGATGTTCGCGCCCTTCACATAGTCGACATAGCCGTCGCCCTGGTCGCCATATTCGACGCATTTGTCGTGGATGCCTTCCATCAGTTCGGTCAGCATCTCACCCAGGCGCTCGTGGTTCCAGCTGATCCGTTCGGCGTTCTGGCTCATTTCGAGACCGGACACCGCGACGCCGCCGGCATTGGCAGCCTTGCCGGGACCGTACATGATTTTCGCATCATGGAAGACATGGACGCCTTCCAGTGTGGTCGGCATGTTGGCGCCTTCCGATACCGCCTTCACACCGTTTTTCACCAGGGCCTTGGCCTCATCTTCATCCAGCTCATTCTGTGTGGCACAAGGCAGCGCCAGATCACAGGGCACGCGCCAGGGTCGGGCATCTTCGTGGAACGTGGCATTGGTATAATGGTCAGCATATTCACTGATCCGGCCACGCCGGTTGGTCTTCAGATCCTTGATCCAGTCGATCTTTTCCTGGTCAATGCCGTCCGGATCGTGGATGAATCCGCCGCTGTCGGACAGGGTCAGCACCTTGCCGCCCTGTTTGGTAATCTGTTCGGCCGCATGGGTCGCCACATTGCCGGATCCGGAAATCACCGCCGTCTTGCCATCAATGGCATCGTTTTTGTGTTTCAGCATGTTTTCCATGAAATAGACCGCGCCATAGCCGGTCGCCTCGGGCCGCATCTGCGAGCCGCCATATTCCATGCCCTTGCCGGTGAGCACGCCTTCCCAGCGATTGGTAATGCGCTTGTACTGGCCGAACATATAGCCGATTTCACGCGCGCCGACGCCGATGTCACCTGCGGGGACGTCGGTATCCGGACCGATATGGCGATACAGCTCGGTCATGAACGACTGGCAGAAGCGCATGACCTCGGCATCAGACTTGCCTTTCGGATTGAAATTCGCGCCGCCTTTGCCGCCTCCCATAGGCAGTCCAGTCAGAGAGTTTTTGAATGTCTGTTCGAAAGCGAGAAATTTGAGAACGCTTTCGGTCACGCTGGGATGAAAGCGGATGCCGCCTTTATAAGGGCCAATGGCATTGTTGTTTTGAATGCGGAAGCCACGTTGCACACGGATATTGTGATTGTCATCTTCCCAACAAACCCGGAAAGACACGACCCGATCGGGTTCCGCGATCCTGCGCAGGATCTGCGCGCTATGATATTCTTCCTTGTCGTCAATAAACGCGTAAATGTCTTGCGCCACTTCCTGAACAGCCTGAATGAATTCGGTCTGCCCGGGATTGCGCTTTTTCACGCCTGCCATAAATGTATCTAGGTCTACATGATCGGAAACAGCCATTGTCTCACTCCCCTTGGTTAGTGACTAATTCTGCGCCCGATTTTCAATCATGATTTCCCTCGAATCACGATCATTTATCCCTTCATCATAAGGCTATTTCACATCAATGGTAAAGCCTTGAAATTCCAACCGGTTCAGCTCTCTTCTTCGACTGGTTCATCCGCTTCCGGCGTTTCCTCTTCCGGCTCTGGCTCCGGTGCAAACAGCGCGGCCAGCCGTGTGAGTTGCTCGCCAATCACGCCGTCCACAGCGGGGCCAATCTGATCAACCGGGAATTCCATATATCCGCCGACCTTGTAGGTGAACCGCACCGCGGTCTGATCTCCCTCGGGTTGCAGCTGCACGGTCAGGGTGCCGGTGACCGCCTCGCCCTGCAACGGGCCCAGCGCGCCGGACATGCGCAGCATCCGGTTTTTGTGCGCGAAGATCACCCGCATGTGCTGCACGCTGCCATCGGAGGTCTTGATATTATCCTCGTCCGTGGTGCTGATCAGTTCGCAGAAGCATCCGCCAGCCTGGGGAACAAGGTAGAAATTCTCGGCATTGCCGGTCCAGCTATGATCGCCGTTCCAGTATTTTGAAGGCGCAATCAGCGCCTTCCAGACATCTTCCTTGGGTCCTTCCACCAGAGTCTGGTGGCGAACCGTAAATCCGTTCTCGGCGGTGTTTGTAATTTCCGCGGCAGCGGGTGACGCGACAAGTGCCAGACCGGTCAAAATTGCGAACTTGTTCAAGGTGACTCCCCCTTATTTCCTCGCGGAGAGCCTAACGGACCACGCCGGTCAGCGTCAATCTAATCCAGCGACAGGACCGCTTCTATCGCGTCGCTCACGGCTTCCATGCTGCCCATGCCATCGACCTTGCTCACCAGATCGCGCGCTTCATAGATGGGCAGGATCGGGGCCGTTTTTCCGCGATATTCCTGCATCCGGGTGCGCACAGTTTCCTCTGTATCATCGGGACGGCGCTTGAATTCGCTGGAACCGCAAACGTCACAGACACCTTCCTTGGCGGGCAGCTTGAAAGTGTCATGATAGCCTTCGCCGCAATTGCCGCAGGTGAATCGCCCGGTGATCCGGGTGACGAGCGCGTCTTCGTCGACCTCGAGCTCGATCACGCGGAACAGCTTGCGCCCGCGTGCCGACAGAATGTCATCGAGCGATTCCGCCTGCGCCGCCGTCCGGGGATAGCCATCAAAGATCACGCCCTGATCCGGACCCAGATCATCCAGCTTGTCGCCGATAATCCCGGATACCACTTCGTCAGGAACCAGTTCACCGGCATCCATCAGCGCCTTGGCCTTCAGACCAACTTCGGTGCCCGCCTTGACCGCCGCACGGAGCATGTCGCCGGTCGAAAGCTGGATCATCCCGTGTTCGTCTTCCAGACGGCCGGCCTGTGTACCCTTGCCCGCGCCCGGTGGTCCCAACAAGATGATGTCCATGGCTATGCCCCCTGTTTGAATTTTTGTCTGAGTCGGGTCCTAGCGCCGACGCCGGCCGCCCTTGAGCTTCGCTTTTTTCAGCAAGTCCCCATATTGCAGGGCCAGCAGGTGGCTCTGGATCTGGGTCACGGTATCCACGGTCACGTTCACCACAATCAGCAGGCTGGTGCCGCCAAGGAAGAACAGGGGCAAATTGGTCTGCGCCATGACATATTCCGGCAGAACACAGACAAAGGCCAGATAGGCTGCGCCGACCACGGTGATCCGGGTCAGGACATAATCGAGATAATCGGCCGTATTCTTGCCGGGACGAATGCCGGGAATGAACCCGCCATTCTTCTTGAGATTTTCAGCCGTTTCTTCGGGATTGAAGACCACGGCGGTGTAGAAGAAGCAGAAGAAGATGATACCGGCCGCATAGAGTCCCATATAAAGCGGCTGCCCGTGGGCGAGATACTGGTTGAGCGCGATGATGAAATCGCCCCAGGCCGATTCACCAGCGGTCGTGTTTCCGGCAAACTGGCTGACCGTCAGCGGCATCAGCAGCAGCGACGACGCAAAGATTGGCGGGATCACACCGGCGGTGTTGACCTTCAGCGGCAAGTGGCTGCGATCCGCCTGCATCACGCCATTCTGCGTCGCGCGCTTGGGATATTGTATGAGCACGCGTCTCTGCGCACGCTCCATGAAGCTGATGAACAGGATCAGGCCGATCACCATGGCAAGCAGGCCTACGATCAGCAGCGGACCATAGGACCCCGTGCGGCTGCCTTCGAGCAGGTTGCCGACAAAACGCGGCATCTGAGCGACAATGCCGGCCATGATGATCAGGGAAATACCATTGCCGATCCCGCGGCTGGTAATCTGCTCGCCCAGCCACATCAGGAACAGCGTACCGCCGACAAGGCTGATGACCGCGCCAACCCGGAACATCGGACCAGGATTGACCACCGCCTGCAGGCCGGACTGGGACGCAAAGCTTTCCAGACCGACGGCGATGAAATAGCCTTGGATGGCGGTCAGGCCGACGGTGCCATAGCGGGTATATTGATTGAGTTTCTTGCGGCCCGCCTCGCCTTCTTTCTTGATCGCAGCCAGTTGCGGGGAAAGAGCGGCAGCGAGCTGCACCACGATCGACGCGGTAATATAGGGCATGACGCCGAGCGCGATAAGGCTCATCCGTTCCAGCGAACCGCCGGAAAATGTGTTGAAGATATCGAGAACCCCGCCGCGGGTCTGATCATAGAGATCCGCTAGGACGACGGGGTCGACACCGGGAAGCGGCACAAAGCTCAGCAGGCGGAAAATCACCAGAGCTCCCAGAGTGAACCAGATACGCTTGCGCAGTTCGGTGGCTTCTCCGAATTTCGCCAGGCTCAAATTTGCTGCAACCTGATCGGCTTTTGATGCCATGCTCGTTCTTCCTTGCCCCAAACTTACTCTATCGGTGCTCCCGCGAACGCGGGAGCCTTATTCACCAGCCTGTCGAAATCGACTGTGGCGAAAGAGATTCCCGCCTTCGCGAGAAAACGACCAACCCCATATCGGTTTTTCGGATACTAATGACAAGGGGCAGCCAAAAAGAAGGGCTCCGCACTTGCAGAGCCCCCGAAATTCCTAGGCTTTCTTTTTGGCCCGATTTGCGGCCTTTTTCTCTTTGGCCGGCTTGGAAGGTGTCTTTTTCTTTTCACCCTTGGCGCGGTATTCGACATCCGCTTTCAGGATTTCGACCTTGCCGCCCGCCTTTTCGACGGCTTCAACGGCGGCCTTGGAAGCACCGGCAACAGCGATAGTGATCTTCGCCTTGAGCTCACCCTTGGCCAGCAGCCGAACACCGTCCTTGCCGCCACGCGCCAGACCCGCAGCCTGCAAAGCCGCATGATCGAGCGTGCCCTTGTTGGCGAGCCGTTTTTCGTCGATGAATTTCTGGATCATGCCCAGGTTCACGACCGCATGGTCCTTGCCGAACGGATTGTTGAACCCGCGTTTCGGCAGACGCATGTGAAGGGGCATCTGGCCGCCTTCAAAGCCGTTGATCGACACACCGGAACGGGATTTCTGGCCTTTCATGCCACGTCCGCCGGTTTTGCCCTTGCCGGAGCCTATGCCGCGGCCGATACGGGTCCGCAGCTTGCGGGCACCGTCATTGTCTTTGATTTCGTTCAGTTTCATTTTGCACTCGCTTTCGCTTTAATTCGCACTGTTGTGTCCGGGATTACCCTTCAACAACCTCTACCAGGTGATGCACTTTGCGGATCATCCCACGCACGGCTGGCGTGTCTTCCAGTTCGGAAACCCGGTGCATCTTGTTCAGACCCAGGCCGATCAGAGTCTTGCGCTGATTTTCCGGGCGACGGATCGGCGAACCGATCTGCTTGACTTTGATTTTCGCCATGATGAATTACTCCGTTACGGCGGCAGCGTCCGCCTGGGCTTCGGCTTCCGAAGCACCACCGCGACCCAGCAGGTCGGCCACTTTCTTGCCGCGACGCTGAGAAACCGCTTTCGGGCTGCTCTGATCGGTCAGCGCAACAAATGTCGCCCGGACCATGTTATAGGGATTCGCCGTACCGTTGGACTTGGTCACCACATCGGAAACACCAAGACTTTCGAATACAGCACGCATCGGACCACCGGCAATGATACCGGTACCCGGAGGCGCCGAACGCACGGTAACGTTACCCGCGCCAAAGCGGCCGGTACCGTCATGGTGCAGGGTGCGACCCTCGCGCAGCGGTACACGAACCATTTTCTTTTTCGCGGCTGCGGTCGCCTTGGTAATGGCTTCCGGAACCTCGCGGGCCTTGCCCTTGCCGAAGCCCGCACGGCCTTTGCCGTCGCCAACCACAACCAGAGCAGCAAAACCGAAGCGCTTGCCGCCCTTTACGGTCTTGGAAACACGGTTGATATGGACCAGCTTTTCGATCAGTTCTTCGCCCTGATCCTGATCCCGGTCCCGTCCGCGACCCCGGCCGCGTCCGCGTCCACCGTCACGACCACCACGTCCGCCCCGGTTTCCACCACGGCCCTGACGTTCGTTCGGACGATCCTGCGTCGGTGCTGCTTCCGTTGCCGGAGCGGCTTCCGCCGGTGCAGCTGTTGCTTCGGCGCCTTCTGCCGGTTTGTTTTCGTCAGCCATCTTAAAACTCCAATCCGCCTTCACGTGCTGCGTCGGCCAGAGCCTTCACACGTCCGTGAAACAGGAAACCGCCACGGTCAAAAATTACTTCCTTTACGCCAGCTTTCTTGGCTGCTTCCGCAACCCGCTTGCCGACATCGGCCGCCGCGGCGCTGTCTGCACCGGTCTTGACCTTGGAGGACTTGTCGAGTGTCGACGCTGCGGCCACGGTTGTTCCGGCTGCATCGTCAATAATCTGCGCATACATGTGCCGACTTGTACGATGAACGGACAAACGAGGCTTTGTGAGCCCGCGCTTCCGCAATTTGCTGCGAACGCGTTGCTGGCGCCGTTTGAATTGAGAAATATTCGCCATGGCTTATTTCTTCTTCCCTTCTTTGCGGAAAATATATTCTCCGCGATATTTGATACCTTTGCCCTTGTAAGGCTCGGGCTTGCGCCAGCGCCGGATTTCTGCGGCTACCTGGCCAACCTGCTGCTTGTCGATCCCGCTGATTTCGACCGTCGTCTGATCAGGGGTCTTGATCGTGATGCCTTCCGGAATGTCGAAATCGACATCATGGCTGAAACCGAGTTGCAGGTTCAGGACCTTGCCCTTCACTGCGGCACGATAACCAACACCGCTGATTTCCAGCGTTTTGGAAAAGCCTTCGGTCACGCCATCGATGAGGTTCTGGACCAGAGTGCGCTGCATGCCCCAAAAGGCCCGCGCGCGCTTCGACTTGTTCGCCGGCGAGACCATCAGTCCGCCGTCGCCCAGTTCATAGGACAGGTCGTCCACCATCGGAGTGGAGAGTTCGCCCTTGGGTCCTTTGACCTTGACCAGCCCGTCTTCCATGCTGGCGGTAACGCCGTCAGGAATGGCTACTGCTTTTTTTCCGATACGGGACATGACTAGAATACCTCTGCCAGTACTTCGCCGCCGACATTCTGCTGGCGCGCTTCCGCGTCGGACAGAACACCTTTCGGCGTGGATACGATTGTGATGCCCAGGCCATTGCGTACGGTCGGCAGATCGGCAGATCCGCTGTAGATACGACGACCAGGCTTTGAAACGCGGGCCACGTGGCGGATAGCCGGCTCGCCTTCAAAATATTTCAGTTCAATGCGCAGACCGGGGTGCTTGTTCACCTCTTCTTCGCTGTAGCCGCGAATATAGCCTTCGCGCTGGAGAACTTCGAGAACAGCACCGCGGAGCTTGGACGCGGGAGAAACCACGCTGTCCTTGCGAGCCTGCTGTCCGTTGCGGATGCGGGTGAGCAAATCACCCAAGGGATCGGTAAAAGCCATATTATCTTCCCTTTACCAGCTGGATTTCGTTACGCCGGGGATCAGGCCTTTGTTGGCCATGTCACGCAGCTCGATACGGCAGAGACGGAACTTGCGATAATAACCGCGCGGACGTCCTGTGGTTTCGCAGCGGTTACGCACGCGGGTAGGATTACCGTTGCGCGGGATTTCCGCCATTTTCAGGCGCGCCATCAGACGTTCGGTCTCGTCGAGAGACTCGTCATTGGCCATCGCCTTCAACTTCGCATATTTGCCGGCATATTTCTTGACCAGCTTCTTGCGTCGTTCGTTTTTGTTTATGGAACTCAGTTTCGCCATGACTTAAGTTCTCTTCCTTTCTTGCGTGTTCCCAAATGGGAACGGGTAAATTGGTTGCGCAGAAATTACGCTGCTTCTTGCTCTGCTTCTTCCTGCGGGAACGGGAAACCGAACAGTTTCAGAAGCTCGCGGGCTTCGTCGTCTGATTTGGCACTCGTCGTCACAATAATGTCCATGCCGCGGACGACGTCGATGTCGTCATAGGCAATTTCCGGAAAAATAATCTGCTCTTTCAGACCCATGGCAAAATTGCCACGGCCGTCGAAGCTTTTCGGGTTCAGGCCGCGAAAGTCCCGGATCCGCGGCATCGCCACGGTGACCAGACGATCGAGAAACTCATACATCCGCTCGCGGCGCAGGGTCACCTTGCAGCCGATCGGCATGCCTTCACGCAGCTTGAACGTTGCGATCGAGTTTTTCGCCTTGGTGATTACCGGCTTCTGACCCGCAATCAATTCCATTTCCGCGGCAGCAGTCGCGACCTTTTTCTTGTCCTGACTGCCTTCGCCGACACCCATGTTGATCGTGATCTTGGTGATCTTCGGAACTTCCATGGGATTGGAATAGTTGAATTTTTCCTGCAGCGCCTTGACGACTTCCTCGTCATATTTCTTGCGCATACGGGCTACATATTTGTCAGCCATCGACTTTCTCCCCGGACTTGACAGCCACGCGCTGCATCTTTCCGTCTTTGGTCTTTTCGAAACGCACCCGCGTAGGCTTGCCGTCCTTCGGATCAGCGAGAGCCACCTTGCTGATGTGCATCGGCGCTTCACTGCGTTCCAGGCCGCCCTGCGGGTTGGCCTGAGTCGGTTTGCGGTGACGGATCGCGACATTTACGCCGGCGACCAGCACTTTGCTGTCTTTCGGCATCACCTTGGTCACTTCGCCGGACTTGCCCTTGTCCTTGCCGGACAGAACAACAACCGTGTCACCCTTTTTGATCTTTGCATTGGCCATGTTCAGAGTACCTCCGGAGCCAGGCTGATGATTTTCATGTGCTTCTTGGCACGCAGTTCGCGAACCACGGGGCCAAAGATGCGCGTACCGATCGGCTCCTGCGCATTATTGACCAGAACAGCGGCATTGCTGTCGAAGCGAATGACCGACCCGTCTTTGCGGCGGATGTCCTTCTTGGTGCGCACGATCACCGCACGGTGGACGTCGCCCTTCTTCACCTTGCCGCGCGGAGCCGCTTCCTTGATCGACACAACAATAATGTCGCCAACGCCGGCAAAGCGACGCTTTGAGCCGCCCAGCACCTTGATGCACTGCACGCGTTTGGCTCCGCTATTGTCAGCGACCTCCAGGTTCGATTGCATCTGGATCATGGATCCAATTCCTTCTTCATTCCGCTCCGGATTGCCGGGGCACAGTTAAACTTCGTTGCTTCAGCTCTCGGCTTTCACTTCGCCTTCGTCTTCCGCCGTGATTTCCGAAACCTTCGGAGTGGCAGGAGCGGCGGCAGCGCCAACACGTTCCAGCACTTTCCAGGTCTTCAGCTTGGAAATCGGCTTCGTTTCCTCGATGCGCACAGTTTCGCCAGTGCTCATCTCGTTATTTTCGTCATGCGCATGGTATTTTTTCGACCGCCGCATGATCTTTCCGTAGAGCGGGTGTTTCACCTTGCGCTCGACGTTGACGACAATGGTCTTGTCGCCCTTGTCTGACACTACCGTGCCGGTGAGAATACGTTTTGGCATATCGGTTCCTTACGCCTTTTCTGCAGCAGCGGCTGTCGCGCGCTCGGTCTGCAATGTTTTGATCTGTGCAATGGTCCGGCGGACTTCACGCATCCGGCTCGGCTTTTCGAGCTGGTTGGTTGCAGCCTGAAAACGGAGGTTGAACGCCTCTTTCTTCAGATCCCCGAGATCGGCTTCGAGCTGATCATCGGTCTTGGTGCGCATGTCTTCCATCTTGGCACTGCTTGAATTTTTCTTGTCAGCCATGACCCTTATCCTTCCAGGTGTGACGTATCGCCAAGGCGCGCCACAACTTTCGTCTTGATGGGAAGCTTCATCGCGGCGCGCTCGAAAGCGACAGCAGCAATCGGTCCCGGAACACCGTCCAGTTCGAACATGATCCGGCCCGGCTTCACCTTGGCAGCCCAGTATTCCACCGAGCCCTTACCCTTGCCCTGACGGACTTCGGCAGGCTTTTTCGAAACCGGCACATCCGGGAACACACGGATCCACAAACGGCCCTGCCGCTTGATGTGACGCGTGATCGCACGGCGAGCCGCCTCGATCTGGCGCGCGGTAATCCGCTCGGGCTCCAGGGCTTTCAGGCCATAGGAACCGAAGTTCAGCGTCGTGCCGCCGGGCGCCTTGCCCTTGATCCGGCCCTTGTGGGCCTTGCGGAACTTTGTTTTCTTTGGTTGCAGCATGATGCTCTACCTATTCCCTAAATCTAGCAGTTATCGCGACGGACGGACGCCGGAAGTCTGTGCTTCCACCATCAGCCGGTCCTGAGCCATCGGGTCGTGCCCCATGATCTCGCCTTTGAAAATCCAGACCTTGATACCGATAATGCCGTAAGCGGTGAGCGCTTCATGCTCGGCATAATCGATATTGGCGCGCAGCGTATGCAGCGGCACGCGGCCTTCGCGGTACCATTCCACGCGGGCGATTTCCGCGCCACCCAGACGGCCACCACAAACAATTTTGATGCCTTCGGCGCCGAGACGCAGTGCGGATTGCACCGCGCGCTTCATCGCACGACGGAAAGCCACACGGCGGATCAGCTGATCGCCGATACCCTGCGCCACCAGCTTCGCGTCAACTTCCGGCTTGCGGATTTCGACGATGTTCAGCGACACGTCGCTGGAAGACATTTCACTGAGCTTGCGGCGCAGTTTCTCGATGTCCGCACCCTTTTTGCCGATGATGACACCGGGACGGGCGGCATAGATCGACACGCGGCAGGTTTTGGCCGGACGCTCGATGACGACCTTGGAAATCGCAGCCTGCGGCACGGTGTCGAGGATATATTTGCGCATCTTGATGTCTTCCATCAAGAGATCGCCATAATTGTCCCCTTCCGCATACCAGCGGCTGTCCCAGGTCCGGTTGATCTGCAGGCGAAGCCCGATAGGATTACTCTTTTGACCCATGGTTTACGCCTCTTCTTCTTCATGCTCGCGAACGACGATGCGGACGCGGCTAAATGGCTTGATGATCTTGGCGGAGCGGCCACGAGCGCGGGCTTTCCAGCGCTTCATGGTCAGTGACTTGCCGACACTGGCTTCGTGAACGATCAGTGCGTCGACATCCAGATTATGGTTGTTTTCCGCATTGGCGATCGCCGAGGCCAGAACCTTGCTGACATCCTTGGCCATGCTCTTCTTCGAGAACGACAGGATGTTCAGCGCGTCTTCCGCTTTCTTGCCGCGGATCAGTTGCGCAACCAGATTCAGCTTCTGGGCAGAACCACGAATGGAATTGCCAACAGCCAAAGCCTCATTGTCGCCAACGCGGCGGGGTGATGATGCCTTACCCATTATTTCTTGCCTTTTTTGTCAGCGCCGTGGCCGTAATAGTTGCGCGTGGGCGCGAACTCGCCAAGCTTGTGACCGACCATGTCCTCATTCACCGAGACGGGAATGAATTTCTGGCCGTTATACACGTTGAAGGTCAGTCCAACGAAATCCGGAAGAACAGTGGAACGCCGCGACCAGGTCTTGATCGGCGAGTGACTGTTCGTTTCCTGCGCATCCTGCGCTTTTTTCAGCAGGTGGAGGTCTACAAACGGACCTTTTTTGATGGAACGAGCCATGCTTACCTCTTCTTCTTCGCGTGACGCGACCGGATGATCATCTTGTCGGTCTGTTTATTCTTGCGGGTCCGTGCGCCCTTGGTCGGCTTGCCCCACGGGGTCACCGGATGGCGACCGCCGGAGGTCCGGCCTTCACCACCGCCATGCGGGTGATCGACGGGGTTCTTGGCAACACCACGGGTGAGAGGACGACGTCCTTTCCAGCGGGTGCGGCCGGCTTTGCCGAAATTCTGGTTGCTGTTGTCCGGATTTGAAACCGCGCCAACAGTACCCATGCAATCGCTGCGGATATAACGCTGCTCGCCCGAGTTCAGGCGAACAATCACCATGCCGCGGTCACGACCAACAATCTGGACATATGCACCGGCGGAACGGGCAATCTGACCGCCCTTGCCGGGCTTCATTTCCACATTGTGGATGATCGTACCGATCGGCATCTGCGAAAGTTTCATCGCATTGCCGGGCTTCACGTCGACTTTCTCGCCGGCGATGACCGTGTCACCAACTGCGAGACGCTGCGGCGCGATGATGTAGCTCAGCTCGCCATCATCATATTTGATCAGCGCGATAAACGCGGTCCGGTTGGGATCATATTCGATCCGCTCGACCGTTGCGGAAACATCGAATTTCCGGCGCTTGAAGTCGACCAGACGATATTTCTGCTTGTGACCGCCAGCAATGCCGCGCGATGTCACATGGCCCTTGTTGTTGCGGCCACCCGTCTTGCGCTTGCCTTCCACCAGTTTCTTGACCGGCTTGCCTTTCCACAGGCCGCTCTTGTCGACCAGGATAAGACCACGCCGGGCGGGGCTGGTAGGTTTATAGGATTTGAGTGCCATTGCCCTTAAACTCCCGTGGTGATGTCAATCGTCTGACCTTCGGCCAGCGTGACAATCGCCTTTTTGACATTGTTGCGCGTATAGGGACGACCCTTCCAGCGCTTGGTCTTGCCCTTCTGGACCATCGTGTTCACGCCCTTGACCTTTACGTCAAACAGCGCTTCCACAGCAGCCTTGATCTGCGGCTTGGTCGCGGTATTGGCGACCTTGAACACCACAGCGTTGTTTTCACTGAGCAAGGTGGTTTTTTCGGTGATGTGCGGGCCGACAATCACGTCATAATGACGAATGTCCACAGCTTCTTTTTTAGCCATTGAAGCGCGCCTCCAGCTTTTCCACTGCGGCGCGGGTCAGCACCAGAGTTTCGTGGTTGAGAATGTCATAAACATTGGCACCGGCTGCCGGCATCACGTTCAGACGCGGAATGTTGTTCGAGGCTTTCGAGAAAGCATCATTCACCGCTTCGCCGTCCATGACCAAAGCCGACTTTCCGAAACCGAGCTTTTCGATATTGGCCAGAAGCGCCTTGGTCTTGGCGTCTTTCAGTTCAATATTGTCCAGCACGATCAGATTGTCGTTCTTCGCCTTGTCGCTCAGCGCCATTTTCAAACCGAGAGCACGAACTTTCTTGTTCAGCGAGGGATTGAAATCCCGCTTGCGCGGGCCGTGGGCTTTACCACCGCCAACAAAGATCGGTGCCCGGCGTGAACCGTGACGAGCGGTACCACCGCCCTTCTGGTTGCCGAACTTCTTGCCGGTGCGATTGACGTCGCCGCGTTCGCGAACCGCACGCGCCGTTCCGCGTGCTTTTTCGCGCTGCCAGTTGACGACGCGGTGCAGAATATCTGCGCGCGCTTCAACACCGAACACGTCATCGTTCAGTTCGATGTCGCCCTTGGCTTTCGCGTCGAGGGTTTTGACTTTGAGTTTCATCGCTTAACCCTCCTTCTCGTCAGAGTCTTTGGCATCATCTGCCTTGGTTTCCTCGGCAGGCTTTTCTGCCGGAGCTTCAGCCGGCGTTTCCGCTGCAGCTGCTGCAATTTCCTCGTCGGTCGGGCCAGCCGGAGCCTCGATCGCGGCATCCGCCTCGATCATGCCAGCCGGCGCGTCTTCGGTGGCCGTTTCATCGGCATTCCGGCGCATCGCACCCGGGAAAGGCACGCCTTCCGGAGCCGGAACCTTGACCGCATCCTTGACCAGCAGCCAGCCGCCCTTGGCGCCTGGAACGCTGCCGCGGACAAAAATCAAGCCGCGAGCAGCATCTGTGCGCACGACTTCGAGATTCTGTTGGGTCCGGTTCCGCGCGCCCATGTGGCCCGCCATTTTCTTGCCCTTGAAGACCTTGCCCGGATCCTGGTTTTGACCAGTCGAACCATGGGCACGGTGAGAGATGGAGACACCATGTGTCGCTCGCATACCACCAAAGCCCCAGCGCTTCATGGCACCGGCAAAGCCCTTACCCTGGGTCACGCCCTGGATGTCGACCATCTGGCCGGCAATGAAGTGATCCGCGGTTACGGTTGCGCCAACGGGGAGCAAGCCTTCTTCGCTCTCAACCCGGAATTCGGCAATACGCGCCTTGGGCTCGACTTCCGCTTTCGCAAAAGCTTCCCGCTGCGGTTTGTTTACATTTTTCGCTTTACGGGCACCTGCACCAAGCTGAACGGCAAAATAGCCATCCGGATCCTGCTTGCGGGCTCCGACAACCTGACATTCTTCCAGCGAAAGAACGGTAACCGGCACGTGCCGGCCGTCTTCCTGGAACAAGCGGGTCATCCCCATTTTTTTCGCGATCACGCCAGTACGCACGATCATTTCTCCTTAACAGAGGCCGACGGGACCATTCCCCCCGGCTTGCCAACCCAAATTGTCATGCATCACCCCGTCCGGGCTGTATTGCACCACATCGGATGTGGCGCGAGACGGGGGACGCTACCCGGTAACAACCGGAGGTATCCCAAGAAACGGAAACCTGAATGGTTTTCGTTTCGCAGTCCTCGCGAAGGCGGGGACCTGTCTGTATCTATGTGCGGAGCCTGCCGCACCAGATCCCCGCCTTCGCGGGGATGACGAAATCAAGCGAGTTTGATCTCGACATTCACACCGGCAGCCAGGTCGAGCTTCATCAGAGCATCAACTGTCTGCGGTGTCGGCTGCACGATATCGAGCAACCGCTTGTAAGTCCGGACCTCGAACTGCTCACGGGACTTTTTGTCAACGTGCGGGCCGCGGTTTACGGTAAATTTCTCTTTGTGCGTCGGCAATGGAATCGGTCCACGGATCAGCGCGCCAGTCCGGCGAGCCGTGTCAGCGATATCGCCGGTTGCCTGATCCAGTACCCGATGATCGAATGCCTTGAGGCGAATGCGAATATTCTGCGTTTCCATAAACCTTATACCGATGCGAAAGAGCCAAAAATAAACCGCCCCGATTTTCTGCCCGAAAAATCGGACGATTAAGCCGGAGCGGCGAAAAACTGGCCGCCCGAATCAGTGACCCGGGCGGCGATGCAGTCCTATATTACTTTGTTACGGTGCTGACAACCCCTGAACCAACGGTCCGTCCACCTTCGCGAATAGCGAAGCGGAGGCCAGCGTCCATGGCGATCGGTGCGATCAGCTTGACGCCGATTGTCACATTGTCACCAGGCATAACCATCTCGGTGCCGTCCGGCAGGATCACTTCACCGGTCACGTCCGTCGTACGGAAGTAGAATTGCGGACGATAGTTGGCGAAGAACGGCGTATGACGACCACCTTCGTCTTTCGACAGCACGTAAACTTCTGCATTGAACTCGGTGTGCGGCGTAATCGAACCCGGCTTGCAAAGAACCTGGCCACGCTCGACTTCCTCACGGGCAACACCGCGGATCAGAGCGCCGATATTGTCGCCGGCTTCACCGCTGTCGAGCAGCTTGCGGAACATTTCAACGCCGGTAACCGTGGTCTTGGTGGTGTCCTTGATGCCAACGATTTCAACTTCGTCGCCAACATTCACAACACCGGTTTCCACACGGCCGGTCACAACCGTACCACGACCGGAAATCGAGAAAACGTCTTCGATCGGCATCAGGAAGTCCTGATCAACCGGACGGTCCGGCTGCGGAATATGCTCGTCAACGGCGGTCATCAGCTCAAGAATTTTCTCTTTGCCAATATTGTCGTCACGACCTTCGAGAGCGGCCAGAGCGGAACCGGCAACGATGGGAATATTGTCGCCGTCGAAGTCATAGGAAGACAGAAGTTCGCGAACTTCCATTTCGACCAGCTCGAGCAGCTCCTCGTCGTCAACCTGGTCAACCTTGTTCATGAAGACAACCAGAGCAGGCACACCAACCTGACGGGCGAGCAGGATGTGCTCACGAGTCTGGGGCATCGGGCCGTCGGCTGCGTTCACAACCAGAATAGCGCCGTCCATCTGAGCCGCACCGGTGATCATGTTCTTCACATAGTCAGCATGGCCCGGGCAATCGACGTGCGCATAGTGACGGGCTTCGGTTTCATATTCAACGTGCGCCGTTGAAATGGTGATACCGCGCTCGCGCTCTTCAGGAGCCTTGTCGATATTTGCGAAGTCAACAGCTTCACCGCCGCCAGCTTCTGCCAGAACTTTAGTAATGGCCGCAGTCAACGTGGTTTTACCGTGGTCAACATGACCGATGGTGCCGATGTTGCAATGCGGCTTGTTGCGCTCAAACTTCTCTTTAGCCATTTTATTTACCTCTGATTTTCTATCATCTTGATAGTCTGTGCCGCGCTTTGGCGAGACTATCCAAATCTGTCAACACCCTTTTGCGCATCCGGCTTTTTTTCGCCGGCCGCGCCAAAGGAAGCGCAAGTTATTACCCAAAGAAGCCAGCCTTAGGCCATCTTCTCCTTCAGTTCCGTGGCAACATTGTTCGGCACTTCTTCATAGTGAGAGAATTGCATCGAATATTGCGCGCGACCCTGGGTGAACGAACGCAGTTCATTCACATAGCCGAACATGTTGGCCAGCGGCACCATGGCATCGACTGCCTGGGCGATACCGCGCGTATCGGTACCCTGGATCTGGCCACGACGACTGTTGAGGTCACCGATCACGTCACCGAGATAGTCTTCCGGCGTGATCACTTCGACCTTCATGATCGGCTCGAGCAGCTTGATGCCCGACTTCTGCGCCGCTTCCCGCATCGCTGCACGCGCTGCGATTTCGAAAGCCAGTGCCGAAGAGTCGACATCATGATAGGCGCCGTCATAAACCCGAATGTGGAAGTCGATGATCGGGAAGCCGATCAGCGATCCGGTCTCGGCAGTCTCGCGCATGCCCTTTTCGACCGACGGGATATATTCCTTCGGAATGTTACCGCCCTTGATTTCGTCTTCAAAGGTAATGCCCGCACCGCGCTCGCCCGGGGTGACTTCAAACTTGATCCGCGCGAACTGACCGGAACCACCGGACTGTTTCTTATGCGTGTAGTCGGTATCGACCGGCTTGCCGAGAGCTTCACGGTAAGCCACCTGCGGCGCACCGACATTGGCTTCGACTTTGAACTCGCGCTTCATGCGATCGACCAGAATGTCGAGATGCAATTCGCCCATGCCCTTGATGATCGTCTGCCCGCTTTCATGGTCCGTCGTCACGCGGAACGAGGGATCCTCGGCCGCCAGACGGTTGAGGGCGACACCCATTTTCTCCTGGTCAGCCTTGGTCTTCGGTTCGACCGAAAGCTCGATAACCGGATCGGGGAATTCCATCCGTTCCAGGATGATCGGATTGGACGCATCACACAGCGTGTCGCCGGTGGTGGTTTCCTTCATGCCGGCGAGCGCGACAATGTCGCCCGCAAATGCCTCGTCAATGTCCTTCCGGTCATTGGAGTGCATTTCGAGGATACGGCCGACTTTCTCTTTCTTGTCCTTGACCGAGTTGAGCAGCGTGCCTTTTTCCAGCTTGCCGGAATAGATGCGGCAGAAGGTCAGCGAGCCGACAAACGGATCGTTCATGACCTTGAAAGCGAGCGCGGAGAAGGGCTCGTCATCCGATGATGGACGCGAGGCTTCTTCGTCGCTGTCGGGCAACACACCTTTAATCGCCGGAACGTCCAGCGGGCTCGGCATGAAGTCGACAACCGCGTCGAGCAAGGGCTGCACGCCCTTGTTCTTGAACGCGGAGCCACAGAGAACCGGCACGAAGCTCTGGTTCAGCGTACCCTTGCGGATCAGCGCCTTCAGCGTCGCCGCATCCGGCAGGTTGCCTTCGAAATAGGCTTCCATCGCCTCGTCGTCCTGCTCGATAGCAAGTTCGATCAGCTTCTCGCGATATTCCGCGGCTTCGTCCGCCATGTCCTCGGGGATTTCGCCATAAGTATATTCTGCGCCGAGATCTTCGTTCTTCCAGGTGATCGAACGTTCGTTGATCAGGTCAACCAGACCAACCAGATCCGCTTCGATACCGATTGGCAGATACAGAACAGCCGGGGTCGCACCAAGACGTTCGATGATCGAGTTCACACAGAATTTGAAGTCCGCACCGGTCCGGTCGAGCTTGTTGATGAAGCACATCCGCGGCACTTTATACTTGTCCGCCTGACGCCATACGGTTTCGGACTGCGGCTCGACACCGGCCACACCGTCGAAACAGGCAACCGCGCCATCGAGCACACGCAGGGAACGCTCGACTTCAATGGTGAAGTCCACGTGGCCCGGGGTGTCAATGATGTTGATCCGGTGCTCGGGACCCTGACGGTCTTCCGAGTTCCAGAAACAGGTGGTGGCAGCCGACGTAATCGTGATTCCGCGCTCCTGCTCCTGCTCCATCCAGTCCATCGTCGCCGCGCCATCATGCACTTCGCCGATCTTGTAGGACTTGCCCGTGTAATACAGGATGCGTTCGGTGGTCGTCGTTTTACCGGCATCAATATGGGCCATGATGCCGATATTGCGATAGCGTTCGAGCGGATGGCTGCGTGCCATAGTCTTTACTCCAGTGTGAAGGGGAACCGAAATTTGGCCGCCCTATAGTTAATATGGCCGGTTTTGACCAGCCCTTGCGTTTACGAATGTCCTTACAACTCGTCACCCCAGCGAAGGCTGGGGTCTCAGGCGTTCAATCCCCAAATCGGCATCATGAGGCCCGAGATTCCAGCCTGCGCTGGAATGACAAATGAACTCAACTCAAATTACCAGCGATAATGCGCGAAAGCCCGGTTGGCTTCGGCCATCTTGTGCGCATCTTCCCGCTTCTTGACCGCGTTGCCGCGATTGTTAGAAGCGTCAAGGATCTCACCGGACAGACGGGCTGCCATGGTGGTTTCACTGCGCGAGCGGGCGGCGGAGATCATCCAGCGGATGGCCAGTGCCTGGGCACGCTCGGGACGCACTTCAACGGGAACCTGATAGGTCGCACCACCGACACGGCGGCTGCGGACCTCAATGCCCGGCTTGATGTTGTTCAGCGCATCATGGAACAGCTGCAGCGGATCTTTCTTCGCCTTGGCTTCCACGCTGTCCAGCGCACCATAGACGATCTTCTCCGCGACGGACTTTTTCCCGTCGAGCATGAGGTTGTTCATGAATTTCGAAAGAACCTGGTCCTTGAATTTGGGATCAGGAAGGATAACCCGTTTTTCGGGACGACGACGACGTGCCATTTTCTATAACTCCTATCTGACCGATTATTTAGGACGCTTGGCGCCATATTTGGAACGGCTCTGCTTGCGGTCCTTGACACCCTGGGTATCGAGAACGCCGCGCAGGACGTGATAACGCACACCGGGAAGGTCGCGCACACGACCGCCGCGGATCAGCACCACGCTATGCTCCTGAAGGTTGTGGCCTTCACCGGGAATATAGCTGATGACTTCGCGCTGGTTGGTCAGGCGAACCTTGGCAACCTTGCGCAGAGCGGAGTTGGGCTTCTTGGGAGTCGTGGTATAGACACGGGTGCAAACGCCGCGCTTCTGCGGGTTGGCTTCCATGGCCGGAACCTTGGACTTCGTCTTCTGGGGCACCCGCCCTTTGCGGACGAGCTGATTAATCGTTGGCATAAAGTCTTCACCTTATAATACTAGATAAACTAGGGTTACTCTGGAGCCCGGAGGCTGCCCAGTGTTTTGCCTATGTCAGTTTTCCGCCGTGCCGAGTGCGACCCGCACAGCCGAAGCGCGGCCCCTAGACGGGATTCGGGTGGCGGTCAAGAGGGGGCCGGAGAAAGAAGTCCGGCGACAGCTGGCGACTGCAATATCCCGAAAGCGGGTTTCAGGGCGCAATCAGATCGCCCGCGACATCTGCGGCATCGGTTTCGGCATAGCCACCCGCCTGCCAGCTCATGGCAAAAGAGCCCAAAGCAAGAATCGTGAATGCAATTACCGGTCGCCAGGGATGATGGCGTCCTTCGATATCTGCACGCTTGGGGTTGCGCGGATCATACCGGACAATGACTGGCACATTGAGCCCGCCGGGCCGATCTTCAAAAACAGTTGAGCTCTGCACTTCAAACTCGTCCGCCGGTCCAGTGCGAAAACGGACCACGGGCGCATAGGAAACGGTTTGGTCTGAGGTCCGCTTGTGCCAGCTGACTATCGTACCGCCAACGCTGACACCGTTGATCAATCGCATAGCACGAAAGGCCAGCGCCGCTGCACCCATCAGCAGGACCAAACCGAGCGCGCTGAAGACCATGGCGGGCGTATTGGCAAACAATCGTGCGAGAATATCGACAAAATCAGGCATGATGGCGGGAATAGCATGACACAACGGCCCATTGGGAGGACAATATTGAAAAACCCGGATCGCGAAATCGCCGCGAAATTCCCGATTAAACGGCCGCCTTCGTGTTCTTCGTCACAAAGGCGCAAAATTTGAAGTTAGGCGATATGTCCGCTTCATCCCGAAAGCGGACATGATACATTTTTGAATTAGGTCGCGCTTTGTCCCGGGGAAGCATTTTCGCTTTCCAGTTCGAGATTTGTTTTCAGATGCTCGACCACCCGTTTTGCCGAAGCAATCTCTTTCAACGGCAGGCCACTGGAAAGCGAGTTCACCCAAGGGGTCTGCAATGCAATTGCGGAATCATATAGTTTATGCCCCTTGCTAGTGAGCACCACTAGCTGTGCTCTTTTATGGTGTGGGTTCGGCTTGAACTCGACAATGCCTTCTTTCTTCAGCTCATTTGCGATGCGTTGCAAACCCTGTCGATGATGCCCCATGGTTCTGGCATGCCACGCAATCGATTCCGGTCGTTCTGCATTGGCCAGTGCACCAAGAACCTGCCATCTGGCACTGGTCAGTCCAAGATCGGCCACCAGCCGGTCACCGGCTGTTATGAGACGGCCATTAAGGCGAAAAACCTCCAGAATTAGGTCCGTCACAGCCTCTCCTTCAGCAGTCCATTTTTCTGTCACCATTGATACTCCAAAATTTTTCTTATTGACAACACGTTGTCAATTAAATTAACCGCATTGTCGGCATGACAACATATCACCAATTTGGGTCAAATATCAAGGAGCAGTCAAAATGGTCAACTTCAAACCTCTCGATGAAAATTATCCGATAGAGAAACAATTGGGCGACGATGCCGGGCCGGTTGTTTTGGTCAACCTTTTCACGGTAAACCCCGAGGATCAGGATGCGCTCGTCGAGGCCTGGCAAAATGATGCGCTCTTTATGAAAAAGCAGCCGGGATATATCAGCACCCAGCTCCACAAGGCAGTCGGCGCCAGCAGCATGTATCTCAACTATGCAATCTGGGAATCAGTATCGCATTTTCGCTCGGCATTCTCCAACCCGGAATTCCAAAACGCGCTCAGCCATTACCCTTCGAGCGCTGTTACCGCGCCGCACCTGTTTGAAAAAGTGGCCGTTGCGGATTGTTGCACTGCCTGATGGTTCGACCGATGTTCAAAGGAACAAATCTATGAAAACAAAAGTGCACGCTGCCGCTGGCATAACCGGCTTTCTTTGCATTTTGTTGTTTTGGACCAGTACCACGGTATCGGAGTTGTTCGGCTCCTATGATGACATTACCGGGGTAAAAAACATGATCCTGAACGGCATGTTGATCCTGATTCCCGCGATGACAATTGTCGGCGCTTCGGGCATGTCTCTGGGAGCAAAGCGCAAAGACCCGATGTCCCAAGCCAAAAAGAAGCGGATGCCGATCATTGGTCTGAACGGAATTCTGGTCCTGGTACCTTCCGCATTCTTTCTGGCATCCAAGGCGAACGCTGGAGAATTCGACAGCGCCTTCTATACCGTGCAGGCGATTGAATTGGTTGCTGGCGCTCTAAACCTGACACTGATGGGATTGAACACGCTGGACGGACTTCGAATGACTGGACGCATCAGACACAAACGATAGATCATAGCCAATTCGGAATGTCCGCTTCTGCGCCCAAAGCGGACATTCACCCACTCCCCGCCAACCCCGTCCAGATCGCGACGAAGAAACTCGCGCCGCCCAGCATCACGAAGCCGTGCCAGATCGAATAACGGAAGGGCAGTGTCTTGCGGGCGTAGACGATCGCGCCGAGGGAATAGAACAGGCCGCCCGCCAGCATCGCCCACAGGGACAGGGGCGGCAGTTGCTCCATCAATTCGGGCACGCCGAGCAGGCCCATCCAGCCCATGCCCAGGTAGGAGGCGATCGACCAGCGCGAGTCCAGGCCCTTGCCCAAAATCTTGAACGCCATCGCCGGAACGGCCAGCGCCCAGATGATCGCGAGCAGGAACAGGCTGAACTCGGTACCGGCCAGTACGAACAGCGGCGTAAATGTTCCTGCAATGGTCGGATAAATCGCCGCATGATCGATCCGCCGCAGCATCAGGCGCTGGGTGTGGAAGGCTGACAGATGATAGACCATCGAAATCATGTGGGAGATCAATACGCCGATCACATAGACAGCGATCGCCGCAATCACGGCCGGGCCGTGATCAGCGGCGCGAACCAGCAGCGCCCCGCCGGCCAGCAGGATCAGCAGCAGGCCGATGGCGTGAACGATAAAGTCCGCGTGGCGTTCCGGTGTTTTCGGGCTGGGGTAAGTCTGCATGGAATTGGGGACACAGCATATTGGTCGCACTGAGTCACGCCCAAATCGTGCAATCAGCCCTTCCGTCCCCAGGACAGCCAGACCAGCACAAGGCCCACAACCGCTGGCAAAGTCTGCACGACCGCTATGCGCGGGGTCACGGTGACCGCGCCGAATATTCCGGCGACGGCGACAAACAGCAGGAAGCAGGTCGCAACATTGCGCCGCCACAGCGCGTCCCTGATAAACAGCGACCAGATCAGACCGGCCGCCAGAAAGCTGTTATAAATGCCCTGATTGGCGGCCATCGCCTTTGTCGGTTCAAACAGATCGACAGGAAAGCTGGAAAAGACCGCCGGCCCCCGTGTGGTCCAGGCGAATATTTCAAACCAGGCGATATAGAGATGCAATATCGCGATCAGGCCGACGACAATGGCTGCGAGTTTCGACATGTTTGTGCTCCCAATCCCAAAACACCACTATAGGCCGCAAGTCACTATGCACAATCACCGGCTTCGAGACGGCAAAATGGATCCGGAAGCAAGTTCAGGATGATGCACAGTAGAGTTTTGCAGAGCCCTTGTACTTTATGACTTCGCGCCTTCGCGTGAACCCTCTCAAACCCCCGCCAATGCTCCGCCCGCCAGTGTTATCCGGTGCATCAGGCGCTCCTGGCCCTGATAGTCGTTATTCGCAAAATGCCACGTGGCGCGGTTGTCCCAGAAGGCGACGGAGCCCGGCTGCCATTCGAACTGGCAGGTGAATGCGGGCTGGTCGACATGCTTGTAAAGGTGGTTCAGCAGCGCGAAGCTTTCCTCGCGGGTCCAGTCTTCGAAGCCGATGGTATGGCCCGGATTGACATAGAGGATCTTGCGCCTGCTTTCGGGGTGGCGGATGACAGCGGGGTGAGTGGCATCCCCGACCCGATCCATACCGCCCAGCGTCTGCGCCAGATCGGTTTTGCGGTAATAGCCGTCTTCGCCATAGATATGCCGGTTGCTGTGAATCGCACGCAGGCTTTCCAGCGTGCGCTTGAGGCCATCGGACAGCGCGTCATAGGCCGCCGCCAGATTGGCAAAGCGGGTGTCGCCGCCGCTGTCGGGCAAGGTCCGGGCAACCAGGATCGAACCGAGCGCGGGCTCCTCGTCATAGCTCTGATCGGTATGCCAACCACCGCCGATATTCATCTTCTGGTCCTTGGTCTTGCGGACCTCGGCAATCTCGGGATGGGCGTCGGAGGGTTTGAAGAACTTGTTGAGCACAATATCACCAAAGCGGGTCGCGAACCGGTGATGCTCTTCGGGTGGCAGTTCCTGGCCGCGAAAGAAGAGCAGTCCATGTTCGGCAAAAGCGGCTTTCAGGTCGGCGAGCGCGGTGTCATCCAGCTTGGCCAGCTGCACATCGCCTACGACCATGCCGCAGCCATCGGAATAGGGCGTGAGTTTCATGGGGTGGGTCTAGCGCAGAAGACGCGGATTTACCAAATCCCTCCCCTGCCCCTTCCGTCATCCTGAACCTGGTGCAGGATTCATTTCTCCTCTCACATAATTGTTCATGGTTGCGCCATGGATGCTGAACCAAGTCCAGCATGGCGAGAATTGAGGACTCCAAATCTCTGCGACTTCGCATCTTCGCGTGATCCGCTATTTTGGGATATTCCGATACGCACCCTGCAAGATTCCCCCGGGCGAGACAAAAAGCGTCCCCTTTCCTACTCGCCCTCTATCCGTCAGGCTTGACGCTCCGGCTCTTTGAAATTTTGCATATGAAAGCGACCACGGGTTTTTTGTTTCGCGAGGCTGTCACCCTGCGCAAAGGCATGGAGTCACAAGATTTTTTTGCAGATTTTCAGACAGTTAGTGACCGTAACGCGACTCTTTCATCAGGTTGACACAGTGTCACCTTTGTCACCCTTGCGACGGGAGTTCGTTCGGTTCCGCTTCCACAGGAATTCCGTCCTCGGTCCCAGCCTTCTCATCCGATCCGAACACCTTCTGGTCCGGCAGGAATGGCGCAATGTACAGCCCCGCCATTGTCATCGGATAATTGGGCGCCGTGCCGATGCCGATCCGATCATGCGGACGCTCGCCCTTCACCTTGTGGAAAGTGCCGAACAGGATATCAAAGAGGATGAACTCGCCGCCATAATTGGAGTCACCAACCTTTTTGTCCGGATAATGGTGGTAGCGGTGATTGTCGCCGATCGAGAATATATATTCCCAGAAACCCAGCTTCAGGTCGATATTGGCGTGCTGGAAAATTCCGATGGTCAGCTGCATGAGAATTGCGATCATGGCAATCTCGGCCGATGGTTGCAGCAGCGCATAGGGAAAGGCGAACAGGACCGCCTGCCCCACAACTTCAACCGGATGGCTGCGGATACCGTTGAGCCAGTAGAGTCGCCTGACCGAATGATGCGCCGCGTGAAAGCGCCAAAGAAACGGCACTTCATGCAGGGCGCGATGCAGCCAGTAGCGGAAGAAATCCTTGACCAGGATGAACAGGAACACCTGCACCACGATCGGCAAGTGATCGGGCCACAGGCCATGGCCGTAGGATTCCAGCAGCTCAATCATGCCGACCAGGAAAAGGACCTGGATCAGATATTTGGCAAAGCCGTTCCAGAACGCGCCGGATATGAACATCATCAGGTCGACCGAGCTGTCATTGCCCCCCTCCAGCCAGTTGCGGCTATAGGGCAACAGCCGTTCCAGCGGTGCAATGATCAGGCCAATGACAACCGGGATGAGCGCCAGCGTGGTGATCGACCCTGTCGATGCGCCCGCCTCGGTAGCGGCGAGTCCAATGAAAAACCCGGCGATCATGATGACGGGAAAAAGCACATGCTGCAAAATGCGTTTCAGCAGTGTTCCTTCCAGCTTGTAAGACAGTCCGTCCAATTGCCGCAAAGCCGTGTTCATCGGCCGGACGATTATCCAGGATCCGATGGCTTCGACAATATTAAGCGGAATCCCGGCCCATTTTTCGATAAACCGCCCAATTTCGGCATGTTCAGGCAGGTGCCGGTTTTGATAGGATTGCAATTCCGTGGATGGATCGCCAGCCATATTGATCCTCTCGTTTTGATTATTCCAGAGCATAATGCCGGTTATTGGACTTTTAGTCAAATTAGAATGTCCGGACCGAAGACTGTTCGGGCCCGATCCCGATGAGCGCTCAACCAGCTGTTACTCAGTAGCTGAATGCGGCCTCGAATATTATCTGCCGGTCGCGGTTCGGGGTCACGGTAGGTTCAGCCAGTTGCGACTTGAAGCCGAGTTCACCGCCAACTGAAGTATCGGAATCGAACCTGCGTGCGTCTCCGGAGGTCTGGCCGGCGGCGGGATCCTAGCTGTTCAAACCCGGAACGATCGCGCCGGTCGGCCGGATATTGTTTCCACCGCCGCCAGAATTGCACCCGGTCTTGAGTGCGGCAAAGATATTGATGTCTTCATTGGGCTGATAGCGGAACACGACTTCTGGCAAGACATGGCGCAAGTTTGGCGATGTGCAGCATCTGCCAATATTGATGACCGTCATAAACCGGTCATCAAGGTTGCGCCAAACAGTCATCCCTCCGGCGCAAGGCTGTCACAGCCATGCTGCACTTGCACAATCATCCTTTCCCCTCTCCCATCAAGGTTGATTCGCATGACAAATTTTCGCCCGACGTCCCTGGCCGCTCTTGCCTTCGCACTGGTATCCGCCGGAACGGCTGCACCTGCCGTTGCCCAATCAGCAACCGATTCCGCAGCTGATGCCGACGATGACAATATCATCATTGTGACGGCGCAGAAGCTGGAACAGTCGATCAATGACGTGCCGGTGACCCTGACGGCCCAGACCGGTGAGGATCTGGAAAAACTCGGCGTGTCGGAAATTGACGAATTGTCGCTCTATGTCCCCGGCCTGTTTGTCCAGGAACAGAGCGCCAACAATCCCGGTTTTGTCATTCGCGGGATTACCTCCGACAGCGGCAGTGCCCAGCAGGCGGCGCGGGTCACGCTCTATTATAATGGTGTCGACATCAGCCGCTCGCGCGGTTCCTATCAGGATCTTTATGATCTGGAGCGGGTCGAGGTGATCAAGGGCCCGCAGGCGACATTGTTTGGCACGGCAGCCACCATCGGTGCAGTCAGCATCATTTCCGCCCGGCCGGAGCCCGGCTTTTCCGGATCAGCACGGGTGGGCTATGGCAATTTCGACCAGATCCTGGTCAGCGGCCATGTCAATCTGGGCAATGACGTGATCGCGGGGCGCATTGCCGGAGCGTTCAAGCAGCGAGACGGCTATGTCCGCAATATTGCCGGTGACCCCAATATTCCGAACCAGAACACGGCGGGCATCAACCAGGACGATCTCTATGCCCAGGATCAGCTGGGTCTGCGCGCATCCTTGCGCTGGACGCCGGATGCTCTGACGACCGTCGACATTATCGGCACCTGGGACCGACAACGGCACAGCGGTACGCCCTTTGTCTCCGGGACACTGCCGGCAACCGGCGGCAGCGTGTCACCCTTTGATCCGGTCGAGCTGTCCGGTTCACCTTTCTCTGCGGCGGCGCTCGGTTTGTCCGAGCTGGGACTGGATCGCGACGTTTATGACCTCAACATGACGATCGAGACCGAACTGGGCGACGGCGTCACGCTGACAATGATCAACGGTTATCGCGAGTTTGACTCGCTGGAGATCTTCGATGCCGACGGATCGCCGGCCTTCTATCTCGAATTTGCGGAAGCAGCCGAAGGGCGCCAGTTCAATCACGAAACCCGGCTCTCCTATACCAGTCCCGAATGGCGCGGCTTTGTCGGGCTGAACTATTTCCGCGAACGCGGGCTTCAGGCAGTGCCCTTCTCCACCGAGGAAGGCACCTATCTGCAATGTGCTGCCGGACTCATCCCCGGCCTCCCCTGTGTCGCACCGGACGGTACCGTGACGGCAGAACAGGCAACAGCGCTATTGACCGGCGGTCTGGCCACCTTCCTGCCCTATCAGTCAACCTTTCAGAACCGCGGCGACAACCGAATCTTTTCGCTGTTCGCGGACGCTACCTGGACACCGTCAGAATCCGTCGAGCTCACTGCCGGTGTGCGGTTTTTGTGGGAAAACCGGGAAAGCTTCTTTTCGTCTGTCCAGCCCAATAGCGTGATATCAGGAGCGCCCCTGTTGCCGGTGGTCGACACCGGCGGGTTCGAGGTTTCCCGGACCGGCGATTTCCATTCAATCTTGCCACGTTTCAACATTCTCTATCGGGTGACGCCCGAACTCAATTTCTACGGCACCATTTCCAAGGGCCGTCGCTCTCCGGTGGTTGATGTGACCGCCATCGGCTTTCGCGAGCCGTCCCGGAACAATATCGCGGCAGAAAAAGTGTGGAATTATGAAAGTGGCCTGAAATATGCCGACAGCAATGTATCTGCTTCAATCGGAGTCTTTTATCAGGTCTACGAGAATTTCCAGGTCACCTTGCCTGAAACGCCTCCGCGGACAGTCAGTGCGGGGAGTGCATCCAGTTTCGGCATTGAGGCGGAAGTCGCCGCCGAACTGGCAGACTTTCTCAGCGTCTTCGCCAATGGCGCCTATATTGATGCCCAGATCGACAATGATCCCTCGAACGGCACACTGGCCGGAGCGCGCTTCCGGCTGCAGTCGGAATTCCAGCTGTCAGGAGGCTTCAGTCTCGACGTCCCGCTCAGCGACGGGATCAGTTTCTTCCTGACACCTTCCGTGACCTATCAGAGCGAGATGTTTTTCGAACAGCCGAACAATCCGCTGATCCGAGAGGACGGATACGCTTTGGTCAATGTCCGCGGCGGCCTCTCCTTTGGCGACGGACGTTATGAAATTGTCGGGTTCGCGCGGAATCTGCTGGACGAGGAATTTCTGATCGATGCCGGCAATACCGGCGGCGCCTTCGGTATTCCGACATTCATCCCGGGCGAGCCGCGCTTTTATGGTATTCAGCTCGGCGCCAAATTCTAGGTTTCTGACGCTCCTCGCCCCTGCAATACCTGGTTCTCCACGCCGATCCGGTGGCGCAACAGAATCGCGTTGAGAATGGAGAAAAGGAGCGCCACCCATGGCAGCCCGAGCATCAGCGGGACAATCGCAATTTCGAGAACGACCACAACGTAATTCGGGTGCGGAATGAAGCGGTAGGGACCGCGCTGGACCCGGTCGAAATGGGGGGCGGAGATAATCCGGGTGGTCCACCACCGGCCGATGCTGGCCAGCGTCCAGATTCGTAAAAGCTGGGTACCAATGAACAGGGCCAGCATCAGCGGTGCAACCGGGCGCAACGGATCAACCATAAGAAAGATCACCACCAGCCAGGCACTGTGGAGAATAATGAACCAGTGATAATGATCAGCCCCGAATTCCTCGCCGCCATCCGCCAGCAACCGCTTCGTGTTGCGATTGGCATAGACCAGTTCCACCAGTCTTTGAGCGACAATATACACCAGTATCCAAGTCACCAGCGTGGGTGCTGTGCTGAAAATCGATCCCAATTGTTCCATCAGTCCTCCGCCGGATCTAGTATCGCAAGGGCCGCGGTGAATCCGGGGCCCAGTGCCGTCAGCAAGACAGGCCGGTCCGGCTTGCCTTGCAATAATTGCTCGAGAACAAACAGCACGGTGGGTGAAGACATGTTGCCGTATCTTTCCAATATGCTTCTTGTTGCGGAGATGTTTGTAATGTCCGGAGCGAAGTAATTTTCCAGCGCATCGACCACCCGCCCGCCACCGGGGTGACAGGCCGGTTCGGCAAGATCGGTCATTGCCAGCTCCTGTTTTTCCAGAAAGCCATCACAAAATGGGGCAAAGTCGCGGGCGACGAACGTGGGGATATCGCGCGCCAGAACCAGGTCAAAGCCCGTCTGGCCAATGTCCCAGCCCATCATGTCCCGCGTGCCCGGCCAGGTCTTTTGGTCAAAAGCCCTGAAGTAAGGCCCTGGCGAACTGTCCTTGCGCCCGCTAATCACTGCCGCCGCGCAGCCATCGGCAAACAGTGCGGTCGCGATCATGTTCTTCTTGTCGAACTGGCTATAGTCATAGGACAGGCTGCAAAGCTCAAGAGATATCAACAGGATGTTCTGGCCGTTTCCGCCGCTCGCCAGATCGCTGGCAAGGCGCAGGCCCAGAACACCGCCGGCGCAGCCATAGCCAAACACCGGAACCGTCCGGATGGATGATGAAAACCCCAGGGATTCAATCATGCGACTGGGAATGGACGGCGTCATGGTTCCCGTTGTCGAGATCATGACAATGGCATCAATGTCTCCGGGAGCCAATCCGGCGCGATCCATCGCATCGGCCGCAGCCTTTTCCGCCAGCCTTCGCCCCACCCGGTCATAGTGTCCCGCACGATCCGGCCAGCTGCGCTGCTCGAGATAATAATCCGGATCGCAAGCGAGATAGCGCTGTCCTATTCCGGAATTGCCGAGTATCTGTTCCAGCCTTGCCGGCAACGCCGCGCCGCGGGCCCGGGCCAGTATGGCGAGCACCTCCGGCTGACTGATGCGATGGTCAGGAACGGCTGTGGCAATGGATTGCAGTCGGGGGTTTTTCAAACCGGGCATGGAGCATATTCGCGGAGCATGCTCGCGATGTTACACGGTCGGCCCGGAGAGGCCATATAAATATCGCTCGAAATTCGACAGTCCGGGCTGGCAAATAGCCATTGCGATGATGGCGGTATCGACTAGCATGGCGAGCGAACAGGGAAGGCTGTCATTTTGGACCTATCGTATTTCGAAAAACTGGATACGGTCTTGCGACTGCTCGCGATCGGCGGACAACTCACCATGATCCTGCTTTTGATCACCGGCAATGTCCGTGCCGGGTTGAAGTGGACGGCCATCGGCCTGATGATTGGCTCCGGGGCCTATCTGATCAATTCCTCCACGACAATGGATCCGCCCGATCATTACCGTGTGATTGTTGACGGGTTGTCAATCTCCACGACATTCTGGATCTGGCTCCTGGCCCATCAGCTGTTTGAGCGGCGCATCGCCAAGCCGCTCTGGGTGGCTCCAGCCCTGCTCGTGCTATTCTGGATTCTGGCCTATGTCGTGCCAGACATCCAAATCTACACCTTTTACGCCATCCATGTTGTTTCGCTGGTCATGGTGGCGCATTTGATCATGATCGCGCTGGGCGGGCGCGAGGACGATCTCATAGAAAAACGCCGCACAATCCGGATGTTCCTGTCCCTCTTTGTCGGGCTCCAGGTCGGTGGTGTGCTGACGTATGAAATCCTGCTCGGTACCGCCGACGACGCTCCGGTCATTTCGAGCATCAACGCTGCTCTCATCCTGATATTGGTACTCGGCGCGGCTTTGGCGTTGTTTCGTGTCGACGACGAGATTCTGTCCCAGGCACCGGTTGCGGTCGAGGAAACCAAAACCGGGCCCAGTCTCACACCTTCCGAATCGGTGCTGCATGATAAACTGATGACAGCAATGAATGGCGGCCAATATCGCACATCATCTCTCACCATCCAGATGCTGGCCGACCATCTCGACACGCCGGAACACCGTTTGCGGGCGCTCATCAACCGCAAACTGGGTCACCGGAATTTCTCGTCCTTTCTCAATGGCTACCGAATCAGCGAGGCGAAGGAGAAACTGGCCGATCGCGAGCTGGTAGACGTCCCGATCCTCACGATTGCGATGGATCTGGGCTATGGCTCCCTGGCTCCGTTCAATCGGGCCTTTCGTCAGGAAACCGGCATAACTCCCAGCGATTTCCGCAAACGTGCAATTGATCAAAAGTGAAAAAACATGATCCTTTTCGAAATCGCACAGCCTTTTTCGGCTTTGACGAGAAGACGCGACCCAATCCTGACACGATCTCTTCATCGAACAACTGATCCTGCCGATGGAGAGAAAAATGCCGGACCTTCTTGATGCCATTGTCGACCATATGATTGGCGCATTCACTTTTGACCTCGGTCGATATCTGATCGCCGCTGGTGTGCTTTCCCTGCTGTTGTGGATTTTTCGAAAATGGAGCGAAGCCCGGCGGATCCAGTCACGCCGGGCCAGCATGGCAGACTATAAACGAGAGTTTTTGTCCTCCATGCGAACGGTCCTGGTCTTTGGACTGACGACCATTTCCACGGTACTTATGGAGGCTGCCGGATGGGTAACGATCACCGAAGGCGATATCATCTGGCCGCTATTTGTTGTCCAGCTGCTGGCAATGATCGTCGCGCATGATGCCTATTTCTACTGGATGCATCGCTGGTTGCACACCAAAAGGATGTTCCGTTTCTCGCACCTCCACCATCACAAGTCGCGAACCCCGACACCTTGGGCGGCCTACAGCTTCTCGTCATTCGAAGCGGTTGCGGAAGCTGCCTTCGTTCCCGCCTACCTGCTGATCATATCTCTGGCGGCCGGCGGCATGTATCCGTTCGCGATCTTCCTGTTCCTCGCCCATATGATCATCCGCAATGTCATGGGACATTCAGGTGTGGAGCTGTTCCCGGCCGGATGGACACGCAGTCCTCTCGGGTGGATCACCACCACCACGCATCATGATCTCCACCACAGCCAGGGGCACAGCAATTTCGGGCTCTACTTCACCTGGTGGGATCGCTGGATGGGTACCGAGCACCCGGAATATGAAGCGGAGTTCAATGCCGTGGCCAAGCCGATTAGCTGGAATGTGAAAGCCGCATCTCATGTCAGTATTGCTGCGTTTGCGATGCTTTCCCTGGCAACAACCGCCCAGTGGGTATGAAGCCAAAGGGTTCGACCCGAGGCTGGACCAGCTGGACGCTTGTTTGCAATTCACCGCACCTTAGTCACAACTCGACTGTGGTGCGGTGCAGGAAATGGCCTGCTGCACCATCTATTTGAGATTATAGGCTGACTATCTTGACTTAAGATATTGTTTTTATTGTTATTATCTAAGTTAATCGATTTATTGTGCAGTGCAACATTTTTCCTTGACATTGGCACCTCCCTCCACTATTTGTGCACTGCAACAAACAAATGGAAGTAGATATGGCCGATACGAAAAAACCAGTATCCGACTCCAAGCCTGCCGCCCCGCGGCCGGCGACCCTGTCCGCTGAAGCTGCCTATGCGGCAGCTGCGTCTGCGGAGCCAGTAAAGACCCCCACTCCCGCCAAGGAAGTGGCTGTTACCAAGACGGCAGCAGCACCGGCAGCGAAAACCGCCAAACCTGCCGCTCCCGCAAAAACGGCTTCAAAACCCGCTGCAACGAAGCCTGCAGCAAAAAAAGCGACAGTGAAGAAGGCCGCGCCCAAGAAGGTCGCTGCCAAAACTGCCGCCAAACCGAAATCGAACAAAGGAACCAAGAAAATGGCTACTGCTAAGAAACCTGCTGCCAAAAAGGCCGCACCAAAGAAGACTGCAACTGCAAAGAAAACCAATCAGGACGTGACTGCGAAGATCCGTGCGCGCATTGAAGAGCTGGCTGCGACCGCTCAGGAACGTGCCAAGGAAGCCGCCGAGCGCGCAACCGAAGTTTCGAAAACCGCGGTTGAATTCAACCGCGAAAATGTTGAAGCTCTCGTAGAAAGCGGCAAGATCGCTGCAAAGGGCGCTCAGGAACTCGGCAAGACCAACGTCAAGTACACCCAGGAAAACCTGACCGAAGCCAGCCGCGTCCTGAAGGAACTGTTCAGCGTTGCCACGCCGCGCGATTTCTTTGAAAAGCAGGCCGACTATATGCGCAGCAATCTCGATCGCGTGATGGATCAAACGTCCAACAATGCTGACGCGGTCACCAAGATCGCTGGCAAAGCCTATCAGCCGATTGCAGATCGCTTCAGCGAAATCCGCAAGGATCTGAAAAAAGCTGCCTAAGCCTTTCTCCAGATGAACTAGATGGGGCCGCCCTCCTTTGGGGGCGGCCCTTTTTCTTTGGGAGCAGTTGGCATTTTGTCGATAAACGGCCCTGACTGGTCAAACGACCACTTGCCCTCGGAACCAAAAATACCATATCCTTTCCATCATGAATGACTCACAGATTCTCTTTTCGGCAGCCGCAGGCTCCGCACGATCCGTTCGGGCAGCGGGTGATGACGATTCGCCTGAGAATCCAAGCAGCCCTGGCAATGGCGAAGGTGACGATACGGATCTCGGGATCGCGACAAAAACGCGGGTTAAAACCAAGAAGCCGAGTCCCTACAAAGTTTTGTTGCTGAATGATGATTACACGCCAATGGAGTTTGTCGTCCTTGTGCTTAAACGCTTTTTCAAGATGGATATCGATGAAGCAACACGCGTCATGCTCCATGTTCATCAAAAGGGCGTGGGTGTGTGTGGCACATTCAGTTATGAAGTGGCCGAAACGAAAGTGACTCAGGTCATGGACTTTGCCCGCAAGAATCAGCATCCACTGCAATGCACGCTCGAAAAGGCCTGATCGCTTTCTAACCCTATCGCAAAGGAAATACCCATGTCAGAGACCCCGGTTGTCACCGTAGATATCGTCTCGGACGTGGTTTGCCCCTGGTGCATCATCGGGTATAAAAAGCTTGAACAGGCGATGCGGCGTTTCGAAGGCAAAGCGCGTTTCGAACTGGCCTGGCACGCATTTGAACTGAATCCCGGCATGCCTGCGGAAGGCCAGGAAATCAACGAACATATGGCCCAGAAATATGGCGCCACGCCCGAACAGAGCAAAGCGAACCGGGAGCGTTTGCGCGATGCCGGCAGCGATCTCGACTTCGAGTTTCAGTATCGGGAAAATATGCGCATGGTGAACACTTTTGATGCGCACCGCCTACTCCACTGGGCTGGCGAGACGGGTAAGCAGACAGCTTTGAAACTCGCGCTGTTCAAGGCGCATTTTACTGACGGTCGCGATGTCAGCGACCATGAAACGCTCGTGGAGGTGGCGACATCTGTCGGTCTCAGTTCCGAACGGGCCGCCAATATCCTCGAGACCGGCCTGTTCGCTGCCGAGGTCAGAGCGGTGGAAGCAGAGTGGCAAGATCGGTTCATCACGGGTGTTCCCGCATTTATCTTCAACAAAAAATTCATGGTCCCCGGTGCTCAGGACAGCGATGTGTTTGCCCAGATTATCGAGAGCAAGATCCTCGCCAAGGCGGCCTGAGTCCGACTAGTCAGCTATCTGCAGTAATTCGATGATGTTCCCGAACGGATCGCGACCGTAGGCAGCCTTGAGGGATTCGAAATCCACTGGCGGTCCGACAAAAGTCATGCCCGCTTTCGACAATCGCTCGCATTCGGCAGCAATATCATCCACTTCCAGCGCAAAGTGCGGATAACCCAGGTCCTGCGGATCAGAACGCCGATCTCTTTGTGCAGGCCGGGAATATTGCCACAGCTCGATCCGGATATTGGCAGTTTTCAGCATCGCCATTCGGGCTTCAAATCCGGGAATGCCGACTGCTTCTCCGGCCTTTTTGTGATCTGCGGCAATGGCTGTTTCCTGCTCAACCACAAAGCCTAGTACATCGCAGTAAAATGTCAGCGCCAGATCGAGATCGGGCACCCCGATCGCAATATGATGCACTCCCTTGATCATCCCGCCTGCTCACCGCCGGATTGCGCCTTTGGAGGTCGGGGGAAAAAAGCCGAAGTCCGCGAGATGTAGTCGGCATATTGGGGCTTGGTCTTTTGCAACGATTTTTCCAGCATCGGTGCTCCGCTCCATTTCATCAGGGTGAACGAAAGAAACAGCGGCCCAACTGCTGCAATCCAGACGGGCCAACCGGTCGTGGCCGCGACCAGCCAAATGCCCCACCAGGCACAAAAGTCGCCGAAATAGTTGGGATGCCGGGTGTAGCGCCAGAGGCCAGTATCCAGAACCTTTGCCTTGTTCGCCGGGTTCGAGCGGAACGCTTTCAACTGCATGTCACCAACTGTCTCGAACATGATACCGGTCAGTGCCAAAACAATACCGCCCCAGGCAACCGGACCGATTGCCTGATCGTCTGCCAGCAAAATACCGAGTTGAGCCGGCAGGCAGACCAGAAACAGCAACGGAATCTGTAGAGCCCAGGCTTTGAAAAAGGCCGCCTTGGCAAAGGACCAGCCCCGCTTGTCCGTCGCCCGACCCAGAATAAGGGCGTAACGCGGATCGACCCCTTCCTTGCGCCATCGCAGGAACAAATAGGTGCCCAGCCGCAATCCCCAGAACAGAGTGAGCGCCCATATCACCCAGGCCAGCAATCCGGGCTCTGGCACCTGCATGATCGAGCTACCTGCCATTACCGCCATTCCGTAAGCCCAGAATGAGTCAATGAACGACACATCACCGATTTTCACAGAGATCAGCCAAAGAAAGATCATGATCCCGACAAGCAGTGCAAAATTCCAACCGAGGGCAATCAGCACTGCATCAGTCATTTGCTTTTACCAGATGTCCCATCTGGCGAGCCCGCATCCGTTGACGCCAAATCTCCCATCGCCTTGTCAGGATATTTTGGAACGACGCTGTGGTAGAATTCACTGATCCGCACCATGTCCGCCTTGTAGTCGCCTGTCAGCTTGACCGATGGCCCCAGACCGCCAGTTTTCTTGGCATAGTCCATCATCCCGATGATCAACGGCACCTTGGCTTTCAAGGCGATGTAATAGAAGCCCGTACGCCATTGCCTGACGCTGCCGCGTGTGCCTTCCGGGGGGATGGTCAATATGAAATCGTCACGCTTGCGGAATTCCTCAACCATGGCATCGACCATATTGTTGGATTTAGACCGATCAACCGGGATGCCGCCCAATCTGCGCATCATGTCGCCAAACGGCCACTTGAACAAAGTGTTCTTGCCGATCCAGTAGGACTTGAATCCCAGCTGATTGGTCAGTCCGAAAAAAAAGAGAAAGTCCCAGTTGCTGGTGTGAGGCGCGGCAATGATAACGCATTTGCGGGGTGGAGGGTTTTCCTGGACTGCTTCCCACCCGTTTAGCTTATATACGAATACCGAAAAACGCCGCACGATTTCCGACAGCCAATTGGGTCTTATTTCGCTGTGCACATTGCCTCCCCGCACATGCAAGATATTGCATGGTCGACACATAGGTGGTTTCTGGCACAGCGCAATGAAAGATGTCCTTCCGGACATAATATCCTGCCAAGGCTTGCAGGCTTTGCTTCAATGACCTGAGGCCTCATGAGCCGCGAGGATTTTCCCCGCGCCACAGGTCGGGACGCTGAAACGGACCTTGCCAGATTCCACGCCGGGCTTTCCGGGCTTCCGATTCTTCCGATCCATATGGCGTGTCGTCGAATCGGCCGCCCGACACCGCATGCCCGGATCGCACCAGCAAAGAACCCAGATCCCGGCTGTCGGAATCCTCGCAAATGACAATCGCGCGGCCGAAGCGGTCCCTTGCCCGTACCGTGCACGACCAGGCCGTTCCAGCCAAAATCTCTTTCAGTTTCTCATGCGCTGATCGTCCGCAAGGCCAGGCATTACCTGCAGCGCTTGTGCAGGTCTGCCGAAACTCGGGTGCATCAATTCCCTGCAGACGATATTCCTCGCTTTCAGACTTGAAACTGTCACCATCCAGAACAGTGATGGCCTTGCCATCTATGCGGAGCACTTCATCGCGCAGGAAAAATCCCTGCCACAGCATCACGCCGCCGATCAGGACCAGCATCAATATCAGGGATAGTTTTTTCGGAATATCTTTTCGCGCCATGCCGGAGAGTGGACTAGCCGCTCATCCGGGATCGGCGCAAGCCGAACCGTTATTGTTTGAGCGATGGGTATTTTGTCACGATATGATCAAATACGGCGGGGTAAAGTGCCTTGGTGAACTCGCAGCCATAATAGTCGCCCTCGATCCAGCAGATCTTGCTTTCAATCGCGTTGAACGAAGGCAGAGTCATGAAGATATTCTTCTCACCTGTCAGGCGCGTCATGCAGCGCATGCGAAATCCGGTCAGCGAAAGGTCCATGATCATTGCCTGGACCTTGCCGAGCCCTGGTTCGCGAACCGCAGCCTCGATTTCCACGCCGGTACGCGAAGAGACACGATGATCACCGCGCTTCATCTGCTTGTCCAATTCCCGTTGATCTGGCCGCGCGTTCATCTTCAGCATTTCCCTCGAATTTGTCTTTTGAGGATCCGCATCACCTGGCAGCCAGCGCGCTTTGCCCGGCTTGCCTGTATCTGATCCCTGAAAGGAATTTAGCAGCAGTTGATTATGCAAAAGTTAACGGGAACCTTACCGGGATCGGTTAACGGGTGCAGGTTGGTTGATAGGAATGCGCCGAAAAGGCATCATCTGATATCGGAAACGGTCAGGACTGACAGTCCGTATGCCATTCACCGGACTCCTCATCTTCCAGTTCGATCTGGATGGTGATGTGATGAATGGCAAAGCGGGATTTCATCTCGTTCTGGACATCGGCGAGGAAATCCTTTCCTGGATGCCCTCCCGGGATCACCAGATGCGCGGTCATGGCATTTTCGCTGGTACTCATCGGCCAGATGTGCAAGTCGTGCACTGCTTCAACGCCAGGCAATTCCGCCAGCGCAACCATCACCTGTTCTGCATCAATGTCCCGGGGCACACCGGCCAGCGACATCCGCACTGCTTCCCGCAACAAGCCCCATGTGCTCCAGAAGATCAGCGCCACAATTCCGAGGCTGATAAGCGGGTCAATCCAGTTCAGGCCGGAGAGGAATATGGCAATGCCGCCCAGGACTACACCGGCCGAAACTGCAGCATCCGCCATCATATGCAAAAACGCACCGCGGATATTGATGTCCTCCTTCTGACCGCGGACGAACAGCATTGCCGTAGCGAAATTGATGATGATTCCTATCGAGGCGACAATGATTACCGTCTTGGACTCGACTGTACTGGGCGAGTTGAACCGCCCGATTGCTTCCCATGCGATAGCGCCGCAGGCCAAAAGCAGGAACAAGGCGTTGAGCAAAGCAGCGAGGATGGAAGATCCCCCCAAACCATATGTAAACTGCTTGCTGGGTGGGCGTTTGGACAATTCCGCGCCTGCCCATGCCACAGCGAGACCGAGAACATCGGACAAATTATGTCCGGCATCTGCGATCAGTGCCATCGACCCGGCAAGAATGCCGTAGGTGACTTCGACAATGACGTAGATGATGTTGAGAGCTATGCCAAAAGCAAAGGCCCGGCTGAAATCAGTGGGCATGTGGCCATGCGGGCCATGGCGATCGTGATGGCTGTGAGACATGTGACTGTGATGGTGGTGATGAACCGACATCAGCGCTCCGATAATTTGTCCGATGGACCTTGCCATCTTCAATTACACCTTATTATCGGAGCGGTCTACTAAACTTATTTATATTTTTCCGTATGTTATATCATTATTTGGCTATGATTTGCCGGGTTCAGTCGACAATCAGGCCAAGGGCGAGATAAATCAGTACCGGGGCACCGACACCGAACAGAGCAGCGGCAACAAAGCCGATCCGCCAGATCGTGACGTCAATTCCACTCCAGTTGGCGAGACCGGAACATACACCCATCAATTTGCCATTGGCTCTGTCGAGACGGAGTTTGTTTTTCATCGGGTTGTTTTTTCCTTTTCTGGTTTCGGTTGAAGTCGGCCAGCTACGGGGGGTGCTGGCGGTTTGCTTTTCCTTGCTGGTCATCAGATCACCAGAGAACCAGCGTTGTTGAACGCGGGAGCGATGCTGGAGCTGATCAGAACTGCGGCAGAAGCCAGGGCGGCAAAAGCGGCGGCGAGGTGGTTTTTCAGATTGAGGGTCATGAGTTTTCCTTTTTGGGTTGAGTTGGGTTGGCGATCAAACGATCAGAGTTGCGGCATTGTCGAATGCGGGGCCGATGCTGGCACTGACCAGAACGGCGGCGGAAACAAGAGCGGCAAAAGCGGCGGTTACATTGTTGGTCATATTCGAGATCATCTTTCTATCCTTTGTTTAATCTGGCCCTTCGCAGAGTTGTTTGCGAGGTTGCCCAATACATTGCACAGCGCGTGCCAGTTTTGTATTAGTCATATATATCAATATCTTAACCTATTTTCACCGATTTTGAACCGATCTCTAATACTGATAATTAGTGATTTACCCCAACATTTAGTACAGACTGAACATGCTATGAATGCACCTGTAAAATCCTGCGAATTTTCTTCTCAAGTTCCTGGGCTGCAGCTAGGTAGGCTCGCGCACCATGACGATATCCCGGCTCACATTGCAGAATTTCCGGAACTATGCCGAACTGCGACTGGATGTCTCATCAGGCCTGATCATCTTCAGCGGCGAAAATGGCGCCGGAAAGACCAACATTCTGGAAGCGGTGTCACTTCTGGCCCCCGGTAGAGGGCTTCGCAGGGCACCACTGCGCGATATCGCACTGGATGGCGGTGGCGGAGCCTTTGCCGTGGCGGCAACTGTTGGCGACACTCAATTGGGTACGGGTATCAGCGCAGAACATCCGGACCGGCGCAAGTCCCGGGTCAATGGCGCGCCGGTACCGACCAATGATCTTGGCGAGTGGCTGTCCCTCTTGTGGCTCACCCCGGCGATGGATCGCCTGTTTCTGGAGGGAGCAACCGGTCGCCGGAACTTCCTCGATCGTCTCGTAACCGCGCTGGAACCGGCCCATGCCAAGAACACCGCCCGATATGAAGCCGTCCGCCGCGAACGCAATCGCCTCTTGGCGGAGGAATTTTCGCCCGATCCCGATTGGCTGGAAGCCCTTGACCACCAGCTTGCTGAATTTGGCAGTGCCATCGCCCAGGCTCGATCCCGAAACGCAGATGCTTTGAACAGGTTGATCGGGACCACGGACGACAGTCTGTTTGCCGCCGCGGCGCTCACACTGGATGACGGCGACCTGAGAACCGAAGAGCAATTGCGGACGGCCCTGGCCGCCGGACGACAGGCTGATCGGGCAGCAGGACGCACATTAATCGGCCCGCATCGCGCTGATATGACCGTTTTCCACAAAGCCAAGGGTCAGGTGGCGGCACTATGCTCCACGGGTGAACAGAAAGCCTTGTTACTGTCTATTGTTCTGGCGCATGCGGATCTGATCGGAAGCCAACGCGGCATGCGTCCGGTTCTGTTGCTGGATGAAGTGGCAGCCCATCTCGATCCCGGTCGGCGTGCCATTCTCTTCGAGCGTCTGGCGGATCGGGGTGGTCAGGTCTGGCTGACCGGCACCGAGCCGGAACTGTTTTCCGACGCACCCGCGACAGCCCAGCGGCTAACCGTACAGGACGCAAAGGTCAGCCCCGAATAGCGTTCGCAACTGGGCGGTTAAGCCCTTCTTCATCATAGATTTTCACATAAGCTTGGAGGAGTGTCTTTAAGTTCGTCCCCATGCGATCCAAAATCATTTCTGCTGCGCGACTGGCCGGAGGTAGCATTATTGCTATTCTTCTCGCGGTTCAGGCCATCGCCTTTCCCGTCACCGTTTGAGCCGGATGGCGCCGAGAAGGCAGAGCTACTTTCCAGCATTTTACGTATATCCCCATAGCGGTTGCTCCCTGCGTACTGCTGCATTAGAACTCGTTCTGCACACAGCAGGATTTCGTTTTGTCAGGATCACACAACCCCGTTTGCCTCGTCATTCTGGCCGGTGGTCAATCGCGCAGAATGGGCAGACCCAAAGCAACGATTAGACTTGGCGGCCAAAAGCTGATCGACCGGTTGATTGCACGATATGAGGCTGTAGTGCCCCAGATCATATTGTCTGGCCCGGAAGACTTCGGAACGGGACTGGCGTTCCTGCCTGATGACCCTGATGCTCCAGGAGGTCCGGTCGGTGCAATATATACCATAGCGGAGAAAATCGGGGCCCTGCGGCCAGGCTCCAAACCTTTTGTCACGGTTCCGGTGGATGCCCCGTTTCCGCCGGAAGACCTGGTAGCGAAACTGTCTGTTTCAGGGCGTTGTGCGGTGGCAGAAGGAGCTGAGCGTCTGCACCCGACATTTGCCTGCTGGGATCCCGCCATCGTCAACGCCGTTCGCCACACCCATGAAACAGAGGATAGAGCGCCTTCCCTGCACTGGCTGGCACGGCAATGTCAGGCAGAGACCGTTTCCTGGGATGACGACCGACCGTTTTTCAACATCAACACGCCGCAAGACCTCGCAGCTGCAGAGGCCCGGATAGACGAAAAGCCGGCACACGGGAGGAACGTGCACCGGCTTCGTCAATCCTGAGGAGGATGTCGGATATGCGCTACTTCATGCGCCGCAATTCTTTCTTGGTCAGGCTGGTCATCAGCTTGCCGTCTGTCTTGGAGAGAGTTTCGGACTGAACGCGGATCACCTTGCCTTTGTAGATGACCATCACATCGCCATCGTCGGCAACGCGGTTCACTTTGGCGACACTTGCGCCATTGGCATCGTACAGGCGATCATTCCGGGCGGCGTCCGCTGCAAATGCGGGAGAAGCGGTGACTGCTACAGCCACGGATGCGAGGAGCAAAGATTGAAATTTGGTCATGATAGTCATTCCTTCTTGGGAGAGGTTTGATGATCATGAACTTCTGAATTTAAGTTGCAATGTGAAATGTTGCACCTGCGAGTTGCATTTTTGCAATTGACCACGCATCCGCCCCAAGGACGTAACGAAAGCGGTCTGGCTGCCAGCAGCCGGCAAATCAGGCAATTATCCGAAAGCTATCAAAAACGAGGGGGCAATAATGAAAACTCTGGCACTTGTTCTGCCGATTTGCAGATTCAGGACTGCGCCGCATTTGTTGATGCGTATGGACCCGCCTACACAAGTCGCTGCGCGGTGATCGCAATTAGCCGCCTTTTTGTTATGCTGATGGCGGCGGTGCAAACACCGGAGCCGAAGGCCCGAGCGGGATCTCGAACGCCACCCAGACCATGATCAGAGCCAGACCGGCGCCGAGCAGCCACAGCGCATAAGGCAGCATCATCGCGGTCAGGTTGCCAATACCGAAATCCGCTTTCCAGCGCTGGCAGAAAATCAGGATCAGCGGGAAATAAACCATCAGTGGCGTAATGATATTTGTTGCACTGTCGCCGACCCGATAGGCCGCTGTCGTGGTCTCCGCACTGACGCCAATCAGCATCAGCATCGGAATGAGTATCGGGGCCAGCAACGCCCATTTGGCGCTTGCTGACCCGACAAACAGATTCATCACGCCAACAAAGATCACAACCAAAGCAAGCAGTATCGGTGCGGGCATATCGAGACTTTGCAAGATTTCGGCACCATGCACGGCGGTAATGAGGCCCAGGTTTGACCATCCGAACATCGCGACAAAATGGGCCACCATGAAGGCAAGGACAAGGAAATAGGCCATATCCTTCATGCTGTCGCTCATCATGTCGACCAGATCGCGGTGCGTTTTGATGTTGCCAAAACCCTTGCCATAGGCCCAGCCCGCAAGGAGGAAGAGCAGGAAGAAGCCACCCACGAGTGACTGGTAAAAAGGTGTTAGCTGGGCCTCTGCGGCAGCGCTCTCGTCGACAAGCGGCGTACCGGGTCCAAACAGCATGACCAGCCACAGGGCGATGACACCCAGCACTGCCAGCCCGGCAAAGCGCAAGCCTCGGCGTTCCTTGTCATCAAGCGGACGGTCCTGAATTTCATCATCCACGGACACGGGATCTTCCGATTTGTTGTCGCTCGGATTGAGAGCACCGGAATAATGGCCGAGACGCGGCTCAATGACGCGGTCGGTGACGTACCAGATGACCGGCAGGAACACGAATGTCATCACAAAGATGAAATACCAGTTGCCGGCAATATTGGCCTCCCAGCCGGGGAATACAGTTTCTGCCGCAGCCTGGGTGATACCAAAGAGCAATGCGTCGAGCTGGCCCGGGAACAGGTTGGCGGAAAAGCCACCGGATACGCCGGCAAATGCCGCCGCAATTCCTGCAATCGGATGACGACCGGCGGCGGCAAAAATTACTCCCGCCAGCGGAATCAGAACAACATAGGCCGCGTCAGCCGCCAGATTGCCCAGCATGGCCACCAAAGCGACAATGGGTGTGAGCAGAAAAGTCGGTGCGCCACTGACGCCAGCCCGCATGGCCGTACCGAAAAGACCGGATCGTTCCGCAACTCCCGCACCGAGCATGACGACCAGCACATAGCCAAGCGGATGGAAATGTGTGAAGGTCTTGGGCATCTCAACCCAGAGACGCTGGATGTTATCGGCTGACAGCAAAGCCGTAGCGGCAATCACCTCGGATTGCCCGGTATCAGGGTCGATTGCTACCGGATGGACCGCGGACCAGCCAAGCCAGTCCGCGACAACCGAAAGCGCAATGACAAATAATATCAGATAGAAAAACAGAAAAACCGGGTCCGGTAGTTTGTTGCCGGTCCGCTCGATCCAGCCAAAAACGCCCTTGTTCAAAGTCTCCGAACCGCCACCTGTCATATGATCTTCCCGTAATATCTTTTGATGAGACCTAACAGACAGAACCGGACAATGGTCAAGAATAATGATTTGCGATAGACATTATCTATTGTCGGCAAGAATAGCGACCAGATGCCCAGCTGTTGCTGGCCTCACATAAAACCTTGTGCTACCTCTGCTCTTGAAAGATCAAGGACTGCCGAACGGCATTCCGTCCGAAACCAATTCTGTCAGGAGAGACACTCATGGCCACCGCCGTCAAAGATGCAGCCACCGCAATGCCCGTATCCGCCGGGTTCAACATTCCCGATCCGTCGACCATTGATCGTCTGGAGGGAAAAGTCTCCCCGGAAGAATGGCAGCTTCGTTGCGACCTGGCGGCAACTTACCGGCTCTGTGCCATGCACGCCTGGACCGATCTGGTGTTCACCCATATCTCCGCCCGGCTGCCTGATGAAGATGGAGAGGAGCGGTTCCTGATCAACCCTTATGGCGTCATGTTTGACGAGATGACCGCCTCGTCACTGGTCAAGATCGATCTGGATGGCAATATCAAGCAGGACACGCCCTATTTCATCAATCCGGCCGGATTTACAATTCACAGTGCGGTGCACAGCGCACGCAAAGATGCAGGTTGCGTGATTCATGTCCACACGCCCTATGGTATTGCTGTATCGGTCCAGAAGGACGGTCTGCGCCGCTACACCCAGTTTTCGATGCAGGTCCACGATGATGTCGCCTATCATGACTATGAGGGTATCGCGCTGGAACTCGAGGAACGAGAACGGCTGATCGCCGACATGGGCGACAAGAGCCTGCTGATCCTGCGCAACCACGGCACACTGACCGTCGGCCCGAATTGCGCCATCGCATTTTTACGCATGTATTTCCTCGAAAATGCCTGCAAGACCCAGATCTTGGCCCAGTCAGTGGGCAGCGCTGACAAGCTCTACGAGGAGAGCGAAGACATGGGGCACCGCGTTTTCCAGCAAAGCGCGCCGGCCTTTGCACCAGGACTTGGCGACAACCTGGTCTGGCCCGGCCTGATGCGCAAACTCAACCGGACGAACCCTGGATTTGACTACTAAGGCAAAATCGCCGGAAAGCTGCGTGGCAGCATTCCGGCGATCATTTTCAACCATACCGACATTTCAGATCCGGGTCAGCACATTCCCAAGTCAATCAGGTTGCGAAGTCGCAGACTGAGCCTGCCCGTCAGACTTGAGATTGGTTGGCTTGTCGACGGTCTTGTGAGACACCTTGATCGAAGGTTTTGTTTCACCTTCGGATTTCGCAACCGGTTTCTCGATTTTGGTAGCAGATTCTGGCTGCAGCAGGGTTGCATCATTGGCAGCGGATTTATCGGCCGCACCGCTGATCAGCGAATCCAGCGAGGAGCCATCCAACCCCAATTCCTTCATCAGACCGTCAATGACCGGGGCCTGCGCCCGATAGGACAAAGCGGCCGACACGGCATCTGTCGCCAGATTGCCATTTCCGGAACCATTGGCACCGACCGGGGCACCTGATCCGCCCCCTCCATTTTGCGTAATCCCGTCGACCTGCACGATCTTGATCGAGTCGATCGCTTCCATCGGCTTCGCAGATTCGCGGACTACATCCGGCAGTACATTGAGAAGGGCCAGTTTGGTCTGCAGCGAGATCTGGTCTGACGACAGGATGTTGGCCGCCTCGTTGATCGCCCGCTGACCAGACGCTTCGACCTCGAAGCGCACCCTTGCGGCGTCGGCGCGCAGCTTTTCGGCTTCGGCTTCGCCTTCTGCATCCAGCCTAATGGCGGCTGCCCGGTTTACAGCGGCTTCTTTCTCGGCCTCGGCTTCGACCTTCACGCCGATCGCCTGGCGCTCTGCCTGCTTGGACGCCTCGATCAGTTCGATCCGCTTTTCACGATCGGCTGCCTCGGTCTCGCGGGACGTGGTGACCTGCTCTTCCGCCGCCACAGCTTTGGCGCGCGCTTCATCGGCCTCCGCCTTTGCCTGACTTTCCTCGCGACTCTTGTTCTGAATCGCAATCTGCTGTTCCTGACGAGCGATTTCGATAGCCTGTTGCTGAGCGATCGAAGCTTCCTTCACTGCGCGATCAGCCTCGATCTGCGTGGAGTCGATCTTCTGCTTGGCCGTGATCCGGGCTTCTTCTGCTTCCCGATTGCGGACAGCCTGCTCGCTGGCAACTTCGGACGCC
>JBCDCK010000007.1:0-103385 GCA_039181895.1 Pseudomonadota bacterium
ACCGTATCGAAACTAGCCACTTCCTGCGCATAATCTTCAGCTGGCGTTTCAGCTACCGCGACAACAGTGGGCGCAGCGTTCAGTGCCAGGCGAACAGGCTGACCCGGATCGGATTTGACCGGATTGACGTTGAGCAGTGACGCAACGCGCACTTCATAAGCGCCTGGACGAGCCATCTGTGCCCACTGCATCACGCGTTTGTCGACTGCAGCCGGCTTGATATCCTGGGAAGCCATGAGTTTGGCTTCTTTCCAGCGTCCGTCCAGAGCATAGGCCAGGCCCAGATTCTGACGGGTACGACCATTGACATTGGCATCGCGGATAGCCTGTTCGAGAACATCCACGGCTACCTTGGTTTCACCGGCAAGCGCCATTGCAAGGCCATAATCTGCAACCGGAATCGCGTTCCGATTGTTTTCAACGAGACGCTTGGCTTTGTCAGCCTTGCCCTGTCCGAGCTGCGCCAGTGCGAGGCTGAGAACGGTGCGGGCATCATTGGCACCGAGATCCATCGCATCCATGAAGCTGCGCTCAGCAGAGTTGAACCGCCCCGCAGCCAGATAGGCCTGACCGAGAAGTGCACGAGTTTCCGAATTGGTACCGACGCCTTCAACAGAGCGCTCAGCATAGATCACGGCCTTGTCGATCTGACCTTTTGCCAGAGCCTTTTCAGCTTTCTTGGCATATTTGGCACCATCTTTCTCGGTTGCCGGCTTGCTGGAAACCGAAGCCACCGAACCCCCGAAAGGTCCACAGCCGGTCAGCGTCGTGCTGATGACCATGGTCGAAGCAGCCAATTTTAATATCAAATCGCGTTTCATTTTAATGCCCTCGCAAATTAATCTGTATGTTCAGTCAAGCAGCGCCACGTGATGGAACGTGTGCAGCCAGTTCATCCAATTCAGGGATATTCTTCAAATATTCATCGACAGCTTTGGTTACCAACTGTTGGGCAGACTGGTTCTTCACCGCCGTTGCAAGACGCAGTTTCAAATGTCTGTCCGCATCGAGCCGAAGTGTGAAAGCAGCTTTGGCTTTGGCGGTACGAGACCGTTTTGCCGGGGATTTTTGCTTTTTCCTGCGCTTGTTTGTGCGAGCGGCTTCAACGACAGCCGAATGCTCTTCAAGCGGCGCAACCTCGCGGGAAATCGACAGCGGAACGGGAGCCGGTGCTGGCTTTTCAGGCATGGCTTCCGCCCGCTGATCTGCCGGAGCTGGCCCGCTGAGCCGGTCGATTATTTTTTTCTGCTGTTTCTTGACGACAGGAACAGGATCAGGAATCGCGCCCGCCAGCGGATTAAGGTTAACGGAACCTCCCGATTCCGATCCCTCAGAACCGTTTTCGGCGTCGCTGTGATCCGGATCGACATCATATCCCATGTCGTTCCAGCCCAGGTCCTCCTGGTTTTCATGGGTCTGGTCGGGAAAAGCCGAACCCTGACGGCGCATGGCCGGCTTGGCGCCGCCTTTGCGGGCCAGAAGACCGGAAGAAAGAGAAGCGAGTGGTTTCATTGGTCAGCCCCTCCTTCTCAAGATCCGACAACCCGGCGGCCAAAATTGCCTCCGGGACGCTGCATGCCAACCTGTGTGGTTGGAGTCATGGCTGGCGAGGAAAAGATGGTGCGACGGAAATTCTTTTCCAGACGATCCGAAATATAGCTCCACAGCTGGACGATTTCCTGAGCGGACCGACCTTGGGCGTCCACTTCCATAACGGTACGACCGTCAATCATCGATCCGGCAAAATCTGTCCGATGGTGTACGGTGACCGGTGCGACGGTACCGTGCTGTGAAAGTGCCACTGCGGCTTCGGAAGTGATTTTCGCCTTGGGTGTAGCGCCGTTGACTACGAAAAGCAGTGGCTTGCCGGCACGCTCGCAAAGATCAACTGTGGCACCAACAGCACGTAAGTCATGCGGGCTGGGCCGGGTAGGAATGACAATAAGCTCGGCAACAGAGATGACGCTCTGAATCGCCATTGTGATGGCAGGCGGCGTATCGATTACGGCAAGCTTGAAGCCCTGTTGACGCAAAATCTGCAGATCGGCAGCAAGACGCGATACTGTAGTCTGAGCAAATGCGGGCAGTTCCGCTTCGCGCTCGTTCCACCAGTCCGCAAGCGAACCCTGGGGATCGATATCAATCAAAACGACCGGACCGGCTCCTGCCAGCTGGGCCTGAACCGCAAGATGCCCCGACAAAGTTGTCTTGCCAGACCCACCTTTTTGCGATGCCATTGCTAGAACTCGCACTCTATTCCCCTTCGACAAACTTGGGCCACGGGATGCCCCGATAAAATTTCGTGAAGTCGGTTTGACAGAACAGGGCTAAGATAGAGTTAACGAGGTCTGGAAGATTTTCCGGTTCACCAAATTGGCCGGTTTTGTCCATAAACCGCCCGGAATACGGATCGATTTTCTCGCCAGATAACCAATTATTTGCAAAATGGCGTTAAGGCGGCATTAGTAGTAAACAAGGTTTGCACATTGCGCCCAAGGAAAACTCGATGAAACTCTCCAAGACAGCCCATTATGGCCTCATGAAGTCTGTTCTGCTGGCCAGCGCCATGCTGTGCTCCGTGCCTGCACTCGCAGATGTCAAAGACGGCGTCGATGCCTGGGGGCGCGGTGAGTATCGAACTGCCGTGAACGAGTGGAAAGGTCCGGCAGCAGCAGGTGATGCGGATGCCCAGTTCAACCTGGCACAGGCCTACAAGCTGGGCCGCGGCGTGCCGCAAAGTCTTGCGGAAGCAGAGAGATGGTACAAGCGCGCAGCGGACCAGGGACATTTGCAGGCCAATGATAATTACGGGCTTATTCTGTTTCAGGCGCAAAGGCGGGCCGAGGCCCTGCCCTATCTGCAGGCTTCAGCCAATCGCGGCGAACCGCGGGCGCAATATGTGCTGGGAACCGGCCATTTCAACGGAGATTTCGTCGAAAAGGACTGGATCAAGGCCTATGCGTTGATGAACCGGGCATCGGCACAGGGACTGCCGCAGGCCACATCCAATCTCGCCCAGATGGACAAGTATATCCCGCTAAATGATCGCCGGCGGGCGATTGAGTTGTCCAGTCAGATGGAACAGAATGAAAAGCGCGTGAGAACGGCACAAGTGGGCGGCCTTCGCCCGCCGACGACGCCGGGTGCCGTGCAGACCGCGCAGCTGCCCCCGTCACAGGCTGTACCACCAGTCCCGCAGCCACGTCCCGTCGCTCCACCTCCGGTAACTGTTCCAGCACCGGTTCCGGCAGCGGCCGCAGCCCCGCGTCCGGCATCCACACCGGTCAGGGCCACTTCGGGCAACTGGCGGGTCCAGTTGGGCGCATTCAGTGATCAGAACAAGGCGAGAAATCTTTGGACGTCACTGGAGAGCAGAATATCCGCCTTGCGGCAACTTCAACCCTATCTTGTCAACGCTGGCAATATCACGCGTCTGCAGGCCGGACCCTTTGCCACCCGCGCCGAAGCGGACAGGATGTGCAGCAGGGTGAAGTCCACCGGCAATGCCTGCATCGTCAAAAAACGCTGATCTAAGGGGTTACCCAATCTTTGGCTGAAATGCCCTGCGCGTAAAGCAGCGCTGTCAGATCATTATGTCGAATCGCCGCATCTGCAGCTTCCGCTGCCTTGGGTTTGGCATGGAAAGCTACACCCAGTCCGGCCTTTTCGATCATCGGTATGTCATTGGCCCCGTCCCCGACCGCGAGACACTGATCGAGTGACAACCCATGTTCCTGTGCGGCACTCTCCAGCAGAGCCGCCTTGCGCGCCGCATCGACAATCGGCCCAGTCAGACCTCCGGTCAAATAGCCATCATTCTCTTCGAGAATATTCGCCTCAGTCCGTTCAAAACCGATTTGCTTGGCAACAGGTTCGGCAAAGCGGGTAAAACCACCGGAAATGAGGATTGTTTTCGCGTCGCGACTGGCCATCGTCCTGACAAGAGTTGACCCACCCGGCATCAATTTCACCTTTTCTGCCAGACAGGTTTCAATCGCGGATATGTCGAGACCCTTGAGCAATTCCACCCGCCTGCGCAGGGCCTGTTCAAAATCCAGTTCGCCTTGCATGGCCCTTTCGGTAATTTCGGCTATCTGGTCCTTGATCCCGGCATAATAGGCCAATTCATCAATGCACTCGACGGTGATCATCGTACTGTCCATGTCGGAAATCAGGAGTTTTTTCTCTCGTCCTTGCTCCGGCTGGATTACGATATCTAGCAGCCCTTGATCGTCAAGCGTCTCTCTGGCGGTGGCCAGGGCACCTTCGAAGCGGATGTCAGCGGTCCGGCTGTCCCATATCTCACCGATGGAATGCACATTTGAACCGATTTCGGACAATTTGTCCGCGGCGGCACTTAGCTCTCCCTTTTCGAGATGATCTGCTGCTATGAGCGTGGCAATGAGCATGGTTTCTCCAGATGATCCCGGCCCGGACAAGCCCGGGGAGGTCGCGCTGATTGTCGGACCGACGGCCAGCGGCAAATCGGCATTGGCACTGGAACTGGCCAAAAAGCAACCCTCGATCATCATCAATACCGACAGCGCCCAGGTTTATGCGGATTTACAGGTCCTGAGCGCACGGCCAACCGAGACCGAGATGGAGGGCATTGCACACAGGCTATACGGCTATATCGATGGTGCTGAAGCCTGTTCCGCCGCGCGATGGGCTGCAGACGCAAAGGTCGAGATTTCCCGGGCCCATGCCGAACACAAACTGCCCATATTGGTTGGAGGCACTGGCCTCTATGTGCGGACCTTGCTCGAGGGGATTGCGCCCGTTCCGGAAATCGACCCGGAAATCCGCCGGAAAATCCGCGAACTGGACACACTGGACGCTTATTCGGCCTTGCTGGCGGAGGATGAACCGTCTGCCAACCGGATTAATCCGCGGGACAGCAGCCGGATCCGGCGGGCACTGGAGGTTGTCCGGTCCACGGGGCATGCGATGGATTATTGGCACCGCCATATGGAAGGGGGGATCGGGGATCAGATTCAGTTGAAGCCACTTGTACTGCTTCCAGATCGTGACTGGCTCTATCAGAGATGTGACCAGCGCTTTGCGGGCATGTGGGGCGCCGGTGCGGTCGATGAAGTCGAAGAATTGCTGCAACGCAACCTGCCAGAAGACTGCCCCGTGATGCGGGCCATTGGCGTCCCGGAAATCCGGCAGTTTCTGGCTGGAGACATCACACGTGACGAAGCCATCGCGCAGGCCATTACCGCAACCCGTCGCTACGCAAAGCGGCAATATACCTGGTTTCGCAACCAGACACCTGAGGATTGGTCTCGACGGGAAGAGCATATATCTTCTGTGGATATCAATGATATTGTAAGATTATTACAATAATAGCGGTTGACATAACATATATAGAAATGTAGCGCCGCCCAGTTCCGCGGAAATTGACGTGGGGGAATGCGGTTGCGTTGCGTTGCAGCATAGCCTATCAAACGCCCGCCCTGTGCGGGTCTGGTGAAATATTGGAGCAGATCGTGGCCGAAAAAAGCGGTGCAGACATATTGGTAGAAACATTGCTGGACCTCGGCGTGGATACCGTGTTCGGTTATCCTGGCGGCGCCGTACTGCCGATTTATGACGGTCTTTACGAACATCCCAAGATCAAACATATCCTCGTGCGCCACGAGCAGGCTGCGACCCATGCGGCCGAGGGCTATGCCCGCTCCACCGGAAAACCGGGCGTTGTCCTCGTGACGTCCGGACCGGGTGCCACCAATGCGGTGACAGGAATCACCGACGCGCTGATGGACTCGATTCCGATGGTTGTCATTACGGGACAGGTCGCGACCAACCTGATCGGCACAGATGCCTTTCAGGAAGCAGACACGGTCGGCATCACCCGGCACTGCACAAAGCATAATTATCTGGTCAAGAAACCTTCACAGCTGGCACCTGTTGTTCGCGAGGCCTTTCATATTGCCACCGAAGGCCGGCCCGGTCCGGTTGTCATCGATATTCCAAAAAATGTGCAGGTCGCGGCAACGGAATTCCAGCGTCATGGCGGCAAGCAGAATAATCGCTACCAACCGCAGATTGACGGGGATTTCAAAGCGATAAACGAAGCCGCCGAGATGATCATGCAGGCGAAAGCGCCAATCTTTTACACCGGCGGCGGAATCATCAATAGTGGCCCGAAAGCCAGTGAAACACTTCAGGAACTGGCCGCTCTTACTGGCGCCCCTGTCACATCTACGCTTATGGGCCTGGGCGCCTTTCCGGCATCCTCCGACCAATGGCTCGGCATGCTGGGCATGCACGGCACATTTGAAGCCAATATGGCAATGAACCGGGCGGATCTGATCATTTGCCTTGGCGCGCGCTTTGATGACCGGATAACGGGCCGGATTGACGCATTTTCACCGGACAGCAAAAAAATCCACGTCGACATTGATCGCTCTTCCATCAACAAGACAATCAGGGTCGATTTGCCGGTCGTCGGCGATGTGGGGCGCGTCATGGAACAGCTGCTGGCTGTCCTGAAAGGGCGGAAATTTGCGGCGCCTGACTATGAAGAGTGGTGGGCCCGGATCAAGGGCTGGCGCGCGCGCAACTGTCTGGAATATCCGGATAATGAGAAGGAAATCATGCCGCAACTGGCAGTCCGAAAGCTGTGGGAAGCCACCAAGGACCGTGATCCGATCATCACCACGGAGGTCGGTCAGCACCAGATGTGGGCGGCGCAGCATTTCGATTTCGAACTGCCGAACAAATGGCTGACCAGCGGCGGTCTGGGCACAATGGGATACGGGCTTCCGGCGGCCATAGGCGCGCAGCTCGGTAATCCGGACAGCCTGGTGATCGATATTGCGGGCGAAGCGTCGATCCAGATGAACATCCAGGAACTCGGCACGGCCACACAATATCGTCTGCCGGTCAAGCTGTTCATCCTCAACAACGAATATATGGGCATGGTCCGGCAATGGCAGGAACTGACCTATGAAAGCCGTTATTCAAACAGTTATTCGGATAGTTTGCCAGACTTTGTGAAGTTGGCGGAAAGCTATGGCTGGAAAGGTATCTGCATCGAAAAACCGGCAGATCTGGAGGCCGGAATTCAGGATATGCTGGAACATGATGGCCCTGTTCTGGTCGACTGTCGGGTGGCCAAACTCGCCAATTGCTTCCCGATGATCCCGTCCGGTGCAGCGCATACGGACATGTTGCTCTCGCCGGAAGATATCAAAGGCACGATGGACGATCAGGCCAAGGCGCTGGTTTAGGGGGGCGAGATTATGCGTATCAAGGAAGAAGCCGTCGAACGCCATGTTCTTGCTGTCATGGTCGATAACGAAGCGGGGATTCTGGCACGCATTGCCGGCATGTTCACCGCACGCGGATATAATATCGAGAGCCTGACGGTCGCCGATATCAGCGAAGATCATGCAATCAGCCGGATCACTATCGCTACCAACGGCCCGCCGCATGTCATTGAGCAGATTATTGCCCAGCTGGATCGACTGGTTCCTGTACACAGCGTTCGGGATCTGACCGAAGCGGGGCCGCATGTGCAGCGGGAACTGGCGCTGGTCAAGGTTGCCGGCAAAGGCGAAAACCGGATCGAAGCCATGCGGCTGGCCGATGCCTATCGCGCTCGCATTGTTGATGCATCGACCGAGAGCTTCGTCTTTGAAATCACCGGCGCTCCGGACAAGATAGAAACATTTGTTGCGCTGATGCGGGAAGTTGGGCTGGTCGAAGTCGGTCGTACCGGCGTTGTCGCCATCGCTCGCGGGCCGAATGCCGCGTGACTAGCGTCTTGCTCTTCGTCGCGGCAGGAATCATTGCCATTGTGGCTCTTTACCACTCATTTGCCGGTCAACGTGTCCTGGTCGGACCGCTATTGTCCGAGCGGACGGAAATCACGGCAGATCCAACATTCCGCGCCATCATATTGTTCGGCTGGCACTCAACAACGGCGCTCATGCTCCTGGCTGCGCTTTATCTGGTTTTGGTCGCTTCCGGTCTGGCGGCCAGCAATGTCATTCAGATTGCTGCAATTGGCTTGACCTTTGTCGGCCTCGGAATCGCCAATGCCATCATGGCCAAATTTCAACATCCGGGCTGGATCATGCTCTCCAGCATCGGATTGATCACTCTCTCATCTCTGATTGTCTGAACTTAAGGAAGAAAAATGAAAGTCTATTATGACGCCGATGCAGATCTCAATCTGATCACCGGCAAGAAAATCGCGATTGTCGGCTATGGCAGCCAGGGCCACGCGCATGCCCAGAATCTGAGGGACAGTGGCGTCAAGGAAGTGGCTATTGCGCTTCGCGAGGGATCAGCAACAGCCAAAAAGGCCGAAGAGGCCGGGTTCAAGGTCCTGTCCAACGCCGATGCCGCTGCCTGGGCCGATATCGTCATGATTCTCGCGCCGGACGAGCACCAGGCCGCGATTTATGCCGCCGACTATCATGACAATATGAAATCAGGAGCTGCCCTCGCCTTCGCACATGGCCTGAATGTCCATTTTGGGCTGATTGAGCCGCGCGAAGATCTCGATGTCATCATGATTGCGCCCAAGGGTCCCGGTCACACGGTACGCAGCGAATATCAGCGCGGCGGCGGCGTGCCCTGCCTCGTAGCGGTGCAGGCCGATCGCAGTGGCAATGCCTTGGATGTTGCACTTGCCTACGCATCTGGCGTCGGTGGCGGACGGTCCGGCATTATCGAAACCAATTTCCGCGAGGAATGCGAGACCGACCTGTTCGGTGAACAGGCCGTGCTCTGCGGTGGTATCACCCACCTTATTCAGGCGGGCTTCGAAACACTTACCGAAGCGGGATATGCGCCGGAAATGGCCTATTTCGAATGCCTTCATGAGACCAAACTGATTGTCGACCTGCTCTATGAAGGCGGCATTGCGAATATGCGTTATTCGATCTCGAACACCGCAGAATATGGCGACATTACCACCGGCCCGCGCATCATCACGGACGAGACGAAAGCCGAAATGAAGCGGGTACTGGCGGATATCCAGTCCGGTCGTTTTGTGAAGAATTTCGTCCTCGACAATCGCGCCGGTCAACCGGAGCTCAAAGCTTCACGAAAGGCCGCCGAAGCCCATCCGATCGAGGAGACCGGTGCTCAATTGCGTGCCATGATGCCCTGGATCGGTGCCAATCAGCTGGTGGACAAAGAGAAAAACTAGGCCAATACTATCTCCTACCTGACAGTGAGGAGAGACAAATGGGCGAACATCGTGTTTTCTCAATGGCTTTTTCGAAAGTCTATCCGGCCTATGTCAATAAGGTCGAGAAGAAAGGGCGCACCAAGGCGGAGCTGGACCAGACCATCCGCTGGCTGACAGGCTACTCGCAGGAGGAACTGGACAGCCAGCTGGAACGCGCAGTCGATTGCCGGGCCTTTATCGAGGAAGCCACCGCGATGAATCCCGATCGCGAATTGATCACGGGAGTCGTATGTGGTGTGCGCGTCGAGGAGGTTGAAGATCCACTGATGCGCGAGCTGCGCTATATGGACAAACTGGTCGACGAGCTCGCGAAAGGCAAGCAGATGGAAAAAATCTTGCGGCAGCCCGCCTGAGCGCAAGCCAGTACAGAAAAGGCGGCGGAGTCAGTACTCCGCCGCCTTTCTTGTTACACCGGGCTCAGATCAGCTGGTATAATGTTCGCTGGCGTCATGAGTCGGGTAATTCTTGTCACCATTTTCGATGAAACCCGGGATATCCTTGTTCCAACGGGTTGCCACATCTTCATTGAAGTTCAGATACAGCTTACCGTCGACAATCTTGTAGACGTTTGGATCACCCGGCGCGAGCGCGTCATTGGCACCGATCGCCCAAGCGCAATATCCACCATATTGCGGCGCATATTTTGCCGGGTCAGCCTGGAATGTTGCAGCATTCTCGGCACTGGCGAACTGGTAGTCATAGCCCTGGTAGCGCACGCGATATTCATCACTGCCTTCCACCGGCGCATCACCGGAGAAATAGCTCACGGCATCATAGCCGGAGAGCGCGAGGGTTTCGCCCTGGTTCTTCGTATAGATCGGACCCTGGGGTTCGCCGCCGAGATCAGCGACCAGTCCCGAGGGAGCCGTGGCTTCTGCCGTCTCACCATTGTCAGATGAAGGGGCAGCGCAGGCGATCGGTAGTGTTGCCATCAAGATCGCCGCAAAAATTGCTTTATTCTGTTTCATAGTCATTTCCTCTGTTGTCTCTGGTGGACCGGAGAAGCGATAATGATACATGCCCTCGCTTCCCCGGGCCATAATTTAATGCTTATTGTGGGGCACAGGCCGCAGCACAGGCCGCTGCACATGCTCCAGCAGCACAGGCACTAGCCGCGCAGGCACCGGCATCGGCGGCACAGGCACCGGCGGTGGCAGCACAGGCCGCTGCGGCACAACCTGCAGCAGCACATCCAGCAGCGGCGCATCCGGCTGCGGCGCAGGCGGCACATGCAGCCGGAGCCGCGGCACAAGTTGCCAGTGCAGCAGAAGGTGTTGCCAGCGAGAGGCCGCCCATCACGGCGAGCATGGCGGCAATTTTACGTTGATTGGTCATAGATAATTCCTTGATTTGGGGGTTGGTTGAAGTGACGTTCACGTGCGAGTGGAGTTATCCGCCGAACTTTGCATCATCGGGGAATTTCGGCCAGTTGATGTCGGCTTTCTTGATGAAGCCGGCAACATCGGTGAGCCAGGTCTTCTGGACCTGCTTGTTGACATTGAGGTAGAGCTTGCCACCAACAACTTTGTAAACAAGCGGGTCACCCGGTGCCAGAGAACCGCGGGACATGGCCCAGGCACAGTGCCCGCCATATTGCGGAGCGAATGCCGCCGGCTTTTCCTTGAATTTCTCTGCATTGGCAGCAGTGCTGAAATAATAGTCAGCGCCCTTGTAAGAGACGCGATGCGCCTTGCTGCCTTTGACCGGTACACCGGAACCGGTGAAGTAGGAAGTGACGTCATAACCGCCGACGGCAACATTGCCGCCTTTGACGCCGGTATAGGTCGGTCCGGCAAAAGCGGGCGCGGTGGGAAGCGCAAACGTGGCGGCAGATGCCGTCAGTGCCAACGCCAGGGGAACGATAATCGATTTCATTTTTCAGTCCTTCAAAAATTTTGTCTAAAGAATAGGGGGGATATTTCGTTTGTAATTCAGGGTCTTGAGAAACTTTGTGAGCCGTTGTGCTCGATGAATGTTTCGCTGGCGCAGGCTAAAAGGTTTCACGTATATGAAAAAAAATGCACCACTGCCGGTTGATTTTTGCGTCGGGCCAGATAGTGTTCCCGCCATGGCAAGGTTCTGTAACTCACAGCTACTGCGACTTATGCGCCCTTAGGCGCCCTGTTCTGCTGCGTTCTGCAGCGGGCTGTGTCTAAGGGATATTTTTTCCGAAAATGAAAATCCAGGAGCCCTTTTCGCTTTGCGCGAAACCGCTCGCAGCATAAGAGTATCGACCATGCATTCCGACCCATCCCGAAAATACCGCCCGTTCGGTCAGATAGATTTGCCCGATCGCCAGTGGCCCTCCCGAACCATCGACACCGCCCCGCGCTGGCTCTCCACCGACCTGCGTGATGGCAATCAGGCGCTGATTGATCCGATGGATGCCGAAAAGAAACAACGCTTTTTTGATCTGCTGGTGAAAATCGGCATCAAGGAAATCGAAGTCGGCTTTCCGTCGGCCGGGGCCACGGATTTTGATTTTATCAGCGGTCTGGTGAAGTCCGGCAGGATTCCCGATGATGTCATGGTCCAGGTGCTGACACAGTCGCGGCGGGATCTGATCGAAACCAGCTTCGCCAGTCTGGAAGGCGCGAAGCAGGCGATTGTCCATCTTTACAACGCCGTCTCCCCAGCCTGGCGAGACGTTGTCTTCAAGCTGGGCAAGGAAGGCGTGAAGGACATTGCGAAGGAAGGTGCAACTATCCTCCGCGAGCAGGCCGAAAAATATCCCGACACCGACTGGCATTTCGAATATTCGCCGGAAACTTTTTCCACAGCCGAACTGGATTTCAGCCTCGAAGTCTGTGAAGTCGTGATGGATATCGTGGAGCCAACGGCGGAAAAACCGCTGATCCTCAATCTGCCGGCCACAGTCGAAGCCGCCACGCCCAATATCTATGCCGATCAGGTCGAATGGATGTGCCGCAAAATCAGCAAGCGGGAGCATGTGGTCATCAGCCTGCACACCCATAATGACCGGGGGTCCGGTATTGCGGCTTCCGAACTCGGCATGATGGCTGGAGCGGACCGGGTCGAGGGCTGTCTGTTCGGCAATGGCGAGCGTACCGGCAATGTCGATCTGGTGACACTGGGCCTCAATATGTACACGCAAGGTGTTGATCCCGGAATCGATTTCTCTGACATGGATGAAATCGTCAACACTGTGGAATATTGCAACCAGTTGCCGGTTCCGGAACGCCATCCCTATGCCGGAGAGCTGGTCTTCACCGCTTTTTCGGGATCCCATCAGGACGCCATCAAGAAGGGCTTCGCGGCGCAGGAACAGCGTAATGACGAATTGTGGAACGTGCCTTATCTGCCCATCGATCCGCGCGACATCGGACGCGACTATGAAGCCGTTATCCGGGTCAACAGCCAGTCCGGCAAGGGTGGCATCGCCTGGATACTCGAGCAGGATTATGGTCTGAAGCTGCCGAAACGGCTACAGGCGAATTTCAGCCGGACGGTGCAGGAACTGGCGGATGAAACGAGCCGCGAACTGTCTTCCGAAGATATCTGGGCGGCTTTCCGCGAGCGTTATCATATTGATGGCGACGGGAAATACGGCCTGGAAGACTATCAGGAAAGCCAGACCGGGGGCGAACGCATCTTTGTCGGCAAGGTCACAGGACCGGAAGGCGAAACCACGGTCAGTGGACGTGGCAACGGCCTGATCTCGAGCGTTGTCGACGCGCTGTCTTCCTCTTTGGGCGTGAATCTCGAAATCATCGATTATCAGGAACATGCCCTGGGTTCCGGCAAGGATGCGCAGGCAGCGGCCTATGTTGAATGCCGGACCGAGGATGGCAAGGAATTCTATGGCGTCGGAATCAACAGCGATGTCGCCCGGGCCTCGGTCGAGGCGCTTCTCAGCGCGCTCAACCGGGTATAAGCCGAAAAAATTAAGCAGCCGGTTAAATTAACAGTGGAATCCGCTGAATCATACGGTATGGCAGCGTTTCACACTTGCGAACGGGGAATCCATGACTCTACCAGCCATTTTTGACAATCTGCGCCTGCCGCTTATCGGCTCACCACTTTTCATTGTCTCCGGACCGGAACTGGTGATCGCCCAATGCAAAGCGGGAATTGTGGGATCCTTCCCTGCCCTTAACGCTCGCCCGCAGACCATGCTGGACGAATGGATGCACCAGATCACGGAAGAATTGGCAGCGTGGAACCGGGACAATCCCGACAAGCCAGCAGCACCGTTTGCGGTCAACCAGATCGTGCACAAATCCAACGATCGGCTTGATCAGGACATGGAAACCTGCGCCAAGTGGAAAGTGCCGATCATCATCACCTCGCTGGGCGCAATTGAGGACCTCAACAAGGCGGTGCACAGCTGGGGTGGCATTACCCTGCACGACATCATCAACAATCGTTTTGCCAACAAAGCGATCGAAAAGGGTGCGGACGGCCTGATTCCGGTTGCTGCGGGCGCCGGTGGCCATGCCGGCACCCTGTCCCCCTTCGCGCTGATGCAGGAAATTCGCGAGTGGTTTGACGGTCCGATTGCCCTGTCCGGCGCGATTGGCAGCGGCGCTTCCATTCTTGCAGCCCAGGCCATGGGCGCAGATCTGGGCTATGCCGGTTCCGCCTTCATTGCGACCAAGGAAGCCAATGCGGAACAGGGCTACAAGGACGGTATTGTGGAAGGCAAGGCTGCCGATATTGTCTATTCCGACCTGTTTACAGGGGTCAAAGGCAACTACCTGCGCCAGTCGATCGAAAATGCCGGACTGGATCCGGACAACTTGCCCGAAGGCGATTATAGCACCATGAACTTCGGCTCCGGTGGCAACACGGACAAAAAGGCCTGGAAAGATATCTGGGGTTGCGGCCAGGGCGTGGGCCTGATCGACAACGTAATGAGCGTCCAGGATATGGTCGACCAGTTTACCGAAGAATATCGGGCGGCGCGGGAAAGCTTGAAAGACCGGTTCAACTATTGAACAGACTTTTGAGAATCCCATTTCGGTCGCAATGAACTTCGGATTGGATCGCTTGCAGCAGCTTTGATTACCTGCCGCATCTATGCACTCGACAGAAATGATCAGTCACGCTAGCAATGGTACATTATATCATTGTTGCCCATCAGGAGAGTTGCACAAATGAGAATGTCCTTGGTTGCTGTTGCATTGCTCGGTTCAACGATTTTCACCCCTCAGCTAATCGCCAGAGACAGCGCACCCATTCTGCAGCCGGGGCCAATCGGAAATGCTCCCAAAAATCTGACAAGCGAGCAGGCGACCAAGCTTGCCGACAACCGCTATGCTCCGGCTGACGTGTCGTTCATGCAAGGCATGATTGTTCATCATCAGCAAGCGGTCGACATGTCTGCACTCGTCGAGGATCGCACCAGTCAGGAAGACATTGTTGCGGTTGCCGGGCGGATTGATGCAAGCCAGAAAGATGAAATCCAGTTCATGAGCGGATGGCTTGATGATCGGGGCGAGTCCCTGATGATGGAAGGCATGGGGCATGCCCACCATACGATGCGGGGCATGGCGAGTCCGGCGCAAATGCGCGAGCTTGCAGAAGTTCGCGGCACAGCTTTTGACAAGATGTTCCTCGAGTTGATGATCGCGCATCATGAAGGTGCCATCGACATGGTCGATGAGCTTCTCGAAGTTCCTGGTACCGCCTATGATCCGGTGATGGCGCAGTTTGCCGATGATGTAAAACGCGATCAGATATCCGAAATCGAACGAATGAATGCAGTGCTCGGCAGCTTGTCCAGTGATCCGCGCGCAACGCTCTCCCCTGGCTTTACTGATGCCGGGGAAGCGATTCTCAATTTGCGCAAGGTCAGTACGCTTCCCAAACCACCAGGCTTTTTTGATCCCGCCAACCCTGCCGGCCTGAGACCGGAGAAACCGGAAAAGGAAGGTGAAGCGGAAACCAAGGCTGATGAAAGAACAGAAGATGGCGAGGAAGCCAAACCGGAATTTTCCAAGCGCTCGCCGCTTCTCAGTTTCGCCAATACCGACATGGCATTTTCCGGCGATCTGATGGTCGCGGGAAATTATCATGGCTGGAACGCCTATCGCCTTGGAAAGGATGGTGTGCCCACGCTGGTCAGTTCGGTGGTATGCCCCGGTGGCCAAGGCGATGTCTCCATTGTCGGCAATCTTCTGCTGATGAGTGTTCAGGATTCACGCGCCCGTCTGGATTGCGGATTGCAAGGTGTCGAAGGCAAGGTGAGCGAGGAACGTTTTCGCGGTCTGCGCATATTTGATATTTCGGATATCACAAAACCTGTGCAGGTTGGCCAGGTCCAAACCTGTCGCGGGTCCCATACCCATTCCGTGGTCACGCAGACCGAAGACTCTCTGATCGTTTACAATTCGGGCACCTCTCGCATTCGGGAAGAGAAAGAACTGGCCGGATGCATCGGAGACGTTCCAGGCGATGATCGCACGGCCCTGTTCCGCATCGATGTCATTGAAATTCCCCTCGCCGAACCTGCCAAGGCGAGGATCGTTGACAGCCCGGCAGTTTTTGCCGATCCCAAAACGGGCCGGCTCGCGGGATTGTGGCAAGGCGGTGACCATGGTGATGACACGCAGGAAACAAATCGCACCGACCATTGCCATGATATCACCGTATTCCCTTCAAAAAATCTGGCGGCGGGAGCCTGTTCCGGCAATGGCGTGATTTTTGATATCAGCGACCCGCGCGCACCTAAGCGCATCGACGAGGTCGTCGACAAGGGCTTTGCCTACTGGCATTCGGCCACTTTCAGCAATGATGGCACCAAGGTTCTTTTCACCGATGAATGGGGCGGCGGTGGCCGTCCCCGTTGTCAGGCAGCAGATCCGCGGAACTGGGGTGCAAATGCCATCTATGAAATCGTGGAGGGCAAGCTTGAATTCCGCAGCCTTTACAAACTCCCCGCTCCGCAAAGCGACAAGGAGAATTGTGTCGCGCATAATGGCTCGATTGTTCCGGTTCCCGGACGCGATATATTCGTGCAGGCCTGGTATCAGGGCGGCGTCAGCGTGATTGATTTCACCGACCCCAAAAAGCCGGTGGAGATCGCCTATTTCGATCGTGGTGCTGTCGACAAGGATCAGTTGATCACCGGCGGATACTGGTCGGCATATTGGTACAAGGGACGCATTTACGCGACGGAAATCGCGCGCGGCATCGATGTATTTGCGCTCGAGCCAAGCGAGTTTCTGACCGAAGAGGAAATCGCAGCAGCAGAAGCCGCGAACCAGGGCGAGGTCTTTAACCCGCAGACGCAGTTCCCGGTTACCTGGCCGAAGGAAGTTGTACGGAATATTTCGGTGGGAAGCACAGCCGGGCAAGCACAGAATTAAGCCAGCATTTGGAGCCAAACTCTTCGCTGCGCTACATTTCCCCGCGCGCGCGGCGGATGGCGAACCATTTCTCGACATTTTCCTGATGTTCGGCGTAAGTATTGGCGAATATATGTCCGCCTTTCCCATCAGCGACAAAGAACAGATATTCGGTCTCGACAGGGTTCAAGACGGCCTTGATGGACGCGCGGCCGGGATTGGCAATCGGCCCCTTGGGCAAGCCAACCATTGCGTAGGTATTATAGTCGTTGACGGCCGCAATTTCGGACTGGCGGATCCGACGGCCCAGCGGCTTTCCTTGGGTTATCGGATAGATGATCGTCGGATCGGCCTGCAGCATCATGTTGCGATTGATGCGATTACTGTAAACCGCCGCTACGGTTCGGCGTTCACTGGCCACCGCGGTTTCCTTTTCAACGATGGATGCCAGAATGACCGCCTCTTCGGGCGTTTTGACCACACTGGCCGCAGTTTTCGCTGGCCATAATTCGGTCATCGTGTCCTGCATCGCTTTCTGCATGCGGGCGAGCACGGCGGAACGTTTCTCTCCTCGCTCGAAGCTGTAGCTGTCAGGCAGGACGGACCCCTCAGCCGGCACCGGAATCTCACCGGTCAGCAGCGGTTCCGCCATCAGTTTTTCGTGCACAATGATCGAGGGCGTGCCCTCCGGTATTGTCACCAGGCGCTGCACAGTCTGCCCGCCTTGCAGGATGGTGAGTATCTGAGAATTGCTTGCGCCGGCGGGAATGTTAAATTCGCCGGCCTTGATCGGCTCGGATCCGCCGAAAACCTTCGCGCGATTGAGGAAGCTGTCCGCGGATTTCAGCACACCTTCCCGTTCAAGTGTCCGCGCAGCCTGGCTCAGGCTTGAACCGGATGCGATGACGACGGCCTTTTCCTCCTCCAGCGGACCGCTCGCGGTCCAGCCATAGAAAAAATTGCCGGCAAGCAGGCCGACGATGACGACTGCCGTTATCAGAACAAGGCAACCGAAGCGCCGCATGTTCGGATCAGACAGCTTTCATGATGATACTGGCATTGGTTCCGCCAAATCCGAAGCTGTTGCTGAGTACGGCCTTGACTTCCCGCTGCTTGGGAACATGCGGCACCAGATCCACGCCTTCGCAGCTATCCTCCGGATCATCCAGATTCAGCGTCGGCGGGACGGTTTGGTCACGCAGGGCGAGAATGGAGAAAATCGCTTCCACCGCCCCCGCTCCACCCAGCAAATGGCCAATCGCAGATTTGGTCGAACTCATCGACATGGTGGCGATATCATTGCCAAACAGGCGCCGCACGGCCGCCAGTTCCAAGACATCCGCCATGGTCGACGTGCCATGCGCATTGACATAGTCAATATCTGCTGTGCCGAGACCTGAGCGATTCAGGGCCATTTCCATCGACCGATAGGCGCCAACGCCATCGGGATGCGGAGCCGTGACATGATGGGCATCGCCTGACAGTCCGTAACCGACAACTTCGGCATAGATTTTGGCACCTCGCGCTTTTGCGCGCTCATATTCTTCCAGCACGACAACCCCCGCGCCCTCGCCCATGACAAAGCCGTCGCGGTTCTTGTCATAGGGCCGGGAGGCGGCCTCCGGATCGTCATTACGCGTCGACAATGCCTTGGCCTGTGCGAAACCGGCTATTCCGATCGGGCAAACCGTGGCTTCCGCACCGCCTGCAAGCATCACATCCGCATCGTCCAGCGCGATCATCCGCGCGGCATCACCAATGCTGTGTGCCCCGGTGGAGCAGGCCGTCACAACTGCATGATTGGGTCCCATCAGGCCATATTTGATGGATACCTGTCCGGAAATAAGATTTATGAGACGGCCGTGCACAAAATGCGGGCTGACCCGGCCAGGACCCCGCTCCGCAAGGACCAGAGATTCCTTTTCAATGCCCGGTAAACCGCCGATTCCAGAGCCTATCGAGCAACCTGTCCGCAGTTTTTCTTCATCGCTCATCTCGGTGAGGCCCGCGTCTTCCAGCGCCTGACCTGCGGCATCAATGCCATAAACGATAAACGGATCCACTTGCCGCTGGACCTTGTGATCCACACGCAAGTTGGGATCAAAACCATATTCGTGCTCGGGAGGCTTTACCTCGCAGGCAATAGTGGCCTTTTGGTCAGAAGCGTCAAATTTGGTGATCTGGCCCGCACCGGATTTTGACGCAAGGATGTTTTTCCAGCTGGTCTCAACATCGCCCCCAAGCGGTGTCACCAATCCCAATCCGGTCACTACGACACGACGCATGCTTTGCTCCTTAGGTCGGGCTCCCCAACAGCCCCAATTGAAAAGCGGCCACCAGTTCGGAAATTCTCCCGGGCCGGTGAGCCGCTTTTGCGATATCTAGCGATCAATGGCCCCGGAATGCATACGCATCCCAAAATCAATCAACCCTTGTTGGTATCGATAAATTCGATGGCGTCTTTCACGGTAGCGATTTTTTCAGCCGCATCATCGGGAATCTCGACACTGAATTCTTCTTCGAACGCCATGACCAGCTCAACAATATCGAGGCTGTCCGCACCCAGATCATCAATGAACGCGGCTTCTTCAGTCACTTTGTCGGCTTCTACGCCAAGATGTTCAACAACAATCTTTTTTACGCGGTCTGCAGTCTCACTCATGGGAGTTCCTTCTTCGTTAGGAATGAATTTCAATTTCGTCCTAGAGGCATGGGCCCTCGCTTGCAAGAGGGCAAGAGCCCGATTGTGCCCCTCCTAGCTGATCATTGCCATCCCGCCATTGACGTGCAGCGTTTGTCCGGTGACATAGGATGCTTCATCGCTGGCTAGATAGGCCACCGCAGCGCCAATATCTTCCCCCTCGCCCATCTTCCCTGCCGGTATCTTGGCATTTATCACAGATTTCTGGTCGTCGGTCAGCGCATCGGTCATTGGCGACGCGATAAAGCCTGGCGCAACGCAATTCACCGTTATTCCCCGCGAAGCGAGCTCCTGAGCCAGAGCCTTGGACATTCCCACCAGGCCGGCCTTCGAGGCGACATAATTGACCTGACCCGGATTGCCGGTGGCACCCACCACGGAAGTTATCGAGATAATCCGTCCCGTTCTCGCTTTCATCATCGGACGGGCAGCAGCGCGGGCGAGTCGGAAGGCCGACTCCAGATTGACCTGCAACACGTCTGACCAATCCTCGTCCGACATCCGCATCGCCAAACCGTCGCGGGTGATGCCGGCATTGTTGATCAATATGTCGATCTTGCCCAGTTTTTCAATCACTTCCGGCACCAGCCCATTGACCTCTTCGGGTTCTGAAAGATTGCAAGGGATGACGGCATGCCCTTCTCCGGCCAGCTCCGGGACCAGTTCCATCAATGTGAGCTTGCGGGTTCCGGAAATCGCCAGAGTAGCGCCCTGCGCCGCGAGCGACTTGGCGATGGCAGAACCAATGCCGCCGGACGCCCCGGTTACAAGCGCCGTTTTTCCCGTCAAATCAAACATGCATATCTCTCCAGGCGTGATCAATATTCCAGATAGTAGAGTATAATTTCTTCGGCCTTTGCCCCGTTGGACTCATAAAGCTTGCGGGCCGCTATATTGTCTTTTTCGGTTCCGAGCCAGCATTCTTCGCAGTCTCTTTCGTCGGCCAGTTTGAGCATGTGGTCGAGAATATTTTTGGCAATGCCCTGACGACGATATTGTGGAATGACATCAATCTCGTCGAGATAAAGCTCATCCGGCTTGTCCGGGCGCTTGTGCACTATGGCAGTGGATTTTCCGATGACCACGCCATCCAGTACCGCGACCACCAGCCAGTGCGTCGGTTCTGTCAGAAAAGAGGCGAGCAGGTGCGGTTTGACCGTTTCGTCAAACAAGTCATCCGCGACATTGTCCATGACCGCGCTGTTGTCCGATGTGATCTCGAAAATCTCGAGGCCGTCCAGCAATGACAATTCAGGCGTCTTTCAGGAAGGCTTCTATATCCGCCATCGAAACCAGACTGAGATTGCCAGCGTCCCGGTTGATTCGCTTGACCATGCCGCCCAGCACCTTGCCGCCAAATTCGACAAATTCGTCAACGCCTTGTTCGGACATCGCCAGTACCGACTCCCGCCAGCGGACCGTCCCGGTCACCTGTTCCACCAGCAGTTGGCGGATGGCATCCACATCGTCGACCGCTGCAGCCGTGACATTCGCAAATACGGGAACTTTCGGAGGGAGTATCGTGGATTCTGCCAGCGCTTCCTCCATGGCTTCCGCCGCCGGCTTCATCAGGGAACAATGAAATGGTGCCGAAACCGGGAGTTTAACGCCCCGCTTGATGCCGTGATCCTTTACGGCATCAATGGCCCGATCGATTGCAGCCATATGACCAGAAATGACAACCTGGGTGGGATCATTGTCATTGGCCACTGTACAGACCTCTCCGTGGGCAGACGCCTTGGCGAGTCCGGACGCCTTCTTGATGTCCGCACCCAGCAGGGCCGCCATGCCCCCTTCGCCAACAGGAACGGCCTTTTGCATCGCCTGACCGCGCAATTTCAACAGCTTTGCCGTTGTGGTGAGATTCAGCGCACCGGCAGCGCAAAGTGCGGAATATTCACCGAGGCTATGGCCAGCGCTATAACTGCACAACTCGTCAATATCATTGCCGCCCTCCTTTTCCATCACCCGGAATGTTGCAATCGCATTGGCCATGATGGCCGGTTGCGCGTTTTCGGTGAGTGTGAGTTCGTCTTCCGGACCGTCACACATTAGCTGAAACAGGTTCTGTTCCAGTGCGTGGTCGACTTCCTGGAACACTTCTCTGGCCGTAGAATGCGATTCGGCCAGCTCTTTCCCCATGCCCACGGCCTGGCTGCCCTGACCCGGAAAAATAAACGCCCTCATAATTGCCCCTTGAAATATCGGTTTACAGGTAATTTCATTCTGCCGCAGTTAGGGGCGAACGCAGCATGTTGCAAGTTCCCTCCCTTTTGATGCGCCTGTTTCGGATTGCGATTGCCAATTTTTAATTGGTCAATTAGTTTGCCATGATGGAACTTGCCCAACTCGAAAAGCAACTGTCCGCGGCATGCGCCAGAGCACTGGAAACTGACGGCGAAATTAGCAGATTGGAGCGCCTTTCGGGCGGGGCAAGCATGGAGAGCTGGGCCTTTGTTTTTGGTGGAGAGGAATTTGTCCTGCGCCGACTACCATCCGGAATTGCAGCGGATGACGAAGGCTTGCGCGGGATCCCGCTGGCGATACAGGCTGACGTGATTGATCAGGCAGTTAAGGCTGGCGTAACCGCGCCAGTGGTTCGCGGACGACTGGTCCCGGAGGACGGAATCGGTGAAGGCTTTTTCATGGACCGGGCAAAGGGAGAGACCTTGCCGCACAAGATTTTGGGAAATCCGAAATATGTAGCGGCGGAAGCAAGTCTTTCCGACCAGTGCGCAGCGCAATTGGCCGCCATTCACAGCATCGACCCCGCAACACTTCCCGGGAGCCTGGAATATTTTTCGCCGCGCGAACTGATTCAGTTGCAGAACGACAAATATCACGAAATTGGCGGCAGCATTCCGCTTTATGAATATACCTTCCACTGGTTGTATGAAAATGCTCCGGAAACGGACGTGCGCAAACCCGTTCACGGCGATTTTCGGATGGGCAATCTGATGATCACACCCGAGGGAATCTCGGCTGTGCTCGACTGGGAACTGGCCCGTTTTGGCGATCCGGTTCAGGATCTGGCCTATCTGTGCACCCCGAGTTGGCGCTTCGGGCATTATGACAAGCTGGCTGGCGGATTTGACAGCCAGGACAATTTCCTGGCGGCCTATGCCCGTCATTCGGGTCAGAAAGTGGATCCGGACCGATTCCGCTTCTGGCTGATCTATTCCACCCTTTGGTGGGGCGTAGCCTGTATGGTCATGGGCGAAATCTGGCGATCAGGCGGCGATCGATCGCTCGAACGAACCGTGATCGGTCGGCGGGTATCGGAGGTCGAGATTGATCTCGCCCTGCTGTTCGAAGAGCAGTTACCCGATGACATCTGCACGAAACTTGACTGGCAGGTTCCCGGTTCGGAACCAGTCAAAGGAGAAACGGGCTACAGCGAACTCCTGACCGCATTGAGTGAATGGAACAGGGAGAATGTTCTCCCCGGGCTGGAAGGTCACGACAAGTTTGAATCCCGCGTTGCCGGAAACGCCCTGGGCATCCTGCAGCGGCATGAAAATTGGGGACGCCGGTTTTCCGATGCGCAACAAAGGCGACTTGCCGCTATCGGATATGATCATGGACAGTTGTGCCGGGCGCTATCAGAAGGCGCCCTCGACATCACCACACCCGGTCTGTGGGATCATTTGCGGCTGTCCGCATTGGAACGCCTTTCCATCGACCAGCCTCGATATGCCGGATTGCAAACCGCCTTGAAAAAATGGAGCAGCTGAGATGAATTTTGAGATTCCCCAGGAGATTGAAGATTATCTGACGGTGCTGGACGATTTCATCGAAGCGGAGATCAAGCCGATTGAACAGCGCGACGACAATATTCGCTTTTTCGATCACCGCCGCGAAAATTCCCGCACCGACTGGGACAATGACGGACTGCCCTCCAAGGAGTGGGAAGATCTGCTGGACGAGATGCGCAAGACCGCCGATGCTGCCGGGCACTTCCGCTTTGCCCTGCCGGAAGAATTTGGCGGCAAGAACGGATCCAATCTGGCGATGGCAAGGATCCGCGAGCACCTGGCTCACAAGGGTCTCGGTCTGCATAATGATCTGCAGAACGAGAATTCCATTGTCGGCAATTTGGTGCAACCGCTGATGGTGCGGGACTTCGGAACGGAAAAACAGAAGCAGGAATGCATACCGGCCATGCTGCGCGGGGAAATGAAATGGTGCTTTGGCCTGACCGAAGAACATCACGGCTCGGATGCGACATGGATGGACACCACGGCAGTGCCGGAAACGCGTGACGGTGTGGATGGCTGGCTCATCAATGGCAACAAGATGTGGACAACCGGGCTCCATGTGGCGACGCATGTGATGACCTTTGCCCGTCACCGCGGCAAGGATGGGGATGCCCAGGGAATTGGTTGTTTTCTGGTTCCTGTTGACGCCGAGGGTTTTGAAATCGGCGAATATATGTGGACATTCAACATGCCCACAGACCATCCCAAATGCAGCCTGACCAATGTCTGGATCCCGGCGGATGCCGTTCTGGGAGATCTCGACATGGGACTCGCCTGCGCCCAGCATTTTGTGCACGAGAACCGGATTCGCCAAGCCGCTTCCTCCCTGGGAGCGGCCCAATATTGTATCGACGAAGCCGTGCGCTATGCTGGCGAACGGAAGCCGTTTGGCAAGCCGCTGGCGATCAATCAGGGCATCCAGTTCCCGCTCGTCGAACTGCATACCGAGGCCGCCATGCTTCGGCAGCTGATCTATGCCACGGCCGCGAAAATGGACACGATGCCCAAACCCGATGTCGCCAAATATCTGTCTGCCCAGGTGTCGATGTGCAACTACCGCGCGAACCGGCTGTGCTGCGATGCGGCGGATCGGGCAATGCAAGTCCATGGCGGCATGGGTTACTCCAGGCACAAGCCCTTCGAACATATCTATCGCCACCACCGACGCTACCGCATCACCGAGGGCGCGGAAGAAATCCAGATGCGCAAGATCGGCGGTGACATGTTCGGATTTTTGAACCGGAAGAAATAGATTTCACGCCATTGGCCTGTTCTGATGCGGGTTTCTCTCGATTTTCCCACCAGCACTTCCTATCGTCCGGGAGAATAACCAGAGACAGATCGTGCACCCTGAAATCCCCTATCTCAGAGAAGCCATAGTTTTCCTTGTTGCCGCCGGACTGGTGATACCCCTGGTCCGCAAAGCGGGTATCAGTCCGGTGCTCGGGTTTCTCTTCGTCGGGCTGATCATCGGCCCGTTCGGTGTCGGTCGACTTGTCGGGGAGACGCCGGTGCTCGAACTGTTGGTTTTCGCTGATCTCGAAGGCGTTCGCCGGTTTGCGGAACTTGGTGTCATATTTCTTCTGTTCACGATCGGTCTGGAACTGTCCGTCGCACAGCTTTGGGACATGCGACGGCTCGTCTTTGGTCTCGGCGCCGCGCAGGTCATCGTGAGTGCGCTCGCAATCGGCGGAATTGCGTTGGTTTTCGGCAATTCTCTGGTGGCGGCCACGATCTTTGGACTGTGTCTGGCGCTATCCTCGACCGCTCTTGTCATGCAGTTGCTCACGGAAACCCGAAGACTCAGCGCCCCGGCAGGCCGATCCAGCTTCGGTATCCTTCTGTTTCAGGACCTCGCGGTGGTTCCGATCCTCTTTTTTGTCGGCGTTGTGGGGGCCAGTGTCGAAGGATCTCTGGCTGGCGCTGCCTTTTGGGCGATTTTCGAGGCTGTGCTGGTCATCGCAGCGATCTTCTTTATCGGCCGCATCATTGTCGAACCCCTGCTGCGTTTTGTGAGCGGAACCGGCAGCCGGGAGGTGTTTATGGCCGCGGTCTTGTTGCTTATCCTGGCGACAGCTGCACTGACCGCCGTCGCCGGATTGTCCATGGCTCTTGGCGCCTTTATGGCAGGTCTGCTCTTTGCAGGCACCGAATACAGGCATCAGATTGCCAGTGACATCGAGCCCTTCAAGGGCTTGCTTCTGGGCCTTTTCTTCATCTCGGTGGGCATGAGCCTCGATATTCTGGCGGTTTGGGCGGATATTGTCTGGGTTGCGGTATCGGTGGTTGGCCTGCTGTTGCTGAAGGGCACAATTCTGTTCCTGCTGGCCAAAATATGGCGATTGCCGACGGCGGTTGCGGCGGAGACCGCGATCCTGATGAGCCAGGGCGGGGAATTTGCTTTTGTGGTGATCGCGGCCTCGCTGTCCTTCGCCCTGCTGGATCCCGACGTGGCGCAATTCATGCTACTGGTTGTGGTGCTGACAATGTTCCTCACGCCCGGACTGGCAATTCTCGCCCGCAAAGCTGGCAAGACACTGCGTACAAAAGATGCACCTCCGCCAACACGTACTGAATATGGCGATGTTGAACGGCCGGTCATTATCGGCGGTTTTGGAAGAGTTGGCCGGTTGCTTGCCCAATTGCTGGAAGATCAGCGCGTTCCTTATATTGCGGTAGATAACGACCCCGACCTCGTCACCATTGAACGCGCAAAGGGAGTGCCTGTCTATTTCGGTGATGCCAGCCAGGCCGACCTGCTGCGTCATCTCGGAATCGAGAAAGCTGCCGCCTTTGCCACGACCATGGATGCGCCGGATACCGCCGAACATGTCATCCGCGCCATTCATGACAAATGGCCGTTGGTTCCCATCATTGCCCGGGCGCGGGACGTTGACCATGCAAAGCTGTTGCGGAACTGCGGCGCGAGGACAGCCATTCCCGAAACGATGGAAGCCAGTCTGGAGCTGTGCGAACAGCTGCTCGGCGGCATTGGCTTTCCGGCTGATACCGCCCGAACCATTGTCGATAATCAGCGCACCTGGCAAACGGAGATTCTGGAAGGGAAGTCGGGAGTTGATCGATAGGCCTGCTTGATACGGGCGGATTGGCGTATGTTTCCGGTAACCGGTAAACTGTAAACGCGCCGCATGACGCGCAATCTCGTTCTCATTCTCGGCGATCAGCTCTCCCACAATCTTTCCAGCCTGCAGCACAGCGATCCAGGGAAAGACCGGATCCTGATGGCGGAAGTCATGGATGAAGCCACCTATGTGCGCCATCACAAGAAGAAGATCGCTTTTGTCTTTGCCGCCATGCGCCATTTTGCAGTGGAACTCAGGGAGGCTGGCTGGACCGTGGATTATGTCCGGATTGATGACCCGGATAATCCAGGCAGTCTGAACGGAGCGCTGGACGATCAATCTGCGAAACATAATCCAGACAAGATCTTGCTGACGGAGCCTGGTGAATGGCGGCTAGCCGAACTCTTCCGGAAAATGGAGATAGATATCCTCCCCGATGACCGGTTCCTGTGTACGCCAGACGAGTTTGCCGACTGGGCAGACGGAAGAAAACAGCTCCGCATGGAATATTTCTACCGCGAGATGCGGCGAAAAACCGGGCTGCTGATGAATGGCAACCAGCCTGCAGAAGGGAAATGGAATTTCGATTCCGAGAACCGGAAACCGGCGAAGTCGGAACTTTTCATGCCGCAACCGTCCGAGTTTGCGCCAGACGCCATGACGTCTGAGATCCTCCGGCTCATCGCAGAACGATTCGGCAATCATTTTGGTGATCTGCATTCTTTTTCCTATGCGGTGACCCGAGAGCATGCTCTGCAAGCCCTCGACCATTTTGTGGAAACCACCCTGCCCCATTTTGGCGACTATCAGGATGCGATGCTGGACGGCGAGCCATTTCTGTATCACTCCATACTTGCGCAATATCTCAATTGTGGACTGCTGCTGCCTTTGGAAATCTGCCAAAAAGTCGAGCAGGCTTATCGCGATGGTCTCGCACCGATCAATGCTGCTGAAGGTTACATTCGGCAGATCATCGGTTGGCGGGAATATATTCGCGGAATTTACTGGCTGAAAATGCCCGAATATGTAGACGACAATTATTTTGAGCATGACAGACCTTTGCCCGACTTTTACTGGACGGGTGAAACGGACATGACTTGCATCCGCGCGGCCGTCACTCAGACGAAGGAACTCGCCTACGCGCATCACATACAGCGTCTGATGGTTACAGGGAATTTTGCAATGCTTTGCGGAATTGATCCGGCGGAAGTGCATGAATGGTATCTGGCGGTCTATGCCGATGCCTATGAATGGGTAGAACTGCCCAATACCATCGGCATGAGCCAGTTTGCCGACGGCGGCGTGGTCGCTTCCAAACCTTATGCGGCGAGCGGGGCGTACATCAACCGTATGTCCAACTATTGCGGTTCGTGCCGTTACGACGTGAAACAGCGTACCGGTGACAATGCCTGCCCCTTCAACGCGCTCTACTGGAATTTCGTGGCTGCACAGAGAGACAAACTGGGCAACAATCCCCGTATGGGGCCGATGTATAGGACATGGGATCGGTTTGAAGAAGAGGAGCAAAAGCGGATCACAGACGGTGCTGCGAAATTTCTGGAAACGCTGTGAAAAAAGCGAAATTCCGCAGGGGTAATCTGCCCGAAAAGATCTGCCTTGCCTGCGGGCGCCCATTTGCCTGGCGCAAGAAGTGGGAACGCGACTGGGACAATGTGCGCTATTGCTCCGACCGATGTCGGAGAAAACGGTGAATTCCTGACGATTTTCCCTTGCATTGGGGTGGTTTTTTCGTCATAGGCGCCGCTCCCGGCTGAATTGACTATGTCAACCCAGCAGGAATTTGAAGAAAGCCGGAGGGGCGTGTCTGCATGGTGCGGCGTCAGCGATCGGTAACATGAAGGAATATCTGCATGCCATATTATGAGCATGTCTTCCTCGCGCGTCAGGATCTGAGCCAGTCTCAGGTTGACAGTCTCGCACAGGAAGCCACCAAAATCGTAGAAGACAATCAAGGCAAGGTCGTGCTGACCGAAACCTGGGGCCTGCGTACGCTCGCCTACAAGGTTCAGAAGAACCGCAAAGCCCATTACGTGATGCTGCGCCTGGATGCGCCCGGCAACGTGATCGAGGAACTCGAGCGCCAGACCCGGATTAATGAAGACGTGATCCGCTTTCTGACGATCCGCGTGGACGAGCATGAAGAAGGCCCGTCCGTGATGATGCGCAAGCCCGACCGTGACAGTCGCCGTGGCGGCAATGATCGCGGTGGCGATCGTCCGCGTCGCGACAATAACGACAGCTAAGCCAAGAGAAGGAGTAAGAACATGGGACGTCCATTTTTCCGTCGCCGCAAAAGTTGCCCCTTTTCCGGCAAAAACGCACAAACCATCGATTACAAAGACGTGAAGCTGCTGCAGGGATATATTTCCGAGCGCGGCAAGATCGTACCGAGTCGTATCACCGCCGTATCGGCCAAGAAGCAGCGCGAATTGTCCAAGGCAATCAAACGTGCCCGCCATCTCGGCCTGCTGCCCTACCTCGTGAAATAGGAGCGAAACAATGGATATTATTTTGCTCGAACGGGTAGAGAATCTCGGAACCATTGGTGACGTCGTCACGGTAAAGAACGGGTATGCCCGCAACTATCTGCTGCCCAACAAAAAGGCGCTGCGTGCCAATGAAGCCAATAAAAAGGTCTTCGAAGCGAACCGCAAGCAGATCGAAGAAGACAATGAAGCCAAGCGCAAGGATGCGGAAACCGCGTCCAAGGACGTGGACGGAAAACAGATCATTCTGATCCGCGCCTCGTCTGCCAGCGGCCAGCTTTACGGTTCGGTCACGGTGCGCGATATTGTCGAAGCGCTCAATGCCGAAGGTGCCCATGTCGAAAAAAGCATGGTCATTCTGGAAAAACCCATCAAGACACTCGGTGTATTTGACGTACGCATCCGTCTGCACCCCGAAGTCAATGTCACGATCCAGGCCAATGTGGCCCGGTCCGACGACGAAGCGGATCTGCAGAAAGACGGCATCGATGTCATAGCCCAGATGTTCGAGGAAGAGCAGGCTGAACTGGCTGCCGCTGCCCTCGCACCGGAAAGCGAAGATGACGGGAGTGAGGAAGAGGAGGCCGGTACGGATATCTCTGAAACCGACGTCGAAGAGGCCGCGGATGAGGCAGAATCGACATCCGAAGAACCTGCCGAAGAAGGCACAGACGAAGAAAAATAGTCTTCGTTCGTTATACTTGATCAAAAAGCCCGGTCCGGAGACAAATCCGCATCGGGCTTTTTCATATTTGCGCGTCTGCAGTGAATTGCCTAAACACAGGACCAGTCCAAAGGAATAGAGACATAGTCCTATGTTCAAACAACTCAGCTTGCTGGATGAAGGCCAGGTCAAGACCCTGAAAGAAATTGCGGCATCCGGCAAATTTGTCGACGGAAAGATCAGCAATCCGCATTCCAAAGTGAAAAACAATCTTCAGCTGCACGATCCGGCGGCCTATGAACAATCGTCAAAAATCATGCTGGATGCACTGATGGCCAATCGCGAATTTCTGGACTTTGCCTTTCCGGAACAAGTCGCGCCTCCAATGATGACTTGGCACAAGCCCGGTATGAACTACGGCCTGCACGCAGATAACGCCTTGATACCTCTGGCCTCGGGGCCGATCCGATCGGATGTAAGCTGCACGATTTTCCTGAACGGACCAGATGATTATGAAGGCGGCGCGCTGCGGGTGACACATGGCGAGGCGAGCATGCGTTTCAAGGGCACCCCCGGCACGGCCATCGTCTACCCTTCCTACACGCTTCATGAAGTCGAGCAGGTCACCAGAGGCGAGCGGCTGGTTGCGATCAGCTTCATCCAGAGCAAGATTCGTGACGTGACGAAACGCAATCTTCTTTATGAATTCAACGAAGTAGCTGCGCTGGAAGGCCTCAACATGCGACATGAGAATTATACCCGGATGCAAGCCGCCCAGTATAATCTCATGCGAATGTGGATGGAGTAGCGGCTCAGTAGCCCATCAGGCTCATGACTTCCTTGCGGCTGCGCGCATCTTCCAGGAAGCAGCCCAGTAGCCGGCTGGTTGTCATCCCTACACCGGGTGTGCGAACACCTCGTGCTGTCATACAACTGTGGCTGGCTTCCACCACCACCGCCACGCCATGCGGTTTCAGATTGTCCCAGATGCACTGGGCCACTTCTGCCGTCAGCCGCTCCTGAACCTGCAGTCGACGGGCATAACCGTGCAGTACGCGGGCAAGTTTCGATATGCCTACCACACGGTCCGTAGGCATATATGCAATGCTGGCCTTGCCAATGATCGGCGCCATATGGTGTTCACAGTGCGAGTGAAACGGAATATCTCTCAGCAGGACCAGTTCGTCATATCCACCCACTTCTTCAAAGGTGCGCGCCAAATGAATGGCCGGATTCTCGTTGTAGCCTTCGCAATATTCTTTCCAGGCGCGTGCCACCCTTTTCGGTGTATCAAGCAGCCCTTCGCGATCGGGATCTTCCCCCGACCAGCGGAGCAGTGTTTTCACGGCTTCCTGCACATCATCCGGGACCGGCAGCTTCGCCGCTTCCCGCGCCGCCAGCGCGTCTTCTATGGTATCGGAATAGTCAGCCAAAGTGGCGTTTCCTTTTGTAATTTCTGTAAATGCAATGCCGATTTATTACGCGTCGGCCATTATCGGCGCAAGTGCCCCTAGTACCGTATCACGCAACAATCGGGAAAATGGCGCGCCCGGGAAGATTCGAACTCCCGACCCCTTGATTCGTAGTCAAGTACTCTATCCAGCTGAGCTACGGGCGCGCATTGAACGGTGCAGATAGGGTGTGAAACGCCCGCTGGCAACCGGTTTTTTCACTTTTCGAATGCGATTTCCGCCAGCTTGACCTCCATGGTGTCGGCATTGTCCTGTAATTCCCGGAGCAGCGTGTATTTCGCTGGAAACGGAATGGTTTCGCCAGACTGTATCGCGCTATCTAAACCGCCAGATCGTGTTGAATGTTACTGAACCAACTCGTGTAAAAAAACGATGGCGAACGATTGGGAGCAGAAACCATGGGTAAATGGGGTGCAGGCAGCTTTACAAATGACTCGGCTCTGGACTGGACCAGCCAAATTCGCGCCATCTCATCCAGAATTGCCGTTTTGCGGTTGATGACGCAGAAATCGACCGGATCTTTAATGGAGAGATTGACTAGCTTTTGGAGAGCGCCGCCTGCGCTGCCGCTAGCCGGGCTATCGGCACCCGATAGGGAGACGCACTGACATAATCGAGCCCGGTTGTCTCACAAAAGGCAATGGAAGCAGGATCGCCACCATGTTCTCCGCAAATACCCAGTTTGATATCGCCACGCGTCTCACGTCCCCGCTCGGCTGCCAGCTCGATCAGCTGACCGACACCTTCAATGTCCAGGCTGACAAACGGATCCCGGGGAAATATCCCCTTGTCGACATATTGGGTGAGAAAGCGGCCGGCATCGTCACGGGACACCCCGAGCGTGGTCTGCGTCAGATCATTGGTCCCGAAGCTGAAAAACTCGCCATGTTCAGCGATTTTCCCCGCCATCAGCGCCGCTCGCGGCAATTCGATCATCGTGCCGACCAGATAGGCAATTTCCCGCCCTTTTTCGGCAAAAACGGCCTTCGCCATGCGATCGACTGCATCCTTCATCAACTCCAGCTCGCGCGCGGTGGCCACCAGCGGAATCATCACTTCCGGAATGGGCGCTTCACCAGTCGTTTCCGCGACCGCACAGGCTGCTTCAAAGATCGCCCGGGCCTGCATTTCGTAGATTTCCGGGTAAGTCACGCCCAAGCGACACCCGCGATGGCCCAGCATCGGATTGAATTCGTGCAACTCGCTGGCGCGTTGCTTCAGGGTTTCGACCCCGACATCGGCTGCGGCAGCCACCTCCTCGAATTCTGACTGCTGGTGGGGCAGAAATTCGTGCAGCGGTGGATCGAGCAGGCGGATGGTCACGGGCAGACCTGCCATCACTTCGAAAATCTGGCGAAAATCCTCGCGCTGCTCGGGCAGCAGCTTCTCGAGCGCTTCCCGGCGGCCCTTTTCGTCATGGGCGAGGATCATCTGGCGGACGGCGGTTATCCGGCTCGCCTCGAAGAACATATGCTCGGTTCGGCACAGGCCGATGCCTTCGGCGCCGAAATCCCGGGCAACCTGGCAATCCTGCGGCGTTTCGGCGTTTGTCCGGACCCTCAGGCGTCGGACTTTGTCGGCCCATTCCATCAGGACGCCGAAATCGCCGACCAGTTCCGGCTGTATCGTTTCGACCTGCCCGGCCATGACCTGGCCATTGGAGCCGTCAATGGTCAGCATGTCGCCTTCCTTGAGCTCGCGGCCGCCAACGGAAAGCAGCTTGGCTTCGTTGTTGATGCTGAGGCTGCCTGCACCCGAAACACAGGGTCTTCCCATGCCTCTGGCGACCACAGCGGCATGTGACGTCATGCCGCCACGGGCCGTCAGAATGCCTTTGGCCGCGTGCATGCCGTGAATGTCCTCAGGCGAGGTTTCGACGCGCACCAGAATGACATCATCGCCCATTTCTGTCCGGCGTTCTGCGGTATCGGAATCAAATACGATCAACCCACAGGCCGCCCCGGGTGATGCCGGCAGACCGGTGGTCAAAACATCGCGTTTGGCTTCCGGGTCCAACGTCGGATGCAGCAACTGGTCGAGCGCCATCGGATCGACCCGGGCGACGGCTTCTTCTTCAGTAATCAGGCCGTCATTCGCCATGTCCACCGCGATTTTCAGCGCCGCCTTGGCTGTCCGCTTGCCCGCGCGGGTCTGCAGCATCCAGAGTTTCCCGCGCTCGACGGTGAATTCGATATCCTGCATGTCGCGATAATGGCGTTCAAGCAGGTCGAAGACATCCGTCAGCTCGTCATAAGTTTCCGGCATCGCTTCTTCCATCGACAGCGGCTTGGCATTGGCGTCTTCCCGCGCGGCTTTCGAGAGATATTGGGGCGTCCGGATCCCGGCGACCACGTCCTCACCCTGGGCATTGATCAGCCATTCGCCATAATAGGCCGCCTCGCCATTGGACGGATTGCGGGTAAAGGCCACGCCGGTGGCAGAAGTTTCGCCCATATTGCCGAAAACCATCGCCTGGACATTGACGGCGGTGCCCCATTCGGAGGGAATATCGTTGAGTCGGCGGTAGACCTTCGCCCGCTCTGCCTGCCAGCTGCCGAACACGGCACTGACCGCGCCCCAGAGCTGGTCATTCACGTCCTGAGGGAAAGGTTTGCCCCACTGCTCCTCGACAAGGCCCTTATATTCGGAAACCAGCGCCTTCCAATGCTCAGACTGCATCTCCGTATCGGTGAAGAATCCATTGTCTTCCTTGGCGATTTCCAATGCTTCCTCAAAGCTGTCATGATCCAGCTCGAGCACCACATCCGAATACATCTGGATGAACCGACGGTAACTATCCCAGGCGAACCGCTCGTCTCCGGAGGTTTTCGCCAGTCCTTCGACCGTTTCATCGTTGAGGCCGAGGTTGAGCACAGTATCCATCATGCCCGGCATCGACGCCCGCGCGCCGGAACGTACCGAAACCAGCAGCGGATCGGCTGCATCACCAAATTTTTTGCCGGTGACGTCTGCTATATGCGCCACGCCCTGGGCCACTTCGGCGGTCAGGCTATCCGGATATTGCCCCGCATTGTTCATATATTCGGTGCACATTTCGGTTGAAATGGTGAATCCGGGAGGCACTGGCAAACCGATATTCGCCATCTCCGCGAGATTGGCCCCCTTCCCGCCCAGCAGATTGCGGGCTTCGGTCGCATCCGAAGGCGCGCCATCCGCACTTATTCCGCCACCAAAACGATATACATATTGGGTCATGTTCAGCCCTCAATCTTCGAAAAATCAGCAACCTGGTGCACGGCATCCCGGAACCGCGCCAGCAGCGCCAAGCGAGCTTTGCGCTTGTCCGGATCTTCGTCATTCACTGTCACATCGTCAAAAAACCGGTCAATCGGCCCCCGCAGAGCCGCGAGAGCGGTCATCGCGTCGGTAAAGGCCTCGCTCTCTATCGCCCCGCCCACTTGCGGCTCAGCGGCGTTCAGAGCGGCGACAAGCGCCTTCTCGGACGGTTCGGGGGAATAATCCAATTCCGTCATGCCAGCGGATGCTGGCATCTCAGGCGTCTGCTCTCCATCGCCAGAGACCCCAGCCTGCGCTGGGGTGACGTCCTCCTTCTTCAAAATATTTGAAGCCCGCTTGTATCCGGCCAGCAAATTGGTGCCGTCTTCGGTTTCCACAAACGCCTGAAGGGCATTCACCCGGGCCAAAATCAGAACAAGATCATCACGCCGACCAGAGCTGACAATGGCATCGATGATATCATGCCGGACACCCGCGCCTTTTTGTTGGACCTTGAGCCTATCCACGAAAAAATCGGGCACAGCCCGATACAATTCAGCGCCTAGATGTTCTTCGATCCACGACTCAGACTGCGATCCGTTCCCAGTTTCAATGGTTCGGAGTATCAAGTTAGACGCTTTGGCTGTGATGTAATCCAGTTCCAATCGAAGATTGTTGGCCAAAACAAGTTCGATAATGCCAAGAGCAGCCCGGCGAAGGGCAAATGGGTCCTTGGATCCGGTCGGACGTTCCTTGATCACAAAAAACCCGACCAGTGTATCCAGCTTGTCCGCCAGACTTACCGCCACGGTCACCGCGTCGGTGGGCACTTCATCGCCCTGCCCGACCGGCTTGTAATGGTCGCGTATCGCGTGGGCGACCGCTTCGGACTTGCCCTGTTTCTCTGCATAATAGCCGCCCATCAGACCCTGAAGGTCGGGGAACTCGCCGACCATTTCGGTGACGAGATCGGCTTTGCAGAGACGGGCGGCCTCGGTCACTTCCCTGTGAAGCGCATCGCCGGGGCTGGACTGGTCAAAACCATTCCCTTCTAAAGAAACCAGCCACTCGGCCAATTTGGCCACCCGCTCTACCTTGTCGGCAACCGTTCCCAGTTTTTCGTGGAAAACAATGTTGCCCAATTTCTTCGCATGATCCTCCAGCGACGTCTTCTGGTCAAGTTCCCAGAAGAATTTCGCATCCGACAGCCGCGCCGCGAGGACTTTTTCATTGCCCTCCACGACCGCCGTTGGATCATTGGATTCTATGTTGGCGACGAACACGAATCGTGACCAAAGTTCACCGTCTTGGCCGCAAACAAAGTACTTTTGATTTTTCCGCGCGGTTAATTGAATAACTTCCGGTGGAACGTCCAGAAATGCCGGATCAAAGTTACCCAGCAGCGGAACCGGAAACTCGGTAAGGCCAGCATTTTCGATCACCAGCCCCTCGTCTTCAAAAACCTCAGCTATTCCAGCGACTTCTTTCGCACCCTCGCGGATAATATCCTGCCGTTCCTCGTGATCGACCAGGACATGGGCATCCCGCAATTTGTCGGCATAGTCCGCCGCACTGCCAATCGTGATGCTGCCCTGATGGTGAAAGCGATGGCCAACCGTTTCATTGCCTGACGTCAGGCCGTCTATTTCACATTCCACCAGATCCTCGCCGAACAGCGCGACAATCCCGCTCAGCGGGCGCACCCAGCGCAGGCTTTCGGTGGACAGGCTGGCCTCGCCCCAGCGCATCGATTTGGGCCAGGGAAAGGCCCTGACAATCGCCGGTATCGCTGCCGCCAGGACGTCTTTGGTGTCGCGTCCCGGACGGTTGATAACAGCAAAGTAAGTTGGACGACCTTTGACGTCACGCACTTCAAGCTGATCGCGGCTCACGCCATTCTTCCGGCAAAAGCCGTCCACCGCCTGATCGGGGGCGCCTTCGGGTGGTCCCTTCGACTCTTCACTAACCGCTTCCGTCTGTTGCGGCAGATTCTTTGCAATCAGTGCGAGCCGTCTCGGCGTCGAATATACGGTAGTTTCTTCGGCTTTGAGCCCGGCATCATCCATCTGTGCAATAAAAAGACGTTCCAGATCGGCGCGCGCCTTGGCCTGCATCCGGGCTGGAATTTCTTCCGACAGGAGTTCCAGGAGGAAATCGGTCATTACATTCCTCCCTGTTGTGCAGCAATGGGGAGGTGGCAGCCGGCACGGCTGACGGAGGGGCGGCCCCTCCACCACGCTTCGCGTGGTCCCCCTCCCCATGCTTCGCACAGGGAGGATAGATCGGTTGAAACCATCATGCGGCCCACCCGTTTTTCGCCATATAGGCTTCACAACTGCCCTTCGCGAGGTCGCGGACGCGGCCCATATAGCTCGCCCGTTCCTGGACGCTGATCACGCCGCGGGCCTGGAGCAGGTTGAACACATGACTGGCCTTGATCGCCTGTTCATAGGCGGGAATGGGCAGTTTGGCCTCGAGACAATTCTCGCACTCGCTGGCGGCCTTGTTGAACAGGTCGAACAAAGTCTCGGTATCGGCGACCTCGAAATTCCACTCCGACATCTGCTTCTCATTATCCAGGAAGATCTCGCCGTAAGTGACTCCTTCTCCATTGAAATCAAGGTCATAGACACTGTCGACGCCCTGGATGTACATGGCGAGACGTTCCAGTCCGTAGGTCAGTTCGCCGGCCACCGGTTTGCAGTCAAATCCCCCCATTTGCTGGAAATAGGTGAACTGCGTGACTTCCATGCCGTCGCACCAGACTTCCCAGCCCAGACCCCAGGCACCCAGCGTCGGGCTTTCCCAGTCATCCTCGACAAAGCGGATGTCGTGGAGCATCGGATCGATGCCGATGGCGGTCAGGCTGTCGAGATAGAGCTGCTGGATGTCTGGCGGCGAGGGTTTGAGCACCACCTGATATTGATAATAATGCTGCAGCCTATTGGGATTTTCGCCATAGCGCCCATCGGTCGGACGACGGCATGGCTGCGCGAATGCCGCATTCCAGGGATCTGGCCCCAATGCCCGCAAAGTGGTCGCAGTGTGAAACGTCCCTGCCCCCATTTCCATGTCATAAGGTTGCAGGATGACACAGCCCTGATCGCTCCAGTATTCGTGGAGTTTCAGGATGATCTGCTGGAAGCCCAAAGGTTTTTGGGCTGGCTTCGGATCGGTCACTTGTCGTGCTTTCTTCGCGAGTGCAACATTCTGTCGTGACGCTTTGGCGAAACAGCGCCAGAGGGTCAAGCCGTCATTGCGGTTTTTGCGCTACTCCGCTGCGACAATTTCCTCCGCTGCTTCCACGGTCACAGGCGTCGCGTTGAGCACTGCGTTCCCAGACAGCGGATCGAATCGCGATGGATCAGTCAGATCGTTCAGCGAAACGCCCGGCTTTTCACGGGCTACAGACAACCCGACACCTTTGCGACCATGTCCGAAACCATGCGGTATCGACACCACACCGGGCATGACGTCATCCGTCACTTCAACGACAATCTCCACGCTGTTAACGCGGCTCGTCACCGAGGCCATGACCCCGTCTTCCAGTCCACGTGCGGCCGCATCTTCCGGATGGATCATCAGCGTACAACGCTCCGGACCCTTCAGCAGTCGCTGGCTATTGTGCAGCCAGCTGTTGTTCGAGCGCACATGCCGGCGGCCGATCAGGCGCAGGCTGTCCGATCGTTCGCCATCCAGTGACGTGGCAAACCGCTCAATTTCCGCGAGAAAATCGGGATGCGCGCACTGAATCTGCTTGTCTTCGGTCATCAGCCGGTCCGCGATACAGGGCCGCAGGGCGCCAAGATCAATGCCATTGGGCGCTGCCTCGACTTGTTCCAGCGTCAGACCAGCGGGCGAGCTTTGCAGCATATTGTCGAGCACATCGCGCGGCGGACGGATATTGGGTACATCCTGTCCATCGCTTGCCAGAATCTCTCGCGCCAGTTCCGCAATGATTTCCCAATCCGCCTTTTCGCCTTTCGGAATGTCGAACATCGCAGGGGAGTAACTGGCATAGTTGCGGATCGCGAGCGGTCCGAAGAAGAACGGATAATGGTCCTTCTCCAATGGACCACAGGGCGGCAGGATATAGTCGGCATGGCGACTGGTCTCGGTCACATACATGTCGAACGAGACCATCAGGTCGAGCCTTTCCAGCGCGACGTCCAGCTTTGCACCATCGGGCGCGGAAAGCACCGGATTTCCGGTAATGACAAACAGCGCTCTGATCCGCTCTTCGTCCTCGCGCAGCATTTCGTCGGCAAGTGTGATAGTCGGCAATTCGCCCATGATCACCGGCATTTCTCCACGGACGGTGTCCGTCTTGCGCACCGAGCCGCGTCCAACGAGATTGATCGTATCCAGCGCCGGTTCGGGCACCATGGTCCCGCCTTCGCGGTCGAGATTGCCGGTAGCGATATTGATCACCTGGATCAGCCACTGATTGAGCGTGCCAAATTCGCAGACGGAGACACCCATGCGGCCATAGATAGCCGCGGGCTGGTCTGCGGCCAGATCAGCCGCCATGCCCTGCATGACGTCGGTGCCGATACCGCAATATGCGGCGAGCCGGTCCAGGTCGAAATCTGCAATGGCCGGCGCGATATTGGCCCAGCTGTCGTCCAAAATGTCCTGCAAACGACTGGTGTCGGCGAGCCCACCGTCAAACACGCATTTCAATATGCCGATCAGCAAGGCGGTATCGGTACCTGGTTTCACAAAATGATGCGCGTCAGCCAGCTTCGCGGTCTCCGTCCTGCGCGGATCGACCACAACAAGCTTGCCGTCGCGCGCCTGCATTTCTTTCACCCGCTTCTTGAAGTCCGGCACTGTCCAGATACTGCCATTGGATGCGGCCGGATTGCCGCCAATGATGATCAGGTGCTGGCAGCGGTCAATGTCTGGGACAGCGGCCAGCGAAACATGGCCATACATGTGATATTGCACGACATGATGCGGGATCTGATCCAGCGTGGAAGCGGAATAGATATTCTTGAGACCAATGGCCCGCCGGAGCTGACCTACCTGGGTTGATATGCCATAATCATGGGCAGACGGATTGCCCATATACATGGCGGGCTTGCCGCCCTGCCCCTTCAGTTGCCCAAGTTGTTGGGCGATCTCGGCAAATGCCATTTCCCAGGAGATCTCCTGCCATTCTCCATCCACCTTTTTGACCGGTTTGTGCAGTCTGTCCGGGTCATTTTGCAGGTCGGCAATTGCGGTGCCCTTGGGGCAGATATGCCCGCGGCTGAGCACATGGTCCGGATTTCCCCGGATCGAGAGAATCTCGCGGTCCTCGACTTCCACCAGAAGCCCGCAATTGGCTTCGCATATATGGCAAGTTCGGGCATGGGTCTGTGGCATGAGTCTCTCCTGATTTAATCGATCGATTAGCAGATTGGTTTTCCACTGGCCACAGGAGGCGTTGCAGTAATGCTGATCGAAACAGACTGACGCGAAAAAATTCTGCTGGGCATTGCCCCGTAAATGTTCGATTAAGTCGTTCCACTTATGCCTTTTCGTTCAGCCCAGCCAATGATCCGGATATAGTTTTCATGATGAAACGCCTGTTTGCCCTGATTGCCGCTTTGCCCCTGGCACTGGCGAGCTCAGCCTGTTCTGTGCAATCCACAGCCCCGGAAACTGTGGCCGCTCCCGAACCGCCGGCAGCCGCAATTGCGCAATTGCCCGAGGATGCTGATCCGGCCCTTTGGGTGCTGAAAGATGAAGATACGACCATTTACATGTTCGGGACCGTTCACATTCTCAAACCTGGCATGACCTGGTTCGACGAGGCGATAAAAGACGCGTTCGACAAGTCGGATGAACTGGTAATCGAAATGATCGAACCGGATCCCACAAGAATGGTGCAGATCATCAATGAGATCGCCATCGACAAAAGCGGCGTATCTCTGCGCGACAAGCTGACACCGGAGGCCCGCGCCAAATATGAAGCGGCACTGGCAAAACTCAACCTCCCTCCTGCTGCCTTTGATCCACTCGATCCCTGGTTTGCCAGTGTCAGCATTTCCCTCATTCCGCTGATGAGCAACGGCTATGACGTCAATAGCGGTGTGGAAAAGGACCTGAAAACGCAGGCTGAACTGAGAAATATGAAAATTATCGGACTGGAGACACCCGAACAGCAGCTGGGATTTTTCGATAATCTCCCGGAAGAGGTCCAGATCGGTTTCCTCAATTTCACCATCTCAACTCTGGATGACGTCCCCGCCGGGATGGAGAATATGGTGGCGCAATGGGCCAATGCCAATGTCGATGCGCTGGCGGAGTTGATGAATGCCGGACTCGAGGACAGAATTTTGTACGACACCCTGCTGGCCGACCGCAACGCAACCTGGGCACAGTGGGTCGAACAGCGGATGGATGAACCCGGCACATTGTTCATGGCCGTGGGCGCGGGTCACCTGGCCGGCGAGAGCAGTCTTCAGGAGAAGCTGAAGGCCAAAGGCCTCGCGGTGAAACGTCTCAAATATTAGGTTGGTCGCCTTTTCCATCTTCCCTTTTCGTGATGACATCCCCAAATAGCTCTCATGCAGTTTCTGAAACTCTTGCTGACGATCGCCACGGCCGCTTGTCTCTCTGCTTGCGGAAATGCTGGCGAAGTGGTGGAGTTGAACACCGAGAAACCCGGTAATCCCGCAATCTGGAAGGTAACCGGAACGACCAAGGAACAGCCGGGAACAGCCTATCTGTTCGGGACAATCCATACTCTGCCGAAGGGTATTGAATGGCGCACGGCCAAACTGGACGATATTGTCTCCCAGTCGGATGAACTCGTCATTGAAGCACTTGGCCTGGAAGACACAAGTAACTCCGCCAGGGTTTTTTCAAAGCTCGCGATTTCCCCTGATCTCCCGGCCGTGGAGGCCCGCATCAAACCCGATTTGCGCGATGATCTGGATCGCGTTCTGGACAAAGCCAATATTCCGGAATTCGCGCTTAACCGCATGGAAAGCTGGGCAGCGGCGTTGTCGCTGGCATCTGCGCAAAGCAGTCAGTTGGGGCTGAGTTCGGCTGAAGGAGTCGAACGCAAGCTGGTCAAGGAGTTCAACGAGGCTGAGAAACCCATTGCCGGGCTCGAGACGATTGAGGGCCAACTGAGCTATTTTGACAAATTGCCTGAAGCGGATCAACGCCAGATGCTGGTCAGTGTGATCGAAGATGCTGGATCCAGCAAAAACGCATTCGAGGAGCTGTTCAACGCCTGGTATAGCGGAGACATTGTGAAGTTGGAAAAACTGACCGAAGGCGGCATTCTTGAGAAACCGGAAATCCGGGAGAAAATACTGGTCGCCCGCAACCGGGACTGGGATAATCAACTTCATGCACGCTTGCAGAAACCCGGCACAACGCTGGTTGCTGTTGGCGCAGCGCATCTGGTCGGGCCGGATGCGGTGCAGCTGATGCTCGAAAAGCGCGGTTATAAAATAGACAAAATTCAGTAAATCAGGTCGGGGCGACATTCATGACATTCCAGTTTGACCGCGAAACCGCTTTGGTTCCGCTTGACGAAAACCGGTACACGATCGAGGCCAGCGAATTTTATCGCAATCCCACTGGCATGGCCTTTGGTGGTTGGGTGGCGGGGATCTGTGCACGAGCCATAGAGATGCATCCCGAACGCAACGGTCCGATTGTTTCCCAGCAAACAAACTTCCTGTCCGGTATTGGACCGGGAGAGGTCGAGATTCGTACAAACCTTCTCAAATCCGGTGCGACGACCCAGTTTTGGCGAGTGGAACTATATCAGAACGGGTCCGTTACCATTGTCGCCGATATTGTTTCCAGCACCCGCCGGCTGACCGATATCGACTATCAGAAGCCTCGCCCCGACTGCAAGGCTCCGTCGGAATCCATCTCATTGCCATCCGTCAACCCCATGGCTCCCCAATGGGTAGCATCCTATGATCAGCGGATCGCCAAGGGGGTTCCGTTCAAGGCCAACAAAACGCCGGAAGCGCTGGTCTGGATCCGGGAAGCGGATGGCCGGCCGGTGGACCGGGTCAGCCTGTTTTCCATCTGTGACACGCCCATGCCCAGAACCTTTTTTGTGACCGAGCAATTCAGGCCGGGATCAACCGTATCGATGGCGACATATATATATGCGAGCGAGGACGATCTGGCCGAAGCCGGCACCGATTACATGTTGTTGCGGGTCAATGGCGCGACCGTTCGCAACAGCTGTTGTGACTCGCGCGTGGAATTATGGTCGGGGAATGGCATTTTGCTGGCAACCAGTAACCAGATCGGCTTCTTCCGCTAAGCCATTTCCCGGCGCAATTTGCCTTGCTTTTCGCCGCAGTGCTGCTTATAGCGCGCCTCTCCTGACCACAAACCACCCTGGAGGCGTGGCGGGATTCTGTAAAAAACCAAATTTTGGAGCAACATTATGAGCGATCAGCTGACTTTATCAGCCGAGCCTCGCGAACGGGCTGGCAAGGGAGCCTCCCGTGCACTGCGTCGCGAAGGCCGTGTCCCCGCCGTTATCTATGGCGACAAGAAAGACCCCGAACCCATTCATGTGGAAGAGAAAGAACTGACCAAACTGCTTGGTACGGGCCTTTTCATGAATTCGCTGGTTCAGGTGGAAGTGGGTGGCAACAAGACCCGCACGCTGCCGAAGGATGTTGCCTTTGATCCGGTTACCGACCGGGCGATCCATGTCGACTTTTTCCGCCTCGCGAAAGGCGCGAAGGTCCAGGTCAACATTCCGGTGACCTTCGTCAACGAAGACGATTCACCCGGCCTGAAACGCGGTGGCGTCCTGAACGTCGTGCGCTATGAACTCGACCTGATGTGTGATGCGGACATGATCCCTGACCAGATTGAAGTCGATGTGACCGGCCTTGAAATTGGTGATTCGATCCACTTGTCCGACATTACCCTGCCGGACGGATCGGAAAGCTCGATCACCGATCGCGACTTCACCATTGCCGGTGTCGCTGCACCATCGGCCCTGAAATCTTCTGAAGACGAAGCCGAAGAAGCTGAAGGCGAAGAGGGTGAAGAAGGCGAAGAAGGTGCCGAAGGCGAAGCTACCGAAGGCGAAGGTGGCGAAGAAGGCGGTTCCGAAGACTAGACCTTCCCGACCGAAACAATGTAACAACAAACCGTCCATGGAGCGCCCGGCGCCACATGGACGGTTTTTTATTGGCTGTGACTCTCCGTTGCAGCCGGTTCGGAGTTGGAGAGCACATGCAAATCTGGGTCGGTCTTGGCAATCCGGGTGCAGAATATGCGCTTCACCGGCACAATGTCGGCTATATGGTGCTGGACGCGCTGGAAGAAGTGCATGGCTTCCCTGCCCCAAAACAGAAATTTCAGGGCTGGGTTGTTGATGGCCGTCTGGGATCTGAAAAGCTGTTGCTGCTCAAACCCGCCACTTTCATGAATGAAAGCGGGCGAGCAGTTCGGGCCGCAATGGACTTCTACAAACTCGGCCCCGAAGACGTCACAGTATTCTATGACGAACTGGATCTGGAACCCTTCAAGATCAAGGTCAAACGCGGGGGCGGAACAGCCGGTCACAACGGAATCAAGTCGATGGTGGCGCATATCGGGGCCGATTTCCGGCGTGTGCGTATCGGAATCGGTCATCCCGGCCACAAGTCCCGAGTTCAGGGGCATGTGCTGGGCAACTATACTAGGGCCGAGATTGATGATCTGGCCGAAATGCTGGGCGCGATAGCTGCAGAAGCAGAATGGTTGGCAAAAGATGATGACGCCCGATTTCTGAGCGAGCTTGCAATGAGAATGCAGGACTAAACCAGTGAACAAATTTCCCACAGAATTGCTTGCTCCCAAAGTCGGGAAGATTGGTCCTCATCCTTTGGATGGGCATTTCATTCGTGTGCCGTTAATGGCGTTTCAACTCAACGATGAAAAAGTGGATACGGCCCTGCGCTGGGACTTTGTAGAATTTGTTGAACATGATTTGCTCGACTTGCCCGGCAGAGTCATTGAGTATGAACGCGGTGATGTGGATGCCTCAATCTACATCCAGCATGCACATCATCCAATCGATGTTTGGAGCATCACCTTTGGCCAAATTTCCGACCAGATGATATTTGCTGAGTTCGAATCCTTGATTGATTTTGAACACGAAGGTCTGGATGATTTTCAATCGACAGAGTGGAACTTTACCTGTCAACTGCAATGGACGAACAAGGTCCAACAGGCTTAACAAGGATTAGAAAGATATGGGTTTCAAATGCGGTATCGTTGGACTCCCCAACGTCGGAAAATCAACCTTGTTCAATGCGCTGACAGAAACGCAGGCAGCGCAGGCAGCGAATTATCCGTTTTGCACCATTGAACCCAATGTCGGTCAGGTCGCCGTTCCGGATCCGCGACTCTACAAAATCGCGGAAATCGCAGGTAGCGCCAAGATCATCGAAACCCAATTGGCCTTTGTCGATATTGCTGGCCTGGTGAAAGGCGCTTCACAGGGCGAAGGTCTCGGCAACCAGTTTCTGGGTAATATCCGCGAAGTCGATGCGATTGTGCATGTCCTGCGCTGTTTTGAGGATGATGATATCCAGCATGTCAGCAACAAGGTGGATCCCCTGTCTGATGCCGAAGTGGTGGAAACGGAATTGTTGCTGTCCGATCTGGAAAGTCTCGAAAAACGTGTCCCGGCATTCGAAAAGAAAGCAACCAGCGGTGACAAGGAGGCGAAAATTGCCGCGAGCGTTCTCGGCCAGACACTGGAACTTCTCCGCGCAGGCAAGCCCGCACGCCTTACCGAACCCAATGATGACGAAGAGCGACGCATTTTCGATCAGTCCCAGCTACTCACCGCGAAGCCAGTGCTTTATGTCTGCAATGTTGACGAGGCAGACGCGGCATCCGGCAATGATCTTAGCGCGCAGGTTTTTGAGAAAGCCAAGGCTGAAAATGCCGAAGCCGTTATCGTTTCAGCCGCAATTGAATCGGAACTTGTAAGTATGGAACCCGAAGACCGGACGGAGTATCTGACCGAGCTGGGACTGACGGAGTCCGGCCTCGCCCGCGTCATCCGGGCGGGATATCAGTTACTGGATCTGCAGACCTTTTTCACGGCAGGCCCAAAAGAGGCGCGGGCCTGGACCGTACACAAGGGTGCCAAGGCCCCGGAGGCAGCCGGCGAGATACATACGGATTTCGAACGCGGCTTCATTCGCGCTGAAACCATTGCCTATCAGGATTATGTCGATCTCGGCGGCGAAAGCGCCGCACGCGATGCCGGCAAGCTGCGCCAGGAAGGCAAAGATTATGTCGCACAGGATGGCGACATTATGAATTTCAAGTTCAACGTCTGAGCGATCGCCTGGTCCAACGCCTCGAAAAGGTCGATACCCGCACAAATTGCGAATTCGGGAAACAGCAGGAAGATCATGTCGGCTGCCATACCGAATTCCGTGGAACTGTCGACCCACCTGGTCATCTGGTCATCACGTTAGACTTTTCCCCCAATTTCTGGTACCTGCATCCTTCCTCTAATACGGGCGCAATAATCTCAACCACAGGGAGAACAGGATGGACAGCGACTATGATGATGAGGATATTGTTACAATAATTCGCGGACGTGTCGAACATCCCGACGCCATTTATGCCCTAAGATCCCCGACCTTTTACCTGCGCAAGGATGGAATAATCTATTCGACTGTTGGCGCGTTTGAATTTGATGCAAGCAAGGCAAGAACACCTGAACAGGAACGTGATGTCGCCAAACTGGGAACAGATTTTGATACCTGGATCGAAGACCCGGAGAAATATGTTCGGGAGGCTGTTTTTCGGGAGGAACAGCTGGTTTTTGTGAGTTATCAGCAAACCAGTCCTGAGGTAGGTGGACAATAGCATTTTGGGCGAACTGGTCGTCTCGAGGCCAGATTTCACACAGGACATCCTGCTTGAAAACGCACGAATCCAAGCGACCGAAATCGGCGTTACGCGACTGGCCAGTATCACCGGATTGGACAGAATTGGCTTGCCTGTCTGGCAGGCAATTCGGCCGCTGGGACGCGCACTGAGTGTACATCAGGGCAAAGGTCAAACAGACATACTCGCCCAGCTATCGGCGCTCGGAGAGGCTGCAGAAAGCCATGCGGCCGAGTCCTTGTGTCCCGACATGGTGAATGTCAGCCATGCTGACATGAAGAAACAGGGCATCGTCGAATATATCACCTATTCAGCCACCAGGAATTGCGGCCAACCTGATTCTCAAAAAATCCGGAACTGGACAAGGATGCAAGATTTCCGAACCGGGACGTCAGTCTTTGTACCGCATGCATGTGTTTCTCTTGATTACACTCTTTCCGCTGATCCTGCACTAGATCGCAGCAGCAACGGACTGGGGGCCGGACAGAGCTGGGATCAGGCGATTTCGAAAGCGTTGTTTGAATGTCTGGAACGGGATGCCCTAGGCGCTTGGTTGCGATCCGCGCCGAGTTTTCGGCTAGCCCGGGAAATCGAGTCCGGATCACTACCCCCAAGATGGAGCGATCCCTGGACCGACATGCTTGCCGAGTTGGAAATCCGGGTAAGAGTTTATGCTGTTCCATCTGTGATCGGCATCCCGGTCTTTATTTGTACACTCCAGCCCACCAGCCGGACCGCGCCTTTTTCGCTGGCAACCTATGGTTCCGCCTGTGCCGCGGATTCCGCAAGCGCTTTGTTCTCTGCATTCGCCGAGGCCGTGCAATCCCGGCTGACCTTGATTGCAGGTGCTCGCGATGATGTGATGCCATCGGATTATACAACTGACCAGGCAACAGAATTTTGCCCGCCAATCCCGCCCGGCTGGATCGGAAAATCGTGGCCTGGTGCGAACCGCAGCGGCGAGTGCTGGAATTTGCTGGTTGATGAACTGGCCAGAGCAGGGTTTGAACGGGTGCTCATACGGAGACTCACGAATGAAAATGCCCTCTGGAAAGTGGTCAAGGTGATCGTGCCGGGTCTCGGCAGTCCAAACCGGAAGCGGGAAGCGCAAAAATGACAGATCATATATTTGTCGGTCCTTCGCTTGCCGGAAGTGAACGCCTGGACTTGATCAGCGCCCAGTGGCATCCTCCGGCACAAGGCGGAGATCTCCTGGCGCTGGACCTGGGCGCTGACGATCGGGTTTGTCTGATTGATGGTGTTTTCGAAGCAGCACCTGCGGTCCGGCACAAGGAAATATTGCTTTTGCTTTCCGAAGGAGTTCCGGTTTTCGGAGCTTCGAGCATGGGAGCCCTGCGCGCTGCAGAACTTCAGCAGTTTGGGATGAAGGGCACCGGGCGAATCCATGCCGCCTTTGCAAGTGGTGCATTCACGAGGGACGACTGGGTTGCTCTGCGCCATGCCCCCGTGGAACTGGGTTGCCAGCCACTGACTGTGGCGCTTGTGGATCTGATTTTCGGACTCCAGCATGCCGTTCGTCAGCACATGTTAAGCGCGAAGCAGGGAAACAGTTTGCTCCGTGCCGGGGCCACCCTCTTCTATCAGGATCGTGATTGGCCAGCGATTGAAAGGGCCAGCTCACTGAGTGATATGGAATTGGAGCCTTTCCGAAAATGGCGCACCAAAAGCTGGTTCTCCCAGAAAACCAGAGACGCTCTGAATTGCCTGAACCTGATGAACAACCATGTTCAGAAAGATCGGTGCCGACCAGATTTTGTAGATACGCCGTTCCTGCGACAATTCGCTTCGGCTTCGGGCAACGATTCCATCAAACTAGGGCCGAGATCTGGTGATCAGAATATCTTGCAACAATCCTGACACATTGTTGCGTACGGTGTCGCTCTGAAACGGATGGTGCAGCATGATCCACTCCAGAATTTTTGATCCTGTGGGCATTTGTTCATCATGCCAGTGCCCCTGCACCCGGGAGATGAAGGCATCCGAATATTCGGTGAGCAGATTGGATTGAACCGCCGACATGGCCAGCAGTCGATAGAGCAGAACCGAGATAGTCGGCTGCTCAATGAGCGAAAGACTGGCCTCGGCCGCATTGTGATCGCCATTGAGAAAATGGAAAAGCCCCTGATCTTCCAGCAAGGCATCGGTAGCAAAAGGGGTCAGGGTCGCGCTGCTTTCCAATATCGTCTGTGCCTTTGCCAGATTGCCGATAAACATCATCCCTGTCGCCGCCTCGAGAAGTCGCACGGCATTATAGGGATTGAGAGCGGCAGCCTCATCAAAATGGCGCTCTGCCTTTTGCGGTTCCCGGCTCCACAAATAGCTCCATCCCAGCAACACGTGGAAATGCGCATTGACAGGGTCAAGCCGAAACGCCTTGTGCGCCAGTTTTCGCGCCAGCTTCCTCTCGTCGGAACCTGTTTTGCCTAATGCCACATAAGCCCCATCCGTATTGAGAAGGCGGATCAATTTCGCATAGGCAGGAGCAAAACCGGGATGGTGTTCGACCATTTGAGTCCAGGCATCAATGGCCGCATCGACATCAGCTGCATCCTGCAGATCGCTATAAGTCCGGACCATCCGATAATATTGATCGAACACGTCCGCTGGTATATCGGGAGCTCGTGAGATAAGATCGGACTCAATCTGGGGGACAACTGCGGTCACGATGCGGTTGACGAGAAGGCCAACAAGCGGCTGTGTTTCGGAAGCCGGCATTTGCGCAATATCCGTCCAGACAATGCCTTGATCGTCTGTTCTGGTCACCCGTAACGAAATTCGAAGATCCGGACTGTTACCGAAAAGCGTGACTTCCAGCCGATAGTCCCTTGGCCCATTCTCCCCCTGAGAGCGCGCTGCATGTCGCTGTTCCTCTGATACGATACTGATGTCCCGAAATCGTGTCAGGGCGAACAGAACCTGCTCCCGGAGCATGATGGCAAAGGCTGGCTGCTGATCGACCATGGCGCTGACATCGAAGGCCGGCACGAACAATTGTGGCGGCTTGCCGATCTGGAGATGCTCTCCAAATACGGCAACTGAACCATTGGCTTCCCGCATGGGTTGTTGGTGTTCAAGCGCATGCGCTTCGCCGGTGAACCGGTACCCTCTGCCATATACGGTTTCGATCAACCCTTTCCGACCGCGTTTGTCGCCCAGCGCCAGCCGGATTTCCTTGATCACGGAGGTCAGAGCGGAGTCCGAAACAATTGTCCCCTGCCACACCTTGTCGAAAAGTTCTTCCTTGGTAACCAGCACACCCTGATTGGTAACAAGTTCCAGCAGAACACCAAACGCCTTGCGACCGATAGCTATCGATCCGGACGGCCCGAACAGCCGTTCGTCCCGGATGTCCAATACGAAATCACCAAATTGTATCTGCTGATGTTCGCTTTCGTGCAGCTTGCCAGTCAAATGATCCACTTGTCCTGTTGCCTCGAGATGATGACCGGAACTGCTCTGTCACATATTCCGGCGATCGCTCTATTGTACACATATTACTCCAATTATGGGAAAATTCTGGAATTCCTGTTCTCTGGATTCTTTCCAGATTGCTCGCAGGATGTTCGCTCCGATCGTTCGTATTTCTCCGGTCATCGACAATCCCGTCGAAGACCTGAAAGGAAAAGTACGATGTCCAGAAAAATTACAGCCAACATTATGGCCGCAGGAGCGACCGCCTTGATTCTGCTGGCAGGAGCCGGATCGGCCCAGGCAGAAACAGTTGAAGTTCGCTATTATGCAAGCGAGCTTTCGACCCAGGCTGGAGTTGAACGCGTTTCACAACGCATCAATCGGAAGGTTCGCCGCGCATGCCGCACGGCAAGTATTGTATCTTCGCCGCGCAGCCGCCGGGAGTGCCGCGATGATCTGACTGCACAAGTGGTTGGTAAAATCGATCATCCGGTGCTGACTGCCATGTATTCCGATTCCCGATCCGGACTTCTGGCCAGCAACACAGCAGGTGGTCCGCAATGACCCGGTGGTGGAAGGGGGCAAGAAACATGTCCCCTTCCGCTATTTTTCCGAAGCAAGACTGCCCTCACTTTCTGCCAAACAACTTTTCGATATCTCTATGCGCGAGCTTGACCCAGGTTGGACGGCCGTGATTGCATTGACCACTATGGGGGGTCACTTCCATTTCCCGCAGCAGGGCATTCATTTCCGATACGTTGAGAACCCGCCCTGCCCGCACCGATCCGTGACATGCCATCGTCGAGGCTACATGGTCGATCCGTTCCTTGAGACTCAAAGCCTCGTCAAAAGCGCCCAGTTCATCCGCCAGATCCGTCACCAGGCCGCGAACATCACCGGATCCCAGCATCGCAGGTGTTGCGCGCACCAAAACTGCAGAGGGTCCAAAACGTTCCAATTCCAGGCCAAATCTCGAAAGTTCCTCTAGTCGGCTCTCCAGGCGGTCGCAGGCATTTTCGTCCAGCTCGACCACCTCGGGCATCAGCATCGCCTGTGAAGCTACCCGTCCTCCATCCACCGCACTGCGCATCCGCTCCAGGACAAGACGCTCATGGGCCGCATGCTGATCAACAATCACGAGACCGTCTTCGGCTTCGGCGACGATATAGGTCTTGGCAACCTGCCCGCGCGCGACCCCGAGCGGGTGAGCGGTCGCTTCAGGCACGGGTGCCGTTGCTTCTGCCGCCCTCCCCATGAGCGGTGCAATATCTTCACCTGATACCGCGCCGGCATAGTCTGGCTTTTCGTCACGCAAGGCGGTCATAGCCGCGCCGGCCGCCGATGGATAAGCCTGTGATTCGATCGACGCTCGCGTATGAGGCGCGGACTGGCGAGCAAAAATGCTTGTCTGGGGATCCGGAGCGGCTGGTTCTGTTTGCCAGTGGGCAAGCGCCGAATCCGCTGGCCGCTGCACAGCGCGAAACCCGCCTTCGTCCAGCGCACGTCGCAACCCGCTGACGATCATGCCCCGGATCATGGCGGGCTCCCGAAATCGGACTTCGGTCTTCGCCGGATGGACGTTCACATCCACAAGATCGGGCGGCATTTCCAAAAACAGAGAAACCACCGGATGACGGTCCCGCGCAAGCATTTCGGCATAGGCCCCGCGCACGGCGCCGGTCAGCAACCGGTCCTTTACCGGACGCCCGTTGACGAACAGAAACTGATGATCGGCCACACCCCGATTATATGTGGGAAGTCCGGCCACGCCGGTCAGGTGGACATTCTCACGCTGCAGATTAACAGCGATGCTGTTGGCGGCAAGATCCCGGTTGGTCAGCGCGGCGACCCTGTCGGGTCCGGTCTCTCCCGCCTGCACAGCAATCGGTTTGCGACCGGCATGCTCGACTGTAAAACCAATATCCGGACGTGCCATGGCGAGACGGCGAACCACATCCACACATGCGGCATATTCGCTGCGCGCAGTGCGCAGGAATTTGCGTCGCGCCGGGACCTTGGCAAACAGTTCCTCAACGCGAACGCGAGTGCCGGGCGGAATGGCCGCCGGGCCGTCATGTACCAGATCGCCGTGATCCACCATTCTGGACCAGCCATCACCGGTGTGTTCCCGACTTTCGATGGTGAGCTTCGCCACGCTCGCAATTGACGGCAACGCCTCGCCGCGAAAACCCATGGTCGTGACCAGTTCAATGGCTTCGTCCGGCAGTTTCGACGTGGCATGGCGTTCAAGCGCCAGGGCGATATCTCCCCTGCTCATGCCGCACCCATTGTCTGACACTTCGACCAGGGCCAGCCCCCCCTGCTCCAGTCGGACATCAATCTGTGTCGACCCGGCATCAATCGCGTTTTCCACCAGTTCCTTGAGCGCACTTGCAGGACGCTCGACGACTTCACCCGCGGCGATGCGATTGATCAGGCTGTCAGGGAGTCTTCTTATTGACATGAGGTCATTCCTAGCCCAAGCGACTTGCCCAGGCGAGCCTTGATTTTCGGGGGAAAATACTGAAAGACAATATGGTTGTTTTCAGCCCCCGTTCAGCAAGTGAAGCGCTTTGTTATGGAGCCGCGGCAACTGCTGCAAATATAAGAAAATACGGATAAAAATATGGTCTTTGGAAATCTGTTCAAGTTCCGGTCGCAGGATATGGCGATCGATCTGGGAACCGCCAACACGGTTGTCTATGTCCGCGGTCAGGGAATCGTCCTCAATGAGCCGTCCGTTGTTGCCATTGAAACGTCAAATGGTGTCAAAAAAGTCAAAGCCGTAGGCAATGACGCGAAGATGATGATGGGCAAAACGCCTGACAGTATCGAAGCCATCCGTCCCCTTCGCGACGGCGTGATCGCCGACATTGATGTCGCTGAGCAAATGATCAAGCACTTCATCCAGAAGGTCCACGGCAAACGCAAGCTGTTCAGCTATCCCGAAATTGTGATCTGCGTACCCAGCGGATCCACTTCGGTCGAGCGGCGTGCCATTCGCGACGCAGCGTCCAATGCGGGCGCCAGCCAGGTGTTTCTGATCGAAGAACCGATGGCCGCCGCAATTGGTGCCGACATGCCGGTCACTGAACCCATCGGCTCAATGGTGGTGGATGTTGGCGGAGGAACAACCGAGGTTGCGGTCCTGTCACTGCGCGGCCTCGCTTACACGACATCCGTCCGTACCGGCGGCGACAAGATGGACGAAGCGATAGTCTCCTATGTCCGCCGTCATCACAATCTGCTGATCGGCGAAACAACCGCCGAGCGGATCAAGAAGGATTTCGGTGTTGCGATGGCTCCTGCTGATGGCATCGGTCACACCATCCACATCAAGGGGCGCGATCTGGTGAACGGAGTGCCGAAAGAAATCTCGATCAACCAGGGTCAGATTGCTGAAGCATTGGGTGAACCCATCGGAACGATCATTGAAGGCGTGCGCATCGCACTGGAAAATACAGCACCTGAACTGGCGGCCGACATTGTCGATCAGGGAATTGTGCTCACTGGTGGTGGCGCTCTGATTTCGGGACTGGACGAGGCTTTGAGCGAGGAAACCGGCCTGCCGGTAACAGTCGCCGAAGATCCGCTGGCCTGCGTTGCGATCGGAACAGGCCGTGCCATGGAAGACGAAATTTTCCGCGGCGTGCTGACCACCGCATAAACGGTTACTTCATGATTTTGAGCCACCCTGAGACGGAAATGAAAGGATAGACGGAAATGGCGCCGCCAAAACACCGGCGCCCAGGATTTTCCAAGCGCGCGCAATATAGTATATTCGCGAGCTATTTGCTGGGCATATTGGGCGCCGTGATCGGGCTTCTCTTGCTCGGCATCTCCATCCTCGATCCGCGGGGTTTCGCCGTCCTGCGAACGATTGGTGCAGAAGCAACGGCGCCGGTGAGCAAGACACTGAGCGAAGTCGGCGGGGCAACCGGGAGCTTTGGCGAAGAAGTTTCCGCCTATTTTGCAGCGGCTTCCAAAAATGCTGAAATGCAGAGGGAACTGGAAAGTTACCGGATCGAAATCCTCGAATCCCGCGCGCTGAAACAGGAAAACGAAAGACTCAAACGGTTGCTCGATCTGAACGAGGAAGTGCCCGAGGCAATCGCCATGGCCCGCTTGATCAGCTCCACCTCATCCAGCTCCCGGCGCATCGCAACCCTGGGTGTTGGCAGCACCAGCGGCGTCGAATCCGGTCAACCGGTGCGCGCACCCGAAGGACTGGTTGGACGGGTGTTGGAAACCGGCCCAACTACAGCCCGCATCCTGCTGGTCTCGGATGGGCAAAATGTGACGCCAGTCAAGCGGGCAAGCGATGAGTTGCCGGCCTTTGCAACAGGTCTTGGCGACGGAACGGTGGAGATCAAACCGATCAATCTGGGCACCAATCCGTTCACGGGCGGAGATCTGTTGATTACATCTGGCAGTGGTGGCCTTTACAGTCCCGGCATTCCGGTTGCCGTGGTCATTCGTCAAAGCGAAACCGGAGCGATTGCCCGAATTCTCGCCAATCCAGCCAAAGTGAGTCACGTCATCGTGCAACCGATTTTCCAGGCAGAAACCGTACGGCAGGTCGAGCTGGAAGAAGCCAATCGGCCAACCGATGATGCAGCAGGCGGAGAATAATGGCCAAGGCTTACAAATCCCGTCTCAATCGCCAGCCATCGCAATTTCGAATAAAATTTGTTCCGGCAGCGACCGTGATTCTGGGTTCAATGATGACAGCGATGCCTCTGATTACTGACTACCCGATCCTTCCGCCAATGGGATTGCTGATCCTCCTTGCCTGGCGCCTTATCAGGCCGGGATACTGGCCGGTCTGGGCCGGTTTTCCACTAGGCCTTGCCGATGACATGTTCAGTGGGCAACCGTTTGGCAGCGCGGCCTTTCTGTGGTCGATCGTTTTCATTGCTCTCGAAACGCTCGACCGCCGCGGCATGGGCCGCGATTACTGGCAGGACTGGCTGATAGCCTCCCTTTCCATCATTTTTGTGCTAATATGCGGCATGCTTGTAATTGACTTCCAGAGTAACCTGTTGCGTTTGGAAATTCTTGTTCCTCAGATTTTGCTGTCGATTCTCCTTTATCCCTTCGTGACCCGCCTGATTGGCGCGATCGACAACTGGCGGGTGGCGCGATGAGTACTCTGGGGGGCGGGAAAACGATTTCGAGCGCGGTTCAGGCGCTGACATTCTCTCGCAGGGCCACGATTATTGGCGGACTACAAGCTGGCATCGGGATTTTGCTTGCGGGGCGCATGGCCTATATTTCAGTCGCGGAGAACGAACGTTATCAACTGCTTTCGGAAAGCAATCGCGTCAACCTCACCCTGGTACCACCCCGGCGTGGTTGGCTGATTGACCGCAATGGCAAACCGGTCGCGAACAACAAAACAGACTTTCGTGTCGATATCATTCCCGACCGGATGCGCGACAAGGAAAAGACGATTTCCACCCTCGCCGAGTTGCTGGCTCTGGATCAAGAGACCATAATCCGGATAACTGAAGAGCTGCAGCAAGCAAGCAGTTTCCAGCCCGTCCAGGTTGCGACGGGTCTCGACTGGGAACGCTTTGCTGCCGTCAGTGTGCGACTGCCCGATTTGCCTGGTGTTTCGCCCAGACAGGGATTTTCCCGATTTTATCCCACTGGCGCGGCGGTGGGACATCTCGCTGGTTATGTGGGCATTGCCAGCGCCGAGGATTATGAGGAAAATCCCGATCCGATCCTTGTCACGCCCGGCTACAAGATCGGCAAGGATGGTCTGGAAAAGACATTTGAGGACCGGCTGCAGGGCAAACCGGGTGCGAAGCGGGTCGAAGTCACGGCCCGCGGCAAGATTGTCCGCGAACTGGACTCCCGGCCAGATACGCCGGGCAAGGCTCTGCAACTGACCCTCGATATCGACCTGCAGGAATATGCGGCCCGCCGTCTGGGTCCGGAATCCGGAGCAGTTGTGGTCATGGACTGCAAGACTGGCGACATCCTCACCATGACCTCCATGCCTTCCTTCGATCCCAACAGTTTTTCGGACGGTATCGGTCAGACGGAATATGGCATGTTGCGGGACGATGATCATGTGCCGTTGCGCGACAAGGCGCTAAAAGGCCTGTTTCCTCCCGGATCAACCATCAAGCCGATGGTTTCGCTGGCATTGCTTCGCGGCGGCATAGATCCGGAAGAAACCGTCCGATGCGGTGGCGGGATGCGGGTCGGCAACCGGTTTTTCAATTGCCACAGCAATCATGGTTCCGTCGACATGATGAAGGCCAATGCCCAGAGCTGCGACACCTATTTCTATAAGATGGCGTTGCGTGTGGGCTATGACTCCATCGCACTGATGGCACGCGAATTGGGACTGGGGGCTACATATGAGTTGCCGGTTGCCTCGCAAAGCTATGGAACGGTCCCGGATACGCAATGGATCATAAAACGGCACGAACGGGAATGGGCCGATTTCGACACCGTAAACAGCGCTATTGGCCAGGGATATTTCCTGACGAACCCGCTGCAACTTTGCGTCATGGCCGCGCGAATGGCATCGGGGCGCAAGCTGGAACCGCATTTGCTTTATGACAAGGACCGGAGAGCTGCGCCGCCACTGGATATTTCTCCGGAACATCTCTCGTTCGTTCGGAACGCAATGAGCGAGGTTGTCAACGGGGCCGGCACTGCCCGGCGTGCCCGCCTGCCACTGGACAATATCAAATTGGGCGGCAAAACGGGCACCGCGCAGGTCGTCAGTCTGAAATATGGCCGGGGCGGCCGGGATGTTCCCTGGAAGTTCAGGGACCACGGTCTGTTTGTCTGTTTCGCGCCCGTCGACAATCCCCGTTATGCTGCTGCTGTCGTCATCCAGCATGGCGGCGGTTCCGGAGCAGCCTATCCTGTCGCACGCGATGTCATTACCTTTTTGTATGATCGCGAAAAAGCAATGGAAAGGCTGGAACCACTGGAAGAGGCCTGGGGCGGGGATATCAAAACACGGATGGACCGCCATCTGGCGGAGTATCGGGCCAATCTGGAACTGGAAAAGGCCATTGCGGAAGGACGCCAGCCACCGCCAGCTGCAGAAGAAGGCAATGCCGCCAACGATAGTGCACAGCTGGGACAATAAGCGTTGAACGACTTTATTCCTGCGCCGATTGCCCAGCTTCCCTGGCGAACCATCCTCCTGTTGCTGGTGCTTGCCTCATTCGGATTTGTTGTGCTCTATTCGGCAGCAGGCGGCAGTCTGACGCCCTGGGCCGGACTGCATATGATCCGGTTCATGGTGTTCCTGGCCATGGCCATTGTCCTGTCCCGGTTCAAGGAACGATTCTGGAAAACCGTCGCCTTTCCCGTCTATATCGTGGTTGTGATCATGCTTCTCGGCGTCGAGCTGATCGGAGCCGTGGGCGGAGGCAGTCAGCGCTGGCTGAACCTCGGTTTCATTCGCATCCAGCCTTCGGAGCTGATGAAACCTGCAATCATTCTTGCGGTAGCCCGGTTTTATGACCTTTTGCCCCCCGGACAGATTCGGACGTGGGGAGCTGTCTGGCCGCTTCTGATTTTGGTCGCCTTTCCCAGTGCCCTGATCCTGCTGCAACCGGATCTGGGAACCACGATCACGGTTGTGACAGGCGCGTTGACGGTGGCCTTTCTGGCGGGACTTCCGATGCGGCTTTTCGTTGGCGGGGCGGCTGCAGTCGCTGTTCTGGCCCCAATCGCTTTCTTTTTCGGGCTGGAAGACTATCAGCAGCGACGGGTTACCACATTCCTCAATCCGGAAAATGATCCGCTCGGCGCCGGATATCATATCAGCCAGTCCAAAATAGCGATCGGTTCGGGCGGGATATTCGGCAAGGGCTTTCTGAACGGCACGCAGAGCCATCTCGACTATCTGCCCGAGGGACATACCGATTTCGTGTTCGCCACAATGGCCGAAGAATGGGGGCTAATGGGCGGAGTGGCCGTTCTATTCTGCTTCTTCCTCCTGTTCCGCTGGGGACTGGGGGTTGCCATGAAGGCCAAAACCCGCTTCTCCCAGCTCGCTGCAGCCGGGCTGACCACCACGATTTTCTTCTATGTCGCGATCAATCTGATGATGGTGATGGGCCTTGCCCCGGTTGTCGGCATTCCGCTGCCCTTCCTCAGCCATGGCGGATCATCAATGATGACCATCATGATCTGTGTCGGAATTCTCATGTCGATCGACCGGCATCCCGGGCGGCGCGGGGGCGCGTTCGCATAATTATTTCCGGGGATTGCCAAGGAATCCATTGCACTCCTGCGGGCAGCCCCTATATGGCCCCTATCGAAATGGTCTTGGACGCTTAGCTCAGTTGGTAGAGCAGCTGACTCTTAATCAGCGGGTCACAGGTTCGAACCCTGTAGCGTCTACCATTCGATCCCTCCCCACCATCTTTTTCGGGTCGTCGTCCTCATTGGGTATAATGGGGGCAGGCAGCATTGAAAAAGGCGGACCCGATAACGGATCCGCCTGAGTTTTCAAAACAAAGCGCGAAAGAAAAAACGGGAAGCGCGTGAACGCTTCCCGGTCAAACAATTACTTGTTTACAGCGTCCTTCAAGCCCTTGCCGGCTTTGAATTTTGCTTGAGTCGATGCAGGAATCTGCATGGGCTCGCCGGTCCGCGGGTTGCGGCCGGTAGATGCTTTGCGCTTGGAAGTCGAGAACGTACCAAATCCGACCAGACGGCATTCGCCACCGCCAGCCAGTGAAGATGTGATGGAGTCAAAAACCGCGTCTACGGCTTTGCCGGCATCGCTTTTGCTGAGACCGCTGTGGTCTGCAACGCTACTGATAAGATCCTGTTTATTCATAATGGGTATCCCCCCTTCTCTGTGCAACTCTAAGTTGAATCGCGTCTTTGTCTGAGAGGCAGTAACACCAAGATTAACCCCTGAGTCAAAGGAAAACCGCCAAATTTTGGGTCAGTGATACAATTTTTACGTCAAAATACCGAAAATATCCCGATCAGTTGCATTCTGCCTCCCAAATAGGCATCGAAACGCTTGAATCTTGGCGGAATACCGCGACAAAACGACTCGCAATAGCTGGTTCTGTTAGTGCCGGGCTGATGATCCCGGTTCGTCCGATACGGGAGCCGTCGCATGACTGGCCAGTTCATCCGCATCACTCCATTCAATCGGCGAAACTTTCTCCGCCAGTGCCTCAGCTAGCACCTCGTCGACATGCTTGACGGGGATGATCTTCAGGGAGGAGGTGATGTTTTCGGGAATTTCGACAAGATCCTTCTCATTCTCGGCCGGAATAAGCACAGTTGTGATTCCCCCGCGCAGAGCGGCCAGCAACTTTTCCTTGAGTCCTCCGATTGGCAGGACGCGACCGCGCAAGGTCACTTCTCCGGTCATCGCGACATCACGTCGTACCGGAATTCCGGTCAAAGTGGATACGATGGCGGTCACGATACCAACACCGGCAGAGGGACCATCTTTGGGAACAGCGCCTTCTGGAAGGTGGATATGAATATCCTTGCGGCTGAACAAGCTCGGTTTAATGCCATAAGACGGCGCTCGAGCCTTGACGAACGACAAGGCGGCCTGAACCGATTCCGTCATCACTTCGCCCAGCTTTCCGGTGGTCTTGATCTGTCCCTTGCCGGATACGGTCACCGATTCAATCGTGAGCAATTCCCCGCCAACTTCCGTCCAAGCCAATCCGGTAACGGCACCAACCTGGTTTTCTTCCTCGCTGACCCCGTGACGGAATTTCCGCACACCGGCATATTCAGATAGGTTATCCGGTGTGATCTCAACCGTCTTAAACTCGCCTTCCAATATTCGGCGCAGCGCTTTTCTGGCCAATTTGGCGATTTCGCGCTCCAGCGTCCGCACGCCGGCTTCCCGGGTATAAAAGCGGATCAAGTCCCGTAATGCCTCGTCGGTCAGCGCAAATTCGCCCTCCTTGAGACCGTGGGCATCCACCTGTTTCGCAATCAGGTGCCGTTTTGCGATTTCGAGCTTCTCGTCCTCGGTATAGCCTTCGAGCCGGATGATCTCCATCCGGTCCAGCAATGGCTGGGGGAGGTTCAGCGAATTGGCCGTGGTCACGAACATGATGTCCGACAGGTCGATATCGATCTCGAGATAGTGATCCTGGAACTTGTCATTCTGTTCCGGGTCCAGCACTTCGAGAAGGGCTGATGCCGGATCGCCGCGGAAATCCTGACCTAATTTATCAATCTCATCTAGCAGGAACAACGGATTGGATGTCCCGGCTTTCTTCAGATTCGATACGATCTTGCCCGGCAAAGACCCGATATAGGTCCGCCGGTGACCGCGGATTTCTGCTTCATCACGTACTCCGCCCAGCGACTGGCGGACGAATTCGCGACCTGTAGCTCGGGCAATAGATCGGCCAAGAGACGTTTTCCCGACACCCGGTGGGCCTACGAGGCACAGGATTGGTCCCTTCAGCTTGTTGGTACGTGCCTGAACGGCAAGATATTCGACAATCCGTTCTTTGACCTTTTCGAGCGCGAAATGGTCATCATCGAGCGTTTTTTCCGCTTGCTTGATATCCTTTTTCAACCGGGATTTCTTGCCCCAGGGCAATCCCAGAAGAACGTCCAGATAATTGCGGACAACCGTGGCTTCGGCCGACATGGGTTGCATGCCCTTGAGCTTCTTATACTCCGCCTTGGCCTTGGTTTTCGCTTCTTTGGAGAGTTTCATCTCCTCGATTTTCTTGCCGAGGGCAGACAGCTCGTCGCCCTCGCCATCTTCACCGTCGCCCAGCTCGCGCTGGATCGCCTTCATCTGCTCGTTCAGATAATATTCGCGCTGGGTCTTCTCCATCTGGCGCTTTACGCGGCCACGGATTTTTTTCTCGACCTGGAGCACACCAAGCTCGCCTTCCATAAAGGCAAAGGCCATTTCCAGTCGCTTGACCGGATCGTCTTCAATCAACAAGCTCTGCTTGTCGGCGACCTTGACATTAATATTGGCCGCAACCGCATCAGCCAGCCTTGCCGCTTCGTCGATTTCGCCCAGCTGGACGACTGTTTCAGCAGGCATTTTCTTGTTGAGTTTTGAATAATTCTCGAACTGTTCAACCACCGAGCGCATGAGCGCCGTGGTTTCGTGTCCTTCAGCGGCCTGCTCCTCGACAAGCTCGATATTCGCGAGCACAAAGCCGTCTTCCTGCTCATCAAGCGACGCATGCTTGGCCCGTTGTTTTCCCTCGACGAGAACACGAACAGTGCCATCGGGCAATTTCAGCAACTGCAGGACGGTGGCAACAACGCCCATATCGTAGAGTTGATCCCGGGACGGATCGTCCTCGGCTGGATCCAGTTGCGCTACCAGAAAAATATCCTTGTCGCTGTCCATGGCCTTTTCCAGCGCAACAACGGATTTGTCGCGGCCGACAAACAGCGGAACGATCATGTTCGGGAAAACGACAATGTCCCGCAAGGGTAGAAGGGGAAGGGAACGATTTTCCGGCTGGGATTCAGACTGAGACATTTATACTCCAGTATATTGCGTGACGGCCACGCAGAGAACTATTTTAGGCTATATGGGGTGCCGGATTTTCACTTCAAGCGCGGTGCGATGAGCTGTCCGACAATTCAAAATGGCAGTTTAAAGCCACCGGGAAGCGGCAATCCACTCGTCATCTTTCCCATTTCCTCGCTGCTGACAGCATCCGCCTTGTCCCGGGCATCGTTAAAGGCCGCCGCTACGAGATCCTCCAATATGCCTTTTTCATCAGGCTTGAGAAGACTGTCATCTATCTTGACCCCCAGAATCCGCCCCTTGGCTGTCGCCGTGACAGTGACAAGACCACCACCCGACTTGCCTTCCACCTCAATGCTGTCCAGCTTTTTCTGGGCTTCTTCCATTTGAGTCTGAACCGTTTGCGCAGCCTCCTGAGCGGCCTGGATCATTTCTTCCATCGATTTCATGCCAGCGAACTCCTTGTCTGGTGCGGCTGTGGTGTATCTTCCGATATCTGGTCCGGATGATTTCCGGATTCAAGCAATTCGGCATCAGGAAACGCGTCAAAAGCCGCCTTGACCATCGGCATTTCCAAAATCTTCTGGCGTTCCGCCTCGTCAGCCAACTGTTTTTGCTCATCCATGCTGGGCTGTGCCGTCCCGGAGCCTTCCTCCAATATCCAGCTTTCGCCAGTTTCCTGCCGCAAAATATCTGCGATCTGCTTGAGATCCCCAGGTGCGATGGGGCGAACGGCTTCATAGAGGATTTTGGGTGGTGCAAATTCGATCAGACGAATATCAGCTTTCAGGATGCTCTGCTTGGTGACAGAAACTTCCCCAACCAGGTCCACAATACCTGAAAAGGACGCGGGCAGTACCTTCGGTGCATCGCTTTCCGGTTCTGATATCTCCGCATCCGGACTGGAATTCAGGTGGTTTCCATCCTCAGGTGCAGGCGGCGTTTCCTTCGATCGTACTTCCGGGCTTTCCGGTTCCGACTGAGTTGCAAATGCAGGTTCAACAGACTCCGGTTTTTCCGCGTTTTTCACCTCCGGCGGAAGATTGGCATGTTCGGGAGCCGACATGTCATCCAGCATCTTCCGCAATTTTCCCGGGTCCGGCATATCGGCCGCGCATTGCACGCGCAAAAGTGCCATGTCACAGGCTTCACGCGGTATATGGGCTTGCTGTACTTCCTCATAGCCTTTGAGAAGAAGTTGCCATAAACGGTGGAGAACAGGGTAAGAAAGACTTTCTGACCAGCTTTTCAGCAGAGATCGCGCCTCTTCCGACAATGTCGGGTCGGTGGTTCTGCCCACCTTGTAGAGGGTGACCTGGTGCGAGAGTGAGAGCAACCCGTTCATCAGCGACAAAGGCTCGACACCGATGCGATATTGTTCGTCCACAGCATCAAGCAGGGCCTGGGAATCACCGGACAGCAATTGCCCGAAAAGGCGACGGATCGCCCCGCGATCTGACAGGCCCAGCATTTCCCTGATCTGCACCGCTCGAACTTCGCCAGCACCTTCCCCGTCACTGTCCATATCGGCATGCGCAATAGCCTGATCCAGAATGGACAACCCATCGCGCACGGAACCTTCTGCTGCCTGCGCAATCAGGTCCAGCGCTTCCTGTTCGGCTTTGACGCCTTCTTTCTCGACAATATTGGCAAAATGTTCTGAAAGCTGATCAGCCTTGATCCGCTTCAAATCAAACCTTTGGCAGCGAGACAGGACGGTGATCGGCACCTTGTTCACTTCCGTCGTCGCGAAAATGAATTTCACATGCGCCGGTGGTTCTTCCAGTGTCTTCAGCAACGCGTTGAATGCATTTTTCGACAGCATGTGCACTTCGTCGATAATGTAGATCTTGTACCGCGCCGAAACCGAGGAATAACGCACGGCTTCAATAATTTCACGCACATCGTCCACACCGGTATGGCTCGCGGCATCCATCTCAATAACGTCGATAAAACTGCCTTCGGCGATACCGAGGCAGGCCTCGCATTTTCCACAGGGGTTGATGGTCGGCCCGCCCTGCCCGTCTTCCCCAATACAGTTCAGCGCTTTGGCGATCAGTCTGGCCGTAGTGGTTTTTCCCACCCCGCGTACACCCGTCATGAGAAAAGCATGCGCCAGACGATCCCGCTTTATCGCATTGCCCAGCGTCTGGACCATCGCATCCTGACCGATCAGCTCTGAAAAGCTGGAAGGGCGGTATTTGCGCGCAAGAACACGATAAGGCTGATGAGTCGGAGGCACCGGTGCAACCGGTGCTTCAACGCCGCCAGCAGCAAAAATATCGGGTGAATCGGACATGGGGACAGTCTAGGCGCTTGGTGCGGGAATGTCGAAGGCTTATACCGGTAATGTCATTTGAAATGACTGAGAACAAAGCCACCAATTTAGCGAGTAGGAGCCGGGCGACCCGCAGAAAAATCGTTACGGCTGCTTCCTTCCGGACCTGACCGGGTTGGCGAACACTACGTCCACCCGACTCCCGCAGCGCATATGGCGACGGATCGCCTGAGTTTCAAGCAAATTCCTGCCCTGCCTCACCCGCCTCCTCGCGCAATCCAGGCCGCGATTTTGGCAATCCGGGCGATCGCCAGTTCGGTTTTTGCCCGCGAAACTGTCGGACGGTCCCAAAAAATACTCAATATGCGTGGTTCATGACCTTCATTTCCGGAAAAGGAAGGCCAGAATATCGCAACATCATTCACCGCAATACCGCCTGCTGCCGTCCCGGTCTTGGTTCCAACCGGCCAGCCATAGGGCAAACCCAGACGGATCCGATTGCAGCCCGTGGGACTGTTTGCCATCCAGTCATAGACCGTCGTGCTATATTCGTTCCTCGGTCGAGCAATCATCAGGCGGAACATCAGCTTTGCAAAAGCCTCCGGCGACGTTGTATCCCGGGGATCATTGGGTTTGTTCTCGTTCAAAAATGGCTCCATCCGGTCCAGACGCGTGATTTCATCGTCGCGACTTCGCACAAAACGGGTAAATGCTGCAGGGCCACCAATGGCCTTCAAAATCAGGTTCGCCGCCGCATTGTCACTGATAGAAACAGCTGCCTTTGACAGCTCCATGAAACTGACCGGTTGTTTTTCGGCGAGACGCCTTTCCACGAAAGGTGCGTAAGGCACGAGATCGGATTCGTCTAAAGGAAACCGGTCATTGAGGTCGATATTTATTCTGCCCGCGACATCGAACAATGCAAATGCCAGTGGTGTTTTGAATGTCGAACACATCGCGAACCGCTCGTCACCACGCCATGAAAAATCGACTGTGCCGGATTTGGCAGTCAGTGCCACGCCCACGCGGCCTCCCGCGTCCTTCTCCAGTGCAGCAATTTCGCGCCGTGCCGCCGCATCCTGAAATCTCACGGCGGAGTCATTTTGCGGTTCGGATATCGCCCCGACCCGCTGTGCGAGCAACAACGCCGGAGCGCCTGCGATCAAGGCACGTCGACTCAGCATCGTCAAATCCCTTGCATATTGCGACTTTCCGAAGGGATCCGGACGGTCAGACCATCCAGATCTTCCGAAAGGTCTATCTGACAGGCGAGCCTGCTGGTCCGCCGAACACCTGCCGCCAGATCGAGCATATCCTCTTCCATTTCGGAAGCTTCCGGAAGCTTGTCAAAAAAGTCCGCTTCCACAATCACATGGCAGGTTGAGCATGCCATCTGGCCTTCGCAGGTTCCTTCCAGAGGCTGATCATGATTCTGCGCGACAGTCAGCAAATTGTCCCCCGCACACGCTTGTGCCTCAATCACACTGTCTCCGTCTGCGCTCACAAAGCGAACCTGAATTGTTGAGTCGGTCACTGCGCCTCCGCTGCTTCATTTATGGCCTGAGCTGCCGACTGGATGTCTGCGATCGTGTTGTACCGTCCAAATCCGAGACGGATCGAGGATTTTACTTCCCCCTGCTCCAATCCCAGCGCAGCCAACACATGACTGGGCCGACCCGAACCGCTGGCGCAGGCGGAACCTGCGGAAAAAGCCACTGTTCTGACATCGGACATCAGCCGCGCCACATCCAGTCCGTCCCGCCGGATATTCAGATTGCCCGGGTAGCGATCCTCTGAGCTGCCGTTAACTATCCAGTCCGAGAAACATTCCCGCGCCCGTGCCGCCAATGCTTCGATATGTGCATTGTCGGAATCGACGCGTGAAGCGCACAATTCCGCGGCCCTGCCCATTCCGACACATAAGGCAGGCGAAAGAGTTCCCGAACGCAATCCCCCTTCCTGGCCGCCACCGTGGATCAAGGTCGGAATTTCCAGGCCGTCTCTTACCCACAGAGCACCAATTCCCTTCGGCCCGTATATTTTGTGCCCCGATATTGCTGCCATGTCGACATTGTCGGGGATCGGAACACGGCCATAGCCCTGCACAGCATCGCAAAGATGCAATGCTCCCGATTGATGAGCGAGATCAGCGATGTCGCGCACGGGTTGAATGACACCGATCTCATTGTTGACCAGCATACTCGCCACAAGCCCGGTTTGCCCATCAATCACTTGTCCCAGTTCTGCCAGCGACACAAGGCCGTCTGACTGGACGGGGAGAAGCAGCACATCCAATCCCTGACTGCGATACCAAAGGGCGGTGTCACGTACTGCCGCGTGTTCGGTGTCTGGAAGAATGATCTTGTTGCGTCCCGCCTGCACCAAATGGTGAACCATGCCAAAAGCCATGTTGAGCGCTTCGGTTGCGGTTCCCGTGAAGTAAATGCGCCCGCCATCCGGAAACAGTTTCGCTACCTGGTCCCGAGCCAATTCGACTGCTGCCGCTGCTTTCCGACCCGCTTTGTGGGAACTGTGCGGGTTACCGAAGTCATCCTTCAGCCACGGCGTCATGGCGTCAAACACTTCGGGTGCCATTGGTGTCGTCGCCTGGTTGTCGAGATAGATTAAATCACCCATTACAGGTCAGGCCCGCCGGGACTCGTCGAAAATCGTCTGCCATTTCTCGACAAACGCATAGATTTGTGACCGGGTTGTATCTCGTCCGATACTGACGCGGATCACTTCGCTAGCGGTCTTGTCATCAATTCCCATCGCCTGCAGCACGTGACTGGTTTTCAATGTGCCGGAGGAACAGGCACTTCCTGCAGAGATTGAAAATCCGGCCATGTCGAACTTGATCAGCTGCGTATGAGCCGCCACTCCAGGCATCTGGTAGCTGCCGATTGTCGCAATACGCGGTGCATTTTCGGCGATGACAATGCCTCCCATATTCTTGATCGCATTGTCCAGATGTGTGCGCAGTTCTGTGGCTCGTCCGGCCCAATTTGCTGGTGCTTCGAGGGCGGCGACCATGGCCATGATATAGGGCAAATTATGGGTGCCAGAGCGATATCCCTGTTCCTGTCCGCCACCTGGGCTCAGCAAAGTCAGATCCTTCACCAGCAACGCGCCCACGCCCGGTGGTCCGCCAAATTTATGCGCCGCAATGGCGATCATGTCCGCATCCGGCAAAGGCATTTTTCCAGCAGATTGCGAACAATCTGCGAAAAACACACCGCCGCGATCGCGCACGATTTTGGCCATTGCAGTCATGTCCTGCATCACGCCGGTTTCATTGTTGACTGACTGGATAATAACGAGCGCCGGTCCGTCCATACTTTTGAGTTGATGATTAAGTTTCATCGGCACGACAAGACCATTGAGATCAACCGCGATTGTCTCGGCATTTTCCGAACAGCGCAGCACCACATCATGTTCTACGGGAGAAACAAGCTGGGAATGTGTTTTCGACTGGCTCAGGGCAATTGCAATGGCTTCGCTTGCGCCTCCGGTGAAGATGACCTCGCCTTCCCAGTCGAGTGCTTTTTTCAGGCGTTGACGGGCAGTTTCGAGCATATTCTGCGCCGCGCGACCATCCGCATGGGGAGAAGACGGATTGGCCCATTCTGCAAAACCCTCGAGGCAAGCAGCCTTTGCTTCTTCCAGCAAGGGGGCGGTTGCTGCATAGTCCAGATAGGTGCGTTTCGTTTCAGACATGCCGGGCGACAAAAACCTTTGCGCGATGATGGATAGAGTTGCGGATTTGCTGACTATCTCTATATAGGCGCTTCATCCAGCGCAAAAGCTAATCTGCACTTTTGTCGCCGTTCAGTACACTCTGATTACAGAATTGAAAAACACATGCCTGACGTTATTTTTACCGGACCTGAAGGACGACTTGAGGGACGGTTCAGCCCACCACCGCGCGAACGGGCTCCCGTTGCCATGATCCTGCATCCCCATCCCCAGGCCGGCGGGACGATGAACGACCGGATTACCCAGGAGATGTACAAGACGTTCGTCAAGCGCGGCTTCGCTACTTTGCGCTTCAATTTTCGTGGTGTCGGTCGATCCCAGGGCACTTTTGACAATGGCATTGGCGAGCTCTCCGACGCTGCGGCAGCACTTGACTGGGTGCAGAGCTTCCACCCCGAAGCGCAAACGACCTGGATTGCCGGATACAGCTTTGGCGCGTGGATTGGCATGCAATTGCTCATGCGCCGCCCGGAAATTCGCGGTTTCATTTCGGTATCACCGCCGGCCAATATGTATGATTTCAACTTCCTCGCGCCCTGCCCGTCTTCGGGCATCATCATTCAGGGTGTCAACGACGAAGTTGTGACTCCCAGTGCGGTCCAGAAACTGGTCGACAAATTGCGTACCCAGAAGCACATCACCGTCCACCATGATGAAATCCCGCGGGCCAATCATTTTTACGAGAATGAAATGGAATTGCTGATGGGCTCGGTGGACAATTATCTCGACATGCGCCTCGCGCCGGACTCGCCGATCAAATAAACAGGTTTAGAAAACTCCTATTCGGGTTCTTCTGTCATCCCCTGGTCCGGTGTCGGAACGGTCCAGATCACGACGTTCATGAACATGACGGCAGCAGCCAGCAACATCAGCCAGCCCTGCTTGCGGTTCTGGCCCTGGCGTAACTGATAGATTCCTCCGCCCAAAAGGGCCGCGCCAGCCAGCATCAGTATCGATAACACCCAGTCGGCCAAATTCCTTCCTTCCTGCAGTGGCATTGCCCGCCTCCATGGCACATTTCAAGGCGATCCCACGACAATATCGCGATAATATGCATTAGGGAATAGCACGACGTCCCGCTAATTCTGCGATATGACCAATTCTGTCTGCGGCCGCCTCGATCAAGATTTCCATCACGTCCCGGTGATACTGATTATCTGCCCGTTCGACAGCAACATTCATCTGGAAGAACTTTGCACTTGCCAGAAATCCAGCCGTCCATCGGCAAAAAGGCACCCATGTGAAAGGGAGATCCTGTCCCGGGAAATCGTCTCGGATGGCATGACATTCCAGCTGACCATTGAATGCACAAATGACATGGGCAGCGATCGGGCAATTGAAAATCTGTTCACATCCAGGATCCCGCCTGACTGTCAGGCAGTGGGCATCACTCTGGGGCACCATCTTGTGACCGGCAAGCACATGCCGGCGGTGAACCTGGCTTTGCTCTCGATCGCGCGCAGGATTGGCCTGGAGCTTGAGGCAACCGGGATCGTCTGGCAACCAGCCAAGCTGCACGTTGATTTCGCCCATTTCTCGGAAGCGGTCGAACAATATGCGGAACACCACATATTCCCGACCATAGTCCAGATAGCGTTGCGATCACCCGGCAACGGTCGACTGGAAACACGCGGCCTGACCTATTTTGTTGGAAGAGAGGTCCGAACGCTGTTTTCGGCACAGCAGAATACGAGGGCCTGGATGTCCCACTTTCTGAAAATCACAGGTGCCTTGATTTCAGGACGACGGCTGACAAATGAGACCGCGATATTGAGTAACGCACCGAACAATGCACAGCTTACCAGCTATCGCAGAGACGGATCAGTCCTCGAATTCAGTTATGCCGAACCAATTCCTGCCGGCATTGCAGTTACCGCCAGTCAGGCGGCACTCGGAGCTGCTTCCCGGACATTCTGATCGACATGCTCGGCAAATTGCTCAAAATTGTTGATGAACAGCCCGACGAGCTTCTGCGCGGTTTCGTCATAATCCGCCTTGTCCGACCATGTCGAACGCGGATCAAGGATCGCCGTATCGACACCTGGTACAGCGACCGGCACTTCAAAACCGAAATTGTCATCAATCCGGAATTGTTCGTTATTGAGACTTCCGTCCAGAGCGGCGTTGAGCAGCGCCCGTGTGGCCTTGATCGGCATGCGGCTGCCTTCGCCATATTTGCCGCCGGTCCAGCCCGTGTTGACCAGCCAGCACTTCACACCGCCCTTGGCAATGCGTTCCTTGAGCAAATTGCCATAAACCGACGGATGGCGCGGCATGAAAGGCGCCCCGAAGCAGGTCGAGAATGTCGCTTCGGGCTCGGTCACGCCGATTTCCGTACCGGCGACCTTGGCAGTGTAACCTGACAGGAAGTGGTACATGGCCTGTTCGGGAGTCAGTCGTGAAATCGGAGGCAGAACACCGAACGCATCGGCCGTCAGCATGATGATGTTCTTGGGAACGGGTCCCATGTTCTTTTCCGAGCTATTGGGGATGAAGTCGATCGGATAGGCTCCGCGGGTATTCTCCGCCTTGCTACCATCATCCAGGTCCAGTTCCCGCGTTTCCGGGTCCATAACCACATTTTCCAGAACCGTTCCGAAACGCCGGGTGGTGGCATAGATTTCGGGCTCCGCGTCTTCCGAAAGACGGATCATCTTGGCATAGCAACCGCCTTCAAAATTGAACACGGCAGTGTCTGACCAGCCATGCTCGTCATCGCCGATCAGAGTCCGGCTGGCATCGGCAGACAAGGTGGTCTTGCCGGTACCGGAAAGCCCAAAGAAGACAGCGGTATCGCCATTCGGTCCCATATTGGCCGAACAGTGCATCGGCATCACGGAATCGAGTGGCAGCAGATAGTTGAGCAGCCCGAATACCGATTTCTTCATTTCACCGGCATAGGCGGTTCCACCGATGAGAATCAGCTTTTCAGTCAAGTTGACCGCAATCACGGTTTCACTGCGCGACCCATGACGTTCCGGATCCGCGCGAAAGCTGGGCAGATCAATAATCGTATATTCCGGTTCAAACGCGCCCTGCTCTTCTGCAGTCGGACGTACCAGCATGGTCCGGATAAACAGATTGTGCCAGGCCAGTTCATTGATGACGCGCACGTTTACGCGATGCTCGGGCTGAGACCCACCAAACAGGTCCTGCACGAAAAGGGTTTCTTTCTCACCCAAAGCTGCCAGGAAATCTTCCTTGAGCGCCGCGAAATGTTCCGGCGTCATGCCTTTGTTTGTATTGCCCCACCAGACGGTATCTTCGGTTTCGTCATCACGGACGATAAATTTGTCATTTGCCGAACGCCCTGTGTGCTGACCGGTTTCCACAACCAGCGGACCGTCTTTTGCGAGATGTCCTTCACCACGGGAAACAGCAGCCTCGATCAATGCCGGAGAGCCAAGATTCCAGTGTTGCTCGGCCTTTGTGGCAAAACCCTGGTCGTTCAAGGTTACAGACGAAACTTGTGGCACGATAATTCCCCTAGGTTGAATTCGGGTCTGGCTGAATTCCGTTTGAAACGGATTTGGAGTGGCGCGTATCGAACCAGATCGATTCGGTCAAATATCTAAAACCGAAAGCGTTCCAAAATATGACATATCTTGCAGGAATTGTCCAAAAAAGCGGAAAGCCAGACCCCATATCCTGTATTGTAAGGCACAGATACAATCGCTAGGTCACAGCACAATGTTTGCAAAGGATACCATTTTTCATGGCTGCCAGCATCGCTCTTGTTGATGATGACCGGAATATATTGACATCTGTTTCCATCGCCATGCAGGCCGAGGGATATGTCACGCGTGTCTACTCCGACAGCGAAGCAGCCTTGCAGGCCATTCTCGACAATCCACCTGACCTCGGTATATTCGATATCAAGATGCCCAAGATGGACGGCCTGGAACTGCTGCGCCGCGTTCGGGAGAAGAGCAATCTTCCGGTTATTTTTCTCACTTCAAAGGACGAAGAGCTGGATGAAGCTCTTGGTCTCGCAATGGGTGCAGATGATTATATCAAGAAGCCTTTTTCCCAGCGGCTTCTGATTGCCCGAGTGAAATCGATTCTTCGCAGACTGGAGCTGACGCGGGATGCCAGCCAGGATCAGGATGTGGAAGGGATGGAGCCGCTGGTTCGCGGCGCGCTTAAAATGGACCCAGCGCGACATGTCGTGACATGGAATGACAAGAACGTAACGCTGACTGTCACTGAATTCATGATTCTCGAAACGCTGGCCAACCGCCCGGGCGTGGTAAAGAGCCGGAACCAGCTGATGGATGCGGCTTATCAGGACGATGTCTATGTCGACGATCGAACAATAGACAGTCACATCAAGCGGTTGCGCCGGAAATTCCGGGAAGTCGACTCCGAATTCGATGCCATCGACACGCTCTATGGAGCAGGTTATCGCTATACCGAATAAGCCTGATATGGATGCCGATTCATCCGATCTTTCGTTGCGCTGGTCCCGCAGGCTTTCCCTCACCACACGCATATTGGCGGTCAATATTCTGGCCATCGCCTTGCTGGCGGGAAGCCTTTTCTATCTCAACAACTATCGCGACCGGTTGACAGAGGAGCGGCTTGCCCAGGCAGAGTTGCAATTGCTGATCATCGGGGATGCCCTCGCCGGACGGTCGGATGCGGATCAGAAGAAACTGGTCGCCCAACTGGCGTTGCATCTGAAAAGCAGAATCCGCGTTTATGACACGGCAGGTAACAAGGTAATCGACAGTTTCCGGCTCGCCAGGCCGACATATGAATTTATTGATCCGGATACCCAGCCATTGCGAAAAGACATTGCCCGGCTGCTGGACAAGGCAATCGAATTCGTGGTGCTCACCGAAGCCCTGGACAGATTTGACGAACCAGCGCGGGATACGGGTGACGCATGGCCGGAATTGCGCGACCGCGAAACTGGCGGTGAGCCGGTCAGTGACGTGCGCCTCGCACCCGATCGCACGCCGGTTATAGTGGCTGGCGCGCCATTGCCCGTTTCGGAGGATGGTTCGGGAGGGAAAATCCTGCTGACCAGTAACGCCAGAGACATTACGCGCATTGTGCGAGCGGAACGGAGCAGCGTGGTACTGGTGATTTTTGCCACTGCTCTGGTGTCTATCCTGTTGTCCCTGTTCCTGGCGCGCACCATTGTTCGTCCGATCCGCAAGCTGGCGCGGGCTGCTGTGCGTGTGCGCATGGGCAGGGAACCGGAGATCGCCATCCCGAAGATGCCTGGTCGCCGCGATGAGATAGGCCAGCTGTCCCGTGCACTCTCCGACATGAGTGGAGCGTTGCGCCACCGCATTGACGCGACCGAAGCTTTCGCCGCGGATGTCAGTCACGAGATCAAAAACCCTTTGGCGTCACTCCGCTCTGCGCTTGAGGGGCTGGAAAGGGTTGAGGATCCGGACCTGCGCCGCCAGTTACTGGATGTGGCAAATGACGATGTGCGAAGAATTGACCGCCTCATCAGCGATATTTCCGATGCCTCCCGTGTCGATGCCGAACTCGCCCGCACCAAATTTGAACTGGTCGATGTTGGGCGCATGCTCGATGAGTTGCTCGCTTCCATGGAGCAGCGCGAAACGCCCAATAACATCAAGATTGCCTATGCGCGTCCCGGAAAAGGGGTGGCGATGGTATTCGGTGATGATGGCCGACTGGAACGTGTGTTTGCCAATATTATCGACAATGCCATTTCCTTTTCTCCTGAAGGCGGGTTGATCGAGATTCTGGCAACGCCAGATGGAGACGAGGTTGTGGTTCAGATATCCGATCAAGGGCCCGGAATTCCGCTCGATCGGCGGGAGAAAATATTTGCGCGCTTCCATTCGGATCGCCCCGCTGATGAAGCTTTTGGACGCCATAGCGGCCTCGGCCTCGCGATTGCGAAATCCATTGTCGAGGGGCATGATGGCCAGATCCTTGTGCACGACAAGATGACAAACAAACCGGGAGCCTGCTTTGAAATCCGGCTCCCGAAAGCCAATGGCAAGCTGCCATCATGATCACGCAGCAACCCGAAATCGTGCACGCTACGGCGATCGCCATCAACGGTCATGGCGTGCTGCTCACGGGTTCCACCGGAGCAGGAAAGTCCGATCTGGCCCTTCGTCTGATTGACCGCGGCGCGGTCCTGATCAGTGATGACCAGACGGAATTGCATGGCAATTCAGACACCATTTTGTTGCATGCACCAGCCAATATCGCCGGAAAACTGGAGATCCGATCGCTCGGCATAGTCGCAACAGACCATGTGTCCGGAGTGCCCCTGCGGCTCAAGGTCCAGCTGGCTGAACAGCCCGAACGCTTTCCGATGGACCAGCAAACCGAAACCATCAAGGGTGTCCGGATCAGCAGCATAGCGATCAATGCTTTTGAGCATAGCGCTCCGCTCAAGGTTGAGATAGCACTGACACAACTTTTGGACCGGGAAAGCAAGTCATGACCGCCAGCAGCAAAAAACGGGTGCTCCTGATCACGGGTCTTTCTGGTGCGGGCAAATCCACAGCGCTTAAGACGCTGGAGGATATTGGTTGGGAAACAATAGATAATTTTCCGATCCGGCTGGTGGAGGGATTGCTTCAAACTCCTCCCTCCAGTTCCCTTGGCGATGAGGATCCACCGCTGGCGCTGGGGTTTGATAGTCGGACAAGAGGTTTTGACCCCAACAATCTGATTGCCCGCATCAAGAAGCTGCAGGACAATGAAAGCCTCTTGATTTCCACTCTGTATCTGGATTGCACGGGAGACGAGCTGGAGCGCCGCTATGCTGAAACCCGGCGGCGCCATCCGCTGGCCCTGGATCGGCCGGCCAAAGATGGCATTGCACTGGAACGAAACCAGTTCGAGCCGTTTCGCAGATGGGCCGATCATGTGGTCGATACCAGCAGGCTGTCCGCCAACGCGCTCCAGCAGCAGATCCGTTCGGAGTTTGCGCTGAGCGACAGTTACGGAACAACAATCACGCTTACAAGTTTTGGATTTTCCCGCGGTATTCCCAGCAATATCGACCTGTTGTTCGATGTCCGCTTTTTAAACAACCCATTCTGGGATCCGGAGCTAAAGAACTTGACGGGCCAGGAGCAGGCTGTTGCCGATTATATCCGGCAGGATCCCGCTTATGAGGAAGCGCTTGGAAAATTTCAGGACATGCTGCAATTTCTGCTTCCCAAATATCAGGCAGCCGGCAAGGCCTATGTCAATATTGGCATCGGTTGTACCGGCGGGCGTCACAGATCGGTACATGTCGCCGAAGCGCTCAGCAAAAACTTGCAAGCCGCTGGCTTTTCGACCAGTGTCGCCCATCGCAATCTGGCATCTCGCCCCATGGAAGCGCTTGAATCAATGCAGAACAGCAACGGGAACAAGGGAATTTAATCGCGATGATCGGTTTGGTTCTCGTGACTCATGGGCAGCTAGCCGTCGAGTTCATTACCGCAATGGAACATGTTGTCGGACCGCAAAAGGCGATTCTACCAGTGTGCATCGGCCCGCATGATGACATGGAAGAGCGGCGTCAGGAAATCGCAGACTCGATAGCCAGCGTCGACAAGGGCAAGGGTGTGATCGTGCTAACCGACCTGTTTGGCGGCACCCCGTCCAATCTGGCAATTTCCCTGATGGACAAGGGCCGGATCGAAGTCATTGCCGGTGTCAACTTGCCCATGCTGATCCGGCTTGATGGTGCCCGAAAATGCATGGATGTCGAAGAAGCGGTCAATGCCGCCAAGGAAGCCGGTCAGAAATATATCAGCGTGGCTTCCGAGATCCTGGGTGCCGAAGGGTGAGCGAATTTCGCAAGACGGTTACCATTACCAACAGCCGCGGATTGCATGCCAGAGCCAGCGCCAAATTTGTCACCTATGTGAGCAAGCTCCCCGATAGTCTGACCGTGCGTGTCGCCAAGGATGGGACAGAAGTCACCGGCACATCGATCATGGGCCTGATGATGCTGGGCGCAGCCAAAGGAGATTCGGTCGATATCATTGTCGAGGGCGACCAGGCGGATGCGGCGCTCGAAAAACTGGCCGGTCTGGTCGTTGACGGGTTTGGCGAGGACTAGGTCCGATGTCTAGCCATGAACGCCGGCAGATTACCGGCTTTTCCAATCCCACAATCAAACGCCTCCGGAGTCTCCGGGAAAAGAAGCATCGCAAACGCGAACGACATTTTCTGGCTGAAGGGCTCCGGATATTGACCGAAGCACTGGAAGCCGGGAGGACACCGAGACTGCTGGTCGTGGTCGAGGGAACAGACCTGCATCCCCTCGCCCGGGATCTGGAAGCAGCCACGTTTGCCGCTGGCGGCGAGGTCATCGAAACTAGTGAAGCCATTATCGGCAAGCTGACCGGCAAGTCCAATCCGCAAACGATTGTCGGCATATATGAAGACCATCCGGTAGCGCTGGACGATCTGGACAGGGATCGTTCGGATATCTGGCTGGTTGCCCAGGCTCTGAGAGATCCCGGAAATCTGGGCACCATCCTCAGAACTGGCGATGCGGTCGGCGCCGGCGGGCTGATTCTGATAGATGAGTGTGTGGATCCATTCTCGGTAGAAGCCGTGCGCGCAAGCATGGGCGCCATATTCACACAGCAGATCGCTCAGGCATCCTGGTCAGAATTTCTCGAATGGCTGCGATCGGGCGCAGGGCAGCTTGTCGGCACCAGTCTCAATACCGACAAGGACTATCAGTCGGTCCACTACGAGTCCCCCACATTCCTGTTGATCGGCAATGAAGCCCAGGGGCTGCCGGAAGCCTATGAACAGGATTGCGACCTTCTGGTCAAAATGCCGATGATGGGCAAGGCAGACAGCCTGAACGCCGCCATTGCGTCGGCGGTGATGGCTTATGAAGTGCTCAATCAGCGCAGGGCCCGATGATCGCCCTATTCCGCAGCTTCATCCTTGAACGCCCGGTCGTCCTCAATTAGCGAGGATTCGATGTCATCTGTATAGCGCGGCAGAGCCTCGATCTCTTCCAAAGTCTCGAGTTCCTTTTTGCCGGTTTCAACGTTGAGCGCCGCAAATTTCCGCCCGGTCGCCATCACATTGCGTTCAAAACTGCCGACAAACTTGTTGTAATTGCCTACCGCGCTGCCGAGCCCGGAGCCCATCCGTTTGAGATGCTCGCCGGCAACCGCAAGGCGGTCATACATTTCCTTGCCGAGCTGACCGATCTGTTTTGCCTCAGCCGCCATTTTCTCCTGCCGCCAGACGCCCGCCACGGTGCGGGCTATCGCGACAAGGTTGGTCGGTGTGGCCAGCAACACTTTTTTCTCAAATGCGTGATCCCACAGCGCCGGTTCATGATCGAGCGCTGCCGAAAGAAAGTGCTCGCCGGGCACGAACATGATCACATAATCCGGTGCGTCTTCAAACTGGTCCCAATAGGCCTTTTTCGACAGACCATCGATATGCACCTTCATCGAGTTGCAATGCCGCGCCATGGCAAAGCTGCGTGCATCGTCGTCCTCGGCTTCAAACGCATCCTGATAGTCGTTCAGTGACACCTTGGCATCAATCACCAGCTTGCGTCCGCCGGGCACGCTGATCACCGCATCCGGGCGAAGGCGGCCATCCTCGGTATCAATGCTCTGTTCCGTTACAAAATCTGTATGTTCGGACAGTCCGCAGGTTTCCAAAACATTCTTGAGCTGCTGCTCACCCCAGCGCCCGCGGGATTTGGGCGCATTGCGCAGGCTGTTGACCAGACGGGCCGCTTCCTGCTGCACCCGGTCCTGTCCTTGGCGGACCTGCTCGATTGTGGCGGTAATCCCGGCATAGGACTCGGTTCGTTCCTTCTCGATCTTGCGAATGCTCTCTTCATAGGCCGACAGCCGTTCATTGACCGGCTGCAGCAATTTGGCGATTTTCTCCCCGCCTTTTTCATTGGCCTGGTCAAATCGCTGATCCGCACGTTCGAGGAATTGGCGCTGGGCCGTTTCGAGCATCTTCGCGCCAACTTCGGAAAACTGCGCGGACAGCGATTCCTTGGCTTCGATCAGCTGTTGCAGCTGTTTTTCATGATTGCGCGCATCGGCTTCCAGCGAGGCCAGTCTTTGCCGGGCCTGATCCCGGTCTTCGCGGATATTGTCCCGCTCTGCTCTTGCCCCGTCCCGTTCCTTTGTAATGCCATCTAGCATCGTACGTAGCGAAGCCGTCGTCTCTTCAGCGGCTTTCGCGCCGGAACCGGCTGACTTTTGCCCAGCAAACCATCCAGTTCCCAGCCCGAGCAAGAGAGTCACTATAGCAAGTATGAGTGCAAAAACAGGGTCCAACAGCGGTTCCTTTGTTCAGAACGAAACAAGAACCTAGGCTGATGGTGTCCTTTATGCAACCGTCAATGGCACGAGCCTGCAGCGCAGCAATAAATCAGGCAGCGACGCCCTGTTCCTTGCGCTGTTTGGCGAGTTTCTTGAGAACCATTTGCCGCTTCAGGCGGGAGAGATGGTCGATGAACAGGATCCCTTCCAGATGGTCCATCTCGTGCTGGAGACAGGTCGCCAGCAATCCGTCCAGCTGTTCTTCATGCTGCGTGCCATTTTCGTCCTGCCAGCGCGCGGTGATCGTCGCCGGGCGCTCGACATCCGCATATTGGTCCGGCACCGAGAGGCAACCTTCGCTGTAGGTGTTCAAATCGTCCGACGGATCGAGAATTTCGGGGTTGATGAAAACTTTCGGATCTTTGACCACCTGATGTTCTTGATCGCCGTCTTCGCCATGTTCATGGTCATGCTCGACCGGTTCCTGCAAATCGATCACGAGAATCCGTTTTGGCACGCCAACCTGAATGGCCGCCAGTCCGATCCCGGGTGCATCATACATGGTTTCAAACATATCGGTTATCAGGGTTTTGAGCTCGTCGTCAAACTCGGTGACGGGTACCGAAACGGTTTTCAGACGCGGATCGGGAACTTCAAGGATTGGTAATATGGCCATGTGCGAAATTTAGGGATTCGGCGGTGGCGCGTCAAGCATCGGAAGCCCCTGGTCGGGGTCGCACATCATTACCCGGGAGGTAATTGTCCAACTTACGCCTTGGGTCATATAGTCTCCCACCACAACGCAAGCAGCACAGAAAACGGGGAAAATCATGCTTATCTTCCGCTCCATACTCATCATATTGTTCGTCAGCATCGTCAGTTACACGCTGATTACGGTCTCCAATCACGGCTGGGAGCTGGTTCCCGTATTTTTCGGCGATATGGCGGAAATGGGCTGGCCGGGCCAGTTCAACTTCGACTTCATGGGGTTCCTGATCCTCTCTGCCTTGTGGATCGCCTGGCGCTATAAATTTTCCGCAACCGGGTTGCTGCTGAGCCCGCTGGCCCTGACGGGCGGGATCCTGTTCCTGTCTTTCTATCTGCTGGTGGTCAGTTTCACCGAAGGCGCCACCATCAAATCGATCCTGCTCGGAAAACAGGCCGATGGCTGAGGTTCATTCCACCGGACGGCGGGATCGCAGAGCCTGCGCGAGCGTCCCTTCGTCCAGATAGTCCAGCTCTCCGCCCACCGGTATCCCGTGGGACAGCTGACTTAACCGGACAGGGAAGCTTTCGAGGCGTTCGGCAATATAATGCGCTGTCGCTTGTCCTTCGAGGGTGGCGTTCATCGCCAGCACTACCTCGTCAATGCCGCCCTGCTCGACGCGCTTGAGCAGCTTGTCGATCGCGATATCCTCGGGACGCACACCATCAAGGGCTGACAATTTTCCGCCCAATACGTGAAATTTTCCAGGAAAAAGACGGGACTTGTCCAGTGCCCAAAGATCAGACACCTCCTCAACCACACACAGCGATTTTTCGTCCCGGCGGGGGTCTGTGCAGATCTGACACGGATCCTGCGTGTCGACATTGCCGCAAATCGAACAGGTGACGAGATTGGCTTCCACCAGTTCCATTGCCGACAGAATGGGTTTCATCGTGGTCTCTGGCCGCTTCAGCAAATGGAGAACAGCACGGCGCGCCGATCGTGGCCCCAGACCGGGAAGACGCGACAGGGCCTGAACCAGATTTTCGATCTCTTGCGATGCCATGGTCCAGTCTTTAGGGACATAATCTCCCGTCTGCCAAGGGGCAGCTTTACACATGGCGAGTTTTTATGCGTTTGATCTTCATGGGAACCCCGGATTTTGCGGTCCCTGCCCTCAAGGCACTGCATGCCGCCGGTCATGATATTGCCGCAGTCTATTCGCAGCCGCCGCGCCCGGCGGGCCGGGGCAAAAAGCTGATGGCATCCGCCGTGCAGCAAACCGCTGAAGACCTGGGCCTGGAAGTACGAACACCTGTATCGCTGAAAAACGAAGCGGCTCAGGCGGAATTTGCCGCTCTAGATGCCGATGCCGCGGTCGTGGCGGCCTATGGACTGATCCTGCCACAGGCGATTCTGGATGCCCCGGCACACGGGTGTCTCAATATCCACGGGTCGCTCCTCCCGCGATGGCGCGGAGCTGCGCCCGTTCAGCGCGCGATACTTGCCGGGGACAAGGAAACCGGAATTACCATCATGCAGATGGAAGCCGGACTGGATACCGGGCCGATGCTCCTCAAAACGATGACCTCCGCTGAAGGCAAGACCGCAAGCCAGTTAACTGAAGAACTGGCGGATATTGGGGCAGAACTGATGGTCCGCTATCTGGAGCAGCCAGAAGATTTCCCACCGGAAGCGCAGGATGACGGAGAGGCCACCTATGCCAGCAAGATAAGCAAGGGAGAGGCGCGGCTCGACTTTAATCAGCCAGCCTGCCAGGTCGAACGACAGGTTCGGGCGTTCAATCCGATGCCGGGAGCGTTTTTTGAATATGAGGGTGCGCGGTTTCGCATTCATGCGGCCGAACTTACGGAAGACAACGGAACGCCCGGCACCGTTCTCGATGACCAGCTCGCCATTGCCTGCGGTGATGGCGCCATTCGCCCCACCATCATACAGAAAGCGGGGCGCCCCAAGATGCCGTTGGCGGACTTCCTGAACGGACTGACGATCGCACCGGGAACCAGTTTGCAGTGACCCGTTTCGCCATCACTCTGGAATATGATGGCCGCCCCTTCATGGGCTGGCAGCATCAGGATCACGGGCCGAGCGTGCAACAATCGGTTGAGCGGGCGATCAAGTCTATCACGCAGCAAGATATCCGCGTTTTCGCCGCCGGACGGACGGATGCCGGGGTTCATGCATTGGGCATGCGGGCGCATTTCGATTTGGAGACGCGGCTTAGTCCGTTTCGTCTGATGGAAGGTCTGAATGCCGGACTTCGGCCCGATCCGGTGGCCATCCTGAGTTGCGAAGAGGTCAATGAGGAGTGGCACGCCCGTTTTTCCTGTATCGGGCGGCGCTATGTCTACAAGATCATCAACCGCCGGGCACCGTTAACACTCGACAAGGGACAGGCCTGGCGCGTGGTGCGACCGCTGGATGTCACGGCCATGCATCAGGCGGCACAATGCCTGGTCGGACAGCATGACTTCACCACCTTCCGGTCGACCCAGTGTCAGGCGCAAAGCCCGGTCAAGACGCTGGACAGCATTTCCGTGAGCCGGTTTGGTGAGGAAATTGAAGTCGAGGTGGCCGCCCGATCCTTCCTCCATCATCAGGTGCGCTCCATAGTCGGGAGCCTTGCGATGGTGGGTGAAGGCAAATGGAGTGCCGGAGACCTGCGCAATGCACTGGAAGCGAAAGATCGCAAGGCGCTGGGCCACAATGCCCCGCCCGATGGGCTCTATTTCGTAGAAGCTTATTACCCGCCGTCAGAGGCTGAATAGCTTTTTCAGCGACCGGTCCAGCATCAGCAATTGCCACAACAGGCGGCTATTGTCGGAACGTCCGGAAATATGGTTCTCGGCGATTTTTGAAAGGGCCGAGCTGTCAAACCAGCCCATGCGTCCCAGCGCCCCGGCAGTAGCGGTGTTGCGCGCTTCCTCCGCAAGCGGTCCGCGAAACCATTGGGCCAGCGGGGTGACAAATCCCATTTTCGGCCGGTACAGAATGTCCTCCGGCAAATAGCGCTCCATCGACTTCTTGAGGAGATATTTGCCGGTTCGACCCCGCACTCGGTATTTGACCGGCAGTTTGGCCGCAAATTCCATCAGGCGATAGTCGAGCAGCGGTTCGCGTGCCTCAAGACTGACGGCCATGCTGGTCCGGTCGGTCTTGGTCAGAATATCCCCCGGTAGCCACATTTTCATGTCGGCATATTGCGCCTGATCCAGGCCATTGCGCGCGGGCGCCTGTTGCATCAGATCGATCATCCGCGACTCCCCCCGATATCCGCCCAGATGGCGCTGCATCTCGTCCGAATAGATCGCAGAGCGACCTTGCGGTGTCGTGACACCGACGGCCTCGGCATATCCTTCCGGTCCCGACCGGGAGAGCGACAGCAATGTCGATTTGGCGCGCAAGGGACGCGGGGCCCAGTCCGCTTTGGGCCACATCCGCCCCAGCCACCCCAGCGCCGGCCCCCGAAAGGATTGCGGCAATATAGTGCGCACCCGCTCTTCGGCATTGTGGAAGACATGCCGCCGGTATCCGGCAAAAGCTTCGTCCGCGCCGTCCCCTGACAGAGCAACTGTGACGTTCTCCCGCGCCAGCTCGCAAACCCGGTATGTCGGCAAGGCCGAGCCGTCGGCAAAGGGCTCATCAAAATGGTCGGCCAGGACATCAATCAGACTGAAGTCATCCGCCGCCACAACCCGACTGCGATGGTCCGTCTGAAACCGCTCGGCAATAACCTTCGCATAGGCCGTTTCATCAAGCGAGGCCTGGTCAAATCCGATCGTACACGTCTTGACCGGATGCCTTGTCTGTTCCGCCATAAGCGCCACCACCGCGCTGCTGTCGACACCGCCCGACAGAAACGCCCCGAGCGGAACGTCGGAAATCATCCGCGAACCAACGGCTTCTTTCATCAAGGCCAGCAGTTCTTCTTCGAGATCTGAGGCAGACGCTTTGCTGCGCTGGCTGAAGTCCATGTCCCAGTAACGGACCGGTTCCGGTTCCGGCTTGCCATGCTGGAGCCACAAATAGCTTCCTGCCGGCAATTTCTTCACACCCTTGAGCAGGGATGTCTGATCCGGAACATAGCCAAATGCCAGATAGTCATCGACCGCCCGGAGTTCCGGCTCGCGCCGGAGCAAGGGATTGGCGAGCAGCGCTTTCAACTCCGAACCGAACAGGACGCTGCCATCCGATACTGGCGCATAGAATAGCGGCTTTACACCCAGGCGGTCCCGGGCAAGGAACATCGTCTTGTCACGCTGGTCATAGATCGCAAAGGCGAACATGCCATTCAGCCGCTTGAGACAGTCGGTTCCCCACTGCCGCCATGCGTAGAGTATGACCTCGGTGTCGCAGGTCGTGGCAAACTCGTGTCCCAGCGCTTCCAGTTCGCTGCGAACCTCGCGAAAATTGTAGATCATGCCATTGAAGCTGATGATCTGAGCTTCATCAGCCGTCATCATCGGCTGCTGGCCACAGTCGGGATCGATAATCGCCAGTCTGCGATGACCCAACCCAACGCCGGGCGCCGTCCAGATGCCGCTGCTGTCCGGTCCGCGATGCACCAGACTGTCGGTCATTTTGCGCAACCGCACCGGATCAACCGGCTTCGCGGTTTCCAGATGAAATATTCCGGCAATGCCACACATAGCGAAGCGCCCTAGCGCAGACCGGCGAGTTCGTCAGCCCGTTTGTCGATCGGGCCCAAGGCTTTGGTGAAATCGATCATCTTCTGTCGCGGACCTTCGTCACTGTCACGCTCTGCTGAAACAAGAATCGCGACGGCGTGCTGATTTCCGCCGAGCAACCGCAATTTAAGAGTTTCGAGCTTAACAGCCGACCCGCTGCCGGTCAGCGCGTCACCGATGCGATAATAGGACAGCACATCCCGAACGACTGGTCCCGGTGCCACAATCTGTTCCGCACGGGCACTGGGTACGTCCGGCAAGTTCCGGCTCCACGCCCATTCCGTGTCCGGATCAAATGCCCCCTGCCCATAGCCAACAATTTCACGACCATCCTCCTGGCTGGCAAAAACCGCGACGGCCAGATCAACGGTTTGACCATCGCTGATACGCCGATAACTGCCCAGCAACTGGTGATCCGCTCCGTCAAATCGGGGGTTCCAGTCATAGGACGGCTCATAGTCGACAATTTCCCAACCCGGCACCTGTGGAAGTGCGATTTGCTTAGGAAGCGCAGATGACTGCGCATAGGTTGCCGCAAGCCACATGACGGGCGCAACAGCGATCAATGCCGCCGCCAGCAAGGCATGTGATGCGGAAAGCCGTGACGGCGAGACGGCAGCCCGCTCCAGTGCTTCTCCGTCGATCAAAGCATCATCGATCTTCCGGTCGAAAAAGGGCCAACCAATGAGCATGACCAGCAACAGCACAAAAGCAAAAAAGAACCAGCCATAGAAGATGTGATCAAAACCGGTGGCAAAGTCGGTCGAGGTGTGATGCGCGATATAGATTGTGCCGAACGCCCGGATACCGTTCGCAATGATCGGAACGGTGACCGCCATGATCATGAACAGCGTTCGACGTTGCCAGCTCTGGAAACAGATATTGCTGACCAGCGCGCCATAGGCGACCATCGCGATCAGAAACTTCACCCCGGAACAGGCTTCCGCCACTTCGAAATATCCGGTTGGTGTGGAGATGAAAACGCCATCAATGAAAGCCGGGATGCTCGCCCAGGACAGAAACAGCATCGACATGTCTGCCGTGATCGTCTGCAGCAGGGGCACGAATTCCTCGCCAAACGGCACAAGAAAGAAACTGTAGAACAAAACAAATTGCAGACCTTTCGCCACCTTCAGACCTAAGAGTGTCACAACCGCACCCTGTAACATCATCACCAGACCCAGATGCCGCGCCAGCGATACGCCGGCTGCCTCACCTAGCAACCAGCCCATCGAGCCTAACGCTATCCAGCCCAGCCCCGGAGTGCAGACGGCGGGTGTTACTTTTCGCAACTCCGGCCATCGCTGATGCACTTGCCATGCCAGAATAGGAAGGATCAGAAGACAGTGATTGTACGTGGAGATGTTCCACCACGTCGACACCATATCTCGGGCATCGCGCCAAAAGATCACCAAAATTGCGAATGCAACAATACCCAGCAAATTGAGATGCTGCCGCCAAAGCCCGCTTCTGTCCGATCCCGGCGACTGGTCGGACGCAACAGAAATGGTGGCGCCATTCATTCGGCGGCCTCCATCGCAAGGGTTTCTTCCAGCCCGCAATATTCCGGGAGGCGCGACAGCTGGTCAGTCCAGCGATAATTCTGTCTGATCATATCCGCCGCTTGAGAGCCCAGTTTTTGCGACAGTTCAGGATCTGACAGCAACCGGATCGCCGCAGCAGCCTCTTCTTCCGGCGATCCTGCAACCAGGAAATGTTTGCCGTTCTCAGCCTCGATACCATTTGCGGCAGCCGTCGATGCCACTACCGCCTTGCCCATGGCCATGGCTTCGAGCACCTTGTTCTGGATACCGCGGGCAATACGCAGCGGGGCCACAACAAGATCAGCTGCCTTGAGCCAGGTGCGGATATCATCCACTTCACCCAGCACCCGGGTCCCGTTCAAGCCGTCCAGATCGCGAACTTCTTTGGTCGGTGTACGACCCGCAACAACAAATTCTGCGAGCGGATGGGACTGACGTATCTGCGGCATCACCTGACGACAAAAAGACGAGACCGCTTCCACATTAGGCGGATAGTCCATCTGACCTGTGAACAGGATGATGGGACAGCCCGGTTCGCATTCCGCCGAAACGACATCAGCCGGATTGTAGAAATCCAGATCAATCCCGTTGCCCATCGCTTTGATTTTTGATGAGGCAATACCAGATCGGTCACGGAACAATGCTGCTTCTGCATCACTGACAAACAGCGCATGATCCACGCGATGCGCGATGGTCTTTTCAAATTCGGCCAGCAATCGGCCTTCGCGCCTGTGAATCCACTGCATCGGCCCGCTACTATTGGCGGCGTAACTCTCGAACTTCGCGCTGTCGACATCGACAAAGTCCATGACGATACGGCCGGAAAACTCATCCGGAATATATTGTGCCATCTGGCCGGAGAAAACGAAGATACAACTGATATCCTGCTCCGCGAGGGTGCGTTTGACGAAATCATGGATATCGCCGCTTTCAAATGCTGTCAGCGATACGGGTTTGTTGCTGGACAGTCCTCTGATGCCGTTCCACCACATCGGCTTCGGCTTGTCCGCAATCACAAAGGATGCCAGATTCAGCCCTGCCTCATCAGCCGACTGTCTCTCTTCATGGCCGTCGGCAAAACATGCCAGATGAACCGGAGCCATGACCGAGAGCGCGCGCAAGATGTGAAAGGACCGGATTTTGTCCCCCCGATCGGGTGGCCAGGGAATCCGGTGACACAGGAACAGGATCTCGGACATCAGCCCAGCCCCCGGGCTATGATCGGTCCCAGTCGATTGGCAATGGAAAGCGGCAGTCTTTGCCATAGGGCAACCTGCAGCCGGTACTGCGGACTCATCGGATTGACATCCCGCGCTTCCTCTCCATCAGCCGTGCGCACGGCATAGGACAAGGGTTTGGGCTCAAAGCCCCAGTTTTTCTTGAAGGACCACGCGCCGGTCCCGATCTTTGAACGACCGAAATCGAACTTTTGACAGCCTTTGTCTCGTGCATGGTTCATCAATGCAAAATACATGATGTCATTGGCACGCAAACGCCGGGCATCCCAGGTCCCGCCACCCCAATAGGGCATGACAGCTCCTTTGTGATACAGGCTCAATACGCTCGCTACAGGCTTTTCGCCTTCCAATACCGTCAGGATATCGGAATCCGGGCCAAAACGGTCGAGAACGGTATCAAACAGCGCCCGGGGGAAGACCGGAGTTCCCAGATTGCGAACGCTTTCAGAATAGACAGCATAGTGATCGGTGCGGTCCCGTTCCTCCGAACCAATCCGGACATCCAGATCGCTTTTCAGCCCCTTGCGAACTTCTGCCCTCTGTTTGCGGGGAATCGCAAGCAACTGTTCTTCCTCGCTCTCGGCAAGATCACCGACAAAACCGGAATAAACGTCACCCTTGATCTGCCAATCGGAATCGGGCGCAGATCCACCACGCAATTCCACGCTGGGAAAACTGTAGCATACTGCAAAATTCCAGGCTTGTTCAGCAAGCAACCGGCTAGCCTGATCGCTGTGACTCAATATACCGCCACCAACCGCGAAACCGGAGGATACGAGAGCCCGTCCGAATAGCGGAGAATGCATGAGATGGAGAGGTAACAGACCCTGCAATCCGCCCTGCCCGTCTTCCACGAGCAGATAGCACCATTCCTGGCGACAGGCTTCCGCCACGGCCAATACCCATGCGGGGCGATGGAAGGCCGAACCGTCGGCATGCGCCGCCACAAAGGCTTCAATCCGATCCAGATCTTCTGTATCTTCCTGCCGCAAAATGCGGCCGTTCAGGGAGACTGGGGAGAATGGCGCGTTCACCGGAGCAACTCCGCTTCCAGGGCGGCCAGTTCATCCATCCGACCCCACCTGTAGTCTTTTGCGACGCGGCACAGTTTGGAACGCATGATCTTCAACCGCGAATAATGCCGCAATTTCGATTTGAGTGGCGCATTTTCCACTCTCGGCTGGTCCGGGTCGATTTCCCAGGGATGAAAGTAGAAAATGGCGCCGCGACCATCTTCACGGTGCATCTTGCCGATTGCCCATTGATACACGGCATAAGGCAACAACCGGAAAAACCCGCCGCCGCCAGCAGCGAGCACATGTCGGCCTGCAGCAACCGTTGTGACCGGCAATTCGATCAATTCCGCTCCTTTGACCGGTTTCCAGGCAAAACGCGGTGATCCGGCCCAGCCATAATGGTCATGGCGGATCGGAGCGACGCTTGAACTGTACCGATAACCCTGTTCTGCAAGTATTTCATGTGCCCAGGGTGTGCGCTGATCGATCGAGAAGCTCGGTGCCCGATACCCGGTCACTCGCTGTCCCGAACTGTCCTGCAAGAGTTTGCGAGATCTCTCCAGATCGTCCCGAAATTCCTGAGGTGACAGGTTAAACACGCGCTTGTGATCATAGCCATGGCTGGCCACTTCATGACCCGCATCGACAATGCGCCGCATCAGAGCAGGATAGCGCTCTGCAACCCATCCCAGAATGAAAAATGTTGCCTGGATTTCCGTTTCCGCAAACAGTTCCAGCACCGCGTCGGTATTGTACTCCACCCGGTGGTCAAGGCCATCCCAATCGGCGCGATCAATCACCGATTCAAAGGCGCCAACCTGGAACCAGTCCTCGATATCGACCGACATGGCATTCAGCAAAGCCGGCATTTTGCCGGCGGCATTGAATGAGTCAGGCTGCGCGTCCTGTATTGACATGGTCTTCCTTGCTCCGGACATCGCTTTCGACCCAATCCACGAGCATCGTCAAGATACGCTGCAGATTTTCTTCCTGACTGTCGAGTCGCGCTTCAAGCTGCGCGACTCTTTCTGCCAGAGCCTGAACTTCGCTGGAGTCGGCAGCAGAAGCAGCACCTGCCTGATCCACCGGCTCCGAAACGTCGACAACGGGCGGCTGAGCTGGTTGAGCCTTTTCCTGTACCTGCGAGACCGTTTCCGCGGGTTCTGTCGCCACCGACCGAAGCGAAACAACTTCATGCTCTTCTGGTTCGATTTCAGACTGCGCCGATACATTCGGCTCCCTGGTATCGGCAATCGTATCATGCGGCGCAGACGCCAAAGGCGGCAGTTCCGGCTCGACCTTTTTGGACGGTTTTTCCATCAAAGGGCTTTTGGGAGGCTCCGCTGCGATTTCCTCTTCAGGAACGCCACCAGCGATATCCACTTCCTCGCCATTCAGATCCGCAAGCACACGCCCGACCAGATTCTGATCAATCAGTTCGGCCTGTTCAACAGAACCCATCAGCAAAACCCGGCTCATCAACGTATTGATCTTGCGCGGAACGCCGCCTGTCTCACTATACAGAAGACGGAACACATCAGAGGTGATCTTCGGCCGTCCGGTCCATCCACTCTTGGACAGACGATGGGTGATGTAAGGCTCGATTTCTTCCTTTTCCATCGGCTCCAGATGATGATGCGCAATCACGCGCTGACGGAGCTGTTCGAGACGGTCAGACTGTTGCAGATTATCCCGGAATTCTGGCTGACCTAGCAGGAATATTTGCAGCAATGCCTGTCCGCCGAGCTGAAAATTCGAGAGCATGCGCAATTCTTCCAACGCATCAGTCTGGAGATTCTGGGACTCATCCACGATCAGCAGACAGCGCCGTCCGGCCCTTGCCTCGCTGTGGAGAAATTCCTCCAGCGCGCTCAACAGCTGTGCCTTGTCCAGGCCGTCAGTTTCAATGTCGAAATTATTGGCAGCAATCCGCACAATATCGCGGCTGTCGAGCTTGGTTGTAACAATATTCGCAGCCGTCAGGCGGGCTTCGTCAATCGTCGACATCAGATGGCCGACCAGCGTCGTCTTGCCGGCACCGACATCCCCGGTGATAACAATGAAGCCCTCTCCCTGGGCGAGGCCATAGCCGAGATAGGACAACGCCTTGCGATGGGTCACACTTTCAAAATAATAGTGCGGATCCGGCGTCAGCTGAAAGGGCCGACTTCTCAGTCCATAGAAATTCTCATACATCCGGGGTTCTCCCACCAGTCCGAAAACAATTATTGTCAGAAGTCATAACGCAGCCCCAGCAGTGCGGAAGCGGTCAACTCGCTCTCAAAGCCATCCTGATGGAAGCTGTCGAGGCCCACAGCAGCCGTTCCCTGCAGTCCCGGCAGGAACTGATAATAATAGGCCGCATTTGTACCCAGTCCCAGAACATCTCCAGCGCCCGGGAAACCGCTGTCGAGCAGATTGGCATAGACATTGGCGTCGAAGCTGGAACGCGCATTAATCTCTTTGCCGATGAAGAAATTTGCATAGTAATTTTCATCAACCAGGCCGTCGATGTTCGCGAGTCCGCCAATTTGTGAAGCGAAGAAGCGTCGGCGCGTATATCCAACGCCGATACCCGTGCTCCAGCCAGCGCGCGCATAGGTCAGCTGCCCATTTACGCCGCGCGCCCGGAAGGACGAGGACGCCGCGGATTGCAACGCATCGTTGAAGCAGAAACTGCTGGTCTGACCGAATGCACAGCCGTTAAATTCTCCGCTGAGCGGGTTACGGTTGCTTGTGAAGCTGGTACCGAGATTGGAAAGATTGTCGTTCAGCAATCCGCCAAAACCAGAAACGGTGTCATAAACCGCAATGCCCAGTGAGGTGTTCTCATTGGGCTGGTAGCCAAGGCTGCCATAGTAGGTTGTGCTGCCATAACGACGTCCTACGCGGGCCTCCAGAGACGTCCGGCGACTGGGGCGCCACAGGACTCCGGCATCCCAGATAATTCCGTCCTGGTCATAGGCAAGCAGGCGCGGCGAAGCCGGGTCGGTGACCAGACGGCCGTCATTGCCGATAACCGGATCACCATTGACGTCGCGCAAAGCATCACGTTCGGAAATCTCGATATCTTCATAACCAACGCCACCCACGAGCGCGAGCGTTGGTGAAACTGGCACGGTCACATCGGCTCGCACATATTTTTCCTCGAACCGTTGATCGAGCTGATCTGCGTCTTCCCGCTCATAACCCCCACTCACGGTCCATCCAACCGGCAATGGTCCCGGGCGCATTCCGATGCTGGCATTGGCCGAATGGGTCACACTGTCGTCGAAGACATCTATGGCGGGCTGTCCAGGCGCAAGAACGATGGCGTCATCGGTTTCCACCCTTGTGTAACCGACGCGGTAATTGGCCGTGACGTCCAGCGCACCAACATTGGTCGCCAGCGACGGTCCGGCATAGACCGAATATACCTGCGTCAGATTGTCGAAATCTCCCACCGTGTTGGAAGGCGCTTCTCCGCGAATGTCGACACGGCTGCGTGTGGCAATCCCGCCAGCTTCCAGAGACAGGACATTGGGCACGACCTGCACACTACCACGCGCCAAACCACTCAAGATATCGTCGTCGCCAATATTGTCCTGATAGAAAAACCGGCGTTCGTAACGCAGGCTGACCTGCGCTTCTGCCTGGCGCGTTTGCAATGACGTATCGATGCCAGCAGCAACCGAAGTATAAGTCAGCACGTCCGTGCCATTGTTAAGATCGGCCACGAGAACCTGCTGGACCTCCAGATAGGGCGTGACTTCAACATTCTTGTCACGCGCCTGCACCGGATTCAGGGTGACCATCATCATCGGCGGAACAAGCGCTCCGAAAGTCCAGATATTTGCATGGTTACGCTTGGCCATGGTTACTCTCCATATCCATAATACGACCCGAACCGTCTTCCGGTCGGTGAAAATTTGGTGCCATTGAGCAGCAACTGAATATGGTCACAGCCCGCCAGCAGGCTCAGCGCATCACGCAAAGCCGTTTCGGTGGTTTCGTCCGCTTTCACGATCATCAATACCTGCCCGACATGGGTTGCCAGCACGGAAGCGGGCGATGCCGAAAGCGCGGGTGGCGAGTCAAAAATCACGATCCGGTGGGGATTGTGACGCGTGAGACGATCCAGAACCTGCGCGGTTCGCGAGGACGCCAGATATTCGGTATCTTCGTTGGTCTGGTCCCCTGCCGGCAAGATTGCCAGCCCGGGAATATCGGTATGAATGATGCAATTCTCGACCGCCAGATTCGGGTCTGCCAATGCATCCATGAGCCCCTTGCTGCCTTCCAGACCCAGACTGGACAATATGCTCGGTTTGGCAAAATCGGCATCGACCAGCAGAACTTCATTGTCCTTCTCGGCCGCAATCGACAGTGCGAGATTAAGCGCACAGAAGGTCTTGCCCTCATCGGGATGCGCGGAACAGATCAGGATCCGTTCTCCGTGGGGGAGTGGTCCTTGCCGCGAGTTGCCTTTGGCCGCCAGAAGCAACTGGCGTTTGATGATGCGAAATTCTTCGGAAATGCCTGTTACCGGACCGTCAGGCACAATGAACCCGGCTTCCCGTAGCTTGTCCCGATCGACAATGACCGTCGGTCCCTCATGGGGACGAACAACCGGCGCCGTCTGTTCCTTGGGCGCAGGCATTGTCTCAGGTGGCAGTATCTCCGGTGCCGAGCTGGTGGGCGGTGCAGCTTTGGACGGCATATAGTCATAGACTTTTGCGGCGCGCTCCAACAGGCTTCCGGATTTGCTGAGAGGCTTGTACTTGTTCATCTCTTTTCCTCAGGCCACCATGCCGCGTTGCACGAATTCGACCACCATCAGGAGCGCAAACACACCGAAAAGCGCGCTGCCCGTGCCATAGAAAAGCCGCATTTTCTTCTTGCGCAGGACCCGCTGCGAACTGGTCAGAATTTGCGAAACTGATCCGATAACCGGAAGGCCACTCGCCTTTTCCAGCCTTGCTGCAGTGGGATAGCTGGTCTGCAGCTGCCCCATGGCGAAGGCTGACCCAACGCCGCCGCCGATACCGACAAACAGCACAAGCGCGAGAAGCAATGGGCGATTGGGTGCAGCCGGTGATCGCGGACTGGAAGGCGGATCAATAACCCGGAACTTCACGGAATCCGTTTCGGTTTCGACCTGACCACGCAGCTTGATCTGCTCCCGGTCGGTGAGCAACTTGTCATACTGGTCTTTCAGCACGTCATAGTCGCGGTTGATCCGTGCCAGTTCGGCTGCAATTGCGGGCTCCAGTGTCTGTTTGGACGCCAGCTGCGCCATATCCGCCTGCAATGCATTTTTGCGCGCCTGGAGCGCCGCTAAGGACGCCTGCCGCTCGGCCCGCATACTCTGCAGCGAGCTATATGCGGGGTTGGGCGTTCTGAATCCGCCGCCACCGGAACGGCCGGCACCCTGGGCCTGCAAAGCGGTGATTTCCTTTTTGAGGGCAATGATGTCCGGATGACTGTCGGTCCAGCCCCGCGCCCGAGCAGAAGCCAGCCTGCCCTGTGCCTGAGAAAGCGCACTTCCACCTCCTGCACCACCAAATCCTGGCGTGGCAATGGTCGGCGGTGTACCGGCCAGTTGACCATTCAAAGCGGCGAGGGATGCCGAAGACTGAGCAAGTTGTGAGTCAATCTGGCCCAGCTCTGCTCTCGCTGCTTCCAAACGCTGGCTCATCGAACCCACACCGGGCAAAAGCCCGAGATTTTCAGTTTCGAAATCCACCCGTTTCTGTTCGGCTTCCTGTAGATCCTTCTCCCTTGCCGCCAGCTGGGCATCGAGAAATTTCAACGTCTGGCTGGTTTCATCGCGATCGCCAGACAGGTTTTCCTCGACAAAAATATCAATCATCTTCTGAACGATCTCACGGGAGAGTTTTGCGTTCTCGGCGTCTGACAAATTGCTCGCGGAAGAATTGGCGGTGATCTCGAAGAGATTGTCCTTTTCGGACTTGATCTCGATATTTTTGCGCAGCATCTCGACCTTGCCAGCCAGTTCCCGGTCGCTAGCCACTGTCAGATTGAGATCGGTGCCCCGCACAACCTTTTCGAGATTGATTGTCGAGGCCAGCGTTTCCTGGACGCGCTCCATGTTCTTTTTGCGCTCGCGAGACTCGATGCCCACTTTTTCGGTCAGGATCGACTGCATCTCGACAAATACACGCGCTGTGGACTCATAACTGTTCGGAATAAGCGCGACAGCCAGCCAGCCCAGCAGGCAGATGCCCCAGGCCACAGCCAGCGCCATCCAGCGCCGGTTCCAGACGCTGTGCACTGCTATTCTGATTTCGTCATAAAGGCCGTTCATTGATCAGGATGATCCTTTGAGTTTGAAAAATGCAGGCGATCAGAACATGCTTTCGGGAATGATGATCACGTCACCCGGACGCAGCATGACATTTGCCTTGGTTTCCCCGCGTTTCAGCAGATCACCGATACGCAGCGCATATTCCTGCTGCTGACCTGTGCCGCGATTGAAACGCACCAGACGGGCGCGGTTGCCAGAAGCGAATTCAGACAAACCGCCGACCGCGATCATCGCGTCCAAGAGAGTCATGTTCGCGCGGTAAGGAATGGATGCGGGCTTTTCCGTCGCGCCGACCACACGGATCTGCTGCGAGAAGGTTCCCGAGAAATTGTTCACAATGACCGAGACAATCGGCTCGTTGATATATTGCGACAGTTGAAGCTTCAGGTCTTCAGCGAGCATGGCAGGCGTCTTGCCGACGGCGGGCATGTCGGTGATCAAGGGCGTGGTGATCCGGCCATCGGGACGGACCTGCACCTTGGCCCCGAGCTCGGGATTGCGCCAGACGAAGATCGTCAGCTCATCAAGCGGTCCGATGACATATTCCTCTCCGGGTCCTTCCTGCAGGGAAACAAAGGATGCCGGAGGCAATTGGGCACCGGAAGAGTTGCCGGCGCATCCGGTGACGGTCAGCGACACCAGAGCAGTTCCCAACAGATATTTTGAAAAATGCCGGTTTTTCAGTGCAATACTCATCTTCAATACCTCGCGTTCAGTCTGCGAGGCGCCGCCTTCCTCCGCGGGAAATGGCCACACCACACAAAGTCTCGCGAAAGCTATGCTGGAAAATAGTGAAGATAGCGTTAGGATTAGCCGGTTGAGATATTCTTTACCATCTCGACCAATGGCGCCGCTGATGTGGTCTCAATCGACCAGAATTTCCGCTGCTGGACCCTGCCCGAGAAAATTGGCAGGACTGGCCGTTGCGCCGTAGGCTCCAGCGCAGAAAATCGCCACGATATCGCCGACATCGGCTATCGGCATCTCGGCATTGTCGCTCAAACGATCCAGCGGCGTGCACAGGCATCCGACAATCGACACGGTTTCTGCAGGATCTGCATCAAATTTGCTGGCAATCGCAGCCGGGTAATTGCGTTTCACGACAGTCCCGAAATTGCCGCTCGCGGCCAGTTGATGGTGCAGTCCGCCATCGGTGACCAGAAATGTCTCACCACGGCTGGCCTTGCGGTCAACAATCCGGGTGAGGTAAACACCCGACTCCCCCACCAGATATCGGCCCAGCTCCAGCGCGAATTGTGTGTTTTTCAGGCCCTCCGGCAGTTTCGCGAATTTGGCCGCCAAGGCTGTCCCCACTTTTACGATATCAACCGGTTCGTCGCCGGGGAAATAGGGTATTCCGAACCCGCCACCGAGATTGACATGATCCGGTGTTACGCCCGCCTCATCGGCCAATCGGCCAGCCAAGTCTATCGTTTGTGCCTGAGTCTCGATTATCGCATCTGCTTTCAACGCCTGAGATCCGGCAAAAATATGAAATCCCCGGAACTTAGCCTCACTTTCTAATATTTTTTCTATCTCTCCGGCGACCAGTTCGATGTCCATACCAAACGGCTTGGCGCCGCCGCCCATTTTCATACCGGAACCCTTGAGGTCAAAGTCCGGATTCACACGAATGGCGAGTATCGGTCTTTCACCGCATTCCGATCCAATATGGAGGGCCCGGTCGCATTCCGTCGGAGATTCCACATTGATCGTAACACCGGCCTTGATAGCCGCGCGCAGCTCCTCGTCCTTTTTGCCAGGCCCAGCGAAACTGATATGTTTTGCTCCCGCAGCCAGCGCCATCACCAGCTCTCCGCCGGATGCGATATCGATACCATCAACCGCAGAAACCATATGCTGCAGAAGTGGTGCAAATGGATTGGCCTTCATCGCATAGTGAATGTGGAGCTGTTCGGGCATCGCCCGCCGGAGATCTGCCATCCTCTCGTCCAGCAGGGAACGGGAATATACAAAGACGGGCGATCCGTGTTGCGCGACGATGGCGGAAGCCGCCATGCCGCCGATTGACAATTCGCCATGCGCAGATGCGTATCCCTTGGGAATGGGACCGACCGGCTTGATTTTTGTCATGTCAAAGCCCCTTCCTTCAAGGCATTGCGATCAATCTTCCCGTTCGGGTTTTTGGGGAATTCGTTCAGCCAGACAATATCCTGCGGGTACATAAAATTCGGTAAATTCCGCTTCAGATAGATATCAAACTCTTCTTTTGTTCCAGCGGAATCCGCTTCCTTCACAGCCCTTACAAAAAGCCTGATAGCATGGCCAAGCCGCTCATCAGGGACACCCATTGCGGCCGCCTCGGCAACGAGGCCGGAAGTCAGAGCCACTTCCTCGATTTCCGATGGACTGATGCGATTGCCGCTGCTCTTGATCATGCTGTCGGTCCGGCCCACGAAATAGAGCAACCCGTCAGGTCCCCGCTTCACCGTATCCCCCGACCAAACCGCCGTTCCGCCATATCGGGACCCTTCAGGCGCCGGCTTGTAACGCGCGGCGGTCCGCTCCGGATCCTGCCAATAGCCTTGTCCGACGAGCGGACCGGCATGGACGAGTTCGCCTTCTTCATCCGGTTTTGCGATATTTCCGGCTCCATTGATGACCATTATCTCGGCGTGCGGGATGGCCTTGCCCATGCTGGTCGGGTTTTCATCAATCAAATCCGCATCAAGAAAGGTCGAGCGAAAGGCCTCCGTTAACCCATACATGGCATAAATATCTGTTTTAGAACCGAATATTTCACGCAATTGTTTGACCAAAGATGACGTCAAGGCGCCACCGCTGTTGGTCAAACGGCGCATCGAGCGGACCGCCTCTGGCGGCCATTCCTGTTCGACCAGCTGCACCCAGAGAGGCGGAACTGCCGCCAATGTGGTGATCTGTTCGCGAATGCAGGCCTTTGTGACATCCCGCGGGGTGAGATAGTCCAGAGGAACGGCACAACCGCCCGCCATCCAGGTGGAAAGCAACTGATTTTGCCCATAGTCAAAGCTAAATGGAAGCACGCAGAGGGTGCGATCCCTATCCGCCAGTTTCAGATATTCCGCCACACTCACTGCCCCAATACTGAGATTGGCGTGACTGAGCATCACCCCTTTCGGGAGACCGGTGGAACCGCTGGTGTAAAGCAGGGCCGCGAGCGCATCGGTCTCAAAATCCTCGCTGCTGGGAGGAAGCGGATCCATATGGGCGTGCGCTGCCTGTTCCAGCTGCTGAGCGCTGAGAACGCTGCAATCTGCTCCCAAAGGCGCTTTTTCCAGAGACTTTACCCGCGGCGTGTTTGTAATCAGCAGCCGTGCGCCGCTATCCCTTATTATGTGCCCAACCTGTCCAGGTTTAAGCAAGGCATTGACTGGGACATAGACCATTTCCGCGCGGGCGACTGCCAGTGGCAGCAAACAGGCCAGTTCCGTTTTCGGGAGCCAGCTGGCCACACGGTCGCCTTTCGCCAGATCTTGTTGCTCCAGCCACCGGGCAATCTGGCCCACACGATGATTTAACATCTTGTAGCTAAGGGTTCCGGCACGCGTCGTCAGTGCGGCTGAATCCGGATCGCCCGCGATGGCGAGACGGTCGAGTGCAAAGGCGGGGTTATCCGTTTGAGGTTTCAACTGTCTGAGCCTATGGGAAAAGAGCAATTTTGTGACAAGCACGACGATAGCAATGAACAGTGAATATCACGACAATTTTCAGTCGGCGCAAGCGGTAGCAGGCAAAAAGCTTGGCCGTTCGGTCCAGAAATCGCTTTTTGATCGTCTCGATTGGGTCAGCAATCTCCACAAATATTGCGTTTCCGAGCATCAGCCGGTCATGTTTCGCAGTTCTCACCAGGAAGCCGAAGCCTGGATGTATCTCATGAAAACCGGCATCGGCCGGTTTGAGGGGCTCGCAAACTGGTATAATTTCACGTTCCGCCCGGTATTTACGGGTGATTTCGATGAAGTCACCAAATTGGCACTACTGGCCAAAATCGCCGGGGAAGCAAGGCGTTCTGCGCATCAGATCAATCTTTCGCCGATGCCGGAAGAGGATCAGTCCACCAGCCTGACCCAGAGAGCCTTTGAACAGGCCGGCTGGACCGTGTTCCGTTCCAAGGCGGACGACAATCATATCCTGTCGGTCAAGGGCCGGACCTTCGATCAATACTGGGCCGAACGCCCCGGTCAGTTGCGCAATACAGTCCGCCGAAAGGCCAAGAAAAACCGTGTTTCCACGCGCATTGAGACCCGTTTTTCCGATGAGCACTGGAAGGATTATCTGCACGTCTATGCCAATAGCTGGAAGCCCGAGGAAGGCAGTCCGGAATTCCTGAAAACCCTCGCAATGCAGGAATCGGAAGCTGGCTGCCTGCGTCTGGGACTGGCCTATATTGACGGTCAGCCAGTGGCGGCACAATTCTGGACAGTGGAGAATGGCGAAGCGTTGATCCACAAGCTGGCACATCTGGAAGATGCAACAAAATCCTCACCGGGAACATTGCTGACCGCTGCGATCTTCCAGCATGTCATTGACATCGATCATGTCGACCTGGTGGATTTTGGTACCGGAAACGACCCCTATAAACGGGACTGGATGGACTCCGTACGCACGCGATATCGCCTCGAAATGTACTGGCCCAACAATCCCGTGTCCTGGTTTCCCATTTTGAAGCATTATCTGTCGGGCCTTGTCGGACGACGCACTTCGCTTTAGGGAGGCGCGGTTGACCGGGAATCGGGGGTTGTTGATGTCGGAAAATGTGGATCTGTCACCGGAAGCTGCGGTCCGTTCTGTCATGCGGGACATCCTCGGACTCAGCGAAGAACAGGTTAACGGATTTACTTCTGAAACCGAGCTTTTCGGGGCGCTGCCAGAACTCGACAGCATGGCCGTTGCCGGGCTCTTGACCGAGCTGGAAGACATTCTCGACATCATGATCGAGGATGATGAGGTTGACGGGGAGCTGTTCGAGACATTTGGCAATCTGGTTGCCTTCACCGAAATGAAAGTTGCTGAGTGAGCTCCACACTCGAATTTTCGAGTTTTCCCTTTCGTGACCACGAAGAATTCTGCCTTGTTGCTGGGAAAGACTGCAAGTTTCAGCTGCTCCTGATCCCGCCCCTGTTTGACGAAATGAACCGGACCCGACAAATGCTCGTGGACGTCATGAGAAGGCTGGCAAAGTACGATATCGGAAGCGTCTTGCCAGATCTTCCCGGGACAAATGAAAGTCTTTTGCCCCGAGATCACGCCACTTTGTCAATCTGGCGAGAGTCCCTGCAGAGCTGCCACAAGTCGTTTGGGAATATAAATTCTATAGCGAGTTTTCGGGGCGGATGCCTGATTGATGGCATTGTGCCGGAACAGCACCACTGGCGCTTTTCGCCGGTGGATGGACAACGGCTCCTGCGGGCGATGATGCGCACCCGCATTGCGTCTGACAAGGAAGCCGGCAAAACATCTACCATTTCAGACCTGAACCGGCAGGCGGCGAGTGAAACGCTCAATCTCGCGGGCAACGCCGTCAATCCTGACATGTTCTCGGAGTTGCAGGCTGCGCAACCGGTCGATCTTGCAAATGTGCGTCTGGTGCGCCTGAATTCCGATCCCAAACCGGCAGATGGTAAGATTGACGGATCGGCGCTTTGGCTCAGGGCAGAGCCGGAATCTGACCAGGAGCTGGCAGAAGCCATTTCAAAAGACATTAGCGAATGGATACGATCGTGAGTCGGTCCGTGCACAGCTTCACTTGTCAGGGCGAAATATTGGCTGCAACATTGGATGGCGCCGCCGGGACGACCGGCTTGCTGATTGTCAGCGGCGGAAATGAAATCCGCTCCGGTGCACATGGCGGCATGGCCGAACTTGCGATGAAAATTTCTGCCAAAGGACACCCTGTTCTTCGTTTTGACCGCAGGGGTATCGGGGATAGCACAGGTATCAATGCCGGATTTCTGGGATCCCGGGACGATATTGCGGCCGCGACTGAATTTTTTCGCAAGAATTGCCCTCAGGTCGGCAAAATCGTCGCCTTTGGCAATTGCGACGCGGCAACAGCTTTGGCGCTATATCAACCTCAATTGGGCTTTGACGCGCTATGTGTTGCCAACCCCTGGACGATCGAACAAATCAACGAAGGGCAGGATGCACCCACGCAGCCCACCGCAGCAGCTATTCGTACCCGCTATTGGGAAAGGCTCAAAAACCCGCGCACCTATGCAGATCTGGTCAGCGGTAAGATCAACTTCGCAAAGCTTCTCAAAGGATTGAAAAAAGCGGCTGTAAAAGAGGAGAATTCACAGCTGGCTCTTGACCTGCGAGATGCCCTGAAAAACCTTGAAATTCCGTGCGATATCCTGATCGCCGAGAGGGATACCACCGCTCTTGCATTCATGGCTGGCTGGAATAGTGCCGACTATGCCGAGGTCAGGAAAAAATCTGGCCTTGCCCTTCACACCATCAATACCGCTTCTCACGGCTTTGCTGACAGCAAATCCAAAATATGGCTGGAAAACCAACTGATCAGGTCGCTCTCCCGGTTTTAGATTCCACGCAGGTTATTCGGCCGCCATCAGCGCAAATTCTTCTTCCGCCAGAAAACGTTCCGCATCCAGAGCCGCCATGCATCCGGTTCCTGCGGCCGTAACCGCCTGGCGATAGACGTGATCCATCACATCGCCGCAAGCAAACAGCCCGGGAATCACGGTTTTTGGCGTTCCGGGCTCCACTTCGATATAGCCACCGTCAATCAGGTCGAGATGCTCCTTGAACACCTCCGTGGCCGGCGCGTGACCGATCGCTACGAATGCGCCGTCTGCGGCAATGTGGGACTTTTCGCCGGTTTGGGTGTCAACCAGGTCAACGCCGACCAGGCCTTCCGGATTGCCACCGCCAACAAAATTCTCGACCGTCTTGTTCCATAGCACGCTGATTTTCGGGTTGGAGAGCAGCCTGTCTTGAAGAATTTTCTCCGCCCGGAGACTGTCGCGGCGGTGGATCAATGTCACGTCATCGCTATGATTTGTCATGTACAGGGCTTCTTCGACGGCGGTATTCCCGCCGCCAATGACGACAACTTTCTTGCCGCGATAAAAAAAGCCGTCGCAGGTCGCACAAGCAGAGACGCCCTTGCCGCCCAGCTCTTCTTCACCCGGGGCACCCAGCCATTTGGCTTGCGCCCCGGTAGCAATCACCAGCGTATCGCCCTCATAAACATCTCCCCCATCCCCAATCAGGCGAAACGGGCGTTTCGAGAAGTCCACATCGACAATCGTGTCGAAAATCGTCCGTGTACCGACTTTTTCAGCCTGCGCCTGCATTTCTTCCATCAGCCACGGGCCTTGGATAACGTCACGATAGCCCGGATAATTTTCCACATCTGTCGTAATGGTCAGCTGCCCTCCGGGTTGCAGCCCCTGCACAACAATCGGCTCCAGACCGGCACGCGCGCCATAAATGGCCGCAGACAAGCCGGCGGGACCGGATCCCATGATCAACATTTTGGTGCAATGTGTCTCAGCCATATGTTCTTCCGTTCTGTTCTGCAGCGAATCTGTCTGTTGTCAGAAAGATATCACATAAGGCGTCAGACAGGAGGCAACAAGGACCTCATCGCGCAAGAATAGGTTTGCAGCATAAAAGCTGAATTACTGGTAGCGGAGGAGGGACTCGAACCCCCGACACATGGATTATGATTCCACTGCTCTAACCACCTGAGCTACTCCGCCACAGTCTTCGGAAGCAGCAAGGACTGCTTCAAAATTTCGTGGATCGCGGCGCTATAGTCATCACGTCTGGATCGGTCAACAAGCTGGCGCGGATTTTCTGCTTGTGCTTGCCACACCCCCTGTATCCGCGCTAACGCTTGGCGCCTTGCCAGATGAGGCATTGAGGGGCGTGTGATGAAGAAGCATTACGATATTCTGATCGTCGGGGCCGGCCATGCCGGGGCCCAGGCCGCCATAGCGCTGCGGCAACAGAAATTCAGTGGCAGTATCGGCCTGATGGGCAATGAGAAATACCCTCCCTATGAACGTCCTCCCCTGTCCAAGGAATATCTGGCCGGCGACAAGGAATTTGAGCGGATCATGCTGCGACCTAAAAGTTTCTGGGGCGAGCGCGAAATTGAGCTGTTGACCGGACGGAGGGTCGCCAAAGTTGATCCCCTCGGTCAGTTCGTCACTTTGACATCCGATGAAGAAGTCAGTTTCGGCAAATTGATCTGGGCCACCGGCGGATCACCCCGTATGCTGGATTGCCCCGGCAGTCAGGCGCGCAATATCCATGGAGTCAGATCCCGCGCGGATGTCGACAAAATCATGGCTGCCTTGCCGACAGTTGAGAAAGTTGTCGTGATTGGCGGCGGATATATCGGTTTGGAAGCAGCAGCAGTACTCAGCAAATTGGGCAAGTCCGTAACGGTTGTGGAATCTCTTGACCGCGTTTTGTCCCGGGTTGCTGGAAAGCCGCTTTCGCGTTTCTATGAGAAAGAACATCGCGACCATGGTGTGACAGTTGACCTGAACGCAAAGGTCGAATCCTTCCAGACCGGAGAGGACGGCTTGGCAACGGCGGTGGATCTGGCTGACGGGCGCTCGCTGCCGGGGGACATGTTCATCGTGGGAATCGGTATCATTCCGGAAACCGGACCGCTTGTGGCCGCCGGAGCAGCTGCAGGAAACGGGGTGGACGTCGATCAGCATTGCCGGACCAGTCTCGAAAATATCTATGCCATCGGTGATTGTGCGGCGCACAGCAACCCGTTCGCTGGTGGCGCGCTCATCCGGCTGGAATCGGTGCAGAATGCCAATGATCAGGCGAAGGTGGCTGCACTGGATATTGTCGGTGAGGAATGCGAATATAATGCGGTTCCGTGGTTCTGGTCGAACCAGTATGACCTGAAACTGCAAACGGTGGGAATCTCCACGGGGCATGATGACTATGTCATTCGCGGAAATCCCGATGAGCGCAGTTTTTCCATTATCTATTTCCAGGATGACAAGGTGATCGCACTCGATTGCGTCAATCGCACCAAGGATTACGTGCAGGGAAGAAAGGCGGTGGTGGAAGGCCTCAGCCTTGACCGCGAGGAACTAGCGAATACCGAAATACCGCTGAAAGAAGTCGGGATCGTCTAGCGACCGCGAAACACCCATTCGCCGATATCCTGCCAGGGGCCATCGATATAGTAATGCAGCGCAAGACCGGTAATCTCGAAGGGCCGGGGAGTGAAATCAGCTTCCAGCTTTTCCAGCAACTGCTTGGCCTGTCCCGGCACAACCTTGTTCTGGACAGTGATATGCAATCGCGGTTTCTGCTGGTCCTGCGCCACCAGTAATCCGTGAAACATCTCTGCCAATTCCATGCGTATCGCCAATAGCTGCGGGCTGTGTAACTGATAGGCCACTCCGCGCCCCAAATGGATCAGCCTCGACAGTTCGGCAGCTGGCCTGGGATTATCCCTGCAAAGATCTGAAATGGCCTGCCGAATCTCCGGCAGTGCCTGTGGCGGCAAGTGGTGAAACAGCGTGATATGCGCGTTCAGATAATTGCGTTCCGGTGGAAAATGGCGCTGGCGCAGTCCATTGGCCCAAGCGAAATCTTCTTTGCCCATGACAGCGGTCATGATGACGGGCTTGTTCAATTCGCGCATTGGTCCACTTGGTCAGGTCGATGTACTGAACGGTGTGAAGTTGGTCTGTTCATCGTAGATGTCGACCCCTTCCCGAGCTTTTAGCCAACCGATGACAATATAGGTTACCGGGGTCAATACGGCCTCCCACAGGACCTTCAACAACCAGTTGGTGGCCATTACTGTCAATACAGCAGAAGTCTCCCAGACGCCCCAGAAAGCCAGTGGATAGAAGATCAGGCTGTCCACGCCCTGCCCCACAACGGTGGAACCGATTGTGCGTGTCCAGAGCATCTTGCCCTGGGTCCAGACCTTCATCCGCGCCATGACATAGCTGTTCACAAACTCCCCGGCCCAGAACGCGATTATCGAGGCAGCGACGATGCGGGGGACCTGGCCAAAAACGCTTTCATAAGCAGCCTGCCCTTCCCAGCCATCAGCAGGAGGTAGCGAGACAACGACCCAACTCATGAAGGCCATGAACAGCATTGCGCCAAAACCGGCCCAGATCACGCGCCGGGCACGCGCATAGCCGTAAACCTCGGTAAGAATATCGCCAATCACATATCCAAGAGGAAAGAATAATATGCCCGCGCCGTAGATCCATTGTTCGCCGCCAATAGTGACATAGGTCGGCTTGGCCGCCCCGATGATGTTCGACAACAGCAGGATGGTCACGAATGCGGCCATCACGAAATCAAAATAACGGAAGCTGTGTGCTTTCTGACTGGCCGCTGTGGCGCGTTGTATCGGTTCGCTCAAGACATGTTCTCCATGGGTCGCGAGATCATATTCCCGATAATTTGTCCACCAATAACCATTCCCGGTTTGCACAGGGGGGAAAGGCAGCTAAAGGGATTTCCGGAATTGCGCGCCCGTAGCTCAGCTGGATAGAGCGCGAGACTTCTAATCTTGAGGCCACAGGTTCGACTCCTGTCGGGCGCGCCAAATTCCCTCATTTCGGATCTTTGAAGCCCCGCTGGACGGCATCCATCGGTTCCGAAGTGACCGGATAGCCAATATCGTCCGGGATACACAGATGTACCGCATCACCCCTTTTCTCGATCGTTGGGGAGACCATCGTCACCGGATATTGTGACGCGTGCTCAACGGCCTCCCCGAAAGACCCGAATTGTGCCAACCGTTCCAGATTCCGCCGGGTCGGGAAAATGATCTTCACATCTCCGGC
>JBCDCK010000008.1:0-75389 GCA_039181895.1 Pseudomonadota bacterium
CAACAGTTGGTAACCAAAGCTGTCGATGAATATTTGAAGAATATCCCTGAATTGGATGAACTGGCTGCACACGTTCCATCACGTGGCGCTGCTTGACTGAACGTACAGACTAATTTGCGAGGGCATTAAAATGAAACGCGATTTGATATTGAAATTGGCTGCTTCGACCATGGTCATCAGCACGACGCTGACCGGCTGTGGACCTTTCGGGGGTTCGGTGGCTTCGGTTTCCAGCAAGCCCGCAACCGTGAAAGATGGTGCCAAATATGCCAAAAAGGCTGAAAAGGCCCTGGCAAAAGGCCAGATTGACAAGGCCGTGATTTTTGCCGAGCGTTCGGTTGAAGGTGTGGGCACCGATCCGGAAACCCGTGCTCTTCTGGGTCAGGCCTATCTGGCTGCCGGGCGGTTCAACTCTGCTGAGCGCAGCTTCATGGATGCGATGGATCTCGGTGCCAATGATGCCCGCACCGTTCTCAGTCTCGCACTCGCGCAGCTCGGACAAGGCAAGGCCGACAAAGCCAAGCGTCTCGTTGAAAACAACCGGAACGCAATTCCCGTTGCCGACTACGGTCTTGCCATGGCGCTTGCCGGTGAAACCAAGGTAGCCGTAGATGTTCTCGAACAAGCCATCCGCGATGCAAATGTAAATGGTCGTACCCGTCAGAATCTGGGCCTGGCCTATGCTCTGGACGGACGCTGGAAAGAGGCCAAACTCATGGCTTCCCAGGACATCAAGCCGGCCGCGGTCGACAAACGCGTTATGCAGTGGGCGCAAATGGCGCGTCCTGGCGCATATGAAGTACGTGTCGCGTCACTGCTCAACATCAGTCCGGTCAAATCCGATCCGGGTCAGCCGGTTCGTCTGGCACTGAACGCTGCACCGACAGTCGTTGCTGCAACGGAAACGCCAGCTGAAGATTATGCTCAGGAAGTCGCCAGCTTTGATATGGAAACTCCTCTACCGGCCATTGGTGAAGCACCGGTGGTTGAAGCTTCGACTGCGTTTGTTGCAGAAGAAGCCGTGAAAATTGCCACAGTTGAGCTCCCGGCGAGCGATGCTGCTCCAGCCAAAGTCGCTGAAACCCCCAACGCTCCATTGATCAAGGCAGATGCCGAACCTGTGCGTTCCGCTCCGAAAGCCAAGCCCGCACCGGTCAAGACCGCTGCCGTGCAGACCCTTGATGCAGTCAAGCCTATCCTTCAGAATTTTGCATTCAGGCCCAAGGCTTCGGAAGGCAAGCATTATGTCCAGCTTGGTGTATTTTCTTCACCGGAAAATGTGAAGAAGGCCTGGAAGATCCTGTCTGCCAAAAACAGGGATCTGGCATATTTTGATCATGCCAGCGCTGAGGTGCAAGCCCGCGGAAAAACCCTCTATCGCCTTTCAGCGATCGGGTTCGGGAACGCCGCCGCTGCGAAAGCCATGTGCGATGGTATCAAGTCAAAGGGTGGTGCATGTTTCGCCCGTTCAACGGCAAACAAAGCGCCTGTTCGCTTGGCGTCGCGCTAAACCCGATTTTACAGAAATTGCGAAGGCGGGGGTGCTACAGAGCGCTCCCGCCTTTATAGATGGAGCGGACCCGGCCCTGGACCGGCAGCTTGTCAAATGGCGTATTTCCCGCCGAAGCCGCCATTTTCAGGGTGTCAATCTGCCAGGCAGCATCCAGATCGACAGAGATGAGATCGGCCTCATATCCGTCGGCGATTTTCCCCGCAGGAACGCCCAGAATCTGGCCAGGATTTGCAGACAGCATCTCGAACAGCCGATTAAGCGATATCAGTCCGTCACGCACCAGATTGAGCGAGAGGGCCAGCAGCGTCTCTGCTCCGGCCATACCTGGAGCCGCTTCCGCAAAGGGCAAACGCTTGTCTTCCGGACCGCGGGGATCGTGCCCGGACGAAATCACGTCAATGGTCCCGTCCCGAATGGCTGCGAGACAGGCTTGCCGGTCATCTTCAGCTCTCAGGGGAGGAGAAAGCCGGGCAAAGGTGCGAAAATCACTTACGGCGATATCTGACAGGAACAGGTGCGCCGGAGTGATCCCACAGGTGACCGGCAATCCCTCAATTTTTGCCTTCCGGATCAATTCCAGTCCGCTGGCGGTTGTTACCTGACGAAAATGCAATCGGGCTCCGCATTCCCGAACCAGGGCAAGATCCCGGGAGACAGAAAGCGATTCCGCAGAAGCTGGGGCGCTGGCCAGGCCGAGCAGCGTGGCTGTTTCTCCATCTGTCGCCACAGCGTTTCCGGCGAGTCCCTGATCTTCGCTGTGAACGATCACCGGCATTTGCAAGGAGGCGCAATATTTCATCAGTTTGAGCATTATGCCGCTGTCCGCGATCCACTGCCTGCCTGTGGCGACTGCTTTTGCACCGGCTTGTTTCATCAAAGCGATTTCCGCCAGTTCCTTGCCGGCAAGGCCCTTTGTTCCCGCTGCGATCGGATGCGACCACAGGTCCGGTTTGCCCTCCGCTGCATTGTGCTTGACCATCGCCGGATGGTCGAGGACCGGGGTCTGGTCCGGCATTAATGCGGCCCGCGTGATGCCGCCGAAATGAAATGCTGGCTTGTCGATCGCGAAAACGCCCAGATCGATAATACCCGGTGCCAGGATGTGGTCGCCGCAATCCACCAGTTCGCCTCCATCCGGAGCTGGTTCCTCACCAACCGCAACAATCCGATCGCCTTCGGTGACAATTGTTGCAGTCTGCGATTCCGATTGCCCGGGTAGAATGACATGAGAACTGCGAAATGCCTTGTTCATGACCATCCCTCCACCTTGCGTGATCGGCGCGTCAGGATATCCAGACAGGCCATACGTACCGCGACTCCCATCTCGACCTGCTCCGTAATGGCAGAACGCTCGGGATCGTCAGCCATATCACTGCTGATCTCGACGCCGCGGTTCATTGGCCCCGGGTGCATGACAAGAGCGTCTTTGCAGGCGAAGGCGAGGCGCTCGCGGGTCAGACCATAGAGATGGTGATATTCCCGCGGACTGGGAATGAAATCCCCGCTCATCCGTTCGTTTTGCAGACGCAACATCATGACAACATCACTGCCATCCAGTGCGGCGTCAAAATCGGTGAAAGTCTCCACATTCATCTTTTCGAGTGCTGCTGGCAGCAGGGCAGGCGGGGCACAGACCCTGACACGGGCCCCTAATGTGGTAAGGCAATAGATATTGGACCGCGCAACCCGGCTGTGCATGATATCACCGCAAATGGAGATTGTAAGCCCGCTGATATCGCCCTTGCGTCTTTGGATGGTCAGGGCATCAAGCAGCGCCTGGGTCGGATGCTCATGGCTTCCATCACCGGCATTGAGGACCGGACAATCCACCTTATCCGCAATCAGGCTGACAGCACCGGAACTGGCATGCCGGATGACAATCGCATCGGCGCGCATGGCGTTGAGCGTCACGGCCGTATCGATCAGGGTTTCTCCCTTTTTCACACTGGATTGCGCGGCATGCATGTTGACGACATCTGCACCCATGCGCTTGCCCGCAATTTCAAAGGACAAAAGCGTCCTGGTGCTGTTTTCGAAGAAAGCGTTTATGACAGTCAATCCTTCCAGACGACTCACATGTTTGCTCGATTTGCGGTTGAGATCGACCCATTGGCCCGCTTCCTTCAGCAGGAAGAGAATTTCCCAGGGTTGAAGCCCGGCAATACCCAATAGATGACGATGTGGAAAAGCATCCGATCCGTCAGGAAATTGATGCGGCGAGCTTTGCTGTTTCGATGTCATTAAAGCCAGCCCTATAGAGCGGTCAGGCGATGGCGGCAAGCCCGTCAATGGCTCCTTGCAAAATATAGGCAGCTGCCATTTTGTCGACGATCTCGCTGCGCCGTTTTCGGCTCACGTCGACCGCAATCAGATCTCGAGTCACAGCCTGCGTGCTCCACCGCTCGTCCCAAAGCAGGATCGGCAGTTCCAGCACCCGAATATTCTGCGCAAAGGCTCTGGATGCCTGGGTTTGCTTGCTTTGGCTGCCATCCAGATTCAGCGGTAATCCGACCACCAGACCGGCGATTTGCTGCTCGGCGACCACCTGTTTCAATCGTTCCAGGTCTTTCGAGAATTTCCGGCGGTTGATTGTTTCTGTCGCCGTTGCAATCGTCCATTGGCTGTCGCAACAGGCGAGCCCGACTGTCTTGCTGCCAACATCCAGTCCCATCAATCGGCCGCCGTCGGGCAGACTGGTCCGAAACTCTGTGAGGTCGTCGGTGATCAGCGTGCCAGAAATGACTGCATCCTTCGCATCACATCGGCCCGGACGTTGCGCCAGAACAGGCTGTAGTCATAGACGTGATAATTATTGCCTGGCAGCGCATAGGGACCCAGATCCGGCGGATCTCCGATCAGCAAGAAGCCCCGCTCGTCGCATCGGGCCGGAATGGCTTCGGTTACAAGTTTGCCGTCATTCAGCTGGTCATTGGGAACTAGGGTACCAAGATTTTCCGCAGCGGGAGCAGCAGAGCCCAGGTCCCCCCGTAGCGGATTGGTACACAGCAATTGCGTACCTGCTCGTGGTTCCCCATTGAAACCTATGGTCGTGTCATATACTTCGACAATTCGCCCGTAATCTGCGGGTTCAGCGAAACTGGACCAGCTCAACAGGCAGTTAATTTGATCTGGTTCCTCGCACATTGTCAGGCCAAATGCCGGAACGTCCGCCTCTACCGAAACCGGCCATCCGACAATATAGGCGGCCACAATCCGGCTTGCCAGTGGGGTGCCGGCCACCCGGTCTTTCAACAAATTGGTCAGATGCAGGCTGCCCTGGCTGTGACCGGCGAGAATGATGGGCTGCTCTGCCGGAATCTCCCGGACGAAATGATCAAACGCGACCAGCACATCCTGATAGGCGGCGTCCAATGCTTGCTGGCCTTCTTTCTTGTCGGTCAGGAAAGCGCCAAGGGTTGCTTGACGATAGCGGGGTGCCCAGACATCTCCGACATGATTGAATGCGCTGGCCTGACCTCTCAGGAAAATCCGTGCCCGGTCCTGCGATTCCTTGTCGTCCAGTGATCCGTTCCAAGTTTCCTTTTTCAAAAAGGAGGTTGGGTGAATAAAGAAAATGGCAGCTGGATTGTCTGGTTTTTCCGATTCGGATTCAAAATCCCCAGGTAGCCAGAGCGCGGGATTGTCTTCCTCTATTTCCGGGCGGGCAAACCACATGGATACATCAGAATAAATATTGCTTTCCAGCAGTTCCACCGGTTCGAACTCGGTGTCCGGCACAAACACGATTTCGGCCAGATCTTCGCCATAGATTCGCAGGACAAATGCCCCGGCTATGACGAGAATAGTGATACCTGCTACAAAATAGAGAAACTTGCGCGCCAATTATTTGCTCCTGTCTGGCGGAAATCGGCTCATTCAGCTTGAAGCCGCACCGCGCCAATGCTAGCGGCGCGAAATAGACAATTTTCCAGAGAAATACTCGAAAAAAGATGAACCGCAATAGAATGTCCACACGAACCAGCCCGGAAATCCCTCATGTCCGTCGATAAAAAAACCGTTCAGAAAATCGCCAGTCTGTCCCGCATCGCGATAACCGATGCCGAAGCAGACGCGTTTGTTCCCGAACTGAACAACATCCTGGGATGGGTGGAGCAGCTGGGAGAAGTCGACTGCAAGAATGTCGAGCCAATGACGGCCGTCATCCCCAACAAGTTGAGATTGCGCGAAGATGCGGTCACGGATGGCGACATGCGTGAGAAGATATTGAAGAACGCACCGGCGGCCGAACATGGCTTTTTCGGTGTTCCGAAGGTGATTGAATAGTGAGCAATATTTCTGATCTGGGCATTGCCGGTATCCGCACTGGACTGGCCTCTGGCGACTTCAGCGCGCGCGAAGTCGCGGAAATATTTATTGACCGCGTCAGCGCTGCTAAACCCCTCAATGCCTTCCTGGTGGAGACACCAGATCATGCTCTCGCGGCGGCCGACGCCGCCGACAAGGCGATTGCAGCCGGCGAAACGCTCGGCAAAATGGCCGGCGTGCCGATCGGAATGAAGGATCTGTTTTGCACCGAGGGTGTTGAAACAACGGCAGCCAGCGGGATTTTGAAAGGTTTCACTCCCCAGTATGAGTCAACGGTTTCGGCAAACCTGTTCAAGGCCGGAGCCGGTATGCTCGGCAAGCTCAACATGGACCAGTTCGCGATGGGTTCGTCCAACGAGACCAGTGCTTTCGGGAACGTGATCTCGCCCTGGCGGCGCAATGACGGTCGCAATACGGATCTGGCTCCCGGTGGATCGTCGGGCGGCAGTGCCGCCGTTGTATCTGGACGCATCGCCCCCGCTGCGACGGGTACCGATACCGGTGGCTCCATCCGTCAGCCGGCAGCCTTTGTCGGAATCACCGGTTTCAAGCCGACCTATGGCCGCTGCTCCCGCTGGGGAACGATTGCCTTCGCCAGCTCGCTCGATCAGGCCGGCCCGATGGCGCACGATGTGCGCGACTGCGCGATCATGCTGGAGGCGATGGCCGGATTTGATCCAAAGGACTCGACCTCGCTGGACCTTCCGGTTCCGGACTGGGAAGCGGCGCTGAACAGCAATCTGGCTGGCAAGAAGATCGGTATTCCCAAGGAATATCGGGTCGACAACATGCCGCCGGAAATCGATGCGCTGTGGGAGCAGGGCATTGCATGGATGAAGGATGCGGGCGCGACGATTGTCGATGTCTCGCTGCCCCACACCAAATATGCGCTGCCCGCATACTATATCATCGCGCCAGCAGAAGCGTCTTCCAATCTCGCTCGTTATGACGGCGTGCGTTACGGCGCGCGTGATCTGCCGGACGGGGCCGGGCTGCAGGACATGTATGCAGCGACCCGTGAGGCGGGCTTTGGAGATGAAGTCAAACGCCGGATCATGATCGGCACCTATGTGCTCAGCGCCGGTTATTACGACGCCTATTATACCCAGGCGCAAAAGGTGCGGACGCTGATCTCCCAGGGTTTCGAGAAAGCGTGGAACAGCTGTGACCTGCTGCTGACGCCAACCGCGCCGAGCGCCGCCTTCGGACTGGGCGAGAAGGCGGATGATCCGCTCGCCATGTATCTGAACGACGTGTTCACTGTGCCGAGTTCGCTGGCCGGTTTGCCCGCCATGTCGGTCCCGGCAGGACTGGACGGGCAGGGACTGCCTTTGGGGCTCCAGATTATCGGTAAGGCACTGGATGAGCAGAACGTCTTCAATGCCGGACTGGCACTGGAAGAACGCGCCGGATTTGTCGCAAAACCGGAGCAGTGGTGGTAAATATGTTTGAGTGGACGGTGATTGGGCTGATTGTCTTCGGCATGGTTATCCCGTTTTGGCTGATGACGTATTTTGCTAGCAAGACCGCCTTTTTTCGTATGAGAGAAGGTGGTAAGCCAGACAGTACTCTACGTTATAATGAGGTGATGGATTACCTTCATTCTGCCCTGAAAAGGTCTAAATCAGAGGCATCCCCAAATGGTGCTTCGATTGTTGCCACCATTAGGGAGTTGAAAAAATACCCGGAGCATCGGGACTTGACGTTACTTTACTTGGAAGAAATCACCATAACGGGGAATAGCAAGTTTGATGAGTTGGCAAAAATCGAAATAAAGGACATTGAAAAAAAATTTCTTGGATCAAAAAATGACTGAATCAAAATATCGTATCCAGGGTGCAACCGGTGAATGGGAGGTCGTGATCGGCCTCGAAGTCCACGCGCAGGTGACGTCCAATGCCAAGCTTTTTTCCGGCGCTTCCACCGAATTTGGCGCCGAGCCAAATACACAGGTTTCGCTGGTCGACGCAGCGATGCCAGGCATGCTGCCGGTGCCGAACAAGGAATGTGTTCGCCAGGCGGTCCGGACGGGCCTGGCGATCAATGCGCAGATCAACAAATATTCGCGCTTCGACCGCAAGAATTATTTCTATGCCGACCTGCCGCAGGGCTATCAGATTTCCCAGCTCTACCACCCGATCGTGGGTGAGGGGGAAGTGCAGATATCGCTCGATGAAAAGGACCCCGATGCGCATGGCAAGGCGATCGGCATCGAACGCATTCATATCGAACAGGATGCCGGCAAGCTGATGCATGATCAGCATCCGACCATGAGCTATGTCGACCTCAATCGCTGCGGTGTGGCGCTGATGGAAATCGTGTCCCGCCCGGACATGACATCGCCCAAGGAGGCCGGTGCTTATGTCAAGAAGCTGCGCTCGATCCTGCGCTATGTCGGTAGTTGCGACGGCAATATGGAACAGGGCTCGATGCGTGCCGACGTCAATGTCAGCGTCCGCAAGCCGGGCGAAGAGCTGGGCATCCGGACCGAGACCAAAAACGTCAACAGCGTGCGCTTTGTCCAGCAGGTCATCGAATATGAAGCGCAGCGTCAGGTCGACGTACTCGAAAGCGGCGGCGAAATTGTCCAGGAAACCCGGTTGTTCGATCCCGACAAGGGCGAAACCCGGTCGATGCGGTCGAAGGAAGATGCGCATGACTATCGCTATTTCCCGGATCCGGACCTGTTGCCGCTCGAACTGGAAGATGATTTTATTTTCGACTGCAAGGCCAGCTTGCCGGAGCTGCCCGATGAAAAGCGGGCGCGCTACAAGAATGTGCTGGGTCTCAGCGCCTATAATGCGGCAGTCCTGACCGCAGAGCATGAGACCGCCCTCTGGTTTGAAGAATTGCTCGAAACATCCGAAGAGCCCGAGAAGATTGCAAGTTCAGCGGCGAACTGGATGACGTCGGAACTATTTGGTGCGCTCAACAAAATAGGGCTGACCATCACCGAAAGCCCGGTTTCCCCCGAACAGTCGGCGGAACTGCTCGGTTTGGTCGCCGATGGCACGATTTCCGGCAAGATCGCCAAGCAGGTCTTCGAAATCATGCTGGAAACCGGAGACGGGGCCGCGAAAATCGTCGATGAAAAGGGCCTCAAGCAGGAGTCCGACACGGGTGCGATCGAAAAAGTGATCGCGGAAGTGATGGAAGCCAATGCCGACAAGGTCGAAGAATATCGTGGCGGCAAAGACAAATTGTTCGGCTTTTTCGTGGGCCAGACCATGAAAGCCATGCAAGGCAAGGCCAATCCCCAAGTGGTCAATGAATTGCTTCGCAAGGTGCTGGGTTAAGGGGCAGTTCCAGTTTCAACCGCGGGCATCTGGTCAGCGACTGCCGGTTGCACGAGAACAAGTCCGTCCGACCAAATCAAAATACCATTTCTGTCCAACGGGTTGCGTTCGACAAGGGAACCATAAAATCCTGCTGCGAACGCCTTGGTTTGCTTTTTGTCGTCCAGCACGTCGATTTCGGCTGCATTGAGTTCCAGAGACCGGGGGATCAGAATTTCCAGATTTTGAAATGCTCGCTGCAATGACTGCCGCGCCAACAGACCGTCTTGCTCATTCCAGCGATTGACATTGACGAAGCCCTCATAAGACCGTTCTGGCAACTCGCTGATACTGAGGATACGTTGGTAGAGAATCGGCGTCAGTGGAGTTTTACCTCTTCTCCGCGCCGTGGGTTTTTTGAAGAGATAGACATCGGCAATCACCTGGATTTGAGTGAAGTCCGGAGACATCTGGTAGATATAGGTGACAAAAGCGGTTTGGTTTGTGGAACCCTCGCTGACAGTCTTGAGCCGGCTGTCAGGGTCGGCATTCTTGTCCAGTTGAAAATCGGTTGATCCAAACCAGGGAATGTTTGCAAATGCGATTTCGGTTGTGCGCATAGCCAGTGCGTCAACGTCCATATCCGTTAGAGAACGTTGAAGTGGAACAATAGTGGCATCGGCCGACTGCCTGGCATTGGAAGACATATTTTCTATCTTCCGGCGAGCCTGTCCTGCAGAAATCAGCGCGCCGAGAAGGCCACCCCCGACCATGTCGACGGCAACGCGGCCTAAATCAACGCTTGATTCGAGCTGCTCCTGGGGAATCTCGACGATGACCGGACGACCGCTATCGGTTCTGCGGGCACTTTCGGCCAGCGCTTTGATCTCGGGCGGCTTGGCCTCAACAGCAAAGGGTTGGACAATGAGCAAAATTGTGGCGGCGAGCAGTTTGAGATAATTTGGCAACAGGGACCTCAACCATTATTCGATTGTTGGAAAAAACAGGCCGGGCGCGCGACATCGTCGACTTGCTCCCGGCCCTTATTAATTATCCGCGAAGAGAATGCTCAGCGGTTCTGACGGCGCCGAAAACGTTTGGCAAACTCTTCAAAATTTTTGGTGAAAGCCATGCGCAAATCTTCTTCAGCCGCTTCCGTTTCGTCAGTGGTCTTGGGTGGAAAATGTGACAATCCATTGCCGCCGCGACCTTTGACCAATTTGGTTTCCATTTTTCCGCCCCTGAAATCCTTATAGACGAACCGGTTATTCAACGAACGGCCGTAGATCGCGGCCTTTTTGTAGAAGTTCTGCGTTACGATGAATTCGACGTAGCAATCCGCCGTCGATGAACTCAGCCGGGTTTTTGCCTTTGTGGTGATTTTCCGATCCGCGATCGGGGTTTCGAAGATGATTTTGGATTCCGGCAAATTTAGTTCGGTCACCAAATCGATCGACTGCAGTGCGTCGACCTGCATCCGCGGCCCCAGAGCCTCTTTGAGATATTCCGCTTCACTAATATTCCGGTCCTTGTTTGCCGCGGCATCTGCAACGGCACCAACTATTCCGAAACCAGAGAGCAAGCCGGTGGTTTGGGCCTGACCTTCCAGGGTCGGAAAAACACGAAGCTCGCATTCAGGTTCTGGTTCGGCGACTGCCGTCTCCATTACCGCTGGCGCGGTTTCTGCGCTGGCCGTCGCTGACTCTATTTCTGATGTGACAGTTTCCTCGGCAGGTTTTGCGGCCGTTTCCGCAAGCGCTTCTTCAACTGGCGGAGCAGATGGCGAATTGGTTGCCGCGCTTTCCTGATCTGCGGGTTGCGCCAAGACCAGCGCTGGTACGCTCAGTGCGATCACTGTTGGTGTCATCAGAATCTTCTTTTTCATCGATATTTTCCCTTGTTGGTAATTTATTTGAACTCTCTGAAGTGGTTCCATTTTCGGGACTCCCTGTGTCGGTTGTCTCAACGGAAGCACAATTGCCGTCTGCACTACGAAGAGTAGCGTTACTCTCGTCACGATCTTTAGGGTTTGTTTTCCCAGGCTGGTATATTGGGCTCTCAAAGACATAGTCCTCCCGGACTCGGGCCTTGAGAACGCGTCCTTCGGGAATGATGGCAACTTTGCCTTTGATCAGTCCGGAAAAAACACCCACTGCGAACATTGTGGCGGCTGTGATTCCGTTATTGTTTCCGCCTTCTTCCCGATACCGGCCATCGAGCAGCAGGATTTTTTCTCCCATCTCCAGATAACGCAAAGTAATTCCGATAATGCCGGGTTTACCGAATGCACCGCGATCCGTGACAAATGTGATATCTCCAAAACCTCGGGTACCCGCTGGTATGGCAATCTTGTCATCAGCAAGAACATCATCGGTGACAGTCACCGCAAATCGGTCTCCGACAACATGAGTTTGACTGGTCAAAGGTTCGTCCAGAGCAACATGCACAACCGTTCGGGAAGGCAGCCTATGTTGATTGAACTGGGGCGCGGGCAAGGGGCAAGCCGCAGCGACAACGTCGGATATTTCGCCGCGGGGAGGCTTTGTATCCATCTCCCCGGAAATGCCGGATTCAACCGGATCGACCATCGCTGTAGCTGGCGACGATAAGGATAACATGGATGTGGCTAGGCCGGTAAAGGCGACAACACGCACCAGAACCGGAATCGAATTGCGACTCAAAAACTACGCCCCCCTAAAACGGGCGTATCATAGTTCACAATTAGTGCAACAGTCATTTGTTCAGTTTCAATTGGTTAGAATAGAGCCAATAATGACTATTGGAACTACTGTCCTTGTTTACACTTCAGAAAAGCCAAAAACCTGGTCGAATGAAGTGATCTGCCACTTGCCCTTTGTGCACCTTTCCGCTAGGCGCGCGTGTCAATCAAAATTCGATACGGTTTTGGCGGTGATATTCGTGCGGGCGTGGCGGAATTGGTAGACGCGCCAGATTTAGGTTCTGGTATCTTCGGGTGTGGGGGTTCGAGTCCCTTCGCCCGCACCATCACATCAGAAAATCTGATCGAAAAAGAAATTATGAAGGCATTAAAGGGTAATCATGCAGATTGTTGAAACGCTGAACGAAGGTCTGAAACGGGCCTATGACATCAAGATCTCCGCGAAAGACATTGAAACGCGCGTCGATAATGAAGTCAAGAAACTGGCACCCCAAGTCAACATGCCGGGTTTCCGCAAAGGCAAGGTGCCCGCGAATCTGGTGCGCAAAATGCATAATGATGCCCTGATGCAGGACGCACTCAGCAGCACGGTCCAGGAAAGCGTTGAAAAGGTTATCGCGGACAACAGTCTTCGCCCGGCGATGCAGCCTTCGGTGGAACTTGGCGAGGGATATGAGCCCGGGAAGGATGCTGAAGTGAAGGTTGAACTGGAAGTGCTTCCCGAAGTACCGGCACCTGCCGTGGACAATCTGAAACTGCAACGCCTGCAGGTCGAAGCCGATGAAAAGACGGTAGAAGAATCACTGCAGAAATTTGCGGAAAGCCAGAAACAGTTTGAAGCTGCCGCCAAATCCTACAAGGCCAAAATTGGCGATCAATGCCTGATCGACTTTGAGGGCAAGGTTGACGGTGTGCCATTTGAAGGTGGCAAGGGCGAAGGCATGGCGATCGAGCTGGGTTCGGGTCGTCTGATCCCGGGTTTTGAAGATCAACTGGTCGGCAAGAAGGCCAATGACGAGGTTCTGGTTAAAGTCACCTTCCCCGACGACTATAATGTCGAAGACCTGAAGGGCAAAGACGCGACGTTTGATGTCGTGGTCGGTGAAGTGCAGAAGCCCAAGGAAGCCAAGGCCGATGACGAAATGGCCAAATCCATGGGTCTCGAAGGCCTCGATCAGCTCCGCGAGCTGCTGAAAGGGCAGGTGGAACAGGAACTGAATGGCCTGACCCGCACGCATATGAAGCGCAAATTGCTTGACCAGCTGGCTGTGGATCATGATTTCGACGTGCCACCAACGATGGTGGAAGCGGAATTCAACCAGATCTGGCAACAGCTCGAACAGGAAGCGGCACAGGAAGAAGATCCCGAAGCGGCTCGCAAGGAAATGGAAGACGAAAAAGACGAATATCGGGATATCGCGGTGCGCCGGGTGCGTCTGGGCCTGTTGCTCTCGGAAATTGGTCAGGCCAATGGTGTGGAAGTCAGCCAGCAGGAAATGTCCATGCTGATCCAGCAGGCCGCCCAGCAATATCGTCCGGAAGATCGTCAGCGGTTCATGGAATATATCCAGCAGGACGCCATGGCAGCCGCCCAGCTGCGTGCACCAATGTATGAAGACAAGGTCGTCGATTTCCTGTTTGAAAAAGCGGAGATTACCGACAAGAAAGTGACGCGCGCGGAACTGGAGGCCGCGATCGAAGCTGACGACGAAGCGGAGGCCAAGCCGAAGGCGAAAAAAGCTCCGGCCAAAAAAACGGCTGCAAAAAAGGCGCCGGCGAAAAAGCCAGCAGCCAAAAAAGCCCCGGCCAAGAAACCAGCGGCCAAGAAACCAGCGGCGAAGAAACCGGCTGCGAAGAAGGCTCCCGCGAAGAAACCGGCCGCAAAGAAATAATCACAACAGAATCAAAAAAGGGCTCCCGCCAAGGAGCCCTTTTTTTTTGCCTGAAAGAGATTTGGCCGCTAGATCTTGATCTCGCTGGCGGAATTGATCACCGCTCCCAAAATGCCATATTCCTTGGCTTCGTCAGTACTCATCCAGTAGTCGCGGTCGATGTCCTTCCTGACACGCTCGATATCCTGACCGGTAGCTTCCGAGATCTTAAGGGCTATGCGCTCGCGCATTTTGACAATCTCTTCCGCCTGGATCGCGATGTCCGACGCCTTGCCGCCGGCACCGCCTGACGGCTGATGAATGAGAAAACGCGTGTTCGGCATACAGAAGCGCTGCTCTTTGGGAACACCCAGGAAAATATGAGTAGCAATGCTCGCGACCCAACCCGTGCCAACGACTGCCACCGGGGAACTGATATAGGGAATCAGGTCATGGATCGTGTCCCCGGACTCGACATGACCACCCGGTGAATTGATCATCAACTTGATCGGATCATTGCTCAGATGGTCGAGATAGAGAATCTGCGCAGTCACCCGCTCGGCAAGTTTCTGGTCAACGCCGCCAAATATCAGGACTGTGCGGGTTTCGAGAAACTTGCTCATCATCGCAGCCATCGGGCCCGGAGAATCATCCTCCTCCGCATTCCGAAAGTCGCCGATGGAAGGTGAATATTGCAACATGTGTTTCTCCTGGAAATCGCTAATTAAACAAGCCTGCAGAAGATATAGGAGCAGGCTATTTCATTAGCAATGTCATCTATCTGCAATCGGGGGTTGATTGCTCGGGCCGGAGACCAGATATAGACCCCCTATAGTTAGAAGGAATATCCATGAACCCTTTCGATTCTCATGAGCGCAATCCGGTTGTCGATGCTCTGGTTCCCGTTGTCATTGAGCAGTCCAATCGCGGCGAACGCAGTTTCGACATTTTTTCGCGGCTATTGCGCGAGCGCATTGTTTTTGTCACCGGACCGGTGGAAGACGGCATGGCGTCAATCGTGACAGCACAATTGCTGTTCCTGGAATCGGAAAATCCGAAGAAGGACATTTATCTGTACATCAACTCGCCTGGCGGTGTCGTCACCGCAGGCATGGCTATCCATGACACGATGCAATATATCCGGCCGCGGGTGGGCACTGTTTGTGTGGGGCAGGCTGCTTCCATGGGCAGTTTCCTGCTGGCCTCCGGCGAACCAGGCATGCGCATGGCCACAACCAATGCCCGGATCATGGTGCATCAGCCGTCAGGCGGAGCCCAGGGCATGGCTTCCGACATCGAGATCCAGGCCAAGGAAATCCTGCGGATCCGCAGCCGGATGAATGAGCTATATGCCAAATATACCGGACGGCCGATCGAAGAAATCGAAGCGGCGATGGATCGGGATACCTTCTTGGAGGCTGACGAAGCAAAGGCTTTTGGCATTGTTGACGAGGTTTATGACAGGCGCCCCAAACCCGCAGAAGATGATAAATAAGCGGTTATCGCGTCACTAAACCAAAATTAAGCCCGATTTGATAGACTTACCGTTCGGCGCCAAAGGGGCTGTAAAAAAGCGGTAGCATTTTGCGGTTTGCCAGTTAAATTGGCGACTCTGGCCGATAGTTGAGGACTTTATATGACGAAATTGACGGGATCTGATTCGAAGAGCACTCTGTATTGCTCTTTCTGCGGAAAATCCCAGCATGAAGTCCGCAAACTGATCGCGGGCCCGACCGTATTCATCTGTGATGAATGCGTCGAATTGTGCAATGATATCATTCGCGAAGAGACCAAGGGAGCTGTCACCGGCAAAAAAGACGGTGAGGTGCCAACGCCTCAGGAAATTTGCGACGTTCTCAACGACTATGTCATTGGCCAGGACCGCGCGAAGCGCGTGTTGTCGGTTGCCGTCCACAATCACTATAAGCGTCTCAATCACGCCGCCAAGTCCGGTGATATTGAGCTCGCGAAGTCCAATATTCTTCTGGTCGGCCCGACGGGCTGCGGCAAGACCCTCCTGGCACAGACGCTCGCCAAAACCTTTGATGTGCCATTCACCATGGCCGATGCCACGACATTGACCGAAGCCGGATATGTGGGTGAAGATGTCGAAAATATCATTCTGAAACTGCTGCAATCTTCCGACTATAATGTCGAGAAAGCGCAACGCGGCATCGTCTATATTGACGAGATTGACAAGATCAGCCGCAAGGCGGAAAATCCGTCAATCACGCGCGATGTCTCAGGTGAAGGTGTCCAACAGGCGTTGCTCAAGCTGATGGAAGGCACGACCGCCAGCGTTCCGCCACAGGGCGGCCGCAAGCATCCACAGCAGGAGTTTCTGCAGGTTGATACGACAAACATCCTGTTCATCTGCGGCGGCGCATTTGCGGGCCTGGAAAAAATCATCGGCGATCGCCTGGAAGCGAAATCCATCGGTTTTGGCGCGCATGTCGCGGCACCGGAAGAACGCAAGGTTGGTGCCCTGCTGGCGGAAGGTGAGCCGGAAGATCTGCTGAAATTCGGACTCATTCCGGAATTTGTCGGTCGTCTGCCAGTCATCGCCACTTTGGAAGACCTGGATATCGACGCGCTGGTGACGATCCTTCAGGAACCGAAAAACGCGCTGGTCAAGCAATATCGCAAGCTTTTCGAGCTGGAAGATGTCGGCCTGACCTTCACCGAAGATGCGCTGATTGCTATCGGCAAGAAAGCTATCGAACGGAAAACCGGCGCACGCGGTCTGCGATCCATCGTCGAGAATATCCTGCTCGATACCATGTTCGACCTTCCAGATCTGGAAGGTGTCGACGAGATTGTCATCGACAAGGACGTGGTTGCGGGCACCAAGGATCCGGTGAAGGTGATCGCGAAAAGCAAAGCCAAGAAGGAAGACGCGGCTTAAGCCTCGCTCCGGACTCCTGTACCCCGAGGTTCAGTAGTCCGGATTTTCGATTCTGTGCCTCTACAGATCTGGCAATAATTTGCCTTTGAGGCGCGATCGTGCCTTGGTTTACGGCAGTAATTTCGCGAAAAAAGCGCACGCTAACTGACGATCACAAGCTTTCCAGTATCGCACCCACATCAGGCCCTTCGGTGATTGTAGCCTTTTCGTAAAGACGATAATCTGAATCACTGCCGCCACTGCTCAAATCCACGCTGGTAGCAACCTGCCGGACTCCCATCACATCCTGTTCCAGCATCACCATGTCATCGGTAAAACAAGCCGAACCAACCTGGGACGACTGCATTATGTTGCACATCGCACCGGCGACCTGCTTGTCCTCGCCGGTATCTACCAACTGCATCGCGTTTAGCATCGATTGCGAAAGCTGTTCGGGATCAGCCTGAGACAGCGTGTCGTAAAATGGATTGTCGGTCACCGTTCCGGTCATCTTTTCCGGATCAATGTTGTAGACTTTTTTGCCTATCACGATTTTATGGGTGTTCTGGTCCTGGGTTATCCCGCCAAAACCGATCTTTAGATTTTCGATGGTGAAGCTCTCTGTTCCCCAGTTCCGGATACATTGTTTGGAAGTTCCGCTCAGTGTGCCCTCATGTTTATACTCCACACAATATTGCTTCAGCGGGTGCAATTTGAGGGTCACTTCTACTTCATCACTGCTGTTTTCACTTTCATCATCCGGATTTCCCGGCGCGTCGCCCTGAAAGCAACCCACTAGCAGACTCACCTCGGCCGATGCCATGAATATTGATCGCATTCTCCTACCTTCCAAATCTCAAATGCGGCCCCGTCATTCGAGAATAGCCGAGAAGAGTGCGGGTCGCAAATTCCAGAAGTGGTGGCTTCCGCAATATCCCGGAATCGGACAACAAGGCTTCTGCTGCTTGACGGCAGAGACCGGAATGGAAAGCGGCTATGATGATGAGCAGAACGTGACGACCGGCATATGAGTTTGGTCGGGCAAGACATCACAATCGATTACTCTGACGCAACAATCAAATTTCCAATCGGACACTCCCGCTGATACTATCCAAAACTAACGCAAACAGAAATGCGGGAAAAACAGGTTGCAACCTTCGAATTCTACAGCACCACTGCAGGCCCTGCGCAAAGACATGTCAAAGCACTGCGCTGATCTGTCCGAGGAATTGTGGGAGGGTTTTGCGAGACAATGCCGCGAAGTGAATATCCGAAAACGGAATGAAGTGTTCACGGATCAGCCAAAACCGAATGATCTGTTATTCGTCACAAGGGGTATTTGCGCCGCTCAGTTGGCATTGTCGGATGGTCAGGTCGTGATCTCGCGGTTTTTTGAGGCTGGAGACCTCTGTGCGGTCGTCCGATTCACACATATGGGGCAGCATACGGAAAATTCGATCGTCGCCGTCACGCCAGTCGAAGGCGTGATTATACCGCTGGAAATCTGGGATTCCGCGCAATTCGAGGGAGGATGGCTGGCCCCATACACCCGTCACAAAATGTATCGCCAACATCTGTTTGAGATCGATATGCTGCATTTGAAGAGCGTGAACCGAACGGATGTTTCGTATGAATTTCTCAAAGAGCGCCACCCCACCGTTCTCCAAGAGGCACCACAGACGGTGCTCGCGCAATTTTGCGGGATTACGCCAGAAGGTTTTAGCCGTTTCTTGAGGAACTATACCGGCCGTTAGGACAGCAGCATTTCGGAAACTTTGCAACGTGACGCAGTGAATAAGCGGGATACCCAGATCACGTTCTTTCTTCATTTCCCGTATCAGTCTGTCAGCAGACTCTTAACCCAGGTCAATAGTGATATCTCCAAACTGTGCAATCTCTCGCATCGAGAGGTAATGGCACCTCTGGAAAAATGGCTCGCTGTCCGGAACGCCGGGAAGGAAGGATCTAGTGGAAAATTGGACGGAAATCCGAACCGCATTTCTGTTGGGGAAGCTGGGGACAGTATCGGCGACAGCCAGTGCGATCGGAGTACATCGAGCGACCGTAATGAGACGAATTGAGTCACTGGAAGGGCGGCTGGGCGGCAAGCTTTTTCAACGCCATATCAAAGGCTATACTCCGACTGAACTTGGAGAAAATCTGATTGAAGTCGCCGAACAATCGGACAACCAGTTTCGTTCGCTTCTCGCAAAGGCCCGCAGTCAGGAGCTCCAACTGGAGGGCGAACTCGTTGTTTCCTGCCCGATGTTGCTGGATCACTTGGCATTCGCGGCAATCCGATCGTTTAGAGCACAGCACCCGACAGTTGCTATCAATTTCAAGGCCAGCGACGAAGTTCTGAAGCTCGAATATGGCGACGCGCATGTCGCTCTCACACTTGGAGACCCGCCAGGAAATCCAGATTATGTCGTGAGACCCTTTGGAAGACTCCACATTGGTCTCTTCCGCTCGGCACTAACTGCCCATGACTGTTCGAAGCAACAGCCCATAAAAGATGCACTGTCCGATTTTGTGAAATGTGAGGAGCCCGTCTACGGCTCTTCGGTCAAACAGTGGATCGACGAGAACATCCGTGAGGACCAGATCGTTCTTTCATCCTATTCCGTTCAAAGTGCGAATGACGCGATATTGTCAGGCTTGGGGGCTGGATTTCTCCCTTACTTTCTCGGACGCAGTGTAAACTGGCTGAATGAAGTGGTGATTCCTCGACCTGACTGGCGAGTCCCGGTCTGGATGGTGACGCATGTCGATGTTCACCGGACACCAAAGGTGAGGAACTTTCTCAACGCGCTAAAGGAAGTTCCCAATTTGGTTCAAGGCAAGGGCCGACGCGATACCCCGGAACATAGCCGGGATCTTGCGGTACCAAATTTGGGCCTAGCCAGTTCCAAATCCAAGGGAATTGACATGGTACAGGCTTCCTGAGACGACCCTTGATGGCGAATTCATTTTTCAGGATAGATAAATGATGCGGATTCAAACGAAAGCAAATCAGGCCGATTTGCATTCTTGAATTTGAACAGGTTGCGTGCGACCCGCGCGACTGTTTCCGGAGCTTCCGTATGGATGAAATGGTTGACGTCCACGATGACAACTCGTCCGTTGGGCAGAAGATTGGCTGATCGATAATATTCCTCGAGCTTCTGGGCCGGGTCCCGGGAGCCTTGCATAATAACGACGGGCATTGTCATTTTGGGGATGGTATTGGCCATGCGGAACTCGCGTTCAATGTCAAAGCTGGTGCCTTGAAAGGTCCGCGCAGATGCTTCGGGCGTACCGGTAAAACCCCATTCCCATTCAAGCCGCTTGAGCTCCTCTTCCGGGACTTTAACAGAGACATAGTTTCCAGCGTAAAGATTGCGAATGAAGTTCTCGGCCTGGTGAAACTCTACGGTCATCATGGCTTCGTGATTTGGCCGAGGCAGTCCGTGAGGCTGATCAAATGATTGCTGCATACGCAGGAACGCCTTGATTCGGGTGGACATTCCATCGATGGCAATGAGGTGATCACTAATCACACTCCCACGATCATGGGTAATAAGGTTGAACTGATCGACGTTGATATTGTCAAGCAACGTAGTGAGACTTCGCGCGACAGCTCCATAGCTCACATCAATATCCGGCCGCTTGTCCGACTGTCCATATCCCAATGTATCCACCGCGATGACATAATGGTCTTCAGCGAGGTCGATCATTACATTGCGGAAGGCATACCATGTATCCGGGTGCCCATGAATTAGGAGCACCACGTCATTTGTTTGATCGCCGGCGGTTACGAAATGCCAGGTAGCGGCCTGGGCTTCTACAAACCAATGCGTACCGAAGACACCATTTCCCAGATACTCCAGCTCGCCATGGCGGTTCACTGTACCATCTGGCGGTGTAGTTGCTGGATACCGCTCAACATCATCGACATAGTAAGGGAAAGGGTAAGGTTCATATGAGCCGGGGGACCATGAGCCCTTCGCCGCTTGATCAGCGTTTTCGGCGCTGACGACGGCCGGGGCAACCGCTACAAGCAGGAGTGCGAATAGTGAAGTAACCGCAAAAATGGTTCGTCGAAGAGCCATGATCGATTCCTCAGCCTTTCATGAACGGCGGGTTCACAGGCTCCGTGGATCGACAGGATCCGTTCCAGCTTTCAATTCCTGGTTGTCGTCTATTCCATCGCCATCGGAGTCGGCCTTGTATGGAAAGCTCCCAAGCGAAATCTCCTGCGCGTTGGTCAGTCCGTCGCCATCGATGTCAGAATCCTCGCTGTCCTCTATTCCGTCCCGATCGGTGTCGGCCCATCTCCCGGGATCATCTGGAAAGCCATCAAAAGCATCTTCAACACCATCTCCGTCTCCATCGACAGCAAGGGGTACATGCACGCCAATCCATTCGCTGATCCCGTCTGCCACATCGCCGGCAAATAGTTCGCCAGCCATAAACGCGTTGAACTGACTCATGTGATAAGGACGCTGTTCAATGGGCAAACCAGAGTGAATTCCTGCTTTCCAGCCAGCCGGTCCCAAATTCCGCAGCGTCCAGGCCATACTCTGTTGGTCTGTAACGGTCCCCTGAGACTGCATTACCGTAGAAAGCCAGGCTGTCAGTATCAACGTCGCCATGATTTCCTGAATCACTACATCGGGGTAGTGACGCCGCAGCTCTTCAATATGTGCAGCCGTTGTGCGAACCGGCAGAGTGCCGGCATCACGAGCCAACCGAAACGCTGCTTTCTCGGCATCGGACAATTGTTCGGCCCGTTCAAAGTCCATCAGCGCCCTGATCTTTGCTGCAACCTTTGGAAGTTCGGAGGGGGGAACTTCGTCATATAGATAGTCGTCTTCGATCTCTTGAAAAACCCCGTAAGCTCCATGCGCTTGGCAATGAACACAGCCGCTCGCCAGTTGGTAGACGAAGAAAAGCGACCATTTCATTTGCAACGAGATGGTACGATCTTTCTGCAAGAGATAGGCGTCCATGCCGAGTGTACCGAGCCCGCTCTTGCGGTTCCAGGAGTTATCGAGCCTGTGCCGATCACTGTAGGGATATTTGGTCTCTGGCACAGTCGCCGGGCTGAAATACTGGTAGTCATAGGCCCCGATATCGAATGCGGGTGTATCTTGCGCAGGGAGATTCTTCGAATTGGCTGAAGGATCCTCCCAGCGCAGATATTCGGTGGGATAGAAGTCAAACGGTTCGGCGACCCCGTCCTGGTCACCATCGAAAGTCAGCGGCGAGACGTCGTACCCCGTGATTTGATTGAGGTAGTCCGACCGTAACCTCGGTGCCCTTGCCGTGAGATCTCCTGGCACCCAGTCGGCAACAAATTCGTTATGCAGCTTATCGATCATCTCCCCGACGAACGGACTTTTTCGTTGCTCTTCAGGGCCGCTGGCGTTGTGGCCAGGTCGCCATCCCACCTTCGCAAGGTTGGCATTGGCCCAGTCAAGCGTCTCCTGGTCGGTTGCAATCGGGAGGATCCCATCATGAGTCGCCATTGCGGCATTGATGCCGGTCAACTCGAAAAGTTCGACAATCTGGCGATCCGCGTAATATATTCTCAGCGAAGCCTGTGTATCGGCCGTAACGCGAGTAGGAAGCGTTGCCGCCGCATCAAGATACCCAAAAGCCGCTTTGAGCCTCGCATCGTCGAGCGTTGCCACATATCCCGGCGACCAGATCGCGATGATCTCTTCGATTGGCACTCCAAGCAGAGATAACTGGTATGCGCTGCGCGCCTGGTGATGGTTACTTCCCGCCCGGATCATTTGATACAGCGTCAGCTTCCATTTGGTCTTCGCGTCAAACATTGCATCGCTGTGGATCATCGCATCGGCAATCAGGAGGTTCTCATAGAAGTCCCTGATGTTGCTGACGTCGATTTTTTGGCGGTCGTAGTAACCCATTTGCTTGTCCGCAGCCGGGGGTGGCGGGGGAGAGTTTGCCAGTACGGGAACGGAGATGGCGCTGTGACAGAGCAAGCTGGAAGCCAGGAAAAAGGAGAGAGACTTCATTGATCTTCCTCCTCAAACAGTTTCACAAACATGCCGTTCGGATTGGCAGAATGCGTAGGCACTTGTTGCAAGACATCCCAATGCTCCTCCACGCGGCCGTCAGGACCGAAGAAGTACATGTCGACAGCAGCGGTACCGAGATCGTCCGGTTCGGCGTTGTCGACATTGCGAAAATTGACGTGAGCCATGGCCCAATCGCCCACGACCATGACTTTGTGGACATCAATCTTCACGTCGTACTGAGCCACCGAGGAGGCAAACAACATCGCGATCGGGTTACGACCGTTCGGGACGCTTGTGCTGTGTTGGATATATCTGTCTGACAGGAACTCGCTGAGAGTTTCTCCTGTCGGATTGGTAGCGAAAACTTCATAGAGGCGAAGGATAAACTCGGCGCGCGGACGGTCGGATTCATCGCCCAATATGATGTGCGTTTCAAAATTCTCTGGAACGATGTTTCGACGATCCATTTGCTGATCCTGGGATTTTGTTGGCCGGGCAAAAGGGTCTTCTTCCTGTCCCACCGCGGTTCCCTGGCTTGCGTTCGCAAATTGCGCTTCCTGGACTTGTGAACCTGGGCGATTCTCTCGATTGACATCGCTCGAAGCAAGCAAGATCGCCCCTGAAAATATGGCTGGGAACAAATACCCGACTAGCTCTTTCATAACCCGCCCTCACATTGTTGAAGCGATTTCATGGTGCGGGCAAGATTGACCGCGATCTGCGACTCGTCGTCCCCGCGCTGCCACCAGAGAGAGAAGATTCGCCAATGCATGGTGCTTTGAAAAGGGTCGATAAAGCACACCAGATGTGCGTGGCAGCACCTTGAGCGGGGGCCATTCGATGAGTTACGCCGCAACAAGTTGTCTCTCGGAAACCGGAGCAAGCAATGCCTAAGGCCCACATAAATGCGGACGTCACGCGGTTGGCATTATTGGTTGCGGCAACCGTTTCCTTCGGTGGATCACCGGCTTTTGCACAGTCTTCCGCAGACCAGTCCACTGGATCTCAGCAGGCCGAGATTATCGAGCTTCGCAAGGAAGTCGCGGAACTCCGTGCTCTCGTGACTGCGCTATTGGGCGCTCGGGAACAGAATGAAACTCAAGCCATAATCGATATTGGTCCCTCAAGTTCATCACCCCTCACTGCTTCTGGAAGTCCGAACAGTGATCAAACAGCGCCCGGCTTCGAAAACAATACTGAAAGTGAAGAACCGCTGTTGGCCAGCATACTGTCCTCGCGGCAACCCATAGGCCGATTCCCTGACGATGCATTTGTGACCGCGGGCAATTTTGAACGGTCAATCTCTATCCCAGGCACGCCGGGATCTTTCCGAATTGGTGGATTGGTCCAGATCAATGCAAATTTCGACCCGGACAATCTTGGCTTTCAGCAAATTGGAACACCGCCAACAATCCCACTAAACGGAGACGTTGAAGATGGAACCGACCAATTTGCCATTCATGTGCGACACAGCCGGGTAAACTTTGATTATCGCGCACCGACGGCCTTGGGCGATCTGCGCACTTTCATCGAGTTTGATTTCTTCGGTGACGGTGATGAGTTCACAAATGACTATGATCTCCGCCTCCGGCATGCCGCAGTTGAACTCGGAAACCTGAAAGTTGGTCAGTTTTGGTCAGGTTTCGTCGATGTCTTCTCGTTCCCCGAAACGGTTGATCCCGGAGGTCCTTTGTCGGCTCCAGTCCTGAGGAATCCTGGAATCTACTATGTGGAAGGAGCTCGCGACGGCTCAAACTGGGGGATTGGAATTGAAAACCCCGCAGGGGATCTGGGCGGAAACACCGATCTTATCGCTTCTGAATCCCTTCCAAATCTGGTCGCATTCGCGCAGTTGCAGCGTGATTGGGGATATCTCAGAATTGCGGGGATCGGACTGCGGCTGGAATCAGATACGGATACCGAGTTCGCAGGCGGTGCGCATCTCTCTGGCAGAATCTACACCCCATTCACTGGCTCTGAGCAAAACAACATTTCATTCGCAACACAGTACGGCACCGGTTTCGTTCACTATTTTTCATCGTTCGTCGGCGGTCTTGATGGAATTGTTGCTGACGATGGAACTGTTGATGCAACGGAAATCCTTGGCGCTTTTGGCGGCTATCAACATTTTTGGACCGATCGCTGGCGGTCGACAATCACTGCCAGCTTCTTTGAGCTGAGTTCTCCTGAAGGCGCTGATCCTCTTTCCTATGCTGGTGGCGAACGCTTCAGCGCCAACCTTTTCTACACACCGATCGATGGCGCGACCTTTGGTATCGAGGGCATATACAATACAGTGGAGACTTTCGACGGATCGGAGGGAGCCGGTGTGCGGATCGAAGTTCTTGGTCGCTTCGACTTCTAAATCAGGGGAATATCGAATGAAATGCGACCGGGTATCTGGCATTGCACTGGTGATCGGTTTCTCCCTTTTGTGGCTGCCATTGGGTCAGTATGACTTTCTCTACAAACACTGGATGAAGCTTGGCTTGTTCATGATGCCGTTTTTGATACTTGCAGCATCATCCTTCGGTTCGCGACGCGGCCCGGTCGAAATCAGAAACAGCAAATTCATCGCTCTCGGTTTGCTGTGCGCCTACATCATCCACCAGTTTGAAGAACATTGGATCGATATTTTCGGCAATGTCTATGCCTTTCAAGCCAGTGTGAACGGGATGATCGGGACCGCAACAGAAGGGCCCATTGATCCGACACGCCCGCTTACGTCCGAAGGGATTTTTGTCATAAATACGGCGCTGGTTTGGCTTGTCGGCTTCGTCGCAATATGGACCGCACCCCGTAAAATTTTCCCGACGCTTTGCATGACAGCGATTGTTCTTGTGAATGGTTTGGTCCACATCGCCGGCGCATTTGCGTTTTCGGCTTACAATCCCGGACTGCTGACTTCCATCCTGGTCTTCTTGCCCTTGTCTGTCGTCGCATATCGCTGGCTTGAGGCTCCAGGAATCCGTGTTATTGCCAGCCTTGTCTGGGCCTTCCTGGCGCATGTCATTATGGCGCTGGGTCTCATGGCCTCAACCGTCTGGGAGATAATGGCTCCGTCGGCTTATTACGCGCTGCTGGTCGCCTGGTCCTTGCTGCCTGGATTGCTTTCGGGTCTTGGAATCTTCGAGAAAGAGAGATCATTAGAGATATGATTGGCTCGCGTCCCCATGTTGCTTGCGGTGCAATCCCCTGAAACCGCCAAGATATCCTTCGCAGCTCAATTCATTGGAGCAGAACAATCGCTGCGGATCTGGTCAAGCAGATCTGCCCGGACCAAAGGATCTGCGATCGACTTGGGCAGCCGCTTCTTTTTCCAAGAGCTCACCAGAATGCCGGTTTCATTCGCATGGGCACTGGGCTCCGTCGCTGCGACAATCTTGGCCGCTTGCTTGTCAGGGTCAGAGAACAAGATGGGTACCAGCCATCGCAGGAAGAACGGCATTCCATCTCCACTCGACGTCATTGAGGTCTTGGTTGGCCCGGGATCAATCGCCCGAATCAGGACTCCTGAACTCCACAGATCAGGGGCCATCTGGGCGCACATGGCAGTCATCGCGAGCTTGGACTGGGCATAGGCTCCCATCAATCCGCCAATTTTCGCTGGCGCACTCAGACTTTGCCGGTCCAGTTTCACCCTATTGATGGCACTCGACGACATCGTGACAATCATACGTTCGCCAGCCTGTCCTGCATCGCTCATCAGCGGCAATAAATTTCGGATCAAAGCGTAGTTTGCGAGTACGTTGACCGCGTAATGCGATTCATGGCCCTGCGCGCTGAGTTTTCGCTGATCCGTCAACACTCCGGCAATACAATAGAGCGCATGGATCTCGCCGATCTTGGCCGAAATTTCTTTGCATGTCTTGTCAATCTCGACCAAATCCATCAGATCTGTTCCGACCAGCTCAACGCTAAGATCGGGGTATGTCTGGTGAAGTTCCTTACGTTGTGCTTCCGCTTTGGATTGTGATCGATTGACAAGAACAAGCGACCAGCCATCATCGGCCAGCTTGGCACAAACGGCCTTGCCTATGCCACCAGTCGAACCGGTTATCACTGCTGTCCGCATCTTTGGCTCTTCCTTTGTTCCGCGATTCAATTGACCCACCTGCGTCATCCGCCATCGGCATCTGTCGAGGAGAATTTCTGCTGCCTTATCCGGGCCACAGGACAGGTTTTGGGACACTGGACGCAATGAAAGCGTGCTACAATGCGCGCCGCTGAACACCCCCTGTGCGCTCCCTGTGCGCTGTCCTATCCTCGCGAGAATGCCACAGCTTCTCCTTGGCGATCTTCAGCTATCACCATCGATGTCCGAAAATGGGTCGAAAACGGAATGGCAGTTACCGTTTTTCTAGTATCCCCTGCTGCGGTCTTAGCGGACTCTCACCCATAAACACACCCGTCCAGCTTGTCCCGCTTCACCACATTGATCCGCGCGGCAATCGTGTTCCCATATCGTCTGGTGAAGCCTTTCGCGCCATTGACCGCACGTTTCTTCGGGAGGGGCAGGGCGGCGGCCATGCGGGCGGCTTCGATCCGGGTCAGATCGCCAGCATTTTTCTGAAAATAGCGCTGTGCGCCCGCTTCAGCGCCATAAGTTCCAATGCCGGTTTCCGCGACATTGAGATAGACTTCCATGATCCGGCGCTTGCCCCAGATCTTTTCAATCAGGAAAGTGAAATAGGCTTCCAGGCCCTTGCGAAAATATCCACCGCCTTGCCACAGGAAGACATTTTTGGCGGTTTGCTGGGATATGGTCGATCCGCCCCGGATACGCCCACCTTCTCGATTGCGTTCAATTGCTTTTTGAATAGCTTGTCGGTCGAAGCCCTCATGACTGCAAAATTTTCCGTCTTCTCCAGCGATGACCGCCCGAACGAAGTTCGGAGAAATGGACTCCAATCGAACCCAGTCGCGCGTGGCGCCATTTTCGTCCATGATCATGGTTGCGGTAATCGGGGGTGGGACAAAGGCCATGATCCCGACCCATGCCACAGTGAAGAGGGTAAAATAGATGGCAGATTTGAAGAGGAATTTGAGGAAACCCATGACCCGGCTTTGCAACTACTGACTTTAGATCAATGCCTAAACAAGCAGCGCCCCGAAAACAATTGCTGTTTCGGGGCGCCGGTTTGCATTGTCGTGAAGCTGTGGGTGGTTCAGCCCGCAGCGAGAAGCTGCTTCTCGCCGGCAATGCGGAGCATGGCTTTCTGGAGCTTTTCAAATGCCCGCACTTCGATCTGGCGGATACGCTCGCGGCTTACAGAATAAACCTTGCTGAGATCTTCCAGTGTTTTCGGATCTTCCGACAGTCGTCGCTCGGCTAGGATATGCTGCTCGCGCTCATTGAGCGAACCCATGGCCTCGTTCAGCATTTCGCGTCGAAATTCGGCTTCCTGGGCGTCGGCAATCTGCTGATCATGCAGTGGGCCATCGTCTTCCAGAGTATCCTGCCATTGACCGCTTTCTCCGTCTTCTGACAGCGGCACATTCAGTGACGCATCTCCACCCATAGACATGCGGCGGTTCATGTTGACCACTTCATGCTCGGCCACGCCGAGATCGGTTGATATCTTCGCTACGTCTTCAGGCTTCAGATCACCATCTTCGAACGCTTCGAGATTGTTTTTCATCCGCCGCAGATTGAAGAACAGCTTCTTCTGGGCCGCGGTGGTACCCATTTTCACGAGGCTCCAGCTGCGCAGGATATATTCCTGAATAGACGCGCGGATCCACCACATGGCATAGGTTGCCAGGCGGAAACCCCTTTCGGGCTCAAATTTCTTGACGCCTTGCATCAAGCCGACATTGCCTTCGGAAATCAGATCCGAGACGGGCAGGCCATAGCCACGAAAGCCCATGGCAATCTTGGCGACCAGTCGAAGATGGGACGTTACCAGCTGTGCGGCGGCTTCCTGATCCTTGTGCTCAGAATAGCGTTTCGCGAGCATATATTCCTGTTCGGGAGTCAATAACGGAAATTTACGTACTTCCGATAGATAACGGTTCAGGCTCGCATCCCCCCCAAGGGCAGGGATTTTTGCCGGAACATTGCTATTATTAGCCATTTCTGTTCCTTCTCTGTCTTGCCTTCGGGCCTCATCAAGCACCCGTCGGTCTATCCCTATATAGGGAGTGTTTCTTATACACGCAACTTGCTGAACAGATCCTGCATATCCGGGGGAAAGTCACAGAAAAAATTCAGTTTTTCCTTCGTTACGGGATGAATAAATCCTAGATTAGCAGCATGGAGCGCCTGGCGGCAAAATCGAATTACTTTTCCATTGGAAAGCAAAGATTTTCGACGAACACCATATAGCGGATCACCAACAAGACTATACCCCACATGGGACATATGCACGCGCACCTGATGGGTCCTTCCGGTTTCGAGCTGACACTCCACCAATGTGGCCCCGTTGAGCGGTTCTTTGGTGGTGTAATGGGTGATTGCGGTCTTGCCCCGATCGTCTCCGACAACAGCCATTTTCTTCCTGTTTACCTTGCTTCGCCCGATATTCCCTTCGATTGTGGCTGAAGGGGGATTGGGGCGGCCGTGGACGATGGCGAGATATCGCCGATCAATGTCATGCTCAGCAAACAGCGTGCCAAGTCCCTGATGTGCTGCATCACTTTTTGCCGCTACCATCAATCCCGAAGTATCCTTGTCGATGCGATGAACAATTCCTGGCCGGGTGATACCGCCAATGCCAGACAACTGGCCTTTACAGTGATGAAGCAGGGCATTGACTAACGTACCGTCGGCGTGACCTGCCGCCGGGTGAACCACGAGTCCGGCAGGCTTGTTCACGACGATCAGATGCTCGTCTTCAAATACAACATTCAGAGGGATATCCTGAGGTTGGGCAGGCCCATCCACCGGCGCCGGGACCGTCAGTGCAAAAGCCAGTCCGGCGCATTTTTTCGATGCCGGGTCGGATATTGTGACTCCGTCCACCTGCAGATTGCCGGCCGAAATCAGGGCTTTGATACGCTCCCGCGACAGGTCTTCGACAATTCCGGCCAACGCCGCGTCCAGGCGCTGTTTCTTGTCTGTTTCCGGCACGATTCCGGTTTTGATGGATTGCGTTGTTGGCATCGCCTAGATGTGGGCCATGAAGCTTATCATATCAAGCAAGTTCATGGCGGAACTACAGGGTGGAGCGCAGTCTGGTGCGCCCAATGAAATTTGCGGGCTCCTGCTTGGCCACAATCAGCAAGTGGCGGAAGCGCGAATGACGAAAAATGTCGCCTCTGATCCCCGTAACCGCTTCGAAATTGATCCCACCCTTTTGATCGCCGCCGAGAAGGAGATGCGCACGGGCGGCTTGCCGATCATCGGCTATTATCATTCTCACCCAGATGGTCCGGTCGAACCCTCGGTAACCGATGCGCGCTCGGCGGCTCCGGATGGCAGAATTTGGTTGATCATAAACGGACAGGAAGCAGCTGCGTGGCAAGCGATCCCGACCGGGCGACTTCTTGCCCGTTTTGAACCTATCGAACTGGAATGCACACTTGATTGATCGTCCGCAAAAGGCCAGATAGCCAATGACGCCGAAATCACTCGCAAAAGGTACATTTGAATGACCCAAAACGGCTTGGACATAGCTGCTCTTCTCTGTTCCAAACTCTGTCACGATCTGCTCAGCCCCGTCGGAGCCATCAACAATGGCCTCGAACTGCTCGAGGATGAAACAGATCCGGAAATGCGGGACCGCTGTCTCGAGCTATTGTCTGACAGCGCCGTCGCCTCAGCCAACAAACTCAAATATTTCCGCCTGGCATTTGGCGCTGCCGGAGGATTTGGAGATCATGTCGATCCTGCCGAAGCAAAACAGCTTGTCGAAAGCCTGGTCGGTGATCAGCAGAAAATTGCGCTGGGCTGGGCTGTCCAGTCCGCTACACTTCCCAAAAAGGCTGTGAAGATCCTGCTCAACCTTGCGATGATTGCGCGCGAAGCCCTGGTGCGCGGCGGAAGGCTGGATGTTGGTGCGGAAGAAGGCGCGCAAGGTATTGAGGTTGTGGTCCGCGCGGAAGGACCCAAAATTGCACTTGATGACAGTATCAGGGCGGCGCTGGAAGGCTCGCTGGCAGATTCCGACTTAAGCGCCAGGACCGCAGCGGCCTGGATGTCTCGCGAACTGGCGCTTCAGAATAACGGTGATCTCAGAGTGTCCCCGCCGGCAGAATCGGAATTGCTTCTGGGCGCCATCGTCGCGGGGTGATGGGAAAATGGGGGTGGGTATGGATATGATCTGGACGCCTTCTCCCAATTTCGACGAGCGAAAATCCCCAATTTCCATACTCGTCATGCACTATACCGGCATGAAAGACGCGGCCTCGGCTATCAACTGGCTGGCCAATCCGGAAGCCAAGGTCTCCTCACATTATGTCGTGACCGAAGATGGGCAGATTGTGAACATGGTCCGCGAGGAAGACCGCGCCTGGCATGCAGGCAGAGGCTATTGGCGTGGTATCGAAGACGTCAACAGCGCCAGCATCGGCATCGAGATCGTGAATCCCGGCCATGAATGGGGCTATGTGCCTTTTCCCGAAGAGCAAATGGACGCAGTGACGCGCCTGGCTGCGGACATCGTCAAACGCCACCATATCACGCCCTCCAATGTCATCGGGCATAGTGACCTGGCTCCGGCGCGCAAACAAGATCCGGGCGAACTGTTCGACTGGGCCCGACTTGCGAAAATGGGGATAGCGCTGAAACGACCCGACAAGAATCTTTTTGACCCCATCTGGACCGATGGCGGCTTCATGCTGGCGCTGGAACGGTTCGGATATGATATCACGGCGGAAAAAGACGCCGTGGTCGCATTCCAGCGAAGGTTCCGGCCAGAGAATATTGATGGGGTCATTGATGGTGAAACCCGAGCCATATTGCTCTCTTTAATGTTGGACAGGGAGCGCGGAGTCACTAAATAGGAATGGCCAGAGGGCCGGCCAGCCGCTTGTTGCTGCATTTGCAGTGGCGGGAGGAAAGTCCGGGCTCCACGATATAAGGGTGCCGGACAACTTCCGGCGAGGGCGACCTCAGGGACAGTGCAACAGAAAGCAGGTCGCGTTGGTTTCGACCGCGTGACATTGAAAGGGTGCGGTAAGAGCGCACCGCGGGACTGGCGACAGGACCGGCACGGTAAACCCCACCCGGAGCAAAACCAAATAGGGGCGGCATATGGCTGTATCGGCCTGCTGCCCGGGTTGGTTGCTGGAGCGGTACAGCAATGTGCCGCCGAGATGAATGGCTGGCTATTCCGTTTTGCGGATGGACAGAACCCGGCTTACAGGCCCTCTGGCATTGAAATTGGTCTGGAACCACCCGACAACCTTTGATAGAAAGAACCATGCCCAAAGCCAGACGATCAGATAACTGGGGCTTTCCCCGCTGGGGCAGCTATGACAGTTCGCGGGAAGCGCAGCAGGTCCGGATCTGTGATCGACACGGGTGCAATGAACCCGGAAATTGCCCGGCTCCGAAGTCACCCAATAGTCCGGAGCGCTGGTATTTCTGTGAGAAACATGCTGCGGAATATAATCGCGGATGGGACTATTTCGAGGGTCTGGACAAAGAGGAGCGGGCCAAGCGGGAAGCTGATGAAACACGGGATGCGAACGCCTATCAGGAAGCCAAGCATTATAGCTGGATGGGCTCGGGTGACGGCAGCCGATCGCGCGATGAAATGACCGCGCTGGAGATTTTTGACCTGACACCGGATGTCGACTTCGAAGCCGTCAAGAAAGCCTGGCGAGCTATGGCCAAGGAATATCATCCCGATGTGAACCCCGGCGATGAAGAAGCCGCGCGAAAATTCCAGGCGGCGCAGGCGGCCTTTGACGTGCTGAAAGTAGCCGAAGAGCGCCGTGTCTGGAAGCCGACCTAGGCGTTTTGATAGCGTTTTGCTGTTTCCTGAATCAGCGCAATCATGTTTGGAATGCCCTGGGTACGGTTGGAACTGAGCTGATTTTTGAGATCAAACGGTGCCAGTGTTTTCGTTATGTCGGTCGCGAGCACTTCATATACGGACTTGTCCTGAACCGTTTCGAGTACCAGCGCGATAATGCCCTTGGTGATCGCGGCGTTGCTGTCGGCGAGAAAATGGAGCTCACCATTCTCGGTCAGCGTGGGATAAACCCATACGGATGCGGAACATCCACGGACAAGCGTTGCATCAGTTTTCAGAGGGTCGGGCATGTCTTCCAGAGATTTGCCCAGATCAATCAGAAGCCGGTACCGGTCATCAGCTTCGAGAAACTCATATTCTTCAATCAGGTCGTCTATCTTGCTCATTCCCGCCCGCTAGCAGGGCAGGGAGATTACGTCATCAACTATTCTTACAACTCCACTCCCGCGGCGATCGCTTCCAGTTTGCGGATGCGTTCCTTGAGGTCTGCGACTTCAATACGTGAGGTCGCGCTCGGCGGAGAATCTGCCCGCTGCTGCTCCAGCTCGCGGGTCTTCAAGGCGATCCAGTCACGCCAGCCGCGCAAGGCAACGAGGGACACCGCGGTCACCCCTATGACAGTGAAAGCAGCGGTCAGCAGATATATGGTTGATTCAGGCATCATGCTTTTCCTTCTTCCGTAATTTGCTCGGCAACCGTCCTACAGGTCCCGCAATTTCTCGATTTCGTTGGTCAGCTCTTTTGCGCCCCGATCATCAGTCGCAATTTTTTCCAGCACGGCGACGCGCTCCTTGAGATATTTGACTTCATCACGAAGTTTGTCGGAATCTTCGCGCAGTTTGTTCGTGTCCGGATCATGTGGTGACTTGGCGAGGGCAATGGAATTGCCCTTGCGGTCTTCCAAGATACCGTTCTGAGCACGGTATCTGCTGCGCAAGACCCGGCCTATTGTGACCGCGATAATCGCAACGATGACAACTTCTTCCCAACCCATATTTGTGTTCCTCTTTCCGTCCAGCGGATCTAGCGATCCCGCAGTTTCTCAATCTCGTCTTCCAGCAGTCGTGTTTCCCGGCCGTCCGTTGCTATTTTTTCAAGCGTTGCGACGCGATCCTTGAGATATTGCATCTCTTCCCGCATCCGGTCGGTATCCTCATCGATCCCCTTGGGCAGGTGACCATATTTTTCGGCCATCTTGCTTTGGTGGCGCGTCCAGACCAGCAATCCACCCAGGGCAAATGGGGCCAATGGGACCAATACCCAGATATCAAACATCAATTGAGTTCCTTTGTCTGTGGTTCATCTCGGAGGTCTTCTATCTGGGTAGACAGATCATATCCTTTGTCGGTGACGATCCGTTCCAGTACCCGGACACGCTGCTCGAGTTTCTGATTGCTGGCCGCATATTGCGCCGCTTTTTCGGCAGAAATCTCTGCCTGCTTGTCCAGCACTTTTCGCTGGTGGTCGGTCCATACCGCAAAGGCTCCAAGCGCAATTCCGGCAAAGGGTATCAATAATGCTATATATTCGATCGGCATGGTCCGTGTTCTTTCTAGTTTGTGCGCTTGTCGCGCAGCTGTTCGATTTCCTGGGTCAGCCGGTGACTGTCATCGGTGACGATCCGTTCCACATTGGCGAGACGGTCTTTCATCGATCCGATCTCTGCCCGCAGTTCGGCATTTTCCTGTGTGAGCAGTTTGACCCGCTCGACCGCTTCCTGATCCGTCTTCGGGTAGACCGCTTTGCCCCACTGATTTTCCAGGGGATAGCCGTTCTTGATCCGCAGCCAGGTTGTGGTGACCCATCCGCCAACCGCAATCAGCGTGATGACCACAGCGAAGGGAAATATTTCACCCAACAAGGCAATCTTGTCCGGATCCATCAGTTTTTCTCCCGCAAGGCTTCAATTTCTTCTGCCGTGCGCTTGGCAGGATCGGTGGCGATCCGCTCGAGGACCTGAAGCCGCTCCTGCAGACGGTCGATCTTGCCGACCAGCTCTGCGTTCTCATTGGAGAGCAGTTCAATTTTCCGCTGTTCATCCGGCTCGCTTTTTTTCTGGGTATGTCCGCCCCATTCGTTCTCGAGCGGATAGCCATGCTTGGCGCGGATCCAGCTGCTGATGAGCCAGCCCACGGTGCTTATTGCGACGATGGCGATGACAAATGAAGGGCTTCCCCAGTCCATTATGTATTCTCCCTATTGGCTTCTTCGCGAAGCTGTTCAATTTGTTGGGCGGTCTTGACGCCCGGGTCGGTGGCGATCCGTTCCATTACTGCCAGGCGTTCCTGCAGGCGCTTGATGTCCGCATCATGGGATTCCATGTCCTGCGTGGCCTGCCGGTTCTGCGTAATCGCCTCCACGGCTTTTTTTGCTTTCCGGCGACCGAACCACTGCACGAACAGGGTTCCGACTATGCCGAGCAGCAGACCGAGTGTGAAAATGGCTTCCGGATCTGGTCCCATGTCTTATTCCCTCCCTCGGCTCAGTGATCAGCGCAGTTTTTCGATTTCGTTCGAAAGCTGCGTGTTGGTGCTGGTGTAATAGAGCTCCATGTCGGCGAGGCGCCGGTCCATTTCCCGGAAGCGGGACTTTACATCGCGCACTGTTCGCCGCGGTGACTGGCGTACGCCCTGCCAGAATTGTTGGGTCTCCTGATCACCGTATAGTTCGATCGGCTTCGGATCTGCTGATTTGGCAGCCACCCAGTAGGCAATCAGTGTCCAGGGGAAGGCGAAAGTCACTGTGGCAATGATGGCTGCCAAGCGGATCCAGACGACATTGATGCCCGTGTAATCGGCTATGCCGGCACAAACTCCGCTCCATTTGGCGCGCTGTTTGTCGAGGTAAAATTTGGTTCTCGTGCTGGTCATCTTAGCGCCTTTCTTTCAGGATCTTATCGAAATTTTCGAGCGTCGGGCTTTCTGCTCCGGGTTTCGGCAAGGCGGCAGATTGACGCCAGTCCGGATTGTCAGCAGCCATGATACGTTCAATTGTTTCCATCCGCTCGTCGAGTCGACGCGCCATTGTGTGGAGATCGTCCAGCAATTGCTCGTCTTCATTGGTGATCGTGGCAGCGGTTTTCCATTTGGTCACATAGTGAAAAATGATCCACGGAAAGGCGATGAACAACATTCCGACTATGATTATTGGAAAGAAAAAATCATCCATCATGCGTCACCCTTTTTCTCGGAATCACCATCCGATTTTTTCATCGCGGCCTTCATGGCTTCCAACTCATCATCCACCTTGTCGCTGGTTTCCAGTGCAGCGATCTGGTTTTCCAAAGTCTGCGGCTCGTTGCCCATGCCCAGCGCATCGGCACGGCCTTCGGCGAAATCGACCTGGCGTTCGAGATATTCGAAGCGCGAAAACGCGTCCTGGACTTTGTCGCCATTATACATTTCACGCAGTTTCACGCGGTTTTCCGCGCTTTCGAGGCGGTTGACCAAGCTGCTCTGACGCGACCGGGCTTCCTGCAACTTCTTCTGCAGCTTGGAAATATCTTCTTCCGATGCGCGCAATGCGTCATCGAGTACCTGAATTTCGACCGTCAACTGTTCGGCCATATCGGAGGCCTTGCGCTTCTCCATCAGCGCCGCCTTGGCGAGATCTTCGCGATCCTTGGACAAGGCCAGTTCGGCCTTTTCGTTCCAATCGTCGGTCAACTGGTTGAGTTTGGTGATATGCCGCTGCATTTCCTTCTGGTCGGCAATCGTGCGGGCAGCTGATGCACGAACCTCAACCAGGGTTTCCTCCATTTCGAGGATGATCATGCGGATCATTTTCGACGGATCTTCCGCCCGATCCAGCATGTCGGTCACATTGGCGGCGATGATATCGCGGGTTCTTGAAAAAATGCCCATATAGTTGCTCCGGAATGGTGGCCTGTAGCCCTGCCTGTAATTGTCTGATCCTTTTACGGGATCGTCCTCGATTTGAAAAGGTGGCCGGGACTTGACTTCGGCAAGGGGGAAGGAAGAAGTCCCGGCCATTTCGTCTGTCATGCCTTGTAGCTGACAGTTGGGGAAGAAGCGTTGCTGTCGATGATCGTGGTGCCCTGGGCTTCTGCCGGGCCAACCGCACTGATCAGGATTGTCATGCCAAAAAGCACAACGGAAATGACGGCTGAAATATCGGTGCGGCTCATCTTGGAAAGTGCGGTCATTGGGTCCTCCGGTCGTTTTGGCTTGTGTTTCATGTCCCTTTCGGGTTCGAAAACAACATTGCAGGAGGCGTGCCAGTTTTATAACCTATTGAAATATAATAGGTAAATGAGAAAGCTGGGAAAAGCTGCATAGTATTAATTGCTATTTAGTGGGAAATTCCACTATATATTGGTCATGGAACGGGAAAGTCAGTTTATCGGGGAGTCAGGGGCGTTTCTCGATTCCGTTGAAAAGGCCAGTCGCGCAGCCCCGCTGGACCGTCCGGTCCTTGTAATCGGTGAGCGCGGGACCGGCAAGGAATTGATCGCAGAACGTCTCCATCGCCTCAGTTCCCGCTGGGATGGCCCTTTGATTACGCTTAATTGCGCAGCCATGCCTGAAACGCTGATCGAAGCGGAACTATTCGGCCATGAAGCCGGTGCGTTTACGGGCGCGACAAAAAGCCGGGCAGGGCGATTTGAGGAAGCCGATGGCGGCACATTGTTCCTCGACGAATTGGGAACCATGTCCTCTGCCGCGCAGGAACGCCTGCTGCGGGCGGTGGAATATGGGGAAATCACCCGGATAGGGTCATCCCGCCCGGTTCGCGTCGATGTCCGGATCGTGGCGGCCACCAATGCCGACCTGCCACAGATGGCGGAAGACGGGACTTTCCGGGCCGACCTGCTGGACCGTTTGTCCTTTGAAGTCGTAACGCTCCCACCACTCCGATACCGCGATGGCGATATTCCGGTGCTGGCAGATTATTTTGGTCGGCGGATGGCTGCGGAAATGGAGTGGCCTGCTTGGCCGGGATTCGGTCATTTGGCTTCCGAAGCCCTTGATCGCCACAATTGGCCTGGCAACGTCCGCGAGCTGCGGAATGTTATCGAGCGAGCGGTATATCAATGGAACGATCACAGTCGTCCGGTCGACCATGTCGTGTTTGATCCGTTTGAGTCCCCGTGGAAGCCTGTGAAACAGAAATCGGCCTCGGACTCTGCGCCTGCTGAAAAGTCGGAATCTGCCGCAGAGCCGGAATCGTCAGCCGATGCGAACTCACAGCTAACGGACTATGCCGCAGTGGATGACATGAAGGAAGCCGTCGAGGCCTTCGAAAAGCGGATCCTGGAGTCAGCTCTGGCCAAGTCGCGCTATAATCAGCGGCAGACGGCCAAGGCACTCAATCTGACCTACGACCAGCTCCGGCACTCGCTCAAGCGCCACGACCTTCTGGGTTCCTGAACAAAAAAAAGGGGACGCAATGGCCCCCTTTTCCAATTCGGTTTTGAAAGCATTTAGCCGCCGTTGAAACTTACCATCGTGTAGAACATCGGCAAAGACAACAATGTATTGGTTCGCGAGGCCATCATCGCCATTTTGGCGGCGCCTGCCTTGGCGTCGGCATCAGCCTCAACAATGCCCAGAACCTTTTTCTGGTTGGGCCAGATAATGAACCAGACATTGGCCGCCATGACGATGGCAATCCACATGCCGACCCCAATCATCAGATAGGGTCCTTGCAGCGTCAGGGATTCTACCAGGTAGCCCGAAAACATCGCCACAAACAGGCCGGTTACGACCGTCAGTAACGCAGCCCAACGGAAATAGAACAGGGCCGAGGGCGCAATATGTTTGGTGACAGCCGGCTTGGCTTCGTCGGGAATATTCGGCATCTGCGGGACTTGTACGAAATTGAAATAATAGAGCAGACCGATCCAGAGCACTCCGAAAAACAGGTGGGCCCATCGCATGACCGAATTGGGGGTGATCTGGCCGGGATGAAGGCCAACCATGACCAGAACGGTCAATATCAGACTTACCACCAATACGAGATTCAGATTTCCAAAAAATTTAGCCATAATGCCTCCCCTTGGCGTCTTGTAACACTGTCGTAATCTTATGCGCTCAGCAGTTTGATGTCACGCAAAAAGCAATGGGCACAATACGGGCGTTTGTCCGTGCAGCCTTTTGCATTTAAATGTGTTTGGTAAGAACCATCAAATCAATGGAGAACCTTTTTCATGTCATTCGAACTTCCCCCGCTGCCCTATTCCAAGACCGCATTTGGCGACCTGATCTCCGAAGACACATTCAATTATCATCATGGCAAGCATCACAATGCTTATGTTTCCAAAACCAATGATGCGATTGATGGAACAGATCATGCCGGCAAGAAACTGTCCGAAATTATCCAGGTTGCGGAAGACGGCCTGTTCAACAATGCCGCTCAGGTTTGGAACCACAGCTTCTACTGGCTATGCCTGAGTCCCGAGAAAAAAGACATTCCTGCTGCACTCCAGGAGCGTCTGGAAACAGATTTTGGATCGGTGGAAGAGTTTAAATCCCAATTTGCAGCAGAGGCGACCGGCCATTTTGCCTCTGGTTGGGCCTGGCTGGTATTGAATGGTGACAAGCTCGAGATCACTTCATATCATGATGCAGACACACCGGTTGCGCACGGCGTTGCTCCCCTGCTGACGCTCGATGTTTGGGAACATGCCTATTATCTGGACTATCAGAATGCCCGGCCAGCTTATGTGTCTGCGCTGCTGGATAACGCTATCGACTGGGATTTTGTGGCCCGAAATCTGGACGGCAATGGCATTTCCCGCGCCGATCAGGGATGATTTGACCAGATGAAACGGGAGCAGCGTCCATGGACCGGTCGCTGCTGCTGATTTCAGGCTTCTTCCTTTGCTTCGTCCTCGCCAAGGTCCAGGCCGTGTTTCATCAGCATGGGAACATTGGCAATCGCGAACAGGAAGGTGAGGGGGAGCATTCCCCATAATTTGAACCCGACCCAGAAATCCCAGCTCTGGGTCCGCCAGACCAGTTCGTTGAGCAGGGCAGCAGCCACAAAGAACAGCGTCCAGCTGATGGTCAGCTTGCGATAGCCTTCATCGGAAAGTCCAGGATAAGCGGTGCCCAGCAAGGCCTTGAGCAACGATCGTCCGGTCCACAGGCCGAATATCAGCACGGTTGCGAAGATCATGTAGACGATTGTCGGCTTTATCTGGATGAAGGTTTCGTCCTGAAACCAAAGGGTTGCTGCTCCGAAAAAGGTCACCAGCCCACCGGAGACCCAAAGCATCGGGCTGATCTTGCCCAGTTTGACATAGGACACGACGATCGCCGCGATCATCGCGACCATGAAAGCCGAAGTCGCGGCGAGGATTTTGAGTAGTTTGGGTTCTGGTGTGAACGTATTGACAAGAAAAAAGACCAGAAGCGGGCCGAAATCGAGAGCGAAGTTCAGGCCCTTGTTCTCAGTTGCCGGATTTTCCGGTTTCGGGTTCTGTTCGGTGAGGGGTTCACTCATTCTTCAATTCCTGCAATTGCGGCGGCCAGATCGCTGGCTTCAAATGGCCGAAGGTCTTCCAAGGTTTCTCCCACACCTATGGCATGAATGGGGAGTTCAAACTGCTTTGCCGCGGCTACCAGAACCCCGCCTCTGGCGGTTCCGTCCAGCTTGGTCATGACGAGCCCAGTGACATTGGCTACTTCCTTGAACACCTCGATCTGGGAAAGGGCATTCTGGCCGGTTGTTGCGTCGAGGACCAGCACCACGTCATGCGGTGCTTCCGGATTCAACCGGCCGAGAACGCGCCGGATCTTGTCCAGTTCATCCATCAATTCGGTACGATTTTGCAGGCGACCGGCTGTATCCACTATTAACACGTCAATACCGGTGGCTGTCGCCTGCTTGACGCCTTCGTAGACAATGCTGGCGCTATCGCCGCCTTCCTTGCCACTGATGATCGGTACGCCCAGGCGTTCGGCCCAGACCTTCAACTGACCGATAGCCGCTGCCCGAAATGTATCGCCAGCGGCCAGCATCACGCCATAATCCTGTTCCAGAAACAGGTGGGCCAGCTTGGCAATGGTTGTGGTTTTGCCGGAGCCGTTGACTCCGATGACCAGAATGACCTGTGGTCTGGGGAACGCATCAATCTCAAGAGGAATGGCAACCGGATCCAATATACCGGTCATTTCCTCCTGAATGATCTTGCGGACCGCGTTTTCACTCAGCCCCTTCTCAAAGCGCTCCTGAGACAGTTTTTCGCGAATGGAGGCAGCTGTTGCCGGTCCCAGGTCCGATACGATCAGCGCATCTTCAATCTCGTCCAGCGTTTGCTCGTCCAGCTTGGCCTTGGTCACCAGTCCGGTCAAGTTCTCGGACAGGCGCGAGGAGGTCTTGCTGAATCCGCCGAAGAGACGATCCTTCCAGCCGGGCTTGTCATTCATCAGAGAGGTTTTCCAATCAGGTTATCATTCTTGCCGGGCAGGACGGTCACCGGAATAATCCGTCCCTCGGGGACCGCTTCTTCAAATGCAATATGGGCGAAATTCTCTGAATATCCACCTTTGCCTCCACGTTCAGCAAGCACATGCTGCTTCGAGCCACACAAAGCTGCCTGAAACTGGCGTTTCTTCTCCGATATCTTGTCTCTCAGGATCCGGGACCGCTCCTTGACAGTTTTGCCATCAACTTGCGGCATCCGTGCTGCGGGAGTGCCTTCACGCGGCGAGTAAGGGAATATATGACCATGAACGATGTCGCACTGATCGACTATATCAACGCTGTTCCGGAACATCTCTTCGGTTTCGGTCGGGAAACCCGCGATGATATCGGCGCCAATGGCTATTTCCGGTCGCGCTTTCTTCAGACGCGCAACCATATCGATGGCTTGCCGACGATTGTGGCGGCGTTTCATTCGCTTGAGGATCAGATCATCGCCTGACTGCAATGACAGGTGCACATGGGGCATCACGCGCTTTTCATAGGTCAGCAAATCGAACAGCCGATCGTCAATTTCGATCCCGTCCAGTGAAGACAGTCTGAGCCGGGGCAGATCAGGGACATGAGTGATGATTCTTTTCACCAGTTGCCCCAGGGTCGGTTGTCCAGGGAGATCGGGGCCATAGCTGGTGACGTCCACGCCCGTGAGCACGACTTCCTGAAAGCCTTGATCGACCAGTTTGCGGATCTGATCCACCACCTGGCCCGCTGGCACCGAACGGCTGTTTCCGCGGCCATAGGGAATGATACAGAAGGTGCAGCGATGGTCACAGCCATTCTGGATCTCGACAAAGGCTCGGGAGCGTTCGGCAAAGGCACTGATCATGTGCGGCGCAGTCTCTTTCACCTGCATGATATCCGAAACGCGAATGTCCGACTGGTTTGTTTCCAGCCCGAATTTGAAACTGGCCGGATCATATTTGTCGAAATTGCCTACGACGGCATCGGTTTCAGGCATTTCGGCAAACATGCCCGGATCAATCTGCGCCGCGCAACCGGTGACCACAATTTTCTTATCCGGACTGACTTTGCGAGCGCGCCGGACTGCCTGTCGCGACTGACGGACAGCTTCATTAGTCACCGCACAACTGTTGATTATCACCAAGTCTTCAGCCTGAACATCACCATGGTTCAGGCTCTGTCGGATCGTCTCGCTCTCCGCGATATTGAGACGGCAGCCCATGCTGACAATTTCCGGACCGCTCATCCGAACTGGTCCCAGTCTGTTTCACCGGTAAAGACATGGGTGGTTGGGCCATCCATCAATATGGACTCGCCTTCGGTCCAACTGATTTCGAGTTTTCCGCCCGGCAGCTTCACCGAAACCGGGCTGGTTACGAGGCCACGCCGGATCGCTGCAACAGCTGTCGCGCAAGCGCCGGTGCCGCAGGCGCGAGTGAGGCCGACGCCGCGCTCCCAGACCCGCAAATGCACGGTTTCATCAGCAATATGAGCCACGTTCACATTGACCCTCTCGGGAAACAACGGATCCACTTCAATCATCGGACCCAGCCGGTCGAGTTCAACCGCATAGCTGTCATCGACGAAAAATATGACATGCGGATTGCCGACATTGACTGCAGCGGGGTCTTTCAGGTCTTCCCAGCCAACCGGCATGTGGAGACTGTCCATCGCATAGGCGAGGGGAATGGAATCCCAATCAAAATGCGGCTGCCCCATATTGACAATGGCCCCATTTTCGGTTGCATTTCCCGAAATCAATCCGCCGGATGTTTCAATAGTGGTCGTGGCACCCAGCAGTTTTGCGACACAGCGCGCAGCATTGCCACAGGCCTCGACCTCACCGCCGTCGGCGTTGAATATCTGCATCCGGACATCCGCCTCAGCGGAAGGCCGCAGAACAATAAGCTGATCGCAACCAATGCCATGTTGGCGATGGGCAATCGCCGCAGCCAGCTCATTGCTGATATCCCATTCCTTCGGACGCATGTCGACAATGACAAAATCATTGCCCAGACCATGCATTTTTTGAAAGGAGCCCATGTTCATGGACGCGGATTTAGGGATGAAGGCCGTGCAAGTCCAGCCAATCAGTGTGGGTTGACGGGCTAGTAATGCAAATGGACCAGCTTTTCAGCCTTATCCGGCCTTGCGTGGCTGGTCCTCGACAGCTGTGTTCTGCTCCTCGGAGTCGACAGCCGCCGGCTTGACCGGCTCGGGCAGAAGATTGCGCTCAGCCAGAAGCTTCCGGGTTTGTTGCATCGACAACGGACGGCCATAATACCAGCCCTGACCTTTGGCACAGCCAATATTGCGCAATTCGTTTTCAATGGCTTTGTCTTCAATGCCTTCGGCCGTAATCGGCATGCCCAGGCTTTCGCCGAGGCCGGTAATCGCCTTGACAATGGCGGCACTCTCAGGGTTTTCCAGAATCGATGTCACAAAACTGCGGTCAATCTTGATCCGGTCAAAAGGCAGGGCACGCAAGTGGGCCAGCGAACTGTAACCGGTTCCGAAATCGTCCAGAGAGATACGGATGCCCTGGTTTTTCAGACTGCCGACAATCGATTGGGCAAGACTGAGATTTTCAAACAGGGAACTCTCGGTAATTTCGATTTCCAGGCGTGTCGGCGGGAAACCTGTTTCAACGAGCAGTTTGACGATTTTCTGTGCCAACCAGGGATCCAGCAGCTGAACCGGAGATATGTTGATCGAAATGCTCAGACTCGGATCCCACAATTTGGCATCCTCGAAAGCCTGCCGCATGATACTGAGGGACAGATCCCCGATCATCCCCGTTTCTTCGGCAATAGGGATGAACACTTCCGGAGAAACCAGGCCCTGCGTGGGAGATTCCCAGCGGGCGAGCATTTCAAAGCCGGTCAATTTGCCGGTCGCCAAGTCGATCTGCTGCTCGTAATAGGGCACAAACTCACAGGCTGGAATACCCTTGCGCATGCCGGATTCAATCGTGTTTCGGGTCTGCAGCTCCTGTTCCATTGAACTGTCAAACCAGCAGAATCGGTTTCGGCCCTGCTTTTTGGCGCCATACATCGCGATATCCGCCCGGCGCATCAGGACTTCAACATCGTCCGCTTCATAGTCAAAGCGGGACATGCCGATGGATGTCGTCACGACCAGATGATTGCCATTTTCCACGATCGGCGCAGCAATGGTCTCGATCAGGTCATCAGCAATCCGGTCGACCATTTCCGGCTGATCCGGATCAAACAGGAATGCGCAGGCAAATTCGTCACCGCCAAGGCGTGATACAAGGTTATTTGTCGGCAGGGCGTGGGCGATACGTTTCGCCACTTCCTTGAGTACCGTATCACCGGCGCTGTGGCCGTGAACATCATTGACGTTCTTGAAATTGTCCAGATCGAGCATCAGAAACGCGATGCTCTTGTTTTTTCTCTGGGCTTTCTGGATCATATCGGAGGTACGTTCGGCCAGGCTACGACGATTCAGAAAACCGGTCAGTGGATCGGTGGCAGCGAGAGATTGTGCGCGTTCTTCGGCCGCCTTGCGCTCGGAAACCTCGGTGGTCAGATCACGATATCGACGCCATCCAAACAATATCAACGCAATGTTGAGCAAAAAAGCGGAGACCAGCATTTTGTCGCTGGCAGCACCATAACCGGAGAGTGACGCCACAGCGTCAGAAAGAACGGTTCCACCGGTTCCGACAAACATGAGTATCGAAACGATGACGATAGCACCCGTGAACACGTCGCGCCGAGCGCTTACTGCGTGCCTGTTGCCGCGGTCGGGTGTATTTGACGCTGAGATCTGTTGATCCATGACGTATTTCGTTCCCACTGTTAATGCAGCATCCCTATGGGGCAAAAATCCTCAATTTCTGGTTAAGACAAGCAAAGCTCACCCAAATCAGGGCTTGCAGGCTGTGAGAGTTTGCCCTAAAGCCCCGTTTCAAGATTGCCTCCGGGTAGTCACAAATCAGTTTCGAGTGTAAAACTCACACGTCGGTCAGCGAGGTTTCGCCCACCGGCGTTTTTTGCGTTGGACCATTTTGCAGCCCGGAAAGCTGCGGCATTGAAAGAAAGGCGGGAACATGTTCGATAAGTTAAGCGACCGCCTTGGCGGAGTCTTTGACAAGCTGCGCGGCCGCGGGGCCCTGAAAGAGGAAGACGTTCGCGCAGCCATGCGCGAAGTGCGGATTGCGCTGCTGGAAGCCGATGTGGCACTGCCAGTTGTCCGTGAGTTTGTTGAAAAGGTAACAGAAAAAGCAGTTGGACAGTCGGTTCTCAAGTCTGTCACGCCGGGTCAGCAAGTGGTCAAGATCGTCAATGACGGCCTGACCGAAATGCTGGGATCCGAGGTCAGCGAGCTGGATCTGGCCGTTGCCCCGCCCGCGATCGTCATGATGGTTGGCCTGCAGGGTTCCGGTAAAACGACAACGACTGCCAAGATCGCCAAGCGGTTGAAGGACAAGGACAACAAGAAAGTCCTGATGGCTTCGCTCGATGTCAATCGCCCCGCAGCACAGGAGCAACTGGCGGTTTTGGGCGAGCAGATCGAGGCCGCCACCTTGCCGATAGTCGAAGGGCAACAGCCGGTAGAGATCGCGAAACGGGCGCTGCAGGCTTCCAAACTGCAGGGTTTTGACGTTCTGATGCTCGATACGGCGGGTCGGCTCCATGTTGATCAGCAATTGATGGATGAAATGAAGGCGGTTGCCGATGTCTCCACGCCGCAGGAAATCCTGCTCGTGGTCGACTCCCTGACAGGTCAGGATGCCGTCAATGTCGCGAAGAACTTCTCTGAGCAGGTGGATCTGACGGGCGTTGTCCTCACGCGAATGGACGGTGATGCCCGCGGCGGTGCCGCACTTTCCATGCGCTCGGTCACTGGCAAACCGATCAAATTTGTCGGCGTCGGCGAAAAGATTGATGCGCTGGAGGAATTCCATCCTGAACGCGTGGCTGGCCGGATCCTGGGCATGGGCGATGTTGTCAGCCTGGTGGAGAAGGCTGCGCAGGTTGTCGACAAGGAAGAATCCGAAGCGCTGGCCGAACGCATGGCCAAGGGGCAGTTCGACATGAACGATCTGCGTTCCCAGCTGCGCCAGATGACCAAAATGGGCGGCTTGGGTGCATTGGCGAACATGATGCCAGGCATGAAGAAAGCCAAGGCTGCCATGGCGGGTGGCGCGATGGACGACAAGGTCTTGCTGCGCATGGATGCGATTATCGGGTCGATGACCAAGCAGGAACGGGTGCGTCCCGGCCTGCTCAACGCCAAGCGCAAGCGGCGTGTCGCCATGGGATCTGGGACCACCGTGCAGGACGTCAACAAATTGCTGAAAATGCACCAGGAAATGTCCAAGGCGATGAAACGCATCAAGAAGATGGGTGGAATCAAGGGCTTGATGTCGATGTTTGGCGGCAGCGGTGGAGCCGCCGGGGCCGGCATGGGCGGTCAGGACGGCGGTCTGGGCGGAATGCCGGGGCTTCCCGACATGACGCCAGGCAATATCCCGCCGGATCTCGCGAATTTATTGAACAAGAAAAAGTAATCGAACAATTTGAATTTGAGAATTTTTAGAAAGGTTTATCAATGTCAGTAGCAATGAGAATGTCCCGGGGCGGGTCAAAGAAGCGTCCCTATTACAAGATTGTGATCGCCGATATCCGCGCACCGCGTGACGGCAAGTTTATCGAGCGCATCGGCAGCTACAACCCTTTGCTCGCCAAGGATGACGAAAAGCGCGTGGTTCTGGACGTGGAACGCGCGAAACACTGGCTCGAAGTCGGCGCCAAGCCCTCGGATCGCGTCGCGCGATTCCTGGATGCTGCCGGCCTGATGAAGCGCGAAGCGCGCAACAACCCCAACAAGGCGAAGCCGGGCGAGAAAGCCACCGAGCGCGCAGAAGAAAAAGCTGAAAAGGCTGCGGCTGCCGAAGAAGCAGCAAAGGAAGCTGCTGCTGCGCCTGCAGAAGAGGCTCCAGCTGAAGAAGCCGCAGAGGCACCGGCCGAAGAAGCTGCGGCAGAAGCTCCTGCAGAAGAAGCCGCTGCTGAAGAGGCTCCCGCCGAAGAAGCGGCTGCTGAAGAAGCGCCTGCGGAAGAAACCCCAGCGAAAGAGGCTCCGGCAGAAGAAGCCAAAGCTGATGATGCTGGCGCAGAAAAGGCCGAAGGCTGATGCCTTCACCCCTCCCGCTTGCGGGAGGGGCAGGGGGAGGGCCTCACATTGGCGCTTTCCCTCCCCTAACCCTTCCCGCAGGCGGGAGGGGAATTTGACCATCGAACATGACACGTCCGTCCCGCTCGCGGTCATCACTGGCGCGCACGGGGTTACGGGCGAGGTCCGGATCAAGCTTTTCTGCGACAGTCTCGACAGTCTGAAGCAGCACAAAGCCTATAATGACGGCACATTGACCCTGAAAAAGGTCAAGCCGCACAAAATGGGCGCAATTGCCCGCTTTGCCGAAATCACCAACCGCAATGCCGCCGAAGCCGCGCGCGGGACGGAATTGTCCGTTCCCAGATCCGCTTTGCCTCCGCTGGAAGAGGACGAATTTTATCATATCGATATCATCGGCTTGCGCTGCGTATCGGATACCGGCGAGGAACTCGGCAAAGTCTTTGCCATATATGAATTCGGGGCCGGCGACGTGATCGAGATTGAACGTTCCAGCGGCAAGAAATTCATGATCCCGATAGGCGCGATCGATATGCGGAGCGATCCCGCGATTGTGAAGGCGGAGTTTGTTGAGTGATGGGTTTCTTGGGCGGCCTTGTTGGAATTTTCATCATGTTTGCATTGGGATCGGTTGCGGCAAACTTTGTGATTCATGTGCTTCGACCGCAATGGAGCAGCAAAAAGCACATCTTGTGGTGCAGTATGTTGCCGCCTGCGGCGCTTTGGCTATTGGTCACTATTGTAACACTATTCTCCGGTTTTGAAAGTTTCTCTGCTTTCGTTTTGATGCCCAGCATCGTGCTTGCGATCGTATTACCGTTTTTCGGTGCATTGGTCGGAATTCCGGTCAGTTGGTTCGTCGTTAAGATAATGAAATGGAAGAAATCCGAGCCATTGGACGATGTTTTCAAATGACCTTCCGCACCCAAATCCTGACGCTCTATCCGGACATGTTCCCGGGACCGCTCGGCACTTCCCTGGCCGGCAATGCGCTGGAGGAGGGGAAATGGGCGCTCGATACAATAAATCCCCGGGACTTTGCCACCGACAAGCATCGCAGCGTCGATGATACGCCTGCAGGCGGGGGCGCGGGTATGGTTTTGCGGGCTGACGTCATGGCGGCAGCGGTGGATCACGCGGTCGCAAACCAGCCAGATGCCCTGGTTCTGGCGATGACACCGCGCGGAAAACCGCTTAAACAGGCGCGTGTACGGGAGCTCGCTACCGGTCCGGGCGTGACCATTATGTGCGGGCGGTTCGAAGGATTTGACGAGCGTATTTTCGACGCGCGACCGATTGAAGAGGTCTCGATTGGCGATTATGTGCTGTCTGGCGGAGAAATGGGCGCTCTGGTGCTTTTAGACGCTTGCATTCGGCTGCTTCCCGGGGTAATGGGCGCGGCTTGTAGCGGAGATGACGAGAGTTTCGAGACGGGACTTCTGGAATATCCGCACTATACCCGGCCTCGGAAATGGGAAGGGCGTATCATCCCTGAAGTCTTGCGATCGGGGGATCATGCGAAAATCGACGCGTGGCGGCAACGCCAGGCCGAGGAAGATACACGGCTAAGGCGGCCGGATTTATGGGAACGTCACAGGGACGCTCCGGATCAGTCGCCCTCTGGTGCGCAAGGACAGAAAAAGGAAGATCGGTCATGAACCTGATCCAGACACTTGAGAATGAAGCTGTAGAAGCATTTGCAGCATCGAAAGACATCCCCGAATTTCGCGCTGGCGATACGCTGCGCATCGGTGTCCGCGTCGTTGAAGGCGAACGCGTTCGTACCCAGAATTTTGAAGGTGTGTGCATTGCGCGCACCAATCGCGGCATGGGCTCCAGCTTCACCGTACGGAAAATCTCCTTCGGCGAAGGCGTTGAGCGCGTATTCCCGCTTTACTCTCCTAATATTGAAAGCATTACCGTGGTTCGCCGCGGTGTCGTCCGTCGTGCCAAGCTTTACTATCTGCGTGGCCGGACAGGTAAACGGGCCCGTATTGCGGAACGCCGCGTGAACCAGCCTGCCAAGGGCGCAGAAGCCAAGTAAAGAAAGCTTCTCAATAATTTCAGGCAGCCGGTTCTCCTAAAACGGAAAACCGGCTGTTTTCATATTCAGCACAGGAAAAGTTTCATGGGTTACAAAGTCGCAGTTGTGGGTGCCACCGGGAATGTCGGGCGCGAGATGCTCAACATCCTGGCTGAGCGGGAATTCCCGCTCAATGATATCGCCGCCGTCGCGTCACCGCGTTCGCAAGGCAGTGAAATCGAGATGGGCGAAACCGGCAAGATGCTCAAGGTCAACAATATCGAACATTTTGACTTTTCCGGATGGGATATGGCGCTGTTTGCCGCCGGTTCCGGCCCGACCAAGCTGTTTGCCCCGAAAGCGGCTGAAGTCGGCTGCACGGTGATCGACAACAGCTCCCTCTATCGCATGGATCCGGATGTGCCGCTGATCGTGCCCGAAGTGAATCCGGATGCGATTGACGGTTACAAGGCGAAGAATATCATCGCCAATCCCAACTGTTCAACCGCACAAATGATGGTCGCGCTCAAGCCGCTGCACGATGCGGCGACAATCAAGCGTGTGGTGGTCTCCACCTATCAGTCGGTTTCCGGAGCAGGGAAGGGTGGCATGGACGAGCTGTTCGAGCAAACCCGGGCGATTTTTGTGGGCGATCCAAAGGAAAACGCGGTTTTCACCAAGCAGATCGCCTTCAATGTGATCCCGCATATCGATGTGTTTCTGGATGACGGATCGACCAAGGAAGAGTGGAAAATGGTCGTCGAGACAAAGAAAATTCTCGATCCGAAGATCAAGGTCACGGCCACCTGCGTGCGCGTCCCGGTCTTTGTCGGTCACAGCGAGTCCATCAATATCGAGTTTGAAAAGGAACTCAGCGCCAAGGATGCCCAGAAAATCCTGCGCGATGCGCCTGGCTGCATGCTCGTCGACAAGCGCGAGGACGAGGGTTATGTGACGCCGGTTGAATGCGTTGGCGAAAGCGCCACCTACATTAGCCGCATACGCGAAGACGCGACGGTCGAAAACGGCCTCAACATCTGGTGTGTGAGCGACAATCTCCGCAAGGGGGCTGCCCTGAACGCCGTACAGATTGCAGAACTGCTCGGGCGGAAGCACTTGCAGAAAGGGTAGATGCGTCGACACGGCAGCCGGATTTTCTTATCCGGCGGGACCGGGTTAGGCGCTTTCCAGTCCCATAACTTTTGTGTCGGCGAACTTGTTCTGCACAAAAGCCAGCATCTTGCGCAATTCGGTTTCTTCCAGATCCCGCAGAATGAAGACAATTCGGGATCTGCGATCTTCGCTCGGCCAGTTTTCCAGAATTTCCGGCGGATGCCAGATGTGCTGCACTCCGTGAATGACAATCGGCTTGTCGAGTTCGGCGAGATTGATGATGCCCTTGACGCGCAGGACGTTGACACCGTTGAAGGTCACCAGCATCTCCAGCCAGCTATCAAATACCTTCGCCGGCAATGGTTCGTCGATCGTCATGCAAACTGATCTGATCCGGTCATCATGGCGGTTGATATCATGTTCATGATCGTGGTCATGGGAATGGTGATCGTGATCATGATCGTGGTCATGATGATGGTGATGATCTTCATAGGCTTCGGCTGCCAGCCAGGACCGTACATCTTCATGCTTCAGCTCCGGATTGAACGATGGCCCCTCGAACAGACCGGCCAGGTCAGCGGTCTCACCGGGCAACAAATGCACCGGCGCAGCGCGATTGAGACTGTGCAGGCGTGCTTCAAGCTGTGCGATGGCATCCTTGTCAGCAAGGTCGGTCTTGGAGATCAACAACTGATCGGCCACCGCAACTTGCTTTACCGCTTCGACCTGCGCATCAAGTGTGGCCTCGCCGTTACAGCCATCGACCAGAGCAATCACGGCATCGAGGCGATAGAGTGACCGCAATTTGTCATCCGCCATCACCGTGTGAATGATCGGAGCCGGGTCAGCAAGGCCTGTCGTTTCGATCAGGACCCTGTCGAACCAGCGCTCTCCTTCGCGTGCGAATCTCCAGGGAGCCTCCCGCAATGTTTTTTGGAGGTCACCCTTGATCGTACAGCACAGGCAGCCATTGGCCATTTCAATAATCGTATCATCTTCATTGCTGTGCGCGACGAGATCATGATCAATCCCGATGGAACCAAATTCATTGATGATGACCAGAGCGCGAGACATCTGCGGTAACGGCATCAACCGGTTGAGCAGGGTTGTTTTTCCCGCTCCCAGAAAACCGGTGAGCAGTGTAACGGGAATGCGGTTATCCGTCATCAGCGATCAGTCCTCGAGTGGTTTCGAAGAAGTCGAAACCCATTCTCAATGGCAAATTCTACCAGCAGCTCAGAATTTGGCAAATTGTGTCAAAAACTGATCCGGGCGGCGACCTTGATATTCCGGCCAGGCAAAGGCACGAAGTCCTTCGTGAAACTGGCGTGCCGCCGTGCATCGACGTCAAAAATATTGTCCGCTGTCAGGATCAGGATATGTTCGCTTTCCGGTCCGAATGGCTTCCAGGACACAGATGCATTGACCAATGTGTGGCCATCAGTAGGCAGTTCGAACGCGGTTGTCCGGTTCTGGCTGTCAACCCATTCCACTTCAAAGCGTCCGCCAAGCGTATCTGTATTGGCTTCAACACCGCCGAGCAGGCGCAGCGGCGGAATCCGTGGTGACGGCCCGCTGCCATCAATCGTCGCCCGAATATAGTCGGCAACCCCGTCAACGGTAACAGTCAGACCATCGGTTTGCACCACGTCAACCGCGACCTGCGCTTCGAAACCCCAATATCGTGCATCGGATTGCAGAAACTGGAAAATAGGCAATCCGTCGGCTTCGCCACCGGTTTCAATCTCAAAAATGAAATCGTCAAACCAGTTGTGATAGGCCGCCAGCTGGAAACGCGCCGCGCCGCTTTCACCGCGCAGATAGGCTTCGAGGCCCCAGGCAGTTTCCTTGTCAAAGAAAGGATTGCCGATTTCAAATGCCTGGGTGGCGACATGCGGTCCGTTGGAGAACAGTTCCTCTGCTGAAGGTGCGCGTTCCACCCGGCTTGCATTCAGACCGATGCGGACGTCCGGTGCAATGCTGTAATTCGCTCCGGCCGCGACGGAGAAGGCATTGAAATTGCGATCAATGGGCACGATGACCGCAGCGTCCTCGAGCCCGATGGCAACACTGTCGGAGCGCACATCGGTTTTTTCATAACGCGCAGAAACTTCGAGACCAACCTTGTCCCATTCAAACTCTTGCAAAGTGAAAAGGCCGTACTGATCCGTGATATTGGGTGGCACAAAGGCTTCAGCGCCGACGGCTACAAAATCCCGGGTCGATGCCTGAATGCCGGTTACACCACGCCAGCCATTGCTTTCCGCCTGGACCAGTTCCAGACGAGCTTCAAAACTTTCGCTGTCGAAAACGGTGCCAACCTCATCGCCTTCAAATTCGGTATGTTCATAATTGGAATAGCCGGCGCGGAAGCGGACTGATTGCAGAAATCCTTCCGTAAATATTTCACCACGCACGTCGGCCCGCCATTGCCGCAAATCAATCGTTACGGGGCCTTCTTCCTCTTCGCCCTCTTCGTCGCCATCATCCCCGTCCTCATCATGATGATGTTCCGCACCAGGTCGTGCCGGGATACCGTAATTGGTATCATACAAACCAAACGAGGCGCCAAGACTTCCGCCCTCGCTGATAAACGCAAATCCGGCGCCAATTGTGTAGGTTTCGGTAAAGCTGTTTGGAAGTTCATCGCGCAATTCGGCCAGTTCCCGCGCCTCTGCGGCCTCGTCCAGATTACCTTCGTCCGTTTCCTCTGCTGCGATCTCAAGTTGTTCGGCTCGCAATTCCGGTGTCAGAACGAAACCACCGACGCCCAGGTCTTGAGTCTCCCGATAACTGCCATCCAAATGGATAACGAGCTGATCCGCCAATGCCACTTCGGCTGCACCGCCAAAGCTGGCTTCCTCAAAAGCGCTCGCATAACTTCCGAGGATGTCGACATGGTAACCGTTTTCGGGAACCTCCCGCGGGATCCGGCGATCAATTGCGTTCACGGCACCACCGATAGCCTGGCTACCAAAAAGCAGGGCCGCTGGGCCTCGGAAAATTTCGATTCTGTCAGTGGTCAGCGGGTCAATGGTGACCGCGTGATCTGCGGAGGTGTTGGAGACATCCAGTGTGCCGATGCCGTCTGTCAGAACCCGGACCCGTTCCCCCTGCAGTCCCCGCAGGACCGGCCGAGACGCACCTGGTCCGAATGATGTAGCGGATACGCCGGGCTGCTTCACCAGCACATCGCCAATTTGCGGCTGTATCTGCCGGATAATATTATCGCCGGCGATGACCGACGTGCCCGCCAGAATATCGAATTCATTGATGTAATCGGCGGTCACGATGATCGTTTCATCATCGTCAATGGGATGATTGATATCGTCAGAGTCAGCGGCGGTATTGGCAAAGGCCGGAGAGCTCAAAAACGTGATCAGCAGCAGGGCAGTCTTCTTCATGTAAAATCCATTCATGATATGTTATATCGTCCACTTAACTTCTGGAATGGCCATTACAAGAGAAAACTGACGATCTCCGCTTTTTTACCGGCAGGGAACATTCCGTCTTGATATTTGAAAGTCACCCGGTGCAGTAACGTGCGATGACCCATAAAGCCGACGTCTACTGGTCCTTCCGCTCACCCTATAGTTATCTCGCCACGCGACGATATGTGGAACTGACCAAAAAATATGATCTTCAGATCAATCAGCGCTTTGTTTATCCGCTGGCGATCCGCGAGCCCGATTTTTTTGAGCGCAACCATCCCAACTGGATCAGTTATACCATGCGGGACATGTTCCGGGTGGCGCAATTCATGGATATTCCCTTCGCCCCACCCAATCCTGATCCAATCGTCCAGGACTTGGTGACCCGAAAAATTGCTGATGACCAACCCTATATTTTTGAACTGACTCGCATGGGACAGGCTGCATCCCGACGGAACAGGGGGTTGGAATTTGCACATGAGGTGTCGCTGCTCATCTGGGGCGGGACCGCGAACTGGCATGAAGGGGATCATCTGGCCGGCGCGGCTGAAAGAGCCGAACTGAATCTGGACGAACTTCGCGCGGAGGCCAATGCCGAGGCCGATGAACTGGACGCCGAAATAGCCGCCAATCAGCAGGCGCTGGAAGCCGCAGGTCACTGGGGTGTGCCGACGCTGATATTTAACAATGAGCCATTTTTTGGTCAGGACCGGATTGAAATTGCCTTGTGGCGGATGAAACAGGAAGGACTGGAGGAGCGCTAGGGCGCGCACGCGACCCGCTTTCCTACTTCGTGAAAACTGTCTACGCTCAGGCTGGGGCGCAACTCTCGGGCGCTATAATCTCAAGCTGGCAAACAAGCGTCCAGTTCGTCCATAAAATGCAGTCTGTTTGAAGCAGGGTGCAGTATCTTCAGGGAGTTGTCAGCATAGGAAGCCAATCAGCCAGATGACCGAGGAATATTCCGGGAGCTGCCAGTGCGGAGCAATAGGCTATACGTTCAAAGGCCCGCTGCCCGCAGCTTATGCCTGTCATTGCGGGGAGTGCAAGAAACAGTCGGCCAGCGCCTTCTCGATTTCGCTCCCGATGACTATTGATCGCCTCGAAATAGAAGGAAATCCTGCCGTTTTTGAAAGCAAAGCCTATAGTGGCAAACCCAAATATAACTATTTCTGCCCCGATTGCGGGACCCGTTTGTGGCATTCGGGAACATTCCCGCCCGACCAGATTACGCTGAAGGTGGGAACACTCGACAAAGGTACCGATATTTCACCAATAGGACATTTGTGGGTTTCCAAAAAACAGGCAGGGATATTGCTTGATCCCGATAGCGAACAACATGATACACAGCCGTCTGATCTCGCGGTATGGCGCAATAATCTGGGGAAAGATTCATGACAGGCAATAGCTGGGATTTTGCCTCATTTGACGGTGTCGAACTCAAGGTTCATGAAATGGGAGAGGGCAGGCCAATAATGTTGCTGCACGGCCTCTTTTCCAATGCCCATACCAACTGGATAAAATTTGGACATGCGCAAAACTTGGCTTCTGCCGGGTTTCACGTGATCATGCCAGATTTGCGCGCCCATGGCGAAAGCGGCGCGCCCCATAACCCGGAGTCCTATCCGGATGATGTTCTGGTCCGGGACACCCTGGCTTTGATCGGGCATCTGAATCTTGAAGATTATGATCTCGGCGGATTTTCGCTCGGTGCCCGGACAACCGCGAAATTGCTGGTTGAGGGTGCGACGCCGCGCAAGGCCATACTCGCCGGTATGGGGCTGGAAGGGCTCGCGGGATGGGAACGCCGGCAGGATTTTTTCCTGAAAGCCATCGCAACGAAAGATACGGCAAAACGCGGGGATCCACACTGGCTGGCGATCCAGTTCATGAAAAGCCAGAAAATCGACACGGTGGCAGCGGCGTATCTTTTGCGCACTTTCTCGGATCTCGAGACCGGGCAGCTGGCGGAAATTGAAACACCGGTTCAGGTGCTTTGCGGTACCGAGGACCGAGACAATGGTGATCCGGAAAAATTGGCACACCTGCTTCCCAAGGGAAACTTAACCCACATTCCCGGGACCCATATGAGCAGTGTGACCAAAGCGGAACTCGGGGAAGGGATGCTCGACTTTTTGAGCGGGAGTGGCAGTCAATAAAAGGGGATAAGCAATGTCGTCATTTTTCAGTTGGCGGAATTTCTGGATATTCTGGCTGAGTGGTCTGGCCGTTTTTGGAGTCGTTATAGTAACCGGTGGTCCACTCATTACGGAGGTGGCTCCCGATGGCATATTGGATCATCAGAGTGCCGGCACCGCGGCAAAAGTGAATGCCATACAGCAAAGTTGGGCTGATGCCGGGCTGCTGGAACATGCCAAATGGTCGATGATCGGAGACCTGATCTTCATAGGACTGTACACGATAGGCGGCATTATCGGTGGCCGCCTGCTATGGCAGGACGCTTGGTCTCCTGCGCTGAAGAAATTGGGCCTTGGTCTTGTCGTCGTGTATTTCATTTTTGGCCTGACGGATTATGTGGAGACGATCAGCCAGCTCGTTCAGCTCATAAATCTCGAAGGAAGCGATACGCTTGCCGGAATTGCCGCGGTAGCCAAACCTCCGAAAATCGCGACCTGGATTCTCGGTACGATCGGAATGATCATTGCGCTGATCTGGCATCGAAGACAGGCATCGCCATGATCAGATAGCTGCCAAATGTTGGCAGAAATGCAAATGTCGGCGGGATCGCGGAAACGCGTCCCCACCGACAGTATTCTTAATCAAAGCTGGTCGAGCATATATTCAGCCGCGCTGACCTTGAAATCGCCGGGAGCTTCGACATTAAGCTCTTCGACTACACCGTCATTGACGATCATCGAGAAACGCTGACCACGTGTGCCGAGCCCAAAACCGGATCCATCCATTTCCAGACCGCAAGCCTTGGCAAAGTCGCCATTTCCGTCAGCCAACATCGTCACGTCTTCAGAACCGGCATCCTTGTTCCAGGCCCCCAGAACGAAAGCGTCATTGACGGCCGTGCAGGCGATTTCGTCAACGCCCTTGCTTTTCAGGTCAGCTGCCTTTTCAACATAACCCGGCAGGTGTTTCGCCGAACAGGTCGGCGTATAGGCGCCGGGCACCGAAAACAGGGCGACTTTCTTGCCAGCAAAATATTCGGAGGAACTCACCTGCTCCGGACCGTTTTCGGTTGCCTTGACCAGATTTACCTCGGGAATCGTGTCACCTTTGTTGATCATGTGCTTTTCCTTGTTGTTTGTGCTGTTATCAGCCTGTTACATCCATATATGGTTGTGGTGACAGGATGGTGAAATTGCAAGTCGTGTGAATAAACTGCTCGCATCAACCAGAATGACATGTGCAGCAAGAGAGAATTCCTATATCAAGGTTTCATGCAGCACCCGATCTACTTTTCCGGACAGTTTCTTCTTGCTACGCCGGGCATGGCCGACCGGAGATTTGAGAGATCGATCATCGCCATCTGTTCTCATGATGAGCATGGTGCCCTTGGCATAAATATCGGCCAGGTTTCTCAAGACATCACCTTCCACGCGATACTTGATCAGTTCGATATTTCCGCCGGTGAGTGCGAGGACGAGCTGGTTTATGTCGGTGGCCCGGTAGAAATGCATCGCGGCTTTGTGCTCCACAGTCTGGATTTCAACCTCTCCGAAACGCTTCAGGTCGGAGATCGCTGGGGGTTAAGCAGTTCGCTCGAGATTTTGGAAGCGATTGTCGCGGGGAAGGGGCCTCGCAACTGGATGATTGCCACCGGATATGCCGGATGGGGAGCAGGGCAGCTGGAAGAGGAACTCACCCAGAATGGATGGTCAGTCACACCTGGAAACACCGATTGGCTGTTCCAATCAGGTGAAACAGACAAATGGCATATGGCTTGGCAGGAACAGGGAATCGATCCCGGTCGACTGTCCGGCCAGTTCGGAAGTGCTTAAGCAGATTTCTCGCTGCCAATCTTCTGATCGTTTAGCGGTACTTGATTGCTGAATTTCCCTTAACCACCGACGTTAGAATTTCCCTAATCGACCCAACACAGATTGTCCCTGTCTAAAGGAAAGGGGACAAAGGGGAATGTTAAGGGTAAGGAACATGTTCCTGGCAAGCGCCATAGGAAGCGTTTTGCTCGCAGGAACTGCACAGGCCGCATGCTGGACACCAGCGGCGGTAGATGCCGCCAAGGTAAGAGACTTGCAGTCAAGATTGATGGTAGCTGCGTTACGCTGTGCCAAGTCCAGTCACGATTTGCTGCCTGAATATAATGATTTCGTCCGGAACAAAAAACCGTTGCTGAAACTCGGCAACGGGGTTTTGAAAAGCCATTTTGCAAAGGGCAAAACGCGAAAACAGGCAACGCGCGCTTATGACCGTTATGCTGTTTCGCTTGCCAATCGCTATGGAGCAGGCTCCGGTGATCTCTCCGAATGCAAGCACATGAAATCGGTTGCCAGCGAGGCAGCAACCAGCGAGGCTACTCTGGCTTCACTGGTCGAGATTGCACAAATTCATTCGCTCTCACCAAGTTTGCCGGGCGGTCGTTGTGGAATTGTGATCGCAGCGAAGGGTCAACAGTAATTATATTACAAATATAAAGAGATCTTTATATTTGCTTCCAAAGCCGCAGAACGCTAAAGACGAAGAAACTGCCGCACTGGCTGACCAGTGCGGCAATTCGTCTTTCAAGGAGAATTCAAAGTGGCAACGGCAGTAACAGACACGACCCAGGACTATGTGATCAAGGATATCTCGCTGGCAGATTTCGGTCGCAAGGAAATAGAGATCGCTGAAACCGAAATGCCGGGTCTGATGGCATTGCGTGAAGAATATGGCGCTGAACAGCCTCTGAAGGGCGCGCGGATCACCGGTTCGTTGCACATGACCATCCAGACTGCCGTTTTGATTGAAACATTACTGGCCTTGGGCGCTGAAGTGCGCTGGGCATCCTGCAATATTTTTTCCACGCAAGACCATGCTGCCGCGGCTATCGCTGCGGGAGGGACGCCTGTTTTTGCGATCAAGGGCGAGACACTGGAAGAATATTGGGCCTATGTTGAGCGTATTTTTGACTGGGGTGAAGAGCAGACCTGCAATCTGATACTGGACGATGGCGGAGACGCCACCATGTTCGCTCTGTGGGGCGCGCGTGTCGAGGCGGGTGAAGACCTGTTCACTCCAGAAAATGAAGAAGAAGAAGTTTTCTGCGCAACGCTGACTCGTTTCCTGGCTGAGCGGCCGGGATATCTGACCAAGACGGTCGCCAATATCAACGGGGTGTCTGAAGAAACGACCACTGGTGTGCATCGTCTCTATGAACTCGCCAAGAACGGAAAACTCCCTTTCCCAGCGATCAATGTGAATGACAGCGTCACAAAGTCCAAGTTTGACAATCTCTATGGCTGCAAGGAATCGCTGGTCGATGCAATCCGGCGCGCCACCGACGTCATGCTGGCGGGCAAGGTGGCCTGTGTGGCGGGCTTTGGCGACGTCGGCAAAGGTTCAGCCCAGTCCCTCCGCAATGGCGGTGCGCGGGTGCTTGTGACCGAAATCGATCCGATTTGCGCGCTTCAGGCTTCGATGGAAGGCTTTGAAGTGGTGACAATGGAAGAAGCAACCCAGCGGGCGGACATCTTTGTAACCACAACCGGGAACAAGGACGTAATTACCGTGGATCACATGCGGGACATGAAAGACCGTGCGATCGTCTGCAATATCGGGCATTTTGACAGCGAGATCCAGATCAGCGGTTTGCAGAACATGAAATGGAATGAAATCAAGCCACAGGTCGACGAAGTCGAGTTTCCCGATGGCAAGAAACTGATCCTGCTCGCCAAGGGGCGTCTGGTGAATCTTGGTTGTGCAACCGGCCATCCCAGCTTCGTCATGTCAGCCAGTTTCACCAATCAGGTCATGGCTCAGATCGAACTGTGGTTGCGCCCGGATCAGTACGAGAATGACGTTTATGTGCTGCCGAAGCATCTCGACGAGAAAGTCGCCGAGTTGCACCTTGCCAAATTGGGGGTCAAGCTGACCAAATTGTCGCAAGAGCAGGCAGACTATATCGGTGTTTCATCGGAAGGGCCGTTCAAGCCGGATCACTATCGCTACTAATTCGGCAGCCAAAGCGGAAATCGAATTTGGAAACCGGGAGACTGGAGGCAGTTTTCCGGTTTTCTAGCGTTTGGTAAACTGCACCTTCTGCTTGTTCGGACGTGTCGGAAATTGCGGCCACTGGTTTTGTGCCATGGCCTTTCGGCTGACGGAATCGATTCCGGCTTGCTGTTCGTACATCCAGTAATTTCTCAAGATGATGGAAACATAGCCGCGGGTTTCGACATAGGGGATACTCTCCATGAACAACAGCGGATCACCCTTGTCGTTAATCTCCGTGTTCCAGCGTTGCATTGAGCCGGGCCCGGCATTGTAAGCGGCAGCAATTTTCGGCAATTTCCCGTCAGTTATGGGAGATCTGCTCAGATATTCCAGATAGGACTGCCCATATTCCAGATTGGTGGAGGGCTTGAACAGCTGGGATTTTTCAAATTTCTCTCCCCGCGCTTTTGCAATGTCACCGGCAGTACCTGGCCGAACCTGCATCAGGCCAATGGCATTTGCCGGACTGATCGCGCGAGACCGGAAAGCGGATTCCTGAAGCGTGTGGGCGTAAACCAGCGCCGGATCGACACGCCAGCCACCATCGGGAGTCCATTTCGGAGCCGGGAACCGGGCCTGATCGCCAGGTGTCACACCTCTTGGCGCATGATGCGCCAGCCAAAGCTGAGTCCTTGGCAAGTTCAGCTCGCGGGCCAGTTTCAGAAGCGCGACATGATCATTCTTGGTCCCAATTCTGGCCTGATGACGCAACACTTCATCAGCAAGTGATTCCTGGCCAATTTCAACCAGCGCTATCGCCGCTCGTATATTCTCATGTTTGCGCAATGACTTCCAATCCCGACCGGCAAAGGAATTCGCAACCGGATCGTTTTTGATATCGATACCCAGAGACTGCGCAGCCAACAGGCCATAGAAACTGTCTGAATATGTGGCTGCCTGCCGAAGCTTGTCCTGGACACGCTCTGGGTGGCCGCAGGCAAGATCTGCACGGGATCCCCAATAGAGGCCCGCAACCTTAAGATCCTTGTTGCTCGCCCTTTGACCAACATTATCAAAGGCTGCTCCTGAAATGCGGCAATCATCCAGACGCCATGCCGCAAGCCCGGCAACCCAGTCAGCGTGTACGACCCATTCTCCGCTACCAAGCTGCGCCTGTTGGGCCATACGCAAAGCCGATCTGTCCTCATTTTCGATATAATAGGACCATGCGATCCGCTGTTGCATCTCTGTCAACGTGTCAGGAGACAGGCTGTCTCCGGTTTCGGTGAGATACATTTCTGCAGATCTTGGATCATCAGTCGTGATGTATCGCTGGATTTTGTTCCGCACTTCCTGCACGAAAACATCCGTTTGTGCGATTTTCGGTTTGGACCGGATAGGGGACCCAGGAATATAGGACAAATGCTGCCTCTGGGGCAGATCGGGAAGCAACTGGGCCCCGCGCTTTTTGGCCAGCCTTCCCAGCTGGGCAGCTTGTGGAATATGTGGTGCTTCGTTGAGAAGTACCAAAAGAGGGCCGAGCTCTGCCTTTGGAGAGGATGCGGCCAGGAAATATTCGGCTTTTGCGATGGGTTTTAACGGACCGTCCGGTGCATCTGAAATCAGTGCCTGAACCTTTGACCACTGGTTGGCTTCGAGTGCATCAAAGAGAGCCCGATAGTGGCGGGACTGCTTCTTTTTAAGTTGGGACGGTACGTCTTTGGCAACAACGGAACTGCCAGCAAGAACGGCGCCCCCGTCATCCGCAAGGGCCGGCGTTGCAACACATGCGCTCAATACAGAGGCAAGAACAATTCTCGATATCACGGTCAATCGGTCCCCAGTAACTGTTGTAAATCCTGCCAGGCTTCGGCCTTGAATTCCGGTCTTTCGATTAGAATTCGGGGATGAAAAGTGGCTATGACCTTCGTTTTTGATGAACCTTGGTTAATAATCAGTTTCTTTTTGCGCGCCGTTAGCAAATCCTCACTGCAAAGCACGCGTGCCGGAGTATCTCCGAACAGTACGATCTTGCCGGGATTCACCAGCTCAACAAGCTTCAACATACGGCGACTGAGAGCCGGATACAGGTCGTGTTCGATCCGGCCGTCTATCGGGCGGATCAAGGACAATGGAGCAAAAAAAACCGATTCGATGTCGATATTCACGGCTCGCAGCATGTTTTTCACGAGCTGCCGGGTTGGTTGATCCAAGATATTCTGCAAATCTGATCTGGCTTGATCTGGCATGGCAACGATAACCATTACCTCAGGATCGGCAGGGCCGTGGGGGTAAACAGCATTTGACGAATCCTGTTGTCCGGTTACGGCCGGTTGGACCTTCAGCCATTGCAGGAAAGATTCCAATGTCTTCGGAAAATTCTCACCTTCTTTGCATTCCGCTACGGAATTGGTGTCTTCCGGGGCAATCCTGCCATGAGTAAATTCCCGAATGGGTTTATTTTTCGAAGTCGTCGGTTCGATTTTTTCCAGTAACGCATCCGGAACGTCGCGGTAATTCACATCGACACCGGCATCTTTCCACCATTGTTGGAGGCTGCTGAGAAGAAGCTGGATATCCTCGCTTTTTTGTGCGGATTCAGAAAAATTCATGGATACACTGAGTCATGAGTTGACGAATTGGTCAATTGGCAGGCAAGCAAGATTCTGTTCAAAAGGGTAAGGTTTGCGGTAGAGCGACTGTAAGAGAATAACAACATAGTGAATACAGGAAGATATAATGAGTGAACGTGAATCCATGCCGTATGATGTCGTTATTGTGGGTGGCGGTCCCGCAGGACTCAGCGCTGCAATCAGGTTCAAGCAATTGGCTGATGTAGCCGGAAAAGATCTTTCGGTGTGCATATTGGAAAAAGGGTCTGAAATTGGTGCCCATATCCTTTCCGGTGCAGTTGTTGATCCCAAGGCCCTCGATGAGCTGATGCCAAATTGGCGTGACGAAGAATGCCCGCTGGCGCAAACGCCAGTGACGGAGAACCATCACTGGGTTCTGACCAAAAAGAAGAAATTTTCTCTTCCCCACATCATGACACCGTCATTCATGCATAACAAAGGCACCTATACAGGATCCTTGGGGAACCTCTGCCGTTGGCTAGGGGAGCGAGCGGAAAATATGGGTGTCGAAATATTCCCAGGATTTGCAGCGGCAGAAATCCTTTATAATGATGACGGGTCGGTCAAGGGCGTAGCGACCGGGGACATGGGCATAGCGCGCGATGGCAGCCAAAAACCCGATTATCAGCCGGGACTGGAGCTTCACGCGAAATACACATTATTCGCAGAGGGTGTCCGCGGGCATCTGACCAAGATCCTGAAAGACAAGTTTTCGCTTGATGCCGATAGCGAACCCCAGATCTACGGGCTGGGCATCAAGGAATTATGGGATATTGCTCCCGACAAACATGTTCCGGGTCGGGTGATCCACAGCCAGGGCTGGCCCCTGGGCGAGGGGGCGAATGGTGGCGGGTTCCTCTATCATCAAGCCGACAATCAGGTTGCCTTGGGGTTTGTAACCTGGCTCAATTATGAAAATCCTTATCTTTCCCCATTTGAGGAAATGCAGCGCTGGAAGCAGCATCCGGAGATCCGGAAAATTCTGGAAGGAGGAAAGCGTGTATCCTATGGCGCCAGGGCGATTAATGACGGGGGCTTCCAGTCCGTGCCAAAACTCTATTTCCCGGGTGGCGCATTGATTGGGTGCTCAGCCGGTTTTGTGAATGTTCCCCGGATCAAAGGCACCCATACTGCGATGAAGTCCGGAATGATGGCAGCCGAAGCCGCTTATGAAGCAATTGTGGCCGACCGAGAAAGTGATGAGCTCGCGGCTTATGGCACGGCTTATGAGAACAGTTGGGTCCGCGAAGAACTCCGGGTGGTCCGCAATGTGTTGCCAGCCGCGGAAAAATATGGCGACTTCCTGGGATCGATAATTGCCGGAATCAACATGTGGGCCGAGAATTTCGGCATCAAGATGCCGTTTACGATGAAACATCATCCGGATCATAGCCGTCTCAAGCGGGCCGAACATTGCCACCCGATTGAATATCCCAAACCGGACGGCGTGATCAGCTTTGACCGGCTGTCGTCAGTATTCCTTTCGAACACAAATCACGAAGAAGACCAGCCAGTCCACCTGCAGCTCAAGGATCCGTCTGTTCCAGTGGATGTCAACCTGCCCACATTTGCGGGACCATCCCAGCGTTATTGTCCTGCCGGAGTTTATGAATTTGTGGAAGACGAAGCAGGAGAACCCAAATTTCAGATCAATGCGCAAAACTGCGTCCATTGCAAGACATGTGATATCAAGGATCCATCTCAGAACATCAACTGGGTTGTCCCAGAGGGCGGAGGAGGCCCCAACTATCCGAATATGTAGTCTTCTTGCTCTAGCGGCATTGCTTGTCACATCTGGACAACCGGCATTCGCGAAGCGAACAGAAAGTGCTGTCGCGCTGTCGCGATTTGCCGAGGCCCGACTGGCTGAACTGTCCGATGACAATGACACGGCCGTGGAAATTTATCGCGAGAAGTTGAAAGAAGATCCAAAGAATTTGCTCATTGCGCGCAAGGCCTTTGCGAAGGCAATTGAGACTGGCGATATTGATCTCGCTCTCACAGCTATTCGCAATATCGAAGCGAATGGAACTATTGATGCAGAAATGCCGCTGGTCCTTTTTGCCAATGCGTTTGATTCGCGGGACTGGAGCCGCGCAAGCAATGCGCTAAAGCGGCTTGAAGAACTTGGCAATTTTGCATTCATGTCGCCCATGCTGCAGGCTTGGACTGATCTGGCTTCCAATAGGAAGACCCCCTTGGATATGAGCGAAGTAAAAAAGGATAGAACCGCTCGGTACTATTTTCAGGAGCAATCCATTCTTCATATGCTGGCAAGAAAACAGCATGTCGAAGCACTGCCTTTGCTCAATGACATCGCCAAACAAAATGAAGCCAGAATGTCACCTGTGCGAATTATCGCGGCCAGACATTTCGTATCACAGGATATGGCCGAGTCTGCCCGAGCTGTCTTGAAATTCAGTAACTCAACTGCGGAATCCCGGCTGCTCGCTCAAATCGAGGACGGTACAGCGAAAAGATATGCAAGCGCTGTGGATGCAAAAGCAGGCGCCGCATTCACGTTCCAGCGCCTCGCCAGTGATCTGGGCACGCAACAAGCGCCCTTCCTCGCTCTCGTAAGTGCGCAAATGGCTGCTCATATCGATGAAAGTTCGGATTATGGTCACCTGGTCCTTGCCAGACGATATTCTGACGCAGGCGCTATCGCTCTCGCTTCGGAAGAATTCGAAAAGGTTGGGCCGAACAGTCCCTATCGGCTCATTTCCCTGAACGGGAATCTCTCCGGCCTTATCGATCGAAACAGTTTTGCGGATGCAATAGTCCTGGTCCGGGACGCCATCGCAAAAGACCCAGATTACCCGCAACTTCACCTACTCAAGGGGCAGGTATTGCAGCTCAATAACTCCTATCTCGAAGCAGCAGAATCGTTCCGGAGAGCCGTCATGCTTGCGGAAAAACAGGGAGCAAATGACTCCGTGCTTGCCAATTACTGGCTTTCGCTAGGTGGTGCCCAAGAGCAAGCCGGGATCTGGCCTGAAGGACTGCAGTCGCTGAAAAAGGCCAATGAACTGCGGCCCAATTCTCCCAGTATCCTGAATTACCTCGGTTACGCCCAGCTGGAAAGGCGGGAAAATACCGAGGAAGCTGTGGCCGCAATCAAGGAAGCCTTTGAATTGCGCTCTACTTCACCGGCAATAACAGATTCCCTTGGCTGGGCCTATTACCTGACTGGCGAACATGAAAAAGCTGTGAAATATCTTGAGCGGGCACTGGCCGGAGAGCCGCAAGATCCGACGATCAACGAGCATCTCGGGGATGCTTACTGGACGGTGGGACGTAAATATGAAGCGCGCTATGCTTGGCAGTCCGCCAGACTTTTTGCCGACAAGGAAGATCAGGTTCGGCTGACCAAGAAAATTGATCTTGGTTTGATGGCTGAGCTCGTTTCTCCCTGATGGACAACAATGCTGGCAAAACCAAAGACAGCGAAGTCGCGTGCGCAAAAATCAATTTGGCGCTGCACGTCAGGAAGCGCCTCGCCAACGGATATCACGAACTGGAGACGGTGTTCGCGTTCGTCGATTGTGGAGATGTTTTGCATGTTGAACCGGCGGACACAATAAGTCTGTTCGTTTCAGGTCCCTTCGGGGATGGATTGGACAATAGTTCAAATCTGGTAGCCAAGGCAGCCGAACTCCTGGGGCACAGATTTGACGTTACCAGAGGCGCAAAACTCTTACTCGAAAAAAACCTTCCCATTGCCTCGGGAATAGGTGGCGGATCTGCCGATGCTGCTGCTGCCTTGCGTCTGCTGAACCGCTTCTGGAACCTGAATCTGCCTGCGGAAAAACTTGCCACAATCTCTGCCAGCCTGGGCGCAGATGTTCCTGCTTGCGTCATGAGCCGCAGCTGCATCGGTAGGGGCATAGGGCAGGATCTCTCATTTTCGCAAGACCGGTCGTTGAGCGGCATACCGGTCCTGCTGATCAACCCCCTGTTACCGGTTTCCACTCCGGACATATTCAAAGCCTGGGATGGCGTTGACCAGGGCCCGCTTGCTGGACCGGATTTCCTGACAATGGCATTATCAGGATCCAATGGCCTCACAAAAGCCGCCGCCGACCTTCAGCCGATTATTTCTGAAATTCTCAACCTGCTGGAAACCACCAGACCGGTAATGTCCCGCATGTCAGGTTCGGGGGCTACTTGCTTCGGACTCTATCCGAGTGATGAGGAAAGAGAGCAAGCGGCAGCTTTTCTGAGACGAAGTGCACCGGACATGTGGATTATGTCGGGAGAATTGAAATGACAGATGCCTTCAAGATATTGGGAAGTCCCCAGCCGGGGCAACTCCTCATTGTCGCTGATCATGCATCTAGTTTTGTTCCACCAGATATTGATCTCGGAATTTCTCAAACATTTTCCAAGGATCATATCGCGGTCGATATTGGCACCATGGAAATTGCCAGAATGATGACTGAAAAGACATCACATTTGGCGATAACAGGCGGGGTTTCGCGACTGGTCGTCGATCTGAATCGCTATCCGGATGAAACTTCTGTGGTTCCCGAACATAGTGATGGTGTTCAGGTGCACGGTAATCGGATCGACGAGAAGGAAAGACAACGACGGCTTGACGCCTATTTCCACCCTTATCATGATCAGGTGAAGCGCCTGATCACAGAGCTGAAGCCTTCGCTGGTATTGTCACTCCACAGTTTTACGCCCACTCTTCGCTCAAATCGCAAAGTTGAGAGACCTTGGGAAATCGGGGTTTTGTACAATTATTACGAAACCGCCTCCAAACTGGCATATCGTTATCTGCAGGAAGAGAAACTGGTCGTAGGTGACCAGCAACCCTATTCTGGCAAGGATCTCAACGCGACAATGAACCGGCAGGCAGAGGCAATCAATCAACCCTATCTGGGCGTGGAAATCCGGCAAGATCTCATTGGAAATGATAGGGGCCAACGCCATTTTGCCGAAATATTATTGCGAACCTGCGACAAAATACGAACAGGGCTTGCTTCCGGCAGATAGTTTTGGAAAGAGACATCCGAAATCAGGCTATTGCCAGCAGGAACAGATATGACCCGGACTTTTGACAAATCCCGACTGCCGAGCCGGCACGTCAGCGTGGGCCCCGAAAGGGCACCACAACGCAGTTATTACTATGCGATGGGGATGACTGAAGAAGATATCGCCAAACCCTTCGTCGGCATAGCTTCAGCCGGAAATGACAGTGCGCCCTGCAATACATTACTCGACAGTCAGGCCGATGCTGCTCGCGAGGGCGTAATCGCTGCTGGGGGAACTCCGCGCCGATTCAACACCATTACCGTGACCGATGGCATTGCCATGGGGCACCAGGGCATGAAATCCTCTCTCGTTTCACGGGAAGTGATCGCGGACTCGGTAGAACTCAGCGTCCGGGGACACTGCTATGATGCCGTCATCGGCTATGCCGGGTGTGACAAAAGCCTGCCCGGCATGATGATGGCGATGCTGCGGCTCAATGTGCCCTCAATCTTTGTCTATGGCGGTTCGATTCTGCCCGGTCGTTTCCACGACAAGGATGTCACTGTCGTTGACGTGTTTGAAGCAGTTGGTCAGCACAGCTCCGGCAATTGTCCGCTGCAGGAATTGATCGAACTCGAGAAAGTGGCCTGTCCTGGACATGGTGCTTGTGGCGGTCAGTTTACGGCCAACACCATGGCTTGTGTTGCCGAAGCAATCGGCCTTTCGCTTCCCAATAGCAACATGGCTCCCGCGCCGTATGACAGTCGCGATGACATGGCAGTGGCTGCAGGCCGTCAGATCATGGATCTGATCGAGTGGAACCTGCGCCCCCGGGACATTTGTACCCGGGATGCATTTTTCAATGCGGCGCGGGTTGTCGCAGCAACCGGTGGCTCTACCAACGCCGCTTTGCACTTGCCCGCCATGGCCAATGAAGCGGGTATCGAGTTTGATCTTTTTGATGTGGCGGAAATCTTCAAGACCACACCCTATCTGGCGGATTTGAAACCCGGCGGGAAATATGTTGCCAAGGACATGCATGCCGCCGGCGGCGTTTACATGCTGATGAAAACCATGATGTCCAACGGACTTCTCAATGGTGACTGTCGGACAGTGACCGGGAAAACGCTGGGTGAGAATATCGAAGAGATCACCTGGAATCCCGACCAGAAAGTCATCTATGCTGTGGAGAACGCGATCACGGAAACCGGCGGAGTTGTAGGTCTGAAGGGAAGCCTTGCACCCGACGGTGCCATCGTCAAAGTGGCGGGCATGGATCGATTGCAATTCCGAGGTCCAGCGCAGATTTTCGAATGCGAAGAAGATGCGTTTGCAGCCGTTGAAAAACGGGAAATCAAGGAAGGGTCCGTCGTCGTTATCCGCAACGAAGGACCGAAAGGCGGACCGGGCATGCGGGAAATGCTGGCAACGACCGCAGCCCTTTATGGGCAGGGCATGGGCGAGAAAGTTGCCCTGATTACTGACGGACGTTTTTCCGGTGCCACGAGGGGTTTCTGTATCGGGCATGTCGGTCCGGAAGCAGCCGACGGCGGGCCCATTGGCCTTGTCCAGGAAGGCGATATCATCCATATTGATGCTGCTGCAGGCACGATCGATCTCGAGGTTGATGAAAAGACGCTGCAGGCGCGGCGCGAGACGTTCGAACCACATGAACATGACTATGCATCCGGAACATTGTGGCGATATGCGCAAAATGTGGGATCCGCAAAGGAGGGCGCCGTGACGCATCCCGGTGCCAAGGCGGAAAAACATGTTTATGCGGACATTTAGACCCTTATTGTTTCTTCTCGCGCTTACCGCCTGCGATAACAGGCCGGATAATGATGTTCTGGCAGAGGTTGAGGAAAGGGCGGCCGCACAACCGGCTGACGATGGCCGGATAGAATGTGCCATCAATGGAGACACCAGTTTCACGCGCGGCTGCGAAACGGAACGCTTGTCCGGCGAAGATGGCGTCACCTTGATCATCCGTCACCCCGATGGCGGCTTTCGCCGGTTTCGGGTACTGACTGACGGCCGCGGTCTGGAGGCGGCCGATGGATCCGAGCCGGCGCGAATTGAAATTGTCGAGAACGACAAAATCCGGGTGAGTATCGGACCAGATCGCTACATATTGCCGGCCCGAATGAAACCGACTGAAGAGCCCGGCGTCCAGGCGGGAAACTGACGCAATATGCTGAACAACGGATACATATTGACGGCTGACGAAATGCGGAAAGCCGAACAAGCGGTATTCGCCAACGGGACTACTGTTGATCAGCTGATGTTTAGGGCGGGGTCATCTGCTGCACAACAGATCTGGAGGATATCGGGGCATCTGCCAACACTAGTTGCGTGCGGTCCAGGGAATAATGGCGGGGATGGCTATGTCATCGCCCAATGGCTTCTGGAAAAAGGCGTGGATGTTCGCGTTGCCGCCACCGGAAAGCCATCTACCGACGCGGCAAGAAATTCCAGTTCGGCATGGCAGGGGGAAACTGAAACGCTCGACAATGCGCAGCCGGCGCGCCAATTCGTGGATTGCCTTTTCGGGACCGGGCTGACTCGCCCCCTGGAAGGTGCAATGCTGCAAAACTTCCACCGCCTGGCCACCCGTGCTGACCGCCGTTTTGCTATCGATCTGCCTAGCGGCATCCACAGTGATAACGGTCAAATACTGAGCAAGACCCCGCAATTTGATCACACGCTTGCCCTGGGTGCCTACAAGCCCTCGCATTTTCTGGAACCGTCTCGCGGGAATATGGGGCATTTGTCCGGCATGAATATTGGTATTCGCGCGAAGTCAGGTCTTTCGGTTATTACGCGCCCGAAGATCGGCAAGCCAGCCAAGAGCGATCACAAATATTCTCGTGGGCTGGTGGCGGTAGTTGCCGGAAAAATGATCGGCGCGGCGCAGCTTTCGGCGCTGGGGGCACAGGCATCTGGCGCAGGCTATGTCAAGATTTTTGCACCGACAGATATCTCACCGCCTCATCACAGTATTGTGGTCGAGCAGTTTGGCAATGCCTTGGAATTGGGGCAATTATTGTCCGACCCCCGGCTATCGGCGGTCGTCATTGGCCCCGGGCTGGGTCGCAATGATGAATCCCGCATTCTTCTTTCCGAAGCCCTCAAAACCAGCGCCCTGCTGGTTATCGACGCAGATGCCCTCATGCTTATGGGACGTGAAGCAACAGACACAATCGCTTCCCGCTCGGGGCAGACTGTTTTGACGCCACATATGGGCGAGTTCGAAGCTATCCGAACAAATACGGATCGCTTGAGGATGGACGAATTGCGAAAAATGGCCGGCAAATCCTACTCCGTCCTGCTTCTGAAAGGGTCAGACACCATGATCGCCAGCGAGCAAGGTAAAGTGGCGATCAATGACAGCAGATGCAGCTGGCTATCGACTGCGGGATCCGGAGATGTCCTGAGCGGAATCATTGCGACACGGATGGCAGGCAATGACAATGCCTTTGCTGCGGCCTGCGAAGCCCAGTGGTTGCATACGCGTGCGGCACAGTTGGCGGGTCCGGCATTCTCGCCGGAAAGCTTGGTAAACAGTTTACCGGAGGCTCTCGAGGAATGTCTGTGACAGACAAAAGCTCGCGGGAGTCCAATCTCATCGTCCGCATTGCCGCAAAAGGCGATGGCATCACGGCCGATGGCCGTCACGTGGCCTTTTCTGCGCCAGAAGACATGATCAATGCCGATGGCGGGCTGACGCGCGGACCGCATTACCGGGATCCTTCCTGCCGGCATTTCCAGGAATGCGGGGGCTGCACGCTTCAACATCTGGATGATGAAAGCTACGCGAACTTTGTCACCGAACGCGTGAAATATGCACTGGAAGGGCAGGGACTTTCGCCCGGTCAATTGTTCCCGCCCCGGATTTCTGCGCCCAAAAGCCGTATTCGCGCCAGCTTGCGAGCGACAAGGCTCGGATCAGAACTCAAGCTCGGCTTCAGCGGGTCCGGCAGTCACAGGATCGTCAATTTAGAGCAGTGTGAAATCATGCGGCCAGAGCTGTTCGCCATCCTGGCGCCGTTACGTTCCTGGCTGCGGCCACTCGCGCGGCGCAAGCATGATTTGAACATTGAATTGACATTGGTTGATCAGGGCGTGGATCTGCTGATCCGGAATTTCGAACCCGAAAACCTGCAACAGCGCGAATCGCTGGCGGCATTTGCGCGAGAAAATGATCTCGCGCGACTTTCCGTGGATGGCGGTTACGGACCGGAAACGCAGTGGGAACCGGAGCCTGTAACAGTCACTCTCGGCAGGGTTTCGGTATCCTTTCCCCACGCCAGTTTCCTGCAAGCAACCACAGACGGCCAGGAATTGCTGATATCCAAAGCCAATGAGGTTGTTGCGGGATCAAGACTGGTTGCAGATCTGTTTGCCGGACTGGGAACATTTGCACTCGGGCTGTCAAATGGGCGCAAGATTTACGCAGCCGAGGGATCGCGGGACGCCATCGGAGCGCTGAAACTGGCGGCAAATGCCAGCAAGCGCTCGATTTTCACGGAGCACAGGGACCTGTTCCGCCGACCTCTGAGTGTCGAGGAACTGAATCGCTTCGATGCCGTCATTCTTGACCCGCCAAGGGCTGGGGCGCGTGATCAGGTGAGCCAACTCGCACAGTCTGAAGTTGGAAAAATCTGTTACATCAGTTGCAACCCCGCAAGCTTCGCGAGAGATGCCAAGACATTGTGCCAGGCCGGATATGTTTTGGAGAAAGTCTGGCCAGTAGGGCAATTTCTCTGGTCAACACATGTGGAACTGGTCAGCCAGTTTTCGAAAAACGCCTAATCTTCCCAGTTCACTCCCGGCATTGCCGAGCGGTTGACCGTAAGTTCGAAAACATCGGCACGGGAATAATGCCCATCGGTATCCAGTGCTGCTTTCGCTTCTCGCCCCGCTTGCAGATTGATTTCTGCTACCAACAGCATCTCCTTGTCCTCTGCACTTGCCAATATAGACCCATCGGGAGCAACAATCATGCTGCCACCAAATTGCAACTGCTGATCAGGTATGGCCTCGATCAGTGCCTTGGCTTCGGCATCTCCGCCGACTAACTCCAGCCCTTCCAGCAAGTCATTCCGGTGTAACAGCGTTCCGGCCGCCAGCACGTGGCATCCCCCTTCAAAAGCATAATGCCGGGAGGCGATTGCATAGGTCTCGCGAACGGTCGGCCAGGCCGATACATGCACGTCTTCGGCCAGATTGTGCATTGCTGCACGCGCCAGCGGCATCCAGTGTTCCCAACAGATCAGGCTCCCCATTTTTCCCCAGGGCGCGTCATGTACGTTGAGCGTAGATCCATCCCCGCGATTCCAGATCAAGCGTTCTCCATGGGTGGGAACCAGCTTGCGATGATCCAGCGGTTTTTGTCCCGGTCGAAACAGCATCTGGTTATTGTAGAGACTGGATCGCACACGCTCATGCACACCGACAGAGATGCAGATTTGGTGCTGATCCACCAGTTCCTGCAAAGGCGCCAGTCTGTTGTCACCAGCTTGAACAGCCTGCTCCATGAGAATGCGATGCAATGCCTTGGTGCCCGGATGGTCCCAAAGAGCCGCACCCGGGGCTTCATCCAGCCAGATTGGATAGCCACCGAGAAAATTCTCGCCGAATGCCACGATGTCCACACCTGCCTCTGTGGCTTTTTGGACATGTTCGCAAAGCTCCACGATACCACGGTCGATCGACAACGGCACCGGAGTCGACTGAACGATGGCTGCGGTCAGCAAATGGGACATTCAGATCCTAATTAAAAACCGCCACTGCGGCATGAACTATCATTGCGATAAGGCAAAGACTGGACAATGCAAAGACCAGAAACCGGTATTTGACCCGATTGACCGTAGCCTGGACCAGGCTGTGCAGGATTCGCAAGCCGACATACGCCCAGGCCAGGATCAGATTCAAACCGTCACCCTGGCCAACCAGCGCTAGAACGATGCAAACAGCATAGAAGAGCGTGGGTTCTGCAAGAAGGTGATTGTAATTATGGGCTTTCCACTGGATTTCCGGAGGCAGTACTTCGTCGAGGCTTCCGCCCGTACCGCCGGTCAGATTGTCCACATCAACCTTCGCTTTGCTCATGGCAGGCAATCGGGTGACATACATCCACAACCACATGATCATGGTCCACGCCAACAAGGCGACAAGCGGCTGCAATACAGGACTGTTGTCCATGGAAATACCTTTCGAAAAGAGCTCAGATAATTGTGGTGAAAAACGCGTTGATGGCCATGATCAGCAGACAGATGGTCGAGGCCAAAAACAGCAGAAAACGTATGTTGACGAGATTCACTGTCGCTTGCCAGATGCTGTGTGCGATGCGAATAGCTGTGTAGGCCCAGGCAAGCCAGAGGTTCAATCCATCGCCAGCGCCTGCCAGTGCCAGAATGATCACCGTCGCATAAAACAGCGTAGGCTGTTCCATCAAGTGGGTATAATTGTGGGATTTCCAGGCCACCTTGTCCGGCATGGCAGGATCTATATCGGGGCCGCGGCCTCCGGGTTTCTCGGAGATATCAATACCCATTTTCTTGGCAGCCGGCAGTCGGGTTCCCGCCATCCAGAAAAGCATGACAAGTGACCAGATCACCAGCAGTGCAGCCGGTGCAAGAATTGCAGTGCTCATAGTTTCCTCCCCATTTGGGCAGAAATCCTGCGACACCACCGTTCAATTGTCAATTGCAACCCAAATCTGTTCAGCCGGCAGGGAAGGAAATCACATTCTCGCGATCTGCCAGATCGAGATTGTCTCCTACATAGGCGCTGGCCATAGGCTCGTCGGAAACCCCATGCTCTTCAAGGGACCCAAATCCATTGAATTTTGTCCGCATGGCAGTGCCATAGGCACCCAGCATCCCGATCTCGATATAGTCTCCGGCAGCGATGTTCCCCGGGAGTACAAACGGACCCGGCATATGATCCATGTCATCACAGGTTGGACCATAGAAGCCATATTCGGTGTCCGCTGGTTCAACCGCGTTTGCGCCGAGCAGCTGAACTGGAAAACGCCAACCGATATGGGCTGCGTCAAACAGGGTCCCGTAGGCTCCGTCATTGATATACAACTCATTTTCACGTCGTTGCTCGACCTTGACGACGAGAGAATTATATTCGGCAGCGAGGGCGCGTCCTGGTTCACACCAAAGTTCCGCCGAGTAACTGATCGGCAAATCTTCGAACGTACGGTCAATCGCACTGAAATAGTGGTTCAGCGATGTCGGAACCATGCCTGGGTAAATACTGGGAAATCCGCCGCCGACATCGATGATGTCTACTGTTACAGAGGCGTTCACGATCGCTGTGCGCACGCGCTCCAGCGCATGGACATAAGCCAGGGGCGTCATGGTCTGACTACCAACATGAAAGCAGATGCCTAGCGCGTCCGCGGTCTGCCGCGTGTGTTGCAGCAGTTCAACTGATTCGTCAGCTTCAATCCCAAATTTGGCGGCAAGACTGATCTGGGCGAATTCGGACGGAACCTTGATCCGCACGCACAGCGTCAAGTCGTTTGCATTGTCAGTAGCGCGCTGAATCTTTTTCAGCTCTTCGAGGCTGTCCAGAGCGAAGATGCGGACGCCATGTTCCCGATAAGCCTCACGAATGACAGCTTCCGACTTGATCGGATGCATGAAACACTGCACCGCTTCTGGCAAAATGGACGCGACCAACCGAACTTCATCAATGGACGCCACATCATAGTGAGTGACGCCTTCCTCGAACAACAAGCGCAGCAATTCGGGCGCAGGATTCGCCTTGACCGCATAAAGCGATTTGCCGGGAAACTGCCGGACAAAGTAACGTGCCGCACGCCGCGCAGCATGCGGGCGTTTCAGCAAAACGGGATTTTCAGGACGTAGAGCCTTTGTCAGCTCCTGCGCATCATGGAAATTGTGCAACTCAAGGGACCCCCTAAAAGACTGTGATCAATTGAGCTGCCTTGCGGAATCACAAGTGCCATGGGGCAGCAGAGCGCGGCTATATG
>JBCDCK010000009.1:0-55544 GCA_039181895.1 Pseudomonadota bacterium
CCATTTTCAATGCCACGCTCACTCTGCCAGGGATTGCCGGGTTCATTCTGACCGTTGGTTCGGCCGTCGATGCGAACGTGCTTATCAACGAACGCATACGTGAGGAACGAAGACGGGGCAGGCGCATAATCCAGGCGGTCGAAGTCGGCTACAAAGAGGCCTCGCGTGCCATTTTTGATGCGAATATCACCAATGTGATCGCCGGCTTGCTGCTGTTTATTTTCGGATCGGGGCCGGTTCGTGGGTTCGCCGTCGTGCTCATCATCGGTATCTGCACGTCGGTGTTTACGGCAGTTGTCGTAACGAGGATGTGGGTCGCCCTGTGGTTGCGCAGCAAACGACCCCAAGAGCTGGTTATATAGGAGGGAATGGTCATGAAACTTCTCAAGCTTGTTCCCGACAATACCAACATTGGGTTCTTGCGTTGGCGCAACATCGCCGTAGGAATCAGTTTGTTGATGATCATCGGTTCCTTTGCCTTGGTGGCTATCAAGGGACTCAATTTTGGTGTCGACTTTATCGGCGGACAAATGATCCAGGTCACGTTCGAGGATCGCGCAGAGGCGCCGGTTAGCGAGTTGCGTGAAAGCATTGGGGGACTTGGCTACGGCGAAGCCACGATCCAGCGTTTTGGAGAACCGAACCAGGTGTCGATCCGCATGCGCTTGCCGGACGAAGCGCAGGAGCGTCCCGAGGCGGCCAATGAAATGACGGCCCGGATCGTGCAGTTGCTGAGAACGGAATATGGCATCCAACAGACCGATTCAGTAGATTCGGTGTCTGGCAAGGTATCGGAAGAGCTGCTGTCCAAGGGTGTTTGGTCGCTGGTTGGAGCGTTGCTGGCCATTTCGCTATACATCTGGATCCGGTTCGAGTGGCAATTTGGCGCGGGTGCCCTGTTCGCACTGTTCCACGATGTGTCTCTTACATTCGGTTTTTTCGCGCTGACCCAGCTGGAGTTCAACCTCAATATCGTAGCGGCTCTGCTGACGATTATCGGTTATTCCCTCAATGATACCATCGTTGTCTACGACCGGATCAGGGAAAATCTGAGGAAATATCGGAAGATGGACATCGTTGCGCTGCTCGATCTGTCGGTCAATGAAACACTCGCTCGAACCGTCATGACCAGCTTGACCATGCTCGTCGCGCTGCTGGCGCTGATCGTTTGGGGTCCGGACGTGATTTTCGGTTTCTCGGTTGCCATGTTCCTCGGTGTCGTTATCGGAACCTATTCCTCGGTCTACATGGCCGCACCGATATTGATCTGGCTGAAAGTCGGACCCGACAGCTTCATCCCGGCCGATGCCGATGATGGCAAGGCAGAGAAGCTCGGCGGCCCGGAACGGGCGGGCTGACCGCAGTGATCGGATAGCCGGATCATGGTTGAACTCCGTAAGGATGTCGATTTTGAAGGTCCCGTTATTACTGGGCTCACAACCGATGGTTTCAAGGTGGGCACTCGGCGGATTGACAGCGGCCTGCTGATCTCGCCTTTTCAGGCGCTAGCGTGGGAAGCACCCACTTTGGCCGATCTCAGCTTGAAAGATATTGTCGGCCGACTGGAACTTGAGCCAGCTCCCGAATTTCTGCTCTTCGGTTCCGGTGCGGCCATGAAGCAGCCTTCGGCCAGTTTTCGGAGAGAAGCCGAAGCGATGAACATCGGAATCGAAGTCATGGACAGTCGCGCCGCCGCTCGCATCTGGGGCGTGCTTCGGGCAGAGGAGCGCTGGATCATAGGGGCTTTGCTCCCGCTGTCCTAAGAGATGCTATTTGCGATCTGTCGGAAATGATCCAGCAATTGATCGCCATTGGCTTCCCAGCTGAATTTCGAGACCGTATTGCGCACGTACTGCTGGTCTGGCGGATTGTCGAGAATGGACCGGATCGCGTTGGCGATAGCGTCCGAATTCTCCGTGACAATCCGGCCTGCAACGGGGTCTGAAAGCAATTCTGTCGCGCCGCCCGCTTCACTGATCACAATCGGGGTTCCGCAGGCCAGTGCTTCCACCCAGGCATTGGCGAGACCTTCTGAACGCGAAACCAGGATCGATATATCTGCCGCTGCGACCAGCGACGCCAGTTCTTCGTGCGGGACATTGCCCGCAAAATGCACTCGGTCGGACACACCCAGTGTGGTCGCAAGGCGCCGGTAGTTTTTCTCCTCTGGTCCGTCTCCTGCGAGAATTAGCCGCGCGTCGGGAAAGCCGGTCATGGCTTCGATCACCAGCGCCTGATTCTTGCGGGGGATCAGAGCACCGGCGCAAATGAACAAGGGTCCCGAAATATCCAGATCACCTTTCACCTTGGCGCGATCAACGGGCCGGAACCGGCTCTGATCAACCCCGGTATAGTGCACACTGATCTTGTCTCCGGGCATGCCCAGGTCAATCATGTCCTGCATCAGTGCCCCGGACACAGCCAGCAGACCTGCCGCCTTTTCGGCAGCAGCCACAATCTGTTCTCCGCATCCCGCCTGGCTTCCCCAGTGATGAATATCCGCGCCGCGGGCCTTGATGCTGAATGGAATATCCAGGTATTCTGACAGCCGCATCGCCACCGGTCCGTCGGGATAGAAGAATTCGGCATCGATCAGGTCAAAGGGCTTTTCCTCATGGAGCTGGCGCACGAGCGGGAGAAGGGCACGACATATCCGGTCCGGGTTACTGCGAGCGCTCATCCCCGGAATCAAAGAGAATCGTGGGCGAAAGATTTTGAGCCCGTTCCAGAGTTCATGTGTGACAAGGTCTGACATTGCCCGATATCGGGATAGTTTGTTCAGTGGCCAAGGGGGCAAACCTATTGGATTGATGACCGTCACATCTGTTTCGGTTCGGCGATTGATCTCCGTTGTCTGGCGCTCCACAAATATGCCAAAATTGGGCGCGCCAGCATGCGGAAACAATGTCGACAGCGTCAATATGCGAAGCGGAGGGGTCATCGAAAGTGTGCTGGCCGAGTCACAGTGCACGTACGAGGCGAACCGCGACGCCAATCCAGGGTGGATCACTGACAATTTGCTGACGGGCTCCGGCGGCAAATGGCAGGATCTGGAGTTTACCGTCTTCCCTCCCGATCAAACGACCAAACAGAAAGCGCCCTGCGGGCCGCGGCACCAACACATCCCGGTTGAGGGCAGCCAAATAGTTTTTCGGTGTGCGGCGGGAGAGCCAGATATCATCTCCGGCGCGATAGTCGCCGGTGCTGCTTTTGATCCGCAGGGCAACCATGCCGGCTTCGACTGTGGGCTGACGAATGGATTCTGTCCGCGACAGCGCATGAGCGCCCTTGTGATCGAGGGTTGCCGCAACGGGAATTTCTTCCTGATCCGGCAGCGCCAGCAGGGCAGTGCTGTCAACACCAAGAGCATCAGCGATACGATTCAGCCAGTCGAGCGACAATGTCCGGGTGCCGGTTTCGAGACGACCGATCGTCTGGGCCGTCGTCGGAGGCTCGCATCGCCTGGCAACCTCATCCAATGTAAAACCGCGACCTTTTCTGACATCCCGAATGCGATTAATCATATCAAGCTCCAACCTATATGGTTTCTTCTTTCCTACAATATCTCCAAAATGGCAAGTGTCGTTGCGACGATGAGGAGAATTTCATGAAAAAGTGGCTTCCGAAGTGCGATGATCCGCGGCTGTTGACAGAACGGCCTGTGCCACAGGATGGCATGAACAAGAAAAGGAGGAAGGCAGGGAATCCAAAGAGACCGGCACGGAGTGTCACAGTCAATCTTGCAGAGTCGCCGCTCGGCTGGCTGCATGCCCGGGGTCACTTGACAGATCGGCAACTGGATGCCGGGGAAAAACTGCGGGCGGACTGGGAACGTGCCCAGATGGGACCCAATGTCACCATGAACTGGTCACTGGTTCCTCAGGGGCACAACCGGCGAGCTGGCGAGCGGCAACTGGAACCGACCGAGATGCAGATTGCAGCAAAGGAGCGTTTCGAAGCAGCCCAGCGCGCACTGGGCAAGGATCTGATAGATATTGCCTGGCGCGTGATTTGTGCCGGAGAGTCTGTACCAAATGCGGAGCGACAGATGAACTGGCCGGCTCGGTCGGGCAAGATTGTGCTGAAAATTGCTCTGGACCGTCTGGCGGAATTTTATCGGTTGCCGGGCTGAAAAGCTATTTCGCCCTTTCCATTGCCTCGAACTTTTCCGCAAGTTCCAGCCAGCGGATTTCTGCTGTTTCCTTCTCTGCAAGAAGCGCGGAGTTTTCTGCCGTCAGTTTCTCGAACAGTGGTTGGTCCCGGGTATAAAGATCGGCATCGGACAGGCTGTCGGCAATGATAGAAATGCGCTGTTCGATTTCCTCGATCCGCGCCGGTAGCAGATCATAGTCCCGCTGTTCCTTGTAGCTTAGTTTTTTGGCTGGCTGAGACTCTGAACCGGTGCTTGTTGTTGGTGCCTTTTCTGCCGAAGGGGCGGCATTTTTCGGTTTAGCTGTTGGCTTGGCCTGGCGCTTCGCTTCCCATTCCGCATAGCCTCCGGCGACGATGTCCACTTCTCCGCTGCCATCGAGCCCGAGCGTTACCGTTACCGTCCTGTCCAAAAAATCCCGGTCATGACTGACGAGCAGGACGGTACCGTCATAGTCGGCAATAACTTCCTGCAGGAGGTCGAGGGTTTCGAGATCCAGATCATTGGTCGGTTCGTCAAGCACCAGCAGGTTTGACATGCGGGCAAATTCCCTTGCGAGCAGCAGGCGGGATTGCTCACCTCCGGAGAGGGTTCCGACTTTTGCGTCGATCAGTTCGGGGGCAAACAGAAAATCCCTGAGATAGCCTTGTACATGTTTTTTGACGCCGCGGACATCGACCCAGTCGCTGCCATCCGCCAAAACATCACGCACGGATTTTCCCGGTTCCAGCAATTTGCGTTGCTGATCGATGAAGACGCCGCTGAGCGTTTTGGCGAGTGTGACTTGTCCGTTATCGGGCGCTAGCTCACCGGTCAGCATTTTCAGCAAGGTCGTTTTCCCAGCCCCATTGGCCCCGACCAGACCGATGCGATCTCCTCGCTGAATGCGCAGGGAAAAATCACGGATGACAGTCCGTTTGTCGGGACCTTCGCCAAAGGTTTTTGAGATATGTTCGGCGGTAATCACAGATTTTGTTCGGCTGTCATCGCTCTGGACTTTCAGAGCAGCAGTTCCGGCAGGGCCAATCATCGCGGCGCGCGCTGCCCGCATTTCGTAAAGTCTTTCGAGGCGCCCCTGATTGCGTTTGCGCCGGGCGGTCACACCGCGTTCCAGCCAGTGCGCTTCCAGTTTCAACCTTGCATCCAGCTTTCGGGCCGCCTTCGCCTCGTCGGCGTGGATCTTCTCCATCCAGGCTTCATATCCACCGAAACCGACTTCCTGACGTCGCAGTGCGCCGCGGTCGAGCCAGACAGTCTGTTTTGTTAATCGGGTGAGGAAAGTCCGGTCATGAGAAATGGTTATGAAAGCTCCTTTGTAGCGGCCCAGCCATTGTTCAAGCCAGTTGATCGCCCCCAGATCCAGATGATTTGTCGGTTCATCCAACAGCAGCAGATCCGGTTCGGATGCCAGCGCCCGGCATATGGCGGCGCGTCGTTTTTCACCACCACTGGCCTTGTCTGCCTTGATTGAAAGATCTGTACCGAGCTGATGGGCGATCGCCTCTACTTCGTGGACAGCGGGAGGCGTCTCACCCGATACAGCAAAGTCGAGAAGGGTTTCAAACGGTGCAAAATCGGGTTCCTGTTCCAGCATGACGATATTTGTGCCGGGTTGAATCGTGCGCTGCCCCCTGTCCGCCTCGATCTGATCGGCGATCAGCCGGAGCAAGGTGCTCTTTCCTGCGCCATTGCGCCCGATCAACGCCAGTCGATCGCGTGGCCCGACATGAATGTCGAGATCACGAAACAGGATACCTTCCCCCTGGTGAAGAGACAGATCTTCGTAAGAGAGGATGGGAGGTTGAGACATATCCATGCCGGTTAGGGGTAAGATGGTCCTGGCTCAAGCCCCGAAGGTGGAAAAAGACTATTTGGGGGTCCGCTGGGGCACCAATGGGATGTACAACGACAGATTTGAAATGATTCCTTAACATTATTCGCTATTGAGTGAATCACCCATTCACCTGTGGTTCAAAGCCAAAAAGGTAGGAGAGGCGCACGATGATGAGCAAAACCCTTCTTGTCCCGCTGTTCGCGGGTTTCGGTCTGGCGCTGGTTTCTGCGCCAGCAAGTGCTGTTCAGAGCAGCAACGAGCAAAATGCGGCCCGTGCCCAAATGCTGGCCGGCAAGGTCCAATCTATCCGCTCCATCGAAAACCGGGTTTTGCCTAAAATGTCCGGCAGTCAATATATTGGACCTGAATATGATGCGGCTTCCCAAGTTTACAGATTGAAGTTCATTCGCGAAGGGCGTGTCATTTTTGTGGATGTCGATGCGCGCACAGGGTCGATCTTGCGTCAGCGCCGCTGAAATTCCGGCGCACTCCGGAGCATATTTGATCATTGTGCGTTTCTGTCATGGTGATATACCCTTTCCAAAATCAAAACAGGTTACCGGAGATTGTGCATGCGTGTTCTGATCGTTGAAGACGAACCCACTCTTGGTCAGCAGCTGAAGTCCACTCTTGAAGCCAATGGCTATGCCATTGATCTGTCAACCGATGGCGAAGATGGTCATTTCATGGGTTCGACCGAGGAATATGATGCGGTGATCCTGGACCTGGGCCTGCCGGAAATTGACGGGCTGACGGTCCTGGATCGGTGGCGCAAGGAAGAGCGCAATTTCCCGGTACTGGTTTTGACCGCGCGCGACAGCTGGTCGGACAAGGTGGCCGGACTGGATGCCGGAGCGGATGACTATCTTGCCAAGCCCTTTCAGACCGAAGAGCTAATCGCCCGGTTGCGGGCCCTCATCCGCCGTGCATCCGGCAATGCATCCTCGGAACTGACTGCGGGGGAGGTGCGTCTGGATACCCGTTCGGGCAAGGTGACGCTGGACGGTAGCCCGGTCAAACTGACGGCACAGGAATATAAATTGCTGTCCTATCTGATGCATCACAAGGGCAAGGTGGTATCCCGGACAGAGCTGATCGAACATATTTACGATCAGGATTTTGATCGCGATTCCAATACGATAGAAGTTTTTGTGACACGTATCCGCAAAAAACTGGGTGCGGATGTTATTTCGACTATCCGGGGGCTGGGTTATAGTCTGGAGGATCCGGCAGGCTGAATGAGACAAGCAAAATAGATCTGCCAGCGGACGAGGCACCAGAAGCACGTTCCGGCCTGATCGGCGCCCGGACCACAGGTTCTCTCGGACGCCGGATGATCGGTATTGCGGCAGCCTGGATTGTGATCCTGTTGCTTGGTGGAGGTCTGTTGCTCGACCGTGTGCTGGTCAGCGCCGTGACCCGCAATTTCGACAACCAGCTCGAATATGTGCTGACCGCGATGATAGCATCAGCGGAAATCGGCCCGGATGGCGAGATATTTCTTAATCGTCCGCTTGGTGACCAGCGGTTCTATGAACCAAATAGCGGCGCCTACTGGCAGATTAGCGGTCAGGACAAACCCGATTTTTATTCACGCTCGCTGTGGGATCGACGGCTGGAGCCGAATTTCGACTATAGTGATACCGATGTCTATATTACCGAAAGCAACCAGTTTTCTGACGAGCCCTTGCGGATTGTCGGGCGGACAATCATTTTGCCGGATTCCGACACGAAATGGTCATTCCAGGTAGCATCCGCGAAAGAGAGCCTGACAGCCCAGATAGCGGAAATTCGGGCCATATTGATCAACAGTTTTTTGCTTCTCGCTCTTGGCCTGATCGGCATGGCTGCATTGCAAACGCTCTATGGTCTCTGGCCGCTGCGCAAGATCCGCAAAGCCATTTCCGAGATGCGCACCGGCCAGCAGCGACGGGTCAGTGAACCCATGCCGAATGAAGTTACGCCCATGGTGGAGGAACTGAATCAGCTGCTGGAGCATAACGAGAAGCAGGCTGAGGAGGCCCGCCGGCATGCTGGCAATCTTGCTCATGCACTGAAGACGCCGTTGACGGTGATCATGAACAGCGCGACCGCCAAGGCCGATGACTTGGCCGATACGGTCATCCGGGAATCCGGAGTGATGCGGCGACAAGTGGATCACCATCTTGCGCGGGCCCGCGCGGTGGGGCGCCGGGGGCATGCCCACAGCCGTGCCCGGGTCTGGCCCAGCCTGCAGGCTGTCGAAAGGGCGGTTGGCAGACTCTATAAGCATGTCCGCATAGACATTGATGGCGACAAGGAAGTTGCGGTGTCTGTGGAGCGTCAGGATCTGGACGAAATGATCGGCAATCTGGTGGAAAATGCAGCCAAATATGGTGGCGGCAGTGTCTTTATCACGGTCGAGGCCGGGGACGATTTTGTCGATCTTCTGATCGAGGATGACGGGCGTGGGATTCCCGAAGAGGAGCGTCAGCGGATTTTTGACCGCGGTGTGCGACTTGATACCGGCAAGCCGGGCACTGGCCTGGGTCTGGCGATTGTTCGGGATGTGGCTGAGATATACGAGGGTACGGTATCACTTGAGGAGAGTGAGGATCTCGGGGGTCTGCTGGTCAGGCTGCGTCTGCCCCGGTCTTTGCTGATCCCATAAATACCAAAAAAAATCTCCGCGAAAGGGACGCGGAGATCTTTGTGAATTCCAATGTGAACTTCTTGCTCAGGCGAGGGTGGTTTGCAATTTTGCCTTGCGTCGCCGGCTGCGCATTACGCCGCCAATGGCTCCGAATCCGATGATCATCATCGCCCAGGTGCCCGGTTCGGGAATTGCGGGCGGGGGTGCCACAAAGGAGGCCTTGACCAATCCCAATTTGAACGAATCATTGGAATTGTTGAACTTCGGTCCGACCAGCCAGAAATTTCCGGTTTCATTGGCAGGGTTGACCATTCGCAAGGAACTGTCATCACCGCCGCCATTGCCGCCATTATAGTTTATCAGCGAGGGGAACAGGCTGTTCAAAGCCGAAACGTTCTCATTGTCCAGATTGGGAACCGCCGCATTCCATGCAAAATTCACGTCCGTAACGCCAGCGACGATATCGCTGTCTTGACCTATGAAGTTCAGGCGGAAGCTGTCGACGTCCACGGCTTGATCAAATTGCAGAAGAATAAAATCTTTGCTGACGCTATTGTCAGCCACGTGATGGTTGCCGTTTTCGTTCCGGTTGGTCACGCCCAGACCATTTCCATAATGCCCAAGATAGCCATCGCGAACCACGTCACTGCTGTTGATGGACCATGCCGATGCCCTGACATTTATTGTCATGCCATTGTCGGTTGCCGAGAAAATGCGACCGTTTCCGTTCGGACCGGTCAGATTGCTGTTTCCACCATTGAAGTCGAACACGAAAGCTGCATGCGCTGGAGCAATTGCAGTCACGGCCAAAGCACCTGCCAACGCAAACTTCACCAGTTTCTTCATTAAATAAGCCCCTTCGAAACAATCTGACACAAAACTCACAGACTATTCCGTCAATTCGTTGCGCGACCCACACGCAAAGCCCGAATCATCCGTTTCGAACTGGTTAATTTATAATGAATTTTGCAGCGCAACACAAATCATTTGTCTGGCTTGTCAATACAGGGCTTGTCTCATTTTGGGTCACTTGGGTCCGGCATGAACATTCTTTGCCCTGGATCGAATATTTATGATGATTTTTCAATGATTTGCTCGTGATGACGAATAACCTCATCAATGATGAAGCGGAGAAATTTCTCCGAAAATTCCGGGTCAAGCCGCGCATCACTGGCAAGCTGACGCAATCGGGCAATCTGTTCCTTCTCCCGTCCGGGATCTGCCGGAGGCAACTGATTCTTTGCTTTGTACTCTCCAACCGCCTGGGTGACCTTGAATCGTTCGGCCAGCATGAAGACCAGTGCTGCATCAATGTTATTGATGCTTTCCCGATAGCGTTTGAGAGTATCATCCATTGCGCGCAGACCTGACCTTGTGAATTCCTGTTGCCGGTGTCCAACCCATATACAGGACCGTGGGTTTTGCAAACAACACCTTGGATTGCAGCGATTTGACTTGCGTTATCCGTTCACCCTTGCCAAATCCGCCAAAACATGAGCGCATCCATTCATCATATCGGCCGCGATAGCGCACCCTCTCTTGAACCTCTCATGACTCTTGTCGCCAACGACATGAACGCGGTGAACAGTGTTATCCTTGATCGCATGCAGTCTGACATTCCGCTGATTCCGGAACTGGCAGGGCACCTGATTGCGGGGGGTGGCAAACGCATGCGGCCGATGCTGACCCTGGCTGCAGCCAAACTGATCGGATATGAAGGCGAACGGCATTTCAAACTGGCCGCCGCCGTCGAATTTATCCACACGGCGACATTGCTGCATGATGACGTGGTCGATGGTTCGGATCTGCGCCGGGGCAAGACTGCTGCAAATCTGATTTTTGGAAATCCGGCGACTGTTCTGGTCGGTGACTTCCTGTTTAGCCGGTCTTTTGAACTCATGGTCGAAGACGGATCGCTGAAAGTGCTGAAAATCCTGTCCAGCGCATCGGCTGTCATTGCTGAAGGAGAGGTCAACCAGCTGACGGCACAGCGCAAGATCGAAACCAGTGAAGATCGATATCTCGACATTATCGGTTCCAAAACGGCAGCTCTTTTTGCAGCGGCCAGCCGGATTTCGGCTGTGGTTGCTGAACGGGATGAAGAAACAGAGCTAGCGCTTGATGCATATGGACGCAATATCGGCATCGCGTTCCAGCTGGTCGACGATGCGATTGATTACAGTTCGGACAGCGAGACCATGGGCAAGGATGCGGGGGACGACTTTCGCGAGGGCAAAGTGACCTTGCCGGTTATTCTGGCCTATGCAAGGGGCAGCGACGAAGAGCGCCGATTCTGGAAAGATGCCATTATAGGTCACAAGACGACGGCTGAAGATCTGGCCTATGCCACAAGTCTTTTGCAGAATACCGGAGCCATTGAGGACACGATTTCCCGCGCGCGACACTATGGTCAACGGGCTGTCGATGCCTTGGGTGCTTTCCCTTCGGGCAAGGCCAAAGCCGCACTGATCGAAGCAGTTGAATTTGCCATTTCGCGGGCCTATTAGCGGCTGACCGCAGAAGGAAACTCAGATGGCTGCCAGAATCTTCCAGAACCCCATGAACGCGATGCAGTCGGGCAAGGCTCTGACGGACAAATGGGTCTTGCAGTTTGCACCTGCGGAAGCCCGCAAGCCCGATCCACTGACCGGCTGGGCCGGCTCGGGAGATACCCGCCGGCAGGTTGAACTGACATTCCCAGATGTGGATGCTGCCAAAGCCTATGCGGAGAAACATGGCATAGTGTATAACGTCACCGAAACTCCCCAGAAGTCCTTGAAAATTCAGGCCTATTCGGACAATTTTCGCTAGGAAGGCGAGCCCGGCAGTTTGACTTTTCAAGACAGACCGTGATTGGCGTTGGCGTTTGCGCTAGAGAGGTTTCAAGGGCCAGCCCTGGAATCTGAAACAAAGGCGCATTTTCATGCAGCACCTGACCGTCGTCGATCATCCGCTCGTCCAGCACAAGCTCAGTCACATGCGGGACAGCGGGACTCCTTCCCACCTGTTTCGCCAACTGCTGCGTGAAACCAGCCATTTGCTGGCCTATGAGATTACCCGCAACCTCAATAGTAGCACCCGGACAATAGAAACGCCGATGCAGGAGATGGAAGCCCTGTTCCTGGCCGGACGCAAGCCGGCGCTCGTTTCCATTTTGCGAGCCGGCAATGGATTGCTCGATGGCGTTCTGGACCTCATCCCGATGGCACGCGTGGGCTTTGTCGGTCTCTACCGGGACGAAGAGACACTGAAACCGGTGCAATATTATTTCAAGGTACCTGACCAGCTGGACCAGCGGCAGGTGATCGTAGTCGATCCCATGCTGGCAACAGGGAGTTCAGCCATTGCGAGCGTCTCTTTGCTGAAGGACGCTGGTGCGAAGGACCTCTGCTTTCTTTGCCTGGTGGCGGCGCCGGAAGGAGTCGCGGCGATGAAGGAGGCCCATCCCGACGTGCCGATTGTTACTGCGGCGCTGGACGACGGGCTGAACGAATTCGGTTATATCTGTCCCGGATTGGGTGATGCGGGTGACAGGATATTCGGAACCGATCAGGGCTGACCGAACGGCAACAGCAAGAGCAGCCTCACGTCGATAGCAGTACCTTCGGCGCGTTTGGCAGCGATGAATCGATCCAGCTCGTCAAGATGCACCCGGTGCACAGTGATGTTTTCGCCGTCCGTTCCGCCCCCGTCGCCGGTTTTGACCAGACCCCTGGCGCGGAACAGGGAAAAACTCTCGGAAACCATGCCGGGAGAAGAGTAAAATTCCCCGCAATCTTCCATGCTCTTCGCCAGATAGCCGGTTTCCTCTTCCAGTTCACGGATTGCAGCAGTGTCGGCCGCTTCCCCAGCAGTTTCGTCACCCACGAGCCCGGCAGGGAGCTCGATGCAGTCACGTCCCAGTGGTACCCTGAACTGCTCCACAAGAAGAACATGGCCCTCGTCTATAGCAAGAATGACGGCTGCCCGGATACCGCGACTGCGGGCGACATATTCCCATCTGCCTTGCCGCTTGGCCGTGATAAACCGGCCTTCCCACATGGTTTCCACGGGCTCTTCGAAATCGCTCAAAGTTCGATCAACCGGTCGGGCAGTTCATTGGGATTATTGTCGGTTTTGGGAAAATGCTGCTTCAACACCACGCCCATCTGCTTTACCGCTTCTGCCATGCCTTCGCCGGGTTTCCGCTCGCGAACCAAGTCGATCAGGGCAACCATCGCGTCTCCCCAGACGGCCGGTTCAACTTTTTCGACAATCGCATCATCCGCCACGATCTCCGCACGATGCTCCCGCATGGAAAGATAGAGCAGGATGCCGGTCCGTCCCACCGTGCGATGGTCAGTGGAAACCGTGAACAGGGAAACCGCGCGTTTTCGCACGCGGGTGTTTTTGATGGGTGGGGGGATCAGAAGGAACAGTAAAGGCTTCCAGATCAGGATCAGCCGCGTCCCGAAAAATTTCAGTGCCGCGAAGGCAAATAGCGCCCAATAGGGTAGGGCGGTAATCCCGCTCCATCCGCCAGCTATCCAGTCGATTGTGCCCAGGTAGAGTTCCGGAAAAAAGCTGATGACCAATAACGCGGTGAGAGCGACCAAACCGGAAATGGCCCAGGCAATGTCGCCATAATGATCGGACTCCGCCGTAACGATAGTGACGATTTCGCCGTCGGTTGCCTTTTCCGCTTGCGATACGGCCGTGGTTACGATGCGGTGGTCATCACCGGTGAACTGGCTGACTTTTCCCACTACCAGCCTCCCGACGCGCCGCCACCGCCGGAAAAACCACCGCCGCCGCTAAACCCGCCACCGCCAAAGCTGCCGCCACCGCCCCAGCTGGAACTGCCACCGCTACCCCAGCCAGAACTGCCGCCTCCACCCCAGATCACAACAGGACCGGCTCCACCCCGATAACGCCTGCCGCCCCTTCGCGCCCGGATCATGGGAATGATGACAAAGAAGATCAGGACAAAAGCCCAGAAAATGATGAGACCGATATTCTCGCCATCGCCGTCTCGCGATTGTTGTCCTACCTCTCGGGCCAATTGGCGCGCCTCATCTTCGGGTAACATCAATTGGGTTGTGATGCGATCTACACCTGCGAAGATACCGCTGGCCATGTTTCCTTCGCGGAATAGCGGCAGAATGTCATTTTGAATGATGATGGCGGAAATGGCATCGGTCATGATGCCCTCCAAGCCATATCCAACTTCTATTCCCACTTTTCGTTCGTTCGGAGCAACCACCAAAAGGATACCATTGTCCTTCTCGGGGTCGTCAACTCCATCCTGCCCAAGAAGCCAGTGCCTGAACAACCGATTGCGGTAATCCGAGATATCATAACCTTCGAGGTCGGTAACAGTCGCGACGACCAACTGACGGGTGCTATTGTTTTCCAGCACCTCCAGCCGAGTGTTGAGCTCCGCCTCCTCCGCTGGACTAAGCAAATCAGCCTGATCGACGACCCGGCCGGTCAGTTCGGGAAAAGTCTGCGCATTTGCGGGAGAGACGATCAGCAGGAGCGTCGCGGCGAGAGCAACGATAAATGCACTGACAGGACGTGAAAAATTCTGCAGCATCAGTTGCCGAAATTCACTTCAGGGGCTTCTTCAGCTCCCTCGGTCGTTGCTGCAAAGGGTTCCATCGGTTCGGCGCCGTGGATGATTTTTGCGCCGATAATGTCCGGGAAGGTCCGGATGGTGGTATTATACTGCCGCACGGCTTCGTTATAGTCCCGGCGGGCCACATTGATCCGGTTTTCGGTGCCCTCCAGCTGGCTTTGCAGAGCGAGAAAATTCTGGTTGGACTTGAGGTCGGGATAGGCTTCAACAGTTGCCAACAGTCGGCCAAGGCCCTGAGAAAGGGCACCCTGAGCTGCCGCATATTCCTGAACCTTGGAAGCGTCACCGAGATCGTCTGCACTCACCTGGATGGACGTCGCCTTCGCGCGAGCTTCCACAACTGCGGTCAGCGTATCCTGTTCCTGCGCCGCAAAACCTTTCACTGTTTCCACGAGATTGGGAATCAGATCAGCCCGTCTCTGATAGGTGCTCTCGACATCGGCCCATTTGGCCTTGGCTGCTTCTTCCGCTGTCGGAACGCTGTTGATGCCGCAGGCGCTGAGCGACAGTGCGACAGCCGGAATCATCAGAATTTTGATCAATTTGCTCGCCATGTTTGAAAAATCCTCCATCATTGCGGCAGAACACCGCTCCCATTTGTAAAAATAGGGAGTTTGCCGCCGGATTTCAACGGCTTCCCTCGACAATAAAGCCGGATTCGGGCAGTTATGGAGCATTTAACAAAGGGAAGGACCAGGATGTTTAGCGAATTCAAGGAATTCATTCTCAAGGGGAATGTACTCGACCTGGCTGTGGCCGTGATCATCGGCGCGGCCTTTGCCACCATCACCACCTCATTGACCGAAGACGTGATCATGCCGATCGTCAGTGCCATATTGGGTACGCCAGACTTTTCGAGCATGTTCATCCTGTTGGGCTCCCCGCCTTCCGACTATGCGGGTGCGATGGATGATTATACCGCACTCAAGGAAGCGGGCGTGCCGATGCTCGGCTGGGGCCAGTTCCTGACGGTGGTAATCAACTTCCTCATTCTCGCTTTCATCATTTTTCTGCTTGTGCGCTATGCCAATAAAGTGATGAAGCAGATGGAAGAAGAGAAGGCCGCAGAAGATCCTGGACCAAGCGAGATCGATTTGCTGACCGAAATCCGGGACAATTTGAAAAAATAGTTTCTGATCAACGCTTTGGATGAATGAATGACGGGTGCGAGGTGCAGATTTCGCACCCGTTTTGCATGCATTCGCTTTTCATTCAGAAATATCGGCCTATATAGGGGCCGTTCGCTTCGGCGGACTATGGTGATAAATTGTGATGTGCAATAGGCACAGCGGACCCGGGGGCAGTACCCGGCGGCTCCACCATTTGCGGCGATTTCGGTAACACGGGACACGCGGCGGTTGACGGGGCCGAACCAGGATCGACGTGTGTTGAAAAGCATTGTTTTTACCCGGCCTGAGTATGCCGTGATTGCTCATTTTATAAGTGCAAACGATAACGAAGCACTCGCAGTAGCGGCTTAAGCCAACGACCTCACGGTTGTAACTTGAGAAGTTAAAGCGCGGTTGGACCCACCGGGCAACAGAAGGGATTCCGGCGGCCCGGGGGTGCCGAGCAACAGAAACCCCCGCTTTTCAGATTTATGATGGGCGTTTGGTCAGCGAGCTCTAATAATCGTCGCCGAAGGTTTTGTGCAGCTCGATCGCTTCGAGCATCTTGGCTCCGGCCATGAAGACGGCGCCGGTGCACGCAAGAAACAGCAATTTGCCGCCGATGCCAGGATATTGTGCGATATAGGCCTGGCCGCGGGCGACTGCCCCAGTGGCCAGAGCATAGGTGATCAAAAACGCTTCAAACTTGGTCTTGATAATGAACAGGCGTTTGAACTTCTTCCACATGCGTTAACAAAAGCAAGGGCTATGCCAAGCCTGGAATTCCGGGCTTTTTGGCCCGACCCCAATAGTTAACTGTAAATTAAATCGACAGTTTTGATCATTCGGCCAACTCGAGTTCTGTCAAGTCACAGAGCGCGAGCAGGGCGCTACGTGCGGACATAATCTGTCCAGCGAAATCTCTGCCTCTCAACTGCGATGGCTCGATACTCTCCGGCCAATGCTTCTCGATGACCGCCGCCATCGCATCCAGTTTTGCCGGTGTCGCCATGAAGCGCGCGTCCACCCTTGCGGGATCGGCAACGATCCGCAGCCGCAGACAAGCGGGTCCTCCGCCATTGGCCATGGACTGGCGGACATCGACGGGGCAAAGCCGCCGGATCGGACCATTGCCCGAAACCAGCTCCTGAAGATAGGACCAGACGGCCGGATTGTCGCGCGCTTCGGTGGGCAGAATCAGAGCCATGCCGCCATTGTCGGGGAGCGTCACCAGCTGGGCATTGAAGAGATAGGAGGTGATGGCGTCTTCGAGGGTGACGCGATTGGCCGGGACAATGAGAATCTCTGCTTCGGGCAGCTTTTCCCGGATTTCGCGATAGAGCTGATCCGGTTGTTCAAAGGCCTGTTCATGCGCGAACAGGACACGTTCATTTGCAACTGCGACGACGTCATTGTGAAAGGCACCTGCCGCAATAGCGACTTCGGATTGTTGCGCGAACACGATTCGATCCGGATCGATCGCGTTGCGTCGGGCAACGGCTTTGGATGCTTCAATATGTTGGCGCGCAGGGAACCGACCGCCACTTTTTCCGTAGACGAAGACTTCTATTCCCGGATCGCCATGAGAACGGCACATGCGCATATGGTTCGCTGCCCCCTCGTCCCCAAAAGGGGCAGGAACGATATTGTGCACGGCAAAGGCGCGTTTCTCTGCAAATGCGGTATGGAGTTGTCGCAGCGTATCAAAATGCTCGTGACTGCGATGCGGCATTGTCATCAAATTGGCGGCCATGATGTGGCATTTGCCATCCAATGTATCGGGTGCCGGGGAAACAGTGGCGGCATTGGCGGCCCACATGGAAGATGCAGAATAGGCGGCCGCCAAAATCGCGGGCTCCGCATGTTCGATACTTGTCCCCAATGACATCAACCAATGTTCATTCGGACGCCAGCTCGGCATGAAAAAACCTTGTGCCAGACCAAGGTCGATATTGTGTCGCATCTTGGCCAGTCCCTGCAGGGCGGCTTCACGCGGAAAGGATTTGTCGCCCGCATTCGTCGCCGATGCGATATTGCCCAGGCTGAGTCCGGCATAATTGTGGCTGGGGCCGATCACCCCGTCAAAATTGATCTCTACCAGCTTGCTCATCTCGGGATGTATCGCACCTTGTCGCCCACGCTCAGACCGATATTGTCAGCCGCTTCTCCATCGATGGTCAGGCCGTCATCCAACTCCTCGATCATAGCATAGGTCGCCTGAAAATCCTTGAGATGGCCGTGCGAGATAATTGCTTTGGACTTGCCCACATCGATCCGGTTGATCGTCAGTTCCTTGCTGTCCCGGACACTGGTCACGTCATCGGTCTTGGCAATCATGGTCGGGCCGCCGTCGAAGATATCGACATAGCCGTCATAGGAAAAATTCTCGTTTTCCAGCATCCGCATCGCTGCACGGCCGTTGGGATGGGGCACACCAATCGCCGCTCTGGCGGTTTCGCTCAGCATCGCGGTGTAGATCGGATGTTTGGGCATCAGGTCGGCAATAAACTGGTTCCCGTGGATGGCATTGAAATAGTCGGCTTCCTGAAAACTCATCCCAAAAAATCGTCCGGCCAGCCCGTCCCAGAAAGGGGAGCCGCCGGCTTCGTCGATAACACCTCGCAGCTCCGCAAAAATCTTGTCGCCAAAGCGCGGGCGGTGTTCCTTGATGAACAGATAGCGGCTGCGGGCGAGCAACATGCCGAAACCGCCGGCTCGCTCGTTGGGATGCAGAAACAGGCCGCCAACTTCGCTGGACCCTTCAAGATCCGTTACCAGCGAAAGCATCTGGGCGCTGAACGTCCGATCCAGCTCCTTGCTGGTTTGCGACAGGGTGCTGAGGCGATAGGAATAGAAGGGCCAGCTCTGCCCCACCTTGGTGAACAGCTGCGATGTTCCGCGCACGATGCCGGTGTCGACATTTTCCAGCACCATCACAAACAGGTCGTTGCCATGCTCTTCAGTTGTGCGGTCAAAGGCGGTTTGGGAGCGTTCCAGCTTGGCGGTCAATGATGGCTTGTCAGCTGGCAGATTGGTGAAACCACCGCCGGTCAGTTTGGCCATCTCGTAAAGATGCTGGAGATCGTCAATGCGCGCAGCACGTATCCTGAAACTCATATCCCTCCCTTTTCGGCCATGCGCATGATTGTCAGGGCGGATAACTGCGTTCGTTCCACCAGGCTTTCGGAGATCAGAAACTCGTCCGCGCTATGGATGGAACCCCCGCGCACCCCCATTGTATCGACAACCGGCACGCCGCAGGCGGCGATATTGTTGCCATCACAGACACCGCCGGTGCTCCGCCACGAGATATCGAGGCCCAGGTCCGCTCCGCACTGCTTGACCAGTCCAAAAAGCTTGCCGGCCTGCGCGTCAACCGGCTTGGGCGGACGCCCAAAGCCGCCATGACAATGGACCGACACATCATGTTCACGCGCGATAATGTCGATCAGCCGGGCGAGCTCGCGCTCCGCCTCACTCTGATCATCCAGCGTTTTCGGCCGGAAATTGACCCGCAGGATCGCATGGTCGGGTACCGCATTATTGGGGCCGCCACCGTCAATTTTTGCGGGATTCACGCTAAGGCCATTCCGGTGCAGCGACTTGAGGCGCAAAGCCAGATCGGCGGCCGCAATCAATGCATTGCGTCCCTCATCAGGATTGCGGCCAGCATGCGCACTTTTGCCAGTGAAAGTGATCGAATAGTTCCCGCTACCACCCCGTTCGCCGGCCAGCGTGCCATCGGGGAGGGCGGGTTCATAAGTGAGAGCCGCCATTTTGCCCTGTGCGCAGCTTGCAATCAGTCGTGCTGAGGCAGCCGAGCCTGTTTCCTCGTCACTGTTGATCATGACATCATAGCCAATTCGCTCTGCCCACGGGCTCTGCTCGAGCAATTGCAGGGCACCCAGCATAACCGACAGTCCGCCTTTCATGTCCGCGACACCCGGCCCGTTCAAAACACCTTCTTCCAACCAGGTCAGCGACTGAAACGGATGGTCGACCGGAAATACCGTGTCCATATGTCCCGTAAGAAGAATCCGGTTCGCTGCTTCCGGGCGGACGGAGACGACAAGATGCTCGCCGCGTTCCACCTGATCGATGCTGCCATCTTTGCGTACCGCTTCCACCGGATCGGGGGGCACAAGCTTAACGTCTCCGGGCAGCACCGCGAAGGCATCGACGAGCATGCCAGCCACGTTTTTGAGACCGTCCAGATTGGTGGATCCGCTATTAATTTCGGACCATTGCTCGGTTCGCGCCAGCAGCGGCAGTTCGTTTGCCTCTTCGAGTACAGGTTTTTCGGGGAGGGAGGTTGTGGTCATGGCAAACTGATAGCATTTGAAATCAAACGCTGTCACCTCTTTCCGCTCATCGAGGGGCTTTTCAGCTGCGAGCCTCTTCGACCATGCCTGTCAGGCCCGCATGGATTTCTTCGAGAACCTCTCTTTCCCGGTCTTCGGCGGCAGGGATGGCCTCGCGGATGACGGCGACCCCGGCATCGACGAGACCGGTAAACCAGTCTGGGCTGACCAGCAGCGTTTCTTCATGATGTGGGACCGTACTGCCGAACATGATCCGGATTTCCTGAGGCCGCTCAATCCAGTTCATGATGCAGTAAACGACGCTTTCCACCATCTCGGCTTCCAGCTTTCGGGTATTTCCCAACCCATGTTCGCGAAAGGATTTCTCTGCAGCCGGATGCTTCTCATAATAGCGGGTCATCACCGGTTCAGTAATGTCACCAAGCTTTGAGGCCGCCCTTTCGAGGGCGGTTTCGAGCAGACGCATTTTGGTTTTAGTGTCCATTATATGCGAGGTTTGAACCGTCTTGTCGTGCTAAGCAACCACCAGATAGTTACATCCCGATAATCCGGATTTGAGCATTTACAAAATATGCCACAACCGTCATAGCTTCTGCCCGATTCCTCCCCGGACAAATTTGAGCATTTTGGACCCGTTTGGATGGTTTGATTTGTCGCTCGCCCATTTAGAAAGAGGGAATTTTATGTCCGAATATATCAGCCAGAACGGTATTCAGATCGCTGGCGAATTGTATGATTTTGTCAATAGCAAGGTCATTCCGGAAACCGGTGTTGAACAAGACAGTTTCTGGTCGGGCTTCGCGGATCTGTTGGCGCGCTTTGCGCCGAAAAATGCGGAATTGCTCGAAAAGCGGGAGCGGTTGCAGCAGCAGATCGACGAGTGGCATGTTGATCGCCTGGGCAAGGCGGTCGACCAGTCGGAATATCAGCAATTTCTGGCCGATATCGGCTATCTGGTCGAAGAGCCTGTGCCTTTTGACATTACCACCGACAATGTTGATCCCGAAATCGCACAGATGGCCGGACCGCAACTTGTGGTTCCGTCCCTGAATGATCGCTTTGTATTGAATGCTGCCAATGCCCGATGGGGGAGTCTTTACGACGCCTTTTACGGTACCGATGTTCTGGATGCCGAACCGGCGCAGCCAGGAGGATATGATCCGGTGCGCGGAGCCGCCGTGATAGCCGCAGCCAAGGCCCTGCTTGACGAGATCCTGCCGCTGGCTGGGTCAAGCTGGGCTGACCTCACCAATGTGAAGGAAAACGGCATTCCGCTGAAGGACCCGGCCCAATGTGTGGGATGGAACGATAAGGGATGCCTTTTCCGCCACAATGGTCTGCATATTGACGTGATTTTCGATCCCGATCATCCGATCGGCAAGGACGATCCGGCGAAAATAGCAGATGTCCAAATGGAAGCGGCTCTGACCACTATCATTGACATGGAGGATTCAGTCGCGGCGGTTGACGCGGAAGACAAGGTGCTCGCCTATACCAACTGGCTCGGCCTGATGCGCGGCGATCTGGATGCGTCTTTTGAAAAGGGCGGGAAGACAGTTTCGCGAAAAGCAAATCCCGACCGGACTTACACCGATCAGGATGGCAAAGAATTCACTTTGCCCGGACGGAGCCTCATGTTCGTGCGCAATGTCGGGCATTTGATGACCAACCCGGCGGTATTGCTGGCAGACGGATCGGAAGCACCTGAAGGCCTGCTGGATGGTGTGTTCACCAGCCTGATTTCCATGCACGACCTCAAGGGTCTTGGCGAACTGGGCAATAGCAAAACCGGCTCGATCTACATCGTGAAACCGAAAATGCACGGGCCGGAGGAATGCGCATTCACCAATGATTTGTTCGACGCGGTCGAGGACCTTCTGGGGCTGGACCGCAACACGATCAAGGTGGGAGTGATGGATGAGGAACGCCGAACATCCGCCAATCTTGCCGCCTGTATCCATGCTGTGAAAGAGCGTATCGTTTTCATCAATACCGGATTCCTCGATCGCACTGGCGACGAAATTCATACCTCGATGAAGGGCGGGGCGATGCTGGCCAAGGGCGATATCAAGAACAGCCAGTGGATTGCCGCCTATGAACAGCGCAATGTCGGCATCGGGCTGGCTTGCGGCATGTCGGGCAAGGCGCAGATCGGCAAGGGCATGTGGGCCGCGCCGGATATGATGGCCGACATGATGGAACAGAAAATTGGCCATCCGATGACGGGCGCCAATACCGCCTGGGTGCCCAGCCCGACAGCAGCGACATTGCATGCCATCCACTATCACCGGGTCAACGTCTTCGACCGGCAAAAGGAAGTGGCCGCAGACGGCATTGCGTCACTCGACAAGCTCCTTACCATCCCCTTTGCCGATGGTCACAACTGGTCGGCAGAGGAAATCGAGCGTGAACTTGACAACAATGCGCAGGGGATCCTGGGCTACGTCGTCCGTTGGATTGATCAGGGCGTCGGCTGCTCGAAAGTGCCGGATATCAACGATGTCGGCCTGATGGAAGATCGTGCGACCTTGCGGATATCTTCCCAGCACATGGCGAACTGGATGCTGCATGGCGTGTGCGGCGCTGATCAAGTTGATGCAGCGCTGCTGCGAATGGCCGCCAAGGTGGATGTCCAGAATGCAGGAGATCCGCTCTATCATCCGATGGCGGACAATCCCGTTGCGAGTCTGGCTTTTCAGGCAGCGCGCGATCTGGTTTTCGCGGGGGTAAAGCAACCGAGCGGTTATACCGAACCGTTGTTACATGCCTATCGCCGCAAGCTGAAAGGCAGCTAGGATTGCTTGCCTAGCTGGCAGGCCAGGGCTACGAACTCGTCAACACTCACCGTCTCCGGACGGCGGGTAGGGTCAATGCCAAGCGCATCCAAAGCATCCAGGGCGCCGGGATGCGCCTTCAGGCTTTGCCGGAGCATTTTGCGGCGCTGGCTGAATGCTGCCTGTGTCAGTCGTTCCAGAGTGGTGGGATGGACACCTGCCGGCTGTTCACGGGGGGTTAGATGTACAACCGCCGACATCACTTTGGGCGGCGGCGTGAAAGCCGAGCGATGGACTGGCATGGCCAGTTTCGCATCACATCTCCATTGTGCCAATATTGACAGCCGTCCGTAGGCGGACGAGCCGGGCGTAGCAACTATGCGGTCTGCAACTTCTCTCTGGAACATCAGCGTCAGCGACTTCCAGTGAGGCGGCCAAGCCTTTTCGGACAGCCATTTGACTAACAGGGCGGATCCAACATTGTAGGGCAAGTTGGAAATGATGTGAAATGGCCCGGAAAACAAGGCGTTATGGTCCACTTGCAACGCATCGGTATTGATCACCTTCAGCCTATCCGGAAAACAAGCGTCCAGTTCATCCAGCGCCGGGAGGCATCGCTCGTCCCGCTCCACCGCCGTGATATGTGCTCCGGCCTGGAGCAGGGCCCGCGTCAGTCCGCCGGGTCCTGGTCCAACCTCAAACACCCGCTCGCCATCCAAAGGCCCCGGAATGGCGGCGATGCGATCCAGCAACTGCATGTCAAAAAGGAAATTCTGACCCAATGCCCGATTGGCTATCAGGCCATGCTTTTTGATGACCTCCCGCAGGGGAGGGAGAGACGGAGAGTCCGTCAAAATTTGACCCGATGGTCATGCAGTTTTCGGTTTTCGACAGCTGTTGCCGCCATCTGGATCGCCGCAATCATCGAACGGGGGTCTGCCTTGTCCTGCCCGGCAATTTCGAACGCGGTCCCGTGATCAGGCGAAGTCCGGACAATCGGAAGGCCCAGTGTCATGTTCACACCATCGAAAAAATGCAAAGTCTTGAGCGGTACCAGCGCCTGATCATGATAGGGACAAAGCGCCACATCATAGCGGGCCCTGGCTTCGGCATGAAACATGGTATCAGCGGGAAGAGGGCCGCTGATGTCGATTCCGTTTTTGCGCAGCCGTTCAATGGCGGGTTCCATTATGGTTTTTTCCTCGGTCCCCAGATTTCCCTGTTCCCCGGCATGCGGGTTCAATCCGGCCACGGCAATGCGCGGCTGCAAAACACCGAAATTTCGGATCATCGCTTTCATTGCCGCTTCGGCTCGCGCGACGATCAGTTCCTGAGTCAACTGGGGGGCGACATCTTTCAACGCAATATGGGTGGTCATCGGGATGACCCTCAGCGACGGGCCTGCCAGCATCATCACCGCATTTTCTCTTGCTATGCCACATCTTTCCGACACAAATTCGGTCTGACCCGGATATCGAAAGCCCACTTGATATAATTGCGATTTGGAGACCGGAGCGGTGACAATCGCGCCGGCATCTCCCGACCGGGCGAGACCAACCGCAATTTCGAGGGCATGCAAGGCGCATTGTGCGCCATCCAGCGTAGGTTCGCCGGGAACCGCTGCTTCGCCTTCATGGATATGGAAAACCGGAAGGGCATCATCAAATGTGGTCAGTGCTTCGGACGGCTCGCTGATTTTGATTGTGGGGATATCTGACTTTGCTTTAAAATCCTGAAAATTGCCCACCGCAAAGAAGGGCTTCAGGCCCGAATCCTGTCTGGCCTGCCAGCTTTTGCAGATGATTTCCGGGCCGATCCCCGCTGGATCACCACCAGAAACGGCAAAGGGTTTTGTCACCCCTTCGCCCTTCAGTTATATTCGATAATCGCATCGCGCCGCAGATCGCGCAGATAAATCTGCGCCCGCTTGTTCACGCGCTGATTCTCGAGTTGTGACATGATCTGGTCGAAGGAGGGAGCGGCCGCCGTTTGCGGATCGTCGCGACCGCACAGGATAAGCACCCGAACACCATCGGCAACTGAGCCGAAAGGCGGGCTGGCCTGCCCGATTTGCAGCTCGGCAACCGTGTTTTGCAGCGGGCCGGGAAGGTCGCGGAGACGGACCCGGTCATTGTCAACCACGTCTGCATTGATCCTTGCAGCTGTTTCATTGGCAGCACCACAGCCCTTGATCTGCTGTGTGGCCTGGGAAAATTCTGCAGCTCTGGCTGCGGCTTGTTGTTCCGTAGTCCCTTCGGGGAAGGTAATCGCGAGTTGCTTCAGGCTAAGCAATGCGTTGCGCGGATCGGCGGTAAGGATCTGACGTTGGTCGATCAGGTAAAGGATCGAAAAGCCGCCCGGTACTTCAATTGGTCCGACTACTTGTCCGACCTGCATCTGTGCCGTTGCGTCCGCCAGGGCCTGGGGCAACTGGGCAGGTCGCACCCAGCCCAGATCGCCACCGGTTGCAGCTGTCGACGCCTCGGAGAACTGTCGGGCATAGGCGACAAAAGAACCGCCGGCACTGATCTGCTGGAGAATATTGCGCATGTTCTCGACGACCTGCGGAGCATTTTCCTGGGCCGCGGACATATAGATCTCTCCGATCCGGTATTCGGTTGTACCCTTGGATGCATTCAATCGCTCGATGATGGCATTCACTTCTTCATCGCCGACATTGATGAACGGCTGAATGTTCCGCCGCAAGAGTCGGCTCCAGGCGAGTTCACCCTTGATCTGGCGTTTTAGCGTATCGCTGGAGGAACCGCGCTCACGCAGATACTGGTCAAAGGCTTCGAGATCCTGACGAAAATTCTGCTGAGCGACCTGCCGAAATGTCGATTCGATTTCTGCCTGGTCAATGACAATTTCATTGGCTTCCGCTTCCTGGATTTGCAGTGTTTCATCTATCAGGTTGCGCAGCACCTGTAATCGGAGGCGCTGGCGTTCCTCTTCCGAAACTTCGCCGCCATTGGCCGCCACGATCAAGGCCAGTCTGTGCCCGACATCTGTTCCGGTAATAATGTCGCCGTTCACAACCGCCGTTGCGCGGCGCACATTTGGATCATTTTCACCGAAGATAGTGAGCTGTTCCGGAATGTTCAGCCCCGTTTGCGGCACGCTGGTATCAGCAACCGTCTGTCCGGTTGTAGGCGCAACAGCGAGGAGCAAGGCACCAGCCATTGCTGCAACACCGGAGATTGCTTTGGATCCAAAACGCGATTTACTATGCATTATTCATTTCTTCTCAATACTATAAGTCATTAACTGAGCCACCCCTTAGCGCAACGGCTGTGAACCGCGCATGACCGATGTTCGGCATTTTCTGACGTCTTACACGCCCAGATTGCGCAATGCCAGTCGGAACAGAAAAGTACTGCCGCGCTCGGCATCTCCCGTATCCTCATAATCAAAGCGCCAGGTAACGCCAAGTGACAGGCATCCGTCATCATAGGCCACGCCGAGCCGGTGTCGAACCGGTTCGAATCCGTCTGCCGAAGAAGTCGGGTCTTCTCGCTGATCGGTCAGATCTACGATGGCAGATCCGAAAACGGACCAGTATTTGTCAATCTGATAACGCCCTCCGATCCGGATTTCTTCCCGGTCCCGCAAATCTTCCAATTGCGGGCCGATATCCCGGTTGAGCCGCAGATAGCCCGCCTGCACATATGTACTTTTGGAACCCACTGTGAGATCGATTTCATTGCGCCGAACAGCGAAATTGTCCTTGTCCAGCCGGAAACGGTGCGTAAATTTGACAATATCCTTGAACCGCACATTAGAACGGCCGACGATATCAGAGAAACGGTCAGACAGTCCGGTGCCTTCAGGCACAATATTGCTGTTGTTTTCTAGACGGTAGCTCTGACCGACAATCGTACTGATGCTGAGGTTTGGGCGGACGAGATTCCACTCAATGCCATAGCTCGCCCGGACATTGTCTTCATATCTATCATAACCGGGGAAACGATTGAGGGAAAAAAGGTTGGTATCTTCCAGATCAACTGCCCGGGAATCTTCATTGGGAAGCGACAGGTTCGCGAGATTTGGCGTGGCAACGATCTGAAACCGCGGCGTGATCGTCTGTGTCCCACCGAAGGCCTGTCCGATAAAGGGCCATTTCACATCCAGTGCTGCGCTCACAATGCCGCGGGCCTGCCAACCGCTATTTCCCTGATAAACCGTTACCGGGTTCTGGACATTGTCGTCGCTGTGATACACGTCTCCACGAGCAAATGCTGTCAGCGTAATTTCTTGACCGGTTTTTGTCAGCCTGCGAAGGTCCCAGCGCGCGGATGCAAAGGCCCGCTGGGTATCCTGTCCCCCTGTTCTTTCGATCGCCAGACTGTTGATTTGAAACATGGCTTGACCACCGAAAACCGGATCGGCCAGTCGCTTGCGATAGTCGACCATGGGCAATACGATGGGCACCTGATTTTGCGGGTCGCTGGTTCTCAATGTCTGAAAAGCCCATCCTGCAAGCGAAAAGTAGCTACTATTGTCAATTCGCTCGAGATTTATGGTGGAGCGGAGACTGTCGTCATCACTAATGTCATATCGCCGCAAAAACGTGCGGTCTGATACCAGACGCGCGGACTGGGAAACGGTCCAGTTGTCGCCCAGTTTGAACTTTCCGTTGGTCTCAAAATATCCCCGAAAATCCTTTTCGGCATTGGGCAGGGGACCCGTAGCACCTGTCGGTATGCGCGAGCTGTAAGTGGCGTAGCCGGTTATCTGGAATGCACCCTTGTCATCGAGATGGCGAAATGTTCCGCTCAGGAGAGGGGCTACTTCGGTGAAAACCTGCGCCGTGACAGTGGCATCCTGATTGGGCGCTATATTGAAATAGTAGGGCAGTGAAACAGCCACGCCATTGGTCGAGTCGATTCGCAAATTAGGAACAAGTATCCCGCTTCGGTTTTCATTGCTGATCGGGTGGGAGAGTCCGGGAAGCGGGATAACCGGTAGTCCGAATATCTCTATTCTCGCGCCATCATAACTCACCCGCTTTTTCACCGGATCATATCGGACCTTCACGGCCTTGATTTGCCAGCTGGGCTCTTTTGGACATCCCTCTTCGGTGGTCACGGCACAGGCTGTATAGGCCGCAATATCAAGGGCCATAGACCCATCTTCAAACCGCTCGCCCTTCAGTGCCGCCAGTCGTCCGCCATCATCAAGCACCAGCAGCAAATTCTCGATCATCCCGTCACGCAGCGTGTCGGTGAGTGTGATGGTGTCGCTGTAAACAATATCCCCGTCCGGACTGGTGGTTCGAACATCGCCATTGGCGGTTACCTGTCCAGACTTCCGGTTCCAGGTAACATTGTCTGCCCGGAGGCGGTAGCCTTCCCGGGTCAGTTCGACATTTCCCCGGGCAACCACAACGTCATTTTCGAAATCATAGTTGATTGTATCGGCTGAAAACTCAATTTCATTCGGCTCGCTTTGGGCGCTACCGGATTGCGCTGTCACTACTTGTGCCTGGACGTTTGCCGTCAAGATCCCCGGCAAAAGGCAGGCAGCGAGAGCGAAACATAATTTCATCAGCCGACTTAATAGACCTCTGGCATTAATAACTGGTGCGGCGAACGCAAACCGGACCAGCGGACTTGTCGTTACTGCATCGACCTTGGCCTATTGCACCGGATTGCCTCTGCTGCAAATAAATTGGACGCAAAATGCTCATTCTCATTTTTCCCTCCTGCAACGAGCTGCCATTATTGCGTTAGAGACACCGAAAGGGTCTCGCAAATGATCGTTGCAATGCTTCGGTCAATTCTTCATTGATTTTGTCTTAATGAAGCCTGATGAGTCCGCCCACCGGATCAGAATTTACTACAGACAAGGAACCCCGAAAGATGAAATTCAACTTCTTAAGCGCCCCGGCACAAGATCCGGATGCTATTGCGTTCGCTGTCGGCACGGATGGCCTGGACGGTTTGAACCTGCCACTGGAGCAAACAGCCATGGTTGTCGCCGGTGCGAAAGCTGCCCGGTTCGGCGGCAAAGCGGGTCAAACTTTTCAGACTTTCGTGACTGAAACCGACAAGGTCATTCATGTGATTTTGACTGGTATCGGGTCAGGAAAGCGGCGCGACATGGAAAGTGCCGGGGGCGCGATCATCGCAAAATTGATGACTTCGGGTGTCGGACACCTCGCGATTTCGGCGGAGGGACTGGATTCGGATCAGTTGGCGCGTCTTGTATTCGGCGCAAAACTCCGGACATGGCGGATAGACAAATATCGGACGACGATGCCGGAGAACCAGAAGCCGACACTGGAGCAGATCACTGTTCTCGATAATGATCTTGGTACTACGAAGGCCTGGCAAGATATGTCCGCCGTGGCAGATGGAGTAGCATTGACCCGCGAGCTGGTTTCCGAACCTGCGAACATAATCTATCCGGAGAGTTTCGTTGAGCGCTGCCAGGAACTCGCTGACCTCGGCGTCGAGATTTCGGTTCTTGGACAGGAAGAGATGGAGAAACTTGGCATGGGTGCGCTGCTGGGCGTCTCACAAGGCTCGGTGCGCCCGCCGCGTATGCTCGCCATGCGCTGGGACGGAACCGACGGTGCCCAGAAAAAGCCCCTTGCGCTGGTCGGCAAGGGCGTCACGTTTGATACTGGCGGCATTTCCCTGAAACCTCCGGCGGGTATGGAAGACATGAAGTGGGACATGGGCGGTGCGGGGGCTGTAGCCGGCACAATGAAAGCGCTGGCGGGCAGAAAGGCAAACGCCCATGTTGTGGGCGTTTGCGGATTGGTGGAGAATATGCCCGACGGAAATGCACAACGGCCAGGCGATGTCGTCACAAGCATGAGCGGTCAGACTATCGAGGTTATTAACACCGATGCCGAGGGCCGCCTTGTTCTTTGTGATGCCCTGCATTGGACCCAGGAAACTTTTGAACCGGAAGTTGTGGTCAACCTGGCCACATTGACTGGCGCGATTATCATTTCCCTTGGCAATGAGCATGCCGGATGTTTCAGCAATGATGATGGTCTGTCAGACAATTTGCTGGCTGCCGGCAAAGCAGCTGGGGATCCGCTATGGCGTTTCCCGCTCACCAGTGCTTACGATAAGCAGATTAATTCACCCATTGCCGACATGAAAAATGTGGGCGGCAAAGGGGCGGGTTCGATCACCGCAGGTCAGTTCCTGCAGCGATTCATCAAGGAGGGTGTGAAATGGGCCCATCTTGACATTGCAGGAATGGTTTGGGCGGACAAGCCAGGGCCGGTCTGGGACAAAGGGGCTACAGGCTTTGGGGTGCGTTTGCTCGATCAGTTTGTAGCCGACAATTTTGAGTGATGCAGGGCAGGAGTAAGGTAACCCTTGACGACGCAGGTTGATTTCTATCACTTGACCCGGGATCCGGCGGAGAAACTGGTCCCGGTACTTGCTGACAAGGCGCTGGACGGAGGGGAAAGACTGCTGGTTGTTTCGGGCATTGATGAACAGATCCAGAAATTGTCCGCTGCACTTTGGAGTGCCAAGCCAAGCAGCTTTTTGGCTCATAATTTTGCCGGGTGCGAGAGTGAGCAAAACCAACCGGTGCTGCTTTCTTCAGACTGTGAATCAGACAATGGTGCAAGATTCGTAATATTGGCGGATGGACTCTGGCGTGACCCGGCCTTGCAGTTTGACCGGACTTTTTACTTGTTTTCGGGTCAGGAAATCTCCGGAGCCAGGGAAGCGTGGCGTTCGCTTTCAGACATGGAAAATGTCACTCTGCGATACTGGAAACAGGACAATGGCCGCTGGGTGGAAGGGCCCTGATGATGGAGAATTTGCGCAGCACGGGCTTTGCTTATAGGTTTGTAATTCGGTCGCATTCTCTACTGATGGAGTCTTCATCATGAAAAAGTTCTTGTTCCTTCCTGCCCTTTTGCTCGCGACTGCCTGTGGCGGCAATGACGAGATCGCATCCGGTACTTTTGATGACGGGGAAGGCGGAGAAGGGAGCTATACTGTTTCCGGAGATGAAAATTCCAGTGAAACGGTAATCAAATCAGCAGATGGCGAGATAAGGATCGCCAGTGGATCCAAAGCGATTCAAGATTTGCCAATGGGCATCAAGCTTTACCCGGGAGCGACTGTAGAGAGCAGCATGACAGGGATGGGTGACGGTGCATCAGGGGCGATGATTGTCTTTTCTACAAGCGACAGTCAGGAAGATGTCATCGACTTTTACCGCAAGCAAATGGCAGACAAGGACATCAAGATTGCAACCGAAGTGAAGGCTGGAGACATGCAGATGATAGGTGGCGAGCGGGGAGATGGTGAAGGCGTGAATATTTCCGCCACCAAGGATGGCGAAGGCAAGGTAATGGTTACGCTTTTTGCCGGTGGCAAAAACTGAATTCCATCGCAAATTTCCGGCTCTGATACAGCTCTTGCCATGCGGTTCAGCAACGGCTAGGGGCTGCGCAACTTCATTATTTCAGACAGATACGGAGCATTATCATGGCCGGTACCCGGACATTTTCGATCATCAAACCTGACGCGACACGCCGCAATCTCGTTGGCGCCGTGACCAAGAAACTGGAAGACGCCGGTTTGCGGATCATCGCGAGCAAGCGAATTCACATGACCAGAGAACAGGCCGAAGGATTTTACGCTGTCCATAAAGAGCGTCCCTTCTTCGGTGAACTGGTGGACTTCATGACCAGTGGACCTTGCGTTGTTCAGGTGCTCGAAGGCGAGAATGCGATGCAGCGCAATCGCGATGTCATGGGTGCGACTAACCCCGCTGACGCAGCGCCCGGAACGATCCGAGCGGAATTTGCGGAGAGTATCGAAGCGAACAGCGTTCATGGTTCGGACAGCGACGAAAATGCCGAAATCGAAATCGCGCATTTCTTCACCGAAGATGAAATCGTAGGCTAATCGCAAAACTGATTTTGAAACCCGCCCGGTCGTTTCCTGGCGGGTTTTTTGTGTCAGGACACTGATGGTCCGTTTGCCTCTTCGTAGCGTTCCCAGTCGTGGAAGGCTTCTCGCCTTACTATAATCCAGTTGCCGTCTCGCTTTTCCAATTTGTCACAATAACGTCCTGCGACGATCCAGTCTGTTGCCTTTCCCCGGGTCGGAACGGGCGCAAAATCAGGGTTTCCTGCCTCGACATAGTGATATGCCACGAAATTCGCTTCCGTCGAGGCCTTCATACCGTCTTCAGAAAATTTGATATGGACATTCGAAATGGAATGATGGGTCGCCGGAACTTGTTTCAGTACCTCGCTGGCAAACTCGATAAACTCGTCCGGAGGGCCGCTATAGTCTCCGTGATTGTGGACATGGTCATCGGCAAAACAAGATCGCACCAGCGCCCAGTCCTTGCGATCAATGCCTTTGCAATAGCGGTGCAATACATCCCGAATTTCTTCCCTCGCCCAAAGTTTTTCGGTGATTTCCATAGGTGCATCTCTCTCATTTTATCAGTGCCCAATCGATCTTTGCCGATCTAGGACTGTCCTCACAAAGGGAGGTGTGACATGGACAGGCTGGAAGGCAAAGTGGCAATAATAACAGGCGCGGCGAAGGGGCTGGGTGAAGCCGATGCCCGAATGTTCGCACGAGAAGGCGCAACTGTCATTCTGACTGACATGGATCAGGAAAATGGCCAGCGTGTGGCCGCCGAAATCGGAGAAGCTTCAGAATTCCATCTCCAGGATGTGAGGGATGAACGACAGTGGGAAGATCTTATTGCTGATGTAGTATCACGGCATGGAAAGCTCGATGTGCTGGTTAACAATGCGGGCGTGGTCGAGCCGGGAACGATCGAAACCCAAACAGCCGAAGAATATAAATTTGTCATGGAGGTTAGCGCGGACGGTACCTTCTATGGCTGCAAATATGCTGTGCCAGCGATGAAGGCGTCCGGAGGTGGCTCGATCATCAATATGTGTTCGATCGCTTCCGTGCAGGGTGAGCCGATTGTGGTGGCTTATGCCGCCGCCAAGGGCGCTGTGGAAAGCTTGACCCGAAGTGTAGCGGTGCATTGCGCAAATAACCGCTATAATATCCGCTGCAACAGCGTGCATCCAGCCGGTATATTGACACCAATGGTTGAGGAGATCGGTCCAAAGGTCATGGATCGCGAAGATTTGCGACCGGCGAGCGAAGGTCCAGCCCCGAGCGCTTTGGGCGAACCAGATGACATTGCCCATACCGTTTTGTTTCTCGCGTCTGATGAATCCAAATTTATCAATGGTGCAGCGATTCGCGTGGACAACGCCAAATCAGTTGTCGAGGGCGTGGTACCCTGACTGGATTTGATACATGAAGAACGCGGGTTTTTCGGCCATGACGCTTGCTATCCACCATCCTGATAGACTAGGTTTCTGCTTATGGATCGTAAGGGACGAGTGAATGGCACCGATGACAAATCGGTTGCTGCGGACGTAGGTGCGCCTAAAAAGTCAGTTCAGGCACTTATCGAAAACAGCCCGATTGCATCGGTAATCAGCAATCCGCGGTTGCCTGATAATCCGATTATTGCATCCAATGACGCCTTTTCAGAACTAACCGGTTATGAGCGGGACTTCATCATCGGAAGAAATTGTCGTTTCCTGGCCGGGCCGGCCACGGAACCATGGTTGTCAGAGGAAATCCGTCGCGGCGTGCGAGAGCGCAAGTCGGTACTGGTGGAGATCCTCAACTACAAAAAGGATGGCGCACCGTTTCAAAACGCGGTTTTGGTCGCCCCGATGTTTGATGATGATGGTGAGCTCGAATATTTTCTTGGTTCGCAGGTAGAGATTGATAGCGAGGGCCCCAGCCTGGCCAAGGCGCGCAGAATGCGGGCAACCGAGATTGTGAAAGACCTTTCAAAACGGCAACGGGAAGTCTTGGGATTTATTGCCAAAGGCTTTCTCAACAAACAGATCGCTCATGAGCTGGATCTGAGCGAACGGACAGTAAAAATGCACCGGGCAATATTGATGAAACGGCTGGAAGCACCGAGTGCCGCAGACATGGTTCGGCTCGCTGTAGAAGCTGGGATGTAAGCCAAATTCTGTTACGTACTTAATGCCGTATCGATAAATCCGCGCTCGCCGTGCATTACTACTTTAGCATCGCGGGCAGGGTCGTTTCCCAAAGATCCACTTTCGGACGGCATCTCCTCCCTCCTCTTGTCGTTCAGATAGGGCTCTGTCCCGCGATGTTCTCTCTAGAATTGGTCTGCGATGTCAGCGAGTTTTACCAGTCGCTTAGGCGCTACCATGCGCCAGCTTTTGGCGAGCCAGTCGCTGATATGGTCCCAATCCGTCTTGCCAGTGTCGAGGCGGATGGCAATCCAGCCCGACTTTCCGTAAAATTTGGGTAAATAGTAAAGATCGGGATCTGCTTCGAGGAGAGCCGACTGTTCGTCCAGTCCGGTTGTCTTGACCAACAGACCGATGCTCGCCTCGCCATGTAGTCGCTGGGTAAAATAGGCGAAATACTTGCCCGTTTTCTCGCTACCAACCCGCCAGCCGGGAGAGCCGAAACTCGCGCGTTCGCGTGTTTCCTCAAGTGCCAAAGCCCGTTTTCGCACCTGATCCAATATCCATTCAGGATCCGCTTCGCGGGTTACATATCTGGACAGAATGGACGGATAGAGTTGGTGTTCGGCGATGAGGATCCGTTCGGCGAGACTTTCCGCATTGTCGCCGGGAAGAATAGCGACTTCAGTTTGTCCCAGCACGCGACCGTCATCAAGTTCCGCCGTCACCAGATGCACGCTGCATCCGGCCTTCTCGTCCCCGGCGTCCAGTGCCCGCTGATATGTGTTCAAACCCTTGTATTTGGGCAGCAGACTCGGATGAATATTGAGCATATGATCGGGCCATTTTCCGACGAATTCATCCGACAATATCCGCATGTAACCTGCCAGCACGATGTACTCTGCACCAGATTTCATGATGGCATCATGCATGATTTTGTCATGCGCCTCTCGTGAAAGACCCTTGTGGGCATGCGCGAATGTGGCAATACCTTCGGCTGCTGCCAGATTGAGACCGTCAGCTTCAGGGATGTTGGATCCAACAAGAACGACTTCATAGGGGCAGGCGTGGTCCTTGGCCGTATAGAGCAATGCCGCCATGTTAGATCCGCGTCCCGAAATCAGGATGGCGATTCGGACCTTGTCAGCCATTATGTGTCGCCGACCAATCGTGCATCGCGGACCATGTGCCGGAATTGCCCGAAACTGTGCATCCCTTTGCACCTTTGCGGATATCGCCAACTTGCAGCACGGTTTCGCCAGCAGCCTCGAGTGCTTTTCTGACAGATTCGACTTCATCGGGTGAGACCGCCAAGATCATGCCGATTCCGCAATTGAACGTTCGCGCCATTTCTTCCGGCTCAATATTTCCTTGCGCCTGCAAAAAGGCCATTAATCGAGGTTGATGCCAGTGACCGGCATCGACATGGGCGTGCAGGTCATCGGGCAGTACCCGAGGAATATTCTCCAGCAGTCCGCCGCCAGTAATATGCGCTAACGCCTTGATCTGTCCGGATTGCATTAATGGCAGAAGTGAATTCACATAAATACGCGTTGGGGCAACAAGGGCCTCAATGAGCAGGACCTCTGGATCAAATAAAGCAGGGCGATCAAGGTTCCAGCCTTTGTCTGCTGCCAGTCGCCGGACCAATGAGAACCCATTGGAATGCACACCGGATGACGTCAACCCGAGCAAAATGTCGCCTGCCTCCAACCGGGCGCCAGTAACCGCTTTCTCGCGCTCGACCGCACCCACACAAAATCCGGCCAGATCATAGTCTCCGTCTGCGTACATTCCTGGCATTTCCGCGGTTTCGCCACCAATGAGCGCACATCCGGACATGCGGCAACCCTCTGCAATACCGGCGACAACCCGTTCCGCCACCCCGTTTTCGAGCTTGCCAGTGGCGAAATAGTCCAGGAAAAACAGGGGCTCGGCGCCCTGAACAATCAGGTCATTGACGCACATCGCGACAAGGTCGATGCCGACTGTATCATGCCGGTCATGATCAATGGCGAGTTTCAACTTTGTTCCAACCCCATCATTGGCCGCAACAAGCAAGGGGTCACTATAGCCCGCGGCCTTGAGATCAAAAAAGCCGCCGAACCCACCCAGCTCTGCATTGGCTCCCGGTCGCGCTGTTGCCTTGGCCAGCGGAGCAATTGCCTTGACGAGGGCATTACCTGCCGCAATTGAAACGCCGGCCTTCGCATAGGTATAAGGTTCGGACTCGTTTCGCTGCTCTTTTGCAGGCATGTTTTGTTTGTCACTCATGGAATAGGCGATTAGACAACTCGCGGCTGGATTTCCACGTCATAATCGTCAAAAGAACGGAAATGAAATTTTTGACTGACCTCAGGTTCAAAATTGCCACTCTTTTGGCGCTTGCCGCGCTTGCGGTCACCGGCGTTGTCTATGCCCAGCTGGAAGGAACGGAGAGGGGTGTGGCCCCGCTTGCCAGCACCGGGGATTTTGAAGTGTTGGGTGTGGAAGTCGATGTGCAAGGGAAAAACGCGTTCGAAGCCCGACAAAAAGGCTGGGAAGAAGCACAGCGCAAAGCTTGGAAGCAGCTCTACAAGCGCACTCAGGGCGGTGATACATCGGGCTTGCCAGATAGCGCTTTGAACAACATCGTTTCCGCCATTATCGTTGAAGAAGAACAGATCGGTCCCCGCCGATATATCGCTACCCTTGGTGTCATGTTTGACCGTGCAAGAGCAGGCCAGATTCTCGGAGTGCGGGGCAGGAAGCTCAGATCCCCTCCGTTGCTGGTGCTGCCCATCATGTGGAGCGGCGGTTCGCCGCAAGTGTTCGAGAACCGAACGGAATGGCAAAAGGCCTGGGCGCGGTTTCGGCCGGGTGACAGCGCGATTGATTATGTCCGGCCCTTTGGATCAGATAGTGAGTCGCTGGTGCTTACGGCCGGACAAGCCGACCGGCCGAATCGTGTGTGGTGGCGCAACATTCTGGATCAGTTCGGCGCAGCAGATGTCATTATTCCGATTGTCCGGCTGGAATATGAATATCCCGGTGGGCCGGTGACTGGACGATTCACTGCGCGCTATGGCCCCGATAACCGGTTTATCGAAACTTTCACGCTGAACGCGCGGAACAGCGAAGGCATTGCCGACATGATGGACACGGCCATCGCCAGAATTGACACAATCTATGCCAGTGCATTGTCACGAGGTGTGCTGAAAACCGACAAATCGCTCATCATTGACGATCCATTCGATCTGGATGCCCTCGAAGCTGCTCTTGAAGCCGAGCTAGCCGCTGAAAGCGCGTTGGAAACAACGGGTACTGCTGAAGCAGCGGGTGAGTCCGCAGCAGGTGTTGAAGAAAGCGCGACCGAAGCCGGAACCGCCGCGGCCGCTGCTGCGATTACCGTGTCCGTACAATTTGATACACCGGATGTGGGAGCTGTAGGCAGAGGCGAATCTTCGGTGCGTTCAGTGCCTGGCGTATCGTCCGCGGCCACTTCCAGTCTTGCGCTCGGAGGAGTATCCGTCATGCGCGTGACCTATTCCGGTGATATTTCGGATTTGGCGTCAGCACTTCGCTCGAGAGGCTGGCAGGTACAGCAGGGCTCAGGAGCGCTGCGAATCAGTCGCGGGGGGAACGAGTAGAGAAAGTGAACCAGATCGCCCTTCCTCTGGAGACTGAACCTGCAGGTGACCTTGATAGCTATATCGTCACAGAAGCAAATGCAGATGCAGACCATCATCTCGGTAACTGGCAGCATTGGCCCAATGGCGTGGCAATTTTGATTGGTTCTGCCGCATCAGGAAAAACGGCAATGGCGAGCCAGTTTCTGCGTGTGGCTGATGGCCTCTGTTTTGAAGTGGATGACGGCTTCGACGAAGAGAAACTGTTTCATCTGTGGAACGAAGCCCAGACACGGCGAAAACCTCTGCTTATTGTCTCCGCCCGTCCGGTCGGGGAATGGAATGTCCGGTTGCCGGACTTGCAATCCCGGCTGGCGGCTTCCCAACCGATTGAGATCGGTGCGCCGGATGAAGCGATGCTGACAGGTCTTTTTCAAAAATATTTTGCTATGCGTGGTACACCGGTTTCGGACGAAGCTTTGGCTTGGCTAGCGAAACGGATGGAACGCAGTTATCAAGATGTTCAGATTTTGGCGCAATTGATGGACCGGATTGCCATAGCGCAAAAGAAGCCAGTGACCCGGCGGATCGCTCAGGAAGCCTTGCGTACCTGTCAAGCCGAGCGACGTGCCAACAGCAAAGAAAACCGGACGGATGGATGATGGAAAGTATCGGTTCAAGCAACGCTAGCCATGATGAGTTGGAGATGGAACCTCCGGGAGCTTCGGGAGAGGAAAATACGGCGCGTTATTTCAACCGGGAGCTGAGCTGGCTGGGCTTTAACGAACGGGTTATTGAGGAAGCCCAGAACACGTCCCATCCGCTCCTTGAGCGAGTTCGTTTCCTTTCAATTTCTGGTAACAATCTCGACGAGTTTTTCATGGTCAGATTTGCCGGCCTGGTCGGGCAGTATCGGCAGAATATCGAAGAGAGATCTGCTGATGGTCTGACGGCGTCGCAGCAACTTTCGGCGATTGCGGAACGCGCTGACCGTATTCTTCATAACCAGCAGGCTGTGTGGGAACAATTGCAGGCCATATTACGATCCGAGGATATCACGGTCGCGCCGATTGAGGATCTCGACAAGGCTGGCAAAAAGTGGCTCGAGCAGCATTTCCTCGATCAGATTTTCCCGGTGCTTACACCCCAGGCGCTTGATCCGGCACATCCCTTCCCCTTCATCTCAAACAAGGGTCTGAGTCTGGTTTTTGATCTGGTGCGTCAATCAGACAAACAAGGCATTCGCGAACTGGTGATGATACCGTCCGGCTTGCCGCGTTTCATTAGGATTCCGCGGGAAAATGCGGTCTACGTACCGGTGGAATCAGCCATTCAGCACTACTCGAGATTGCTTTTCCCGGGTTATGACGTGACCAACAGCGGCCTGTTCCGGATCATTCGGGACAGCGATATCGAAGTGGAAGAAGAAGCGGAAGACTTGGTGCGTTATTTCCGCAGTGCAATCAAGCGGCGGAGACGGGGTGATGTCATCCGGCTGGAGCTGGGTCCGGGTCTGTCCGATTCCGTAATTGCCTTGCTGCGGGAAAATCTTGTCAGCGATGGCGGTACGGAAAGCCGGATCGACGGGTTTGTCGGGTTGGGCGACCTTGATCTGCTGGTGGACGAAGACCGTCCGGATCTCAAGTTTTCACCCTATAGCCCCCGTTTTCCGGAACGTATTCGCGAACATGGCGGCGACTGCTTTGCAGCGATTCGGGACAAGGATATTCTCGTTCATCACCCCTATGAATCGTTCGAGGTGGTGATCGAATTTCTCCGTCAGGCCGCCGCCGATCCCGACGTGGTTGCAATCAAGCAGACATTGTATCGTGCGGGCAAACAGTCCGCTGTGATCCGCGCTCTGATTGACGCGGCCGAAGCCGGAAAGTCGGTTACGGCCGTTGTTGAGCTGAAAGCTCGGTTTGATGAAGAGCAAAATCTCAAATGGGCCAGCCAGTTGGAACGCGCCGGAGTTCAGGTGGTCTATGGCTTTATCGAATGGAAGACCCATGCCAAGATCTCCATGGTGGTGCGCAAGGAACAGGACGGATACCGCACCTACTGCCACTTCGGTACCGGCAACTATCATCCGGTGACCGCGAAAATCTACACCGACCTCAGCTTTTTCACGGCTGATCCCAAGGCGAGCCGGGACGCAGCCCAGTTGTTCAACTATATTACCGGCTATGTCGAACCAGAGAAACTGGAACTGATCTCCATGTCTCCCCGCTACATGCGCGATGATTTGATGACACTTATTGATCGTGAAATCGCAAATGAACGGGCGGGCAAATCTGGTATGATTTGGGCAAAAATGAACAGTCTGGTGGACCCGGCGTTGATCGAGAAACTCTACGCCGCCAGCAATGCCGGAGTTGAGATCGACCTGATTGTCAGGGGTATTTGCTGTTTGCGTCCCGGGGTGCCGGGCATGTCGGATCATATCCGGGTCAAGTCGGTCGTCGGCCGATTCCTGGAGCACAGCCGGATCTGGGCATTTGGCAATGGCAAGGAACTGCCCAATGACCGAGCCAGTCTTTACATCAGCTCCGCCGATTGGATGCCGCGGAATCTCGACCGACGGGTGGAATATATGATTCCTATCACCAACGAAACTGTGCATGACCAGATTCTGGATCAGGTGATGGTGGCCAATCTCATAGATGACGAACAAAGCTGGGAACTCAACCCTGATGGCAGCTACGAGCGGGTTCGTCCGTCGTCCAAACCGTTCAATCTTCATCGCTATTTCATGACCAATCCCTCGCTTTCGGGCCGCGGAAAAGCGCTCAAGAAGAGCAATGCCGTTCCGCGGTTGACCTTGCGCAGACGCAAGAACCGGAGCTGATTGCCAAGACCATGCAGCTTGGGGGATTGCAGATAACCAGAAAGAAAAAGCCATCGCGGAAAAATCTGCGAACGGCAATCATCGATATCGGTTCCAATTCGATACGGCTGGTTGTTTACCAGGGGCCGGCTCGCGTTCCGGCGATCCTGTTCAATGAGAAAGTCATGGCCGGACTGGGAAAGTCGCTGGCGACTACGAGAGCCATCTCTCCGGAATCTTTCGCGCTCGGCATTGGCGCCCTGCAGCGCTTTCATCATCTTTGCATCGAAATGGATGTCGATACCGTTGAAAGCTTTGCCACAGCGGCCGTCCGAGATGCGAGCAACGGGGCGGATTTTCTGGCAGCTGCCGAAAAGATAGGTGTCCAAACACAGATCCTGCAAGGTGAAGAGGAAGCCCAACTGGCCGGACTTGGCGTGATTTCGGCGATCCCGGATGCGAACGGGATTGTTGGCGATCTGGGAGGCGGCAGTCTGGAACTGGCACGGATCAAAAATGGTGAAGTGACCGACAAATATTCCTTCCCTCTGGGGGTGTTGCGAATTGCGGCGTTGCGGACAAAGGGCAAAGACAAATTGAAGCGCCAGGTGCGCAAGATGCTCAAGAAAACAGGGTGGCCCAAGGATTCGGAGCAACTGCCCTTTTATCTGGTTGGTGGTTCGTGGCGATCGCTGGCTCGACTAGACATGCATGACAGCGGTTATCCGCTTCCCGTGATCCATCATTATGAAATGGCTCCGGATAGAGCGCGCCGGCTGGTCAGTCGGCTAGCCCGGCTGGACAAGGCGAAACTCAAGGCCGTGCCGGGACTGTCGACTTCGCGCATTCCGACGCTGGATGATGCTGCGTGGCTCTTGTCTTTTATCGTTCGCCATCTCAACAGCAGCCGATTGGTCGTTTCGGCCTATGGCGTTCGGGAAGGCATGCTTTACAGCCGGATCAGCAAACAGCAGAGCAAGCGGGATCCCTTGCTTTTGGCGACCGAAGATTCCGGAGCGGAACAGGCCCGTTTCCCAGCAAACAGCAAGCTGCTTGGCAAGTGGATTGCCGAGATCTTCTCCGGCGATTCTCCGGAATGGCAACGCATTCGTCAGGCCGCTTGCAATCTCGGTGATGTGGCGTGGCGGGCCAATCCAAATTTCCGCGCCGAGCGTGGACTGGTTATGGGTCTCCATGGCAACTGGGTGGGTATCAAGGGTCCGGAACGCGAAATGCTGGGGCAGGCCCTGTTCACCAGTTTTGGTGGCGGTGTCGATGTTTTTCCCGGTGGTGGCAAGCTGCTCGATGATGAGGCGACGGAACGCGCCATTTGCTGGGGTCTCGCCATGCGCCTGGCTCAGCGCCTCAGCGGGGGAACCCGCAAGCCGCTCGAAGACACAAATTTGCGCAAGGTTGGCGGGCGGCTGGAACTCGTGATGGCCGAAAGCCTTGGGGATTTATATGGTGAAGCCGTGGTCAAACGCCACGAGCAGCTGGCCAGCAAATTGAATCTCGAAGCGGTACTTGTAGCGATACCGGAATAGCTCGGACGAACTGCAGTGACGTCAAGAGTCCGCTGCTGGTTCTTGCATGTCCGAGGAATTGGCGGTTGTTTCTTCTTCTGGCTGATGAGTCATTTTGAGTCGGCCATTTTTAACGGTAAAGCTGACCCGGCCTTCGATGAGGTCAAGCGCATCGCGGCCAAATTCTTCGTATCGCCAGCCTTGCAGCAAGGGTACGTCATCCCGGTCTCCTCCGACAATTCGTTCCAGATCATCTGCGCGTGCGAGCAATTTGGAAGCGACATTCATCTCTGCCGAACGTATTTTCAGCAGCAGCTTGAGCAAATCCGCAACCAGCGCATTTTCCTTGCCGAATTTCGGTCGCCGGCCGTTGCGCACTGGCATTTCGTCGCGCGGAAGCGGTTCCGCGGTCTGGAGAACCTCCATCAGCCGCTCGCCAATGTCATTGTTTTTCCAGCCATTGGACAAACCCCGGACCTGACCGAGTTTTGACTGATCCTTTGGAGGGTGCCCCGCAATGTCGGCCAAAGTCTCATCGCGCATGATCCGGCCTCGGGGCAGATCTTTCGCCTGTGCTTCCTGTTCGCGCCAGGATGCAAGTGCCTTGAGACGGCCCAGTGATTCCAGATTGCGACCCTGAAACTTGACCCTTCGCCATGCGAGTTCGGGATCATTAACATAATTGTCGGGATCGGCGAGCCTCTCCATCTCGGCATTGATCCACATGCCGCGACCGGATTCCTTGAGCTTCTCCAGCATCATCGGGAATATCTCGGACAAATGTGTGACATCGCCAATGGCATATTTGATCTGCCGGTCATTCAGCGGTCGTCGCGACCAGTCAGTGAACCGCGCGCCCTTGTCGAGAGTAATGCCCAGCCAGCTGTCCACAAGATTGGCATAACCGATTTGCTCACTCGGTCCGAGCGCCATGGCGGCGATCTGGGTGTCGAAAATGGGATGAGGGGTCTTACCCGTCATATTGTGGATGATTTCGACATCCTGTCCACCAGCATGAAATATTTTGAGCACATCTTCGTTTTCCACCAGCAGGTCCAGCAAGGGCTGCAGGTCTACCCCTTTTGCGAGCGGATCAATGGCCGCCGCTTCCTGGCCATCCGAGATCTGAATCAGGCACAATATTGGCCAATAGGTATTCTCCCGCATGAACTCCGTATCGACGGCGACGAAGTCGGCTTTGGAAAAGCGCTCGCAAAGATCGGCAATATCCTGATTGTCAGTCAGCAATGGATGTATTTTCATGGCAATTGCTATACAGAGTCCGGCGCAGCCCGCAAATGTTTCTGCACAGCTGAGTTGAACCTTGACAAACGGCGCCAATCCCTGTGTTAGGCGCACCACAGTTCGCCCAAGGCGACAATCCATTTATGAAGGCCCGTCATGCACGCTTACCGCACCCATAATTGTTCGCAGCTTCGATCCACCGATGTTGGCACCGAGGTCCGGCTGTCCGGCTGGATGCATCGGAAGCGTGATCATGGCAATTTGCTCTTTGTGGATTTGCGCGATCATTTTGGACTGACTCAGATCGTCTGTGAAACGGGCAGCGACGCCTTCCGGACCCTGGATGATGCCCGCGTTGAGTCCGTGGTCACCGTGACCGGCAAGACCGTTGCTCGGGATGACGAGACAGTGAATGCCAATCTGCCGACCGGTGAAGTGGAAGTCGTTGCGGATTCGGTTTCCATGCAGGGACCTGCGGACGAACTTCCAATGCCAGTATTCGGAGACCAGGAATATCCGGAGGACATTCGCCTCCGGTACCGGTTCCTCGATTTGCGGCGCGAGAAAGTACATGCAAACATGATGTTGCGATCCGAAGTGATTGCCAGCATTCGTCGCCGCATGGTCGATCAGGGCTTTACCGAGTTTCAAACCCCGATCCTTACCGCGTCCTCTCCGGAAGGCGCGCGGGACTATCTCGTGCCGAGCCGGGTGCATCCGGGCAAATTCTATGCACTTCCGCAAGCCCCGCAAATGTTCAAGCAGATGCTGATGGTGGCTGGATTCGATCGCTATTTCCAGATTGCGCCATGCTTCCGCGACGAGGACGCCCGTGCTGATCGGTCACCCGGCGAGTTTTACCAACTCGATCTGGAAATGAGTTTTGTCACGCAGGATGATGTTTTCGCGGCCCTGGAACCGGTTCTGGCTGGCGTGTTCGAGGAATTTGCCAATGGCCGTGCAGTAACCCCGGCGGGCGAATTTCCACGCATTCCTTACAAGGAAGCGATGCTCAAATATGGTTCGGACAAACCGGATCTCAGAAACCCGATCATCATCCAGGATGTCAGCGAGCATTTCAAAGGCTCCGGTTTCGGTCTGTTCGACAAGATCACGGCCGGGGGCGGAACGGTTCGCGCCTTTGTCGCGCCGGAAGCCGGCAAAAACAGCCGGAAGTTTTTCGACGATATGAACAACTGGGCCCGCGGTGAAGGCTATGCAGGACTGGGTTATATCAACATGAAGGAAGGGGTCGCGGGCGGACCGATCGCCAAGAACCATGGTGAGGAAGGCACGGCCAAATTGCTGGCTGATCTGTGCTGCGGTCCAGACGATGGTGTGTTCTTTGCTGCCGGCAAGGAAGCAGAAGCGGCGCGTTTGGCTGGCGTTGCCCGTACGAGGGCGGCTGAGAAGCTGGACCTCATCAAGGATGATGAATTCAAATTCTGCTGGATCGTTGATTTCCCGATGTTCGAATATGACGAGGAACTGAAGAAAGTCGATTTTTCGCATAACCCGTTCTCCATGCCGCAGGGCGAGATGGAAGCTCTGGAAAGCAAGGACCCGCTCGATATTCTGGCCTGGCAATATGACATTGTCTGCAACGGTGTGGAGCTGTCTTCCGGCGCGATCCGGAACCACCGTCCGGACATCATGTACAAGGCATTCGAGATTGCCGGTTACACGAAGGAGCAGGTCGACAGGGAGTTTTCTGGCATGATAAACGCCCTGAAATATGGCGCGCCTCCGCATGGTGGTTCGGCGCCAGGTGTGGACCGGATTGTCATGCTGTTGGCGAACGAGCCGAATATTCGAGAAGTGGTGGCTTTCCCGATGAACCAGAAGGCAGAAGACCTGATGATGAGTGCACCCAGCGGCGTGTCGCCCAAACAGTTGCGCGAATTGCACATCCGCGTCGTCGAACCGCCAAAGGAAGGCTAGTCTTCAAACCGCTAGTGGCCGGTGGGCCAGATGCCGATTATCGCGATTTCAGAGTAACCGGAACACCAGCTACGGAACGCCTTGCATGACACATCCCGACCAGCATGTTTTTGCCTCTTCCCATGGCGATATCTGCTATTTCGAATGGGGCAGGGCGGCACATGGCCCATCTGTTCTGCTTTTGCATGCTACCGGATTTCATGCGCGGTGCTGGGATCAGGTGATCGCGGCTTTTCCCGCAGATACCCATGTCATTGCCGTCGATCAGCTCGGTCATGGCCGCAGCTCGAAACCCGAGATCGCAGCCTGGGACATGATCGCGGATGCCACGGCGCAGCTTGTGACGTCGCTGGATATCCGGTTCGATATTGCGGTAGGGCACAGTATGGGAGGGCATTGTCTCGTCCAGGTTGCCGCCAAGCATACTGGACGTATTGGACGCTTGATTCTGGTTGATCCGGTGATCATGGAGCGAGAGACATATCTCGATCCGCCGGATTACAGCGCGACCAATCATATGGTGGCGAAACGGCGGAACAGCTGGGCCGGACCGGACGAGATGTTCGAGCGGTTTTGCGACCGGCATCCCTATCGTCTCTGGGATCCGGCGGTGCTCAGGGACTATTGCGCACATGGTCTGCTTCCCGCCGAAAACGGGACATTCGAGCTGGCCTGTCCGCCGCAGTCCGAGGCTTCGGTCTATGCGACCAGCGCGACCATTGATCCCTGGCCCTTGATGGAAAAAATCACGCAACCTGTGACCATATTGCGGGCGCCTCAGATTGAGCAAAAGGGTAGTTTTGATTTTGCATCCTCACCGACACCGCCAAGCCTTGCCAGTAACTTCCTTGATGGAACAGATATTTATCTTGAAAAGCTCACACATTTTATGCCTATGCAGGATCCGTCAGGCATTGCTGCCCTGGTTCTCCAAAATCACAGTTAACCAGTTGGCCTCCGGCGCTTTTTTGGGTTAGGATTTCGCCATGAAGATCAAATTGTCCGACTTTGAAGCCGGCGAGAAATTCGACGGGGATTATGATGATGCCCTGAAAGAGGTGCAGGAACGCCTTGCAGACGTCCATTTCAAGCATATCATCTATGGCAATCGCACCATATTGGTGTTTGAGGGCTGGGATGCCGCCGGCAAGGGCGGCTGTATCCGACGCATGACTGCCGAATGGGATCCCCGCTATTTCGAGGTTTATCCAATTGGAGCACCCACCCGGGAAGAGAAGGACCGGCATTTTCTCTGGCGCTTCTGGAAAAAACTGCCGGGAAGCCGTGACATCGCCGTGTTTGACCGCAGCTGGTACGGTCGGGTCTTGGTCGAACGGGTGGAGGGCTTTTGCAGCGAAGCCGAGTGGAAACGCGGCTATGACGAAATCAACGAATTTGAGGCGCAACAGATTGATGGTGGCACCAACATGATCAAGCTGTTCTTCCACACAACACAGGAAGAGCAGGACAAACGCTTCGCCCGCCGCCTCGACACGCCGCACAAGCGCTGGAAAATCACTGAAGAGGATTTTCGCAATCGGGCGAAACGCAAGGATTACATCAAGGCCATCGAAGACATGTTCAAACAGACCAACACGCGTTGGGCGCCGTGGACCGTGATCGATGGCAATGACAAAAAGTCCGCGCGGATCGCTGCGATGACCCATGTTGCCGAAACGCTTGAATCCATGCTGCCAGCAGAGCTACCGGAAGCCGATCCGAAACTGGTTAAGATGGCGGAGGAAGCTTTTGGGTACGAGCTTGGGGACTAGTTGTAGCTCGGATGCTGGTCTTTTCCGCCGAGCGACAGGCTTTCAATATGTACCAGATTGGCGCATGAACGTTCGGGTCCGATGATCAGGTTTCCTGTCCTGTCGGGCACCGAAATTTAGGCGTGGACCTTTGCCATCTTGAATGCCGTGAACAGCAGTGCGCAGCCGGCAAGGCTGTTCAAACCCTTGATAATCCTGCCGCTCAGGCTGCTTTTTGCCAATCCCTGTCCCAAAAAGGCGTAGGCGGAATAGACGGCAATATCGAGAAGAGCCGTGGTCATTCCCATGACGAGTATTTGCTCTAAAACCGGCCGGGACAAATCAATAAATTGCGGAAGGATAGCCGCGAAATACAGGAGCGCTTTCGGGTTGGCAAATTCCACAAGAAATCCTTTGGCAAAAAGTATTTGTGGTTTTTCCCGTATTCCCTTCACAATGTTGAGCCCGCCAGATCTGCTCACAATTGCGAAGACCCCGAGATAGACGAGATAAGTAACGCCCACCCATTTGATGATGGTGAACAGCCAGGTTGACGCAATTATGACTGAAGCTATGCCCATTGCAGAAAGCGCGAAGTAAAGTGCATTGGCAGAAGCAATTCCCAAAATTCCAGATTGCGCCCTTAAGACGCCGTTTCCCGAACCTTGTGATGTGATCGCAATAGCAGCCGGGCCTGGCGTGGCGATCACGACGAGCGTCGTTGCGGCAAAAAGCAGGAATGTATTGAAGTCCATTTGCACCTCCATTAACTTTCGGATTGTCAGGGAAAAGCTAGACAGAGGAATTGCGGGAAACCACCAGCACTATGCCGGCAACACCGGAAAATGTTCGGTCCATTGACCGCTTCGGAGTTTATACATGAGCAAACGCGGGCTGGACGCCAAGGATCTGATACTTCTGAAAGCGTTGAAAACCAATTCCCGCGCGAGCCTGGTTTCGCTGGCTCGGGATATCGATCTTTCAAGAAGTTCCACGCATGACCGGGTGACCAGACTGGAAGAACTGGGTGTCATCAAGGGTTACACAATTAACATCGACCGGACGCAGTTACCCCTGACCCGTGCATTTCTGACGATCCGCTTCTCTGCCGGTGCTTCTCAGGAAGAGCTGGTCTCGGTCATACACCGGCTTGCGGGTGTCGAGGCGGCCTATTGCCTTTCAGGTGATGTGGACGTGCTGGTCTACTGCGAGTGCGAATCGGTGGAGGAATTGTCCCGGTTGCGCGATAAATTGTCGAACTACGAGGGCGTCATTGAGATGACCACGCGGCAAGTGCTGGCATCGTCGGTATCCTGACCCGTTCAAATCGCCCTGTAGAATGCGTAGCTGCCATCACCCCTTATAGTTTTTGCCGATATATCGGGTCAGCGGCGTGTCGCTCTTCATCTGGGGGCCACGCGGGTTTTTGGTGTCGTAGACCACTGCATTTTCCAGCACGCGTTTGACGTAATTTCGGGTTTCCGAAATTGGAATGTTTTCGATCCACATCAGCCAGTCAATGCCGCCCATGCGCGGATCGCCATTGCGGCGCAGCCACTTGTTCACATTGCCCGGTCCGGCATTATAGGCCGCAGCGGCCAGCGGCCAGGATCCGCCATAATAAGACAGCATACGCTCGAAATAGCCGCTGCCGAGGCGGATATTATATTGGGGATCGGTGGTCAGCGCAGACATGTTGTAGCGCAGACCGGCCTTGCCCGATTGCTCGCGCGCAGTGCCCGGCATGAGCTGCATCAGGCCGCGGGCGCCGGCATGACTGATCGCGCCGACGGCAAACTGGCTTTCCTGGCGCGTGATCGCGTGGATGCTGGTCCAGCTATTCTCATAACCAAAGGGCACTTTCAGGGTCGGGAAGAAGGTTGCATCGGTGGCGCCTGCGCCATTGCCGGCACCACTAATTCCCGCAATCACGCCAAGATCGCGCTGACCTATGCGGACCGACAGGTCGCTCAGCAGGGCATAGTCTTTTGGGGTTTCAGCCTTGTAGGCCAGTGCCCGGTAGAAACGTATTTGCTCGCGCCACCGCCCTGTGCGGGCCGAGGCAATTGACGCCTGAACCAGCGTTTGGTTGTTGAATGTCTTGCGGTCTTGCGACGATATCTCCACCTGATAGGTCCGGTCAAAGGCGGGCAGGGCGCGACCGAGGCGCTCATGGGCAAGTTGGCCATAGAAATAGGCCGGGAATTGGGCAGCCTTCTGGAAATAGGCGGCTGCCTGATCGGTCTGTCCCGCTTCTGCCGCTGCACGGCCAGCCCAGTAATAGCCCTTCGAACGGATATTGGGCGAGTTGTAAGATCGCGCATAGCGGTCAAACATCGCGACAGCCTTCCGCGGCTGGCGCTGCTTTTCCAGTGCTACCGTTCCAGCCAGCCAGACGAGATCAGAATATTTGTCGCGGATACGGCTGTTCTGTTCGGCAATGTTCACCGTGCCGGTCCACGCGTCGTCGACATTGGACGCAATGTCATAGGCCAAGCTCCATTGCCGGTCATTGGCCGCCGCTCGGGCATTGATCAGGTTCGATTCGTACCAGGTCGCAATATTGGCAGGCTTTACGCGCAGCGAGGGGCGTGATGCCAGCAACTGCCGCGATGCGAAGCTTTGTCCCTTGTTGCGAAGATAACGCGAGCGGTCAGCGAGAAAACCCGCATCATCGCGGGCCATGGCACCCACTGCACTGGCCCGGCTATTCGCATCTGGTGCTTCGGTCAGCTGGGCCAGCCGGGCTGCGAACACCGGCCGCATCGCGGAGGAGGCAAAGCCCAGTTGCCGGGTAGCGGCCCTCGTGGCGCGCGCCCAAAGCAGCGCGTTCATGCGGGCATCATGATCTGCAGGCGTAAAAACGGAACGGAAGCGGTTCAGCAACGCCGCTTCATCTTCGTCCACCATTGTTCCGCCACGCCAGGCCTGTCGGGCCATCATGTTCGCCTTGTCCCGTTGTCCGGTTGCAAGCAACGCAATCGCGTATTTCGCTGCGCCTCCATTGGTAACCGGTGCAACCCGGTCAAAATATTGCAGGGCAGTCGTAGGCGAGAAGCTCTCGATATTGATGGCCTGTTCGGCATTGCGCTTCATCCGTTCGCCATCGGGCCAGTCGGGATAGCTGATGACAAAGCCCGCATAGTCTCCGAAGGAATAATTGTCGGACTGGGTGAGCACCCGCCATCTTTGCAGGGCCAGCACAGCATTGCCGTTAGTGGGATCGGAAAGGGCAGATTCTCGGCCGTTTTGCCAAGCCGTTTGTTCCGCGGCCATGCAGGTCGCAGGTGTCAGGAGCAGCGATGAAAGAAGAATTCTTGATACCATACTGGACATTTTGGGGGTAGGCTCCTTATCAGGCGCTGAACGGCAAACTATATCGTTGTTAAGCTTGTATTAGCTGTGGCAATTTCCAAGCCAAATTTAAAGGAGTAATTCCATGTTTTCCGGCTCAATTCCGGCTCTGGTGACTCCCTTTCGCGACGGATCGTTTGCGGAGGAGGAATTTCGGGCGCTGGTAGACTGGCAGATCGAACAGGGCAGCAGCGGTCTGGTCCCTTGCGGAACCACTGGAGAGTCCTCGACTTTGTCCAATGCCGAACATCATCGCGTGATCGAGGTTTGTGTCGAACAGGCGGCCGGTCGGGTGCCGGTGATTGCCGGTTGCGGGTCCAATGACACCACCAATGCCATGCTGCACTTGAACTTCTCCCGAAAATGCGGAGCGAAGGCCGGACTGGTTGTGGCACCCTATTACAATCGCCCGAACCAGCAGGGCATTTTTGCGCATTTCGAGACGCTCACCAAAGGGAATGATCTCCCGCTGGTGCTTTACAATGTGCCGGCCCGGACTGTGACGGACATATTGCCTGAAACGGTCGCCGCCCTTGCCAAGCTTCCCTCTGTAGTAGCGATCAAGGATGCCAGCGGCGAAATTGACCGGGTGACCGATCACCGGCTTGCCTGTCCGGATGATTTCTGCCTGTTGTCGGGCGTGGATGAATTGTCACTGGCTTTTAACGCTTCGGGCGGCGGCGGATGTATTTCCGTCACGGCTAATGTCGCACCCCGGCTCTGTGCCGACTTTCAGGCGGCCTGTCAGGCTGGCGATTATGATAAGGCGCGGGAACTCAATGATATTTTATATCCGCTTCACAAGGCGCTTTTCTCCGATGCGTCTCCGGGGCCGGTGAAATATGCCCTGGCGCGTGTTATCGAAGGATTCCCTACGGACCTCCGTCTCCCCATGACTGCGCCTTCGGAAACCAGCAGGAAAGCCGTGGACGCCGCTCTGGAAGGGGCTGGCCTGGTCTAATGGCAAAACCCCGTCCCACCGAATTTGACAAGCAGAAGGTCGTCGCGGAAAACCGTCGTGCGCGGTATGACTATCATCTGGATGAAAAATTCGAGGCCGGGTTGATGTTGACCGGTACGGAAGTCAAATCGCTTCGCTTCGGTTCCGGAACGATTGCCGAGAGCTATGCCGAGGTCAAGGATGACGAGGTCTGGCTGGTCAATTCCAATATCCCGGAATGGAGCCACGGCAACCGGTTCAATCATGAGCCGAAACGGCCCCGCAAACTGCTGCTCAACCGCCGCGAGATCAACAAACTTTACGGGGCAGTCAATCGCAAAGGGATGACGATTGTTCCGTTGTCCATCTATTTCAACAGCAAGGGGCGAGCGAAGATCGAACTCGCTCTGGCCAAAGGCAAGAAGGCTCCCGACAAGCGCGCGACCGAAAAGGAACGCGATTGGAAACGGCAGCAGGGCCGATTGATGCGCGAACATGGCTGAGCACAAAAAGGACTGGGGTGCACGAACGATCAAGCGGGTTGCCGCCTGGTTCGAGCGACAGATGCCCACCCGGGACGGGATGCGGAAAAACCGCTATCTCAAACCCATCGCGCACCGGTTTTTGCGATCGGACCTCTGGCGCTTTACCCGCCGTTCCGTACCGCGCGGTGTGGCGTTGGGCATGCTGGCGGCGTTTCTGATCCCGGTCGGGCAGATTTTTGCAGCCGTTTTCCTGGCGCTTCCGGTACGTGCCAATGTCCCAATTGCAGCGCTGACAACGTTTATAACCAATCCGTTCACCTATCCGTTCTGGATCGCGGTCGCCAATCAGATCGGCAAATTTGTCCTGCGCATCGACGCCTTGACCGCGGGTCAGCCGCTCAATGAAGGCATGCGGAGCGGTCTGGGGGAATGGCTGAGCTGGTTTGTCCGCGAGGCCGGTGTCACGGCCTTTGGGTTTTTGCTGTTGGCTGTAGTTTTCGGGGCGTTCGGCTATGTATTGAGTTCCCTCGGCTGGCGATGGTGGGTGGCCCGAAAACGGGCGAAGCGTTTAAACCAATTGGGATTGAAGCAGGTGGATTATGGCGAGTGAAGCCGGCAGCAGTTCGGGACTGCTCAATCAGAGCACGCGCTTGGCGGCGCTGGGCACGCAAACCCGTCTGGCGATACTCTGTGCTGCCGTGATAGCTTCGGTGGGCCTGCTGTACTGGCAGGTTCCCAATACGGCTTTGCTGGTCGCCTTTGCCGCGATGGTCATTTGCACAGCTGCGGCTGTCTATTTCATTCGGCCCCAGACCGGGCTTGTCGATGAGGATGTCACGGAATCGGCCGACTGGGTGGTCACCCGCCTGATCGCGGACCAGTCGGACATTGGCCTGGCTGTGACAGACCGGGCTGGCAGGCTGGTTTGCGCGAATGACCTTTTTACCAGATGGTTTAACGGTCCCGCTGTGCCACCGGAACTGCCGCTTCAGGGAGGCGGGAATGATTTGCTGGCCACAGCAGGGCGCAACGCCTGGCGGGATGGCAGGGGCTATGCGGAAGGCTTGAAGCGGGGGGTGGCGGAATATACCGCCAAGGTGTTGCGGACCGGACAAGGCGACGAATATCTGTTGTGGCAATTCACTCCCGAAATTCAGGCGGATATTCTGGATGATACCATCAAGATGGTTGGCGGTGCCACCGGGCGTGCGCTTTCTGAAGCCGCAGTACTTGCCACGGTGATCGGCAGCGAGGGGCGGATCCGGGCTTCCAATGCCGGGTTCGCCTTACGTGCAACCGGGAGTACCGATGCCAATATCTCGGGACGCAATTTTATCAATTTTCTACGTGCGGACGACAAGGGTACGATTTTCTTCGAACGGGAAGGACGGCACGGCACTCCGGTACGCATGTTCCATGTTCCACTGGACCGGACGCAAAAAAAAGGTCCGGCACTCATCCTCCTGATTGATGACGATGGCGGCACATTCGAACGTGGCCAGGCGCTGGAACAGGTCGAGTCAATGTTGTCGCTTCTCCCGCTGGGCCTGGCTCTGACGGACCGGGATGGACGGTTCCTGTTCCTCAACAAGGCGTTTGCCCGCACGGCCGGAGTGGGTGAAGGCGACAAGCCGCTTTATCCGGGTGACTTGATGATCCGGGACGACAAATCGGCGGTGGCCGATGCGGTTCGACGCTATGCCAGTGGTCCGCCAATGTCCGGTGACATGGCGGTCCGGCTCCGCTCCGGCGGCGATGATCCGGTGGCGCTGGGCATGGCAAGTGTGCGCGGGCTTGGGGATGCGGCGGTGTTGCTGTCGATCAAGGACAATAGTGAGGAAACCCGGCTCAAGAGCCAGGTGGCACAGGCGACAAAGATGCAGGCGGTCGGTCAGCTCGCCGGGGGCGTTGCGCATGATTTTAACAACATTCTGACCGCGATTATCGGACACTGCGATCTCATGCTGCTGCGCCATGCGCCAGGCGACAGCGATTATGATGACATCCAGCAGATCCGCAACAACAGCAACCGGGCGGCCGGCCTTACCCGGCAATTGCTTGCCTTTTCCCGGCAACAAACCCTGCGGCCCCAGATCCTGCAATTGCCGGATGTGGTCGCGGACGTTTCCAACCTGCTCAAGCGCCTGCTCGATGACAATATCGAACTGGAAGTGAAGCACGGCCGCAATCTCGGGCTGGTGCGCGCGGATCCGGGACAGCTGGAACAAGTGATCATCAATCTTGGTGTCAATGCCCGCGACGCGATCAACGATCGCGGACCTGGCGGCGGCACGATTTCGATTTCCACCCGATCTGTGAACCCGGCCGAAGTGCGAGAGTTGAAGAGCGAAATTCTGCCGGTGGGAGAGTACACCGCACTGTTCGTAGAAGATACCGGCAAGGGCATTCCGCCACAGGTCATCGGCAAGATTTTCGAACCATTTTTCACAACCAAGGAGGTCGGCAAGGGAACCGGACTTGGCCTGTCGACGGTCTACGGGATCGTCAAACAGTCGGGCGGCTACATCTTCGCCGATTCCGAACTGGGTGAGGGTGCGAGCTTCTCGATCTATTTCCCGGTCCATAAACTGTCCGAGCAGGAGAAACCGCAGGCGATCGAACCATTAAAGGCTGCTGCAAAGAAAGAGCTTTGGGGCAGTGGCCATATCCTGCTGGTCGAGGATGAGGACATGGTTCGTGCCGTTGCTGAGCGTGCCCTGACCCGACAAGGCTATTCGGTGATGACCGCTTGTGATGGTGAAGAGGGTCTGGCCCATCTTGCTGCCCAGGCAGAAGCGGGCGAAGAGATATTCGACATGATTGTGTCTGATGTGGTCATGCCCAACATGGACGGACCGACCATGGCCCGTCAGGTGCGCCGGGAATATCCGGACATGCCGATCCTGTTCATGTCGGGCTATGCGGAAGAGCAGCTGCGCAAATCCATAGATCTCGACAATGTTGCATTCTTGCCCAAGCCTTTTTCCGTTGCACAAATTGCGGAAGCGGTCGGAGAAATTTTGACCGAAGAGGATAAACGCGAGGACTAACCCTTCCTAAGATCATAAAATTAAATGGATTTCTTTTGTATCAAAAAATATTCGTTCCCCTCTTGTTCTGGTAGAACAAATGCGGTACATCATTTCCATCATTGATTGATATTGTACAAGCATTTAGCGAAGGGGACAGGCAAATGGCCGGCAATTTAAAAGTCGTGGAATCGGAAAATCAATTGAACTCATCAGACAGACAAAAGGCGCTGGACGCAGCCCTGGCACAGATTGATCGTGCCTTTGGCAAGGGCTCGGCAATGAAGCTGGGCTCGAAACAGGCCATGGAAGTGGAGGCCATTTCTACTGGTTCTCTCGGACTCGATATCGCACTGGGCATTGGGGGATTGCCCAAAGGCCGTGTTATTGAAATTTACGGGCCGGAAAGTTCCGGTAAAACAACTCTGGCTTTGCATGCCATTGCCGAAGCGCAGAAAGCCGGTGGAACCGCTGCCTTTGTTGATGCGGAACATGCGCTCGATCCGGTTTATGCCAAGGCGCTGGGCGTCGACATTGACGAGCTGATCGTGTCGCAGCCCGATACAGGCGAGCAGGCACTCGAAATTACCGATACGCTGGTGCGGTCGAACGCCATCGATATTCTCGTGGTGGATTCGGTTGCGGCCCTGGTCCCGCGGGCGGAGATTGAAGGCGAAATGGGTGATGCCCATGTCGGCCTGCAGGCGCGACTGATGAGTCAGGCGCTGCGTAAGCTGACCGGTTCGATCAGCCGTTCCAAATGCATGGTGATCTTCATCAACCAGGTGCGGATGAAAATCGGTGTCATGTATGGCAATCCCGAAACAACATCCGGCGGCAACGCGCTGAAATTCTATGCGTCGGTACGGCTGGACATCCGGCGGACCGGACAGATCAAGGAACGTGACGAGATTGTCGGTAACTCGACCCGGGTGAAAGTGGTCAAGAACAAGGTCGCGCCGCCGTTCAAACAGGTCGAGTTTGACATCATGTACGGCCAGGGCATTTCGAAGGTTGGCGAGATTATCGATCTTGGCGTCAAGGCCGGTGTGGTTGAAAAGTCCGGGGCATGGTTCTCCTATGATTCCGTACGCATCGGACAGGGGCGTGAAAATTCCAAACGCTTCCTGCTGGAAAATCCGGAAATGATGGCAAAGCTGGAAGGACAGATCCGTGGCAAGGAAGAAGAAGTTGCCGAGGAAATGATGACTGGACCTGTCGGCAGCGAATCCGAAGACGACAGCTAGACTGCATCAGGGCAGGGGTTGGCCTGATCCATCCCTGTGCCATTGGGCACCATTTGCAGTCCCGAACTCGCATTTGATTTTGCCGGGACATGCCTTCCCCGAGGCTGCGTCAGGCAAGCGGGCCGTCCTTCTGTCCCCCGACATTGAGGACGGCCCTTTTATA
>JBCDCK010000010.1:0-33638 GCA_039181895.1 Pseudomonadota bacterium
CCAAATTGCTCTGAGAGCGCCTTAAAATCGATTGGGTGATTTTCTATACCGTTTTGCCTGTGATCAGATTCCAAAATTCTTTTCCGTTCTGGGATGCTAATCTGGAAACTGCCAATCGTCTATCAGCCAGCCTATCGTCTTTGATATTGATGAACTTGAGAAGGTAGTTGATGTAGTTCGGCCCATCTTTGTAAAAAAGATTGGTGCGCAAAGCTTTATGGGTGACACCCCTTGCTCTGATACCTTGACCAGCCGCTTTGTGGATGGCCGTGCTCAAAGCTCCTTGATCATCGCCATTCTTTAGTAGAATTGCTCCATGAATGTGTGGATCAATTGGCCCTCTTTTGGAGCCGCGAAATCTGTCTCCAGCAGAAAATGCTTCCACAACAAAGAACCATTCTCTTTGCTCACCAGTCAATCGTGTGATTTGTTTCCTAAGCCTATCCCGGAACCAAGATCTGATATCCCTGCTATCTTGCTCCAATCTCATGAGGTCATCGGGGTGGATGTGAACTGTAAAAGTTAGCAATCTTTGATGACAATATCTCATGATCAATGATTGACACTTCAACCATGAGGTTAGGTCTTCCCATTGAGGCATTACTCTTGTGTCTGAGTGGTGGGTAACAGGAAATGGATTGCTTATATATACTGTAAGCGGTCCAATAGTGGGCTTGGTTCTGGCAAGCTTTTTGAAAGCCTGCTGCTTTGCACTCTGCAGAGTATTGAAGATTTTTTGATCCCGAAGGATTTTATACCTTCTTCTTTTTCTGGTCGGCCAAGTGCCACTTTTCCGACGGCTGGATGGGGTCCGTTTGACCCTCAGACGTGATCGTATTTGGAGCGGTTTACTTCCGCTTTCTGTATTTATCATTTTGGAAAAATATCACGGCAGTGCTGAGCGGTGCAAGCGTTACTCCAAACAATTTGATTCGTTTGTTTTAAAACTGATTTTTGATCCCACTAAAGCTAATGTCTGAATTGATCCGGGACATCAAAACTTGCTTATAGATACAATTGCAATTCAACGATGTGCTTTGTGCTACAACCTGTGCAACATGCAGACTTTCTCAAATTGTAAACTATTGATATATAAGGAGTAAAAAGCATTGGTGAGCCCTGCTGGGTTCGAACCAGCGACCTACTGATTAAAAGTCAGTTGCTCTACCGACTGAGCTAAGGGCCCACATAGCGTCATGTGCTGCGGAAGCGTTTCCCTAGTGGGGGTTGGGCCTGTGGTCAAGCGGCTTTGCGGGATTTTTGTGCGGTCTTGTCATGGTCCACGGAAGCGACCGAGGCGGTGTCGCAAATGGGTCAGGCGCAGGCCGCTGACCGGGTCCCGCCACCGGGGTGCAATTTCCTCTGCCGGGCCAAGGACGAAGGATCGCTCGCGCATTAGGGGATGGGGGATGGTGAGGGCGGGGACGTCACTCGACCACGCACCGCCATCCCACAGGATAATGTCCAGATCCAGCACGCGGCGCGACCAGTCCTGTCCTTGGCGAGTACCAAATACGGCTTCAGTGGCTTTGAGACGTTCCAGCAGTTCCGGCGGGTTGAGATCGGTCAGGGCAATGACGGCGGCATTGGCATATAGTCGGCTCGACGGGCCGACGGGGCGGGAATGGATGGTCCGGGACGTCGCCTCTATGGCCAGTCCATCTTGTTTCAACTGGCTGACCGCAGCCGCAACAACCAATTGCGGCGATCCAATGGCAGCATGGCGCTGGTTGGAGCCCAGAGCGATGACATAGCGGCTGACTGTCATGGTCTGGCTGTCATGGTCTGGCGGAGCGGATGTTTGATTTTGACACTGTTCCAACTAACTGTTTGAAGCCGGGAATTTCACTGGTATCACCAAGAAACTGTCAGGGGAACCAGGAGAAAGACAATGTTCGGCTCATGCGCGAAATCATCTGCGATATGGCTTGGGGCCCTGGTACTGGCATCATGTGGATCTGCGGAGGAAGAGATGGAAATCGGTGCGGACAGCATTGCCCGGGCCCAGCTTGCCGCCGCCGATGGTACCTCCCATGGCGAAGTTATCGTGGCGCAGGGCGATGGCGGACTGATCGTGCGGATCGATGCGACCGGATTCGCGCCGGGCCCCATGGGTGTGCATATTCATGCGGTCGGCCAGTGCGACGGTCCGGACTTCACATCAGCTGGCGGGCATTGGAACCCCGAAGGCAAGCAGCATGGTTTTGACAATCCCGAGGGTGTGCACAAGGGGGATTTCGTCAATCTGGACATCGGGCCCGACGGGACCGGCTTGCTGGAAAGCACCATTGAGGGCACCACGCTTAAAGATGGCTCCAATGCGCTTCTCGACGAAGACGGAGCTGCCTTTGTCGTGCATGAAGGTCCGGACGATCTGGTCACCGATCCCTCTGGAAACAGTGGCAGGCGGATTGCATGCGGCGTGTTTGCGTTGCAGAAATACACGGTTGCGGACTGATCGAAAATCTGTGACGGGCGACACAATGACAGCGGCAGATATGGGGTAGTTTGCGTTCATGACAGTTTCGGTTCTTTTCGTATGTCTCGGCAATATATGCCGGTCTCCGCTGGCAGAAGCCGCGTTGCGTGAAGCGGGCGCGCGCAATGGTGTCGCAATGATCGTGGATTCCGCAGGTACGGCGGACTGGCATGCAGGACGGCCGCCAGATGACCGGGCCGTAGCCGTGGCCGCGCGCAACGGGGTGGAAGCCAGCCATCTGCGCGCCCGCCAGGTGCGCACGTCCGATTTTCGCGATTTTGATTATATCGTCGCCCTTGATGGCCAGAATCTGTCAGATCTGCAGGCCATCCAGCCCAAAGATGCCAGCGCTGAACTGTCACTGCTGCTCGACCATGTGGAGGGCAGGGCGGGAGAAGATGTCACGGATCCCTACTATGGCGATGACGGCGCCTTTGACCTGACCTGGCGGGACGTGACAGCGGCTGCCGAGAATCTCGTCGCGCGGCTTCGCTAGCCCGAACAGGGATGATCAGGACTGAAAGTTGCCGATCTTGTGGAGCGTGCAATGGGGACGGGTGCCCAGCCGTTCCAGATAGGACTGCAACTGGACAAAATCGTCGATCAGACCCTGGCTCTGTCCCCATTTCACAGCGAAGCTGGCTATGATATCGGTGATTGTGAAACGGTTTTCGACAAGATAATCCCGATCCTCCAGAAACGCGTTCATCACGCGCGCGCCGCGCCGAAACAGGGCGCCATTTTGTCGCAGATGCGCGCTGATCCGCTTGTCTTCCGGCAGGACACGGCTATTCATGTCGGTGTTCCAGACCCAGCATTCCATTTCCGACAGGGTGAAGCTGACCCACTGATCATGTTCCGCCCGCGCCCAGCTGCCGGAACGGCCAACCAGGTCAAGATCGGGTACCAGATCAGCAATCGCGGTGCAGATCGCGGCGGATTCGAACAGCGGCTTGCCATTGATTTCGGCCGCCGGCACTTTTTTGAGGGGATGAAAAGGTTTCAGCCGCTCGCTGCCGACCAGCGAAGGACCTTCGTCGACCGATGTGAACGGCACGCCGGCTTCCAGCAGGGTCCATCGGCAGCGCGCCGAACGGGACGGGCCATATTCATACAGGGTAATGCTCGGCGCGGGATCAGCCATATCGGTTTCCATAATGGTTAACAAAAGATTATCTGCAATTCGATAGATGCTATCTATCAAGCTGAAAGGATGTTTTCTTGCGAATTCATGCGGTTTCTCTTGAAAAATTTGCGGAATCAACCGATATTATAGCTAACCGGGCCTTTTGGTGGCTCATTCATTGAGGAGTATGACTGTCATGGCTAACTGGCCAGATCCAAGAACAACTATCCGGGGTGCGCAAATCGGCACGACAACGACCCAGTCGGACGTCGCCTATGACGCCGGCCTGCGGTCCTACATGCTCAAGGTCTACAACTATATGGCGAGCGGCGTATTGCTGACCGGCATCGTGGCCATGCTGTTCGCAAGCTCGGGCATGGCAGCCGAGATCATGTTCGGTGGCGGACCGCTGAAATGGTTGATCATTTTGTCTCCGCTGGCGATCGTGTTTGCGATGAGCTTCGGACAGAACAAGTTTTCCACCACGACATTGCAGGCCATGTTCTGGGGTTTTGCCACCCTGATGGGCCTCTCCATGTCGACGATTTTCCTGGTCTATACCGGTACGTCGATCGCACAGACATTCTTTGCAACCTCCGCGGCCTTTCTGGGGCTGAGTCTGTATGGCTACACAACCAAGAAGGACCTGTCCGGCTGGGGCAGCTTCCTGATCATGGGCGTCATTGGCCTGCTGGTTGCGATGGTGATCAATATCTTCCTGCAGTCCAGCATGATGCATCTGGTCATCAGTGCTATTGGGGTGCTCGTCTTTGCTGGTCTGACCGCCTATGACACGCAGCGTATCAAGAGCATGTATGCCTATGTGGCGGGTACGGACATGGTCGGAAAGACCGTGGTTCTGAGTGCTCTGAGCCTGTATCTGGACTTCATCAACATGTTCCAGTTCCTGCTGAGCTTCATGGGCAGCCAGGAATAGGTTGAACATCGCCGCCAATCGCGGCTGAAAAGGTAATATGAAAAGCCCGGGGGAAACCGCCGGGCTTTTCTTTTGGGCATTTGACCGATTCGACCTTGTATTGGCTGGACAACGAGAATCCTGACTCATAGGAGGGAAAAATCGTGTTTTGGGAGAAGAGTATGCTGCCCCGTTTTCGCAAATTGCGCCTGATCATTGCCGCCGGTTCTCTCGCGGTTCTGGCTGCCTGCCAGCAGGCTGCGCCCCCGCCGCCGCCAGCATCCGCACCGGTTGTCCAGCCGCAATATACCCCGCGCGCGCCGACGCCGCCATTCGGGGCTTCAACAACCACCATTGTGCCAACGGTCCGGCCGGACGGACTGCGCCAGACAATCAACCGCGACATCGGACCGCTGCAAACCTTGTGGCATGTGCGTGCCGCACTGAACGTGGCGGCGTTGAGCTGCACCGCGCCGCAATATGAGCGACTGGTGGATGACTATAATGCGTTCATCACCAACAATAAAAGCTTCCTGCGCAACGCCAACAACGCGATTATTCGCAAGTTCCGCCGCGATATCGGGAACGGATATAAGTCCGCCCATGACCGTCACATGACGCGGCTTTACAATTACTGGTCTTTCTCGCCCTTGCGTCGTCCCTTCTGTGATCAGGCCGTGGAGGTCAGTCAGCGGGCGATTGTAACAAAATCCGATGATTTGACCGCTTTCGGAGCCGAGGCTTTGGTACAGCTCGAAAAACCGTTCAATGATTTCTATGCCGCCTTTGAAGAATATGAACGCGATCTGTCAGCCTGGCGCGAGCAATATGGTGGGACCAGCCAGTAGATCGACCTGTTCGACTTTTGTCGAGTGGAGCAAAAAAAAGGCCAGATGGAGCTAGTCCATCTGGCCAGTTTTCTTTCAGCTTACGAGGATGAGAGAGAGGGCTGAAAGATCGGGGGAGTAATCTAGAAAGGAAGGCGCAGGCCAACCGAGGACTTGTCCCAGGCAGCCGGACCGGTATCCGACTGCAGGTCGTCGCGGACAGAGGTGCTGAGGAACTGGCCGGGAACCAGGGCATCGACGCCGCTATCCTGTTCCGTGGATCGATAGGCAAATTCTTCCGGAACGATCAGGCTGGCAAGGCCGGGATTGCCGGTTTCGACAGGCGCTGCGGTTTCCCGGATGCGGTAGCCGGGCTGATAATCGCTTTCGGTAGTGGCCATGAAACGGAGGCTTTGCTGATCGGTCAGGGCCGCCAGATCAAAGCCGGAGACGGGAAGATCGGTTGCATTGTGCGTTGGGGGCGCAACAGCTTCCATCATGCTGTGTGAATCGATGGCGGAGTCGTCCGCGAGTGCGGGCGCACCGGTCAGTGCCATAAGGGTAGCAGCGGTCCATGCGATTGCTTTGGTCATGATGTCGTCCTTCCTTGGGTTGCAGCGAGTGGGGGCTCGCTGGTCTCACAAGGAACTTCGACAGGCAGGGGCGTTTGGTTACAGCCTATCGAAATTTTTATCGAAAAAACATTTCAATAGGCAGAAACTGATCGGTTATGCTGATGCTTCCTCGGGCATCAGCGCAATATCAACCGCCTTGGATGCCTTGTAATTATCGCGTTCCCTCAGTCTTTCGGCATAGGATGTGAAAATGTCGGTGTCAGGGAAGGTCCCAAATTGCAGACCCCAGTCGACCTGCGATCCGACATAGACATCGGCCATCGTAAAGCGGTCTCCGCAGATATGGCTGCGATCGCTCAGGGCTTTTTCCAGGGTTTCGATCACTCGGGCATAATTGCCATATCCCGCCATGCGTTCCTGCTCGGCTGTCGGTTCGAACCCGAAGTTCTTGTCGGTGATCGCCTGCTCGACAGGGCCGGCGGTGAAGAACAGCCAGCGGAAATAATCGGCGCGCTCCGCTGCTGTGGGTGCCAGTCCGGCTTCCGGAAAGGCTTCTGCCAGGTAAGCACAAATCGCGGCGCATTCCGTGACCACCTTGCCATCATGGACAATTGCCGGAACCTTGCCCATCGGATTGATGGCGAGATAATCATCTGCTTTCATTTCCGTGTCATAGGCGAGGATTTTCTGATCATATTCCACGCCTGCTTCATGCAAGGCCCAGCGGGCGATCTGGCCGCGGGACATGGGGTTTGTATAAAATGTCAGCGTCATGTGTGGGGTTCCTCTCTCCGGATGGGGAGAAAGAACATATACAGAACACAAAAATTGTCAATCTGCATCCGGGACAGATGGCAATTCCCTCAGCTGCTCAGAACCGGCAGCGACTATTCGCACCAACCATGTGAATATCTGCAAAGGCGGCCGTGACGGTACCGCCGCTATTATCGGTATCGCTCGAGATGGCGATGGAAGTCACCTGCGCTTTATCGGTCTTGAACTGTTTCCGGATATCGCTGGCCAGGTCATGGCGCTCCGTGATCCACTGGCCGGCATCTGCGCCGCCGGATTGCGCGACAATGATTCTCGCTTGTCCTGTAAAAACATTCTTACGTGCAGTGCCAACGGGGAGGCGGTTGTCCCAGACATAATTGATGGCCCCGTCCGGGATGGCTTCTCCGCCACGGGACCGGGCAATTGCCAGCCGCGCGCGGGTGCCGAGCGACAATTTGCTGTTGGGCAGGTCAAGGCCGATATAGATGCGCGCCGCCTGATCATCGCCCGACTTTTTGGTGATATCTGCATTTTTCACCACATTGCTGACACGCCAGCGCCAGCACAATACCGGTGTCCTGGTCAGATCGACCATCACTGCTTTGGTGAACAGCGCCATGCTGTTGCGGGCATTGGCTTCGATCGCGGCGATCCCGTCAATCTGTTTGCGGGCGAAGCGGGTGGCCGGGACTTTCTTGTCAATCTGCACCGCGCGCCAGCCCTGAGTACCGGTGGCGAAGCGGCTGATCTGCTGTACCGGTTCCGCGAGCGCGTCGGGAGCAGAGCCAATGCTCAGGGACAGCGCGATGACGACACGGATGCCCAGCGGAGGAGAAGGCCATTTCATGACTCTAGCGTGTCCGGTTCAGACGCCAATCATAGCTCAGGAAGGTTATCCGGGTTTTCCCCGATCTGAGTGCAGCCTGTTGGCCCTTGGTCAGGCCCAAGGCATTCGCATAGATGGCGAGAAACTGGTGCAGGTTGTCTGCGCCGCGCCAGCCGTCCTGAAAATCTCCACGATACCATTTGAAAATGCTGGAGACCTCCAGACGCCCGTTTTTCAAACGGTTTCGGCTGCGGTCGCGCAAGAAGGACTTGGTGACAGCATTGAGCTGAGCTGACAGATTGGCACCGCGAAAGGCGGTGCGGGCGAGGGCAGGGCAGCCGATGCTCGCACAGTTCACCGCAAAATGGATGCGCGGCTCATTATATTTGCCACTGCCGCGGATCATGCCATGCTCGATATCGTCCAGCGAAACGGTTTTTCCGAGCAGCGGGATGAAGGACCTCTTCCAGGGCGAGCGCAAGACCGAGCCGAGGTCCTTGATCGATTTCAGATTGGGATATTCTGTCAGGATCAGTTCCACGGTCCAGGCATTATAGGCATTGATCAGGAAGGCGAGCTGGTCATCTTTCGACCAGCGGTTGAACTGGGTTTGGCTGACCGCAGACAGGCTGTTGAGATAGGTCTTGAGTTTCGCACGGTCCGCTTTGAACTTTCCGTAATTTACTTGTGTCGAGACACCGCCATTTATGGAAACCACATTCTTTTTGAGCAGAGCATCCCAGGCGGAATGATCATGGGCAGCAAAAGCGTGGGAAGAGAATGTCAGGGCAAAGATGGTCAGTAACAAGCGCAATATCATGGGGATTTCCTCCGGGGGATGATATGGCCCGGTTCGGCGCATTGAAGGGAAAGGTTACAGCGGGTCGGTCTAACTCTGCCTGCCATATTTCGCTTCGATCTGGCGCAGGAACTCGGCCAGAGAGCGATCGCGGATCGGCTGGTAGGTCTGGCCGGTTTTGGCCATGTCCGAAATCCGGTCGAGCCGGAACATGCGGAAGTCCTCGCGCAATTCGCACCAGGCGACAAGCGTCCAGACCTTGCCCCAGAACCACAGGCCGAGCGGCTGGACCGTTCGTCTTGTCGCGACATCGTCAGCATCGCGATAGTCGAATGCCAGCACAGCCCGCGCTTCGACCGCCGCCTCGCAACGGTCAATCATGGCGCGCGTCTCGTCCGCGAGACCCATTTGGGGAGAAAAAACCGTGGTGCCGGCGACGCGAGCGCGTTCCGGTTCGGGCAGCACGGTCTCGATCTTGACCAGCGCCTCTTCCGCGGCCGCGATCATTGCGGTTCCGCCCCACGCCTTGACCATGCGGGCGCCGGTGACCAGCGCGACAATTTCTTCCCGGGTAAACATCAGCGGTGGCAGGTCGAAGCCGCTGCGCATGACATAGCCGATTCCGGCCTCGCCATCGATCGGGACGCCGGTCGACTGGAGATCGGCAATGTCCCGGTAGATGGTCCTTTCCGACACTTCCAGGCGCTCGGCGAAGGATGCTGCCGTGACCAGCCGACCGCCGCGCAGATACTGGACTATCTGGAACAGGCGGTCGGCTCTGCGCATCAGTCGTTATAGCGGAACAGGGCGATCGAATTGCCCTCGGTGTCCTTGGCGTAAAAGAACTTCGCCATGGGGAGGGGAATATCGTCGGAAACAATTGCGCCGCCAGCTCCCTTGATCCGTTCCCGTGCTGCATCCAGATCACCACTGACCGAGAAATGCGGGGTGGAACCGTCACCTGAGGTGGCAGGTTTGCCTTCGTAAAGATGGCCGCACATCGCATCGCCCTTGCTGGGGATCATGTGGATGGTCTGGGGGCCGTTGTCATCAGTCACCAATGTGGTTTCGAGGACAGACTCGTAAAAGGCCTTTGCCCGGTTGAGGTCTGAGGCTGGGAGTTCCACCCAGACCAGGCGATCATGTTCGGTATCAGTCATCATCTTGTTCCTTCTTCCTGTTGAACAAGCAGATGCCTATCATACCCCTCCTGACAGCATATTGTCAGGAGTGTTTTCCCGGCCGCCGATTTTCGGGATCAGGTCCGCGCGCCGATAATCGAAAAATGCGCACCCTGCGGATCGACACCGCCGAGTGTGAAATCCCCACCGGGGATCTCCATCGGGTCCATCATGGTTTGTCCCCCTTTGGCTTTGATCGTTTCCACCGCCTTGTCGACGTCGGGCACGCGGAAATAGAAGGTCCAGGCGGATATCGGCAATTCATCCGGCTTTTGCATGATGCCGCCCAAACCGTAACCATGGTCAAGCAGGTGATATGTACCCATCGGCCCCATGTCCATTTCGGAGGCCTTGGTCCAGCCAAACTGGTCGGTATAAAAGGCGAGGGCGCCTTCCGGGTCACTTGTCATCAGCTCGTTCCACGCACAATGTCCGACTTTGGGCTCGGTCTTGGCAAAGCTGTGGCTTTCCTCGCCGGACATGTCCTGCATGATGTAGAAAAAGGCGCCTGCGGGGTCTGTTACCATCGAAAATTGGCCAATCCCCGGAATATCGGTTGGCGGGATATGGATCGATCCACCGGCCGTCGATATGCCCCCGACCGCCTTGGCGATATCGTCCACGCCAATATAGCCCATCCAGCCGGGTTGGGCACCATTGGCTTTCATCTCTTCAGTCAGAACGATCATGCCGCCAACCTGGATGCCGTCGGCGGAAAAAAGGTGATAGGGCATGCCCGGTTGTCCTTCGGACTCTTCCCAGGTCCATCCAGTCAGTGCGCTGTAAAAGTCGCGTGCAGCCCCGGCATCATCTGTAGTCAGCTCATACCAGGCAAAATCTCCATGCTTGTTGGGCATGATCAGTCCTTTCTGCCGAGCGTGTAGATCGGCGTGAACCCGCCCCAGATGAGGCGCTTGCCAGCGAAGGGCATTTCCTCCGGCGGTTCCATCTCCTCGTTTTCCTGCATGTCCCTTTCGGCCTTTTCGCAGGTTTCCTTGTCCGGCCAGACGACCCAGGAAAAGACGATATGCTCGCCTTCTTCCGCTTTAACAGCCTTGCGGAAATCCGTGTGCTCGCCATCGCGCACATCGTCTTCGAAAGTCTCCACAATCTCGATTGCCCCATATTTGGCAAACATTTCGCCCGCCTGCTCGGCCATGGCACGATAGGCTTCCTTCTTGCCTGGCAGGACAGGCACAACATATCCTTGAATGTACATGAAACATCTCCTCTGGATCAGGATGATACCATTTCAAGATGACAAATCACAGACGCACGAAAAAGGCGGCGTGGGACCAGTCACGCCGCCTTGTTTTTTCGAGGGGTCGCTGACCCTTCAGGGTAATATCATTTTGTCTTCGAAGGCGATTTCTTCTTCGGCGACTTTTTCTTCTTCGTCTTGGGTGCGGCCGGAGAGATTTCGAAGCTGAGCTCGTTGTCCTTGAGGTGCACCTTGACCTCGCCGCCATTCATCAGCTTGCCGAACAGCAGTTCCTCGGCGAGAGGCTGCTTGATCTTCTCCTGGATGAGACGGCCCATCGGGCGCGCGCCATAGAGCTTGTCATAGCCGCGTTCGGTGAGCCATTTGGTGGCGTCCTCGTCGAGCGTAATATGGACATTCTGGTCAGCCAGTTGCAGTTCGAGTTCGAGAATGAACTTCTCGACCACGCGCGCGACGACTTCGGGCGGCAGATAGGCAAAGGGAACGATCGCGTCCAGACGGTTGCGGAATTCCGGCGTGAACATCTTCTTCACCGCTTCGTCGCCGGCATCTTCCTTCGACACATTGCCGAAGCCGATACCTTCTTTCGCCATGTCGGATGCACCGGCATTGGTCGTCATGATCAGGATGACATTGCGGAAATCGACAGTCTTGCCGTGGTGATCGGTCAGCTTGCCATTGTCCATGACCTGGAGCAGGATGTTGAACAGATCCGGATGCGCCTTCTCGATCTCGTCGAGCAGCAGTACGCAGTGCGGGTTCTGATCGACCGCGTCGGTGAGCAGACCGCCCTGGTCATAGCCGACATAGCCCGGAGGCGCGCCGATCAGACGGGACACGCTGTGGCGTTCCATATATTCGGACATGTCGAAGCGCTTGAGCGGAATACCCATGATCGATGACAGCTGCCGGGCCACTTCGGTTTTCCCGACACCGGTAGGGCCGGAGAACAGATAGTTGCCGATCGGCTTGTCCGGCTCGCGAAGTCCGGCACGCGACAATTTGATCGCGCTGGACAGTTTCTCGATCGCCGCATTCTGTCCGAAGACAACGCGCTTGAGATCCTTGTCGAGATTTTCGAGGGTCTTCTTGTCGTCCTTCGAAACCGATTTGGGCGGGATGCGCGCCATGGTCGCAATGACCGCCTCGATGTCACGGGTGGTGATCATCTTCTTGCGGCGCGACGGCGGCAGCAGCATCTGCATGGCGCCAACTTCATCAATAACATCAATCGCTTTGTCAGGTAACTTGCGATCATTTATGTAACGAGTCGACAGTTCCACGGCCGATTTCAACGCATCCGGTGCATAGCGGACCTTGTGATGTTCCTCGAACGCGCTGCGCAGACCTGCAAGAATCTTGATCGTGTCCTCGACACTGGGTTCGTTGACGTCAATTTTCTGGAACCGGCGGAGCAGCGCGCGGTCCTTTTCGAAATGGTTGCGGAATTCCTTGTAGGTCGTCGACCCGATGCAGCGGATGATGCCGCCGGACAGGGCCGGTTTCAGCAAGTTGGATGCATCCATCGCGCCGCCGCTGGTCGCACCGGCGCCGATAACCGTATGGATTTCGTCAATGAAGAGGATCGCATCGGGCAGTTTTTCCAGCTCCGATACAACCTGTTTCAACCGTTCCTCGAAATCCCCACGATAGCGGGTTCCAGCGAGCAGTGAGCCCATGTCGAGAGAATAGATCACCGCCGGCTTGAGCACATCGGGCACGGTTTCCTCGACGATGCGCAGGGCCAGGCCCTCGGCAATCGCGGTTTTGCCCACGCCAGGCTCGCCCACATAGAGCGGGTTGTTCTTCGAACGACGGCACAGGATCTGTACGGTGCGGTCCACTTCGGCCTGCCGTCCGATCAGCGGATCAATGCGGCCGTCCCTGGCCTTTTCGTTGAGATTAACGGTAAACTGGTCGAGCGCCGTCTCTTTCTTGTTCTTGGCGTCCTTTTTCTCGTCCGATTCGTCATTGCCGGACAATTCCGCAGGATCCATCGCCTGACCGCCTTTGCCGACGCCGTGACTGATGAAGGAAACCGCATCGAGCCGGCTCATATCCTGCTGCTGGAGGAAATAGACCGCATAGCTTTCGCGTTCGGAGAACAGGGCGACAAGCACGTTGGCGCCGGTCACCTCATCCTTGCCGGATGACTGCACATGGAGGATGGCCCGCTGTACAACCCGCTGGAAACCTGAGGTTGGGGACGGATCGATGGTTTTTTCCACCTTGAGGGAATCAAGTTCGCTGTCGAGATAGATCACAACCGCATCTTCCAGCTCGCCAATGTCGACGCCGCAGGCATTCATCACCTGGGATGCGTCGGCATCTTCAATAAGCGCGAGCAGCAAATGTTCCAGCGTGGCATATTCATGAGACCGGTCGGCGGCATGCTTCAAGGCCTGATGCAGGGTTTTTTCCAGAGATTCAGCGAATGATGGCATGCATTTAACTCCTTGGGGGACAATCTGGCGTCCCGTTGATCGTGGGCGGCTGCTCTCCTGCATCCCGGCCTCGATCCTGTGTTTCTTGTCTGTTCTTCTTCTATCTATGCGCAGACCGTTGAACATCAAGGGCTGCGGAGAAAGGAAAAGCAAGGATCGGGCCAAGTTTATCTTTGACTGGATGAATATTGATTGTCGGTTTCTCTCCTTGGTAACCGGCTGCTGATCGGATCAATTCAATTATTAACATACAGGGTTAACAAATCCTTACCAGAATGCCAGCATTATCCTTTGCGGAACAGGTCATCCGCGTTCGCGCGATGGGATACCGCGAATTTTTTCCGCGATTCACAACGCTCTATCTCGTTTTTCAACTGGGCAATTCTGGTGTCCAGTTCGTCCACTGAAAATGGATCCAGATCCTGCTTCACCAGCATGGCCAGCGGATCGGTGCTGCTGCGTGGCAGATCATCATCCATGTCCATTTTTCCTCTCCCTGATACCTGTCAAATCTCGCACAGCAGTGTTGACCGGGTGGCGGATGCTGTCAATATGCCGCATGCAGAGTTGAGGGAGCGGGGAAATGACGGAATCCGAAGTGTTGCAGAGCGAGATGACGGCAATCGCCATTACCGAGCCAGGTGGCCCCGAGGTTCTGCAGCCCCAGACCCTGCCAGTTCCGGAACCCGCAGAGGGCGAGCTGTTGATCCGGGTGGCTGCGGCAGGTGTCAATCGTCCGGATGTCGTGCAGCGCATGGGTTTTTATCCGGTTCCACCGGGTGCTTCTCCCTTGCCCGGTCTGGAAGTGTCCGGAAGAGTCGTGGCGTTGGGGCGCGGCGTTGAACCGGAATGGCTCGGCCGCAATGTCTGCGCACTAACCAATGGCGGCGGCTATGCCGAATTTTGCGTGGCACCGGCCACCCAGTGTCTCAGCGTGCCGGACAGCCTGACGATGGAAGAAGCTGCGGCCATGCCGGAAACGGTTTTCACGGTATGGGGCAATCTCTTCAACCGCGGTTTTGCGCGGGAGGATGAAACCGTGCTGGTCCACGGCGGCACCAGCGGGATTGGCACCATGGCGATCATGCTGGGCAAGCTGGTCGGTCTCAAGATGATTGTCACCTGTGGCAGCGACCAGAAATGTACGGCAGCCAAAAGTATCGGCGCCGATCATGCGATCAACTACAAGACCCAGGACTTTGTCGAAGAGATCAACAAGATTACCGACGGAGCGGGCGTCGAGATTGTTCTCGACATGGTTGCCGGCGATTATGTGCAGCGCAATCTGGATTGCCTGAAGGAAGATGGCCGACATGTGACCATTGCGGTTCAGGGCGGGCTGAAAGCGGAGATCAATATGGCGCAGGTGATGATGAAGCGCCTGACCCTGACGGGCACGACGCTGCGACCCCAGTCGGCGGAGCGCAAGGCGCTGCTCTGCGACGAGATATCACGCTATGTCTGGCCGGATGTCGAGGCAGGCCGCCTGAAGCCGGTGATGGACGAGAGTTTCCCGCTGGCCGACGCCGCCAAGGCCCATGCAAGGATGGAAGCGGGCGATCATATTGGCAAGATCATATTGACCATCGACGATTGATGGACGCCGAAATCGATTTTCACGGTGCGAAAGCTGCCTTGTTTCTTGATGATCAGCTGCTTGTTTATCGCCGCGACGACAATGCGGACATTCCGTTCCCCAACATGATTGATCTGCCCGGTGGCGGCCGCGAAAATGGCGAGAGCGGGCGGCAATGTGTCATCCGCGAAACGCAGGAGGAATTTGGAATCACGCTCGAAGCGGCTTCACTGCAACTGGCGGAATCCTATGACAATTGGCGCGGGAGCGGGCCAGTGGCGCTTTTCTTTATCGGTCAGCTTTCGATCACACAGGTGCGGGCCATCCGCTTCGGCAATGAAGGGCAGGGATGGCTGCTGATGGCAGTTTCGGATTTCCTCAAAAGTGCGGATGTTGTGCCGCATTTGCAGCTGCGTTTGCAGAGCTGGTTGGCCAGAGATTCGGCCTGAAAACGGCGGTTCTTCGTCATGAAAACTTCACAAAACGGGAATCACACTGTCATATTGGCTGTGTAGGGGCAGCGCCATGGATAGTTTCCATGGAGGATAGTATGGCCAAGCAGTTCCCGCCGATTTCCGCCGCCGAAATTCCCTTGCTCGATCAGGAGCGCTACGAAGCCCGGCTCAAAAAGAAACCCGCAGTCAAATCCGTCGATCGCACCCGTTATCGAACGATCTGGATATCCGATATCCATCTCGGAACGCGCGGATGCAATGCGGACATGCTGATCGACTTTCTCGACCATGTCGATAGCGAGACCCTTTATCTGGTCGGCGACATTATCGATGGCTGGCGGCTCAAAAAGAAATTTTACTGGCCGGACAGTCACAATGACATCATCTGGCGGATATTGAAGCGAGCGAAGCGGGATACCCGCATTGTCTATATCCCAGGCAATCATGACGAGATGTTCCGGCAATTTACGGGATTGAATTTCGGCGGTGTGGAAATCCGCCGATCCGCCATTCACGAAACAGCGGACGGCAGACGGCTGCTGGTCCTTCACGGCGATGAATTTGATGCGGTCATGCTGGCGCATCGCTGGCTCGCCTTTGTCGGAGACGCGGCCTACACCACGCTGATGCGGCTGAACTGGCTGGTCAACAAGGTGCGCAGCCGGTTGGGTCTGCCCTATTGGTCGCTGTCCAAGATCGCCAAGCACAAGGTCAAGAACGCAGTCGAATTTATCGGCCGCTTCGAGGAAATGGTTGCCCGGGCCGCCGGAAACCGCGGCGTGGACGGTGTGGTGTGCGGTCATATACACACGGCGGAAATGCGGGAGATCAAGGGCGTCGAATATTATAATGACGGGGACTGGGTCGAGGGATGCACGGCCTTGGTCGAATGCGACGACGGGACGATGGAAATCCTGCACTGGGCCGAGGAGATCAAGGCACGGAAAGCGCGGCAGAAAGCACTCGTCAAAACCGAAGCAGTGTTGGATCAGATGGAGACAGCAGCATGAAGATCGCGCTAGTGACCGATGCCTGGCATCCCCAAGTGAATGGCGTGGTCCGGACACTGGAGGCTGTAACCGGCATTTTGCGGCAATGGGGTCATGACGTTCTGATCATCTCTCCCGATGAATATCGCTCGTTTCCGGCACCCAGTTATCCGGAAATCCGTCTGGGAATGACCCGGGCCCGCAGCATTGGACGGCGAATATCGGAATTTGGCCCCGATGCCATCCATCTCGCCACGGAAGGCCCGTTATGCATTTCAGCGCGTCGCTGGTGCCGGAGAAATAACTTTGAATTTACAACAGCCTATCACACACAGTTTCCGGAGTATCTGGCAAAACGCACCCATTTGTCGCCGCGCGTTTTCTGGTCCTATATCCGCTGGTTCCACAGCGCTTCCCAGGCAATCATGGTGTCCACCAGATCGGTCCGCAACCAGCTGCGTTCCGAGGGGCTGGCGAGAGTGCACCACTGGAGCCGGGGCGTGGACCTGCAGCATTTCTCTCCCACGGCTCCCGAGCCGGAACTGTTCCGGGATTTGCCTCGCCCGATCCAGCTCTATGTTGGTCGGGTCGCGGTGGAAAAAAATATCGAAGCCTTTCTGGATACGGGCCAGCCAGGCAGCAAGGTCGTGGTGGGAGACGGACCCGCACTGGACGATTTGCGTCAACGTTATCCTGATACCCATTTTCTGGGTCGCAAGACCGGACCGGAGCTCGCCGGTTGTTATGCCGGCGCAGATGTCTTCGTATTTCCGAGCAGGACCGACACATTTGGACTGGTGCTGATCGAGGCGCTGGCCTGCGGTACCCCGGTCGCCGCCTTTCCCGTGACCGGTCCGGTGGACATATTGACGGACTCAAGCGGAGTAATGGCGGATAATCTGGATGCGGCCATTTCCGGTGCGCTGGCGCTGGATCCCGCAGACTGCAGAGCAGCGGCCCAACATTATAGCTGGGAAGCCAGCGCGCGGCAGTTTCTTGATGGTCTGGTTCCGGTTGATCCCCGGCCGTCGGCGCATTTGTCACGGCGATTTCTGGCAAAAGTCATGCTCGCCCGCGCGTGATCGCAATTGTTCGGCGCAAACATCTTGCCGATGGCGACCGGATCGCTTACATAGGGGGTAAGAAAGGCCGTCTCCGCAAGGGGGTGGCCCTTATTTTATGGAGAATTGGCCGTGGCCGCAGGAAACAGCAACGAAACCCTTACCCCGCTCATGCCGCATGCAACTGCAAGCTGGCTGGTCGACAACACCGCTCTGAGCTTTGAACAGATTGCCGAATTTTGCGGGATCCACATCCTCGAAGTGAACGCGATGGCGGATGATCTGGCGGGTTCCAAATATACTGGACGTGATCCGGTACAGGCGCATGAACTGACCAATGACGAAATCGCCAAGGCCGAGGCCGATCCGGAATATCGGATGGTCTTGCAAAAGGGTCCCGATCAGGTTCGCCGGACCAAGGGGCCGCGCTACACGCCGGTCTCCAAGCGGCAGGACAAGCCCGATGGAATTGCCTGGCTGCTGCGCAATCATCCGGAAATTTCGGATGCGCAGGTCGGCAAGCTGATCGGAACAACGCGTACAACCATCAATGCCATCCGGGATCGCGAACACTGGAATATCGCCAATATTGTTCCCAAGGATCCTGTGACCCTTGGCCTCTGTTCGCAGCGCGAACTGGACGCCGTGGTTGCCAAGGCGGCGAAAAAAGCCGGAATCGAACCCGAAGTGCCGGAAGATCGCAAGCTGGGCGGCGACAAGGAAGCCCTGATCGCCGAACTGCAGGAAGAGCGGGCCCAGGCCGAACGCGATGCGGAAGCGGCGCTGGCTGCGGAATCCGGTGAAGGCGAAGAGCCCGCTGAAGAACTGACCGCGGACAATCTGTTCAAGGACAGCTGAGCATTTCTACCATATCGGAATGAATGCCGCCTGTTTTAACTAACCGATTAAATTCGGTTGCGCCTGCCTGCGACGGGTGTACAGTTGCAGACATGGATGCGCCTCGCAAAACACCAGCCTATGATGCCACGCTGGCAGATCACGGTTTTGATCCGATCGAAGCCGAGGGTCTGACCTATCCGCTCGGGGATTTTGAACCGGCCTATGGCGAATATTTCGAGCTGATGCCCGGCATCGGCTGGACCCGGACCCCGGTTCCGGGGCCGCTGGGACATATCAACAACTGGGTGCTGGACGACGTCCATCCCGATGGCGAACCCGGATTCGCGATTGTCGATACGGGCCTGTTCATGCCGGCTGTCATAGAATCCTGGAAAAAGCTGTTCGAAACCGGCCTGAACGGCCGCAAGGCGACCAAGATTGTCGTTACCCACTATCACCCGGATCATGTCGGCTGTGCAGGTTGGCTTGCCAACCGCTTCAAGGCGCCGCTCTACATGAACCGAACCGAATGGCTGATGGCAAGGATGCTGATCGCCGACAATGGCGAAGAAGTGCCTGCTGAAGCACTGGAGCAGTGGCGCTTTGCCGGTTGGGACCAGCATCTGATCGACAATTTCGAGAAGAAGGGCTGGGGCCGTTTTGCACGGGCCGTTTCCAGATTGCCGCTGGGGCATATCCGCCTCGACGAAGATGATATGCTGCCCATTGGCGGCAATGATTGGCGGATCATGATTGGTAACGGACATACGCCGGAACATGCCTGTCTGGTGGACGACCGCAATCATGTGATGATTTCCGGAGACCAGATACTGCCACGGATCACCTCGAATATTTCCGTAATGCTCAGTGAACCGACGGCTGATCCGCTGGGCGAATGGCTGGACAGCATCAAGCGATTCCGGGCGGTGCTGGATCCCGATCTGTTGATACTCCCGGCACATGGCCGTCCGTTCAAGGGCGCGCTGCAACGCCTCGACACGCTGGCGACGCGACATAATGAAGCTCTCGATGATCTAGCCGATGCTTTGGCCGAGAAACCGATGCGCGTCGTCGACAGTTTTCCGCTATTGTTTTCGCGGCCAATTGGCGAGGATGTGATCGGTATGGCCTCCGGGGAAGCGATGGCAACGTTGCGGCACCTCGAATATACCGGCCGCGCCGTCCATGAGTTGAAAGACGGAACGGCCTGGTACCGCGCTGTCTAGGAGGCGACCGGCTCGGCTTCCGGCGGCTCGGCTTCCGGGTGGGCGATATCCTTCGAGTGGCAGTGCAGTCCATAGCCGCGCAGGAAAATCGCCAGGGCGATCAGCGAAATGATACCCGCCACTCCAAAGGGTGCGCCGGGGAGATAGGCGAGGGCGCCTGGAATGGTGAACGCCGCAAATACCGCAGTGAAAATGGGCGGCCCGACAACCGAGGCGATACTCTGTAGACTGGCCACCGCGCCTTGCAATTCGCCCTGCGTCTCGTCGGACACCGCCTTGCTCATCAGGCCGTTGATTGACGGCTGGAACAGCCCTTGCAGCGCGCCGACCGGAATGGCAATGGCCAGCATCCAGCCATCACCGGGCCCGGCTATCACGTAAAATATTGTGCTGATCGCCATGCCAAGGGCGCCAATGATAACCGCATTGCGTTCGCCGATGCGGGGGATCAGCACCCGGATCAGGAGGCCCTGAACCACGGCCGCGCCAACCCCGACAAAGGCCAGGGCGAGCCCGACAGTAAACCCGCTCCAGCCGAAATTCTCGATGGCGTAGAAAGCGAAAACCACCGGGTATACAACGTGCGCGGTCATCCAGATGGTGAGGGCGGCGGCATACCACAGGACAACCGGATTTTGTCCCCCCAGTCCCTGCAGGGCCACGACCGCGTTGGCACGTGTGACATTGAACGGGCGACGTTTCTCTTTGGGCAAGCTCTCCTTCAGCATGAAGAAACCGAATATCAGATTGACTGCGGCCAGCGCCCCCGCCGCGTAAAAGGGCAGGCGGGTCCCGTATTCACCCAATATTCCGCCAATGGCCGGTCCGAAAATGAATCCGAGTCCAAATGCGGCTCCGATCAGTCCGAAATTCTGGGACCTTTTCTCCGGCGGCGTGACATCGGCAATATAGGCATAGGCGGTACTGAAACTCGCTCCCATGATACCTGCAACAATGCGTGCCACGAACAGCCACAGCAGGGACGGCGCAAAGCCCATCAGCGTGTAGGCGATCGCATAGCCGCCGAGAGCGCCAAGGAGGACTGGTCGTCTGCCGAAACGGTCCGAGAGATTTCCGATGATCGGTCCGAACACAAATTGCATGGCGGCATAGGCAAAGGCCAGCCAGCCGGCATCAATCGCGGCTTGCGAGAGGCTGTCTCCAGTGATCTCGGTGATCAGCGTGGGAAGCACTGGCATGATGATACCGAATCCGATCATGTCGATCAGCACGACCAGAAACACGAAGAGGATCGATGATTTGGGCGCCATGGTCGGCTTGTCTTCAGTCATGATCCGGCAAGTTCCTGTCAGCACTCCCTGTCATCTATATGGAAGTGTCGGCCGGAATGCCAACAGAACATCCCGAAATTGCAGGACGAAATCCGGCGGCAGTCAGAGCCGCAATATCCTGCTAGGCAGGGTTTCCAGTCGGATTTCTCACATCGACCTGAACATGATCACGGCCGGCTTCCGCATTTCGGGATCGATGCATGATCAGCGCGATCAGGGCGCATAGCGGCACCAGCCATATGAGCCTCCCGATATAGCGATATTGCGGATCTACAACCGCTCCCCCAAATGCCGAACAGGCGAGCATGGCTATGAAAATATAGGCCAGCCAGGTGCGCATGATGACCCATTCAATCCGTCCATTTCTCGCATTTTGCCACAGACAATAGGCAATGATGACCAGGGAGAGCAGCACAGAAAATTGCAGCAACCGGGTCATGAAGGTTTCCGGCCATGCATTCTGTCCGCTGAGGCTCTCTTTCAATTCAGTCCGAACCGGCTCCGGGACGCTGCTCCAGCAGGGAGATCTGTCGAAACAGCCTCTGTTCAGGCCCCCATATTCCACCCAGGTCAGCTGGCGGAAGGTGTTGCGGAAAATGGCGGCGCTCTGGCCCAGCGGATCAAATTGAAACACCGCCCAGGCAAATGCCACATCTTCTTCACCCATTGTGCGCCGTTCTTCCGGTTTCGCCAGCAGGTAGGTGCCGACGCCCGGTTCCGTGGCGGAGATGAAAGCGGCTTCGCTGGTCGTGTCACCCAGCGGAACCCGGCAGACCTGGAAACGGTTATCGTCACATCCGGCGTCAATAAAGGCTTTGCCAGGCCCGTCCGGTATGAAACGCGCCGTCAGCAACGGCAGCAATTGCGGTTTCTTGCCCAGCGCCGCCTCGGTGGCCAGGGCGGTGATCTGAACCGAACCCAACCCAACCAGGACCATCCCGAAGCCAGCCAGCCAGGCGCGGCGCGGTATGGGCGGGGTCCACTTCAACAGGGCGAGCAGGATTGCCATTCCCAACATCGCAATCAGCATTACGATATGGGTGAGATGTGAAACGACGGAAATTGCCATCGCCAGGACAATGAACCAGAATTCCGCCCGGCTCAGACGTCCCGGTGTGACCAGCAGCAAAAAGCCCAAAATTCCAAAGGCCGCGAACGCGTCGGCGAGCAGCAGTCCGTTGTAATAGGGCAGGGTGGTGGCGGCCGAGATCCCCACCACGGTCCCGGTGATGAGTTTCCGGTCAACAATATCAAATCGGCGCAATGCCAGGCTGATCAGGATGTAGGACATGACTGACTGAAACAGCACAAACAGCCAGAAGTTGCTTGTGATATACCCAGCAAGCATGAAAGCACCGATATAGGGCGAGCGGCCGGACATGACGAGTCCGGAGGAGATATCGTTATGGGTTGGCGGATCTGACTCTGCCGCTGACTGGTTCTCGGGTCTTGAGTCTTTTGGTTTGTTGTCTGACAACTCTTTGTTCGCACCGGGCAACTGGTTCTCGTAACGGTCCGTCCATACGGTCGAAACGCGTTTCCCGGAATAGAGATGCAAAGCCAGGTCTGCGGCCCGGATATAGTTGGTCGTGTCGTAAAAGAAATGCGGTTGCCCATTTGCCAGCGGCACCCACATCAGGGCCAGAATGCACAGGATATGGTGGAGCAGTATCCTGGGGCTCTTCCAGGAGCTTGCCGCGGTTTCGGCTGACATGATGGACGGATCGTTGCTCATCTACGCCGCCGTCTTTCCGATAAGCTTCCGGGCCAATCTGCGTCCTTCGCGAATGGCGTAGTTCGTGCCCCGGTCTTCCGGATAGATTTGCGCCATCGAACATATGTGCAGACCCGGAAGCGGCCCATCCTCGTCCGGAATCAGCCGGGAATAGTCTTTTTCAACGACCGGCTGAGACCAGCGTGCTTTCCAGACATGATAGCGGTGGATCCAGTCTTCCTCGAACGCCGGGAACATCTTTTTCAGATGCGGGATTGAAAACTGCATCACCTCATCCGGCGTCATCTCGTACAACGCATCGGTATGCGGCAGATATTTGGAGAGATAGATGACGTGCTTGCCGCCATAGGTTTCGGGGCTTTCGAAATTGGTATGTTCGATCACGCCGACATAGGGAAAACTGGGATCATTCACGTTGAGCCAGTAAGTGGAACTGAGTGACCGATCGAGTTCCAGAACGAGGCATACATTGCCAAGATAGTCGATCCGCCGCAACTTTTCGACATAATCCGGTTTGGCCCAGTCTTGGACCATGTCGGCAATCAGCGGCAGTGCAGGTGTTGCAATCACCAGATCGCTTTCCACCCGACCGTCTTGGGTATCGACGGCCCACCGGTTGCCGTCCAGTGGCGTGATTCCGGTAACCGGGGCGTTTACACGCACCTCCCCGCCATGAGTTTTGATCGCTTCTCCTGCGGCTTCCGCCAGGCGTGCGAATGACCCTTTGAAATAGGCGAGCATTTCCTCACCGGCCTTGCCGCGAGATCCCCCGCGCAGCTTCAGCTTGTTCCAGAACCACACTGCCGATACTTTTTCCGCATAGGGACCGAACTTTCCCTGGAGCAGCGGTTCCCAGACAATTTTGAACACCTTGTTCCCGCCAAGCTCTCTGAGCCAGTCGGCTGCGGTCTTCTTTTCAAGCTTCATCCAGTCGCTGACGCCGCGGGCGCGCAAGGTGAGCAGGCCCAGACGTATCCGGTCTATAAACGGCAGCGGTGAAAAACGGAGCAGATCCAGTGGAGTCGAAAGCCGGAATATCGACTGGTTATAGTAGACGCCGGTATTGGTTGGATTGATGACGACTTCATCGGAAAGGCCGAGATCATCGATCAGACCCATGACTTCCTGATCGCTGGTAAACCAGTGATGGTAGAACCGGTCCAGTCTTTCGCCTTCTCCTTCAAATGCTCCGGCCAGACCGCCGACAAAATTGTCGGCTTCGAGCAACGTGACCTTGTGACCGGCCCGGGCCAGATCATAGCCGGCAGAAAGGCCCGCGAACCCGCCACCGATGATTGTCACGTTCATAGGGTTGTCTGCCATGTCAGGACGACTCCGTACTTTCAATTTGGCTATTTCTCTTGCGTTTCGCTATCCAGAACAGGAAAAACGCACCGCCGATCAGTGTGGGGGGTAACCACAAGACGAGGTGAACGATGAGCGCATAGGCCGTCGCGGCGATGGTCGGATTGCCCATCGCTTCCACGGCGGCAATGGCAAAGAAGTCAAATGTTCCGACATAGCCCGGGGTCGAAGGCAGCAACGTGGCCAGGGTGCTGACCGGAAGGGCGAGCCAGCCGGCGACAGGTACGATCATTCCGGGCACGCCGAAGGCGATCACCCAGAAGACGGCGCCTTCCAGCCCCCACACAAGAGCTGACCAGGCAATCAGGGCAGCCATACGCGGGCCATGTGCAAGTTGGCGGAGTGTGGCAAAAAGCCGATCCGTAAAATCCAGCAGTCGCTCGGCTAGGCCGGGTGCAACCTTGGCGGCCAGTCGAATAGCCAGCTGTGTCGGCGGTTGAAAAATACGCGGAAACAGAAGTAGCAGCATGACGACCAGGCCCAGCCCGATTATTCCGAACGCACCGAGATTGACGAGATTTCCCGAAACGGTTTCATCCAGATCGAACAGGTAAAGACATATGCCCAGTGCGAGCAGAAGGCTGAGGAGATCGAGCAGTCGTTCAACCAGCAAGCTCGCGAGGAGTGCGGACTTTGGCACCTTGAGGCTTTTGCTGAAAGCGAATGCCCGAAGGGCGTCACCCGCCCGAAAAGGCAGAACATTATTCGCAGCAATCGATGCCATGAAGGGGCCGGAACAGTCTCGCCAGCGCAGGGCAGGATTGTCCTGCAGCAACATGCTTCGCCAGCGGGCAATTCTGCAGGCATATCCGGTCAGAAAGATGCAAACGGCCAGCAATATAAGGCTGAAATTTGCCTGCCCGATCGCCAGAAGCAGATCACCGCCTTCTACCCGGCGGGCGATGAGCGCGACAAAAATGGCCGCCACTGCAATCCCGATGATGAGTTGCAGCATTCGTTTGTCGAGGATGCGACTCAATGCTCAACCAGTCGGGGTTCTGGAATACTGTCAGTATGTGCACCGGTTCCGGAGAACCCGATTTTTTCCTGCACAATGTAAAGCGGGCGTTGCTTGACCTCGCTGTGGATGCGTCCGACATATTCGCCCAGCACTCCCAGCGATAACAGCTGAACGCCGCCGAGGAACAAAAGCGCGATCATGATTGCCGTCCAGCCTTCAACCCAGACAGAGGTGAACAGCCGCAACGCCAGAACATAGATGATGCCGAGCAGAGCCAGCCCGGCAGCGAAGAGACCCATTCCGACAGCAAAGCGCAAAGGCTTGGCAGAAAAAGACAGAATTCCATCGGTCGCGAAGGCGACCATCTTGCGCAACGGATATTTGGATGTACCGGCAAAGCGCTCCGCCCGTTCATAAGGCAGGGCGAGCTGATTGAAGCCCACCCAGGACACCATGCCGCGGACAAAGCGATGGCGCTCGGGCATGCCCTTCAGCACTTCGACAACATTTCTGCCCATCAATCGAAAATCGCCGGTGTCCAGAGGAATGGGGACTTCAGACAGACCGTTGAGGATCCGATAGAAGCCGCCAGCGGTCCAGAGTTTGAACCGGCTCTCGCCGGGCCGCGATGTCCGGGTACCATAGACAACATCATAACCTTCGCGCCATTTGGCAATCATTTCCACTACAGTGGCAGGGGGGTCCTGCAGATCCGCGTCGATCAGGACCACGGCATCGCCCTCCGCAGCATCTATGCCAGCTGTGACCGCGATCTGGTGACCGAAATTCCGGGCAAAACTGAGAATCTTGATGCGCGTGTCACGGGTCGCGGCCTCACGCAACATGGCGAGAGTGGTATCTGCTGAGCCATCATCGACAAAGATCAATTCAAAATCATATGCTGCTTGAGAGTCGCTCAAAGCTGTCAGTTGAGCCAGCGTTTCCGAGATGACCTCTTCCTCATTATAACAAGGCACTATAATTGAGATGAGTTGTTTTTTTGCCCCCGTTTCCATGTTCAGGAAACCCACGGTCGCATGGCAGTTATGCGATAGTGAAACGTGCAGCGATTTTCTGGAATTTTGCAAATAATATTTGTCATTTACTTTCTCAACACCAGCATCTGTTCGGGCAAGGAGAACGGGACCGCCCCTCCACCCTAATCGGGTAACGTCCAATTCGAGGCCTGTCTATGCTGAATTGGTTAAATTTCTATGCCGAAACGTTTAACTTTAGCCGTTTTTGCCATCTTGGCCATATGGCCAAGAATGATAACAGAACAGCGCAATACAGGTTTTGTTGTTCGGTTCGGTCAATCAGGATGAGGCCGTCTCTGCAACTGTCTTTTGGATTGTCAGTGCCACCGCATTCACTTACACTCATGTCAATGAATTCACCTCATCTGCATATCCCACCGGAAAGCCCCCTCCATGTCTGAATCCAGCGCTCCCATCTGGAAATCCCGCTACAACCATCCGACGGCCTGGGACCAGTTCTATTCCCCGCTGTCGATGCCGGGCATGTTTTTCCGTTCGGCCGGTCGTCGTGGCGAGAGTAATCTGCTGGACTTCATGGGGCGCAAATACAGCTATGCGGAGGTGGCTGCCGGCGTTGTGCGGGTGGCCAGCGGCTTGCAGAATATGGGTGTCAAAAAAGGCGACCGGGTGGGCCTCTTTCTGCCCAACGTTCCCCATTATGTCTCGGCCTATTACGGGGCGATGGCGATCGGGGCTACCGTCGTGAATTTCTCGCCGCTCTATACGGTGGAAGAACTCAATCATCAGGTGGAAGACAGCGGGACAAAGATTCTCTTCACCATGTCGGCTACGGCCCTGTTCCCGACCGCTTACGAAGTGCTCCAGCAGTCCAGTCTGGAAAAGTTGGTGGTGGGTAGCGTTGCGGGGGCATTGCCGGCAGGCAAGGCTCTGTTTTACAGCCTCTTTCGTCGCAAGGAAAACGCACCCCAACCAGATGATCACCGGATCATTCCCTTCGCCGAACTGACCGATAATGACGGCAAACATGTTGCCCCGAATATCCGCCCGGAAAAGGACATCGCACTGTTGCAATATACCGGCGGAACGACAGGCACGCCGAAGGGCGCGATGCTCAGTCATCAGAATCTCACAGCCAATGCTCGACAGATCAACGGCATAGATCCCTATATTGACGATGATGACCGGCTGATGGGCGTCTTGCCTTTCTTTCATGTCTTCGCCAACAGCGCGGTTCTCAACCGGACAGTGCAGCGCGGTGGAGAAATTGTCATGCTGCCGCGTTTTGATGCGAAACAGACGCTGAAAGCGATCACCCGCAACCGGATTACGGCCATGCCCGGTGTGCCGACCATGTATCAGGCACTGCTCGACCATCCAGATATCGACAAGACCAATTTCTCGTCGCTGAAAGTCTGTGTTTCCGGGGGCGCGCCGCTCCCGCTCGAGCTCAAGAAGAAATTCGAGGCCAAGACTGGTGCCAAACTGGTGGAGGGCTATGGGCTCACCGAGAGTTCCGGCGTAGTCAGCGCCAATCCCTATGCCGGTCTCAACAAGCCCGGAACGATCGGGCAGCCGGTGCCGGGCACACTGGTCAAGCTGGTCGACAAGGAAGACCCGACACAGGAAGTTCCGGAAGGCGAACCCGGCGAGCTGATTTTTTCCGGCCCGCAGGTCATGCAGGGTTACTGGAATCGGCCCGAACAGGATGACCAGGTCTATGTCGATGGCTTTTTGCGGACCGGCGACGTCGCCGAGATTGATGAAGACGGCTATATCCGCATTGTCGACCGGCTGAAGGACATGATCGCTGTTGGCGGCTTCAAGGTTTTCCCGAGCCAGGTGGAAGAGGTGCTGTATCGCCACGATGCCGTCAAGGAAGCGCTGGTTATCGGCGTGCCGGATGACTATCGCGGGGAGAGCCCGAAAGCCTTTGTGGCGCTGGAAGAAGCCGGTCAGGTGACCGGAAGCGCGCTGAAGGATTGGCTCAATCCGCAGCTTGGCAAACACGAGCGCGTCACTGATGTAGTGGTGCGGGACAGTTTGCCAAAGACCATGATCGGGAAGCTGGATCGCAAGGCGCTGAGAGCGGAAGAGCTGGACTGACCCCGGAGTCTGCCTGCCCGTAGGCTGGTATTGTCGTCCCGGATCTCGCCGGGAAACTCAACCAAGTTCGCGAACAAATGCAGTTGCTGTGCAAGTTTGCACCATTCTTTTGTGCCACCTTGGAAGGTGACTTGGCGGTCGATTCAGGGGGTGCACATGGCGAACAGCTTGCGGAAATCGTATTGGCAGCCGATCGAAATCTGGCGTCGGAACTGGATCATGATAATGCTGGCGGTCCTGCATGTGCTGCTCGTTTTCGTCATCACGATATCGGCTGGTTTGTGAAGGTCGATCCGCCTGTCAAAGCTTCCGAGACCAGGCAGGGCAGAGGCAAATCTCAAAAACAGCTCAAAAAATCCTCGCCAAAATATCCTCTCATTATTCGTGTGCTCGTGATTGTCGGATTTTCGCTGTTTTTGTGGATCGTCCTGACGGTTCTTGCATATCTGCTTTTGCGATGACTTTCCCTGCACCGGGAAAAAAGGAAAGTCACCGAAATGGGGCAAGTTTTCGCCATCCTGTGTGACTTTTCTGCCGGGGAGGCTTGCGGCCCCCGCGAATTGCAGCCATTGTCCGCGCGCTTTGGAAAATCAGCGGATTCGCGCGACGGAATCATACGGGCAGCTGGTCAAGCATTTTTGGGTGAGAGATCAGAGTGGACAGCGGCACAAACAGTTCCAGCAAAAAGGAACCTGCACATCCCTGGTATGGGGGGGTCGAGTTTCGCACGCTGGCAGAGTCTATACCGTCGATGGTTTTTGTATGTGATGCCAACGGGGCCAATATCTACAACAATATCCAGGTGCAGCGTTATACCGGCATGTTGCAGGATGCGCTGCTCGGGCAAGGCTGGCTTGATGCGATCCATGCAGACGAGCAGGAAATGGCCCGACAAATCTGGCGCAATTCCCTTTCGAGCGGCGAAGGCATGGATGCCAAATGCCGGATAAGGCGATTTGACGGCAAATATCGCTGGCATCTGGTTCGCAGCGAACCTGTTTGCGACGCGCATGGAAATGCTGTCCGCTGGATCGGCTCGGCAACCGATGTTCAGGATCTGATTGCGCATATCAGCATAAAATCGCAATCCGAGGCGGTGCTGAAAGCCTTGCAGAGCTCCGCGGATCTGGTTGTCTATGCCAAGGATGCGGAAGGGCGATTCATTTACACCAATGCTGCAGGACTGGCAGTCATTGGACGTCGGGCCGAAGAAGTGACCGGCAAAATTGCGGATGAACTCACGGCGGAAACGGCCGAAGGGGCAGCCATTGCAGCCCATGACAAGCAAGTGCTTGCTGTTCGCAGTCCGATGACATTCAAGGAAAGCTGGACCTTGCCCGGCGCGGATACGCGTCATTTTCAGTCCACAAAGGTCCCGTTGCCGATGCCGGATGGCTCCGTCGGGATTGCCGCGCTGAGCGTCGACATCACTGAAGCGGAAAACCAGCAGCGGCGAACTGCCGAAATGACGGATCATCTCCGGCAGCGCATTGACAGCCTGCCGCAGATGACGTGGGTGGCGGATAAGGGTGGTCAGCTGATCGAGGTCAATCAGGCCTGGTATGACCATGCCGGACTGACGCCTGCACTGGGCATGGATTTTGCCGATGTTCTGACCGAAGAGGCCATGGACGGATTTCTGGACCAGTGGTCATTCTGTCTGGAGCATGGCGAAATTCTCGACATGCCTGTCATGGTCCGGGATGCAATCGCACAGAAAAACGCGCGGCGCCGCGCGCTCGCACTTCCCGTGGAACGAATTGTGGCCGGTGAAACGCACCGCTTCTGGTATGGCAGCTTCAGTTGATCCGGTGTGATCCGGACCCGGCGATCGGGATCAGCCCGGCAGGCCCGAAATAGACTTGATCTCCATAAAGTCCTTCAGCCCGTAAACACCGCCTTCACGCCCATTGCCCGATTGCTTGTAACCGCCAAATGGCGCGCCGGGCGCCGGTCCCCAGTTGTTGATGATCACCATGCCGGCCTGAAGCTTGGGCGCCACGTCCGCCGCCGCCTCCGGGTCACCGGAAATAACAGCAGACAAGCCATATTCCGTATCATTGGCGATATCGATCGCTTGATCCAGATCATCATAACTCATGAGCGTGACTACCGGACCAAAGGTTTCTTCCTTCGCGATCCGCATGTCCGGGGTGACTCCGCTGAACAGTGTGGGCTTGATATAATAGCCGCGATTGACGCCCTGAGGCAGGTCGGTACCGCCGGTTTCCAGCGTGGCTCCCTCGTCAATCGCTGACTGGATAAGGTCCTGGATCTTGTCATGTTGCGCCTTGTTGACCACCGGGCCGATATGCTGCCCCTCCTCGAGCGGATCTCCCACTTCCTGTGCTTCGACGATATTCTTCACCACATTGACCGCATCGGCAGTCTGGTCATTGTGCACCAGCACGCGGGTTGGCGCGATACAGCTTTGTCCGGAATTGAGCATGACCCCGCCAATGGACGGGGGGAGAACTTCCTCCAGATCTGCTCCCGGCAGCACAACATTGGGCGATTTTCCGCCCAGTTCCTGGTGCACCCGCTTGACCGTGTCGGCCGCCGCCTTGGCCACCAGTTTCCCGGCACGCGTCGAACCGGTGAAACTGACCATGTCGACATCCGGATGGGCGGAAATCGCCGCGCCCACGGTCGGGCCATCCCCTTGCACCAGATTGAACACCCCGGCTGGAACACCGGCGGCATCCATCACTTCGGCGAGAATCGCGGCGCTGCCCGGACATTCTTCGGAAGGCTTCAAGACCATGGTGTTGCCCGCTGCCAGGGCCGGAGCGACTTTCAGTGCAATCTGGTTGAGGGGCCAGTTCCAGGGGGTGATCATCCCGACCACGCCAATGGGTTCGTAGACAATCGTGTTCGGCCCCTGTTTCTCCGAAAACTGAAAGTCCTTCAGAGCCTCCATCGTTCCGGCGAAACCGCCCAGTCCCGCCGGTGCCTGCATCATGTTGCCCAGGCTGACCGGGGCGCCCATTTCCACCGCCAGCGAATTGGCGATATCGGGCATGCGCTTTTGATATTCCTCGACCACCCGGCCCATCAGTGCAAGCCGTTCTTCACGGCTGGTCTGGCTATAGGATTTGAAAGCTTCCTTTGCCGCTGCGACAGCATTATCGACATCGGCTTTTGATCCCAGCACGATCTGCGTGCCCGGTTCTTCCGTCGCCGGATTGATAACCCGATGCGGCGTGCCGCCGTCGGAATCGACCCATTGGCCATTAATGTAGTTCTGTTCGTAGCTGTCCATAAGTTCTCTCCGAAATGTTTTGTCCGACAATGACGCAAAATCGGTAAAAGGTCGACTGATATTACAGCTGTTGCCACACGCGGCCTGACATGCCCTCGAAGTCAGGGGAAATGCCATCCATTATTCGCGCCCGTTCCACTTGGGATGCCAGAGCCGTTCCATCGCGAGATAGGTGAACGACGCGCTCCAGGCGATGAGCAGCAGACCGGTCAGCGCCTCGATGCCGGTCAATATGCGCACCGGTCCCACAGGCATGATGTCACCAATGCCAAGCGTGGTATAGGTGCCGATTGAATAATAGAAAAAGTCCGCCGCTGATGACGTGTGCGCGCCCACGAGATTTCCCAGTCCTGTTTCGGTCATGATCCACAAGGCGATGGCGAACAGCACGATTTCGGCGAGATGCGTCAAAAAAATCATTGCCATCACCATGATCATGGGCCGACGGACACTGGATTCCATGGCGGAAAGAATTCCCGATGCGTGACGCAAAACGGTGAAATGCAGATAAAGGCAAGCTGTGACAACGACGGCCGATATGACAATAGCGATCAACATCTTTTCCATTTTATTCGCTCGGAGCGGAAGCGCGAATCTGCTTCAAATGTGTGGCGCGAAGCAGGCAGTGGCTATCATTAGTACAAACAGGTCGGCCGCATCCAGTTATTTATACCGTTCTCCGATAGCACTCCCTGTGATGCAGTCATGGGCCTCAAGCGAGCGGCGAATCTGGTGACCCGTCTGGATCTGTTCCCGGCCGGCAACCCGGCGGAATCCGTTCAGGCAGATATTCCAACCCACTTCGTCATTGAATCCGGGGAGGGTTGATTGACATCACAACGGTGCCAAATTTCCGCCAGCCGATCGGAAATTCCCCGCTGGCGGTGCTGGAACACCGAACCTGTCGGCAGAAAAATGAAAAGCTGGATCCCCCGTGAGGATTCGAACCTCAATTGACGGAGTCAGAGTCCGTAGTCTTACCATTAGACGACAGGGGAGCGTTGCGGGGCCGTCTAATGCCCGGTCAAAAATCCGTCAAGCGAAATTGACCGGACCTGGTCCGGCTTCCGGAAAAGGTCTGGCTCCCGGCCCGCTTTGATGGGGTCGGAGCGAGGCGCTGCCGTTGCTGTGAGGGGGAGCTTTTCTAATCCCTTGCACAAAACCCGGGCCAGAGTTATCTCTATGGACAAGTACCGGCGGTATTACCCGATCCGGAGAACATAAGAGTAACGGTCATGGCGGATGAAGCATCCCCATCGCCGCAAAGCGAAAAAGGCGGAAATCCGGAAGGGATGGCCCGCCCGAAACATGCGGCGACAGAAAGAAACGGGAGTCGGAATCCGGCTTTCTCACGAAGAAATACAGGTCGCTGGCCGAAGCTCAGATCCTATGCGGCGATTGATCTGGGTACCAATAACTGTCGGCTTCTGGTTGCCAAGCCATCGGCGGACGGGTTCATCGTGACAGACGCCTTTTCACGGGTTGTCCGGCTGGGTGAGGGACTGGTCGAGACTGGAAGGATCAGCAACAGGGCGATGGACAGGGCCGTGGCTGCCTTGTCGATTTGCGCGGACAAGTTGCGGCGGCGCAACGTTACGCTTGCGCGATCAGTGGCAACTGAAGCATGTCGGCGCGCCAGCAATGGCGAAAAATTTATCGAGCGTGTCCGGCAGGAAACCGGCATTGTTCTGGATATCATCACGGCTGAAGAAGAGGCGCGGCTCGCGGTGCTGGGGTGTCAGATACTGCTGGAACCGGGCAATGGACCTGCCCTGATTTTCGATATTGGCGGAGGATCCACTGAACTGGTGCTTGTCGACACAACCGGACCCGCGCCTGAGATTATCGACTGGCTGAGTGCGCCATGGGGGGTGGTCTCACTGACCGAAAGTGAGCGAATTGACCATCAAAGTCCGGCGAGCCGGGAAGTGGCATTTGCCAATATGCGTGCCCGAGTCATGGAGAGTTTCACGGAATTTGCGGCGCGTTTGCCGATGGATCCGGATTCGGATTTTCGGCTGTTGGGAACCAGTGGTACCGTGACCACGCTGGCGAGCTTGCATCTCAAGCTGCCGCAATATGACCGGCGCGTCATTGACGGCTTGATTGTACCCGCCGATTCCATGCGCGACATCAGCACGATGCTCGCCCACAAGTCACCGCAGGAAAGGGCGGAAATCCCTTGTATCGGCAGCGAGAGAGCTGATCTGGTGGTGGGCGGTTGTGCCATACTTGAATCGATACTCGACATCTGGCCGGCCACACGGGTCGGTGTGGCTGATCGTGGCATCCGCGAAGGGATCCTGCGCTCACTGATGTCCTCGAACGAACGTCGTCCGGCAAGGTAGCACTGGCATGAGCAGAGGAAGATCCGGTCAGAGGCAGCGCGTCAAGACGGCGAAGGGGCGCAAGATCGGATCGACCCGCTGGCTCGAGCGGCAGTTGAACGATCCCTATGTCAAACAGGCGAAGGCCGAGGGGTACAGGTCGCGCGCGGCCTACAAGCTGATCGAGCTTGATGAGCGATTCAAATTTGTCCGCAAGTCCCGCGCAGTGGTCGATCTGGGTATCGCTCCGGGTGGCTGGGCCCAGGTGGTCCGCAAATA
>JBCDCK010000011.1:0-2277 GCA_039181895.1 Pseudomonadota bacterium
GATGCGGTCAGCTACGTTGCGGGGCTGACCACCATCCGGCCAGGGTATTTTGCGGCTGCGACGGCGATTGGCGTTCTGCCTGCCAGCTTCGCCTTCGCCGCCCTGGGGGCCGGAATGTCGCAAATGGACAGTGGTGTGGCGATGATCGCCGCTTGCGGCGTGACCGCAATCCTGCCGGTTGGTTGGATGCTGTGCCGGGGCCTTAGAGCGAAATCCAAGAAATCTGAAGCAGATTTCTGATTTCAAGGCAAGTGCAACCGTTGCTCTTGTCCTGTCGCCGAAAAAACCTGCGTTGCAGATTCTTCGGATGCCGCTTTAAGGCCCGCCGCCGTCAGCTCTCTGGGTCAAAAACATAGCCTATCCCGCGCACCGTTCGAATGATTGTCGGCTTCTGAGGATTGACTTCGATCTTGCGCCGCAAGCGGGATATCCGAATGTCGATGCTCCGATCATATGGGTCCCATGACCGGTCGTGAGCTTGCTCAAGGATCTGGTCGCGGTTCAGGACCCGGGACCGGTTTTCCGCAAAGAGCTTCAGCAGCCTGAACTCCATGGCTGTCAACGGTACCTCATCGTCGGCGGCATCGGTTAGTTTGGCCGCCTCCAAGTCAAGCCGGTAGGCGCCGAATTGCACAAACTGTCCGGCTGCTTTGTTTCCTGCCTGATCTGGCAGAGCGCTCCCCCGGCGAAGAACGGCCTTGATGCGGGCTTCCAGTTCACGCAGATCGACGGGCTTGCCCAGATAGTCGTCCGCGCCCATTTCCAGCCCGACGATCTTGTCGATGGTTTCACCGGCAGCGGTCAGCATGACCACCGGAATCTCGCTCTCTGATCTCAGACGGCGGAGCGCGGACAGGCCATCCTCGCCCGGCATGTTGATGTCGAGAATGATGAGATCGGGGACGCCATCTTCGATCTGATCGCGCAGCTGACCGGCATTGCCCGCAAGCCGCACAGCGTATCCTCTTTTCTCAAGATACTCCTGTAGCATCTCTCTCAGGTCGGTTTCATCGTCGCAGACCAATATCTTATGCTGTGCGGTATCGGTCATTCAGAGCTTCCTTCCATGCTGAGCCGTGCCACGAAGTCGCGCAGCTCCTGGGGCGAGACCGGTTTTTCGATATAGGGGCGGCGGCTTTCCTTCAGAAATGCCTGCGATGATCGGCCCATGGAATCCCCGGTGACAAACCCCGTCCGGGAAATCAATTCCGGGAAGTGCGTTGATATCGCCTCAAAAATGCCCCGCCCGTCGAGCCCTGGCATATTCAGGTCGCTCAGCACAACATCGTAGTGTTGGTTGCGGAGCATATTGAGTGCGTCTTCGGCGTGATGCACTGCGCCTGCCTCATAGCCACCCCTTTGAAGCACTTCGACATTCAGGTCGGCCACATCGACTTCATCGTCGATGACAAGGACGCGGATCGATTTCGAGGAGTTGGTCATAGGGGTCACAATCTGTTCGTTGGCTTGCGCCAGCGTACCGACAGGCAGGCTAATCGTGAAGCGCGTGCCGCTCGGGTCCACATCATCAATCTCGATCTTGCCTTTGTGGGCTTCAATGACCCGGTGACAAACCGCCAGCCCTATCCCCGTTCCAATGCCGACGCCTTTCGTGGTAAAAAAAGGCTCGAACACGCGGCCGCGAATATCCGAAGGAATACCGGGCCCATTATCCTCAACAACGATCTGCAGCCTGTCCTGTCGCTTGTCTGGATAAGCAGATACGCGCACATAGTCTCCGATCCCAGTATCTTCGATGGCCTGTTCGGAGTTGATGATCAAGTTGACAATCGCCTGCGTGATCTGATCCTGATCGGCACGGACTTGCGGCAGAGTTTCGTCAAGCTCCATCTCGATTCTCACCGTCTGATCCTGGCTTCCGTAACGCGCCACATCCACTGCTGTTTCTATCAGATCCTTGAGGTCGACCGGCTCCATCCGCACTGGTTCCTGACGCGCCATTGTCAGGAAAGTCCGGACAATTTTTGAACATCTCTCCGCTGCGTCGCCGATCTTTTTGACTTTGCGAAGCACCTCGGGGTCCTTGGTTTCATCGGATAGCATCAATGCATGGCCGACCACGACGGAGAGCGGATTGTTCAACTCATGGGCGACACCCGCGAGCAGACTGCCCAAGGCCGACATCTTCTCACTCTGGAAGACCTGCTCCCGCTGCCGTGCCAGTTGTTCTTCGATGGCAAGATGGCCCGTCAAATCACGGGCGTGAGAGACGATGACGTCCTGACCACCCCATTGGATGAGACGCGCCGACACGGC
>JBCDCK010000012.1:0-1729 GCA_039181895.1 Pseudomonadota bacterium
ACGCCGGCAATCACCGGCATGGCGGCGACCAGAGTCGCGAAACAGGCAGCGCCGAACACGCCTTGCACAAAGGTGCGGCGATGTCTGGCAGACGTTTGCACACGCAGCCAGCGCCGGAATTGCGCGGTCACGGTCGTGCCCGTCATCGGGTTTTTGGAAAAATCCGTCATATCAGTCTTTTTTCCCACCACACTTGAGGACCGTCCCGGCCCTGCAAGTTTCAAACCTTTTCCTATCAGAACGGCGTCCCAGCCGATTTTTTGGATTATGTTCTTTCGACCCGTGCATATTTGCGTATGGCCTAGAAAATCAATTCTAGATCACCGCGTTTTCCACACATTTCTTGTCCGTCATTTTGGCTGAACTCAGACTGAATTAAACGAAAATGGCGACAGATTCCGTCTAGATCGCCGTTTTCATTGCAGATTCGAAGTAAATTTGAATAAAGTTCACGCTTTATTAACTATGATTGCCTGTTGCGCAAACGACACAGCTCTCATAATCACAATTTGTTACGGAATCGGAACAAATTCGCGCAGAAGGCGAGTTTTAAGCGTCCTGAAGCACCGCATGGGCTGCTGCGAGGCGCGCAATCGGCACGCGATACGGAGAGCATGAGACGTAATCCAGTCCGATACTGTGACAAAAAATCACCGAGGCCGGATCGCCGCCATGTTCCCCGCAAATGCCAAGCTTGATGCCGGATCGGGTCTCTCGTCCGCGGCGGGCAGCGGTCTTGACCAGCTCCCCAACCCCATCCTGATCAATGGTCACGAATGGATCCTTGTCATAGATGCCCTGCTCTTCATACGCGGTCAGGAACCGGCCCGCATCATCGCGTGATATGCCCAGCGTTGTCTGGGTCAGATCATTGGTGCCAAAGGAGAAGAATTCCGCGGTTTCGGCAATCTGGCCCGCCCGCAAGGCGGCGCGCGGCAATTCGATCATCGTGCCAACCAGATAGCTGAGCGTGGTACCGGATTCTTCGAACACGGCCTTGGCCGCGTCATCGACCACCGCTTTCAGAATATCCAATTCCTTGCGCGTGCCGACCAGCGGGATCATCACTTCCGGAACCGGATTCGTGCCAGTTTCCTTGGCCACAGCAATCGCGGCTTCAAATATGGCGCGCGCTTGCATCGCATAGATTTCCGGATAGGTGATGCCCAGCCGGCAACCGCGATGGCCGAGCATTGGATTGCTCTCGTGCAGCGCCTCAGCCTGGGCTTTCAGGGCTTTGACCTCCATTCCGGAAGCAGCGGCAACCTCTTCCATCTCGGCCTCGGTATTTGGCATGAATTCATGCAAAGGCGGGTCGAGCAGCCGGATCGTGCACGGCGCATCGCCCATGATGCGAAAGATTTCCTCGAAGTCGGAGCGTTGCATGGGCAGCAATTTTTCCAGCGCCGCCTCGCGCCCCGGTTTCGTCCCGGCCAGGATCATGCTGCGCACGACCGGGATACGGTCGGCGTCAAAGAACATATGTTCGGTCCGACGCAGGCCGATGCCTTCAGCGCCAACATCCTTGGCCACCTGAACATCCGCGGGCGTCTCGGCATTGGTCCGAACGGCCAGTTTGCGGACCTTGTCGGCCCAATTCATCAGGATCCCGAAATCACCGGATAGGTCAGGTTGCTGCATGTCGACTTCGCCGAACAGGACTTCGCCTTCCGCGCCATCGACGGTGATGATCTCACCTTTTTTGACTTCGCGGTCGCCGACACGGAAG
>JBCDCK010000013.1:0-1577 GCA_039181895.1 Pseudomonadota bacterium
CCTGACGATTTAGATTGACACAGAACTGTCATATACCGTAAATGACAGTTATGTTACATAAATATGACAAGATTAAATCCTCCCTGCTGCTGGCTTTCGCGGCCGCTGGAGGAGCAGCACTTTCGGGCACTGCCGCAGCTGCGACAGGATCCTGTAGTCTTGAAAACGGCTACTCAATGGACCTCGCATCCTATGTTGCTGAGGCCTCGGACTGTATCGAGACCGCAGAAAACTTTGACAGCACGATTGCCAGCGAATTGTTCATTGCACTGAACGCTGATCGCGCCGCCCAGGGTCTGGCACCGCTCAATCGACGGACATCGCTGGATATGGCGGCCAAGGCGCATGCCCTGGATATGTCAGTGCGCATCTATGCCGATCATGTCGATCATGAGGGCCGTGATCACCTGCATCGTATCCGCGCCTTTGACCGGACCATGCTGGTCGGTGCGTCAGGGTCAAATGTCACGGTCAGCCTGGCAGCAGACAATGCCGCAGCCGTGCATGACAAGATCAAACTCGACCAATTGAGCGCCGATAATATGCTGCGCAGCACCTTCACCGATGTCGGGATCGGCGTCGTGGAAGAAGCTGGCCAATATTATGTCGTGCAGGTCTTTGCCGCCGCTGAAGGTGATTTTTTCCAGGCCATTCCGGTCTCGGCGAAAGGATCACAGCCTTTGAAAGCGTCACTGACAGATCGTGACCGGCAAGTCATTGCCTGGGGCCTGGTCGATTCCGCGTCTGGCGAAATGCTGGCCCGAAGCACCATGCCGCGCGTCCGCTTCAACAATCTGAAGGGGGCTGAATCCGCGGCCCTGGATGTGTTGGTGTCGGTCCGCAATGATACGTTTGTGCTCAAGGGCCCATTGGTTAGCGGTCGCTAATCACGTTTCCCTGCGACCGTAAATCAGAAGCGCCGAGTGGCTCACTCGGCGCTTTTGCTATTTCAAGAGGTCAGGTTGAGCGGACGCCCGGGGCCTAATTGCCCCATTCCATGCCCATCGTCTTCTTCATCCAGTCGGCAAATGTCGCCGGCTTCTGCAAGGCTTGCGGGTCGAGCGTTCCATAAGCGACAATCGGACCATCCTTTGATTCCAGACGTACGCCGCTCAGACGTTGCGACGTGCTCCAATTGCCGTGCTCGGTCGAGGGATCCAGCAATAGCATGACCTGAGTGCCGTTTTGTCCCGTCTCATCGGCGCCAAAGACCAGGCCATAGACTTTCTCCCGTCCCATGAAGCCGGATGAGTGCGCCTGGCGTTTGCCGTTCAGCAAGACTTCATCCCAGAGCAGGTTTCGCCGCCATTGCAGCACATGCATATCCTCACCATGGACGATTTTGATATCGACCTGGTGAAGGCCGAGGCGGACGATTTCTGCATGCATGAGTCTGATCCTTCTTATTGATAAACAATAAGATAAAACCCGCTCTGCGTCAATAAAAAACCCGGGGCAGGTGGCCCCGGGTCCTTTTCCAGTTGCAATCTGGTCTATTCTTCCATTGCGACAATGGTCGCGGTCCCGGTACCGCCTGTGGAGAGCGTATATTTTGAACTCTCACCGACGGCTTGCGC